>CAVWQS010000007.1:0-68041 GCA_963757155.1 uncultured Alphaproteobacteria bacterium
TCATCACCGCCACCTTCATCTCGACCATCGCGCGCGCGACTCCGGCGCTGCAGGCTGTCGAGCCGCTGGTCTGGCTCGTGGTCGGCCTCGCCGCCATACCCTCCGTCGGCCTCTGGGTCGCCATCGGCCGGCGGCTCGGCAATGACGCGAGCTACGCCCTGGCCAGCCTGACCCAGGCGATCGCCGTCGCGCTCAGCGTGCTGGTGGCGAACGCGCCGGCGCTGCTGGCGGCCGCCTTGCTTCTCGGCGGCACGATCATGGGCCTCACGGCGCTCGGCCTGATCCAGGCCCGCCAGCTCGCGCGCGGCGATCCGCGGCAGAGCCTCGCCTTGATGACCGCTGCCTTCGGCCTCGGCCAGATGATCGGCCCGAGCTTCGCCGGCTATGCCTATGCGCTGACCGGCAGCTTCCGCGCCCCCTCGCTGGCGGCCGCCGCCGCGCTGGTGATCGCCGCCGCGCTGGTGGGCCTGCCGCACCTGGCGGCCAGACCGGGCCGGCATCGGCTTTGACAAGCCCGCCGCCCTCGCCTAGCCTGGAGCGATGCGAATGACCCTGAATTCGATGATCGTCGAAACCCTTCCGGCCATGGTCGGCGGGGCGGGGGCTTTTTGCATGCGGTAGTCTGGAATCCAGACAGCGGCGACAGCAAAAGCCCCGCCCGGCACCACCGGCGGGGCTTTTGCTTTGTGCGATCGATTTGCGAGGGGGTAGCGATATGGCGGCGATCAGCGTTCGGGGGTTGAGCAAGAATTTCCGCGTGCGGCGCCCGCAGCCGGGGGCGCGGCCGATGGCGCGGCTGTTCGGCGCGCGGCCGGTGATCGAGCTGCCGGCGGTGAGCGACATCTCCTTCGCCATCGCGCCGGGCGAGCGCGTCGCCTTCATCGGCCCCAATGGCGCCGGCAAGTCGACGACCCTCAAGATGCTGACCGGCATCCTCCGGCCGAGCGCGGGCGAGGCGGAAGTCGCGGGCTGCGTGCCCTGGCAGCAGCGCCGCCGGCTCGCGCGGCGCATCGGCATCGTCTTCGGCCAGCGCTCGCAGCTCTGGTACAGCCTGCCGGTGCGCAGCAGCTTCGAGCTGCTGCGCCGCATCTATGACGTCGAGCGCCCGGCGCATCAGGCGCGGCTGGCGCGGCTGACGGAGACCTTCGATATCGGCGAGCTGCTGGACCGCCCGGTCTCCGAGCTCTCCCTCGGCCAGCGCATCCGCTGCGAGATTGCCGCCGCCCTGCTGCATGGGCCCGGGCTGCTGCTGCTCGACGAGCCGACCATCGGGCTGGACGTCACGGCCAAAGCGGCGCTGCGCGACCATCTGGGCGCGCTCTCGCGGGCGGAAGGCACGACGGTGCTGCTGACCTCCCACGACACCGGCGATATCGAGACGATCTGCGACCGGGTGATCGTGATCGATCGCGGCCGGCTGCTGCTCGACGCGCCGCTGGAAAGCCTGCGGCGGGATTTCCTCCAGCGCCGCTCGATGATCCTCGTCACCGCCGAGGAGCATCCGCGCTTCGACCTGCCGGGCGTCGCCATCGCCGCGGCGGAGCCCTATCGCCTTACCCTCAGCGTCGATACCACCGTGGCGCCGGTCGAGACCGTCGTGGCCGCCGCTTTGGCGCAGCTCTCGCTGCGCGACATCGTCATCGAGAATCCGCCGCTGGAAGAGGTGATCAAGGCGATCTATCGCGACGGCGGCGCGCCAGGAGGGCAGACGCATGCCCCAGGCTGATCGTGACGCGCTCTCGCCCTTCGCCACCCTGGGCGCGCTCGCGGCATTCGGCGCGCTGGGCTGGCGCCGGGCCGCCGCCGACCGCGCCGGCAGCCTCGGCCGGCTGGCGTTCTACTGGCTGATCCTGGCGATCTTCTGGGCGCTGTGGCGGGCGACGCCGCTGCATGAGCTCGGCCGGCCCGGCCTCGATGCATCCCGCCTCTTCTGGTACATGGTGGTGACGGAAGGGATGGTCATCGCCGTCGGCTTTCCCTATCGCGCCGTCGAGGGCGACATCCAGAGCGGGGAGATCGCAGCGGCGCTGGTGCGTCCCGTACCTTACGCCCTGGCGACGCTGGCCGAATGGATCGGCACCGTCTTCCATCGCCTGCTGCTGCTCGGTGCCGGCGGCATCGCCGCCGGCCTCTGGTTCACGGGCATCTTCGCGATTCCGCTGGCCGCCGCGCCGGTGATCCTGCTCTCGACCGTGCTGGCCGCGATGCTGATGCTCCTCTGCCATCTCCAGCTCGGCTATGCCGCGGCCTGGGTCGGCACGCCGGCACCGCTGTTCTGGATCTGGCAGAAGATGGCCTTCGTCCTGGGCGGGCTGATGATCCCTCTCACCCTCTATCCCGCGCCCTTCGGAAGCCTCGCCGCGGCCTCGCCCTTCGGGGCGATGGTCTTCGCGCCGGCGTCCTTCCTGCTCGACCCCTCGCCGCGGGCGATCCTCGGCACGCTGGCGCTCCAGTTCCTGTGGCTCGCCGTCATCGGTCTGCTGACCCTGCTGGTCGAGCGGGCTGCGGCCGCCCGCTTCGCCGAAAACGGCATATGAGGAGGGCGATCATGAACGCCGCCGCCCGTCTCAGCAATCACCTCGCTTATGTCGCGGCTCTGCTCCGGGTCAATCTCGCCGCCTGCCTGGCGCGTCCCGTCTTCGCCGTGACATCGGCGGCCATGATGCTGGCCAACAACCTCGTGCTGTTCCTGCTCTGGGTCATCTATTTCGCCGATTTCTCCAATCTGCGCGGCTGGGGGCTGCAGGATCTGGCGCTGCTCCTCGGCATCGTCGCCTGGGCCTTCGGCTTGACGGTGTTTCTGGCCGGGGGCTTGCGCGACCTCGCCAATACCATCGCCAACGGCGGCCTCGACGTCCATCTCGGGCGCCCGCGCCATCCCTTGCCCGGCCTGCTGCTCAGCCGCTCCATCCCCTCGGGCCTCGGCGACATGGCGAGCGCCTTCCTGTTCTGGTTCTGGCTCGGCGGGGCGGGCATCGGCGACCTGCCGCTGCTGCTGGCGGTATCGACGGCCGCGGCCATCGTGCTCGGCGCCACCCTCGTCATCACGCAATGCCTGCCCTTCTGGCTGCAAGGCTCGGCGGCGCTGTCGGAGGAGATGTTCAACATGCTGATGATGATCATCTTCTACCCCCAGCACGCCTATGGGTTCCTGGTGCGCCTGGTGCTGTTCACGGTCCTTCCGGCGGCCTATATCGGCCTGCTGCCCGTCGAAGCCGTCCGCAACCACAGCCTGATCGAGGCGCTGGGGGTGCTCGCCGCCGCGGTGGGCTATGGCGCGCTCGCGGTCTGGATCTTCGAGCGCGGGCTCAGGCGCTACGCCTCGGGCAATCGGATCCTCGAGCTGCGGTGACGGACGGGCCAGCACGGGATGGACAGGGCATGGCCGAGTCAGCAAGATACAGCCACCATGCTGATGAAAGACCAGCCCATTCCCATCGACGCGATCTACGTGCCGACCAAGCGGCGGGCGACGCTCGACCCCGCGACGGTCGAGAAGCTCGCCGAGAGCATCCTGGCGGAGGGCCAGCGCACGCCCATCTTGGTGCGCCCGGACGGCGACCGCTTCGTCCTGGTCGAGGGGCTGCATCGGCTGGAGGCCTGCAAGGCCCTGGGCGAGACCAAGATCGCCGCGCTTCTGGTCCAGGCGCGCAAGGCCTAGCCCGCGATCCGCGGACCCGACACACCGGTCAAGCAAGAATATCTTTGCTCCCGCGCAACGAAATCTTGTCGCGCAGACATGCGAAAGAAATATTCACGCGAGTTGTTAGATCTTCTCGTTCCTGCAGGGCGTTCCACCTCTGCTATGCCGAGACATGCTGCAATCCGATGTCAGGAGAAGCCTCATGTCTCTGGAGAGCATCGCCGTCGATACCCTGCCCGCCGTCGAAGCCGAGCTGAACTACACGGTGCCGATGGCGGAGAAGCCGCGCGACTACGCCTATGATCCGCCGCCGGGCGTGCCGCATTCGAATTCCACCCTCGAGCCCCGCCGCTTCGCCATCCGCGATATGCGGCCGGTCGCCGCCCGCATTTCGCTGGACAGCCATGGCTTCGGCGCCATCCGCCATCGCAGCGCCCTCAGCGATTTTTGCGATGAGGATGAGATCCGCCGGACTTACTACCGGGAAGCCGAGGCGCTGCTGAAAGAGGCGACGGGGGCGAGCCGCGTTCTCATCTTCGATCACACGATCCGGCGCCATATCCCCGGCACCGACGACCGGCGCAACCTGGCCCGGCAGCCCGCCCGCGAGGTCCATGTCGACCAGACCGTGAAGTCGGGCCCGCAACGGGTGCGCGACCTGCTGCCGGCCGAAGCGGAAGAGCTGCTGCGCGGCCGCGTCCAGATCGTCAACCTCTGGCGGCCGCTCCATGGGCCCGTCCAGGATGCCCCGCTGGCGGTCTGCGATGCGCTGAGCGTGGCGCCGGAGGACCTGCTGGCCTCTGATCTCGTCTATCGCGATCGGATCGGCGAGACCTATTCCGTGACCTACAATCCCGCCCATCGCTGGTTCTATCTCTCGGCGATGACCCCCGATGAGGCCCTGCTGCTCAAATGCTACAATTCCAGCACCGATGGCCGCGCGCGCTTCGCACCCCATAGCGCCTTCACCGATCCGACGGCGCCAGCCGACGCCCCGCTGCGGGAGAGCATCGAGCTCCGGACCTTGGTCTTCCACCCGGCGTGAGGCTTCAGGGCCTGGAGGCCTTCCAGGCTTCGAAGTCTTCCGTCACCGCGGCCACCGCCGCCTTGGTGGCCTCGCGCAGCCAATCGGGCGGGCGGGAATCGAGATCGCGGAGCACCGCGCGATGCTTGGATCCGGATGCGGCGTGAATCGCACCGAGGTCAAAGCCCATGGCCTCCAACAAGGCGGCCGTGACCCTTCGTCCGGCGCCATCGCTCAGCTCGACCTTGCGCGAATCCGGCGCGATCCGGCGGAGGATGAAATGCTGCCGAACCTCCAGCGTGGGATCGGGCGCGCGGTGGCGGCCGGCCGCAAGCTCGAGAAATCGCGATCTCGGATCGCTCACGCCATGGGCCCAGTCCCAGGCCGAGGGCACCAGTGCCCGCGCCTCGCGCAGGATGCGCCCGCCCTGCCATTCGGCGCTGACGACATAGCGCGGCCGGCCGAGCCCGCCGGCGCCCTTGCGGCGGGCGGCGAAGCGCAGATGCGAGGCGCCGCTCGGCAGGCTCCGCTTCAGCAGCTTCACGACGGCTCCCGGCGGCTTGGCCGGCGACAGAGCCTCGATCTCCTGCCAGAACCGGCGGCGGTCCGCATCGGAGCAGGCGACCAAAGGGCGCATCCATGTCTCCTGCTCGTCCAGCATGGTCGGCCGCGGCTGATGCAGGCCCCGGCGATATCCTCCGATGATCGCAGCCGCCGCCTCACGGTCGCCGATGGGCATCCCCGGCGCCAGCCGGACGCTGGTCGCCAGGCGCAGGAGATCGAAGGCATAGGGCATGACCGTGGCCTCGTCGAAATCATTGATGCCCCAGATCAGGCGCCCCTCGCCGTCACGCCAGGTGCCGAAGTTCTCGAGATGCACATCGCCCACCGCCGGCAATGCGGGGGCGTGTTTCAGCGCGGGACATAGGGATTCGATCGTGCCGGCCCAGCGGAAGAAGGTCGCGCGGAGAAAGGTGAAGGCATCGAGCTTCATGCGCTCATGCTTATAGGCGAGGTCCTTCTTGACGACAGCGCATTGCGTCTTCAGCCAAGCCTCATAGGCCTTGTTGTCGGCGACGAAGGACATCGTCTTCTCCGGGCGAGCGGAACTCTTTCCTTCCGTCATTCCCGCGAAAGCGGGAATCCAGGGCAACCAGCGAGTTCGACGGCCCTGGATTCCCGCTTTCGCGGGAATGACGGGATGGAGATGAAGAGGCCGATTCCGTCCGATCGGCTACCCCTTCAGATCAACCCTCCGCCTTCTCCGCCCGCAGGCGCTGGGCGTAGACGTTGATGATCAGGGCGGCGAGCAGGATCAGGCCGCGGATCAGGATCTTCAGGAAGCTGTCGATGTCGATATGGTCGAGGCCGTTGTTGAGCACGCCCAGGACGAAGAGCCCGACGATGGTATTGGGAATGCCGCCCTGGCCGCCGAAGAGGCTGGTGCCGCCCACCACCACGGCGGAGATGGAATCCAGCAGGTAGTTGTCGAACTCGTTCTGCTGGGCGCTGCCGAAATGGGCGACGCCCAGCACGCCGGCGATTCCCGAGCAGACCGCCGAGATCACCATCACCGATCCCACGATGACCCGGGTATTGACCCCGGAATATTCCGCCGCCTCGCGATTGCCGCCGACCATATAGACGTAGCGGCCGAAGCGCGTATAGGTCAGCACGATATGGGAGAGGGCGAGGATGATGCCCGCGACGATGATGATCCAGGGCACCGGCCCCAGAGACGCGCTGCCCAAGGTGACGACCAGATCGGGCATGGCATAGGCGATCTGCCCGCGCACCAGCATGGCGCAGATGCCCGAGCCGATCTGCAGCATGGCCAAGGTCATGATGAAGGAGGGAATGCCGATCTTGGTCACGCCGAAGGCGTTGATCCCGCCGAGGAGCAGGCAGCTCACCAGGCCCAGCAGGATCGCCGCGGCACCCGGCAGCGGCACATTGGCGATGGCCACGCTCGCATCCTGGAGGGTGAAGAAGGCGACGATGATCCCGGTGGCATTGGCGACGCTGGCGACGCTGAGGTCGATCTCGGCGCAGAGGATGACGAAGGTGAGCCCCGCCGCCATGATCCCGGTGATGGAGATCTGGGTCAGGATGTTGGAGAAATTGCCGACGGTCAGGAAGGAGGGGCTGGCCAGGCTGAAGAACACAATCAGGGCCAGCAAGGTGATGAAAGGCGCGATATTGCGCAGCTGCCCGCGCAGCCAGCCGCGCCAATAGCCGCCCCCTGCCCGCCCCACCGTCTCCACTGCCGGTCCGTCCATCAAATCCGCCCCTGCCTGCCCGCTATCGCTTCACGCTTGCTCACGCCGCCGCCAGCAACCGGTCCTTGCTCACCGCCTCGCCGACGAACTCGCGCACGATCTCGCCCTTCTTCATCACCAGGATCCGATCGGCAAGGGCGAGCACCGTCTCCGGCTCGGTGGAGACCACGATGATGCCAAGCCCTTCCTCGCGCAAGCCGCGGACGATCTGGACGACATCGTCCTTGGCGCCCACATCCATGCCCCGCGTCGGCTCGCTCAGCACCAGCACCTTGGGCGGATAGCTGAGCCATTTCGCCAGCGCCACCTTCTGCTGATTGCCGCCGGAGAGCGTGCCCAGATGGCGCTCCGCCGAAGGCGGGCGGATATGGAGCTGCTCGATCTGGCGTCGGGTGATCCGGCGTTCCGCCGTCGGCTTCAGCAGGAGGCGGCTGAGGCGCCCGAGCACGCTGATGGAGACGTTCTTATAGACCGGCTCATGGGCGAAAAGCATGGAGCGCCGGCTCTCCGGCACATAGGCGATGCCGGCCCGGCAGGCCGCGGTGGTATTGGCGAGCCGCACGACCCGGCCGGCGATGCTGAGCTTGCCGCTCTCGGCCCGGAGCTTTCCGAAGAGGGTGCGGGCGAGCTCGATCTGGCCGCAGCCCATGAAGCCATAGATGCCCAGCACCTCGCCCGCCCGGACCGTGAAATCGACGCCGCGATAGGCCCGGCCGTAGCTGAGCCCCGCGACCTCCATCACCACCGCGCGGTCCGAGCGATCCTCCAGCGCGATATCGGCGGTATAGCTCTCCTCGAGCTGGTCATGGCCGGCGCCGATCATGCGCTCGATGATCCAGCGCTTGTCGATCTCGCCGGTGGGGGATGTCACGATCTTCTCGCCGTTGCGCATCACAGTCACCGTATCGGCGATCTTCAGCACATCGTCGAGGAAATGCGAGATGAAGACGATGCTGCGCCCGCTCGCCTTCAGCCGGCGGAGCACGGCGAAGAGCCGTTCCACCTCGGGCGGGGAAAGGGCCGAGGTCGGCTCGTCCAGAATGATGATCCGCGCACCGGAGAAGAGCACGCGGCTGAGCTCCACCAGCTGCTGCAGGCCGATGGGGAGCGCGCCCATGCGAAGCCGCGGATCGACATCGATGCCGAGGCCGTGGAGATGCTCGCGCGCCTCCCGCGCCATGCGCCGCCAATCGATGAATCCGAGACGGGTCATGGGCTGGCTGCCGAGGAAGACGTTCTCGGCGACCGTCAGCTCCGGCGCGATGCTCAGCTCCTGATGCACCATGCCGATGCCGGCATCCCTTGCATCGCGGGCGGAGCGCAGATGGCGCTCCTTCCCCTCGATGCGCAGGCTGCCGCTATCGGCGACATGGACGCCGGCGATGATCTTCATCAGCGTGCTCTTGCCGGCGCCGTTCTCGCCGACGAGGCCGTGGATCTCGCCCTCGCCCAGCGCGAAGTCGACGCCGCGGAGCGCCTCCACCCCACCGAAGGATTTGGAGACCTGGACGAGCTCCAGGAGGGGGGTGGCGGGCTCCAACGGGTCGGCCTCGCGCTGCCGAAGGGTGATCAGATCAGGTAATGCCCCTCCATCCAGAGCATGCCCGGGGCATTTTCCTTGGTGACGACGGGGCCATCCATGACGACGTTCTTCGGGATGCCGCCGTCGCCGGTCTTCTCCCCATCCACCACCGCCGCCACGCCGGCGATGATGGCCCCGCCATGGATGCGGCAGGAGGGGTTGCGGACCGTGGCATGCATGCGCCCGTCCAGCACCGCGTCCAGCGCCGGCGGCATGGCATCGACGCCGCCGATCAGGATGTTGGTGCGGTTCTGGCGCTTCATCACCTGATAGGCGGCAAGCGCCATGTCGTCATTGTGGAAGAAGGCGGCGTTGATATCGGGATATTTGGTCAGCAGGGTCTCCCAGATGCGCGCCACTTTCGAGACGTCCCAATCCGCCGGCTGGGTGTCGAGCACATGGACGTTCGGGTACTGCTTGACCACGGATTCGAATCCCCGTGCCCGGCCTTGCGCGCCGGTATGGCCCAGCGCCCCCTGGGTCATCACGATATTGCCCTTGCCGCCCATGGCCGTGACGAGGGCCTGGGTCACCGATGCCCCCATGAACTCGTTGTCCGGGGCGAGGAGGCTATGGACGTTGATGCTGTCCAGCGGCGCGATCAGGGTGTCCATGTCGATGACGGGGATGCCGGCATCGATCATCTTGTTGACCGGGGCGGTCAGCGTGCCGATGCCGAAGGCCTGGATCGCCACGAAATCCCATTTCTGCTGGGCCATGTCGTCGATCGCGGCGCGCTGCTTCGGCGCCGACAGCTCGCCGTCGAACCAGGTGACATCGACGTTGAAGAGCTTGCCCCAATATTCCGCCGCCCGCTTGCCCTGGGCGCACCAGGTCGCCTGCAACCCGGCATTGGAGAAGGCCGCCTTCAGGGGCTTGTCGGGCCGGGTCGTCTCCTTGGCCATGTCGGCCGCCAGCGCCGGGCTGACGCCCATGCCGGCCATGAGCGCCGCCGCGCTCGCCGATGCCGCCGCAACCTTGAAGAAGTCGCGCCGGCTCGAACCACGAGTATCGAATTCGTCGCTCATCGAAGGGTCTCCTCCCATTTTATCGGCCGAAGGCGCTCGACCACGGTTCACGGCGCCCAGCATCGGGGCCGCCTTTTGTACGACAATAGAATTGACCGCGCCGGCCCGCTTGTAAAGTGGGGCAAATCGGCGAAGGAGAGGTAAAGAGCGGGATGCCGCGAAAGAGAAGGGCGTCTTCCGGTTCCGCCGGAAGACGCCCCTCATCGACCAACAGCCGGGCGTTGCGCCCGACGATAGACAGTCTATTGGGCGACCTCGACGGCGCCCTGGATGGAGCCGTCACCGTCACGGAACACCGTGAACTTCGTGATCCGGCAGAGGTCGACATTGTCCCACTCGCCGGTGCTGCCGTCGCTGAACTCGACCTTCATGTCCATCAGGCAGGTGCCGTCGACATAGTCGCCCGGCTCCGCGAAGCTCATCTCCTGCTGGGAGGTCGCGGGCACGTTCACATTCGCGAAGGCCTCCTCCCAGGTCTTGACGTTATGCGCGCTCGACCAGAGGTTCACGACGTCGACGTCGGCGTTGTTGACCAGCAGGAAATCCCGCGAGTTCGCCGCCTGGGCGGCCATGGGCACTGACGACGAGATCGCGATCAGCAGAGCGACGCTCGTATAAGAAAACACTCGGGCAGACATGTATCCTGTTCCTTCATGTAAATGACTTCGGCGGGCCCGTCGCCCGCCGGCAGACTTGTGGTCACTGATTTCGGGATTGCGAAGCCTGGGTCGTTGCCCGGGATCGAGCCGATGCCGGCCGCCCGCTCACGCGCGCACGGCACGAGGACTCTCCGATACTCAGCTCAGCGTCTCGATAACCAATTTTTAACCGTTCGTCCAGAGCAGAACTCAAGTAGAGGTCGTTGAGTTGCCCGACGTTCGCGATTCACCTCGCTCCGGCAAGACACCAACAGCTCCGAGGATCCGGCCTACTTCGGCACGATCATCACCCCAGCGAGGTTATCGCCGAGAGCAGGAAGGCGATCAGCACATAGCCCATGACCTTGTGGAAATAGAGATAGTATTTGGGCCAGGCCTGGAGATCGAAGCTGTTGTGCTCGGCCCGCAGGGTGACGAAGGGCAGCAGGGCATCGAGGCTGTAGATCAGGCGATCGACCGGACCCATGGCGCGCATGCGCACCTGCGGCTCGAAGCTGAAGATGATGGCCCCCAGCGTCACCAGAGCCAGGATCCAGATGGCCGAACGCTCGGGATAGATGCCGAAGCCGATGATGGCCCAGCGCATGCCCAGCCAGAACCAGGTCAGCCCCGAGGAACTCGTGCCATTCCCGGAGAAAGCCGGCATAGAGGATCTCCTTGGCTTTGTCGGGGAAGCCCGCATTGCGCAGCACATCGGCCAAGGTGCGATAGGGCTGGGGCGAATATTGCTTCTCCTTGGCGAGCCAATCGATGAAGGCTTTTGATTCCCGCGCCGCGACATCGTTGTTCTCGGTCTCGCGATAGCCGCCGAGGCGCTCATAGGTAAAGCCCTCGAGATCGAGGAGGGTGGGCCAGGCATTGGGCAGATCCTGCAAGGCCTTGGCGCTGACATTGCGGAGAACGAGCTTCGCGGCGGGACTCCAGTCGATGGCGGCATAGCCCTTGCTCGCCAGGCGGATCTCGGCGCCGATGGTGGTGCCGGTGAGGTCGACGGAATCGAAGCTGCCACCGGTCAGGTCGACATTGCTGCCCACCTTGGCAAAGGTCATGCTGAGGAGGCCGAAGATGCGCGCGCCCTCGGTCACCGAGAGCCCCTCGCCGATCACCGCCCCGTCGAGATCCACCCCCTTGGCGAAAGTGGAGCCGGTGAGCAGCACCCCACCGTCGACCTTGACATAGGCGAGGTTCACTGGCCCGTCGAAGCGGCCCTTCTTGCCCAGGGAGAGGACATGGCCGATATGGGCCGCGGGCATGGTGAGCGCGCCCGCGACATGGGAGCCGTCGAGGCGCAGATTGTAGCCGACATCGCCGTCGGGGATGGCGATATCCTGGTAGCCGCCCGCATCCATGAGCAGGTCCTGGGCGACCTTGGTGCCGCGCATGTCCAGGGGCCCCGTGAAGCGGGAGCCGGTCATCTTGAGATTGCCGCCGATGGCCGCCCCTTGCAGATCGGTGCGCGCCAGGCTGGTGCGCTCCATGAACAGGTCGCTGCCGACCTCTAGATTCTCCAGCCAGGCCCAGCCGGAGATGGCGCTGTCCTGGAGCAGGATATCGGCCTTGATCGAGGCGCCGAGAAGACTGATGCCGGGCAAGACGGCATGGCGCAGTTGAAGATTATGGGCGATCGCGATGCGCTCCAGGTTGAAGCCCTTGCCCACGGCGATCCCGTCGAACTCCGCCGAGCCGCCGATGGTCGTGCGCAGCAGATGGAGCTGGCCGGCGACGATGGCGCCCGCGAGGTTGAGATTCCCGGCGAAGCTGCCGCCATCCAGATCGAGGGAGCCCAGGAAGCGCGAATTGGCGAAGGAGATGTTCTCGGCGGTGGAGAGGCCATGCAAATCGACATCGCCTGCGAAGCGCATGCGCTCCAACGAGAGCTCATAGCCCGGCGCGGCATTGGCCAGATTGAGAGGGAAGTCGATCTCGCCGCCGGCGATATGGACCCCGCTATGGGGAATCAGCACCTTGAGCTGCGGATCGAAGAACAGCGCCGTGATGAAGGTCGGCGAGAGCTTTCGCGACGCATCCGCCTCGCCCGTGCCCTTGTCGAGCTCCGCCACGGCCCCGGCGCAGATCTGCCGCCAGACCCAGCTCTCCGCCGGAGACCAGCCGGGGCGCGCCGCGCCGGCGCAGTCCGTCGGCGCCTCCCCGGCCGCGCGCGCGACCGAGGCCGGCAGAGCGAGCAGAAGGAGCGGGAGGAGGAGGAGAAATGCGGCGAGGCGACGGAGCCGGAGAGTCATTCAGCACTGTTCGGGTGAATTGTGGCGCAATTTTGGGAAAGCCGGTGCGGACGGACCGGCGGATTGCCGATACCACACCCGATAACGCAGGTCGACGCCGGTTGGTTGCCCGCGGCGCCCCGGTCGCCTGAGATTAGTCAGGGAGTTCAGGCCCTTGCCGGGAGGTATTGGGGCGGGGTGGCGGCCTTGCATAGACGCCTGGGGAAGGCCGCGGCTATACTCGCCCCGTCCCCCAGAAGAGATTCGGCCGGAGACGCAATGGGATGGTGAGCGACGCCGACAGGAAAACCCTCGCCGATTGGGCGGCCCGGGCGGAGCGCGAACTCGCGGGCAAGCCGGTGTCGGGCCTCGACTGGCAGACGCCCGAGGGCATCACCGTGAAGCCGCTTTATACGGCCGCCGATCTGGAGAAGCTCGGCCATCTCGACAGCCTGCCGGGCTTCCCGCCCTATCTGCGCGGGCCCCGGGCGACCATGTACAGCTTTCGCCCCTGGACCATCCGCCAATATGCCGGCTTCTCCACCGCCGAGGAATCCAACGCCTTCTTCCGCGACAATCTTGCGGCGGGGCAGATGGGACTCTCGGTCGCCTTCGATCTCGCCACCCACCGCGGCTATGATTCCGATCATCCCCGCGTGGTGGGCGATGTCGGCAAGGCGGGAGTCGCCATCGACAGCGTCGAGGATATGAAGATCCTGTTCGCGGGCATTCCGCTCGACAAGATGAGCGTCTCCATGACCATGAACGGCGCCGTGCTGCCGGTGCTGGCGGCCTTCATCGTCGCCGCCGAGGAGCAGGGGGTGCCGGCCAAGCAGATCTCCGGGACCATCCAGAACGACATCCTGAAGGAGTTCATGGTCCGCAATACCTATATCTATCCGCCCGGCCCCTCGATGCGGATCGTCGCCGATATCATCGCCTATTCGGCGGCGGAGATGCCGAAGTTCAATTCGGTTTCCATCTCCGGCTATCACATGCTGGAGGCAGGTGCGACGGCCGTTCAGGAGCTCGCCTTCACCTTGGCCGATGGGCTGGAATATGTCCGCGCGGCCCTGTCGCGGGGCCTCGCCATCGATGCCTTCGCGCCGCGGCTCTCTTTCTTCTTCGGCATCGGCATGAACTTCTTCATGGAGATCGCCAAGCTGCGCGCCGCGCGCCTGCTCTGGGCCGAGCTGATCCAGCCCTTCGGCCCGAAGGATCCGGCATCGCTGGCCCTGCGCACGCATTGTCAGACCTCCGGCGTCAGCCTGACGGAGCATTCGCCCTACAACAACATCATCCGCACCACCATCGAGGCGCTGGCCGCGGTGCTGGGCGGGACCCAGTCGCTGCACACCAATGCCTTCGACGAGGCCCTGGCCTTGCCCACGCCCTTTTCCGCGGCGATCGCCCGCAATACACAGCTGATCCTGCAGGAGGAGACGGGCATCACCCATACCGTCGATCCGCTCGCCGGCAGCTATTACCTCGAATCCCTGACCGGCTCGCTGGTCGAGGAATCCCGGAAGCTGATCGCCGAGGTCGAAGCGCTCGGCGGCATGACACGCGCTGTCGAGGCCGGCATGCCCAAGCTCAAGATCGAGGCGGCCGCGGCCCGGCGCCAGGCCCGCATCGACCAGGGCGAGGATGCGATCGTCGGCGTCAACAAATACCGCACGGCCGAGCAGGACGAGGTCGAGCTTCTCGACATCGACAACTCCAAGGTGCGGGCGACCCAGATCGCCCGGCTGGCGCAGGTCAGATCCTCGCGCGATCACGCCAAGGTCGAGGCGGCGCTGAACGCGCTGCAGGCCGCCGCGCGCGACGAGACGGGTGCCGCCGCGGCCAATCTCCTGGCACGCTCGATCGAGGCCATGCGGGCGCGGGCGACGGTCGGCGAAGTCTCCTCGGCGCTGGAGAGCGTCTTCACCCGCTATCAGGCAACCACCCGGGCCATTGCCGGCGTCTATGGCAGTGCGGCCGCCGGCGATCCGGAGTTCGGGCGCGTCCAGCAGGATGTCACCCGCTTCGCCGAGGAACGCGGCCGGCGGCCCCGCCTGCTGGTGGTGAAGCTGGGGCAAGACGGCCATGACCGCGGCGCCAAGGTGATCGCCACGGCCTTCGCCGATATCGGCTTCGACGTCGATATCGGGCCGCTGTTCCAGACGCCTGAGGAGGCCGCGCGCCAGGCGATCGAGAACGACGTGCATGTGATCGGCGTCTCGACCCAGGCGGCCGGGCATAAGACCCTGGTGCCCCAGCTCATCGAGGCGCTCCACGCTGCCGGCGCCCGCGACGTGCTGGTGGTCTGCGGCGGGGTGATTCCGCCCCGCGACCATGAGTTTCTGAAGAAGGCCGGCGTGGCGGCCATCTATGGCCCCGGCACCAATATCCCGCAGGCGGCGGCCGAGATCCTCGGCCTGATCCGCGGCCGGCGCCTCGCCGCTTGACCCACCCCGCCATGGCGCTGATCGACCGCAAGCGTTTCTTCCTCACGCTCGGCCTGCTCCTGACGCTGATCTGGACGATCCTCGTCGCCGGCTATATCGCCTTGAGGATCGGCTGGGGCGTCCTCGCCCAGCTCACCCCCGGTGAGCAGGGCGGGCTTCTCGCGGGCTATGCCGGTGTGCTGGCCTTCCTCTGGGTCTTCCTCACCTTCCTGAAGCGCGATCGCCAGCTCGCGGCCCATATGGCATCGCTCGAGACGGAGCTGCATCGCCTGCGCGATCCCTTGGGCGAGAGCGATGCGAAGACCGCCGGCCTCGCCGAGGCGCTCCGGAAGCGAGTCGAGCTGGTGGAAGCGGCGACCGCCGCCGCCGACGGCCAGCTCGCCAAGGCAGCCAGCCTGCTCGAGAGCCAGAGCCAGGGAATCGTCGCGGCCGCCGCCAAGGTGACGCAGGAGGTCGAGCTGGCCAAGCAGGGCCTCGCCCAGCAGCGCGGCCAGCTCGAGGACCAGAGCAACCAGGCCACGCGCCTGCTGCGCCAGCAGATGGAGAGCATGACCGCTGCCGCCGCGGAGATGATGCAGCACGTCGAGGCCGAGCTCGCCGAAAAGGCGGCGGCGGCCAACCGGCTGTTCGAAGGGCTGGTGGAGCAGGGCCAGAAGCTGCAGGGGCAGATGCAGACCCAGCTGACCCAGCTCTCCCGCGCCGCCTCGGATGCGGGCCGCACCTCCGAATGGCTGCGCGATTCCCTGAAGGGCCAGTCCAGCGAGGCCGAAGCCGTCGCCGAGCGCATCGCCGGCGACGCAGCGACCATGATCACGGCCCTCAGCGGCGCCAGCGAGATCCTGACGGTGGCAAGCGGCAAGGCCAGCAGCGAGGTGGCGGAGGTCTCCACCCGGCTGGAGGAGGAGGCCCGGCGGATCGCCGAGGCGACCAACCAGGCGACGGCCAGCCTGACGGGGCTGCTGGGCGAGGCGAGCACGCGGCTCACCGGACTCAGCGGCGACATCGATGCGGCAACGGCTCAGGCGACCACGGTGGCCGAGGCCTATCATCTGCGCGCCCAGGAGATCGGCGAGACGGTGGAGCGCGAGCGCGCCCGGATCGAGACCGCGGGACAGGCCTTGCGGGTCGAGGCCGAGAGCATCCTGGCCGCCGTCGCCGAAGCCTATCGCCGCCGCGAGGTGGACTTCGCCGCGGCGAGCGACCGCGAGCGCGAGCGGATCGACAATACCGGCGCCGTGATGCGCGAAGAGGCCGCCGCCATGCTCGCCAGCGTCGCCGAGGCCTATCACCAGCACGGCATCGAGCTGCAGGAGGCGACCGAGCGCGAACGCGGGCGGATCGTCCAGATCTCGGAGGTGATGAAGGCGGAGGCGGGTCTCATCATCGAGGCGGTGAGCGAGGCTTATCGCCGCGGCAGCGCGGATCTGGCCGCGACCTCCGAGCGCGAGCGCCAGCGCATGGCCGCCTCCGCCGAGGCGCTCCGGGCCGATGTCGAAGGCTTGCGTGTTCTCATCGCCGGCACGCTGACGAAGGAACATGAGCTGGCGGAGATCTTCCGCGACCGCACAGACGAAATCGGACGCAAGATCGACCAGAACGACACCAGGGTCGAGGCGCTGCGCGATTCGGTGTCGGAGCTCTCCCGCGAGCTCGCCAATGCCGCGGGCGAGGTCGAGCGCCGAAGCCAGGAGGCCTCCTTCGCCTTCCGCGACGAGGGCCAGATGCTGATCGCCGCCGCCGAGGAGGCGACGACCCGGGCGACGGCGGCGCGGACCATCATCAGCGGCCAGATGGCCGAGCTCATCGCGCTGGCCGAGCGCAGCGGCGAGCTCGCCCAGAATGTGCATGACATGCTGGTAAAGCCCATCGCCGACCTCAATGCCGCCGCCGCACTCGCCGAGGGCAAGGCCGGCGACGCGCGCGCCGATGTCATGCGGCTGAGCGAGGAGGTCGAGGCCCAGGTCCGCCGCCTGCTCGAAACCGCCCAGACCCTGCGCGGGGAGATCGCTGGCCTCGGCGGGGAGATCGAGGCCAAGTCGAAGATCATGGTCGGTGCCGCCGATGAGGCGATCCGTAATGTCGGCGGGCTCGACGCCCGCGTCGAGGAGCAGGCCGGGCGCATGAGCAAGGTGCTGGGCGAAGCCCTCGATCGTGCCGCCGATCTCGGCCAGCTGCTGAAGACCCAGAGCGAGACGCTGAACCGTGCCACCCTGGCCGCCAAGGCGGAGGTCGAGGCCCTGGGCGATGCAAGGGCGCGGGCGCGCAACGAGAGCTTCCTCGCGCTTGCCGCCAGCATCGTCGCCGAGCTCGGCACCCTCTCCATCGACATCACCGGCCTGCTCGATTCCGAGATCCCGGCGGAGGTGTGGAAGCGCTATCGCTCGGGCGACCGCTCGGCCTTCGTGCGCCTTCTGCTGAACAAGAAGGATGCCTATCTGCTGCCGGCGCTCAGCGAGCGCTATCAGAAGGATCTGAAGCTGCGCGATCTCGTGCTGCGCTTCACCGGCAAGTTCGAGGAGCTCATCGAAAGCGCCAACAAGGCCGACCCCGACAATGTCCTCACCACCGCCTTCCTCACCGCCGATATCGGCAAGCTCTATCTGCTAATCCAGCGCAATCTGGGCAAGGTCGCGGCGCAGTAAGATAAGCCGCAAGAAGCAAGATTAACCACAGAGACACAGAGGCACAGAGGGGCCGGTGACACTGCCCGTCCTTCGCGCTCATTTTCAAATGCGCTGGCCGCTTCGCGGCCCTTTCTCTCTCTTTTCTCTGTGCCTCTGTGCCTCTGTGGTTCCACTTACTTGTACTTCTCCGCCTTGCCTTTTCCAGCCGGGTCCTTAGGTTGAGGCCATGACCTCCACATCCCAGCCCAACCGCCGGAAGAACGGCCAATGGGCCGCCTTCAGAACCGTCCTGCCGCTGCTCTGGCCCAAGGGGGCGCCGACGATGCGCGTCCGGGTGGTGGCGGCGGTGCTCTGCCTGATCCTGGCCAAGGTCGCCAATTTCCTGGTTCCGATGCTGTTCAAGCAGCTGGTGGATGTGCTCTCGCCCAAGGTGGCGGTGGCGATCGCCTTGCCGCTGGGCCTGCTGCTGGCCTATGGCCTGGTCCGGGTCACGACCCAGGTCTTCAGCGAGCTGCGCGACGGCATCTTCGCCCGGGTCGCCCAGCGCGCGATCCGCAAGGTCGCCCTCGACACCTTCCGCCATCTCCATGCCCTGAGCCTCCGCTTCCATCTCGACCGGCAGACGGGCGGGCTCTCCCGTGTCGTCGAGCGCGGCGCGAAGGGCATCGAGTTCCTGCTCACCTTTCTGCTGTTCAACGTCCTGCCGACCCTGCTCGAGATCTCAATGGTCTGCGGTTACCTCTGGTGGCGTTTTGATTGGCGCTATGCCGCCGTCACCTTCGTCACCATCGCGGGCTATGTCTGGTTCACCCTGGCGCTCACCGAATGGCGCATCACCCATCGACGGCAGATGAATGAGGCGGATCAGGAGGCCAATACCAAGGCCATCGACAGCCTCCTCAACTACGAGACGGTCAAATATTTCGGCAATGAGGCGCATGAGGCACGGCGCTACGACCTTGCGCTGCAGCGCTACGAGACGGCGGCGGTCAAGACCCGCATCAGCCTTTCCTGGCTCAACATCGGCCAGAACGTCATCATCGCCCTCGGCGTCACGGTGCTCATGACCATGTCGGCGCTCTCGGTCGTGGCGCATCAGGCGACGGTGGGCGATTTCGTGATGGTGAACGCCTATCTGATCCAGCTCTACCTGCCCCTCAATTTCCTCGGCACCGTCTATCGCGAGATCCGCCAATCCCTGATCGACATGGAAGCCATGGTCGATCTGCTGGGCGTCGATATCGAGGTCGCCGATCGTCCGGGCGCGCCCGATCTTCTGGTGACCGGCGGGCGGATCGAATTCCGGCATGTCGCCTTCGGCTATGATCCGCGCCGGCCGATCCTCAAGGATTTGAGCTTCATCGTGGAGCCGGGCAAGACGATCGCCATCGTGGGGCCGAGCGGGGCGGGGAAATCCACCGTCTCGCGGCTGCTCTTCCGCTTCTACGATACGACCAGTGGGGAGATCCTGATCGACGGTCAGAACATCGCCGAGGTGACCCAGGGGTCGCTGCGCGCCGCGATCGGCGTGGTGCCGCAGGACACGGTGCTGTTCAACGACACCCTCGCCTACAACATCGCCTATGGCCGGCCCAGCGCCAATGACGGCGAGGTGCAGGAGGCGGCCCGCATGGCGCGTCTCAGCGATCTCGTCAGCCGGCTGCCCGACGGCTTCGCGACCCGGGTCGGCGAGCGCGGGCTGAAGCTCTCCGGCGGCGAGAAGCAGCGGGTCGCCATCGCGCGCGCCATATTGAAGCGCCCCGCCATCATGCTCTTCGACGAGGCGACCTCGGCCCTCGACAGCCATACCGAGCGGGAGATCCAGACCAGCCTCAGCGAGGTCTCCCAGGATCACACCACTTTGGTGATCGCCCATCGCCTCTCCACCGTCATCGATGCCGACGAGATCCTGGTGCTCGAGGACGGGCGTGCCGTGGAGCGCGGCCGGCATGGCGAGCTCCTGGCCCGGGGCGGGCGCTACGCGGCCATGTGGGCGCGCCAGCAGGAAGCGGCGGTGGAAAGCGAGGCCCAGCAGCTGGCAGCGGTGTCGTGAGCGAGGCCAAGCTTCCCACCGATCCCGGACTCCCCGATATCGCCGCGCTGGCCGAGGCGCTGAGCCGGGGCGACCGCCGGGCCCTGGCCCAGGCCATCACGCTGGTGGAATCGAGCCGGCCCGACCATCGCCCCCTCGCCGACCGGCTGCTGGAGATCCTGCTGCCCCGCACCGGCCGCTCGATCCGCATCGGCATCTCCGGGGCGCCGGGAGTCGGCAAATCGACCTTCATCGAGAGCTTCGGCCTGCATGTCCTGGCGCAGGGCCATCGCCTGGCGGTGCTGGCGGTCGATCCCTCCTCGCGGCTGGGCGGCGGCTCGATCCTGGGGGACAAGACCCGGATGACCCGGCTGGCCGGCGAGGCGAAGGCCTTCATCCGCCCCTCGCCCGCCGGCGGGACCCTGGGCGGGGTGGCGCGGCGGACCCGGGAAGCCATGCTGGTGGTCGAGGCCGCGGGCTACGATGTGGTGCTGGTGGAGACGGTGGGGGTCGGCCAGTCCGAGACCGCCGTCGCCGATATGACCGACATGTTCCTCCTGATGCTCCTGCCGGGCAGCGGCGATGACCTCCAGGGCATCAAGCGGGGCATCGTCGAGCTGGCCGATCTGATCCTGGTCAACAAGGCGGACGGCGCCCTGAAGGAACTGGCCTCGCGCACCGCGGCCGACTACCAGCACGCCCTCCGCCTGCTCCATCCCGCCTCCCCCGGCTGGACGCCCGAGGTCCAGATCTGCTCGGCCCTGGAAGGCCTGGGGATTCCCGAGGCCTGGGCAACCATCGAGCGCTTCCGCACGACTCTGGGGGATTCGGCCATCGCCGGCCGCCGGGCCGGGCAGGCCAAGGCCTGGCTCCGGGCCGAGCTCTCCGACAGCCTCCTGGCCCTCTTGGCCGGCCATCCCCGGCTCCGCGACCGGCTCCCGGCCCTGGAGGCGGAGGTCGCGGCCGGCCGGCTGGCCCCGGGGGCGGCGGCCCGCCTGCTCCTGGCGGAATTCCTGGGGAATCGGCCCCCCGGCCCTTGACGCCGCCCTTGACGCATACCGCCCATTGCCTTACAAACCGCCGGCTTCGGTGAGCCATCGCCTTCGGGCGCCGGCCCTGCCGTTTATCGTCATTCCAGCAAAGAGGAACTCAGGTCATGGCTCGACGCTGCGCCATCACCGGCAAAGGCGTGCTGTACGGCCACAACGTGAGCCACGCCAATAACAAGACCAAGCGCCGTTTCCTGCCGAATCTGCAGAAGACGACGCTGCTGTCCGACGCGCTCGGTCATCTGATCAGCGTGCGACTGACGGTCAATGCCATCCGCAGCATCGAGCACAATGGCGGGCTCGACGCCTATCTGCTGTCGATTTCCAGCGCCAAGCTTCCGGTCGAAGCACGCCGGCTGAGGAAGCGCATCGAGAAGGCCCTGGACAAGGCGAGCGCCAAGGCGGCCTGAGGGCCGCCTTTCCACTTAGTCTTCCGGCCTGAGGGCCGCCTTCCATCTCGTCGCGGCTCCACCTGGTCCCTGCGGCTTAAGGCCGCTCTCACCAATTGGTGAAGGCCATCGCGGTTGAAGCCGGGGCCGGTGGGCGCCACAATTGGGGTCTCGACAATCTCGACCCCCAGTTTTTCCGCCCACCAGTCTTTCCGCCCAACAGCAGACCCGGAGACCGCCATGATGGACGTGGAACGCCGCGCAATCGAACTTGCCCGGCCGCTTGCCGCCGTGCTCGCCGATCCCAAGCTCACCGCCGCCGAGGCCGCCGGGCTCGAGACCGTCACCATCTCCACCCTCTCCGGACGCAAGGTGAAGGGTGCGCTGGCCAAGCCCGGCCGCAAGGCGCCGGCCGTCCTGCTGATCCACGAATGGTGGGGCCTCAACGACCAGATCAAGGCCGTGGCGGCCGAACTCGCCAACCAGGGTTATCTCGCGCTCGCCTGCGATCTCTATGACGGAGTCGTCACGACCGATGCCGGCAAGGCCGGCGCGCTGATGGAGGCCGTCGACCAGGCCAAGGCGCGCGAGACCCTGACCGCCTGGGTCGACTGGCTGCGCAAGTCTCCCGACGGCAACGGCAAGGTCGCGACCCTGGGCTGGTGCATGGGGGGCGGCTTCTCCCTCGCCGCCTCGATCGCCACGCCGGTGGATGCCACCGTGATCTACTACGGCAACGTCGGTTCGTCAGCCGAGGAGCTCGCCAAGCTGAAAGGGCCGGTGCTCGGCCAGTTCGCGGAGAAGGACGGCTGGATCAACCACCCCATGGTCGATCCCTTCGCCGCCAATCTGAAGAAGCTCGGCAAGAAGCACGAGATCCACTGGTACGACGCCGATCACGCTTTCGCCAATCCCACCGGTCAGCATTACGACAAGGCGGATGCGGCGCTGGCCTGGAGCCGGACCCTGGAATTCCTGAAGGCGAATCTCTAGCCCTTCGCCCGGCGACGAGACTGCGCAGCCACGCCTGGAGGTCTCGTCCTGCCTCAAACGATAACGGCACCGCTGACGGTCGCGCTGGCCGCCGCCTGCGGACTCATCGCCGCCAATCTCTATTATGCCCAGCCGCTCATCGGCCTGATCGGCCCCAGCCTCGGCCTGCCGCTGGAGGCGACCGGCCTGATCGTGACGCTGATCCAGATCGGCTATGTCTTCGGGCTCGCCCTGGTCGTGCCGCTGGGCGACCTCCTTGAGAGCCGGCGCCTCATCTGCACCATCCTGTGCCTGACCGCTGTCGCGCTGGCGGCGGCGTCTCTCGCGCCGACCGCGCCGATCTTCTTGGCCGCCTGTCTTGCCATCGGAGTGACCTCCGTCGTCGCCCAGATCCTGGTGCCCCTGGCGGCTCACCTGGCATCGGATGCGAACCGCGGGCGCGTCGTCGGCAATGTCATGAGCGGATTGCTACTGGGCATTCTTCTTGCCCGCCCGCTGTCGAGTCTGATCGCGCATGGCGCGGGATGGCGGCCGGTCTTCGGATTGTCGGCCGGCGTCATGCTGATCCTCGCCCTGGCGCTCCGCCGCATCCTGCCGCGGCGCAATCCCACCCACGACAGCAGCTATCTCGGCTTGCTGCACTCCCTCTGGGTGCTCTTCGCCAGCAGTCCCCTGCTGCGCCGGCGCGCCGTCTGCCATGCCGCCTTGTTCGGCGCCTTCAGCCTGTTCTGGACCGGCGTGCCTTTGCTCCTCGCCGGCCCTGCCTTCGGCCTCACCCAGCGCGGCATCGCCTTTTTCGCGCTCGCAGGTGCCGCGGGCGCTGTCATCGCCCCGGTCGCCGGACGCTTCGCCGATCGAGGCTGGACGCGGCCGGCGATGGCGATCAACATGCTGATCGTCGCTGCCTCCTTCATCCTCGCCCATATCGCGGGGAGCGGTTCCATGCCGCTCCTGGTGGCGGCGGCGATCCTCCTCGACCTCGGCGTCTCCGCCAATATGGTGCTGAGCCAGCGGGCCATCTACGGCATCGACGCGGCGGCGCGCTCGCGGCTCAACGGCGTCTTCATGTCGATCTTCTTCGCCGGCGGCGCGCTGGGATCGGCCCTGGCGAGCTGGTCCTATGTCGGCGGCGGGTGGGCCCGCCTGAGCTGGATCGGCCTTGCCTTCGCAGCCGTGGCCTTGATCCTCTACGCCCTCGAGCTGCTCGCGGAGTCTCGGGCGAAGTAGCTTGAGCGCGAACCGGATCGCTGACCGGCTCAGTTTGCGGCGGGGATCCGGTAATAGGGCACCGGCTGGGCGAAGCCCTTGATGGAAGCACTCTCCTCGCTCAAGCGATGAGAGGCCAGCAGCGCCTTCACCTCCGGCTCGGCCAGCAGGGCCGCCGAGAGCACGATATCGCCCCCCTCGCTGCGGCCCTGAAGACGCGCGGCCATGTTCACCGCGCCACCGAAGTAATCCAGGCGCTCGTTGAGGGTGACGACGATGCAGGGGCCCTTGTGCAGCCCCAGCTTGATCATGATGTCGCCGCGGCCCGCTTCCCCGCCATGCTCGGCGTTGAATTGGGCGACATGATCCTGGATGGCCAGCGCCGCCTTCACCGCGGCGACGGGCTCGGCGAAGGCCGCCATGACCGCATCGCCGATGGTCTTGACGATGGCGCCCTCGTTCTCGCGCACCTCGGCGGCGAGAAAGGCGAAATGGTCGCGCACCAGATGATAGGCGGCGGCATCGCCGATGCGCTCGTAGAGCGCCGTCGAGCCCTTGAGATCGGTGAACATCAGGGTCACCTGGGCGACGGCGACCTCATCGCCTGGCCGCAGCACATCGCCGCTGAAGAGATCGCGGAAGGCCTGGAGTGCCGTCAGCCGGTCGGCGGTGAGGCAATCGCCCAGCCAGCTGCGATCCTCGACGATGGCGACCCGCGGCCGGTCGCTGCGGTTGGCCAGCGCGATCTCGCCCGGCGCGCCAAGAGGGCCCGCCGTCACCGCATCGGCGCTCACCACTAGCTGGGGAAAGCCGCCGCCGGCGTATTCGATGGCGCATTCGGGTCCCGGCTCCAAGGTGCGCAGCCGATAGGGCCCCGGCGTCAGCACGGCCGGGACGCTGCGCGCCTCGCCCGGCTCGAGCTGGATCTGCAGCTTGATATGCGGCGTCGACATGGGGCCGAAGAGGCAATATTCGCCGCTCTCCAGCTTGCGCAACGCCGGCGACGGGCGGAAGCCCGCCTCGACGTTTTTCGAGAAATCCGCGTCGTAATCGATGTTGCAGGAGGGGCAATGGGCGCCCTTGGGCAGCCGGTCCAAGGTGCCGACCCAGGATTTGGAGACACGGCAGCGCGGGCAGAGCAGATCCCAGCGCATTTCCAGAAGCCCCGCCTTCACCGCCTGCAGGCAGGCCTCGATGGCCGCCACCGGCCCCGTATGCCACTGCCGCGCCAGGGCCAAAGGGCGGATATGCCAGAGATCGACCTCCTGCCCCTTCAGCACCAGATCGGCCAGGCGGCCCGCCACCCCATGGCCATGGGGCGTGGCCTCGATCTCCGCCACCAGGCGATCGACGCGGCCGAGGACTTCGGGCCCCGCGGCCGGGGCCTCGAATTCGAACGGCGTCTCGCGCTCGCCGCCGAGGAAGGCCGCCGCATCGCGCACCATCTTCGCGTAGCTCCGCTGGGCGCCGGCGAAGAAGCCCGTCGCCAGCATGAGGCGCCCCAGCCAGTTGGCGGGCGCCGCTTCCACCGCATAGTCGACGCGGCTGCCCTCGCCTTCCGGCGATACCCTGAGGCGGGCGCAGAGAAGGCTGAGGGGCCCGCGGGTGAAATAGCGGCAATGCTCGAACCACTGGCCGAAGACCCAATTGACCGGCTTCTCCCGCCACGCCAAAGCGAGAGGGCCGATTTTGGCCCGGCCGAGGAAAAGCACGGAGCCGTCGGGCTGCGGGATCTCCTCGATCTCATGGCGCGGCAGCTTGGAGGCCTCGTTCAGCCGGGCCGTATCGGCCAGCACCGACCACATGGCCTCGGCGGGCCGATCGACATGCCAGGTCCACGTCCGCTCTTGCGCCTTGGCCATGGTTCTTCGCCATGAATTTCCGCGGCGGTTAGCCCCCGCCGCGTCCGATCCTACGGGATAACGCTCTACCAGCGAAAGCTCGGCACCGCGGCGGTGGGGCGGACGCCGGCACGCCGGACGATGCTCTCGAGATCGCCATCCGCGAGTTCCTCCTGGTGGATGCCGTTCAGAACCAGCAGGCTGTCGATACCCGCCCCCTCGGCGCCGGCGATATCGGTGCGCAGGGAATCGCCCACCCCCAGGATGCGCCGGCGGTCGGCGGTGGCGAGAAGCTCGAAGCAGGAATCATAGATCGGCGGATGGGGCTTGCCGAAATAATGCACCTTGCCGCCCAGCTGCTCGTAGCGCTGCGCCACCGCGCCGGCGCAGATCTCCGCCTTCCCCGCATGGATCACCATGAGATCGGGGTTGGCGCAGACCATGGGCAGGCCGCGGCCGACGCCCGCGACCAGCGCCGCCTCGAAATCCTCGACCTTGTCCGCGGCACTCTCCACCCCGGTGTTGAGAATGAAATCCGCTTCCTCGACGCGCTGGACCACCTCGACGGAAAGCCCCGCCAGCATGTTGTCGTCGCGCGCCGCCATGATGGGATAGAGGTGCGGGCCGAGACGCTTGCCATCGCCGGCCAGCCATTTCCAGGTAGCCTCGCCGGAGGAGAGCAGCGCGTCGTAGAGCCCCGGGCGGATGCCGATCTCGGCGATGCGCCGGATGACGGCGGCCGCCCGGCGCGGCGCGTTGGAGAGGATGACGATGCGCTTGCCCTGGGCATGCAGCCGCTCCAGCGCATCGACGGCGCCGGGCAGCGGGTGCTGGCCGTCATGCAGCACGCCCCAGAGATCGAGGATGAAGCCGTCATAGCGATCCGCCAAAGCAGCGATGCCGGGGAGCAGCGGAACGGTCATGGAGTCCTCGTAGCATGGTCGGCGCCCACCGCATCGGCGAGGCGGGTGAAACCGTCGGCCCTGAGCCGTGCCGCCAGGCCCCGCTTGATCCGCTCCACCAGCCCCGGTCCGTGATAGACGAGCCCCGTATAGAGCTGCAGCAGAGAGGCGCCGGCACGGATCTTGGCATAGGCATCCCCTGGGCTGGCGATGCCGCCCACCCCGATCAGGGGCAGCCTGCCGCCGGTCAGGCGATAGATTTCCGCCAGCACCGCCGTCGAGGGGGCGAAGAGCGGCCGGCCGCTCAAGCCCCCCGTCTCCCGTGCCGCGGGACTGACGAGGCCCGGCGGCCGGGCGATGGTGGTGTTGCTCACGATGAGCCCGTCGACGCCGCCCGCCAGCGCCACCTCGGCGATATCGGCTTTGTCGGCCGCCGTCAGGTCCGGCGCGATCTTGAGAAGCAAGGGCGGGCGCGGACCCTGCCGCGCCGCGCGGACCGCAGCCAGGAGCTCCGCCAAGGGCTCGCGTCCCTGCAAGGCGCGCAAGCCCGGCGTATTGGGCGAGGAGACGTTGACCACGAGATAATCGGCCAGCGGCGCAAGCGCCTTCACCCCCGCGACGTAATCGGCGGCCGCATCGGCGCTATCTTTGTTCTTGCCGAGATTGGCGCCCAAGATGCCGCGTCGCTTCGTCCGGCGCAGCCGGGCCGCCACCGCCTCGAGCCCGTCATTGTTGAAGCCCAGCCGGTTGACGATGGCCTGGTCCGGGGTCAGGCGAAAGAGGCGCGGACGCGGATTTCCCGCTTGCGGCCGGGGCGTGACGCTGCCGATCTCGGCGAAGCCGCAGCCGATCTCCGGCATATGGGCGAAGGCTTCGGCGTTCTTGTCGAAGCCGGCGGCAAGACCGATGGGGTTGGGGAAATCGAGACCGAAGACCCTTGTCGCGAGAATTTGATCCTCGCTTTGCCGCCGGCCGATCCAGCCGACGGGGGCGATGGCGAGACTACGGATGGTGAGGCGATGGGCCGTCTCCGCCGGCAGCAGGCGCAGGAGCCGCGCCGCGAGGTCGAGGAGAGCGGTCATGGTGGCGCGACCCTATCGCGCCGGCCGCATTTTTTCCAGATGACAAGCCCGTCGGCTCGGCGGAACATCGCCTCATGTTGAAACATGGCGACGTCTGGCGGGCGATCGACCGGCTGGCGGCGAAGAACGGGCTCAGCGCCTCGGGCCTCGCGCGCCGCGCCGGGCTCGATCCCACCTCCTTCAACAAGAGCAAGCGTGCGACCCGCGAGGGCAAGCCGCGCTGGCCGACCACCGAGAGCATCGCCAAGATCCTGACCGCGACGGGCGAGAGCATGACGGGGTTCGTCGCCCTGATGTCCGGCCGCGGCGCCGGGCCCGCCCGCCGCCTCCCCCTCATCGGCTATGCCCAGGCCGGTGCGGCGGGCTATTTCGACGATGCCGGCTATCCCGTGGGCCGTGGCTGGGAGGATATCGACTTCCCCGATCTGCGTGATCCCGCCGCCTATGCCCTCGAGGTCGCCGGCGACAGCATGATGCCGGCCTATCGCAGCGGCGATGTCATCGTCGTCTCGCCCGCGGCCGATATCCGCCGCGGCGACCGCGTGGTGGTGAAGACGCGCAAGGGCGAGGTCATGGCCAAGCAGCTCCTGCGCCAGACCGCCCAGAAGATCGAGCTCGGCTCCCTCAACCCCCGCCACCCCACCCGCAGCCTGGAGATGAGCGAGGTCCGCTGGATCGCGCGGATTCTGTGGGTCAGCCAGTAAGTCTTATCGCCGCTTCTCGCTCTCTCGCATTCTAAAACCCCCTCGCCCCCGGAACGCTAGGGCATTCACGGAAGTGATTCCGTTGGAAAAGCAAATGTGATTCAAGATCTTCGGTGTGGTTTGGCCGAGGGTCTTGCAATGTCATTTGGCGATATCCGGGTCGACGAGCGGGCAGAATGGCTGCTTGGGCGGATTGCGGCGACGGGGACGACGGTGCTCCGCCGGCTGGGGGAGACGCGGGCGGGCGAGATGGCGGTCCACCGCTTCCTGTCCTCGCCCTATGTCTCGGTTGAGCGGATCGTCGAGACACTGGCGGCTCGGACGGCGGAGCGCTGTGTGGGACGGCGCATCCTGGTGGTGCAGGATACGACGGAGATCAACTTCACCGACCGGGACAAGAAGCGCCGTGGGTTCGGGCCGGCGGCGAACAGGACGACGACGGGCTTCTTCATCCATCCGGTGATTGCGGTGGATGTTGAAAGCGAGGCGGTGGTGGGTCTGGTCGATGCGGCGATCTGGACGCGCCCCGAGGCACCGGCGGGCAACGAGCGCAGCCGGCCCGCCGAGGCCAAGGAATCGGCGCGCTGGCTGGCCGGTTGCAGGAGTGCGGCTGAGACCCTGGCGGGGGCGGCCCAGCTGACCATGGTGGCCGACCGGGAGAGCGACATCTATGCGCTCTTCGCCCGCAGGCCTGCGGGGCTCGATCTGATCGTGCGGGCCGCTGCGAACCGCAACTTGGCCGATGGCACGAAGCTGTTCGACGCTCTCACCGACGCTCCTTGCTTGAGCACCAGCGAGGTGCGGGTAGCGCCCCGTGGGCCAGGCGACAAGGGCCGCACCGCAATGGTCGAGCTGCGGGCCAAACGGGTCCAGATTGCCCGGCCCGACAACGGTCTCGTGGAGGACTTCCCCAAGACCATCGAGCTCAGCCTGGTCGAAGCCCGCGAGGTCAACATCCCCGCCGGGAAAACACCGCTTCTCTGGCGCCTCCTGACCACCCATCCCGTGGCCGATGCCGTTCAGGCCGAGGAGATCGTCCAGCTCTACCGCTTGCGCTGGCGCATCGAGCAGATCTTCCGAGCCCTCAAGAGCGATGGGCTCGCCCTCGAGGACAGCCAGATCATCGAGCCCGAGCGAATGTTCAACCTCGCGGCCATGGCATTGATTGCCGCGACCCGAACGACCCAGCTCGTCGACGCCCGAGATGGCAGCCCACGACCCGCCTCCGATGTCATCGACGAGAGCCTCGAGGTTCCCCTTCAGATCCTCTCCCGCAGCCTCGAGGGCAAGACCGAGCGCCAAAAGAACCCGCATCCCCTGAAGTCGCTCGCCTTCGTCTCCTGGGTTGCCGCCCGCCTCGGCGGGTGGAATTGCTACTACAAGCCCCCGGGACCAAAGACCATGCGATATGGTTGGACGCGCCTCGCCGCTACCCTCGAGGGATACATCCTCGCAACCCAAAGCCGAAATCCGTAAATCCCGTAGCCCCGGAACGGGGAGAGGGTCGGGGTGAGGGGGTAGCGGTTGCAAGCTCGCTTATAGGAACTTATTCCTTGACCAACCCCATGTCCGTATGTTGCAATAAAGCATGGATCCTCATTCCCTCTACCGCCTGCTGGAAACCCGATTCGACGGCGAGATGCCCGATCATTTGCGCCGGGCTGCCCTTGCCGGGGGTCAGAGCCGTCTCGACACGGCGGCGGCAAAGGCGGCGAGCCGCGCCTGCGACGAGTTGGCGCTGGCAGCCCAGCGGCGGGCTGCGACGCACCGGACCGACGTCTCTCTGCTGCCAAGCTGGCGCGCCCAGGGTCTCGCCTGGCACCGCCGCCTGGCACCGCGCTGAGCCTCGCCGGCGGCGATAGAGCCTGTCGCAGAAAGGAATCTCGCAGGCCGGTTGGCCCGCGCGCATCCCTGGGCTAAGCTTCCTTTCCAAACACGGGTGAGGAAACCATGGGCGCCATCAACGCCTGGCACTTTATCGATGGAAAATGGGTCATGGGCGACCCGCCGCTGATGAACGTCTGGTCGCATGCCACCTGGCTCGGCGCCTCGATCTTCGATGGCGCCCGGGCCTTCGAGGGGGTGACGCCGGATCTGGATCTGCATTGCCAGCGCGCCATCCGCTCGGCCACGGCGCTCGGCCTGCGCTCGCCGCTCTCGGCGGGCGAGATCCGGGAGGTCATCGAGGATGGGATCGCCAAATTCCCCAAGGGAATGGCCCTCTATCTCCGCCCATTCATGTGGTCGACCGATGGCTGGATGGATCCGGACCCCGCGAGCACCAAAATCGCCATCACGGTCATCGACTATCCCATGCCCGATCCGAAGAAAAGCGCCTCCTGCACCCTGTCCAAATGGCGCCGTCCCTCGCCCGAGACCGCGCCGACCGACGCCAAGGCGGTCTGCCTCTACGCCCAGGCGGGCCGGGCCAGCGCCGATGCCAAGTCCAAGGGCTTCGACGAAGGGGTGATGCTGGACCCGCTGGGCCATGTCGCCGAATTCGCCTCGGCCAATCTCTGGATCGCCAAGGATGGGGCCGCCCATACGCCCGTCCATAACGGCTGTTTCCTCAATGGCATCACGCGCCAGCGGGTGGCCGGGCTGCTGCGCAAGGCCGGCATCGCCGTGCATGAGCGCACGCTGAAATACAGCGACCTGCTGGAGGCCGACGAGATCTTCTCCACCGGCAATTACGGCAAGGTGATGCCCTATACCCGCATCGACGACCGTGACCTGCAGCCCGGGCCCATCTTCCGCCGCGCCCGCGAGCTCTATTGGGAGTTCGCGCACGGGGGGTAGGGCCGCGAGCTGGATGGTCGTCGGCCGAATTCTGGGGCCGCGGGGAAGAATTCCTAGGCGGTTTCTGAAGACGCGACACCCTCTCCACCGTCATTCCCGCGAAAGCGGGAATCCAGGGCCATCAACTCGCTCGTTGCCCCGTCCCTTTCTTCCCCGCCCCCTGCAGGCCGATCACTCTTGATCGGCCTGCGCTTTGAGGGGGGCGGGCCGGGGTGGGGGTGGCCATAGATCTCAATCCTGAAAACAGCGCGCCCCCATGGCCTTGTGGTGATCGGCCTCCGCGGATCACTGGAATCTTTGAAGAATCGGCTGCAGCGCAAAGAATTCGGCCACCCCCACCCCGGCCCGCCCCCCTCAGAGCGCGGGCCTATCGGCCCGCAGGGGGCGGGGGAAGAAAGAAGCGGCGGCGATCAACGAGATGAGTACAGCCCCTAGCGCGAACGCGGTGATGACGCCAGGGAGGGCGGAGCGATGCTACGCCGCGCTGAGATCCTCGCCGGCCAGCGCCTTGTCGATGAGGGCGATGGTCTCGGGGATGCCGTAGAGGGCGATGAAGGAGCCCATGCGCGGGCCCGTGGCCTGGCCGATCAGCACCTCGTAGAGGGCGGCGAACCAGGCCTTGAGCTCGGGGAAGGCATGGCGCTTGCCCACTTCATAGACGCGGTCCTGGATCTCGTCGGGCTTGGCGCCGGCCGGAAGTGCCGCGAGCTCGGCCCGGAGATCGGCCAAAGCCTGGCGCTCCAGCTCGCTGGGCGCGCGATAGCGCTTCGCCGGCTTCACGAATTCGCGGTAATAGGCCAGCGCATGGCCCACCAGCCGGTCGAGGAGCGGCTGGTTCTCCGGGGTGGCGTCCGGGACATAGCGGCTGATGTAGCCCCAGAGTGCCGCCTTGTCCTGGGCATGGGCGACGCTCGCCAGATTCAGCAGGATGCCGAAGCCCAGCGGCAGCCCGCCCACGGGGGGATTGCCGTCATGGATGTGCCAGACGGGATTCTCCAGCCGCTGTGCGGGAGTCTCCGCCGGATATTTGTCGAGGAAGGTCAGATAGTCGTCGACCGCCCGCGGGATGACGTCGAAATAGAGCCGCTTGGCCGCGCGGGGCTTCTGATACATGAACAGCGCCAGGCTCTCCGGCGGGGCATAGGCCAGCCATTCGTCGACGCTGAGGCCATTGCCCTTGGACTTGGAGATCTTCTGGCCCTTGTCGTCGAGGAAGAGCTCGTAGTTGAAGCCCTCCGGCGGCGGGCTGCCGAGGACGCGGCAGATCTTGTTGGCGAGCTCGACCGAGGTGATGAGATCCTTGCCCGACATCTCGTAATCGACGCCGAGCGCATGCCAGCGCATGGCCCAATCGGGCTTCCATTGCAGCTTGCAATGCCCGCCGGTCACCGGCACCTCGGTCAGCGTATCGTCCTCGTCGCGGAAGACGATCGGTGCCTGCATTCTGCTTCGACCTCCAGGATCGGCACCTGCAGCACGCGGCCGGTCTTGGGCGAGATGGGCAGGAAGGGGCTGTAGCTCTGCTGACGCTCCTCGCGCAGGCTCGGCAGCATGACCTCCATGATCGCCTCGTAATGGCGAAGCACGTCCAGCAGCCCCTGGTCGAAGCGCCCGCTCATATACCAGTCGGTCGAGCTCTCGAACTCGTAGTCGAAGCCGAAGCCGTCGAGGAAGCGGCGCAGCATGGCGTTGTTGTGATGGCCGAAGCTCTCGAACTTGCCGAAGGGATCGGGAATGCGGGTCAGCGGCTGGCCGAGATGCCGGCGCAGCATCTCGGGATCGGGAATGTTGTCGGGAACCTTGCGCAGCCCGTCCATATCGTCGGAGAAGCAGAAGAGCCGCGTCGGCAGATCCGACAGGCGCTTGAAGGCCTGGCGCACCATGGTGGTGCGCACGACCTCGCCGAAGGTGCCGATATGCGGCAGGCCGGAGGGGCCGTAGCCCGTCTCGAACAGGACATAGCCCTTGGCCGGCGGGGCGTCCTTGAAGCGCGCCACGAGCTTGCGCGCCTCCTCGAAGGGCCAGGCCCGTGCCGCCAGCGCGTAATTCCGTTCTTCGTTCATGCCACTACCATAAAGCAAAATCGACGGAACCTATGGGGCGCAGCCTCTTGCGTCAACCAATGGTCGTCCCGGGCGTGAATAGCGGCTAGGATCACGGCAATTCATGAGAGCAAAGAGATGACCACCAGCGCCGGCTCGATCCGGCTTCCCGATGCGCCCGTGCTGGTCGCCGGATTCGCAGGTGCAGCCTGGCTCGACACCACGGGCGAGGTGCTGCTGCTGGCGCCCCAGGATGCGGCGCGTCGCGTGGCGCGCCGCGCCCGATCCTTTGCCACGGGCCCGCGACCGCCAAGCGCCTGGGCATCGAGCGCTTCGCCGCCTTCGATCTGCTGGAGCTCTTCGCCTTCGTGCGGCCGGCCCGCTTCTGCCTGCCCACGCCCCGCGGCCTCGCCGAGGCGCTGGGCCTGCCGCTGCCGCGCGGCCTCGAGGACGAGGTCGTGACCTTGCATCGGGTGGCGGAAGGGCTGCTGGCCGAGCTTCAGGCGACGACGCGCCGATCCGCGGCTTTCCCGCATCGCCTGGACCATGGCCCGGGGCAATTGGCCCTGGGGGCCGGCGGTGATCGCAGCATTGGGGCTGGAGGCGGCCGGCGGCCATGGCAGCGGGCTCGATGTCTGGCAGAAGCTGCCGGAGTGGCAGGATTACGCCCCGCCCCCGCCGCCCGGCAGCGAGCCGGTGGAGCCGGCCGAGGCGCGCCGTCGCCTGGCGGAGCTGCTGGGCGAAGGTGCGGAGGCGCGCCCGCAGCAGGCGGACTATGCCTCGGCGATCGCATCGGCCTTCGCGCCGCGGCTGCGCGAGGGCGAGCCGCAATTCGTCCTGGCCGAGGCCGGCACCGGCGTGGGCAAGACGCTGGGCTATATCGCGCCGGCGAGCCTCTGGGCCGAGCGCAACGACGGCACGGTCTGGATCAGCACCTATACCCGCAATCTCCAGCATCAGATCGACGGCGAGCTCGACCGGCTCTATCCGACCCGCGCCCGCAAGGCGGAGAAGACCGTCATCCGCAAGGGACGCGAGAACTATCTCTGCCTCTTGAACTACGAGGAGGCGGCACGCGGCTTGCAGACCCGTCCCGCCGACGCCACCGCGCTCGGCCTCGTGGCGCGCTGGGCGAGTGCCACCCGCGACGGCGATATCGCCGGCGGCGATTTTCCCGGCTGGCTGGTGGACCTCATCGGCCGCAACCGGACCCTGGGCCTCGCCGACCGGCGCGGGGAATGCATCTATTCGGCCTGCGACCATTACCGGCGCTGCTTCATCGAGCGCAGCATCCGCCGCGGACGGCGCGCCAGCATCGTCATCGCCAATCATGCGCTCACCATGATCCAGGCGGCCCGCGCCGGGGAGAACGACGGCGAGCTGCCGCTGCGCTACGTCTTCGACGAGGGGCATCATCTGTTCGATGCCGCCGACAGCGCCTTCGCCGGCCATCTCACCGGGCTGGAGGCGGCGGAGCTGCGCCGCTGGCTGATCGGCAGCGAGGGCGGGCGGATGCGCGGGCTGAAGCGCCGGGTCGAGGACCTGGTCGCGGGCGACGCGCCGGCCAGCGAGGCGCTGCAGGGAATTCTCGAGGCCGCCCGCGCTCTGCCGGGAGAGAGCTGGCTTCGGCGCATCGTCGAGGGAGCGCCCTGCCGGCCCGACGGAGCGCTTCCTGGTGGAGGTCCGCGCCCTGGTGCGGGCCCGGGCCAGGGAAAGCGACAGCCCACATGGGCTGGAGGCCGATAGCGCCGCCCCGCCGCCGGGGCTGCTGGATCATGCCAAGACCCTGGGCCACGCGCTGGATGCCCTGCTGCGTCCCATGCGGGCGCTGGCCCAACGTCTGGCGGCGCGCCTCACCGACGAGGCCGAGACCTTGGACACGCCGACGCGCCAGCGCATCGAGGCGGTGACCCGCGGGCTGAAGCGCCGGGCGGAGATGGAGCTGGCGGGCTGGCGCGACATGCTGGCGGGGCTGGGCCGGCCCACCCCGCCGGAATTCGTCGACTGGTTCGCCCTTCCCCGCATCGACGGGCGCGACATCGATATCGGCTTTTACCGCCATTGGGTCGACCCGACCGTCCCCTTCATCCAGTCGGTGGCCCTGCCGGCCCATGGCATGGTGGTGACCTCCGCCACGCTGACGGACGGGCGCGGCGAGGAGGCGAGCGATTGGGCCGGGGCCGAGACCCGCACCGGGGCGCGCCATCTGCCGGCCTCGATGCGCGTGCGCGTGGCCTCGCCTTTCGACTATCCGGAGATGACGCGGGTCTTCATCGTCACGGATATCGACAAGCGCGATCCCGATCAGGTGGCCTCCGCCTATCGCGCCCTGTTCCTGGCCGCCCGCGGCGGCGGGCTCGGCATTTTCACCGCCATCGATCGGCTGCGCGCCGTCCACCGGCGCATCGCCCCCGATATGGATGCCGTGGGCCTGCCGCTGCTGGCCCAGCATGTGGACGGGCTTTCCACCGGCACGCTGGTCGATATCTTCCGCGCCGAGGAGGATGCCTGCCTGCTCGGCACCGATGCGGTGCGCGATGGGGTCGATGTGCCGGGCCGCTCGCTGCGTCTCATCGTCTTCGACCGCGTGCCCTGGCCGCGCCCCACGATCCTGCACCGGGCCCGCAAAGGCGCCTTCGGCGGCGCGGACTACGACGACGCGCTGACGCGGCTGCGTCTGAAGCAGGCCTATGGCCGGCTGATCCGCCGGGCCGACGATCGCGGCGTCTTCGTGCTCCTCGACCGCCAGATGCCCTCGCGCCTAGCCGGTGCCTTTCCCGATGGGGTGGAGGTCCGCCGGCTCGGCCTGGCCGAGGCCGTTGCCGCCACCCGGGCCTTCCTTGCCCATGAGCGCGGCGCGGCCCATGCCCCGCCGGAACAATGAGCAAGGGCGAGCGCGGTTGCTTTGACCGCTGCCGGATGCTTAAAGTCCGGCCCTCTTTCCCCAATTCCGCGGAGCCCGCGATGATCACGTCCCACGAAGCCCTCATCTACGCCATGGTCCTGGTCTCGGCCGCCGACCGCGAAATGCCGGACCGGGAGCTGGAATCCATGGGGGACATGGTCGCCCATCTGCCGGTCTTCCGCGACTTCGACCGCAACAATCTGACCAAGGTCGGCGCGGCCTGCGCCCAGCTCCTCTCCGAGGAGGACGGGCTCGACAAGACCATGGCCGAGATCACGGCCGCTTTGCCCCGCAAGCTGCATGAGACGGCCTATGCGCTGGCCTGCGACGTGGCCGCCGCCGACGGCAAGGTCGGGCCCGAGGAGGCCCGCGTGCTGGAGCTGATCCGCTACCACCTCGACATCGGCCGCCTCCCCGCCGCCGCCATCGAACGCGGCGCCCGGGCGCGCTATATGGCGCTGTAAGGCGCGAGGCGCCCGGTTGGGGCGACGAGGCTAGCGGGCGCTCGCCTCGTCTCGGTCGAACTTGAAGTCAGCTGGCAGGCGTCCCCGGAAGGCTCGTAGCTGCCTCAGCAGGTCCTCGCGCTCGGGCTTTGACGGCACGCCGGACTCGCGCTTCCCGGCGATGTGAACGTCGATCTCGTCGCCTGCCTTCAGCTGCAGTGACTCGACCACTGCGACGGGCAAACGGACAGCGAGACCATTGCCGCATTTGACGACCTTCATCGGGTCCTCCGTCGGTATTACTTAGACGTCAATCTAGAGCGCTTTTCGATCATGCAAAAGTTCCATGCGCCACGCCTGCGCCTCTCCGGCGGCGCCATTGAGTCTCGTGCTGGCACGCGGGTTGACAGACACAAGATCCCCAACGGCTACCCCCATTCACGTCATGCTAGGGCTTGTCCCTAGCATCCACGCCTTTACGGCCGTTAACCTCGTGAGATGATCGGTAAGGAGGCCGTAGCTGCCCGGTTTTGGTCTCATTCTCCACCATCCTGCAAGTGGAGCGGCCCAAGGCGTGGATGCTCGGGACAAGCCCGAGCCATGACGGTTGAGAGAACGAGGCTCGCTGACCTGAACCGGACAGGCGTGGGGCAAGCTTGCGCATCGCAGGTAACCCAGTTCCCTCCGCCCACAAAGAAAAAGGGCCGCGCCCGGAGGCGCGGCCCTTCTCTGCTTCGTAGGCTAGCTGGTCGAACGGACTTAGAAGTCCATATCGCCCATGCCGCCCATGCCGCCGCCCATGCCGCCAGGAGCGGACGGGCCGGCCTTCTTCTCCGGCTTCTCGCCGACCATCGCCTCGGTGGTGATGAGGAGACCGGCGACCGACGCCGCATCCTGCAGGGCGCAGCGCACGACCTTGGTCGGGTCGATGATGCCGGCCTTCACCAGGTCGGTGTACTCGCCGCCCTGCGCGTCGAAGCCCCAATTGGACTGCTTCAACTCCAGGAGCTTGCCGACGACGACCGAGCCATCATGGCCGGCGTTCTCGGCGATCTGGCGCACCGGCGACTGGATGGCACGACGCACGATGTCGATGCCGACCTTCTGGTCGTCGTTCTGCCACTTCAGGTTCGCGAGCGACTTCGTGGCATAGAGCAGGGCCACGCCGCCGCCGGCGACGATGCCTTCCTCGACGGCCGCACGGGTCGCATGCATGGCGTCATCCACGCGATCCTTGCGCTCCTTCACCTCGATCTCGGTGGCGCCGCCGACGCGGATCACCGCCACGCCGCCCGCGAGCTTCGCGAGACGCTCGGCCAGCTTCTCCTTGTCGTAGTCGGAGGTCGTCTCCTCGATCTGGGCCCGGATCTGATTGCAGCGGCCCTCGATCTCCTTCTTCTTGCCGGCGCCGTCGACGATGGTGGTCTCTTCCTTGCCGATGACCACCTTCTTCGCCTTGCCGAGCATGTCGAGGGTGACGCTCTCCAGCTTGATGCCCAGGTCTTCGGAGATGACCTGGCCACCCGTCAGGATGGCGATATCCTCGAGCATCGCCTTGCGGCGATCGCCGAAGCCCGGTGCCTTCACCGCCGCGACCTTCAGGCCGCCGCGCAGCTTGTTGACCACGAGGGTGGCGAGCGCCTCGCCCTCGATGTCCTCGGCGATGATGAGCAGGGGCTTGCCCGACTGCACAACGGCCTCGAGGATCGGGAGCATGCTCTGCAGGCCCGACAGCTTCTTCTCATGGAGAAGAATGTAGGGGCTCTCGAGTTCGACCTGCATCTTCTCGGCGTTGGTGATGAAATAGGGCGAGAGATAGCCGCGATCGAACTGCATGCCCTCGACGACTTCGAGCTCGGTCTCGAGGCCCTTGGCCTCCTCGACCGTGATGACGCCCTCGTTGCCGACCTTCTGCATCGCCTTGGCGATCATGTCGCCGATCTCGCGCTCGCCATTGGCGGCGATGGAGCCGACCTGGGCGATCTCGTCCGAGGTCGAGATCTTCTTGGAGCGCTTCTTCACGTCCTCGACGACCGCCTCGACGGCGACGTCGATGCCGCGCTTCAGGTCCATCGGGTTCATGCCAGCGGCCACCGCGCGCACGCCCTCGCGGACGATCGCCTGGGCGAGAACGGTTGCCGTGGTCGTGCCGTCGCCGGCGATGTCATTGGTCTTGCTGGCGACTTCGCGCACCATCTGGGCGCCCATGTTCTCGAACTTGTCGGCAAGCTCGATCTCCTTGGCGACGGTGACGCCGTCCTTGGTGATGCGCGGCGCGCCGAAGGACTTGTCGAGGACGACATTGCGCCCCTTGGGACCCAGCGTCACGCGGACCGCGTTCGCCAGGATGTCGACGCCGCGGAGCATGCGCTCGCGGGCATCGGTGCTGAAACGGACTTCTTTAGCAGCCATGTTCTATGCTTCCTTTTTCGTTTTCTCTTGGCTTAGCCGTTGGCTTGGCCCTTGGGCCCAGCCTTGCGCTCTGGCTTGGTTCAGGCGGCCTTCTTGCCGGCTGCCTTGCCGCCTTCGATGACGCCCATGATGTCGGACTCCTTCATGATGAGGAGATCCTGGCCATCGATGCGCACTTCGCTGCCCGACCACTTGCCGAACAGGATGCGGTCACCGGCCTTGACGTCGAGAGCGACAATCTCGCCCTTCTCGTTGCGCGCGCCCGGACCGACGGCGAGGACTTCGCCTTCCATGGGCTTTTCCTTGGCCGTATCGGGAATGATGATCCCCCCGGCGGTCTTCTCCTCGGATTCAACCCGGCGGACCACCACCCGGTCGTGAAGAGGACGGAATTTCATAGGCTTACCCTCCAATTGGACATAAATTACGTTTCCCCGAGCCGCCTTTGACCCCCGCTTTGGGAGCGTTGTTAGCACTCAGGTGAAATGAGTGCCAGGCAGATAGGCAAAATGGCCCGTCCCGTCAAGTGGTCTTTGGCTGCTGCAAAGGCAAGATCACTGGCAGCAGTCTCGCGACATGGCTGCTAAGATATTGATATGCAATATTTTTCTTGGAAACTTTCCCATCGCTTGTAACATTTGAGGAAGGCGAGTCGCGTAATTCGGTCCTTCAAGGGTGGGGAGTGCCATGGCCAGCCTGATACCTCAGCTCAAGCGCTACCGTCTGACGACCGCGGAGATCCTTTACCACTTCCCCGACCATCCCGACCTGCTCCAGACCTATGTCTGGCAGGATTACGACCTGGCCCCGGAGTTCCCCATCCTGCGCCGCTTCCTCGATTTCTGGCGGAACAGCATCGAAGGCCGGTTGCATTCGGTCCGGGTCGCCTCGACCCGCCTCATCTCGCCCGGCGAGATCCGCTCCAGCAGCGCTTATTTGACGCTGCAATAGAGCGCTACGCGGCTAGGCGCGGCGCTGGCTTCGCCTGGCCCGCTGGGCTAGAAATCCGGCGGCGCAAATGCGCCTTCGGATACCCATGAGCGAAGCCATCGCCCTTTCCTCTCCCGCTGTGGCCGGCGGGCATCGTCGCGACGACCGTCTGGTGGCGGCCTGGCTGCTCGCCGTCGCCGCCATGATCTTCATCATGGTGGTCATCGGCGGCATCACGCGGCTGACCAAATCCGGCCTCTCGATCACGGAATGGAAGCCCCTCAGCGGCGTGATCCCGCCGCTCGACGCCGCGGCCTGGCAGCGGGAGTTCGACCAGTACAAGACCATCCCCGAGTTCCAGAAGCTCCGGCCCGACATGACCCTGGCGGCGTTCAAGGGCATCTTCTGGTGGGAATATGTCCATCGGCTCTGGGGCCGGCTCATCGGCCTCGCCTTCGCCCTGCCCGGCCTCTGGCTGCTGTGGCGGGGGCATATCCGGCGCGAGCTTCGCCCGCGCCTGGCCGGCCTCTTCGTCCTGGGCGGGCTGCAGGGGGCGCTCGGCTGGTTCATGGTGGAGAGCGGGCTGTCGCAGCGCACCGACGTCAGCCAGTACCGCCTGGTGGCCCATCTGCTCTTCGCGCTGTTGATCTATGGCGCCATGCTGTGGACGGCCTTCGGGCTGCTCCGGCCCCAGCCCAGGCCGCTGCCCGGCGCCGGCGGCTTGCGCCGGCACGTCCTCGTCCTGCTCATCCTCGTCATCGGCATGCTCACCACCGGGGGCTTCACCGCGGGGCTGGACGGCGGCAAGATCTACAACACCTTCCCCCTCATGGGCGGCAGCCTCATACCTGGGGAGATCCTCGCCCAGTCGCCGCTCTGGACGAACCCCTTCGAGAATCCGGTGACGTCCCAGTTCATCCATCGCTGGCTCGCCATGATCGTCGCCGCGACGGTGCTCGCTCTCTGGCTGCGCCGCGGCCGGCTGCCGGCCGCCGCAAGGCTGCCGCTCGATCTCGTCGCCGGGATGACCGCCCTTCAGGTCTGCCTCGGCATCTCGACCCTGCTGCTGGTCGTGCCGATCCCGCTGGCCGCCGCCCATCAGGCGGGCGCTGTCATGCTGCTGAGCCTCACCCTCTTCGCGCTGCATAGCCTGAGGGGGGCCAAGTGACCGAGCCGGCGACGGAGCCGAAGCCGGTCGAGCGCCTGCCGGTCTCGGTGCTGACCGGCTTCCTCGGCAGCGGCAAGACGACCCTGCTGCGCGAGCTGCTGCGCCATCCGGATTTCAGCGAGACGGCCGTCGTCATCAACGAGTTCGGCGAGATCGGCCTCGACCATCTGCTGGTGGAATCGGCGCGGGAGGACATGGTGCTGCTGGCCAGCGGCTGCCTCTGCTGCACCATCAGCGGCGATCTGGTGACGAGCCTGCGCCGCCTCTATCAGCGCCGCGCGGCCAAGGAGATCCCCCTCTTCCGGCGGGTCGTCGTCGAGACCACCGGCCTCGCCGATCCGGCCCCCATCCTCCATACCCTGATGCAGGATCCGATGCTGGCCCAGGTCTATCGTCTCGACGGGGTCATCGCCACCGTCGATGCCGTCAACGGCATGGACCAGCTCGACCGCCAGATCGAATCCGTGAAGCAGGCCGCGGTCGCCGACCGTCTCGTGCTGACCAAATGCGATCTGGCGCCGGACACCAAGGTGCTGGAGGAGCGGCTGCGCGGCCTGAACCCGGCGGCACCGATCCTGAGGGCGGTCGCCGGCAAGATCGACCCCCATGGCCTGTTCGACGCCGGCCTCTACAATCCCGCCAGCAAGAGCCTCGACGTGCGCCGCTGGCTGAAGGAGGAGGCCTATGCCGCGGCGGCCGACGACCATCACGATCATGCGGCGGGGCATGACCATGAGCAGGGACATGACCAGGGAAACGGTCATGCTCCCCTCGACCGCAACCGCCATGACGAGCATATCCGCGCCTTCTGCCTGACCCGGACGACCCCCTTGGACTGGGATAAATTCGCCGATTGGGTCGAGATGATGATCTCGCTTCACGGCGCCAATCTGCTGCGCATCAAGGGCGTACTCAATGTCGCCGAGGCGGCCGGGCCGATCGCCATCCACGGGGTCCAGCATCTCTTCCATCCCCCCGTAGAGCTGCCGGCCTGGCCCGATGCCGACCGCAGCTCCCGCCTCGTCTTCATCACCCGGGATATCGACGGCGACACCATGTCGCGAAGCCTGGCAGCCTTCCTGGGCGAGGATTCCAAGCCCGCCTGAATCTGGCTTTCTATAGGGCCACCCCTCTCCGCCGTCATGCCCGCGAAAGCGCCAGGCCCTGTGCACAAGCCCGCCGCGTTTCCTTTGTATCCCCTCCCCCCTTGCGGGGGAGGGTTAGGGCGGGGGGTTGGATCCGCGTCCGCGGATCATTGAAAGTCTTCGCTGCATCGGTTGCGATATTGTGAGTCTATGGCCACCCCCACCCCGGCCCTCCCCCGTCAAAGCGCGGGCCTTACGGCCCGCAGGGGGAGGGGGAAGAAAGCAGCAGTGGCAATCAACAAGATGTGCTCGTCCCTTGCGCGAAAGCGGGGATCCAGGGCGAGCGGCAGAGTGCTGAGCATGTGGCCCTGGATTCCCGCTTTCGCGGGAATGACGGTTGAGGGGGAGTCGCGAATTCCCCACCGGCCTGAGCCTGTTTTCCCCAATAGGGCAACCCCTATCTGCCGTCATCCCCGCGAAAGCGGAGATCCAGGGCGAGCGGCAAAGTGCTGAGGGGGAGTCGAAAATTCCACGTCGGCCTCAGCCTGCCTTTATGCGCTGTTTATGCCCCCTGGGCTTCACAACGGGCGGGGGGCGCGCTAGCCTGCGGCCCAGCTTGCATATCCGACACCCAACGATAAACCGTGAGTCACAAGGAGGAACCATGAAAGGGAGCATGCTGCGGCTGTCCGCCGCGGCGCTGGCCGGCGTCCTGTTCGCCGCCGTGACGGCGCAAGCCGACATGATGACCAAGGTCGGCCCCGGCGAGGGCGAGGTCGATATCGTCGCCTGGCCCGGCTATATCGAGCGCGGGGCCAACGACAAGAACTACGACTGGGTCACCGAGTTCGAGAAGCAGACGGGCTGCAAGGTCAATGCCAAGACCGCCGGCACCTCCGACGAGATGGTGTCGCTGATGAACGGCGGCGGCTTCGATCTGGTCACCGCCTCGGGCGATGCCACGCGGCGCCTCATCGCCGGCAAGACGGTGCAGGAGGTCAATGTCGACCTGATCCCGAGCTGGAAGACCCTCGACCCGCGGCTCCAGAACGGCGCCTGGCATACGGTGGACGGCCATCACTACGGCGTGCCCTATCAGTGGGGGCCGAACGTGCTGATGTACAACACCAAGGTCTTCAAGGATGCGCCGAAGAGCTGGAACGTCGTCTTCGAGGAGATGAACCTGCCCGACGGCAAGTCGAACAAGGGCCGCGTCCAGGCCTATTACGGGCCGATCTACATCGCCGACGCCGCCCTCTATCTGAAGGCCCATCGTCCCGAGCTCGGCATCACCGATCCCTATGAGCTCGACCAGAAGCAGTTCGACGCCGCCATCGAGCTGCTGCGCGGCCAGCGCCAGATCGTGCAGAAATACTGGAGCGATTCCACCCAGCAGGTGCAGGACTTCACCTCCGAGGGCGTGGTCGCCTCCACCTCCTGGCCCTATCAGGTGAACCTGCTGCGCGACAGCAACAAGCAGCCCATCGACAGCGTGATCCCCGAGGAAGGGGCGACGGGCTGGGCCGACACCACCATGATGCATGCCAAGGCCCCGCATCCGAACTGCGCCTATATGTGGCTCGAGCATTCGCTGCAGCCGAAGCTCCAGGGCGATCTCGCCTCCTGGTTCGGCAGCGTGCCGGTGGTGCCCGCGGCCTGCACGGGCAATGCGCTTCTCGGCGACAGCGGCTGCAAGGCCAACGGCGCCGATAATTTCGACAAGATCAGCTTCTGGCGCACGCCGGTGGCCGATTGCGGCGGCGGGCGGACCTGCGTGCCCTACAAGGATTGGGCCAGCGCCTATCTGGCGATCCAGAGCGGGCAGTAGAGGATCAGCCGGGCGGGCCATTCATTCAGGCCCGTCCGGCGCCATCATGGCAGATCCCTCGCCGAGCGCCGTCTCCTTCCGCCAGGTCAGCCGGCACTACGGCGAGGTCCGGGCCGTCGACGATGTCAGCTTCGACATCGCCGATGGCGAGTTCTTCTCCATGCTCGGCCCTTCGGGCTCGGGCAAGACCACCTGCCTCCGACTGATCGCGGGATTCGAGCAGCCGAGCGCGGGCGAGGTCGTGGTCCATGGCCGCAACATGGCGGGCGTCCCGCCCTATGAGCGCGACGTCAATACGGTCTTCCAGGATTACGCCCTCTTTCCCCATATGACGGTGGCCGAGAACGTCGCCTATGGGCTGATGATCCGCCGGATCCCGAAGCCGGAGCGCCAGGCGGCGGCGGAGAAGATGCTGGCGATGGTGGCGCTGGGCGGCCTCGGCGGCCGGCGGCCCTCGCAGCTCTCCGGCGGCCAGCGCCAGCGCGTGGCCCTCGCGCGGGCCCTCGTCAACAAGCCGGGCGTCCTGCTGCTGGACGAGCCGCTGGGGGCGCTGGACCTCAAGCTCCGCGAGCAGATGCAGGTGGAGCTGAAGGCGATCCAGCGCCAGGTCGGCATCACCTTCATCTATGTGACCCATGACCAGGGCGAGGCGCTCAGCATGAGCGACCGCATCGCCGTCTTCAACAAGGGGCGGATCGAGCAGATCGGCAGCCCGGCGGAGATCTACGAGCACCCGGCAAGCGTCTTCGTCGCCGGCTTCGTCGGGGTCTCCAATCTCGTCTCCGGCCCGGCCGCTGCATCCATCCCCGGCGTGCCGCCGGCCTTTTCCATCCGGCCGGAGAAGATCCATATCGCCGCCCCCGGCAGCGCGGCACCCGCCGATGCCTGCGCCGTCGACGGCACGATCTCGAGCGTTCTCTATCTCGGCGCCTCCACCCGCTTCCATGTCGCGCTTGCCGGCGGCGGCGAGCTGACGGTGATCGACCAGAACCGCGAGGAGACGGCCTCCACCGCGCTGGCGCGCCAGGGACAGCCCGTGCGCCTCATCTGGCAGCGCGCCCATATCCAGGAAATGCGGCAATGAGCGCGGTCGCCGAGCCCGCGCCCCACGGCTCGCCGGCCCCAGGCGCCATCGGACGGCTCTCCACCTTCCTCTATCTCCGCCCGCGGCTGGTGCTGCTTCTGCTGCTGCTGCCGCCGCTGCTCTGGCTCGGCATCGTCTATGTCGGCTCGCTGCTGGCGCTCCTCGCCCAGAGCTTCTTCTCGGTCGACGATTTCTCCGGCCTCGTCGTCTATCAGCCCACCCTCTCCACCTATGCCGAGCTTTTCACCCCGGCCAATCTCACCATCATCCTGCGCACGGTGGTGATGGCGGCGGCGGTGACGATTGCCTGCGCGGCCATCGCCTTTCCGCTCGCCTATTACATGGCCCGCTTTGCCGGGCCGCGCGCCAAGGCGGTGTTCTATATCGCGGTGATGCTGCCGCTCTGGTCGAATTATCTGGTGCGCGTCTATAGCTGGAAGCTGATCCTGGCCAAGGAAGGCGTGGTCACCTGGCTGTTCAACCTGGTCGGGCTCGGCGGGCTGCTCGACGGCGCCCTGGATCTGCCGGTCGTCGGCGGGCCCTCGCTCTCCGCCTCCTATATCGGCATGTGGATCGTGTTCATCTATATCTGGCTGCCCTACATGATCCTGCCGCTCGAGGCGGCGCTGGAGCGGGTGCCGCGCAGCTTCATCGAGGCCTCGGCCGATCTCGGCGCCCGGCCGCGCGAGACCTTCCGCAATGTCATCCTGCCGCTGGCCATTCCCGGCGTGGCGGCGGGCTCGATCTTCACCTTCTCGCTGACCCTGGGCGACTACATCATTCCCAATCTGATCGGCAATTCCCGGCCCTTCGTGGGCATGGTGGTCTATGCCTATCAGGGGACGGCCGGAAACATCCCCTTGGCCGCCGCCTTCACCATGGTGCCGATCCTGGTGATGGCGCTCTATCTCGCCGCCGCCAAAAGGCTGGGAGCCTTCGATGCGCTCTAGCGCCAGCAGCAGGAGCGGCACGGGGGCCGGCTGGGGGCTGAAGGCCGCGGCGACCGGCGGCTTGCTGTTCCTGAACCTGCCGCTCGCCTTCATCCTGCTCTATGCGCTCACCACCGACGATCGCAGCTTCAACTTCCCGCCGCCCGGCCTCACCTTCAAATGGTTCGCCATCGCCTGGGGCCGCGACGATATCTGGCAGGCGCTCGGGCTCTCCGTGCGGGTGGCGCTGATGGGCATGGTCCTCGCCCTCATCCTCGGCACGCTGGCCGCCCTTGCCATGTACCGCTTCCGCTTCTTCGGCAAGGAATCGGTGACCCTCATGATCCTGCTGCCGATCGCGCTGCCCGGCATCGTGACCGGCATCAGCCTGCGCTCGGCCTTCGCGCTCAGCGGCGTTCCCTTCAGCTATTGGACCATCGTGCTGGGCCACGCCACCTTCTGCATCGTGGTGGTCTACAACAACGTCATCGCGCGCCTCCGGCGCAGCTCGCCCACCATGATCGAGGCCTCCATGGATCTGGGCGCCAACAGCTTCCAGACCTTCCGCCATGTCGTGCTGCCCAATGTCGCCACCGCTTTGCTGGCGGGCGGCATGCTCGCCTTCGCGCTCAGCTTCGACGAGGTCATCGTCACCACCTTCACCTCCGGCCAGCAGGAGACATTGCCGATCTGGATGCTGAGCCAGCTGCTGCGCCCGCGCGAGCGGCCGCTCACCAATGTGGCCGCGGTTTTCGTGATCGCCGTCACGGCGCTGCCGATCCTCGGCGCCTATTACCTGACCCGGGATACCCATGATTCCTCGGGCAGCGGCAAGTAGTTCCGGGAACAATTTAGGCTGGTTTTTCCATGGGGCCAGCTGAGGAAACCCTTGCGGCCATTGACTGTTGTGTTTTGCTCCCTGACGGCCCATAGTTCATGAACGACAACTCGTTGGTCCGGCAGTCGCACTCGTCTAAGTCGTCACTCGGCGCTCTGACAAGCTCCCTTCCGAACCTCTGATTGTTGCCGCCGCACGGCGATTCGTGCGGTTCATCCTGTCAACGACAACGGAGACTACGATGCCGACAGGCACCGTCAAATGGTTCAACCCCACCAAAGGTTTCGGCTTCGTGCAACCCGACACCGGCGGCAAGGATATCTTCGTCCATATCAGTGCGGTGCAGCGTGCTGGCATGCAGACGTTGAAGGAAGGCCAGAAGGTCACCTACGAGATCCAGACGCAGAAAGACGGACGTCAGTCGGCCGAAAACTTGGCCGTCGGCGACTAAGCATTCCTCGTACTGAGATTCCGGCGCCCGCGTCCTCCTGGACGCGGGCGTTTTTATTTGGGGGAATATTTCTTTCACTGTAGCGGTGCGCCCTCTGCCTTCGTCATTCCCTCCAAAGCTAGCTGGACCCTCTCAACCGTCATGGCCGGGCGAAGTCCCGGCCATCCACGCGGTTGCCGACGCTCAATCCCCCTTGATTCGGAAGCGGTGATCGAAGCAAGGGGTTGCGGCGTGAGCCCGGACTCCGCTCTCTGCGGATCACCTAATGGCTTGATGCCGGCAGGAACGCTGTTGCCGCGCAAGCCGCTCCCTCTCTCCCGTCACCCCGGCGAAAGCGCGGGGTCCTCGGGCGCGCGGCAAGCGGCTGAGATGTGGACCCTCGAGTTCCGGCTTTCGCAGGAATGACGAGAAGAGGATGAGGCGGTATCTGGAGCGTCATCGGACTGAGCAGCAACGAGCCGATGTCGCCCGGGCGCGCCGGCATTGGATCCGGCAGCAGGCCCTGCTTGATTGATCCAGCCTTGTCTTCATCGATGAAACCTGGGTGAACACTACCATGGCCCGCCGCTATGGCCGCTGCCCGCGCGGCGAGCGGCTGATCGGGCGCGTCCCGCTTGGAACCTGGAAGACCCTGACCTTCGTGGCTGGCCTGCGCTGCGACGAAATGACGGCGCCCCTGGTGATCGAAGGAGCCATGAACGGAGAAATCTTTTTGTCTTACGTCGAGCAATGCCTGGCTCCCGCGCTCAACCACGGCGATATCGTCGTGATGGACAATCTCCGAGCCCACAAGGTTGCCGGCGTCGAGCAAGCGATCGAGGCCGTTGGCGCGGAATTGCTATATCTGCCCAAGTACTCGCCCGATCTCAATCCGATCGAGATGTCCTTCAGCAAGCTCAAGGCGTATCTGCGCAAAGCTGCCGAGCGGACGCAGCGCAGCCTTCGCCGCCGAATTGGCCTCTTCGTGCCTCGCCTCGGCGCAGACGAATGCGCCAACTACTTCGCTCATGCCGGATATGTTTCAATATGAGCGGAATCCGCTTTAGGCACGATACAGCTCACACTCACTTGTCTGCTTTTTTGGCTCACCACGACGTGGATGGCCGGGACAAGCCCGGCCATGACGAGTGAGGGGGTGAGCCCTGCGAAGCGGAGCCTGAGCGTAAGCGTGAGCGCGAGCGAGAGCGCGGAAGAGAGAAATGTCTAAAGCCGATCGCGCAGCGCGTACCAGAGCATGCCGAGCACCAGAGCGGGCTGGCGCAGCAGCGTGCCGCCGGGGAAGCGGCGCTGGGGGAGTTGCGCGAAGAGGTCGAAGCGTTCGGCGCTGCCGCCGGCGGCCTCGGCGATCAGCTTGCCGGCGAGGGTGGCGAGCGCCAGGCCTTGGCCGGAATAGCCCTGGGCGAAGAAGATATCGCCGGGCAGCCGGCCGAAATGCGGCAGGCGGCCCATGGTGATGGCGAGCTGCCCGCCCCAGGCATAGTCGATGCGCTTGCCCGCGAGCTGGGGGAATACCTTCAGCATATGGGGCCTGACGAAGCCCGCGATGTCGCGCGGCGGATTGCGCGAATAGGTCTCGCCGCCGCCGAAGAGCAGGCGGCGGTCGGCCGAGAGGCGGTAATAATCGACGACGAATTTCGTGTCGCAGACCGCGACGTCGTCGCGGATGAGCCCCGCTGCTCCCGCCTCGCCCAAGGGCTCCGTCGCAATGATGTAATTGGAGATCGGCATGATCATGCTGGCGATGCGCGGCTCGAGCTTGTCGAGATAGGCGTTGCAGCCCAGCACGATGAAGCGGGTCTTCACCCGCCCCGCCGCGGTGGTGACCTCGCCGGGCGCCAGCTTGAGCACGCGGCTCTGCTCGCAGATTTGCGCGCCGGCGGCCTCGGCCGCCGCAGCCAGACCGAGCACGAAATTGAGGGGATGCAGATGGGCGGCGCTGCCATCGGCGATGCCGCCGAAATAGCGTCGGCTGCCCAGGCGTTCCTCGACCTCGGCCTTGCTCAGGAGCTCTGCCGCCGCATGGCCGAAGACCTCGTGCAGGAGCTCGACCTCCGCCGCCATCCAGGCGGGATCGCTTTTCTTGTAAGCGACATAAAGGGAGCCCGGCTTCAGGTCGCAGGCGATGCCATGCCGCGCGATGAGCCCGCGCACCAGCGCCTTGGCCTCCTCCGCCATGGCGAAGAGCGCCTTGGCCCGATCGCGCCCGAAGAGCTGGATGAGCTCGCTCGCCCCTTTGCGCAGCCCCGTGTTGAGCTGGCCGCCGTTCCGCCCCGATGCGCCCCAGCCCACCTGCGCCGCCTCGAGCAGCAAGGTCTTGTAGCCGCGCTCGGCAAGATGCAGGGCGGCGGAAAGTCCGGTCAGCCCGCCGCCGATCACGCAGGCATCGACACTCATCTCGCCGGCAAGCGCCGGGCGGGCGGGCGCCGGATTGGCGGTGGCGGAATAATAGGAAGGAACGAGGCTCGACATCGCGCCGTCAGGCTAGCCGGGAAGGCTCCGAGGGTCCATCGCGCGAGAATCGATTGCGAGCGATGGCGATTGCCTGGCGGGCCGGCGATCGACAGAATGAGCGCGATCCCATGAGAGCGAGTTGGTCCCATGCTGAAAGGCCTCGATCCCCTACTCACCCCCGAGCTGCTCCAGGTCCTGGCCGCCATGGGCCATGGCGATGAGCTCATCCTCTCCGACTGCAATTTCCCCAGCGATTCCATCGCCGCCGAGACGGTCCATGGCCAGGCCATCCACCTCGCCGGCGCCGATACCGGCCAGGCCGCCGCGGCGATCTTCTCGCTCTTCCCCCTCGACAGCTTCGTCGAGGCGCCGATCCTGCGCATGGAGGTGGTGGGAAAACCCAAGGAGGTGACCCCCGTGCAGAAGGAGCTCCTGCGCGTCGCCCATGCCAGCGCCGACCGGAAATGGCCCATGGGTTCCATCGAGCGCCATGCCTTTTATGAGCGGGCCAAGCGCGCCTATGCCGTCGTCGTCGCCATGGGCGAGCGCCGGCCCTATGCCTGCTTTGTGTTGATCAAGGGCGTCATCGGTCCGGACGGCAAGGTCGTCTGAGGCTCCCCGCCGCGGCGGCTCGCTCTTGCGCCGGAACATGCGGGGGTCAACACTGTTGTGTCTGGGACGGGGGTCCACGACCCGAGAGGGAAGCCATGCTGAAGGAATTCAAGGAATTCATCTCCCGCGGCAGCGTCATCGATCTCGCCGTCGGCATCATCATCGGCGCCGCCTTCACGGCCATCGTCAACTCGCTGGTCAACGACATCATCATGCCGCCTATCGGCCTGCTCCTGGGCGGCATCGATTTCACCAATTTCTTCATCATCCTCAAGGGCACATCCCAGGGGACCCTGAAGGCAACCCAGGATTCCGGCGCCGTGGTCATCGCTTATGGCCAGTTCATCAACTCGGTGATCAAATTCGTGATCGTGGCCGCGGCCGTGTTCCTGCTGATCAAGCAGGTGAACCTCTTCGTCCGCAAGAAGGAGGCAGCGCCGGCGGCACCGCCGCCGCCATCAGCCGAGGTGGAGCTTCTGACCCAGATCCGCGATCTTCTGAAGAGCCGCGGATAGGAAGTCGCCGGGCCGACTTGCTTTCGTGCTGATCGCCGCGCTGATCTTCCTCGCCACCTATGTGGTGATCGCGCTCGGACGCGCGCCGGGGCTGCGGCTCGACCGCACCGGTGCCGCCCTGCTCGGCGCCAGCCTGATGGTGGCGAGCGGCACGCTCACCCTCGACCAGGCCTATAAGGCCGTCGACCTCGACACGCTGACACTGCTGCTGGGGATGATGATCATCGTGGCCCATCTGCGCCTGGCGGGCTTCTTCCAGCTCGCTGCCGCCTGGGTGGGCGAGCATGCCCATCGCCCGGCTTTGCTGCTGGTCGGCGTGGTGCTGGTCTCGGGCCTGCTCTCCGCCTTCCTGGTCAACGACACGGTCTGCCTGATGCTGACGCCGCTGGTGGCCGAGACGACGCTCGCCATGCGCCGGCGGCCCCTGCCCTATCTGCTCGCCCTCGCCATGGCGTCGAACATCGGCAGCACCGCGACCATCACCGGCAATCCCCAGAACATCATGATCGGCAGCTTCTCGCGCATTCCCTATGCGGAATTCGCCGGGGCCCTCGCCCCTGTCGCCGCCATCGGCCTGGTCGTCGTCACTTTGCTGATCCTGCTCATTCATCACCGCGAATTCCTGACAAGGGAGCGGCTCAGCCAGGCGGCGGTGCGGGTGCGCTGGAACGGCTGGCTCCTCATCAAGTCCCTCGTCATCACCCTGACCGCCGTCGCGCTCTTCTTCGCCGGCCAGCCCCCGGCCAAGGTGGCGATCACCGCCGGGGCGCTGCTGCTGCTGACGCGACGCCTGAAGCCCGAGCGGGTCTATCGCGAGATCGACTGGTCCCTGCTGCTGCTCTTCGCCGGGCTCTTCATCGTGGTGCGCGGCATGGAGGCCGCCGTCCTGTCGCCGGAGCTCCTGGCCCAGGCCCAGGGCCTCCACCTCGACCAGCCGGCCATGCTGGCCGCGGTCGCGGCGATCCTCTCCAATCTCGTGAGCAATGTGCCGGCGGTGCTGGTGCTGAAGCCCTTCGTCCAGGGCCTCGCCGACCCCCATCGCGCCTGGCTCGTGCTCGCCATGGCCTCGACCCTGGCGGGGAATTTCACCATCCTGGGCTCGGTCGCCAATCTCATCGTCGTCGAACGGGCGCGCCGCCAGAATATCGAGATCAGCTTCTGGAGCTATTTCCGCATCGGCGCCCCGCTGACGGTGATCACCATCGTCATCGGCGTGCTGATGCTGGGGTGAGCGACGCTGTCCACTCTCACACCGTCATGGTCGGAGCGGAGCCTGCCCCTGCGAAGGCAGGGGGCCGACCATCCACGAGTTTCCCTGCCTCCGGCCGGGTATCTCGTCACGACCCTCAATCGTCGCAGTGGCTCTCACCGCCTAGAAGAGTTTCACCACGGAGACACGGAGGTCGCGGAGGTTGGTCTCCGTGCCCTCCGTGTCTCCGTGGTGCATTCTTGATCGGCAATCTCGTGAGATGATCGAAAAGCCAACCGGGCCCGGCAAACTCGTGGATGGTCGGCCTTCGCCGACCATGACGGTGAAGAAGAAGGGCGGTCGCAACCAGGCAGCCCCGGGTCGCTCCCGGCATTGACCCATCCTCCCGGCGGCCCTAGGAATCGCGCCTTCGAGCGGGGAGAGAGCCATGGATTTCGCCTATAGCGACGAGCAGCGGATGCTGGTCGATACGGTGCGCGCCTTCGTCGCGAAGGAGCTGATGCCTTATGAGGCGGAGGTCGAGCGCGACGACCAGGTCCGCCCCGAGCTGATCGCGGAGATCCGCGAGAAGGCCAAGGCCGCCGGGCTCTATGCCGCCAACATGCCGGAGGATCTCGGCGGCGGCGGGCTCGACGCGGTCGGCGTCGCTCTGATGGAGCGCGAGCTCGGCCGCACCTCCTTCGCTTTGCAATACGCCGTCGCCCGGCCGTCCAATATCCTGCGCGCCTGCAAGGGCGAGCAGATCGAGCGCTATCTCCTGCCGGCGATCCGCGGCGAGCGGGTCGAGTGCCTCGCCATGACCGAGCCCGGCGCGGGCTCGGATCTGCGCTCCATGAAGACGCGGGCGGTGCGCGACGGCGAGGAATTCATCCTCAACGGCACCAAGCATTTCATCAGCTATGCCGATGTCGCCGATTTCGCCATCCTCTTCGCCGCGTCGGGCGGGGAGGAGACGAAGCATGGCGCCAAGAAGAAGATCACCTCCTTCCTCGTGGACAAGGGCATTCCCGGCTTCGAGGTGCGCATGGGGCCGCGCAGCGTCTCCCATCGCGGCTTCCATCACTGCGAGCTCGTCTTCACGGATTGCCGGATCCATGAGCGCCAGATCCTGGGCGAGGAGCATCACGGCTTCGACGTCGCCAATGAATGGCTGGGCGCCACGCGCCTCACCGTCGCCGCGCAATGCATCGGCCGGGCCCAGCGGGCGATCGAGCTCGCGACCCAATGGGCCGCCACCCGCAAGCAGTTCGGCCAGACCATCGGGCGCTTCCAGGGCGTCGGCTTCAAGCTCGCCGACATGGCGGTGGAGATCGCCGCCGCCGAGCTGCTGATGCTCCAGGCCGCCTGGAAGCTGGAGCAGGGCAGCGCCACCGACCAGGATTTCGCCATGGCCAAGCTCTATGCCACCGAGATGCTGGCCCGCGTCACCGACCAGACCCTGCAGATCTATGGCGGCATGGGGCTGATGGAGGAGTTGCCGGTGGAGCGGCTCTGGCGCGACGCCCGGGTCGAGCGGATCTGGGACGGCACCTCGGAGATCCAGCGCCACATCATCTCCCGCGCTCTGCTCCGGCCCCATGAGGGGTGAGAGGCGGCACAGCCGGTAGAGAAACGGCGCGCCCCTGCTCCTCGGCGGAGTGGCGGGAACCAGCAGCGAGGCATAGACTGCGACCAAGGATGCTGGGGAGCATTCCCGCCAGGGGGCCGTCCGACGCGTGATCGACGAGGCCGGGGGCGAGATGTCGAAGGGGATCCTAGGGGTTTCGGGTTCCATCGGAACGCGGTGGGGACAGGGCGCGATCGCCCTCCTCCTCGGACTCCTGCTGCTGGCGGCTGAGCCGGCCCGGGCACAATGCGTCGGGACGACTTGCACCGTCACCAGCGCGTCCGAGCTGGTGAGCGCGCTCACCACGATCGACAATACCCCCGGCACCTACTTCATCAACATCACGAGCAGCATCACGCTCGATGCCAGCACCACCCTGCCGGCCATCACCGGCAGCGCCAACAACGTGACCATCAACGGCGGCCCCGGCATTGTCCTCGACGGCGGCAATGCCCAGCGCGGCTTCTTGGTCTATCAAGGCGCCGTCGCGATCAATAATCTGACCATCCAGAACACCGTGGCGCAGGGCGGCGCCGGCGGCAGCGGCAGCGGCGGCGGCGGGGGCGGCGGCCTGGGCGGTGCCCTGTTCGTGGCCACCGGCGCCAGCCTGTCGGTCAGCAACGTCACCCTGACCGGCAACAGTGCCGTCGGTGGCGCGGGCGGCAACGGCGTCGCCACCACCTCCAGTGCCGGCGGCGGCGGCGGCATGGGCGGCATGGGCGGGAACGGTGGCGGCGTCCAAGCCGGTGGCACCGGGGGCGGCGGGCTGGGTCTTGGCGCCGATGGCGGCAGCAGCAACAGCAGCTTAAGTGGCGCTTCGGGAATCGCCCTTGGGGCGGCGGGTGGCGGCAGCGGTATCGGCGGCGGCAGCGGCGGTGCCAACGGCGGCGGCGGCGGGGGCGCTAACCCGTTTGGCGGCGGCGGCGGCGGCGGCGTCGCCGGGGGCGCCGGGGGCTTCGGCGGCGGCGTCGGCGGCGGCGGCGGCGGGGGCCTCGGCGGCGGCGGCGGCCGGGGGCTTCGGCGGCGGCGGCGGCGGCGCGCGGCGCCACCGGCGGCGCGGGGGGATTTGGCGGCGGCGGCGGCGGAACCGTCTTTGGCGTCACCGTCGCCGGCTCCGGCGGCTTCGGCGGCGGTGCGGGCGGCATTGGTAACACGGGCAACGCGGCGGCGGCGGCGGCGGCGGCCTGGGCGCGGGCGGCGCCATCTTCGTCCAGCAGGGCGGCACGCTCACGGTCGACGGTCCGCTCACCGTCAACGGCAACTCGGTCTCCCCCGGGGCGGCCGGTACCGGCTTTGGCGGCGGCGCCGGCGGGACGACCGGCTCCGCCATCGGTGACGGCATGTTCCTGCAGGGCAGCGGCACCGTCACCTTCGCGCCCGGAAGCGGCCAGACCCAGACAGTCTCCAATGCCATCGCCGACGAGGCGGGCAATGGCGGCAGCGCCGGAAACAAATGGACCCTCAGCAAGACCGGCGCCGGCACGCTCACCCTCTCGGCTGCCAATAGCTACAGCGGCGGCACGAACGTCACCGGCGGGACGGTCAGCATCTCCAGCGATGCCAACCTCGGCAATGGCGGCACGGTGGCGCTGGGCGATGGCACCGGCATCGACTTCACCGCCGGCGGAACCTATTCCCACGACATCACGGTGGCGGGCGATCCGACCTTCACCGTCGGCACCGGGCTGACGGTGACCCAGAGCGGCCAGATCGCCGACGGTGCGACACCGGGCGATGTGGAGGTGAAGGGCGGCGGCACGCTGGTGCTGAGCAATGCCCTCAACAGCTATTCCGGCGGCACCACGGTAACGGAGGGCAGCATCCTCAGCATCGGCGCGGGCGGCGCGCTCGGGGATGTCGCCGGCGGCCTGACCCTCGGCGACGCGACGACCGGCGGCACGCTTGCCACCACCGTCGGCTTCACCACGGCGCGCGACATCAGTCTCGGCGCCGGCGGCGGCACCATCGATACCGCGAGCGGGGTGACGACGGAGCTTTCCGGCGATCTCGGCGGCGCCGGGGACCTGACCAAGAGTGGCCTCGGCACGCTGGTCCTCTCCGGGACGAACAGCCACACCGGCGCGACGACGGTGGACGCCGGCACCCTGCAGGGCACGACCGCGACCCTGACAGGCGCCATCACCGACAACGCCAATGTCACCTTCGACCAGAGTACCGCTGGCACCTATGGCGGCGTGCTTTCCGGCAGCGGCAGCCTGACCAAGATCGGGGCCGGCACGCTGACGCTGACCGGCGCCAACGGCTACGGCGGCGGCACCCACCTCGACGGCGGCACGCTCAGCATCTCCAGCGATGCCAATCTGGGCAATGGCGGCGAACTGCAGATGGCCGCCGGCACCACCCTCGATGTCACCGCCGGCGGCAGCTATACCCACGACATCACGGTGGAGGGCGATCCCTTCTTCAACATCGCCGCCGGCCAGACCATGACCCAGAGCGGCGTGATCTCCGACGGGAGCAGTGCGGGTACGATCGAGGTGACTGGCGGCGGGACGCTGGCGCTGACCAATACGAACACCTATTCCGGCGGCACGACGGTCACGGAGAACAGCACGGTGAGCATCGCCGCCGACGGCGCCCTGGGCACCGGCGGGCTGACCCTGGGCGATGCGACGACCGGCGGCACCCTCGCCCTCACCGGCAGCCTCGCCACGCCGCTCGGCATCACCCTCGATGCCGGCGGCGGCACGATCGACACATCGAGCGGCGCGCCCAGCTTCCTGTTCGGAGTCATCACCGGCCCGGGCAGGCTGACCAAGACCGGGGCCGGCACGCTGATACTGTCCGGCGCCAACAACTACGCCGGCGGCACCACGGTCAGCGGCGGGACACTGGAGGGTACGACCGCCAGCCTGCAGGGCGACATCCTCGACAATGCCAATGTCACTTTCGCCCAGAACACGATCGGGACCTATTCCGGCACGATCACGGGCAGCGGCGGCGTGACCAAGAACATCGGCGGCACGGTGACCTTCACCGGCGCCAACGGCTACACCGGCAGCACCGAGGTCGACGAGGGCACGCTGCAGCTCGCCCTCGGCGGCAGTCTGGCCTCGACCACCGCGCTCACGGTCAACGGCGGCTTCTTCGATCTCGAGAACGGCGGCCAGACGGTGGGCCGGCTCTCCGGGGCGGCGGCACCGTCGTCCTCGGCAATGGCGACCTCACCGTGGACCAGGCCGGGGGCTCGCTCTTCGAAGGCCTCATCACCGGCGCGGGCGGCCTCATCATCGAAGGCGGCGGCAAGCTGGCGCTGCACAATGCGAGCAACGACTATGGCGGCGGCACGACGGTGATCGAGGGCAGCACCGTCTTCATCACCTCGGGTGGCGCGCTGGGCAATTCCTTCGGCGTGCTGACCCTGGGCGATGCCACCACATCAGGCACCCTGGGGACAGAGGCGACTCTCTCTTTGGCACAGGCCATCTCGCTGGGCGCCGGCGGCGGCCGCGTCGATGTGGCCGATGGAACGACGGCGACCCTCAGCGGCATCATCGGCGACGCCGGGGGCCTGACCAAGACCGGCAACGGCACGCTGATCCTCACCGCCTTCGACAATTACACCGGCGGCACCACGGTCGATGCCGGCACGCTGCGCCTCGGCAGCGGCGGCTTGCTGGGCGGGACCGGTGCGCTCATCGTCAATGGCGGCAGCTTCGATATCGAGAGTGGCAGCGACCAGGTCGTCGGCCCCCTCAGCGGCACCGTCAACGGCACCGTGACCCTGGGCAACGGCAGCCTCGCGGTGGACCAGTCCACGCCCACGACCTTCGCCGGCAGAATCGACGGCACGGGCGGCCTGGGCAAGTTCGGTACCGGAACGCTGATCCTCACCGGCACCAACGGCTACACCGGCCCCACGCGCGTGAGCGCCGGCAGGCTGGAGCTCGGGCCTGGCGGCAGGCTGGCCTCGACCACCTCGCTGTCGATCACCGGCGGCGTCTTCGATCTGGAGAATGGCGGCCAGACCGTGGGATCGCTATTCGGCACTGGCGGCGCCATCAACCTGGACCATGGCAACCTCACCGTGGACCAGGCCACGACCAGCTTCTTCGCCGGCAGCATCGGCGGGGCCGGCGGCCTGATCAAGGCGGGCGCGGGGTTCTTGAGCCTCACCGGCGCCAATACCTATACCGGCGACACCACCGTCAACGCCGGCACGCTGCGGCTGAGCCCCGGCGGCAGCCTGGCCTCGACCACCGCGCTCATCGTCAATGGCGGCGGCTTCGAAATCCTGAATGGCACCGGCCAGACCGTGGGCTCCCTCGCCGGCACCGGCGGTGGCGTGCTCCTCGGCGACGGCAGCCTCACCGTGGACCAGGCGGCGACCACGAGCTTCGCCGGCCTCATCAATGGCGGGGGCGGCTTGACCAAGACCGGCACCGGGCTGCTGAGCCTCACCGGCTTCAACAGCTATGGCGGCGGCACCACGGTCGATGCCGGCACGCTGCGGCTGGGCAGCGGCGGTTTCCTGAGCCCGACCGGCGCGCTCATCGTCAATGGCGGCAACTTCGATCTCGACAACGGCTTCGGCCTGATCGTGGGCTCTCTCGCCGGCACCGGCGGCACCGTCACCCTCGGCGATGGCCTCACCGTGGACCAGAGCGCGACCACGAGCTTCGCCGGCGCCATCGGCGGCACGGGCGGCCTGACCAAGTCCGGCCTCGGGACACTGAGCCTCACCGGCGCCAGCAGCTACACCGGCGACACCACGGTCGACGCCGGCACGCTGGAGCTCGGCAGCGGCGGCAGCCTGGCCGCGACCACCGCGCTCATCGTCAATGGCGGCAGCTTCGACATCGAGAACGGCAGCGGCCAGACCGTGGGATCGCTTTCCGGCACCGGCGGCGCCGTCACCCTGGGCGACGGCGATCTCACCGTGGACCAGGCGGCGACCACGAGCTTCGCCGGCGCCATCGGCGGCACGGGCGGCCTGAGCAAGTCCGGCGCCGGGCAGCTGAGCCTCACCGGTGCCAGCAGCTACACCGGCGACACCACGGTGAGCGCCGGCACGCTGCAGCTGGGCGCCGGCGGCAGCCTGGCCTCGACCACCGCGCTCATCGTCAATGGCGGCAGCTTCGATATCGAGAATGGCAGCGGCCAGACCGTGGGATCGCTGTCCGGTACCGGCGGCGCCGTCACCCTCGGCGATGGCCTCACCGTGGACCAGAGCGCGACCACGAGCTTCGCCGGCGCCATCGGCGGCGTGGGCGGCCTGACCAAGTCCGGCGCCGGGCATGCTGAGCCTCACCGGCGCCAGCAGCTACACCGGTGACACCACGGTCGACGCCGGCACGCTGCGGCTCGGCAGCGGCGGCAGCCTGGCCACGACCACCGCGCTCATCGTCAATGGCGGGAGCTTCGACATCGAGAACGGCAGCGGCCAGACCGTCGGCGCGCTTTCCGGCACCGGCGGCGTTGTCACCCTGGGCGACGGCAGCCTCACCGTGGACCAGGCCACGGCCACGAGCTTCGCCGGCGCCATCGGCGGCACGGGCGGCCTGACCAAGTCCGGCGCCGGCATCCTCGCTCTCAACGGCGACAGCAGCTACAGGGGCGCTACCACCGTCAACGCCGGCACGCTGCAGCTCGGCGCCGGCGGCAGCCTGGCGCTCGACCACCGCGCTCATCGTCAATGGCGGGACCTTCGATCTCGAGAACGGCGGCCAGACCGTGGGATCGCTTTCCGGCAGCGGCGGGGCGATCACGCTGGGCGTCGGCAGGCTGACGGTGCGGCAGAGCATCACCACCAGCTTCCTCGGCGACATCTCGGGCAGCGGCGGGCTGACCAAGGGCGGCCCCGGCACGCTGATCCTCGACGGCATCAACGACTATACCGGCTCAACTCTCGTCAATAACGGCGTGCTGGAGATCGGCGATGCCGATCATCCCGAGGCCAGCCTGCTGGGTCCGGTGACGATCGGGTCGGAAGGCAAGCTCCAGGGCCATGGCACCATCGGCGGCGATGTCGCCAATACTCGCCGGCGGCGTGCTCTCGCCCGGCGGCAGCATCGGGACGCTGACCCTCGGCGGCGATTACAGCCAGGGACCCACCAGCCGGCTGCGGATCGAGGTCTCGCCCACGGCCGCCTCCCAGCTCAAGGTGTTGGGCAATGCCAGCCTCGCCGGCAATCTGGCCCTGATCTACCAGCCCGGCGTCTACAGCGACGCCAGCTACGACATCCTGAATGCCGCCGGCATCACCGGCACCTTCGCCACCGTCACCGGCCAGACCCCGGCGGGCTTCATCCAGTCCCTGACCTATTCGCCGACCGATGTGACCCTGGACCTCGAGGAGGGCGGCGGCCCGATCGTCGTCACCCCGACCAACGACACGATCTTCACGGCGCTGAGCACCGCCGCCCTGCTGGCGGCGCAGCAGGCCAATAGCGCGCTGCTCACCCATATGGGCGAGCTGCATCTCGGCACCGGCAGCCCGAAGGTGCAGACGGCGCTGGCCGCCACGGCGCCGACGCAGGTGGCCTTCACCGGCACCGCCGATCAGCTCGCCGATCTGTTGCCGGCGATCCCCCAGGCCGTCGGCCAGATGGGCGGCTGGTTCAAGGCCATCGGCAGCTTCGCCAGCCTCGACGGCAGCATCAGCACCCCCGGCTTCGACACCCAGGCCGGCGGCTTCCTCGCCGGCTTCGACAAGGCCTTCAGCCCCAACCTGACGGGCGGCATCGCGCTCGGCTATCTCCACACCAATCTGAGCGAGGCCGGCGGGGCCAGCGGATCGATCGATACGCCGCGCCTGGCGGTCTACGGCACCTATACGCTGGGGGATTTCGCCATCGATGCCACGGCGGGCTATGCCTATGACTTCATCAATTCATCGCGGCCCTTCGCCAATCTCGGCCAGACCGCGTCATCGAGCTACAACGGCCAGGAGGCGAATGCGGCGATCCAGGTGAGCACCCGGGCGAACTTCGCCGGCATCACCTTCATGCCGGCCGCGGGCTTGGCCTATCGTCCATGTCGCCCAGAACGGGGTCAGCGAGAACGGCGCGCCGGGATTCAATCTCAGCGTCAACGGCAACAGCGCGAATTCTCTCAGGCCCTTCGTCGGCCTCACCGCGGCGAAGTCCTACACGACCGACGGCGGCATGGTGATCACGCCCGAGGCCGACATCGCCTATAGCTACGAGACCTTGAACACCACCCCGCCGAGCCTGATCCAGGTCGGCGGCGGCAGCTTCACGGTCCCGGGCCTGATGCCGTCGCGCAGCCAGCTCACCCTCGGCGGCGGGATCACCGCCCAGCTCACCGACACCCTCGCCTTCGAGGCCGCCTATCACATCACCCCGCCGACGGGAAACCTGCTCAGCCAGACCATCTCCCTCGGCCTCGACTACAGGTTCTGAGCGGCGATCTACCTCCCTCGTCATTCCCGCGAAATTACACAGTCGAGCCGCGTTTCCTTTGTATCCCCTCCCCCCTTGCGGGGGAGGGTTAGGGCGGGGGTCGGATCCGCGTCCGCAGGATCATGATGAGACGTGGGGCATCGACGGCATCGTTGAGAATACGGCCACCCCCACCCCATCCCTCCCCCGTCAAAGCGCGGGCCTGACGGCCCGCAGGGGGAGGGGAAGAAAGGAGCGGCGGCGATCAGCGAGATATGTATATCGCCTAGCTCTCGCCGGGATGACGGTGGAGAGGGCTCCGGGGCTAGCTTGAACCTGCTCAGCCACATCATCTCCCCGGCCCTGCTCCCGTCCGATGCGGGATAAGGACCCGGAACGTCGGGTTGCGGGAATTCGTACCCCTGCCACTCCGCAGGGTAGCGGGAGCGCGCCGACGGGGCCTAGACTGCAGGCAGAGATGCGGGGGTAGTCCGGCGGGCGAAGCGTCAGGTGCCGTCCGAGGCGCGAGCGACAACAGCCGGGGGCAAGATGTCGAGGGGGTTGCTTCGGGTTTCGGGGTGGATCCGGCTTGGCGGTGGGGCCGACAGGGGCGATCGCGCTCCTCCTCGGTAGTCTTGCTGCTGCTGGCGGCCGGTGCCGGCCCGGGCGCAATGCGTCGGGAACACCTGCACGGTGGCGACGGCCGCCGATCTGGTGAGCGCGCTCACCACCATCGACACCACCCCCGGCACCTACATCATCAACATCACGAGCAGACATCACGCTCGATGCCGGCACCACTTTGCCGGCGATCACCGGCAGCGCCAACAACGTGACCATCAACGGCGGCCCCGGCATCACCCTCGACGGCGGGAGCGTCCAGCGCGGCTTCTTCGTCTATCAGGGCACCGTCGCGATCAACGATCTGACCATCCAGAACACCGTGGCCCAGGGCGGCGCCGGCGGCGGACGGCGCTGCGCGGCGGCGGCGGCGGCGGGCTGGGCGGCGCCCTGTTCGTGGCCAACGGCGCCAGCCTGTCGGTGAGCAATGTCGCCTTGACCGGCAACAGTGCCCTTGGCGGCGCGGGCGGCAACGCGACCGGCGTCACGAATTCAGCGGCGGCGGCGGTGGTTTGGGCGGGAATGGCGCCAGCAGCGCAGCAGCGAGGAATTCAGGCGGCGGCGGCGGCGGCCTGGGCATCGGGGCCGATGGCGGCAGCGGCAGCCACAGCAGTCCCGGCGGGACGGTGCCGCGGGAATCGCGCTGCGTGCCGCAAGCGGCGGCGACGCATCAGGGGGGACCGGCGGCCTCAACGGCGGCGGCGGCGGCGGCGGCGGCGCCTTTGCCAACGCCGGCGGCGGCGGCGGCGTCGCTGGCGGCGGCGGCGGCGGCTTGGCGGCGGCGGCGGCGCGGCGGCTTTGGCGGCGGCGGCGGCGGCGGCTTCGGCGGCGGCGGCGGCGGCGGCGGCTTCGGCGGCGGCGGCGGCGGCGAGCGGCGGTGGCAATGGCGGCGGCGGGCGGCTTCGGCGGCGGCGGCGGCGGCGGCGGCTTCGGCGGCGGCGGCGCGACTGCCGGCGGCGGCGGCTTCGGCGGCGGCACGGCGGCATGGCGGACGACTGCCGGCGGCGGCGGCGGCGGGCTGGGCGCGGGCGGCGCCATCTTCGTGCAGCAGGGCGGCATCCTGACGGTCGACGGCCCGCTCACCGTCAACGGCAATTCGGTCACGGCCGGCGCCGGCGGCGCGGGCAACGGCGGCGGCCCCGGCACCGCCGGCTCGGCCTATCGGCAGCGGCATGTTCCTGCAGGGCAGCGGCACCGTCACCTTCTCGCCCGGCGGCGGCCAGACCCAGACGATCTCCAATGCCATCGCCGACCAGACGGGCAGCGGCGGCACCGGCGGCAATGCCGGAAGCTGGGCGCTGAGCAAGACCGGCGCCGGCACGCTGGTGCTCGGGGGGACCAACACCTACACCGGCGGCACGAATGTCACCGGCGGCACGCTCAGCATCTCCGCCGACGCCAATCTGGGCAATGGCGGGACGGTGGCGCTGGGCGACGGCACCGGCATCACCTTCACCGCCGGCGGCACCTACAGCCATGACATCACGGTCGCGGGCGATCCGGCCTTCGACGTCGGCACGGGCCTGACGGTGACCCAGAGCGGCGTCGATCGCCGATGGCGCGACGCCGGGCGAGGTGGAGAAGACGGGCGCCGGCACGCTGGTCTCGGCGCCGCCAACACCTATACCGGCGGGACGACGATCGGTCAGCGCCGGCACGCTGCAGCTCGGCACCGGCGGCAGCCTGGCCTCGACCGGCGCGCTGACGGTGAACGGCGGCACCTTCGACCTCAACGACCACACCCAGACGGTGGGACCTTCTCGGGTGCCGGCGGCACGGTCGATCTCGGCACCGGCGCGCTGACGGTGACCAGGGCACCGCGGCGAGCTATGCCGGCACGATCACGGCTCCGGCAGCCTGACCAAGGAGGGCAGCGGCACGCTGATCCTCTCGGGCACCAACAACTATCCGGGGGCACGACGGTCAGCGGCGGCACGCTGCAAGGCGACACCGACAGCCTGCAAGGCGACATCACCGACAACGCCAATGTGACCTTCGACCAGTCCGCCGCCGGCAGCTATGGCGGCGTGCTGTCCGGCAGCGGCACGCTGACCAAGAGCGGGAGCGGCACGCTGACCCTCTCGGGCAGCCAACATCTACCAGGGCGACACGAACGTGACCGGCGGCACGCTCTCCATCTCCTCCGACGCCAATCTCGGCAATGGCGGGACGGTGAACCTGGCCGAGGGCACCACCCTCTCCTTCACCGCCGGCGGCACCTACACCCACGACGTCACGGTGACGGGCGATCCGATCTTCGACACCAACGGCAACACGGTGACCGAGAACGGGCAGATCACCGATGGCGGCAGCCCGCCGCCGGGCGAGGTGGTGGTGACGGGCGGCGGCACGCTGGTGCTGGGCAATGCGGCCAACAGCTATTCCGGCGGCACCACGGTGATCGAGGGCAGCACGGTCAGCGTCGCCGCCGATGGCGATCTCGGCGCCGCGGCGGGCGGCGTGACCCTCGGCGATGCGACGACCGGCGGCACGCTCGCCACCACGGCCAGCTTCGACAGCGCGCGCGACGGTGACGCTGGCGACGGCGGCGGCACGGTCGACACCGCAGGCGGCGTGACGACGGGCCTCTCGGGCGATCACGGCGGCGCCGGCGCGCTGACCAAGACCGGCGCCGGCACGCTGATCCTCTCCGGCACCAACGACTATACCGGCGGCAACGACGGTGAGCGGCGGCACGCTGCAGGGCACGACCACCAGCCTGCACGGCGACATCACCGACAACGCCAATGTGACCTTCGACCAGGACACGAACGGCAGCTCTTCGGCCAGCATCAGCGGCGGCGGCAGCGCTGACCAAGCTGGGCAGCGGCACGGTGACCCTCGCCGGCGCCATGTTCTACGCCGGCGGCACGATCATCAGCGGCGGCGCGCTGCAGGGTACGACGGCGAGCCTCAAGGGCACCATCTCGACGGCGACCGGCACGAGCGTCATCCTTGTCCAGGATTCCTCGGGCTCCAACTTCAGCGGGACGATCACCGGCCAGGGCAGCCTGATCAAGAACGGCGCCGGCACGATCACCCTGCAGGGCGGCCCCAACAGCTACAGCGGCGGGACGACGATCAACGCCGGCAGCTCTGGTGGGCGACAGCACCACCCTCCAGGGCGACATCACCGACAATGCCACCTTCGGCCTGTCCTTCGATCAGGTCACCGACGGCAGCTATGGCGGCCAGATCTCCGGCAGCGGCGGGGTGGGCAAATTCGGCGCCGGCACGCTGACCCTGACGGGCAGCAACAGCTATACCGGCGGCACGACGATCACGCAGGGCACCCTTCGGCTCGGCACCGGCGGCAGCCTGGCCTCGACCGGCGTGGTCATCCTGGGCAGCCCCGGCGTCACCTTCGATATCAACGGCCACGACCAGACGATCGGCGGGCTCGAGCGGTTCCATCGGCACGATCGAGCTCGGCGACGGCAGGCTGACGGACGCCCAGATCAGCCCCCTGCAGAGCTCCTTCGTCGGCACGATCAACGGCACCGGCAGCCTGGTGAAGGCCGGCGTCGGCACGCTGCTTCTCTTCGGCACCAACACCTACAGCGGCGGCACCACCGTGAGCGGGGGCGGCCTCGCCGTCACCTCGGATGCCAGCCTGGGCAATGGCGGGACGGTGGCGATGGAAGCGGGGACGACCCTCTTCTTCGAGGGCGGCGGGACCTACAGCCATGCCATGACGCTGGCCGGCGATCCGACGCTTCAATGTCTCGCCGAGCCTTACCGTGACCCAGACCGGCCGGATCAGCGACGGGGCCAGCCCCGGCAAGGTGCAGCTGGCCGGCGGCGGTACGCTGGTGCTGGCCAATGCCGCCAACAGCTATTCCGGCGGCACGGTGGTGACGGAGGCCAGCACCCTCAGCATCTCTGCCGACGGCGATCTCGGTGCCGTGGCCGGCGGGCTCACTCTGGGCGATGCCGACACCGCCGGCATCCTCGTGGTCACGAACACGCTGAGCTCGGCGCGCAACATCACGCTCGGCGCCGGGGACGCCGGCATCGTCACGTCGAGCGGCGTGACGGCGACCCTGGGCGGCGTCATCTCCGGCGACGGCGGCTTGTTCCTGCTCGGACCCGGCACGGTGAGCCTCACCAATGCCGATAGCTATACCGGTGGGACGACGATCGCCGCCGGCACGCTGCAACTCGGCAGCGGCGGCAGCCTGGCTTCGAGCGGCCTCCTCACCATCGGCGGCGGGACCTTCGATCTCAACGGCAACGACCAGACCGTGGCGGGGCTCACCATCATCCCCGGCAGCGCCGGCGCGATCATGCTCGGCGACGCCACCCTCACCGTCAACCAGGCGGACACGACCCAATTCAACGGCGTCATCTCCGGCGAGGGCGGCCTGACCAAGACCGGCGCCGGGCTGCTGAGCCTCACCGGCGCCAGTACCTATACCGGCGCCACCACGGTCGATGCCGGCACGCTGCGGCTCGATCCCCGCGGCAGCCTTGCGACGACCACCGCGCTCATCGTCGATGGCGGCATCTTCGATCTGGAGAACGGCGGCCAGACCGTGGATCGCTCTCCGGCACCGGCGGCGCCGTCACTCTGGGCAATGGCAGCCTGACCGTGGACCAGGCCACGAACACGAGCTTCGCCGGCAGCATCGGCGGCGGCGGCGCCCTGATCAAGGACGGTATCGGCACCCTGGCCCTCTCGGGCAGCAACGGCTACACCGGCGGCACACAGGTGAATGGCGGAACGCTGGCGGTCTCGGCCGACGACAATCTGGGCACCGGCGGGACGGTGGCGCTCGCCGAGGGCACGACCCTCTCCTTCCTCGCCGGCGGGACCTTCACCCACGACGTCACGGTGACCGGGGATCCGATCTTCGACACCAACGGCCATACGGTGATCGAGAATGGCAAGATCACCGATGGCGGCAGCCCGCCGCCGGGTGAGGTGGTGGTCACGGGCGGCGGAACACTGGTGCTTGGCAATGCGGCCAACAGCTATTCCGGCGGCACGACGGTCATCCAGAACAGCACGGTGAGCATCGCCGCCGATGGCGATCTGGGCGCACCCGCCGGCGGTCTCGCTCTGGGCGATGCCACCACGTCGGGCACGCTCGCCACCACGGCGAGCTTCACCAGCGCGCGCGCCCTCAGCCTGGCGGCCGGAGGCGGGACCATCGACACGGGCACCGGCGTGACGACGACCCTCTCCGGCATCATCGGCGGCGCCGGCGGGCTGACCAAGACCGATACCGGCACGCTGGTCCTCGCCGCCGCCGAGACCTATACCGGCGGCACGGAGATCGATGCCGGCACGCTGCGGCTCGGCCCGGCGGCAGCCTGGCCCCGGCCGGGTCCTCGACCATGACCGGCGGGACCTTCGATCTCAACGGCAACAGCCAGACCCTGGCCGGGCTCGCGGCAGCGCCGGGGCCATCACGCTCGGCAGCGGCGATCTCACGGTCGAACCAGGCCGGCGCCACGGCCTTCAACGGCAAGATCTCCGGCACCGGCGGCGCTGACCAAGGCCGGCGCCGGCATCCTCGGCCTCACCGGCGCCAGAGCTATACCGGCGGCACCACCGTCAGCGCCGGCACGCTGCAGCTCGGGCCCGGCGGCAGCCTGGCCTCGACCACCGCGCTCACCGTCAATGGCGGGAGCTTCGATCTCGAGAACGGCGGCCAGACGGTGGGGATCGCTCTCCGGCACCGGCGGCGCGATCACGCTGGGCAACGGATCGCTCACCGTGAACCAGAGCATCACCACCAGCTTCCTCGGCAACATCTCGGGCAGCGGCGGCCTGACCAAGGGCGGCGGCGGCACGCTGATCCTCGACGGCGACCAACGACTATACCGGCCTCACCTCGGTCGATAACGGCGCGCTGGAGATCGGCGATGCCGATCACACGACGGCCAGCCTCGCGGGCCCGGTCACCGTCGGCGCGGACGGCAAGCTCGAGGGCCACGGCACCATCGGCGGCGATGTCGCCAATACGACGGCGGCGCGCGTCTCGCCCGGCGGCAGCATCGGCACGCTGACCGTCAGCGGCAATTACACGCCAGGGCCGACCAGCCGCTGGTGATCGAGGTCTCGCCGACGGCGGCCTCCCAGCTCCATGTGCTGGGCAATGCCAGCCTCGCCGGCAGCTGACATGGTCTACGAGCCGGGGGTCTACAGCCAGGCGAGCTACGACATCCTCAAGGCCGGCAGCATCACCGGCACCTTCGCCGATGTCACCGGCAGGACCCCAGGGGCTTCGACCAGTCCCTCACCTATTCGCCGACCGATCGTGACCCTGGACGTCGACGCGGCGGCCCGATCATCGTGGCGCCGACCAACGACACGATCTTCACGGCGCTCAGCACCGCCGCCTTGCTGGCGGCGCAGCAGGCCAATAGGGCGCTGCTGACCCATATGGGCGAGCTGCATCTCGGCACCGGCAGCCCGAAGGTGCAGACCGCGCTGGCCGCCACGGCGCCGACGCAGGTCGCCTTCACCGGCACCGCCGATCAGCTCGCCGATCTGCTGCCGCAGATCCCCCAGGCGGTCGGGCCAGATGGGCGGCTGGTTCAAGGCCATCGGCAGCTTCGCCAGCCTCGACGGCAGCATCAGCACCCCCGGCTTCGACACCCAGGCCGGCGGCTTCCTCGCCGGCTTCGACAAGGCCTTCAGCCCCAACCTCACGGGCGGCATCGCCGCGGCTATCTCCACACCAATCTGAGCGAGGCCGGCGGGGCCAGCGGCAGCCTCGATACGCCGCGGCTCGCGGTCTACGGCACCTATACGCTTGGGGATTTCGCCATCGATGCCACGGCGGGCTATGCCTATGACTTCATCAATTCATCGCGGCCCTTCGCCACTCTCGGCCAGACGGCGTCATCGAGCTACAACGGCCAGGAGGCGAATGCGGCGATCCAGGTGAGCACGCGGGCGAACTTCGCCGGCATCACCTTCATGCCGGCTGCGGGTCTCGCCTATGTCCATGTCGCCCAGAACCGGGGTCAGCGAGACGGCGCGCCGGGATTTAATCTGAGCGTCAACGGCAACAGCGCGAACTCGCTAAGG
>CAVWQS010000008.1:0-279355 GCA_963757155.1 uncultured Alphaproteobacteria bacterium
CCGAGCGCGCCTACTTCGCTCCCGCGCTTCGAGATCTTCCCCCTCGCCCCCGAAAGGGGGAGAGGGTCGGGGTGAGGGGGTTTTTCAACAGCGTGACGCTCGCCCCGCTTCGAAACGCTCTTGACTACCCCCACCGCGCTTTGAGATCTTCCCCTCGCCCCCAGAAGGGGGGAGAGGGCCGGGCGAGGGAATATCAAGACGCCATGTTTGAACGATTTTGAAACGCTCTCACTTCCCTCTACCGCGTCTTCCAAGCGCTAGGGCATTCACGGAAGTGATTCCGTTGGAAAAGCAAATGTGATTTTCAAGATCTTCGGTGTGGTTTGGCCGAACGGAAATACAATGCTTATTTGGCGATATCCGGGTTTGTAAGCTGGCAGAATGGCTGTTTGGGGCGGATTGCTGGTGGACGGGGCCGTCATGCGTCCGCCGGCTGGGGGAGACGCGGGCGGGCGAGAAAAGGGTCCACCGCTTCCTGTCCTCGCCCTATGTCTCGGTTGAGCGGATCGTCGAGACACTCGGCGGCTCGGACGGCGGAGCGCTGTGTGGGGACGGCGCATCCTGGTGGTGCAGGATACGACGGAGATCAACTTCACCGACCGGAGAGGAAAGGGCTGTGGGTTCGGGCCGGCGGCGAACAGGGACGACGACGGGATTCTTCATCCATCCGGTGATTGCGGTGGATGTTGAAAGCGAGGCGGCGGTGGGTCTGGTCGATGCGGCGGACTCTGGACGCGCCCCGAGGCACCGGCGGGCAACGAGCGCAGCCGGCCGGCCGAGGGCGAAGACTTTGGCGCGCTGGCCTGGCCGGTCGCAGGAGTGCGGCTGAGACCCGGGAGGGGCGGCCCAGCTCCACACGGCTGCTGACCGGGAGGAGCGACACTCCACGCGCTCTTTCGCCCGCAGGCCTGCGGGGCTCGATCTGGATCGTGCGGGCCGCTGCGAACCGCAAACCGGCCGATGGCACGAAGCTGTTCGACGCTCTCACCGACGCTCCTTGCTTGAGCACCAGCGAGGTGCGGGTAGCGCCCCGTGGGCCAGGCGGGGAGGGCCGCACCGCAATGGTCGAGCTGCGGGCCAAACGGGTCCACACTGCCCGGCCCGAACTGACAGGGCCTCGTGGAGGACTTCCCCAAGACCATCGAGCTCAGCCCGGACGAAGAGTGAGCATCCCCGCCGGGGAAACACCGCTTCTCTGGCGCCTCCTGACCACCCATCCCGTGGCCGATGCCGTTCAAGCCGAGGAGATCGTCCAGCTCTACCGCTTGCGCTGGCGCATCGAGCAGACCTTCCGAGACCTCATAAGCGATGGGCTCGCCCTCGAGGCAGACAGCCAGATCCTCGAGCCCGGAGCGAATGTTCAACCTCGCGGCCATGGCATCGATCGCCGTGAGCCCGAACCACCCAGCTCGTCGACGCCCTGAGATGGTGGCACCACCACCCGCCTCCGATGTCATCGACGAGAGCCTCGAGGTTCCCCTCTTCAGATCCTCTCCCGCAGCCTCGAGGGCAAGACCCTGAGCGCCAAGAGACCTCGCATCCCCTGAAGTCGCTCGCCTTCGTCTCCTGGGTTCCCGCCCCGCCCCTTCCGGTGGCAATCGTGCAACTACAAGCCCCCGGGACCAAAGACCATGCGATATGGTTCCAAGCGCCTCGCCGCTACCCCTCGAGGGATACATCCTTGTAACCCCAAAGCCGAAATCCGTGAATCCCGTAGCGCTTAGAAGCGGGAGAGGGTGCCGCCGGCGCGAAGCGACGGCGGCCGGTGAGGGCAGCTCAAGCGAGATCGTGCTTGAACATCCCTCACCCTCCCCATCGCTGCGCGATGGGTCCCCTCCCTCTCCCGCTTCGTAGGGAGGGGACCCATCGCGCAGCGATGGGGAGGGTGAGGGATGTTCAAGCACGATCTCGCTTGAGCTGCCCTCACCCGCCGCCGTCGCTGCGCGCCGGCGGCACCCTCTCCCGCTTCGAAGCGCTACGGGATTCACGGATTTCGGCTTTGGGTTGCGAGGATGTATCCCTCGAGGGTAGCGGCGAGGCGCGTCCAACCATATCGCATGGTCTTTGGTCCCGGGGGCTTGTAGTAGCAATTCCACCCGCCGAGGCGGGCGGCAACCCAGGAGACGAAGGCGAGCGACTTCAGGGGATGCGGGTTCTTTTGGCGCTCGGTCTTGCCCTCGAGGCTGCGGGAGAGGATCTGAAGGGGAACCTCGAGGCTCTCGTCGATGACATCGGAGGCGGGTCGTGGGCTGCCATCTCGGGCGTCGACGAGCTGGGTCGTTCGGGTCGCGGCAATCAATGCCATGGCCGCGAGGTTGAACATTCGCTCGGGCTCGATGATCTGGCTGTCCTCGAGGGCGAGCCCATCGCTCTTGAGGGCTCGGAAGGTCTGCTCGATGCGCCAGCGCAAGCGGTAGAGCTGGACGATCTCCTCGGCTTGAACGGCATCGGCCACGGGATGGGTGGTCAGGAGGCGCCAGAGAAGCGGTGTTTTCCCGGCGGGGATGTTGACCTCGCGGGCTTCGACCAGGCTGAGCTCGATGGTCTTGGGGAAGTCCTCCACGAGACCGTTGTCGGGCCGGGCAATCTGGACCCGTTTGGCCCGCAGCTCGACCATTGCGGTGCGGCCCTTGTCGCCTGGCCCACGGGGCGCTACCCGCACCTCGCTGGTGCTCAAGCAAGGAGCGTCGGTGAGAGCGTCGAACAGCTTCGTGCCATCGGCCAAGTTGCGGTTCGCAGCGGCCCGCACGATCAGATCGAGCCCCGCAGGCCTGCGGGCGAAGAGCGCATAGATGTCGCTCTCCCGGTCGGCCACCATGGTCAGCTGGGCCGCCCCCGCCAGGGTCTCAGCCGCACTCCTGCAACCGGCCAGCCAGCGCGCCGATTCCTTGGCCTCGGCGGGCCGGCTGCGCTCGTTGCCCGCCGGTGCCTCGGGGCGCGTCCAGATCGCCGCATCGACCAGACCCACCACCGCCTCGCTTTCAACATCCACCGCAATCACCGGATGGATGAAGAAGCCCGTCGTCGTCCTGTTCGCCGCCGGCCCGAACCCACGGCGCTTCTTGTCCCGGTCGGTGAAGTTGATCTCCGTCGTATCCTGCACCACCAGGATGCGCCGTCCCACACAGCGCTCCGCCGTCCGAGCCGCCAGTGTCTCGACGATCCGCTCAACCGAGACATAGGGCGAGGACAGGAAGCGGTGGACCGCCATCTCGCCCGCCCGCGTCTCCCCCAGCCGGCGGAGCACCGTCGTCCCCGTCGCCGCAATCCGCCCAAGCAGCCATTCTGCCCGCTCGTCGACCCGGATATCGCCAAATGACATTGCAAGACCCTCGGCCAAACCACACCGAAGATCTTAAATCACATTTGCTTTTCCAACGGAATCACTTCCGTGAATGCCCTAGCTTCAAAGCGCGGTAGAGGGAAGTAAGAGCGTTTCGAAGCGGGCGAGCATCACGCTGTTGAGAAACCCCCTCACCCCGGCCCTCTCCCCCCTTCGAGGGGCGAGGGGGAAGATCTCAAAGCGCGGTAGAGGGAAGTAAGAGCGTTTCGAAGCGGGCGAGCATCACGCTGTTGAGAAACCCCCTCACCCCGACCCTCTCCCCCCTTCGGGGGGCGAGGGGGAAGATCTCGAAGCGCGGGAGCGAGAAGTAGGCGCGCTCGGCGCTATTCCGTCAGCAGCGAGGCTGCCTCGGGTTTCCAGGTCATCCAGACCGCTGTGCCGATGGTGTCGGATTCGGTGAACTGCCGGTCGGCGTTCTGGCGGGCGACGGCGATGAGCTTGTCCAGGCCGGCGACCTCGACGAAGTAGTGGCTGCGGTCGCCGAAATAGGCCTTGGCGTTGAGGCGGCCGGCAAGGGCATTGGCGCCGGCGTCGGGGACCGTCCAATGCAGATTTATCTTCTCCGGCCGAACCGCGACGGAGACCGCAGCGCCGCGCGCCGGCGCATCCGCGGCGACGGGGACGTCGAAGCGCCCCAGCGGGCCGGCCTCGATCCGGGCGTGGCCCTGGGTCACCTCGCCCATCACCCCGGGGAAGAGGTTCATGGTGCCGATGAACTCCGCCACCTCGCGGCAATTGGGCGCCTCGTAGATCTTTGTGCCGCTGTCGATCTGCAGGGCCTTGCCCCGGGACATCACGGCGACCCGGTCGGAGAGGGTGAGGGCCTCCTCCTGGTCATGAGTTACGAAGACGAAGGTGACGCCGACGCTGCGCTGGATCTGGCGCAGCTCGATCTGCATTTCCTCGCGCAGCTTCTTGTCCAGCGCCCCCAGCGGCTCGTCCAGCAGCAGCACCTTGGGCCGGCAGACCAAAGCGCGGGCGAGCGCCACCCGCTGGCGCTGGCCGCCGGAGAGCTGATGGCTGGCCCGCTCGCCATAGCCGGGCATCTTGATGAGGTCGAGGGCCTCCTCGACGATGCGGGCCATCTCGGGCTTGGCGAGATGCTTCTTGCGCAGGCCGAAGGCGATGTTCTCGCGCACGTTGAGATGGGGGAAGATGGCGTAGTTCTGGAAGACCATATTGGTCGGCCGGGCATAGGGCGGCACCGCCGACATGGGCTGCCCGTCGATGAAGATCTCGCCCTTGGTCGGCGTCTCGAACCCCGCCAGAATCCGCAGCAACGTGGTCTTGCCGCAGCCCGAGGGGCCCAGCAGCGAGAAGAACTCGCCCCGCCGGATCTCGAAGCTCACCTCATCGACCGCCTTCACGGGGCCGAAATGCTTGGAGACGTTTTGCAGGGAGATGATGCTGTCGGTATCGCTCATGGCGCTTCAGAGTCCCGTGGGGCGGATGGATTTGACGCCGCGCCGGCGCAGCAGCTCGGAAGCGACGACGATGATGGTGGAGGCGAAGAGGATGCAGCTTCCCAGCGCCTCGGTCATGGGCAGGCGGTCGGGGAAGCGGAGCTGGCTCCACAGGAAGATCGGCAGGGTCTGGTCGATGCCGCTGAGGAAGAAGGCAATCACATATTCGTCGAAGGAGACGGTGAAGGCCATCAGCAGGCTGGAGACGATGCCGGGCAGCGCCAGGGGAAAGGTGACGCGCCAGAAGGTCATCCAGCCGTTCTCGCCCAGATCGTTGGCCGCCTCCTCCAGCGATTTGTCGAAGCCTTCCAGCCGTGACATCAGCACCAGCATGGAGAAGGGGACGCAGAGCAGGATATGCCCGGCGCCCACTGTCCAGAGGGTCAGCGGGATGTCGAAGACCTTGCGCAGGACGATGAGGAGGGCGACCGCCAGGATGATGCTGGGCACCACCAGCGGCAGCATGATCACCCCCATGACGGGCCCTCGCCCCGGCATCCGATAGCGCGTGGCGGCCATGGCGGCGAGCAAACCGAAGATGGTGCTGAAGATCGACACGAAGGTGCCCACGATCAGGCTGTTGCGCAGCGCGTTCAGCAGGGAATCGTTGTTGGCAAGCTCGACATAGGCGCTGGTGGTGAAGCCCACCAGGGGGAAGACCGCGAAGGTGTTGTCGTTGAAGGAGAACATCGGCAGCAGGAGCACCGGCGCGTAGAGAAAGATCAGGAAGGCCACGCCATAGACGGTGAGGGCATCGATGCGCCTGGGCATGGGCCGTCAGCTCTCCCAGTGGCGCATGCGGCGATATCCCACGAATTGAAGGAAGGCGACCACCAGCAGGGTCACCACCAGCATCATGGCGAGTGAGAGCGCAGAGCCCAGCGGCGCATCATTGGCCCGGCCGAAGAGGATCTGAATGATATTGCCGACCATGGTACCGCCCGATCCGCCGACCAGGGACGGCGTCACATAGTCGCCCACCGTCGGAATGAAGACCAGCAAGGCTGCCGCGATGGTGCCGGGGGCGGAGAGCGGCAAGGTCACGTACCAGAACCGCTCGAGCGGGCGATATCCCAGATCCGTCGCCGCCTCCAGCAGGGAGCGGTCGATCTTCTCCAGCGAGACGTAGATGGGCAGGATGGCGAAGGCGGCCCAGGCATGGGCCAAAGTGATCACCACGGCAAAGGGGCTGTAGAGCAGGAACTCCAGCGGCTTGTCGATGATGTGGAGGCTGATGAGCCCGGAATTGATGACCCCGTTGAAGCCCAGGATGATCTTCCAGGCGAAGACGCGGAGCAGATAGCTGGTCCAGAAGGGAATGGTGATGAGGATCAGCCAGAGGACCTTGTGATGGGTCACGCGGAAGGCCAGAAAATAGGCCATGGGATAGGCCAGCAGGATCACCGCCGCGGTGGCCATGAGGGAGAGAATAACCGACTTCACCAGCAGGATCGCATAGACCGGATTGAGCAGGGGAAAGGGAATGCCCCACCAATAGGTCGTCTTCTTGCCCGGTTCGACCAGATGCCAGTAGTTGTCGAGGGTGAAGGTCGTGTCGATGCTGTAGAGATCCTGGGTCCAGAAGCTGATGATGACCAAGGCGATGATGGGCACGATCAGCATCAGCAGCATGAGCAGCATGGTCGGCGACATCAGGAGATAGCCGCGCAGCCATTCATGGCGCTGCAGCAGGCCGCCTCTCGAACGGGTGCCCGCCGACTTCAGCGCGCCCGGCGCGCCGTCAATCGCGCTCATGCAAAATGCCCCCAAACTCCCCCTGTTGGATCCACGCGTTTCGGCATCCGGCATCGAATGGCGGGATCATTGGTTGCGATTACGCCCAAGTTGACAGCAGCCTGTCAACGGGTGGCCGTAAGAGGTTGACACCCTCGGCCTTCGCCATGGCAAACTTGTACCCGTCGAACGAAGCGCCCGAAGGGGCCTAAAAGCAAGGGAGAGGGCATATGAACAGGGTGAAATTCATCGACCGCGTGGCGCAGGGCAAGATCTCGCGCCGGCGGCTTCTCGGGGCGGCGGCCGCCTTCGGCGTCGGCGCGCTGGTCGTGCCGACACGCGCGCGCGCGGACGAGGTGCTGACCTGCATGGAGTGGAGCGGCTACGACCAGGCCGCCTTCTTCAAATCCTATGTCGCCAAGCATGGCAAGCCGCCGAATTTCTCGATCTTCGCCAATGAGGACGAGGCGCTGCAGAAGGTCCGCGGCGGCTATGACGCCGATATCATGCATCCCTGCACCTATTCCGTCTTTCCCTTCGTCGAGGCCAAAATCTCCAAGCCGATCGACACCTCCAAGCTCTCCAACTGGCCCGACATCTTCCCGACCCTGAAGACGGTCAAGGGAGTCGTCGCTGATGGACAGGTCGTCATGGCACCCGCCGATTGGGGCAATTCCGGCATCGCCTATCGTACCGACCTGGTGGACAAGGATTACCAGAACGCCGAATCCTGGAGCATCTTCGCCGACGACAAATATGCCGGCCGGGTCGCGATGACCGACAGCGAGGTGGTGGCCGAGATCGGCGGGCTGATGCTCGGCTATTCGCGCGAGAAGATCTTCGAGATGTCGGACGACGAATTGGCGGCGACCCGGCCCTTCATGGAGAAGGTGGTGAAGAATTCCCGCTTCCTGTGGAAGGATCCCACGGAACTCGATCAGGCGTTGGCCTCCGGCGAGGTCGTCGCGGGGTATGCCTGGAACGAGACGGTCAAGACCCTCTCGGAGAAGAAGATCCCGGTGAAGTATGCCGATGCCAAGGAAGGCATCTTCACCTGGCTCTGCGGCCTGACCCTGCTCAGCACGGGCAAGGCCGATGAGGCCGCCGCCTATGATTTCATCGATGCCTGGCTTTCGCCGGAGACTGGCAAGGCCCTGATCGAGATGGACGGCTACGGCCATTCCAACATGAAGGCCTTCCAGATCGCCGATCCGAAGCAGGTCGCCGCGCTCGGCATCACGGATCCGGTCAAGCATCTGGCAGACGGCATCTTCCTCGAAGCGGTGGAGAGCAAGCGCCAGGCGAAATACATCAAGCTCTGGGAAGAGGTGAAGGCGCTGAAATAGCCGGCACCCCTGCGACTTCGGCTGCGAAGGCCGGGCAACGAAGCCCGGCCTTCGCGCCTGTTAGAGCTCATTTCCTTGCCGAGGCGCCTCGATGTCCGCCACCGCTCCCGATCTGATCCTGCTGAATGCCGACATCCGCACCATGGATCCGCTGCTCCCCCGCGCCCGTGCGCTCGCGGTGAAGGACGGGCGGGTCGCTGCAATCGGCGATGACGATGAGATCCGCGGCCTCGCCAACGGCCGCACGCGCAAAGTCGATGCCGGCGGCCGGCTGGTGCTGCCGGGCTTTCAGGACACCCATATCCATCTGCAGGACAGCGGCACGGGCTTCTCCTCCAGCGTCGATCTTGCCCGCGCCCGAACGGTGCCGGAGCTGCAGGATCTCGTGAGAGGCTATGCCGCGCGCCGGCCCGACGATGCCTGGGTGCGGGGCACGGGCTGGTACAGCGGGATCTTCGGCGCCCATAATCTTGACCGCCAGGTGCTCGACGCCGCCGTCCCCGACCGCCCGGTGTTCATCTATGCCTCCGACGGACACAACGCCGCGGTCAACAGCAAGGGCTGCGCGGCTTTGGGCCTCGATGCGACGACGGCCGATCCGCCCAATGGGCAATTCGTACGCGATGGGGCAGGGGTGCCGACGGGTCTCGTCTATGAGGATGCCGTGGATTGGGTGCGTTCGCGCATGCCCAAGCGCGCCGAGGCGGAATATGCCGAAGGCGTGCGCTACGGCCAGGCGCTCTGCAACAAGCATGGCATCACCGGCGTGCTGGATGCGTTGGTGGGCGAGCGGCATATGCGGGTCTATCGCGGCCTCGAGGAAGCGGGCGAGCTCTCCTTGCGCGTGCGGGCCACGGCCAAGGTCTTTCCGAAGGAGACGCTGTCCGAGGCGCTCGAGCGCCTCTGGACCTTGCGGCGCGAGAGCCGCGGGCCTTTGGTCTCCGTCCATTCCGCCAAGTTCTTCCTCGACGGGGTGCTGGAAAACCGCACCGCCGTCATGCTGGAAGACTACAGCGATGCGGCCGGCGGCAATGCCACGCTGATGTTCGATCCCGAGCAACTGCGCCAGCTCTTCGTCGCCTTCGATGCGGCGCGCTTCCAGCTCCATGTCCATGTCATCGGCGACCGCGCGGCGCGGATCGCGCTGGACTGCATCGAGACGGCGCGCGAGGCCAATGGCGCCTGGCCCAGCCTGCATCAGCTGACCCATCTCCAGATGGTCGACCCGGCGGATATCCCACGCTTCCGGCCGCTGGGGGTGGTGGCGAGCATCCAGCCCCTCTGGGCCCGCCACGAGCCCTCGGTCACCGATGTCGCGCTGCCCATGGTGGGGCCAGCGCGGGGGCGGTGGATGTATCCCTGGCGCTCGCTGCTGGAGGCGGGCGCCCATATCGCCGTCACCAGCGATTGGGGTGTCTCGACCCTCAATCCCTTCGCCATCATGGAGACGGCCGTGACCCGCCAGCCGAGGGCCAAGCCGGACCATCCCGTGTTTTTACCGGAGGAGCGGCTGGATGTGGCGAGCGTGGTGCGCGGCTATACGGTGAACGCCGCGGCCGCCGCCTGGCGGGCGGATGAAACCGGATCGCTCTCGCCCGGCAAATACGCCGACCTCATCCTCCTCGACCGCGACATCTTCGCGGTCAGTCCTTATGAGATCGGCGGGACGGAGGCCTTGCTGACCTTACTGGGCGGGAAGGAAGTGCATCGGGCCGAAGCCTTCGCGGGATAGGGACCGTAAAGCTTTCCCCTCTACCGTCATGCCCGCGAAAGCGGGCATCCAGGGCGAGCGACGGAATCTGCGGCCCTGGATCCCCGCTTTCGCGCAGGTCATATACATATTGTAGAGGGCTGTATTTTTTGGGGGAAGGCAAGCGCTTTGACGGGGGAGGGCCGGGGTGGGGGTGGACATAGCACTCGACATGGCAGTCGAAGAAGCGCGAACTTGTGAGGATCGGTGGAGGTGGATACGACCCCCCACCCTAACCCTCCCCGCAAGGGGGGAGGGGAATACAAAGGAAACACGGGTGGAGGTGTGGAATATGCCACGATTTCGCGGGAATGACGGCTGAAAGGTTGATGATCGGTCCTCAAAATGTAGCCGACGGCCGCCACTTCAACCGGGGAGGTGTCGTCGAAATACTCGAGGCTCCCCTCGCGGCCCTCATCGAGGAGTGTCTCGCTCGTGGCCGGGTGCATCGGCATGCCGCGCCGCCGGCGCCTGAGGCCGAGCTTTCACAAGTTCACACACACGATAGTTAATGTTGACAATCCGGCGAAGCGGCCAAAAGATGGCGGCGCTCGTTGGCACTGACGATCGGCAGCAGGGGAGAGCCAGATGGGCGTATTTTCGCGTCTGTACGGGCCGTCGATCCTTCGGCCGCGCGTGGGTGGGCGGCGATGGCTATGAAGGCCAAGCGGCGCTCACGGCGGTTGATCCACGGTGCGATCGCGAAGGGCGCGGCCATTGCCTCGACTGAAATTCAACCAGGCGCGGAGGGGCTCGTTCCGCCAGGGTTGCTTCCTGGCCGGTCGGTGCCTTGCCACCATCGATGACGGGTCGCCGATGAGTGACGGCGCCATGCAGGACTTTCCCCTGACGCTCGATCGGTTTCTCGAGCATGCGGCCAAATGGCATCCGCGCGCGGAAGTCGTCACGGCGCGTGAAGACGGCGCCATCGACCGGGTCGGCTATGCGGAACTGAAGGAGCGCAGCCTGCGCGTGTCGGCGGTGCTCGCGGATCTCGGGGTGGCATTCGGCGATAGGGTCGCGACGCTGGCCTGGAACACCCAGGCACATGTGGAAGCCTGGTACGCAATCATGGGCATGGGGGCAATCTGCCATACGCTGAACCCGAGGCTTACTGGATCTCAGCTTGGCGTGATGGCGGCAGAGGGCAATTGTCGCGTCCTTGTCGCCAGCGCCGACCTCGCGCCGCTCGCCGGACAGATCGCGGAGCAGGCGACACAGATCGAACAGGTGGTGATCATCGACGGCCCGCGGAGGCGGTGAAGGGCGGTCGCGAGCGGCCGGTGACAATGGCGCTCGAGCTGGCCATGGTGCAGGCGCGGGGCGCACCGACCTGGGGCGGATTCGATGAGTGTTCGCCCTCGCGGTCTCTGCTTCACATCCGGTACGACGGGGGCGCCGAAGGGCGTGACCTATACCCATCGATCGAGCTTTCTTCATACGCTCAGGCTGCTGCAGGCCGACGTCTTCGGCCTCACCTCGGGTGACAGCGTTCTTGCGGTGGTACCAATGTTCCAGCGAACGCCTGGGGTCTGCCCTTCGCGGTGCCCGCGGTCGGCGCGAAGCTGGTGCTGCCGGGGCGCCAGGCCGACGGTGCGAATTCTCGCGCGGCTGATCGCTTGCGAAGGTGTAACCATCGGCGTGGGCGTTTCGACCGTCTGGCTCGGGCTGGTCGAATACCTCGACGCAGCTGGCGGCGAGTTGCCGTCGCTCAAGCGGATCGTGGTGGGGGGCGCGCCCATACCGCCGGCTCTCATGGACCGGATCGAGCGACGGCTGGAGGTTACGGTTCAGACCAGTTGGGGGATGACGGAGTTATCGCCGTCGGGAACCATGTCGCCGCCGAACCATCCCAGCAGATCGGCGTCTTTGTCGGGCCGGCCGGCAATCGGCATAGACCTCCTGCTGACCGACGCGGAGGGGCGCGCTCTTCCCGAACAGCGCGACGTGGAAGGGCATCTTCATGTGCGCGGTGCCAGCGTGATCGAGCGCTATTTCGGGCACCAGCGCCGTGCAACAGATGCCGATGGATGGTTCGATACCGGCGATCTCGCACGAATCGACCGTGACGGAAACCTGATCATCGCGGGCCGGTCCAAGGACCTGGTCAAGTCGGGGGGCGAGTGGATCAATCCTGCCGAGATCGAGGCGATCATCGGGGGGCTGCCTCAAGTGTCGTTGGCCGCCGTCATCGGCCGGGCCGACCTGAAATGGGGCGAGCGTCCCATCCTGCTGGTGGAAATGCGCGAGCGCCAGACGGTCAGTGACGAGGCGTTGCTTGCTCCCTTGCAAGGGAAAGTGCCGCCATGGTGGGTTCCCGACGCCGTGATCCGGCTGCCGAACATGCCGCTGTCAGCGACGGGGAAGATAGACAAAATCCGTCTCAGGACGGAATATGGTGGCGGTTGAGCCGGGCCCGCGGAGAAATCCTTCTCAACCGGTCGAGACGAGATGAAAGGCAAGTTGTGCCCGCCAAAGCGACGACCCGCCGCAAGCGCTCCTCCAAGGCGCAGCAGCGCGCGGAAATGATCGAGCAGATCCTCGACACCGCCGAGCATCTTTTCTCAAGACATGGCCTCTATGGGGTGACGCTCAAGGACGTGGCAAAACGTGTCGGCGTCCACCACACGCTGATGAACTATTATTTCGAGGACAAGAAGAACCTGTTCGACCGGGTGTTTGCGCGGCGCGCTGTCGTGACGAGCACGCGCCGCATGGAGGCGCTCGACGACTACGAGCGCGCCGTGGGCGGCAAGCCGACGGTTGAAGGCGCGCTGCGGGCATTTCTCGACACCGATCTCGATCTTTACATCGAGGGCGGCGAAAGCTGGAAGAACTACGGTGCGATCGGTGCGCAAGTCGCCAACACGCCTGAATGGGGCGCGCAATTGATGGACGAGCACTTCGATCCGGTCGTTCTGCAGGTTGATCGGACTGTTGAAACGCGCGCTGCCGGACTGCTCCGACACCGATATCTTCTGGGGCTATCATTTCGTGAGCGGCGCGCTGCTGCTGACGCTGGCGCGGACGGGGCGCATCGACAACCTGTCCGGCGGGCTGTGCAAGTCGGAGGACTTCCTGGCGGTGAAGGAGCGCATGGCGACCTTCATGGCGGCCGGGTTCCTGGCCGTCTGCAAGCAACGCTCCCACAAACGCAAGCATTGATCGCAATTTCCTGAACCCGGACAACGGTTTCTTTCCGCGTGCCGAGATGTTCGCTCGCTTGAGAGTTAGTTATCGACATGGTAGGATGCCTCGCAGGTCAGGGGAGGGTGGAAGCGGCCGATGTCACTGGCGGGGAGGGTTGCGATCGTTACCGGCGCGGGCGGCGGGCTGGGCCGCGAGCACGCCTATTTTCTCGCGCGAAAAGGCGCGCGCGTCGTCGTCAACGACTTGAGCGAGGACGTTGCCGACAAAGTCGCCGCCGAAATCCGTGGGACGGGAGGCGAGGCGATCGCGATCGCGGCCTCCGTGACAGACGAGGACGCCATCGAGGCGATGGTCGAGCGGACGCCTGAGCAACTGGGGCCGCGTCGACATCCTGGTCAACAACGCCGGCATCCTGCGCGACAAGACGCTTCGCCAAGATGACGCTGGACGACTTCCGGCTGGTGGTCGACGTCCACCTGATGGGGGCGGTGATCTGCACGAAGGCCGTGTGGGAGACCATGCGCGCCCAGAACTACGGCCGCGTGGTCATGACCACCTCCTCGTCCGGCCTCTACGGCAACTTCGGCCAGGCCAACTACGGCGCCGCCAAGATGGCGCTGGTCGGGCTGATGCAGACCCTGGCCATCGAAGGCGAGAAAAATGACATCCGGGTCAATTGCCTGGCCCCGACCGCGGCGACCCAGATGCTGGAAGGCCTGCTGCCGGCCGAGCAGCTCGAAGCTGCTGAACCCGGCACTGGTCAGCCCCGGCCTGCTGGCACTGGTGCGGCGAAGACGCGCCGACCAAGACCATCCTCTGCGCCGGCGCGGCCAGGTTCGAGCGCGCCTAGTGTGACGCTGACGCAGGGCGTCTACCTCGGCGATCGCGACGACGCGGCCGAAGCAGGTCGTCGCGCACTGGGACGAGATCGCCGATCGGACCCACGAGATCGTGCCCGCCGAGGCCTTCGCCCAGGCGCGAGCGCGAACTGGCCAAGCGCAGGCCTAAAGCACTCGACAGCTGAGGCCAGGAAATGACGAGAGACGCAGTCATCGTTTCCATCGCGCGCACGCCGATCGGCCGCGCCTACCGCGGCGCCTTCAACGCCACCAAGGCGCCGACGCTGGCCGCCCACGATCCTGAACGCGGCGGTCGAGCGCGCCGGGATCGACCCCGCCGAAGTGGATGACTGCATTGTCGGCGCGGCGCTGCCGCAGGGCGACCAGCACACCATCGGCCGCATCGCCGCCTTGCGCGCCGGCTTGCCGGTGACGGTGGCCGGCATGACGCATGGACCGGCAATGCGCGTCGGGCCTGATGGCCATCGCCACCGCCGCCAAGCAGATCATCGTCGACCGCATGGACATGGTGGTCGCCGGCGGCGTGGAGTCGATCTCGCTGGTGCAGACGCCGGAGATCCGGATCGAGCGCCGACCCCGAGCTGGTGGCCATGCACAAGGACGTCTACATGCCGATGCTGCGAGACGGCCGAGATCGTCGCGGAGCGCTACGACATCAGCCGCGAGCGGCAGGACGCCTATTCGCTGATCTCGCAACAGCGCACCGCCGCGGCCCAGGCCGCCGGCCGGTTCGACGCCGAGATCATCCCGTTCACCGCCACGATGAAGGTGACCGACAAGGCGACCGGCGCGGTCAGCGACCAGGACGTCACGATCACCAAGGACGAGGGCAATCGGCCGGACACCACGCTCGAAGGCCTTGCCGCGCTGAAGACCGGTCATGCCGGGCGGGATGATCACCGCCGGCAACGCCAGCCAGCTGTCCGACGGCTCGGCCGCCTGCGTGCGTGATGGACGCCGAGCTGGCGGCGGCGCGCGGCCTGAAGCCGCTCGGCCGCTATCGTCGGCATGGCGGTGGCCGGCACCGAGCCCGACGAGATGGGCATCGGTCCGGTGTTCGCGGTGCCCAAGCTGCTCAAGCGCTTCGACCTGACATGGACGACATCGGCCTGTGGGAGCTGAACGAGGCCTTCGCCGTCCAGGTGATCTACTGCCAGGAGCAGCTCGGCATCCCGGACGGAGCGGATGAACGTCGACGGCGGCGCGATCGCCATCGGCCACCCCTACGGCATGTCGGGCGCCCGCATGGCCGGCCACGCGCTGATCGAGGGCAAGCGCCGCGGCGTCAAGTACGTCGTGGTCACCATGTGCATCGGTGGCGGCATGGGCGCCGCCGGCCTGTTCGAAGTGCTCTAAGCGCGGAGGAAGGTGAAAACGACACCCGCCGACGGGCGGCCAGGGTATCTCGGTTGCTGAAACGACCGAGCGGTGCGGCTGGAGAGGCGAGCTGTCGGTGCGCTGCCGAGCAAACCCTATGCGCTGTCGCGCAAGCGGCCGCATGAGCGGGCGGATACACTGCAATGACAAAAACACGTGCGCCGCCCGCGCTTTGCGGGTCCGGCGATCGAGAAACTTCCATTGAGGGAACTGTGCCGGGACGGATGAGAAGCGTGGCCCTGAGTCAAGAGAAGATCGTCTTCCTCATCGCAATCGCCATGTTTTGCGCCTTCTCGTTCTTGCTCAACGGCTTTCTCAGCGCCGGCAATCTTCTCTCGCTGGTGCGCAGCGTCTCCACGCTCGGCATCCTCGGCGTCGGCATGGCGTTTCTCGTCATCGGCCGCGGCATCGATCTGGCGATCGTCGCGATCTATGCGATGTCGGCCGCCTGGACGCTGCACCTCGCCGACGGCGGCCTCTCGATCCCGCTCGCCATGCTGATCGGCTACCTCTTCGCGCTGTCTGCGGCGTGGTCAGCGGCGTCCTCATCGCCTATGTCGAAATCCCCGCGCTGTTTGCGACCCTGGGCATGGCCTCGTTCGTCTACGGCTTCGCCCGCTGGGCCCTCGTGCCCGCTCTATGTCGTCTACATGCCGCCGAGCGGCGCCAGCATCGGCTGGATCGGCGGCGGCTTCCTGTTCGGCGTGCCGACGCCGATCCTGTTCTTCGCCGCCGTCGCCCTGCTCGGCCACGGCCTGCTGCGCTTCACCAAGCCGGGACGCTTCATCTATGCGCTCGGCGACAATTTCGCGGCGGCGCGTATCTCGGGCGCGCCGGTGCGCCCGATCATCATCCTGCAATACGCGATCTCCGCGTCGATCGCCTATGTCGCCGGCATGATCACCGCGACGGCGGTCGCCAGCATGGACACCAATGTCGCCAATTCCTCGATGATCTACGACGTCATCCTCGTCGTCGTGCTCGGCGGCGTCGGGCTTTCCGGCGGGCGCGGCGGCATCCGCAACGTCATCGTCGGCACGCTGCTGATCGGCATCCTGCTCAACGGCATGACGATCATGAACATTCAATACACGCTGCAGAACGTGATCAGGAGCCTGATCCTGCTGATCGCCATCGTCATCGACAGCGTGCATCAATCCGCGCGACGAGCAGATCGCCCAACAGGGCGACATCTGAGAGCGTCGACGGCAAAAGGGAGGATAGTGACATGAGGAAAAGAAATCTGTTCGCGGCGCCGCGCTCGCGTTGTCGCTGACGGGATTGACGGCGTCACGCCTTCGCCGACGGCATCGACGACCCCCGGCGCGCCGACTACTTCAAGACCTTCGTCGGCAAGACGATCGCCTTCCTGCCGGTGACGATGGGCATCGACCTCACCGAAGGCTGGGCGTCGGTCCTGAAGAAACAGGCCGACACGCTCGGCATGAAGTTCGAGGTTCGCGATCCCCATTTCAGCGCCGACGCCGGCGCGCAGGCGCTGACCTCGCTGATCGCCGAAAAGCCGGATGTCATCATCGTCCACAATCCCGACGTCAACTCCTACGCCAAGCTGTTGAAGCGCGCCGAAGAGGCCGGCATTCACGTCATCCAGGTCAATATGCGCTCGAACTACAATTCCGACGTCTATGTCGGCGCCGACTGGATCGGCATCGGCGAAGCGGAGACGCAGGCGGTCGTCGACAAATGCGGCGCCGGGACCAGCGGGAAGGTCGCGATCCTGCAGGGACAGCCGACCTCCGGGTCCGACAGCGGCATGATGAAGGGCGCCGCAGAACATTCTCACCAAGCATCCCGAGATCAAGGTCGTCGCCAACCAGGCCGGGCGAGTGGGATGCGACCAAGGCGCGAGCCGTCATCGCGACGGTGATCCAGCAGAATCCCGATCTCTGCGGCGTGGTCGGCTTCTGGGACGTGATGGATCTCGGCGCGGCGGCCGCGATCAAGGAATCGGGCAAGTCCATCATCCTCGTCACCTCCGGCGGCGGCGAGCAGATGGCCTGCGACAATGTCGAGAAGGGCGTGTTCGACGAAGAGATCGCCTACCACGTGCTGCAGCAAGGACGCGACCTTGACCGACATGGTCTCCATGGTGCTGCGAATCCGGGCAGCCGGCCGGCAAGGCGAAAGTCGTCATCTACACGCCCGCCGCTTAAGATCACCAAGGACACCCTCCATCCCGGCCTATGCTGGAGCGCCAAGACCCTGAAGAACTGACGCTGCCGATAGCTTCTTCAAGCGCTGGGCCGCGAGAGCGGCTCGGCGCCTTTTTTTGGAACGACTGGAATAGGTCACGATGATCGCCGAGCTGGTGACGAGACTGCGCTACCGCTACGTCCCCGATCATATCGTCGGCGAGGTGCTCGGCAGGCGTTGGATGGACAATGTGATCCCCGTTTTCCTTCTGGTCGCCCTGACGATCTATCTGGCGGACGCAATCCCGAATTTCGTCTCGGTCGGCAACCTCTCCGACACTTCGCGGCAGATCGGCGAATTCGGCTTGATCGTCATCGGCATGACGATCGTCATGCTGGCCGGCGGCATCGATCTCAGCGTCGGCTCGACCTTCGCTCTCGCCAATTTCACCGCGCTCGCCCTGATCAACGTGGCCAAATGGCCGGTCGAGGCCGCCATCGTTGCGACAATCGGCGTCGGCGGCGCTGCTTGGCCTGATCAACGGCCTGCTGATCGGCTATCTCCGCCTGCGGGCGTTCCTGACGACGCTCGTCATGCTGACGCTGACGCGCGCCATCGTCGAATTCCTGCTGTCAGATCTACTCGGTGCAGGATCGCCTCAAGCGACGTCGAATCCGATCTCTGGGATTTCGTCGGCGCGGGATCGGTCCTCGGCGCGCCGGTCAGCCTCGTGGTTCTGATCGTCGTCGCGATCGCGGCACATATCGTGCTGACCCGGCTGCGCATCGGCTGGCGGATCATGGCGGTCGGCGGCTCGCGCCGCTCGTCCTACAACGCCGGCATTCCCGTGCGCGCGACGGTGTGCCTCACCTATGTCGTCTCCGGCATGCTCGCCGGCCTCGCCGGCATCCTCTATGCGGCGCGGCTCTCCGGCGCCGGCCCCGACACCGGCCTCGGCCTCGAGCTCACCGCCGTGACGGCGGCGCTGCTCGGCGGCAACAGCGTCGGCGGCGGGCGCGGCTCGATCGGCAAGGCGCTGATGGGCGCGATCATCGTCTCGCTTCTCACCAATGGACTGGTGAGGCTCGGCCTCCAGAACGGCGCCTCCTCGATGGTGGTCGGCCTCGTGCTGCTGCTGGCCATCGCCATCGACGTGCGGTGGGTCAAATGGCGCTACAAGACTCCAGTCGAAGGTCTATGTGTCGCCGGCCTATCTCGGCTTTGCCGCCGCTCGCCGACCATCGAAGTCGGCTCGTCCTCGCCCTATGCGATGAACGACCGCCTGCGCGATGTCGAGGTGATCGGCCTCGGACGAGGTCGACGGACCCGAGGACGTCATTCTCGATGGCGACGACAATCTCTATTGCAGCGTGCGGCAAGGCGACATCATCCGCTTTCTCGCGCCCGACTATGCCCGCGCGCGAGGTCTATGCGCATGTCGGCGGCCGGCCGCTCGGCCTGGCCTTCGACAAGGACGGCAGCCTCGTCATGTGCATCGCGGGCATGGGCCTCTACCGCGTCGACAAACTGCGCAACCTTGCACAAGATGACCGCCGAGACCAATCGCACGCGGCTGTCGGTGATCGACGATTCCCGCATGCGGCTCGCCGACGATCTCGACATCGCGCCCGACGGCAAGGTCTATTTCAGCGAGGCGACGATCCGCTACGGCTTCGAGGAATGGGTCGTCGACGCGCTCGAAGGGCGCGGCAACGGCCGCATCATCCGCTACGATCCCGCGACGGGCGCGACGCGGACGATCGTGCGCAATCTGCTGTTCGCCAACGGCATGTGCATGGCCCACGACAACAAATCGGTGCTGTTCGCCGAAACCTGGGGCTGCCGGGTCAGCCGCTACTGGCTCGAAGGCCCGAAGGCGGGCACGACCGAGATCGTGATCGCCGACCTGCCGGGGTATCCCGACAACATCAATCGCGGATCGCGCGGGACCTACTGGGTCGCGCTCGCCGGCACGCGGACGCCGACCTACGATCTGGCGATGACGCATGCCGGCCTTCCGGCGGCGCATGGCGCGGCGGGTGGCCGGCGACGAATGGATGTTCCCCAACGTCAACATCGGCTGCGTGATCCGTTTCGACGCTGACGGTCATATCCTGGAAATCGCTGTGGGATCGTCGACGGCGACAACCATCCGGCGATCACCTCGATGCGGGAGCATCGCGGCTATCTCTATCTCGGCGGCGTCACCAACAATCGAATCGGGCGGATCAAGCTGGCCGACGCCGATCCGGACTGGACGGGTCCGGCATCCTATTGGGGCGCGCGCCCATGAGGCCGCTCAGGCAGGCCATGGACCGCTGGCTCGGGCGCGGCGAGGCCTCGATCACCGATGCCGCCGATGGACGGCGCCTTCCGTCCCAACGATCTCCTCGATTCGGCGTCACCGATCCTGGAGACACCGGCACCGGATTGCCTGGCCGTCACCTCGCGCGGCGTCGTCGTCTCGTCGGAACATTCGCTGTTGAGCCCTTGGGCAGGGCCGGCAGCGCGCCGCTCGCTTCCTTCGACGCGGAGATCAGCGCCGTGGCGGGGTTGCCCGACGGCGGCGCCGCGGTCGGCCTGACCGACGGCAGGATCGTCTTTCTCGGTGGGCGAGCAGGATGGCAAGATCGATCGCCGCCCGAGCACGGAAATGAGATGCATCACCGCGCTCGCGCCGGGGCGCGGCGGGGCGCTGCTCGTCGCCAACGGTTCGGCGTCGAACGCGCCGGCCGCCTGGAAGCGCGATCTGATGGAGAAGAACGCCTCCGGGTCGGTGTGGCGGATCGCGCTCTCCGACGGCGCGGCGCAAACAATTGGCGGGAGATCTGGCCTATCCCTACGGCCTTCTCGAAGAAGCCAACTCGGTGGTCGTCTCCGAGAGCTGGCGCTGCGCGCTGACGCGCCTATTGCCCGGTGCCGGCGGTCGCCGCGAGCCGGTGCTGGAAAACCTTCCCGCCTACCCCAGCCGCCTGTCGCGGGGCGCGGACAATGCGATCTGGCTCGCTTTGTTCGCGCCGCGAAGCCAGCTCATCGAGTTCGTATTGAGCGAAGACCGCTATCGCCGGCGCATGATCGGCGAGATCGACGCCGATCTCTGGGTCGCGCCTTGCCTTCGCGCGGGTCGAGTCGCCGCTGGAGCCGACGCAACAGGGCGGGGTCAAGCAGCTTGGGGTGCTGAAGCCGTGGTCGCCCAACCGGTCCTATGGGCTGGTGGCCCGTCTCGACCCGGCCTATCGCCCGAACGCCAGCTTCCACAGCCGCGCCAACGGGCGGCGCCACGGCGTCACCAGTTGCCTGGCCGTCGGACGGGCGACTCTATATTCTGTGCCAAGGGCGATGAGGTGGTCGGCCTCATGCGATTATGAGGGAGTGGCATCGTGACGATGCACGCCGCCGTCGGAAGCGCCGCTGCTCGAGATGCGGAACATCGTCAAGGAATATGGCGGAGTCGCCGCGCTGAAGGATATCAACTTCGACCTGCGCCGCGGCGAAGTGCACGCGATACTGGGCGAGAACGGCGCCGGCAAGTCGACGCTGGTCAAGATCCTCTCCGGCGTCGTCACGCCCTCGAAGGGGGAAATCCGGCTCGATGGCCAGACGAGTTCAGATCTCGGGCCCCGCGGACGCGCGCCGGCACGGAATTGCCATGGTCTATCAGGAGACCAGCCTCGTTCCCACGCTGACGGTCGCGCAAAACCTCTATCTGGGCGACGAAAAGTTCTTCAACCGTCTGCGCGGCACCTATATCGAGGCGCAGCAGCTGCTTCAGTCCTTGAACTTTCCCGTCGATCCGACGGCGATCGTCCAGTCGCTTGGCACCGCGAAGCGGCAGATGGTCGAAATCGCTCGAGCGGTTCGTCTCAAGGCGAAGATCATCATATTCGACGAGCCGACCGCCACCTTGACCCCGGAAGAGAAGCATCATCTCTTCGCCTTGATCGATCGCCTGCGCAAGGAACAGGTTTCGATCATCTTCATCAGCCATGCGTTGGAGGAAGCGCTCGAGATCTCCGATCGGATGACCATCCTCAGGGACGGCGCTCACATCATCACCGATGATGCGAAGACGTTTACCCGCGAGACGGTCATCCATCACATGGTCGGAAGGTCGCTGACCGATGAACTCTATGGCCGCGCCGCCGATGGTGCTGTGCGGCCGCCCGGCGAGAAGGTCCTGAGCGTGCAGAACCTGTCGATGCAAAATGTCGTACGGAATACGTCCTTCTCGATCTTCGCGGGGCAAGTCACCGGCATCTTCGGCTTGGTGGGGTCGGGCCGCACGGAAACGGCCAAGATCATTGCCGGCGTCGTCAAGCGCGACTTCTTTCATGGCGGCGACGTGCATTTCGACGGGGCCTCCGTGCGCTATCGGACGCCGTGCCAGGCCGTCCGCGACGGCGTCGTCTATGTCACCGAGGACCGCAAGGGAGAGGGCTTCTTCGAGACGATGTCGGTCGCGGAAAACATCTATGTCGGACAGATTTGCAGCAACGAATCGCGCGGATTTGCCACCAGCATGCGCGAGATGCGCGAACTCGCCGCCGAGTTGGACGAAGAAACTCAACGTCAAGGCGTTGAACAGCGACGCGAGGGTCATTCAGCTTTCCGGCGGCAACCAACAGAAGGTGATGATCGCGAAGGCGCTGGTCCAGAAGCCCAAGCTGGTCATATTCGATGAACCGACTCGCGGCGTGGACGTCGGCGCCATTGCCGAAATCCACCATCTGATCGCCACGCTCGCCGACGAAGGCCTCGCGGTGATCGTCATATCGTCCTACTTGCCGGAGATCTTAAGCTTATCCGATCGGATCCTTGTTTCCCGGCAGGGCCGAATCGTCGAAGAACTCTCGCCCGGCGTGGCCACCTCTGAGGCGGTCATGTTTGCTGCGGTCCACTAGAGCCGGAGAGGACGGGCCGAGGTCAGCTCCGGGGCTTGAGGTTCTCCGGGTCGTAGAGCGGCTTGTAGCCGACGGCCGCCACCTCGACCGGGTAGGTCTCGCCGAAATATTCGACGCTCAGCTTGCGGCCCTCCTGGCAATAGGCCCAGGGCAGATAGGCGAGCGCGATGTTCTTGCCGATGGTCGGGCCATAGGCGATCGAGGTCGTGAAGGAGCGGCGGCCGAGCTCGTCGACCAGCGTCTCGCCGGTGGCCGGGTCCATCACCGGCAGGGTGCCGACGGGATAGCGGGCGACACCCTTGGAATCCGTGTTGTTCGTCATCACCAGGGTGCAGAGCATGGCCGGCTGGTGGTCGCGGGCGCGGTATTCCAGATGCTTGGCCTTGCCGCGGAAATCGGCCTCCTTGACCTTCGGGCGGGCGAGATCGGCTTCGAGCAGATTGTATTCGGTCAGGAGATCCGCATTCTGCAGCCGCAGGCTCTTCTCCATGCGCCGGCTGTTGGCATAGGTCTCGACGCCCACGGCCATCACGCCGGTCGCCCGCAGCGCGTCCCAGACGGCCAGCCCGTCCTCATAGCGCATATGCAGCTCCCAGCCCTGCTCGCCGACATAGGAGATGCGGAAGGCATTGACGTCCTTCCCGGCGATCCGGATCGGCTTGATGGCGGCGAAGGGGAAGTTGGCCGGCGAAAGCCCGGCCGGGTCCTCGACGACCTTCTGCAGGGTCTCGCGCGCGTTCGGCCCCCAGATGCCGATGGTGACGTATGTCGCGGTCACATCGGTGACGGTGGCGTCGAAGCCCTTGTCCTGGGCCACCCGGGCCATGTAGCGGAAGTCGCGCGGGCCGGCATCGGCGCCGTCGATCACGCGGCAGCGGTCGGCCATGCGGATCACGGTGAGGTCGGCGCGGACCATGCCTTCGTCATCGAGGAAGTGGGTGTAGATGCCCTTGCCGATCATGGCGTCGCCGCCGATCTTCGCGGCGCAGAGCCATTCCATCAGCGCGACGTGGTCCGGGCCTTCGACGTCGTACATCGCGAAATGCGACAGGTTGATGATGCCGCAATCCTCGCTCATGCGCGAGCTGCTCGGCATTGGAGACGCGCCAGAAATGGCGGTTGTCCCATTCGTTCTGGCGCACCGGCACGCGGTTGCCGTATTTCGCGAGCAGATGCTCGTTGGCGGCGTAGCCATGGGCGCGCTCCCAGCCGCCGAGCTCCATGAAATAGCCGCCGAGCGCCTTCTCCCGCTCCCAGAAGGGCGAGCGGCGGATATTTCGGCCGGTGGCATAGGGCTCGCGCGGATGGACGGCGGGGTTGTAGACCTTCTGGGCGGCCTCGCCGCAGCGGCCTTCGATGAATTTCTCCTGCATCTGATGCGGATAGAAGCGCGCATAGTCGATGCGGGCATGGTCGATCGCCGTGCGCCCGTCGGTCATCCAGTCGGCGACGAGCTTGCCCATGCCGGGCGCGTCCTTGACCCAGATCGCGACGGCATACCAGAGGCCGCGAACCTTCTGGCTCTCGCCGATCGAGGGGCCGCCATCGGCGGTCACCTGCAGCAGGCCGTTGAAGGAGCGCCGGTCGTCGTAGCCGAGCTCGCCGAGGATCGGGGTCAGCTCGATGGCCCGTTCGAGCGGGGCCATGATCTGATCCATCTCGAGGTCCCGCTGCGAGGGCGAAAGCCTGCGCCTGGTCCTTTTCCAGGATGTCGCGGGGATGGCAGAGGCGAGGATTGGTCTCCTCGTAATAGCCCCACTCGATCTGGCCGCCCTCGACGGTGGTCGGATCGCCGGTGTCGCGCATATAGGCGGAGTTGCCCTGGTCGCGCAGCAGCGGCCAGCCGATATCCTTGCCGGTCCCGGCGAACTCGGTATAGGGCCCGAAGAAGGTGAGGGGATGGTCGACCGGCATGACCGGCAGATCCTCGCCCGCCATCTCCGCGATCAGCCGCCCCCAAAGCCCGGCGCAGACCACGACGCGATCGGCGCGGATCGTGCCGCGATGGGTGACGACGCCCGCGATGCGCCCGTTCTCGATGAGGAGCGATTGGGCCGGCGTGTTGGGGAAGGCCTGGAGCTTGCCGCGCGGCCACGGCCTGGTCGACCAGCTCGCCGGCGACCGTCTGCGACCGCGGGATGACGAGCCCGGCATCGGGGTCCCACAGGCCGCCCTGCACCAGATTCTCCTCGATCAGCGGAAACTTCTGCTTGATCTCGGCCGGACCGATCAGCCGGGCGCGGGTGCCGAAGGCCTTGGCGGAGGCGACCTTGCGCTTGATCTCGTCCATGCGGGCATCGTCGCCGACGCGGGCGACCTCGAGGCCGCCGACCCGGGCGTAATGGCCCATCTTCTCGTAGAAATCGATGGCGTAGAGCGTGGTCCAGCAGGACAGGAAATCATGGCTGGTGGTGTAGCAGAAGTCGGAGGCATGGGCCGTCGAGCCGATATCGGTCGGGATGCCGGATTTGTCGATGCCGACGATGTCGTCCCATCCGCGCGCGACCAGATGATGGGCGACCGATGCGCCCACGATGCCGCCGAGCCCGATGATGACGATCTTCGCCTTCTCCGGAAATCCGGCCATGGTCACGACTCCCAAGGGTATTGCCGCCAGACAATAGGACGACGTCGGCGGTGCCGTTGAAGCCTGTTTGCGACATTCCCGAGATACCGAGCGACAGCCATGGGTCGAGCCCAGGGCTGTCGGCTTCAGATTCATCGGCAAGCGCAGGAGTGCCTGTAGCACAGAGCATCCGTCGTAATTAACGGAGGCGGCACAGGGAATGGAGACCGGACGCTCCCCTCTCCGTCATGGCCGGGCTTGTCCCGGCCATCCACGTCGGGGTGCTCCATAAATGCCGCCGAGGTAGGTGAGCGCTTCCCTATCAATGCCGCGCTGACTGTCCGGTGGCGGACTCTTCTCTCGCAGCGTGACGCGGCCCGACGTGGATGGCCGGGACAAGCCCGGCCATGACGATTGGGGGAGTGGCGACACGCTCAATCGCACAGCCACGGGTCAAGCCTGGGCACGACGTGAAACCGAAGGCGCAGGTCCTCAGAAATCCTTGCACAGCCGCAGGGAGTCGTAGATCGCCGCATGGATGTTGCGGCTGGCGACGGCGTCGCCGACGCGGAAGAGCTGGAAGCTTCCGTCGGGGTTGGTGCGGATCGCCTGGGGCCGGCCTTCGACCAGCGCGCGCAGATCGGTCTGGCCGCGGTTGCTGGCGAGCGGCTTGAGGGCGAAATAGAGCTCGTCGGCGGGCAAGGTGCCATGCTCGATGACGAGCTGGTCGATGACCCGCTCCTCCTCCTGGTCGGTGTATTCGTTCTTCAGCACGGCCACCAGCTTGTTGCCCTCGCGATAGACCTGGCTCACCTGGTGGTTGGGGGTGATCACCACCCCGGACTTGTAGAGCTCGCGCAGATGGATCGCCCAATTGTTGGAGCCCATCTCCGCACCCAGCGCGGGGTCGTAGGTCACCACCTCCACCAGGCTGCCGCGCTTGGCCAGGAACTCGGCGGTCGACGGGCCGCCATGCCCGCTCTGGGCGTCATAGACCAGGACGTTCTCGCCCGGGGCCGCCTTGCCAGTCAGGATGTCCCAGCTCGAGACGGCGAATTCAGGCCCGCCCTTGACGACGGCGAGGTTCGGCCGGCCGCCCGTGGCCACGATCACGATGTCCGGGGCTTCGGCCGTCACCGCCGCCGCCGTGGCCTCGGCGCCGAGGCGATAGTCGACGCCCAGCTTCTTCACCTGGCCGTCCAGCCAGCGTGGGATGCCGGAGAGGGCCTCGCGCCAGCCGGCCTTGGCGGCGATGCGGATCTGGCCGCCGGCCTCGGCCTCCTTCTCGAAGAGCACGACCTTATGGCCGCGCTCGGCGGCGACCCTTGCCGCCTCGAGACCGGCAGGCCCGGCGCCGGCCACCACGATCTTGCGGATCGGTCCCGTCGTGCGGCTGATGAGATGAGGCATGGTCGCCTCGCGCCCCGTGGCCGCGTTCTGGATGCAGAGCGCATCGGCGCCCAGCCAGACCCGGTCGAGGCAATAGCTGGCGCCGACGCATTGGCGGATATCGTCGAGGCGTCCCTCCATCAGCTTCCGCACGATATGAGGGTCGGCGATATGGCCGCGGGTCATGCCCAGCATGTCGCAATGGCCTTCCTCGACGGCGCGCGACGCAGTGGCGAGGTCCTTCACATTATTGGCGTAGAAGACCGGCATGCCCGTCATCTGGCGCGCGGCGCTGGCGAGATAGAGGAACTGGGCCGGCGGGAAGGCCATGTTGGGCACGTTCACGGCGAGGGCGGCATGGGTGAAGACATTGCCGCCCACCACGTTCAGAAAATCCAGATGACCGGAGGCCCCGAAGCGCTTCAGGATCTCCAGGCATTCGGCCATGGAATTGCCGCCCTCCAGCAGGTCGTCGCCGGTGATGCGGATGCCGAGCAGGAAATCATCGCCTACCTGCGCCCGTGCCCTGGCCAGCATCTCCAGGGGAAAGCGCATCCGGTTCTCGAGGCTGCCGCCGTATTGGTCCGTCCGCTGGTTGGTCGCGGGGCAGAGGAACTGGTCGTTGATATGGCCGGTGAAGACGAATTCGCAGCCGTCGAGATCGCCCTCGCGGCAACGCCGGGCGGCCTGGGCGAAATCCTCTTGCACCCGCTCGATGTCGAAATCCTCCATCTCCTTGGGGAAGGAGCGGTGGGCGGGCTCGCGCAGGGGCGAGGGGGAGATGGTCGGCAGCCAGTTCTCCGAATCCCAGCGGGCGCGCCGGCCCATATGGGTGAGCTGGCACATGAGCTTGGCGCCATGGCGATGGAGGCGGGCCGAGAACTGCTTGAAGAAGGGGATGACGGAATCGTCGCCGACGGAGATCTGATTCCACAGCGCCGCCGGTAAATCGATGGAGACGGAGGAGGAGCCGCCGAACATGGCGAGCCCGATGCCGCCCTTGGCCTTCTCCTCGTGATAGAGCTGATAGCGCTCCTGGGGCTTGCCGTCCTTGCCATAGGCCGGCGCATGGCTCGACCCCATGATCCGGTTGCGGAAGGTGACATGCTTGATGGTGAGCGGCTTCAGCAGCGCGTCGTAAGAGCCCATGCGGGCGTGATCCTCTCCAGGAGTGTGGGCGCGCGCGATTATGCCGCCGCTCTCAGGGAGGCGAAAGGCCGCTGGGAAGGGAACTCTCAGGAACCGCCGAGGGAGTTCCAGAAATCGATGTTCACATGGGTCGAGAGGATGTCGTGGCTGCCTTCCAGGCAGCTGCGCATGCTGTCGACCTGATGCGTGACATCGGTCTTGGCGACGCAATTCCGGTGGATGGTCTCGGCGAGGCTCGCGCCGTCCCTCGCGATGGGCGCGCCCTGATACTGCGCCAAGGCCCCGTCGATCAGATGGCCGTCGGTATCGTCCCGTCCGCGTGCCCCGGGCGGTAGCTCATTGATCATGGCATTGGTGAGCCGGATCGCATCGGCGTCGCGGCCGGGCTTGTCGTAGAAGGTCTCCGCCTGGCGCCGATGGGCGCCGGTGGCGAGCGCCAGCTCGTCCTCCGCCTGCGGATTGATGTCGCCTTGGGTTGCTTCGGGCAGGAGGGCGGCATCCTGGCCGACCTCGATCGCGACGGCGGCGACATCCAGCCCGGCGAGGGCTTCGGGCTTCAGCCGGGCGGTGATGGAGACGAAGCCGCGATCGTCGATGAAGGAGAGCGCGCGGGCGCCGTCGAGGCGGCTCTGCCGCCCGTCATGGCCGGTGATCAGGAGGGTGACCCGCGTGCCGGGTGCCACCTGATAGACCGTGCCGGGATGGGGATCGGCGCGCTGCTGCTGCAGGCAAAAGGCAGAGAGATCGGCGCGGCAGCCGGCGGCATCGCAGCGCATCGGGGTGGGCCTCAGGCTGGCGGTCAGGCCCAGGGCCTGAGGGGCAGCCTGGGCCGCGCCGGCGGCCAGAATGGCGCCGGAGGCCAGGGTGAAAAACACTGCAAACTTAGTCGATTGACGCATGACTCTTCACCTTCTCTATCAGCTGCCGCCGGCGGCCTGATCCCAGAACCGCCGGTTGAGGTTGGTCATCAGCTCGGCCTGGCGCATCTCCAGGCACACTCCCCCGGCGAAGCCCGTTCCCGCCGAGCCCTCGCATTCCGCGATGACTCCTGCCGTGGCCTGGATACTGCCGGGGGCGATGCCGCTTTGCCGCGCGCTGGCTGCCACCTCGCCCCAGAGAGCCGCGATCGTCACCGAGGAGGGCTGGCTGCGGTCCGGCAGGCGGTTGATCACCAGCTCGATCAACCGGGCCGTATCGGCGGCCTCGCCGGGGCGATCGAAGGTCTGGGCCGCGATCTGGCGCAAGGGTCCGGCGGCGGTGGCGACCTCATCGGCGCTTTGCGGATGGGGATCGCCGGCATAGGCCAACGGCAGGACCGTGGTCTTGGGCCCGACCTCCACCGCGGCGGCGGTGGCGCCCAGGGCCTTCAGCCGGGCCTCCGGGAGGCTGAGCCAGAGGGAGGTGAAGCCGGAGCGGGAGCGGATGGTCAGGAGATCCTCGGCCGGCAGCCGCAGGCTCCGGCCATCGCCGAGGCTGGCGATGATGGTGAGCCGGCCCCCCGGCACCAGGCGGTACTCGCTGCCTTTGTTGGGGGCGTAGCGGGACTCCTGCAGGCAGAAGCTCGCGAGATAGGCGCTGCAATAGCCGTCGGCGCAATGCAGCGGCGTCGGCAGGCCGTTGCTGGCGACGATGCCGAGGATCTGCGGCGCCGCCTGGACGGCCGCGGATGTACCGGCCAGCAAGGGCAGAGCGAGCAGCGAGGCGCGGAAATGCCGGGTCCACATGATGCTAGCTCCCCCCGCTGCGATCCCAGAAATTGCGATTGGTAACGGCCATCAGATCGGCATGGCGCAGCTCCATGCAGCCCTTCAGGCTGTAGCTCGATTTCGAGGCGACGGAAATCTCGCAGGCGCTGTACATGCTGCGGGCCTCGGCGATGCCGTCGGGGCTGAGGGATTGGGCGCCCGAGCCCCCGAGCAGGCGGGTCCAGATCGCTTCACGGCCCTGGGCCGTCTGCGGCTCATCGGCCGGGAGCGCGTTGATCACGAGGCTGGAGAGCCGCGCGGCATCGGCGGTGCCGTTGCGGTCTTCGAAGGCGGCCTGGGCCAGATGGCGCATGGCGCCGGTGGCAAGGGCAATCTCCTCACGGGTCTGCGGGTTGACGTCGTTCACGACCGCGACGGGCATGACCGAGGTCAGGGGTGCCACCTCGACGGCGACCGAGACGGCGCCCAGCGCCTTCAGCTTCGCCTCGGGCAAAGAGATCCGAACCGAGGTGAAGCCGATCATGGTCCGGAGGCTGAGCAGCCCGTTGCCGGGCAGGCGGGTCTGGCGCCCATCCGCCATGGTGGCGATCAGCGTCAGGCTTCCGCCCGGCGCCAGGGCATATTCGCTGTTGGCCGAGGGCGCCGGCCGGGCCTCCTGCAGGCAGAAGCTGCTGAAATGGCCGCTGCAGCTGCCGTCCTGGCATTGCAGCGGCGTCGGCAGGCCGTTGCTGGCTACCAGCCCCAGGATCTGTGAGGCCGCCTGGCTGTCGGGCGCCGCGACGGCGCCCAAAGCAGTGAAGGCCAAGCCCAGGAGGATGGGGGCGATAAGGGCAGGCGAGACAGTGTGACGAAGCGCAGTGTGACGAAGCACTGGGTGACGAAGCACTGGGTGACGAGGCACAGGCATCGGTCGAGCACTCCCCTCGGCTATGCGGGGGGTCTCGGCACCGCTGCGTCAGACTGGTCTTCGAAGGCGCAGAGAGGCCCGACCGTCCCGCGTCAACTGTTCCGGGCGCCGATCCGTGACTCGGCTCCCGACCAGAAAGCTTCTCACCCCGGGGGCGCGGTGGTCAACCCGCCCCGGCACACGAGATCGCGAGCAGCCGCCGGGGTTATGGCGCGGAAAGGGCAAGGGCTGTCGCGACCCGGCAAGATAGCGGGAGGAGCGGCTGCCGATAATCCCGGCTAATCTGCCGCCTACAGCCGAATTCCGGAGTTGTCATGAACACCGATACCCCACCCGATGCCGCCGTGAAGGCACCCGCGGGCCGCCGCGTTCGCGGTGGCGCCGATGCGAGGCGCGCCGTGCGCAGCCATCCGAAGCTGGTGCAGCTGCCTTACATCACCCGGCGCATCCCTTTGGTGACGGTGCTGGACGAGGAAGGGCTGACGCTGATCGAGGGCAATGCCGATACCATTCTCGAAGAGATCGGCATCGAGTTCCGCGACGATGAGGAAGCGCTCCAGATGTGGCGCGAGGCCGGGGCGGATGTGAAGGGCACGCGGGTGCATTTTCCCCGCGGCCTGCCGCGCTCCCTGATCCAGAAGACCGCGCCCCGGGAATATGTCCAGCATGCGCGCAATCCCGAGCGCAATGTGGTCATCGGCGGCAACCACACGGTCTTCGCGCCGGTCTATGGCCCGCCCTTCATCCGCTCGCTGGACGAGGGGCGGCGCTATGCCACCATCGAGGACTTCCGCAATTTCGTGAAGCTCGCCTATATGTCGCCGGCGATCCACCATTCCGGCGGCACCGTATGCGAGCCGGTCGATCTGCCGGTGAACAAGCGCCATCTCGATATGGTCTATAGCCATATCCGCCTGTCCGATAAGCCCTTCATGGGCTCGGTCACCCATCCCGACCGCGCACGCGACACGGTGGAGATGGCGCGCCTCACCTTCGGGGCGGAGTTCGTCGACAAGAACACGGTCATCACCAGCCTGATCAACGCCAATTCCCCGATGGTCTGGGACGGCACCATGCTGGGCGCCCTAAAGGTCTATGCCCGGGCCAATCAGGCCTGCATCGTCACCCCCTTCATCCTGGCTGGGGCCATGAGCCCGGTGACCTCCGCCGGCACGCTGGCCCAGGTGCTGGCCGAGGTGCTGGCGGGTGCCGCCACCACTCAGGTTGCGCGTCCCGGAGCGCCAGTCATCTTCGGTGTCTTCGCCAGCTCGATCTCCATGCAGTCCGGCGCCCCCACTTTCGGCACGCCGGAGCCGACACTGGTGTCGCTGGCCGCCGGCCAGCTCGCCCGGCGCCTCGGCATTCCCTTCCGCACCGGCGGCTCCCTCTGCGCCTCCAAGGTCCCCGATGCCCAGGCGGCCTATGAGAGCGCCCAGACCCTGCTGCCCACCCTCCAGGCGGGCACGAATTTCGTGCTCCACGGGGCGGGCTGGCTCGAGGGCGGGCTCGCCTCGGGCTATGAGAAATTCGTCATGGATACCGACCAGCTCGGCATGATGCAGGTGCTGGCCAAGGGCATCGATCTCTCGGAGAACGGCCAGGCGCTGGACGCCATCCGCGAGGTGGGTCCCGGCAGCCATTTCCTCGGCTGCGCCCATACCCAGGCAAATTTCGAGACGGCCTTCTACCGCTCCACCATCGCCGACAACAACAGCTACGAGCAGTGGCTGGCGGAGGGCAGCCTCGATGCCGCCCAGCGGGCCAACAAGCTGTGGAAGCGCATGCTGGAGGAGTATGAGGCCCCGGCGATCGACCCCGGCGTCGACGAGGCCCTCCAGGCCTTCATCGCCCAGCGGAAGGCGCTGGCCCCGGATTCGAATGTCTGAGCAGAAAGATAAGGGTATCGCCGACGACAAGCCGGCGACCGGCGGCTGCCTCTGCGGGGCCGTCCGCTACGAGGTGAAGGGGCCGCTCCGGCAGGTGGTCGCCTGTCATTGCACCATGTGCCGGCGCACGACCGGCAGCTACGTCCATGCTACGGCCGCCATGCTGGCCGATTTCCGCCTGACGGCGGAGGAGGGGCTCGCCTGGTACCGCTCCTCGCCCGGCGCCCGGCGGGGCTTCTGCAAGATCTGCGGGGCCAATCTCTTCTGGCAGGGCGATGGCCTGCCCTACCTCTCCATCATGGCCGGAACCCTGGATGGGGAGAGCGGCCTGAAGCTCGTCCGCCATATCTACGCGGGCGACAAGGGCGACTACTACACCCTGGGGGACGACGTGCCGCGCCAGGACGACGGCGCCCATGGGGTAAAAATTCCCGCCACTTGATCTCGTTCTTGGGCAAGAATAGGAACGCGGCGGCGCAGCCTGGCCTGCGGCCGGGGTGATCAGCCAGGGTGATCAGCTCGAGTGAAGGGGACCTGTTCGATGGATAGAGGCTTCGTGCGGCTTTGCCTGCTGGGGGGCGTGCTTGCCCTCGGGGGATGCTACGACCCGTCGGACTTCAATGGGCCGCCGGAGCTGTTGCTGCAGCAGAAGGTCACCAAGATGACCCTGCTCTACGACGAGACCCTCTCGGAGCAGTGCACGAGCCGGAAGGTCCAGAAGACGGCCGTCATCAAGGTGGGGCCGGACGGCCATCCATCCAGCGAGCGCTGGACGGTCGACCAATGCGGCAAATCGGTCAATTACATCATCACCTACTGGCCCGACGGCGTCGGCGGCTACGACTACGACATCCATGCCGAAGAGCCGGCGGCCTGAGCCGCCGGCCGCTCCGAGGTCTCAGGCGAGCAGCGCCCTGAGGTTCGCCAACAGCCGGAGGCCGAAGAGCCCCAGCAGCGTGCCGAAGCCGCGGTCGATCCAGCGCTTGGCCCGGCCATAGGCGGCCTGGGCGGGCGACGAGGAGAAGGCGAAGACGACGAGGGAGTACCAGACGATCTCGTCGGCGAAGATCACCAGCAGCACGGCGAGATTGATCCATTCCGGCATGCCCGGCCCATAGACCGTCGTGAAGACGGCGCCGAAGAAGACGGCGATCTTCGGATTGGCCAGATTGGTGATGAAGCCGCGGCGGAAGGCCTTGCCGAGATTGGCGACCTTCTCGGGGTCCGGGGCGGGCAGGGAATCGCCCGCATGGCGGAAGGCCTGAAAGGCGAGATAGAGCAGATAAGCCCCGCCCAGGACCTGGAGCAGCTGCAGCAGCCAGGGCGCGCGCTCGAACAACAAGGCCAAGCCGTGGATGGTGGCGAAGGCCCAGATCATCGTCGCCAGCACCACGCCATAGGCCGTCGCCAGCCCGGCACGCCGGCTCTGGCCGACGGCCGTGCGCGAGACGACGAAAAAGGCCGGGCCCGGGCTCGCGGCGCCCATGAGATTGACGGCGGCGATGCCCGCCAGCATGAGCCAGAATGAGGAAGTCATGGCGCTTGCTCCTGTTCGGCCCTCATGGTGACAGCGCCGGCATCCCCTGTCACCCGCTTCGGCAGTGCCGCTAGAATGGCCGGCTCAAACGCCGATCCCGCGAGGCCCTGATGGACCAGCCCGAACCTATCGCCTATAGCGACGCCAAGCTGCGGGCGATCCTGCAGCGGGTCCGCGTGATCGCCATGGTGGGTGCCTCGGCCCATTGGAACCGCCCGAGCTATTTCGTCATGAAATATCTTCAGGGCAAAGGCTACCGCGTCATCCCCGTCAATCCCGGCATCGCCGGCCAGACTTTGCTCGGCGAGAAGGTCTATGCCTCGCTCACGGAGATTCCCGAGCCGGTGGATATGGTCGATGTCTTCCGCGCCTCCGACCAGGTGCCGCCGGTCGTCGAGGATGCGATCGCCATCGGGGCCAAGGTCGTTTGGATGCAGCTCGGCGTGCGCAACGATGCTGCAGCCGCCCGGGCGGAGGCCGCGGGCATCGAGGTGGTGATGAACCGCTGCCCCAAGATCGAGTTCGGGCGGCTGGGCGGCGAGCTCTCCTGGAGCGGGGTCAATTCCGGCATCATCCGCAACCGCCCGCCCGAGGCGCCGCGGCCGCGCCAGCGGAAGGAGCGGCCGGCCCCGCCGCGCAATCTCACCTATGGCTTCGAGACCCGCGCCATCCACGCCGGGGCGGCGCCCGATCCTACCACCGGCGCCCGCTCGACGCCGATCTATCAGACGACCTCCTATGTCTTCGAGGATGTCGACCATGCGGCCTCGCTCTTCAACCTGCATAATTTCGGCTACATCTATTCGCGGCTGACCAATCCGACCGTGGCGGTGCTGGAGGAGCGCGTGGCGAGCCTGGAGGGCGGGCGCGCCGGCGTCGCCGCGGCCTCCGGCCATGCCGCGCAGTTCCTGACCTTCTTCACCATGATGGAGCCGGGCGACGAGTTCGTCGCCTCGCGCAATCTCTACGGCGGCTCGCTGACCCAGTTCGGCCTCTCCTTCAAGAAGCTCGGCTGGACCTGCCATTTCGTCGACCCGACCGAGCCTGAGAATTTCCGCCGTGCGCTGACGCCGCGCTGCAAGGCGATCTTCATCGAGAATTTGGCCAATCCCGGCGGCATCGTCGTGGATCTGGAGGCGGTCGCGGCCATCGCCCATGAGGTCGGGATCCCCCTCATCGTCGACAACACGCTGGCCACGCCCTATCTCTGCCAGCCCATCGCCTGGGGGGCGGATATCGTCTGCCATTCCACGACGAAATTCCTCGGCGGCCATGGCAATTCCCTGGGCGGCGTGGTGGTGGAATCCGGACGCTTCGACTGGGGCAAGGACGGCAAGTTTCCCTCGCTCACCGAGCCGGAGCCCGCCTATCACGGGCTGAAGTTCTACGAGAATTTCGGCGATTTCGCCTTCACCACCAAGGCCCGCGCCGTGGCGCTGCGCGATTTCGGGCCGGCGCTGGCGCCGATGAACGCCTTCCTCACCATCACCGGCATCGAGACGCTGCATGTCCGCATGGCGCGCCATGTGGAGAATGCCCAGAAGGTGGCGGAATTCCTGGCCGGCCATCCCAAGGTCGCCTGGGTCTCCTATGCCGGGCTGAAGGACAGCCCCTATTACGCACTGGCGCAGAAATATCTGCCGAAGGGAGCGGGGGCGGTGTTCACCTTCGGGGTCAAGGGTGGCTATGAGGCCGGCATCAAGCTGGTGGAATCCGTGCGGCTCTTCTCCCATCTCGCCAATGTCGGCGATACCAGGAGCCTGATCCTGCATCCCGCCTCGACCACCCATCGCCAGCTCAGCGACGAACAGCGCCTGGCCGCTGGTGCCGGGCCGGATGTGGTGCGGCTTTCCGTCGGGCTGGAGCTCGCCGACGATCTGATCCGAGACCTGGACGAGGCGCTGACGGCGGGGTGAGCTTCTTCTTTGCCTGACCTCTCGACGAGGCGATCGCACCATTCTCTTCCGTCACTCCGGCGAAAGCCGGAGTCCAGCGGCGAGCGACGAGATACCTCGCATGTGGCCCCTGTTGGAGTGGACGGCCCCCAACGGCATCGATGTGCCAGAGTGAGGTCGTTGGAGATCTCAAACAAGGGAGCCGTCCATGGAAAAGCTTATTCGGGTTGGTGTGGACACGTCCAAGAGTGTTTTTCAGCTGCACGGGGTGAATTGCGCCGAGCAGGTGGTTCTGCGCAAGCAGCTGCGCCGGCGCCAGGTGCTTGAGTTCTTTGCCCGGTTGGAACCGACGAAGGTCGGCCTTGAGGCCTGCGGGGGTTCGCATTATTGGGCTCGCGAGCTGCGAGCCTTGGGCCACGAGGTGGCTTTGCTGCCGCCGCAGTATGTGAAGCCCTACCTCAAGCGGGGCAAGAACGACGCGCTGGATGCCGAGGCGATCTGTGAAGCCATGAGCCGGCCGAGGATGGGGTTCGTGGCGGTGAAGACGGCGGAGCAGCAGGCAGCATTGATGCTGGCCGGGCGGCGCGACCAGCTGGTGCGCCAGCGTACGCAAGTGACCAACTCGATCCGCGGTTACGCGGCCGAGTTCGGGCTGACGGCGGCCACGGGGCTGGACAAGATCGAGCCGCTGCTCGGGCGGATCGCGGCGGATGGGCAAGTGCCGGAGCTTGCGAGGGAGCTGTTTGGCGACTACGCCAGGGATTACGCCCGGCTCGAGGCGCAGATTAGGGCGATCGAGATCAAGCTGATGGCTTGGCATCGCGGGAACGAGCTCAGCCGGCGCCTGACCAAGATCCCCGGTGTTGGGCCAGTCGTCGCCTCGATGCTGGTGATGAAGACCCCTGATCCCAAGGCCTTTCGCTCCCCCCGGCACTTCGCAGCCTGGATCGGCCTGACGCCCAAGGACCACTCCACCGCGGGCAAGACGCGCCTGGGCGTGATCACGCGGGCCGGCGACGAGGCCTTGCGCAGCCTGCTGGTCGTGGGTGCGACCTCGGTGGTTCAGCAGGTCGGCAAGAGCAGAGGGAACCCCTCGCTCTGGCTGATCGAGCTCCTCAAGCGCAAGGCGCCCAAGCTCGCCGCCGTGGCGCTTGCCAACAAGATCGCCCGCATCGCCTGGAAGATGATGGTCAGCGGCGAAGCCTATAACCCCGCCCGTGCCCTTGCCGGCGCGAGGGACAAAGCGGCGTAACCAGCCTAGCGCAAAGCGGTTCTCACTTCTCGCCAAGGCCGGAACTTGCAGGAGAAGGTGGTGTGATCGATCGATCCCAGACGCCGGACACTCCGTGGAATCCAGCGGTGCCAGACATCGCGCCCCTGTTCGGAACCAGCGTCGCGGATACCATCTCGGCCAGCGGTCAGGTGCGACCGCGCCCAACAGGCCGGACATATGAGCGCAAGCGATCCGATCCAAACACCCTAGACCCTCTTGCAGGCAGGGGGCCGTCCACATATGGATTCCGGCTTTCGAGGACGTGAAGGAATCCGACTTCACCGATTTTGTCGGGCCTGATTGATCCGGTGGCTTCGGTGATTTGGCGTTGCGCGACCCGTTGCCGCCGGTCGCCAGGGCAATTTAGCGCTCGGCGGGGGAGTGTCTCTAGCCTCCGATCATGCCGGGCTGGCCCGCAGGCAATGCGCCCGCCATAGATTATGGGCGAGCGCTTGCATGAGAACCACGGCGGTGACCTTGGCGATCGAGCGCACCCGCATGATGCCTAATCCTCGCCCTTTGAGGATGCCGTTGACCGTCTCGATCCGCCCCCGGCGGCGATAGATGGCCTTGCCCTCGTCCTGGTCCATGCGCTCGCGCCAGACTTTGACGGGCTCCGGCTCGCGGCTGCGCTGCTGGGCCCGTTTGCGCTGGCTCTCGGGCTTGGCATCCGGCTTATCTGCCGGCACCGGCATATAGACCGCGACCCCTTGTGCCGCCAAATCGACGATGTCGTCCTTCGTCGCATAATGGGTGTCGGCCAGCAGGCGCTGCGGCAAGATCTTCAGGCGATCCTTGATCTGCTCCACCACCGGGACAGCCAAGCCGGTGTCATTGCGCCGGTCCGTGGTTGCCGCCGCCACGATGATGCCCGTGTCCGGCGTCACCGCCAGCTGAATGTTATAGGCCGCCCGCACAGCCCCGTCGGCAAAGCGCATCATGCGTGCCTCGGGATCGCTCAGGCTGGCCTTCACCTCCGTCTTCTTAGCCTCTTCCTCCTTCTTATGGGTCTTGGCCCGCTTGGCCTGCTCCGCCCGCAGCTTCTCCAGCGTGCGCGAAGCCTCCCCGGCCCGCCGGGCTACCTCTTCCGCCCCACGCTCCTGCGCCGCCCGACGGCGACCCTCGCTCGCCCCCGCATCGCTCCCCGAACCTCGCAGCTGTTCGACCCGTTCCCGGGCCCACCGCTCCAGCCGCGCCAGCTTCTTCGCCCCCTTGAACGACCCACGGCCCGCCCAGGCCCTCACCTTCGTCCCGTCGACCGCCACCTCCTCCAGCTTCACGATCCCCTCGACCAGCAACGCCATCAGGCTATCCGTCAGAAGACGATCCAGAACATCCCCGTGCCCGACCCGGAAGTCGCTCAGGTCGTGATAGTTCATCGCCACCCCACCGCGCAGCCAGCGGTAGGCCGTATCGCTCTCGCACAGCCGTGCCAGATGGCGCGCCGAACCAACACCCTCCAGCGTCGCGTACAGCCACAGCGCCAGAAATATCCGAGGATCGGGCGGCGGACGCCCAGGCTCACCCTCTCGGGCCCGGATCCGCTCATACAGCGCCGACAAGTCCAAGCTCACCACGAACGCCCAAACAATCCGAGCTCGGTGGTCCGACGCCAACTGGCTCTCAAGGTCCACGCTGTCCCACCTAAGCTGGGATCGCTCCGCTTCCAGATACCGCGCCTTCCCCGTCATTCCCTGCCTCCTAAATCCTCGGCTAGGGAATCACAAATAGGCCCAAACGCCAATTCCTTCACACGCTTTCGCCGGAATGACGGCAGGGGTGGTGGCGGGATCGATCAGGCTGGTCGAACGCCCGCTACATCCGCGTCCAATCGCCCGACGTCTCGAAGGCATCCGACGCCTGAAGCACCGTCGCCTCGTCGAATTTGCGGCCGATGAGCATCAGCCCCACGGGCAGACCGTCGATCATGCCGCAGGGCAGAGTGATGGCGGGATGGCCCGTGGCGCAGGTCTGGCAGAGGTTGTTGATCATCTCCAAAGCGCGGGCGAAGCTTTCCTCCCGGGAATGACCGGGCTTCGGCAGCGGCTGCGCCTTCATGGGGGTGGTGGGCATCAGCAGCAGGTCGTGGGCGGCCAGCACCTCGTCATAGGCCGCGCGCAGCACCCGGCGCAGGTTCTGCGCCTTGGCGTAGTAGTGGCCATGGTGGAAGCGGTGCATGTACTCGCCGGTGAACAGCACCAGCTTGACCGTATCGGCGATCTCCTCGGGCCGCGCATGCCAGGCCTGGGCGAAGGCATCGAGAAGCCCGGTGGGGTAATAGCCCAGCCAGTTCGAGCCGGTCGCATTGCCCTTGATCATGAGCTCGGCCGCACCCTCGGCGGCGATGGCGGTCCAGATGGCGATGCCGTCCTCATGCATGGGGATGGAGACCTCGGAGACGACGGCGCCGAGCTGGCGGAAGCGCTCCGCGGCGGCGCGGACCTTCTCATCGACGGCGGCCTCGCTCTCCGGCCGGCCGAAACCCTCCTTGACCAAAGCGAGCTTCAGACCTTTCACACCCTTGCCGAGGGCGGCCAGATAGTCGTGCGTCTCGCACTCAGCCTGCCGCGGATCCAGGGGGTCCCGCCCGGCAATCACGCCGAGGAGCAAAGCCACATCCCGGGTCGAGGCGCAGATCGGGCCCGCATGGTCCAGCGTCTGCTCGATGGGAAACATGCCCGTGCAGGGAACGAGGCCATAGGTCGGCTTCAACCCATAGACCCCGCACCAGGAGGCGGGGACCCGGATCGATCCGCCCTGATCGCCCCCCAGCGCCATATCGACGCTGCCCGAGGCGACCAGCGCAGCGCTCCCGCTGGAGGAGCCGCCGGTCGCATAGCCGTGGCGATGGGGGTTGTGCACGGGACCCAGGAAGTTCGTATGGCTGCCGCCGGAGAAGCAGAGGTTCTCGCAAGAGGCCTTGCCGGTGATCCAGCCGCCGGCCGCCAGGATCCGCTCCGCGACGGTGGCGTCGAAATCCGGCACATAGCCTTGCAGCAGCGAGGTGCCGTTGCGCATCGGTACGCCGGCCAGGCAAGTCGTGTCCTTGAGGGCGATGGTCCGGCCGGCCAGCGGTCCCGCCGGCGCGCCCCGCACATCGGTGCGCCAGGCCCAGGCGTTGAGGGGATTCTCCTCAGGCTTGGGCGCCTGGCCGCGTTCGCGGGGATAGCGGACCACCGGCTTGGGCTCGGCCAGCTCGTCGACGCGGCGGTAGGAGGCCAGCACCCCTTGCATCAGGCCGAGGAATGAATCGGCGTCCGCCCGGCTGAGCTTCATCCCGAAGCTCGCCGCGATCTCGCTGATGTCGCCCGCGCTCGGCTCCCTGACACTCATCGAGCCCCCCTTGTGTGCCGCAGGGCCGCTCAGAAATCGGTATCCCGGCCCTTCACGAGGGATGAGGGATAGCGATGGCGCGTCTCCGGCACGAACCAGATGATCTCGTCTCCGTTGCGATAGAGGTCGTAGCAGCTCTCCACATCGCGCCAGGTCGAGCAGTACTGGCTGTCGGTCGTGCGCCATCGTCCCTGCGTGGGATCGCGCCCCTTGGCATGATAGATCGTCGTCCCGTCCGAACCGAAGTAGCTTTTGTATTCGCTCTCGCCCCAGATGCCATGAACGGAATTGCCGGTCAGCGCGGCCTGGATCTCGGCCCCGGTCAGCTTTTGCTCGGCCCCGGCGGCAGCGAGCATGGTCGACAGCAGGAGAGCGGCCGCGATGAAAGGAGCGGCAGCCTTGCCTGTCACGCCTCGGCGCCTCGCACCGCCAGGCCGTATTCCGCCGCCGCCCGCTCCATCCAGTTCCAGAGATAATCGGCGAAGCTGTTCTGGACATAGACGTCGTAGCGCGGCGATGCGTCGATCTGATGCAGGATGATGTTCGCCCGGGTGAGGCCGGTCTGGGCGCAATGGCCGGTGTCGAAGGCGCGGGGATGGAGATCGAGCGGCGTCCCTTCTGCAGCATCTCCCGGGCCCGGGGCCCGGCGACGGTGATGACCGTGCGCGCCTCGGAGAGATCGACGACGGCGGCATGCTGGCGGGTCAGAACCTGGCGCAAGGCAGCGGCAATATCCTTCTCGCGGCCCGGCGCGGCGACGATCAGCCATTCGTCGGGGCCGAGCCAGAGAGCGGCCAGGCCCTGGCCGGTGGCGGCGCGGTTCGGCGTCACGGGAAGCTGGATGCCGATGACGCTGGCGACGGCTGCCATGAAGACGTCGTCGTTCGGATTGCCGCGCAGATCGATCTGGCAGCGATGCGGACTCTCGCCGAGGCAGCACGCCCGCCTCGGCGGGCGCCTCGGCCGCGCGGGCGGCGAGGCCTTTATGGGCCAGCGGGCTGCGCCGGAGATAGGGCTCAACCATCGATGCGCTTCCCTTCGGGATCGAAGAATTTGGGCTCCGTCACCTTGGCCTTGATGGTGCGATCGACCAGCGGGATGAAGACCGTGTCGCCCATGCGGTTGCGGCCGTTCTTCACCACCGCCATGGCGATGGAGCGCCCGACATTGGGGCTGAAATAGCTCGAGGTGACATGGCCGATCATGTCCATGGGCGGCTTGTCCTTGAGCTCGGCCACGATCTGGCCGCCCTCGGGAATCACCTCGCTGGGATTCTCCGAGAGAAGCCCGACCAGATGCTTGCGGTCGCCGCGCGCCGTGTCGGGGCGGCTGAAGGCGCGCTTGCCGAAGAAATCGGGCTTCTGCTTGCTGACGATCCAATCCATGCCGAGATCCTGGGGCGTGGTCGTGCCGTCGGTCTCCTGGCCCACGATGACGAAGCCGCGCTCGGCGCGCAGCACATGCATGGTCTCGGTGCCGTAGGTCACGAGCTGGTATTTCTCGCCGGCGGTGATCAGCGCCTGCCACAGGGCATGGCCATAGCTGGCGGGGACATTGACCTCATAGCTGAGATCGCCGGTGAAGCTGATGCGGAAGACCCGGGCAGGAATGCCGGCGACGGTGCCTTCGCGCAGAGACATGAAGGGGAAGGCGGCGTTGTCGAGGGGAATATCGGTCGTCAACTCGCCCAGCAGGCGCCGTGCCAGGGGGCCGTTGATGGCGACCGTCGCCCATTGCTCCGTGACCGAGGTGCAATAGACCTTCATGTCAGGCCATTCGCATTGCAGCCAGCTCTCGAGCCAGCCCAGCACCCGCGCGGCATTGCCGGTGGTGGTGCTCATGAGGAAATGATGTTCGTCGAGGCGCGTGGTCACGCCGTCGTCGAAGACCATGCCGTCCTCGCCGCACATCAGGCCGTAGCGGCAGCGGCCGATCTCCAGCTTGGTGAAGGCGTTGGTGTAGACCATGTTGAGGAGCTTGATCGTGTCCGGGCCCTGGATGTCGATCTTGCCCAGGGTCGAGGCATCGACGATGCCGACGGTGGTGCGCACCGCCTTGGCCTCGCGATTGACGGCATCATGCATGGTCTCGCCGGGCTTGGGGTAGTACCAGGCGCGGCGCCATTGGCCGACATTCTCGAAGGGCGCGCCGACGCCCTCATGCCAGCCATGGATCGGCGTGCGGCGGATGGGATCCAAGAGATCGCCGTGATCCTCGCCGGCGAAGCTGCCGATGGAGGCGGGGGTGTAGGGCGGGCGGAAGGTGGTATGCCCCACCTCCGGCACCGAGCGCCCCTGCGCCTCGGCCATGATGCCGAGCGCATTGATGTTGCTGGTCTTGCCCTGGTCGGTGCCCATGCCCATGGTGGTGTAGCGCTTGAGATGCTCGACCGAGCGGTAGCCTTCCCGATGGGCGAGGCGGACATCGGCGGCGGTGACGTCGTTCTGGAAATCGACGAAATGCTTGCCGTTATGGCCGACGGGCAAGGTCGAGGGCACGATCCACATCTGGCGCAGCGGCTCGGCCGATGGATCCGCCGCCGGTGACGCGGGCGGCTCGGCGGCGCCGAGGCCGCTGACGAAGCCGGCATCGGCCGCCGCCGCAGCACCGGCGGCATGACCCTCGGCGATGCAGGCCGCCAGCGAGAAGCTGCCGCGGCAGGCGCCGGCGGAGCGTTCGGCCTGGGCGGAGATGTTCGGCACGAAGGCGCCGATGGATTCGTTCCAGGCGAGCTTGCCGCGGGATTGGCTGAAGAGATGCACCGAGGGCGTCCAGCCGCCGGCGTTCAGCACGAGATCGCAGGAGAGCACCCGCGTCGTGCCGCCGACGCCGCTCTCGCTCAGCGGCATGGCCGTGACCCCGTCGACGCGAAGCTCGCCCGTGGTGCCGACGATGGCATGGCCGGGCAGCAGCTCGATGCCGCGCTGGCGCGCCTGTTCCGTCAGCTCATGATCGGCTTCGGGGCGGAGATCGATGATGGCGGCGACCGTGGTGCCGGCCGCGGCCAGATCGAGGGCGGCGCGATAGCCGCTGTCGTTGTTGGTCAGCAGCACGGCGCGCCGGCCGGGGAGCGCGCCATAGCGCCGGGCATAGGTGGCGGCGGCCGAGGCCATCATGATGCCGGGGCGGTCATTGTCGGCGAAGACCAGGGGCCGCTCGATGGCGCCGGTCGCCAGCACCACCTGCTTGGCCCGGACGCGCCAGAGGCGCTGGCGCGGCGCATGGGGCGGCGGGGCGGCCAGGTGATCGGCGACCCGCTCCATCAAGGTCAGGTAGTTGTGGTCGTAATAGCCGAAGGCCGTGGTGCGCGGCAGCAGCGTCACCTCGGGCATGCGGGCAAGGGCGGCCACCGCCTCGGCCAGCCAGTCGCTCGCCGGCTTGCCGTCGACGGGCTCGCCGCTCGACAGCAGCGAGCCGCCGAGCTCCGCCTGCTCATCGGCCAGGATGACCCGCGCCCCGGCGGCGCCGGCCGCCAAGGCGGCAACGATGCCCGCGGGACCCGCACCCACGACCAGCACGTCGCAATGGGCATAGGTCTTGCTGTAGCGGTCGGGATCGGGCGCCTGGGGCGCCTTGCCGAGGCCGGCGGCGCGGCGGATGACATGCTCGTATTTCATCCAGGCGCTGGGCGGCCACATGAAGGTCTTGTAGTAGAAGCCCGCCGGGAAATAGCGCGACAGCAGATTGTTCACGCTGCCGATGTCGAAACGCAGCGACGGCCAGCGATTCTGGCTCTCGGCGACCAGCCCCTCATAGAGCTCGATCTGGGTGGCGCGGATATTGGGCTCGGTGCGATCGCCGCTGCGCAGCTGGATCAGCGCATTGGGCTCGTCGGAGCCCGCGGTCATGATGCCGCGGGGGCGGTGGTACTTGAAGCTGCGCCCCACGAGATGCACGCCATTGGCGAGCAGGGCCGAGGCGAGGGTGTCGCCGGCATATCCTTCGTAGCGCTTGCCGTCGAAGGTGAAGCCGAGCGGCCGGCTGCGGTCGATGCGGCCGCCCTGGAGGCTGCGATGGGACTGCTCGCTCACGGCTGCTCGCCCATCTTGTAGACCTTGGAAATGCGGTGGGTCACCGTATCGCGGGCGACATTGAACCAGCGCCGGCAGCCCCGGGCGTGGTTCCAGCGCTCATATTGCAGCCCCTTCGGGTTCTTCCGCATGAACAGGTAATCGGCCCATGCGGCGTCGCTCATCGCCGCCTGATCGATGGGGCGGGCGATATGGCTCTCGCCGCCGCAGGTGAATTCGAGCTCGGCGCGGGGACCGCAGAAGGGACAGTCGATCAGCATCATGGGATGTCGGTCCTCAATGCGCGACGCCGGCGGCGCCGTGCTCGTCGATGAGATAGCCGTTGACGAAGCGATCCAAGGCGAAGGGCTCGTTCAGCTTGTGGGGCCGGTCCTGCGCGATGGTATGGGCGAAGACCCAGCCGGAGCCGGGCGTTGCCTTGAAGCCGCCGGTGCCCCAGCCGCAGTTGAAGTAGAGCCCTTCCACCGGCGTCTTGCTGATGATCGGGCTGGCATCGGGGCAGACATCGACGATGCCGCCCCAGGTCCTGAGCACGCGCAGCCGGCTGAAGATCGGGAAGAGCTCGATCAGGGCGTTGAGCAGATTCTCCACCACCGGCGGGCTGCCGGTCTGGGCATAGGAATTGTAGCCGTCGATGCCGGCCCCCATGACCAGCTCGCCCTTGTCGGACTGGCTGACATAGACATGGACCGCGCTCGACATCACCACCGTGTTCAGGACCGGCTTTATCGGCTCGCTCACCAGGGCCTGGAGAGGGTGGCTCTCGATGGGAAAGCGCAGCCCCGCCATCTTGGCCATGACGCTGGAATGGCCGGCCGCGACGCAGCCGACCTTGCCGGCGCCGATGAAGCCGCGGGTGGTCTCCACGCCCTTGATCCGGCCGTCCTCGATGCGGAAGCCCGTGACCTCGCAATTCTGGATGATGTCGACGCCGCGGCTGTCGGCGGCCCGGGCGTAGCCCCAGGCGACGGCGTCATGGCGGGCGACGCCGCCGCGGCGCTGCAGCGAGGCGCCCAGGACGGGGTGGCGGGCATTGGGCCGGCAATCCAGGACCGGGCAATACGCGGCAACCTCGGCGGTGCTGAGGAATTCTGAATCGATGGCATTCAGGCGGTTGGAATTGACGCGCCGGCTGAGCTCGCGCAGCTCATGCTGGTTATGGGCGAGGCTCAGCAGCCCGCGCTGGCTGAACATGACGTTGAAGTTCAGATCCTGGGACAGCCCCTCCCAGAGCTTCAGGGAATGCTCGTAGAGATGGGCGCTCTCGTCCCAGAGATAGTTCGAGCGCACCACCGTGGTATTGCGGCCCGTGTTGCCGCCGCCGAGCCAGCCCTTCTCGATCACCGCCACATTGGTGATGCCGTGCTCCTTGGCCAGGTAATAGGCCGTCGCCAGGCCATGGCCCCCGCCGCCCACGATGACCACGTCATAGGCCGGCCGCGGCTCGGGGCTGCGCCAGGCTTCCGTCCAGTTCTCGTGGTAGCTGCGCGCGTTGCGCGCCAGGCTGAAGATGGAATAACGCGCCTTCATCCGGCTCTCCCAATCGGCACGATAGAATGGCCGCCACGAATGGCCGCCAAGAATAGCCGCCAACAATCGCCCTTGGGGGCAGCGCGCGAGAATGGCAGCAGCGGCCCCGGCGATCAAGCGCGACCCCTCCGCTTGCGACATTTTGGGGCCCGAACGCCGTGGGTCGAAGCCGCCGCCGACGCGGCGGGCCCTCTTGCAACATGAGCCCCCGGCGCCGGCTTCACGGCCGACGCCATGGACTATCGATTCTGCGACATGATCCTGTTAACCTCGCTCCGCGCCGGATCGGCCCCATCCCCGCCCGGCCATGAAGGATGTTTCCGCGATGCCGCGACGCGCCTGCCGGACCGCCGTCCTTGCCCTCGCAATCCTGCCGGGCATCGCCCTCTGGCGCCCCGCCGAGGCCAAGGCCGACCCCGCCGCGATCCTGGCGCATCTCCAGGCGACCCCGGCGAGCCAGCTGGACCTGTCGCTCGCCCGGCTGGGGGCGATGGTCGACAATGCGGGAGCGGGCACCGGCGCCGGACCGGGCCTCAGCTTCGCCAGCTTCGCCGATGTCGAGGAGAAGGACATCGTCATCCGGGCCTATTCCGAGACGGCCAAGCCCGACGCGGCGAGCTGCCGCAAGATCATGGACCGGATCAAGCAGACCGGCGGCGTCGATTCCAAGACCGGCGAGCCGCAGGATCCCGCCTCGGCCTTCGCCTCGCTCTTCAGCTATCCCGGAGTCGACGAGTTCAAGATCGACCAGAGCTATGCCGAGACGGTGGATTCCATGATCTCCATCATGGTGGTGATCGGCGAGACGGGGAACGGGGATGGCATGGTCTGCCGGAGCCGGCTCCTCTCCCCCGACATCACCTTCCAGAAGCAATAGCCATGTTCGGAGCCGCTTCCGCCGAATCGCCGCAACGCATCGCCTTCGTGCTGATCCCCAATTTCTCGATGATCGCCTTCACCTCGGCGGTGGAGCCGCTGCGCCTGGCGAACCGGGCGGCGGGGCGCGAGCTCTACAGCTGGCGCCTGTTCTCCAGCGACGCCAAGCCGGTGGCGGCCAGCAACGGCATCGTGCTGAACACCGGGGGCGATATCGACCGGGCCACGGGCTTCGGCACCATCATCCTTTGCAGCGGCATCGACGGCCATCTATTCCAGGACCGCGGCCTCTTCGCGGGGCTGCGCCGCATCGACCGTCAGGGCGCCGATATCGGGGCGCTCTGCACCGGCAGCCATATCCTGGCGCGGGCGGGACTGCTGGATGGCTATCGCTGCACCATCCATTGGGAGAACATCGCCGCCTTCGCCGAGGATTTCCCCGAGATCGAGGTGACCTCCGAGCTCTTCGAGGTCGACCGCAACCGCTTCACCTGCTCCGGCGGGACGGCGGCCCTCGACATGATGCTGAACATGATCGCCCTTCAGCATGGTCACGAGCTGGCGACCGCCGTCTCCGAGCAGTTCATGCATGAGCGCATCCGCGACCGCCACGATCATCAGCGCATGGCCTTGCCGGCGCGGCTTGGCGTGCGCCATCCCAAGCTGATCCGCGTCATCCGCCAGATGGAGGCCAATCTGGAGGAGCCGCTCGACCGCGGCCAGCTCGCTGCCGCGGCCGGCCTCTCCACCCGCCAGCTCGAGCGGCTGTTCCGCAAATATCTGAACCGCTCGCCGGCCCGCTATTATGTCGAGCTGCGCCTCAACCGCGCCCGGCTGCTGCTGCTGCAGACCAACATGTCGGTCATCGACGTGGCGCTCGCCTGCGGCTTCGTCTCCGCCTCGCATTTCTCGAAATGCTACCGCGACTTCTTCGGCAAGACGCCGCGCCGGGAGCGAGGTCTGCCGCAACTTCCCTTTGCCGCCGAAGATAGCGGCATCACGCGCCGGGTGTGATGTCCTCCACCGATCTCAGCATGACAGAGACCAGATCGGTGGCGCGGGCGGCCGAAACCTACGGCGGGTTCGCCCGCCGCCTCTATTTCATGGACAATCTCCGGGTCGCGCTCACGGTGCTGATCGTGCTGCAGCATTCGAGCTTCGCCTATGCCGCGGGGAGCTGGTGGTACTACAGCGATTCGGAGCAGGAGCCGCTGCTCGCCTCCTTCTTCATCGTCAACCGCAGCTTCCGGATGAGCCTCTTCTTCCTCATCGCCGGCTATTTCATGCCCTTCGTCTTCGATCGCAAGGGGCCGGAGCAATATCTGAAGGACCGCTTCCGGCGCCTCGGGCTGCCGATCGTCTTTTTCCTCTTCTTCGTCTTTCCGCCGCTGATGTATTTCTACTACCTCAATTTCCGCAGCTACCCCTTCATCGATTTCCCCAGCTACTACTGGCATATCTATTGGGGCTTCGATTATCAGCATGCCGCGGACTGGTCGGGTCCGGTCTGGCCCGACCGCCAGCTGGGACATCTCTGGTTCATCCAGATGCTGCTGATCTATGCGGTGGGCTATACGGGCTGGCGCTGGCTGCGCGACAAGCTGCCGCTGCCGCGGCTCAGCAATCCGCTGCCGCAGCCGGGATTGCTGATGCTGCCGGTGCTGCTCGTCATTGCCGGGCTTTCCTATTGGGTCCGCCTCTACGACCCGATCTATCAGTGGCATGCCTATATGAAGACCTTTCAGCTGCAGCCGGCCGATGTTCCACGCGATCTCGCCTGCTTCATCCTGGGGGTGCTGGCCTACCGCAACAACTGGCTGCTCACCATGCCGACGCGGATCGGCTATCGCTGGCTGGCACTCGGCGTCGCCGGCGCGCTGACCTTCATCGGCTTCGACCTCAGCGGCCATTCCTTCTTCAGCATGGGCGGCGACAGCTTCAACGGGGTGATCTATCCGATCTGGGAGACCTTCACCTGCTTCGGCCTCTGCCTCGGGCTGCCCACCTTGTTCCGGGAGTATCTGGATTTCCAGACGCCCTTCATGAGCAGGCTCTCCCTGGCCAGCTATGGCGTCTATCTCTTTCACCTGCCGATGGTGGTGGCGCTGCAGTATGCGCTCGCCGATGCCCCCTGGCCGGCCGCGATGAAATTCGTGGTGGTGGCGGTGATCGTCGTGCCGGCGGCCTTCCTCTTCACCTTCGCGCTCCGCCGCTGGTCGGTGGTGCGTCGGATCATCTGAGCGAACCCTTCTTGCCCCGGTGGCTCCAGCCCATTCTGCGCTGGGAGCGGGAGCATGGCCCGCTGGTCTCCCATATCACCGGTCTCTATCTGATTGCCGGTATCTGCGGGCTCGTGGATGCGGCCTGCTTTCTCTCCCTGGGCGAGGTCTTCGCCGAGATGATGACCGGCAATCTGCTGCTGTTCTGCTTCTTTGTCGGCACCGGCCATCCGATCTTCCAAAATGCGGTCTATCTGATCGCCCTCGGCGCCTTCGCCCTGGGGGCGATCGCCGGGGGGCGTATCGTGCGCAGCGCCCATGGGCATACGAGGCTCGGCTTCGCCGTCGAATGGGTCTTTCTGGCGGCCGCCACGATCCTGAGCGTGATCCTGGTGCCGGGATCGAGCGGCACGGCCCGCGATGTGGTGATCTCTTTGCTTGCCTTCGCCATGGGAATGCAGAATGCGCTGCTCCGCCGCCATGGCGTGCCCGATCTGGCGACCAATGTCATGACCCTGACCCTGACGGCGCTGGTCGCGGAATCGTCGTCTCTCGGGCGGCAAGAACGAGCGCTGGCAGCGACGCTTCAGCTCGATCGGGATTTTCATGCTCTGCGCCATGATCGGCGCCGCGCTGACCAAGACGATCGCGCCCTGGGCGCCCTTGCTGCTGGCGCTGATATTCTTCTCGGTGGCGCTCAACGGCCTGACGCGCCAAGGCCCGGCCGCGCCGCCACAGTAAGAGCGCAATTCCGACGCTTTCATGCCCCGCCCGGGCACGATGATATGCCAAGCGGAAGGCCGCGGCGGCCGGCGCGCAAGGCCCGCGCCCCCGGAAATCTCCCGCAGAACCCCACGATCCAAAGGAGAGTAACCCTTGATTTCACGCCGAAAGCTGCTGGCTGCCTCGCTTCTTGCCGGACCGGCGCTGTCGAGCTTGCGGGCTGCGGCCGCTGACCCGACGGCAGCCGTGCAACAAGCTATTGCCGGTCTCGAGCGCCGCCATGGGGGGCGCCTTGGCGTCGCCATTCTCGATACCGCGAACAACGGGCCGATCGCCTATCGCGGCGAGGAGCGCTTTGCCCTCTGCAGCACCTTCAAGTTCCTTGCCGCTGCTTTCGTCCTGGCGCGGGTCGATCGCAAAGAAGAAAGCCTGACGCGCCGGATCGTCTATTCGAAAGATGAGCTTGTTCCCTATTCTCCGATCACAGGGAAGCATGCCGGCGCGGGCGGTCTGACTGTCGGGGAAATCTGCGAAGCCGCGATCACCCTCAGCGACAATACGGCCGGGAACCTGCTGCTGGACAGCTTCGGCGGGCCGGCGGGGCTTACAGCCTATTTGCGCTCGCTCGGGGACAGCGTCACGCGGCTCGACCGCCGGGAGCCGACGCTGAACGAGAACAAGCCCGGCGATCCGCGCGACACCACCACCCCGCTCGCCATGCTCGAAATCCTGCGCAAGACCGTCGCTCGCAGACGCGCTCTCCGCCCCATCGCGCGAGCAGCTGACGGCGTGGCTCCTCGCCTGCAAGACGGGCGACAAGAGACTGCGGGCGGGCGTGCCGAAAGCCTGGCGGGTCGGGGACAAGACGGGGACGGGCGAGAACAACGCCACGAACGACATCGCCGTCATCTGGCCGCCGGGGCGTGCGCCGATCATCGTGACGGCCTACTACACGGAGGCGCGCGCCTCGGATGACGAGCGCAACGCGGTCCTGGCGGAGGTCGGGTCGCCTCGCCTCGGCGCTATAGGCCTTAGCTTGCTCGCCGCCACGTCGCGGCGAGCAAGCCGGCGCCGATCAGGAAGGAGCCGCCGACGCGGTTGACCGCCCGCTGCACCTTGGGCTTGCGGATCGTCCGCCGGGCGGCGGTGGCGACGAGGCCGTAGATCGTGGCGTTCAGCGTCGCCAGGACCAGGAAGGTCGCCTCGAAAATGATCATCTGCGGCAGCACCGGCCGGCCGGTGACGAAGAACTGCGGCAGGAAGGCGATGAAGAAGACGATGCCCTTGGGATTGAGGGCGGTCACCACATAGGCATGGGCGAAGATCCGCCGCGGGTCGGTTTCCGCAGGCTCGGCGACGCCGGGAATGGCCACGGGCGCCCGCCAGAGCTTGAATCCCATATAGATGAGATAGGCGGCGCCGATCAGCTTCAAGGCGGTGAACAGCGTGGCCGAGGTCGCGAGGAAGGCCCCGAGGCCCAGCATGGAGGCCGTCATGGAGGTAAAATCCCCCAGCGCCACGCCCGCGACCGTGGCTGCCGCCGATTTGCGGCCATGGCTCAGCGCATAGGAGATGACCAGCAGCACCGTCGGCCCCGGGATCGCAACCAGGATCGAGGAGGCGAGCGCGAAGGCAAGCCAATGTTCGAGGGACATGGGCGAGCGGGACTCCGTAGGCGGAAATCAGTTCCCGTAGAAGAAGGGCTTCTTGGCGAAGAGGCGGCGGACCATCGGCTCGAAGGCCGAGAAGGGCATGGTGTCGAAGTCGGGATCGAAGGAGTTCTGATCCCACTTCTCGCAGAACATCGCCGTGCGCTCGAACATGGGATGGCCGCGATAGGCGTCGCGCGCATCCCGGTCCATGCCGATGTGATGCCAGTAGTAATAGCCCTGGAAGATGGCGTGATGCTGGATCAGCCAGTAATTGTCTTCCGACACATAGGGCCGGAGCACGGCGGCGCCGAGCTGGGCATGATTTTCCGGGGCCAGAGTATCGCCGATGTCGTGGAGGAGGGCGCAGACCACCGTCTCCTCATCGGCGCCGTCGCGGAAGGCCCGGGTCGCCGTCTGGAGCGAATGTTCGTAGCGGTCTACTTTATAGCCCAGCTTGTCGCCGGCCAGCCGGTCCAGCATGCCGATGACCTCCTCGGGCAGCCGCTTAACCAACGGTTCATAACGACGTGCAAGAAGTTGATATTCCTCATAGGTGCCGTCGGCCATGCGGGTGAATTCGATCGATTCGTCCATCGTCCTGCTCCTCTGCCCGGAATGGCCAGTCTAGCCGCCGCTTGCGTTTGAATCCAGTCGAGGAAGGAACTACATTACTCGCCTAGAAGTCGTTTCCGCCCCAATGCGGCCGTTCGCGACTCTCTCCTCCCTGCCTCGCGGGCGGCGGAAAGGAGTTCTTGCATGAACGCCAGAGACATCTTGAAGAACAAAGGCCCCGCCGTGGTGACGGCGCGGCAGACCGAGACCCTGCAGCGGATCGCCCGGCTGATCGCCGAGCATCGCATCGGTGCGGTCCTGGTGGTCGATTCCGATGCCAGTCCGCTGGGCATCGTCTCGGAGCGCGATATCGTCAATGCGCTCGCGGCCTTCGGGGCGGGGGTGCTGGAGATGCCCGCCGAGCGGGTCATGAGCCGCGCCCTTCTGACCTGCGGCCTCGATCACACGGCCGACGAGCTTCTGACCACCATGACCGCGAGCCGCGTGCGGCATCTGCCCGTGGTCGAGAACGGCAAGCTGCTCGGCATCGTCAGCATCGGCGATGTGGTCAAGCTGAAGCTCGACGAGGCGGCTGCCGAGGTCGGTCAGCTCCGCGAATATGTGATGGCGGGGCGTTAACAAAGCCTGCCTCTTCCCGTCATTCCCGCGAAAGCGGGAATCCAGGGTGAGTGACGAGAGCTGCGGCCCTGGATTCCCGCTTTCGCGGGAATGACGGGGGAGAGAATCGGGGTTTTAGCGGTGACGAGAGTCAGGTCCCCGGGGATCAGATCTCGTCCAGCCGCAGGATCGGAACCGGGCTTCCCGCGCGCAGCGCCGGGGCCTTGGGCGGGCGGACCACCAGGCAATCGGCCTGCTGCAGCAGAAACATCATGGAGCTGTCCTGCTTGCCGAAGGGCGTGGCCACCAGCCGGCCATGGGCGTCGGTGGCAAGGCGCGCGCGCAGGTAATCCTGGCGGCTGTCGTTCTCCCCCAGATCGCGGCCGGCCAGCGCCGTCTCCTTGTCCTCCGCGACAGGCAGGCCCAGCATGACCCGGAGCGCCGGGCGCAGATAGACGATGGCGCAGACCAGGCTCGAGACCGGATTGCCCGGCAGGCCCAGGACCGGCGTGGGGCCGATGCGCCCGAACATCAGCGGCTTGCCCGGCCGCATGGCGATCTTCCAGAAGTCGAGGGTCATGCCTTGTTCGCCGAGCACGCTCTGGACGAGATCGTGATCGCCGACCGAAGCGCCGCCGGTGGTGACCAGCAGATCGGCCCCGGCCGCGCCGGCGATCAGGCGCTGCAGCCCCTGGCGATCGTCGGGGGCGATGCCGAGGTCGATCGGCTCGGCCCCGCTTTCCCTGAGGAAGGCGATGAGGCTCTGGCCGTTGGAGCTGATGATCTGCTGGGCCGTGCGCGGCTCGCCCGGCATGACGATCTCATTGCCGGTGGCGAGGATCGCGACCCGGGGCTTGCGCCGGACGCGGAGCCACGGGTGGTTCATGGCGGCGGCGAGACCGATGTCGCGGGCATTGAGGCGCTTGCCGGCGGCAAGGCCCAGATCGCCCTCCCTGAAATCGAGGCCGGCGGGGCGGACATAGCTGCCCTTGGGCCCGGCCTCCTTCACCAGCACATGATCTTCGTGAGCCTGGGTATCCTCCTGGATGACGATCGTATCGGCACCCTCGGGCAAAGGCGCGCCGGTGAAGATGCGCACGGCCTCGCCGGGCTGCAGCGCCGCCGCCGGGGCGCCCGCCGGCAGGCGCGTAGCCCGCGATCTTGAGCCGGACCGGCGCGCTCGCGACATCCGCGGCCCTGACGGCATAGCCGTCCATGGCCGAGGCGGCGAAGGGCGGCTGGGTCAGCCGGGCATGCAGATCCTCCGCCAGCACCCGCCCGATGGCCTCGGGCAAGGCGATCTGTTCGGCGGGCAGGGACCGGAAGGCGGCGGTGATATGCCCGCGAGCCTCGGCAACCGAGAGCATCAGGCGGCCTCGAAGCTGCCGGATTTGCCGCCGCTCTTGGCCGTCAGGCGGATGTCGGTGACGGTCATGCCGCGGTCGACGGCCTTGCACATGTCATAGACCGTCAGCGCCGCGACGCTCACGGCCGTCAGCGCCTCCATCTCCACCCCGGTGCGCCCGAAGAGCTTGCAGCTCGCCTCGATATCGACGGCGTTGCGCGATTTGTCGATGGTGAGGTCGACCTTGATCGAGGTCAGCGCCAAGGGATGGCAGAGGGGGATGAGATCGGCGGTGCGCTTGGCGGCCATGATCCCGGCCAGCCGCGCCACTGCGAGGACATCGCCCTTCTTCATCTCCCCGGCTGCGATGAGGGCCAGGGTGGCCGGCTGCATCAACACGCTGCCCTTGGCGGTGGCACTGCGCTCGGTTTCCGCCTTGGCCGAGACATCGACCATGGCGGCCTTGCCCTCGGCGTCGAAATGGGTGAGGCGCGGCATCAGGCCGTGCGGGTCTTCAATTCAGGCCCCCGGGCCAGAAGCCGGCGCGTCGCGGCGGCGACATCGGCCTCGCGCATCAGGGATTCGCCGATCAGGAAGGTGGACGCCCCGACGCGATGCAGGCGGGCGAGATCCGCCGGCCCCGTGAGCCCGCTCTCGGCGACCAGGAGCCGGTCGCGCGGCACGCGGGGCGCCAAGCGCTCCGTCACCGCAAGGTCGACCGTCAGGGTCTTGAGATTGCGGTTGTTGATGCCCATGAGGCGTGCCGGAAGCTTGAGAGCACGCTCGAGCTCGGCCTCGTCATGGACCTCCACCAGCACATCCATGCCCCAATGGGCGGCGGCGCCATGAAGCTCGGCGGCCATCTCATCCGTCAGCGCCGCCATGATCAGCAGCACGCAATCGGCGCCCAATGCCCGGGATTCGGCGATCTGATAGGGATCGATCATGAAATCCTTGCGCAGCACCGGCAGGTCGACGGCGGCGCGGGCGGCTTGGAGATATTCGTCCTTGCCCTGGAAATAGGGCTCGTCCGTCAGCACCGAGAGACAAGTGGCACCGCCGTCGCGATAGGCCTGGGCCAGGGCCACAGGATCGAAATCGGCGCGGATCAGCCCCTTGGAGGGGGAGGCTTTCTTGATCTCGGCGATGAGCCCATAGCGGCCGGCGACAACCGCCGCGGCCAGGCGATCGGCAAAGCCACGTGGCGGCGAGGCGGCGCGAGCGGCGGCTTCCACGGCGCCAACAGGGCGGGCGGCCTTGCGCGCCTCGACATGGCGGCGCTTGTCGTCGGTGATGCGGATCAAGGTATCGCTCATGCAGCAGGTGCCCGATTGGTGATGGCAACGAGTTCAGCCAGCGTCGCCTTCGCCTTGCCGCTGTCGATAACGGATGCCGCGAGCGCGACGCCGGATTTCAAATCGGTTGCCTTGCCAGCCAGAACAAGAGCGGCCGCGCTGTTGAGCAACACGATATCGCGATAGGGCCCGGACTGCCCCTCGAGGAGTCCCGTGATGGCCGCGGCGTTGGTCGCGGCATCCGCACCTTTCAGGTCGGCCGGGGTGGCGCGGGGCAGGCCGGCCATCTCGGGCGTCACCTCGAGCAGCTTGACCTTGCCGTCCCTCAGTTCGGCGACATAAGTGGGGCCGGTGGTGGTGATCTCGTCCAGCCCGTCGGAGCCATGGACGACCCAGGCGCGCTCGGTGCCGAGAGAGGCCAGCACCTGGGCCAGGGGCTCGATCCAGGCCTGGGCGAAGACGCCGAGAAGCTGAAGGCGCGCGCCTGCCGGATTGGAGAGCGGGCCCATGAGGTTGAAGATGGTGCGAGTGCCGAGTTCGACCCGCGAGGGCCCGACATGGCGCATCGCGTTATGGTGGCGGGTCGCCATGAGGAAACAGATATTGGCGTTCCACAGCGCCTCGCGGATCAGCGCCATATCGGCATCGATATTGACGCCCAGGGCGCCCAGCACATCGGCGGTCCCGGTCTTGGAGGAGGCGGCGCGATTGCCATGCTTGGCGACCGGCACGCCCGCCGCCGCGGTCACGATGGCCGCCCCGGTGGAGATGTTGAGGGTGCCGCTGTTGTCGCCGCCGGTGCCGCAGGTATCGATGGCGCCATCCGGCGCATCGATCCTCAGCATCTTGGCCCGCATCGTGCGCACCGCACCGGTGATCTCCGCCACCGTCTCGCCGCGCACGCGAAGCGCCATCAGGAAGGCGCCGATCTGCGTCGGCGTCGCATCCCCCGACATCAGGATATCGAAGGCCTGCTCGGCCTCATGCTCGTCGAGCGACCGGCCGCCGGCAACGGCGGCGATCAACGGTTTAAGATCGCTCACGCCGCGGCCCGGGCCGGCGTATTGAGCCCGGCGAGCCTCAGGAAATTGCCCAGCAGGCGATGGCCATGCTCCGAGGCGATGCTCTCCGGATGGAACTGCACGCCATGGATGGGAAGGGTGCGATGGGCCATGCCCATGATGAGGCCGCTCTCGGTCTCCGCCGTCACGGCGAGCAACTCCGGCAGGCTCGCCCGGTCGACGATCAGGGAATGATAGCGCGTGCCCATGAAGGGGGAGGGGATGCCCTCAAATATGCCTTCGCCCCGATGCTGCACGGCGGTCAGCTTGCCATGCATCGGCACAGGCCCCCGCACCACCTTGCCCCCGAAGACCTGGCCGATGGCCTGATGGCCGAGGCAGACCCCCAGGATCGGCAGCTTGCCGGCGGCCGCCTCGATCAGCGCCAGGCAGATGCCGGCGCGGTCGGGGTCGCAAGGCCCCGGCGACAGGATGATGGCCTGGGGATGGATGGCCATGACCTCCGCCACGCTGACCTTGTCGTTGCGTCGAACCTCGACCGCGGCGCCAAGCTCGCCCAGGTAGTGGAAGAGGTTGTAGGTGAAGCTGTCGTAGTTATCGATCAGGAGGATCACACGGCACCTAAGCTATTGGTTCTATTCAATGTGTTTCGGGAAAGGTCGATTTGACACCCGTGGCTTCCAGGTCAGCCACCGCATTTTCGTGGAAACCGAGGGGAAAGGAAAGACCGCCAACCCCGTACCGGGCCTTACGCCCCCCGGTCGCTACCTCTCGTGCGGCCGGCGACCGCGGGATGTCACGCGCCGTAGCCCAAATGCAGCTGATTCCCGCCTGCTCACTGGCCTGGCTGACTCTGGAAAAAGCCGCCTCCGGTTCCTATTTCCTGCGCATGCCGATCCGGCAAGCTTCCCGCCGCAATCACGCCTCCGCCGATCTGTTTGAAGCTCCCGCGGCGCCCACGCCGGCGGGGTTCCGATACGCGCCAGACCTGTTCTCGCCGGAGGTTGAAAAAGCCTTTGTCGCGCAATTCGAAACCCTGCCGTTCAAGCCTTTCGAGTTTCACGGCTATCTCGGCAACCGACGCGTGGTGTCATTCGGCTACCGCTACGACTATGCTGGGCGGGCCTTGCGGTCCGCCGAGGAGATGCCGGCGTTTCTGGCACCCCTGCGAAGGATCGCCTGCCGGTTCGCCGGCATTCCGGAATCGGATTTGGCCCAGGCGCTCGTAACCGAATATGCGCCTGGTGCCGGCATCGGCTGGCATCGCGATAAGCCCATGTTCCAAGACGTCGTCGCCTTGTCCTTCCTGGCTCCCTGCGTCCTGCGGTTGCGCCGCGCCGACGGTGCGGGCTGGGCGCGCGCGGCGGTGGAAATCTCGCCACGCTCTGGGTATCTGCTTCATGGTCCGGTGCGCACCGACTGGGAGCACAGCATCGTGCCGATGGACGCGTTGCGCTATTCCGTGACGTTCCGATCCTTCCGGCGTGACTATTCAAAGCCTGAATAACGCGCCCTCGGAAGTCCCGGCCTCGCGCGCTCGGCGCCGGAATCTCGCCGTGAACCGGATTTCACGCGGGAATGGACGAAACCTGTAGAAGTCCCCGAAGACCGCCCGTTATTGTGGCAAGTCGGTCAGATAACGAGGAATTGACGTTGCAAGTGGCAGTTTTTGACGCCTAATTCCCACAGGGTGGGGATAGTCTCCATTCCGACGGCCACCAAGTCGCTGCGGCCGTCCACCAAGCCGGGCCCGCGATCTTCGCATCGTTGGCGCCCGGCCTTCCAAATTTGCTCGTGAGAATTCAACGAGGCCCGGGGAAAGCAGATGGAGCGCCGGCTTGCAGCCATTCTTGTTGCCGATGTCGTCGGCTACAGCCGCCTCTTGCGGGCCGATGAGGCGGGGACGCTGGCCGCACTCCAGACAACGCGCAAGGAAATCCTCGAGCCGTTGATCGACAAGCATCGCGGCCGCCTCGTCAAGCTGATGGGCGATGGTGCCCTCGTCGAGTTTGGGAGCGCGGTCAGTGCCGTCCAATGCGCCGTGGAGCTGCAGGAGGCAACGGAAGCCGCCAATGAGGGCCTGCCCGAAGACCGGCGGCTGATGCTGCGGATAGGCTTGGATCTGGGCGATGTCGTGGTCGTGGACGGTGACCTCTACGGCGATGGGGTCAATGTCGCCGCTCGCCTGGAAGCCCTGGCAGATCCCGGGACCATCATCCTGTCGCAGGCCGTGTTGGATCAGGTGCGAAGCAAAATTGCCTGCGAGTTCGAGGATCTCGGCGAACAGCGGCTGAAGAACGTCCCCGAACCCATACGGGTGCATCGGGCTTTCACGCGACATGCACGGACGACGGCGGCACCCCGAACCGATCAGGTGCGGGCGAAACCTTCCATCCTCGTCCTGCCGTTCACGAATATGAGCGGCGATACGGAGCAGGAATACTTCAGCGACGGCATCACCGAGGACATCATCACGGATCTCTCCCAGATTTCGGCGATCTTCGTCGTTGCCCGCAACACGGCCTTCAATTTCAAGGGCAAGACCGTGGAGATCGACAAGCTCGCCCGCCAGCTGCAGGTCGGCTACGTCCTTAGGGGCAGCGTGAGGAAAGCGGGAAATCGGATTCGCATAACCGCCCAGCTGGTCGATGCCGCGACGGGTGGACATCTCTGGGCCAAGCGATTCGATCGTGTATTCGCCGATATCTTCGCCCTTCAGGACGAAATCTCGAGAAACGTCGTCGATGCGCTCAAGCTGAAATTGCTGCCCGAGGAATTGAAGGCCATCCGGACGCGCTCCACCTCCAATGCGCAGGCCTACAAGTTCTATCTTCAGGCCCGCGCCAGGCTGACCGTGAGCTGGGGAACCCAGCAATATCTGCGGTCTGCGCGACGGCTGTTCACCAAAGCCGTCAGGGCCGATCCGGGTTACGCCCGCGCCTACGCCGGCATAGCGGACTGCGATGCCTTCCTCTGGGTCAATGGGGATCTGGCGGTCTCCTACGAAGACATGCTGACCAACAGCAGCAAGGCCCTCGAGCTGGCGCCAAACCTGGCCGAGGCCCATGCGTCGAGAGGGGTGGCGCTCTACGCCGCCGGTCATCCCGAGCAGGCCATCGTCGCCTTCGAGCGGGCCATCGGGCTGGATTCGGGACTCTTCGAAGCCCATTACTTCTACGGCTGTAGCTGCCGGGAGACCGGCGATTTTCCCAATGCCGCCCTTCACTTCGAGCGAGCGGCGGAGCTTCAGCCCGGAAACTTTCAGCCGCTCACGCTGCTGTCGGATATCTACGTCGCCCTGGGGCAACCGGACCGCAGCGTTGCAGCTGCCCGCGGCGCCCTCAGCCGCATCGAGGAGGCCTTCGGCGGGGATCCCGAGGTCGCGGAGGTGCTGGGGATTGGCGCGGCCACCCTGGCTTATCTCGGCGACTTCGCGCGGGCCGAGGCATGGGCGGAACGCGCCATGCTGGTCGACCCCGAATCTTACACCGTGCGCTACAACGCGGCCTGCACCTACGCCGTTGCCGGCAGACTGGACCTCGCCCAGGCATGCCTCGAATTCGCCTTCTCCCATGCACCCCGGGCGCGGGCCTGGCTGCTGGGAATCGCCAAGCATGACACGCAATTGAACCCGCTTCGCGGGAGGGCGGAGTTTGAGAGCCTCCTGAAGCGCCTCGAAGCGCATACGGCCACGGGGTCTTGACCTTCCAATCACTGGAAGCCCCATATGCCGTCCATGAACCAGATCTCTCCCAAGGAACCTGTCGACCTCTCGATCTATGGCATGACCTGCGCGGCTTGCGTCCGGCGGGTCGAAACCGCACTTGCGGCGGTGCCCGGCGTCGGGTCGGCCTCGGTCAATCTCGCCAACCGGCGGGCCCGGGTGAGTGGCGACGCGCCGGTCGATGCCTTGCTCGAGGCCGTGGATGCGGTCGGGTATCGCGCCGCACCGGCGCCCAAGGATTTGGCCGAGGAAGCGGCGGAGGACCGGGCCCAGGCAGCCGAGTTCCGGGGCGAGGTGATCAAGCTCACCGCCGCCGCGCTTCTTACCTTTCCCCTCATCCTCCAGATGGGCGCCGAGCTGCTTGGCCTCAGCTGGATGCTGCCGGGCTGGGTCCAGGCGCTGCTGGCGGCCCCGGTGCAGTTCTGGGCCGGTGCGCGATTCTACAAGGCAGCCTGGCGTGCTGCCCGCAGCGGCCATGGCAATATGGATCTGCTGGTGGTGCTCGGCACCTCGGCCGCTTTCTTCTTCAGCCTCTACCAGCTCCTGCTCGGCATGCCGCATCTCTATTTCGAGGCGGCGGCGGTGGTGGTGACGCTGGTGCTGTTGGGACGCGTGCTGGAGGCCCGGGCGCGGCGCAGCGCCGCGGCTTCCATCCGGGCCTTGATGAAGCTCCGTCCCGAGACGGCCCGCATCGAGCGCGGCGGCCAGGCGGTCGAGATGCCGGCCGAGGCGCTGCGCATCGGCGATATCCTGATCGTCAAGCCCGGCGAGCGCTTCCCTGGGGATGGCGAGGTGCTGGAAGGCGAGAGCGAGGCCGATGAATCCCTCCTGACGGGCGAGAGCCTGCCGGTCGCCAAGAAGCCCGGCGCCTGGGTTATCGGTGGCGCTCTCAACGGCGACGGGCTGCTGCGGATCAGGGCGAGCTCGGCGGTGCATGAGGGGGTGCTGGCGCGGATCATCGCCTTGGTCGAGAACGCCCAGGCGAGCAAGGCGCCCATCGAGAAGCTGGTGGATCGGGTCAGCGGCGTCTTCGTGCCGGTGGTGCTGGGGCTCGCCATCCTGACCTTCATCGGCTGGTGGGCCGGGAGCGGCGATTGGCAGGCCGCCCTCATCCCGGCGGTCTCCATCCTGGTGGTCGCCTGCCCCTGCGCGTTGGGCTTGGCAACACCCACGGCGATCATCGTCGGCACGGGCATCGGCGCGCGCCGGGGCATACTCCTGCGCGATGCGGCGGCGCTCGAGCGGGCGCGGGAGATCTCGGTGGTCGTTTTCGACAAGACCGGCACGCTCACCGAAGGCCATCCGAAGGTGACGACGCTCGAGAGCGAGGACCCGGCCCGGCTGCTCTTCCTCGCCGCATCGGCCCAGCAGGGCAGCGAGCATCCGATCGCACGCGCCTTGCTGGAGCGTGCGGCGGGCGACGGGCTCGCCTTGGAGCCGCCGGTGGGTTTCAAGCGGCTCGGCGGCCGTGGCCTCACGGCGTGCGTCGCCGGCGAGGATGTGGCCATCGGCAATGCGCGGCTGATGGCCGAGCTCGGGGTCGATGTTGCCCGCTATGAGGCAAGCGTGGGGAAGATCACGAGCGAAGGGGCCAGTGCGATCTTCGTGGCCGCTGGCCGTCCGCTGCAGCTTCTCGGCGTGGTCGGCCTTGGCGATCAACTGCGCCAGAGTGCGATCGAGGCAGTGGCCGAACTCAAGGCGCGGGGGATCGAGACCGTCATGCTCACCGGCGACAGCAAGGCTGCCGCCGAGGCCGTGGCCGCCAAGCTCGGCATCGCCAGGGTGCTGGCCGAGGTCCTGCCCGAGGGCAAGGTCGCGGAGATCGAGCGGCTGAAAGGCGAGGGCCGGGTCGTCGCCATGGTCGGCGACGGGGTCAACGATGCGCCGGCACTGGCAGCCGCGGATGTCGGCATGGCCATGGGCGGCGGCAGCGATGCCGCGATGGCCACCGCGCCGGTCACGCTGATGCGCGGCGATCCCCGGCTCGTGGCCGAAGCGATCGAGCTCTCGCGGCGCACCAGCCGCAAGATCCGCGAGAACCTGTTCTGGGCCTTCATCTACAATCTGGTGATGCTGCCGCTAGCCGCCTCCGGCGATCTCTCGCCCATGCTGGCGGGGGCCGCCATGGCGCTTTCCAGCGTCAGCGTCGTCGGCAATTCGCTGCTGTTGCGGCTCTGGGGCGGCGGAAGGAGAGGGAGGTCCGCATGAAGGCCGCGCCGGAACCTGTCGCGGGCATGAACATCGGGGATTTGGCCAAGCGCTCCGGCGTGCCGGCGAAGACGATCCGCTATTACGAGAGCATCGGGCTCATCCCCAAGGCCAAGCGCAGCGAGGGCAATTACCGCGTCTACGACGGCCGCGATCTCGCCAATCTCCGCTTCATCCACCGGGCGCGGCGCCTGGGATTCCCCGTCGCCGATGTGGAGAAGCTGTTGGCCCTCTGGCATGACCAGCGCCGTCCCAGCGGGAAGGTGCGCGAACTGGCGCTCAGCCATATGAGCGAGATCGACCGCAAGCTCGAGGAGCTGCAGTCGATCCGGCGCACCTTGGCACATCTGGCCCATTGCTGCCGCGGCGATGAGCGGCCGGACTGCCCGATTCTGGATGACCTCGCCCATGGCGAAGAGGAAAAAAAGCGCTGAGCCGTGATAGGCTTCGGCCATGTTCGAGCAATTCGCAAAACGCTGGCTTGGCGCCCGGAAACGCACGCGGGGCAAGGGCCGGGGGACCAGGAGCCGCAAGGCTAAGAGCAGAAGGGCGACGGCCGCGTACGGCTTCCTGGCGGCGCTGGCCCGGCGGCCGGCACTGCTGCTTGCCTGTGGTGCCGGCATCGGCCTGATCGTCGGGGCTGTCGTCGCCACCCATCGGGGAAGCCCACCGACCGTCTCCGCCAAACCGGCGGGGAGTTCCGAGATCGCCGCCGTAACGCCGGCGGCGAAGGCTCTCGTGACGCCGGCAGCGCCGGCGCCGGCCTTGCCGCCGAGCGCGAGCTCCCCGGTGACGCCACCTCCGGGCGGCGGCGCCCATCCGCCCTGGCAGCAATATGCCAAAGCCGTCCCCGCCACCGAGGGACGCCCGATGATCGCCATCGTCATCGACGATATGGGCATCGACAAGGCGGAGTCCGCCCGGGTGATCGATCTCCCGCCGGCGATCACCATCGCCTTCATGACCTATGCAAAGGATCTGTCGCGCCAAGCCGCAGCGGCGCGGACCGCTGGCCATGAGCTATGGCTTCATGTGCCGATGGAGCCCCTCGACGGCGAGCTCGATGCCGGTCCCCATGCGCTGAAGAGCTCGCTGACGCCCGAGGAGAATCGGCAGCGTCTCGATTGGGCCCTCGCCCAGCTCGACGGCTATGTCGGCATCAACAACCATATGGGCAGCCGCTTCACCAGCTCGGAAGCGGAAATGAAGCCGGTGCTGGCGGAGGTGAAGGCCCGCGGCCTTGCCTTCCTCGATTCCCGTACCACGGCGGCAACCGTGGCGGGGCGGATGGCGAGCGAGATGGGCGTGCCCCATATCGACCGCGACGTCTTCATCGACAATGACGAGACCGTCGAGGCGGTGCTGGTTCAGCTTCGCCGCACCGAGGAGATCGCGCTGAAGCGCGGCCGGGCGCTGGCCATCGGCCATCCCCACGCCACCACCATTGCCGCTTTGCTCAAATGGCTGCCGACGCTAAGGGAAAAGGGCTTCGTGCTGGTGCCGGCGAGTGCGCTTCTGCATCAGGAGACGGCGACGGCGGGGTAGGGCGGAAAGAAAGACCGCCGCTCTGGTCGATTTCCTCCCAACTCAATCCAGCGGCGTGAACACCGCACAGGGCGTGGCGATGCCGCGCAAGGCATGCTCGCCCAGGGGAATAAGCCGCGTGGTCGTCTCGGCCGCCACCGCGCCCGATACCAGCACGCTGCGGCCCAGCGGCCGGCAGAGCCCTTCGAGCCGGCTGACAAGATTGACGGCCGGACCGATGGCGGTGAAGTCCAGCCGGTCGGCCGTGCCGATATTGCCCCACAGCATCTCGCCCAGATGCAGGGCCATGCCGAAGGGAAGTGGCGCCAGCCCCTCCCGGCCGCGTTGCTGGTCGAGATGGGCCATGCCGGCCCGGGCCGCTGCCACGGCGCTGAGCGCGGCGTCGCAGGCGATAGAAGGCGGTCTTTCACCCACCGGGAAGATCGCCAGCACCCCGTCGCCGATGAACTTCAGCACCTCGCCGCCGAAGGCGTGAACCGCGCCGGCGATGCGATCGAACCAGGCGCCGAGGGCCGCGACCACCGCCTCCGGCGCCATGGTCTCCGAGAACTCGGTGAAACCCCGAAGATCGCCATAGAGCAGGACGGCGCGGATGGTCTCGCCCGTTTCGCGCCGCAGGTTTCCGCCCAGGACCTGCGCTGCGCTACGCCGGCCGAGATAGGCCTCGAGCAGCGCCGTCGTGGTCGAACGTGCGACAAGGGCGGCGAGCGGTGCGGCGGCGAAACGCGCCGCCTGATGCAGGAATGCGGTTTCATCCTCCGTCAGGCTCCGGGAGAGCGCCCAGCCGAGCAGCGGATCGTCGGTCCCCGAACCCGCGATATCCTCCTGCACCACGGCGGCGCCGAGCCCGGTGAGCCAGTCGCGGCCGAGATCGCCTTGCCCGGACTGGAACGGCGCCAGCGCCCCGAAGCCCAGCGCCTCGATCACCACGCCGCTCTCCGCGGGCCATAGCCAGCTGCGCCGTGCGATGATGGGATGCGGCGCGGACAGTGTCAGGAAACCACCGGCCAGGGGCAGGCCATCGGCGATCAGCTTCGCACCGAGCGCGGCCAGGAAACGGTCGGGGCCGGCCGCGGTGCTGGCCTCATCGACCAGCCAGGCGAGGGTGAAGGGCAACCGCATGCCGCGGATCATGCGGCGGCGGCCGTTAACTGTCACCCGCCTATGGTTGCGAAACGAGGCTTGTTGTGAAGAATGTGCTTTCCCTGCGATGCCCTCTCGCCAAAAGGAGGTTTGCGATGGATGAACCGCTCGTGGTCCGGCGCGAGGTCCAGATCGCCGCACCGCCATCGACCGTCTTCGCCTTCCTCACCGATCCCGAGAAGATTCTGCGCTGGATGGGCACCGAGGCGACGGTGGAGCCGCATCCCGGCGGCCTCTACCTCGTCAATGTCACCGCCAAGGATGTCGCCCGCGGCAGGTTCACGGAGGTCATCCCCGTCCACCGCCTCGCCTATAGTTTCGGCTGGGACAATCGCGAGAACATGCCGCCCGGGTCGGGCCTGATCGAGATCGACCTGATCGACCAGGCGGGTGGGACGCTGCTGCGCATGACCCATAGCGGCCTGCCCGACGCCGCCGCCTGCGAGGACCATGCGAAGGGTTGGGCTTACTTCCTGGGAAGACTGGCCGAAGCCGCCGCGGGCCGCGATCCCGGCCCCGACACGCGTCACAGCTGAGCGCGAGGGCGCGCGGCTAGCGATTGCCGCCGCGGTCGGCGGCGAAGCGGACCGCTTCCTGCGCGGCGCGGACCAGGGCGCGGGCCTTCTGGCAGCTCTCCTGGAACTCGGCCTCGGGCGTGCTGTCGGCGACGATGCCGCCGCCGGCCTGGACATACATGGTGCCGTCCTTGACCACGGCGGTCCGCAGCGCAATGCAGGTGTCCATGGCGCCGCTGGCGGCGAAATAGCCCACGGCCCCGGCATAGACGCCCCGGCGCTCGCGCTCCAGCTCGTCGATGATCTCCATGGCCCTGACCTTGGGCGCGCCGGAGGTGGTGCCGGCGGGAAAGCCCGCGGCCAGCGCGTCGATGGCGTCGAGGCCCGGCCGGATCGTCCCCTCCACATTGGAGACGATATGCATGACATGGGAGTAGTACTCGATGATGAATTGCTCCGTGACTTCGACGCTGCCGATCTCGGCGACGCGGCCGACATCGTTGCGCCCGAGATCCAGCAGCATCAGATGCTCGGCCCGCTCCTTCGGATCGGCGAGCAGCTCGGCCGCGAGCTCGCGGTCCTCCGCCGGGGTGGCACCGCGGCGGCGCGTGCCGGCGATGGGGCGGATGGTCACTTTCTCGTCGCGCAGGCGAACCAGGATCTCCGGGCTGGAGCCCACGATGGCGAAATCGGCCAAATCCAAGAAGAAAAGAAAGGGCGAGGGGTTGAGCCGCCTGAGCGCGCGATAGAGGGAGAAGGGCGGCAGGGTGAAGGGCAGCTCGAAGCGCTGGGAGAGCACGACCTGGAAGATGTCGCCGGCCAGGATGTATTCCTTGGCCCGCTCGACCATGGCGTGGAACTCGGACTCCGGGATATTGGAGCTGGGCTCCGGCAGATCGGCGAGCGCATCCACCACCTCACGCCGCTCCGGCAAATTGCGGCCGAAATCGGCGACCACATCGGCCAGGCGCTCGCAGGCCTGGTTATAGGCGGCGCGCGCACCTTGGTCCGTCTGGGGCCAGACCGCGGCCACGATGGTCACGAGATCCTCGACATTGTCGAAGATCGCCATGACCGTCGGGCGCAGGAAAACGGCATCGGGCAGATCCAGCGCCGCGGGCTTGTCGGTCGGCAGCCGCTCCATCAGCCGGACCATGTCATAGCCCATATAGCCGAAGAGCCCGGCTGCCATGGGCGGCAGGCCCGGCGGCAGATCGATCCGGGTCTCGGCGACCAGGGAACGCAGGGACAGCAGCGCATCGCCGGCGCAGGGCTCGAAGGCCCGCTCGTCGATGCGGAAGCGCCGGTTGATCTCCGCCCGGTTGTTGCGGCAGCGCCAGACCAGATCGGGCTTGAGGCCGATCAGCGAGTAGCGGCCGCGGACAGCACCACCTTCGACCGATTCCAGCAGGAAGCTATGGGGCCGCCGGTCCGCGAGCTTCAGCATGGCCGAGACCGGCGTCTCCAGATCGGCCACCAGCCGCGTATAGAGGACGCTGGGCTTGCCTGCGCCGTAGGCCGCGGCGAAGCTCTCGAAAGTCGGCTCGACCTTCATGCTCAGATCGAGCAAGTTCGACGGCCTTCATATGCCGTCGTGACCGGGGTCTCGGATTCCAGCGCCTTGCGGAACTGGGCCAGCAGGTCGTCGCCCATGGTCTGGCCGATCTCGGCGGTCAGCGCCTTGGTGCCCGCGGGATCGCTCGCCGGATTGGCGGGCTGGATATCCACCAGCACCGCCACGACCTGGCCGGGTTGGCGGCCTGGTCATTGGGCGCCGTCGCCGCTTCGCCCTTCTTCGCGCCGAAGAGCAGGGAAGCCAGCGAGGGCGGCACATCGGCGAGCGGGTCGCCCTGGTCACGGGTGAAGGGCAGGCTGCGCTTGACCGAGAGGCCGAAGGATTGGGCGACGGTCTTCAGATCCTCGCCCGCCTTCACGCGGTCCATGATCTGCTTGGCTTTGTCGGCGGCGGCCTTGTCGCGGGCCTCGGCCTGCCAATCCGCCAGCACCTTGGCTTTGACCTGGTCCAGCGGCCGCAGCGCCGGGGGCGTCACCTGATCGACGCGAAGGATGAAATAGCCATTGGCGCCGTCGTCGGTCTGGCTGCTGGTCTGGCCCGGATCCGTCGAGAAGGCGACGGGCAGGAGCTGGGGCGTGCCGATGAGATCGGCGATCGGCTTGCCGTCCACCCCCTCGCCGTTGCGCGCGACATCGGCGACGGTCTGCAGGGGAAGGCCGAGCTTCTTGGCCGCCTCCTCGAGGGAGGCGCCGCCGGCGAGCGCATCGTCGAGCTGATTGGCGACCTCGACAAGCTGGTCGGAGGCCTGGCGGTTGGCGAGCTGCTTGGCGATCTGGTCATGCACCTCGGCCAGCACCGCGGGCTTGCCGGGCTCGATCTTGGCCACCTTGGCGAGCTGCCAGCCCAGCACAGTTTTCACCGGGCCGACCACGGCGCCGTCGGCGGCGGCAAAGGCGGGTCCGGCGATCTCGGGCAGGAGCCCGGTCTTGGTGACCAAGCCCGTATCGGCAGGCTGCTGCCCCACGGTCTTCAAGGAGACGGCGGCGAAATCTCCGCCCTTGGCGATCTCCGCCGCGGCGGCCTTGGCGGCCGCCTCGTCCGGCACGGCGAAGATCTGGAATTCGCGCTTTTCGGGAATGCCCAGCTCGTCCTTATGCGCGTTGAAATACTGGGTGATATCGCCATCGCTGATCTTGATGCCGGCGGCCAGCGTCTCCGGCCGCAAGCGAAGGATCGCGAGCTTGCGGTATTCGGGCGCCTGGAAACGATCCGCGTGATCCTTCAAAAACTTTTCCAGCGTGGCGTCATCGGGTGCCGGCGGGGCCGGGATGCTGGCATCGGCGATGAGGACCGTATCGGCGGTGCGCTTCTCGTTGCGGTAGCCGTAGATCGCATCCACCAGCTGCTTGGGCGGGTTGGCACCCGAGGCCACGGCGCCATAGATCTGATTGATGATCAGGTTGTGGCGCAGGTTCTCGATATAGCCTTCCTCGGTCATCCCGCTCTGCTGGACATAGGCGAGGAAGCGGTTCCGGTCGAACTGCCCCTGCTCGTTCTTGAACATGGGCACCGTGGCGAGGATGCTGGTCAGCACATCGTCGGGCGCGCGCAGCCCCATGCGGTTGGCGAGATCGCTGAACAGCGCCTGGCTCACCATCCGGTCCAGCACCTGCCCCGGTAGCCCCAGCTGCTTGGCGAGCTCCGGGCTGAACTGATTGCCCATCGAGGCCGCCAGCTGCTTCTGCTGCTGCTGATACTCCCGCTGGAAGGCCTCGGCCGTGATGGTCTGCCCGCCGACACTGGCGACCGTGACCTGCTCGGTCTTGGTGCGCAGGATGTCGCCGATGCCCCAGACCCCGAAGGAGAGGACCAGGACGATGAACAGGATCTTGAAGACCCAGGAGGAGGCTTTGGAGCGAATGAGCTGGAGCATGGTGACCCGACTTCCGGCGCCGCGCCTGGGGCCGTCAGCGATCCCGGGGGCGGCGAGGGGCGGCATCATAGGGGCGAGCCCCCAGCCCGGCAAGCGAGCCCGGGTTCCCCCGGCGGGGCGATCATGCTAGGCAACGGCCGCAGCTAAGGGCGAGGGATAGAAGAGATGAGCAAGCCGAGGCCGCTGATCGCGGGCAATTGGAAGATGAATGGCCGGCGGGTCGATGGGCTGGCCCTCGCCAAGGGCATCGCCGAGGGGGCCGGGGGGCTGAAGGCCGAGCTTCTGCTCTGCCCGCCGGCGACGCTGATCGCCCTGGTGGGCGAGGCGATCAAGGGCTCGAGCGTGGCCCTGGGCGGCCAGGATTGCCATGAGGCGCCCAGCGGGTGCCCATACCGGGGATATCGGCGCGCCCATGCTGGCCGATCTCGGCTGCCGCTATGTGATCCTCGGCCATTCCGAGCGCCGGGCCGAGCATAAGGAGAGCGACGCCCTGGTCAAAGCCAAGGCCGGGGCGGCCCTGGCGGCCGGGCTCATTCCCATCGTCTGCCTGGGGGAGAGCGAGGCCGAGCGCGACCGGGGCGAGGCGCTGGCGGTCGTGGCGCGCCAGCTCGCCGGCTCCCTGCCAGATGGTGCGGCCGGATCGACGGTCGTGGTCGCCTATGAGCCGATCTGGGCCATCGGCACCGGCCGGACCGCCAGCACCGCCGATATCGGGGCGGTCCATGGCCATTTGAGGAGCGAGCTCGCCAAGCGCTTCGCCGATGCCGCCAGCTTCCGGCTGCTTTACGGCGGCTCGGTCAAGCCGTCCAATTGCCCGGACATCCTGTCGCTGGGCAATGTCGATGGGGCGCTGGTGGGCGGGGCCAGCCTGAAGGCGGAGGACTTCCTCGCCATCGCCCGGGCTTGCTCCTAGGGCGGGCACCGCCCACATACCGCTGGCCAATATCCGGCAAAGGCAGTAAAAGCGCCGCGCCCGTGTCCCGTTCCGAAATCCCAAGGAACGAGCCTTTGGTGGGACCGGGACACGAGTTATTAATGATAGTGGCGTGCTCGTCCCCAAAAATTCGAGACGAATTTTTGGGGGCAGGACACCGGCGCGAGGGCGGTTAGGACGTTATGGAACGCATTATCCTGGTCATTCATCTGATGATAGCGGCGGCGCTGGTCGCGGTCGTGCTGATGCAGAAGAGCGAGGGTGGAGCGCTGGGCATCGGCGGCGGCGGCATGTCGAACTTCATGACCGGCCGCGGCACCGCCAGCGTCTTGACCCGCGTCACCGCGGTCCTGGCCGCCTGCTTCATGCTGACGAGCCTGGTCCTGGTGATCCTGCCCCAGCTCGGCACGAAGCGGGCCTCGATCCTGCCGGCGGACGTGACAACGCAGCAGATGCCGGTCTCCCCCACGGCACCCGCGGGCTCGACATTGCCGGCGGCGGGGACCCAGCCGGCCGCCCCGCCGGCGGCACCGAAACCCACGACTCCGTCCGTTCCTAGCGTTCCCCTGGGTCAATAGAATTATTTCGGTGCCTGCGACGCCGCGGCGCTTGCTCGCGGTGCTGGGCGCGCGCAATACTGTGGGCCCATGACGCGGTTCATCTTCATCACCGGCGGCGTGGTCTCCTCCCTTGGCAAAGGCATCTCGGCAGCAGCACTCGGTGCTCTGCTGCAGGCGCGCGGATTCAAGGTGCGGCTGCGCAAGCTCGATCCCTATCTCAACGTCGATCCCGGGACGATGAGCCCGACCCAGCATGGCGAGGTCTATGTCACCGATGATGGGGCGGAGACCGATCTCGATCTCGGCCATTACGAGCGCTTCACCGGCGTTCCCAGCCGGCGCAGCGACAACGTCACCACGGGCCGCATCTATTCCACGGTGATCGCCAAGGAGCGCCGGGGCGACTATCTCGGCGCCACCGTGCAGGTAATTCCCCATGTCACCGACGCCATCAAGGATTTCGTGCGCGCCGATGTCGAGGATGTTGATTTCCTGATCTGCGAGGTCGGCGGCACCGTCGGCGACATCGAGAGCCTGCCCTTCCTGGAGGCGATCCGCCAACTCGGCAACGAATTCGGTCCGACCCGGACCCTCTTCGTGCATCTGACCCTGGTGCCCTGGATTCCCGCGGCCGGCGAGCTCAAGACCAAGCCGACCCAGCATTCGGTCAAGGAGCTGCAGAGCGTCGGCATCCAGCCCGGCATCCTGCTCTGCCGCTGCGACCGCGAAATCCCCCGGGAATCCCGGCGCAAGATCGCGCTGTTCTGCAACCTCCGGCCCGAGGCCGTGATCCAGGCCCTCGACGTCGACACCATCTATCAGGTGCCCGCGGCCTATCACGCCGAAGGCTTCGATACCGAGGTCTGCCGGCATTTCGGCCTCTCCGCGCCGCCGCCGGATCTGTCGCGCTGGCGCTGGGTCGTCGAGCGCATCCGCCAGCCGGAAAGCGCCGTGGACATCGCCATCGTCGGCAAATACACGAGCCTGCTGGATTCCTATAAATCCCTCGGCGAGGCGCTCGCCCATGGCGGCATCGCCAACAACGTCCGGGTGAAGCTGAACTGGATCGATTCCGAGATCTTCGAGCGCGAGGACACGGTCCAGTATCTCGAGGGGGTGCATGGCATCCTGGTGCCCGGGGGCTTCGGCGAGCGCGGGGCCGAAGGCAAGATCCAGGCCGCCCGCTTCGCGCGCGAGCACAAGGTGCCCTATTTCGGCATCTGCTTCGGCATGCAGATGGCGGTGATCGAGGCGGCACGCAATCTGGCCGGCATCCCGGCCGCCGATTCCACCGAGTTCGGTCCGACCGCGGAGCCGGTGGTCGGGCTGATGACCGAATGGATCCACGGCAATGCCGTCGAGCGGCGCAACGAGGGCGGCGATCTCGGCGGCACCATGCGGCTCGGCGCCTATGACTGCCACATCGCCCCCGGCAGCCAGCTCCATGACATCTACGGCCGCGACTGGATCAGCGAGCGCCACCGCCACCGCTACGAGGTGAATATCAACTACAAGGAGCGGCTGGAGGCGGTGGGCCTCAGCTTCTCCGGGATGTCGCCCGATGGCGTGCTGCCCGAGATGGTCGAGCTGCCGGAGCACCCCTGGTTCATCGGCGTGCAGTTCCACCCCGAGCTGAAGTCGAAGCCCTTCGACCCGCACCCGCTGTTCACCTCCTTCATCCAGGCGGCGGTCAGGCAGTCGCGGCTGGTGTAGCCGAAGCAAGCTTCGGCGTCGTCCGAAGCGCTTTGTCACGGTCCTCTCTACCTGACGGTGGAGGGAGCATGGCTTTGGCCTGATGGGAGCGATGCATTTGCAGCATCGTCGAGAAGGCAGCCCGGCAAAACCTCTGCTATAAATAGGCCATGAACGCCGTACCCCCGACCCAGCCGCGCCATATCGCCATCGGTAATCTCACCATCGGCAATGACCGGCCGCTGGCGCTGATCGCCGGACCCTGCGCGCTGGAATCCCGCGCCCATGCCATGGAGATGTGCCAGGCGCTGGTGGAGATGACGGCCAAGCTCGGGATCGGGCTGATCTACAAGACTTCCTTCGACAAGGCCAACCGCACCTCCATCGACGGCGCGCGGGGGATGGGCATGGAGAAGGGGCTGCCCATCATGGCCGAGCTGCGCGAGCGCTTCGGCGTGCCGGTGCTGACCGATGTGCATACGGCCGAGCAATGCGCGCCCGTGGCCGAGGCGGTGGATGTGCTGCAAATCCCGGCCTTCCTCTGCCGGCAGACCGATCTTCTTGTCGCCGCCGCCAAGACCGGGCGGGCGATGAACATCAAGAAGGGGCAGTTCCTCGCCCCCTGGGACATGAAGCAGGTGGTGCGCAAGGTCGAGGCGGCGGGAAACCGCAATGTCATGCTCTGCGAGCGCGGCGCCAGCTTCGGCTACAACACCCTGGTCTCCGACATGCGGAGCCTCCCCATCATGGCCGAGACCGGCTGCCCCATCGTCTTCGACGCCACCCATTCGGTGCAGCAGCCGGGCGGGCAGGGCCGCTCGACCGGGGGCCAGCGCGAATTCGTGCCGGTCCTGGCGCGCGCGGCCGTGGCCATCGGCGTCGCCATGGTCTTCATGGAGACCCATCAGGATCCCGACAACGCGCCGTCGGACGGGCCGAACATGGTCCGCCTCAAGGACATGCCGGCGCTGCTCGCCCGCCTCCAGGCCTTCGACCGCCTCGCCAAGGAAAACATGGGGGCCTGATGCTGCTCGACCATCTCACCAAGATGGCGCGCAACAATGCCTGGTCGAACCATCGGCTCTATGCCGCCTGCGCCCAGCTGACCGAGGCCGAATATCGCGCCACCCGTGTCAGCTTCTTTCCCACGATCCCGCTGACCCTCAGCCATATCCTGACCGTCGATTGGTATTACATCGATGCGTTGGTGGAGGAGGGGCGGGGCTATGACGTCTTCATCGCCGACGAACCCTTTGCGACTCTCGCGGAGCTGGAAGCGGCACAGCGGGCCAGCGATCGGAAGCTCCTAGGCTTCTGTGCTGGACTAACCCCGGCCGATCTCGAGCGGAAGGTGATCCTCGATCGGCGCGAGGCGGGCCGCTTCCCCGAGACGATCGCCGCCATCCTCGGCCATCTCTACATCCATCAGATCCATCACCGCGGCCAGGTCCATGCCATGCTCTCCGGCACCTCGGTCGCCCCGCCCCAGCTTGACGAATTCTTCCTCGATCAGGACCTGCATCTACGCCGCGACGAGCTGCGGGCGCTGGCGCTGCCGGAAACCTAGCCTTATAAACCGGCCACCCCTTTTTCCTTTCCGGAGAGCCGGCTCATGAGCGCCATCATCGACCTTCGTGCCCGCGAGATACTGGACAGCCGCGGCAATCCTACGGTCGAGGTCGATGCCCGGTTGGAGAGCGGGGCCTTCGGGCGTGCCGCCGTGCCCTCGGGCGCTTCCACCGGCACCCATGAAGCCGCGGAGCTGCGCGACGGCGACAAGAAGCGTTATGGCGCCAAGGGTGTCCTGAAGGCCGTGCAGGCGGTGAACGGCGAGATCTTCGATGCCGTCTCCGGCATCGAGGCGAGCCAGCAGGCGAAGCTCGACCGCATGATGATCGAGCTCGACGGCACGCCCAACAAGGGCCGTCTCGGCGCCAATGCCATCCTTGGTGTCAGCCTGGCGGTGGCCAAGGCGGCGGCGAGCGAAGCGGGCCTGCCGCTCTACCGCTATGTCGGCGGGACTTCGGCGAATTTGCTGCCGGTTCCCCAGATGAACATCGTCAACGGCGGCGTCCATGCCGACAATCCCGTCGACTTTCAGGAATTCATGATCCTGCCGACGGGTGCGCCGGGCTTTGCCGAGGCGCTGCGCTGGGGCTCCGAGATCTTCCATGCCCTGAAGGCGCAGCTGAAATCGGCGGGCCACAACACCAATGTCGGCGATGAAGGCGGATTCGCGCCCAATCTCAGAAGCGCCGAGGAATGCCTGAGCTTCATCATGCAGGCCGATCGAGCGCGTCGGCCTCAAGCCCGGCAAGGATGTGATGCTGGGTCTCGATTCCGCCTCGAGCGAATTCTTCCGCGAGGGGAGCTACCGCCTCGAAGGCGAAGGCAAGACCCTCGATGCCGCGGGGATGGTGGGGCTCTACGAGAAGCTGGTATCGCGCCTTTCCCATCGCCACCATCGAGGACGGCATGGCCGAGGATGATTGGGAAGGCTGGGCGGAGCTGACCCGGCGTCTCGGCGGCAAGGTGCAGCTCGTCGGCGACGATATCTTCGTCACCAACCCGACCCGTCTCGCCGAAGGCATCCGCCGGCATATCGGCAATGCCATTCTGATCAAGGTCAATCAGATCGGCAGCCTGAGCGAGACACTGGCCGCGGTGGAGATGGCCCATAAGGCGGCCTACCGCGCGGTGATGTCCCACCGCTCGGGCGAGACCGAGGATTCGACCATTGCCGATCTCGCGGTGGCCACGGGCTGCGGCCAGATCAAGACAGGCTCGCTCTCGCGCTCGGACCGGCTCGCCAAGTACAACCAGCTCCTGCGCATCGAGGAGGACCTGGGCCGGGATGCGCGCTATGCCGGAAGCGGCGCCTTGCGGGCGCTTGCCTCACAGGCGGATTGAGTTTTTTACGCCACAGGTGGCTGCGTGATCGGTATGGCGGGGCCGCTTTTGCTTGACGACGCGGAATTGCCTATGATTTCGCTGCGACTCATGACAATTGCTCGGGACATCGGTCGTCACGCGCGCCAGGCTGTGGCACCGGTGCTGGGCATTTCCCTGCTCGCCTATTTCAGCTACCACGCGATCCAGGGCGAGCGCGGGCTCTTCGCCTGGATGCAGCTCAATCAGCAATTGAAGCAGACCCATGCGCTGGCCGATGCCGTATCGGGCCAGCGCCACGAGCTCGAGAACCGCGTGCAGCGGCTCTCCAACAGCAGCATCGACCCGGACCTGCTCGACGAACGGGTGCGGCTCATGCTGAACCTCGCCCGCAGCGATGAGGTCGTCATCATGCTGCCGAAGGCTGATATGCCCGCCGTAGCCGGGACCCAAGAGGTCTCGAACCCGAATTAACCGTCTGAAGGTTAATTCAACAAAACTGTCGTGATTTCCGACACTTATCCCCTATTGCTTTAGCGCCCTCCGGCCATTAAATCTTGCCCCAAGGGGCGGCCGGCCCGGCCAGCGCCCCGTTCACGGATGGGAGGGCTCATGGCCACGACGCAGAAGCGCAAAACCCGCGCCGAGGACGCCCCCGACAGCGCCGTTTTGCTGGGCTATTACCGCAACATGCTGCTGATCCGCCGCTTCGAGGAGAAGGCGGGACAGCTCTATGGCATGGGGCTGATCGGCGGCTTCTGCCATCTCTATATCGGCCAGGAAGCGGTGGTCGTCGGCATCCAGGCGGCCCTGCAGAAGGGCGACAGCGTCATCACCTCCTACCGCGACCACGGCCATATGCTCGCCTGCGGCATGGATCCCAAGGGCGTCATGGCCGAGCTCACCGGGCGCGCCGGCGGCTATTCCAAGGGCAAGGGCGGCTCGATGCACATGTTCAGCCGCGAGAAGAACTTCTTCGGCGGCCACGGCATCGTCGGCGCCCAGGTGCCGCTCGGGACCGGCCTCGCCTTCTCCCATCGCTACAAGAACGACGGCTGCATCAGCGTCACCTATTTCGGCGACGGGGCGGTGAACCAGGGCCAGGTCTACGAATCCTTCAACATGGCCGCGCTGTGGAAGCTGCCGGTGCTCTATGTCATCGAGAACAACAAATACGGCATGGGCACCTCGGTGGAGCGCGCCTCGGCCCGGCCCGAGCTGCATCTGCGCGGCCAGGCCTACGGCATTCCCGGGACCCAGGTGGACGGGATGGATGTGCTGAACGTGCGGGCCGCGGCCGACAAGGCCGTCGCCTATGTGCGCAGCGGCAAGGGCCCCTACATCCTGGAGATGATGACCTACCGCTATCGCGGCCACTCCATGTCCGATCCGGCGAAATACCGGAGCAAGGAGGAGGTCGCCAAGATGCGCCAGGAGCATGACCCGATCGATCATCTCAGATCGCGGCTGCTGGAAGAGGGCCATGCCGACGAGGCGGCGCTGAAGAACATCGACCGCGAAATCAAGGACATCATCTCGACGGCGACGGATTTCGCCCAGACCAGCCCAGAGCCCGATCCGTCGGAGCTCTTTACCGACATTCTGGCCGAGGCCTGAGGGACACCGTCATGAGCACCGAGATCCTGATGCCCGCCCTCTCGCCCACCATGACCGAGGGCAAGCTCGCCAAATGGCTCAAGAATGAAGGCGATGAGGTCAAGGCGGGGGATGTCATCGCCGAGATCGAGACCGACAAGGCGACCATGGAGGTCGAGGCGGTCGACGAAGGCAAGCTGCAGAAGATCCTGGTGCCCGCGGGCACCGAAGGCGTGAAGGTCAATACGCCGATCGCCCGGATTCAGGGCGAAGGCGAGAGCGAAAGCGCCGCCAAGCCGGCACCGAGCCAGCCCGCCGCTGCAGCACCGGCGCCCGTTGCCGCAGCTGCTGCGGCTGCGCCCGCCGCGGCACCGGCGGCGAGCGTTCCCGCCGCGCCGAAAGCGGCCCTGCCGGCCGAGCCGGAGGTGACCGGCGCCACCACCACCATGACCGTGCGCGAGGCCCTGCGCGATGCCATGGCGGAGGAGATGCGCCGCGACCCAAGCGTCTTCCTGATGGGGGAGGAGGTCGCGGAGTATCAGGGCGCCTATAAGATCAGCCAGGGCCTGCTGGAGGAATTCGGGGCGGGACGCGTCATCGACACGCCGATCACCGAGGCGGGCTTCGCCGGGCTTGGCGTCGGTGCGGCCTTCAACGGCCTCAGGCCCATCGTCGAATTCATGACGATGAACTTCGCCATGCAGGCGATCGACCAGATCATCAATTCCGCCGCCAAGACCCGCTACATGTCGGGCGGCCAGATGGGCAGCCCCATCGTTTTCCGCGGCCCCAACGGTGCTGCCGCCCGCGTCGGCGCTCAGCATTCGCAATGCTATGCCAGCTGGTACGGCCATGTGCCGGGCTTGAAGGTCGTCGCACCCTATAGCGCGGCCGATGCCAAGGGCCTGCTCAAGGCGGCGATCCGCGATCCCAATCCCGTCATCTTCCTGGAGAACGAGATCCTCTACGGCCACAGCTTCCCGGTGCCCACCGATCCGGACTTCATCGTCCCCATCGGCCGGGCGCGCATCGTGCGGCCGGGCAAGCATGTCACCATCACCGCCTTCTCGCTGATGGTCGACCATGCGCTCAAGGCGGCCGAGCAGCTCGCGGGCGAGGGCATCGAGGCGGAGGTCATCGATCTGCGCACCATCCGTCCGCTGGATACGGCGACCATCGTGGAATCGGTAAAGCGCACCAACCGTCTCGTCAGCGTCGAGGAGGGCTGGCCCTTCGCCGGCATCGGATCGGAGCTCGCCGCTGTCATGATGGAGCAGGCCTTCGACTGGCTGGACGCGCCGGTCATGCGGGTGGCCGGGGCCGACGTGCCGCTGCCCTATGCCGCCAATCTGGAAAGCCTGGCCCTGCCGCATCCCGAGCAGATCGTGGCCGCGGCCCGTCAAGCCTGCTACCGCGCCTAGGGGGAGCTGAGAGATGCCGACCAATATCCTGATGCCCGCGCTCTCGCCCACCATGACCGAGGGCAAGCTCGCCAAATGGCTCAAGAACGAAGGCGACGAGGTCAAGGCGGGGGACGTCATCGCCGAGATCGAGACCGACAAGGCGACCATGGAGGTCGAGGCGGTCGACGAAGGCAAGCTGCAGAAGATCCTGGTTCCCGCCGGCACCGAGGCGGTGAAGGTGAACGAGCCCATCGCCGTGATCCTGGGCGAAGGCGAGGATCCCTCGGCGGTTGCAGCCCCGGCGCCCAAGCCAGCCGCAGCGCCTGCGGCTCAAGCCCCGGCGGCGCCCGCCGCGAAACCGGCGCCCGTTGCCGCATCAGCCCCGGCACCGGCCTCGGCGCCTCCAGCCGCAACGTCACCGGCCCCGGCACAGCCCGCCGCTGCGCCCGTCCGGGCATCCGGCGAGCGCATCTTCGCCAGCCCGCTGGCCCGGCGCCTGGCCGCGGAAGGCGGCATCGATCTCGGCGGGCTCAGCGGCTCGGCCCCCATGGCCGCATCGTCAAGGCGGATATCGAAGCGGCCCAGGCCCGCGGTCCCGCAGCCAAGCCGCCGGCGGCCACGCCTGCGCGCACAGCCGGCGGGGGCGCCCACCGCGGCACTGGTCGCCGCACCGGCCCTTATCGGCCGCGGCAGTCGCAGGCAACACGCCCTATCACCTCCTGCCCGCCACGACGATGCGCAAGGTGATCGCCCGGCGGATGGTCGGAATCCAAGCAGCAGGTCCCGCATTTCTATCTCTCCATCGATTGCGAGCTCGACCAGCTGCTGAAGCTGCGCGGCGATCTCAACGCCAAGGCGCCGGAGAAGGGCGAGGGGGCCTACAAGCTCTCGGTCAATGATTTCGTCATCCGCGCCTCGGCCTTGGCGCTCCGGAAAGTTCCGGCCGCCAACGCGGCTTATTCCGAGGAAGGCGCTGTCATGTTCGATGCGGTGGACATCTCCGTCGCGGTCGCCATTCCCGGCGGGCTGATCACGCCCATCATCCGCAATGCCGATCAGAAGGGCCTGGCCGCCATCTCCAGCGACATGAAGGCCCTGGCCGGCAAGGCCCGGGAGGGCAAGCTGAAGCCGGAGGAGTTCCAGGGCGGCACCTTCTCCATCTCCAATCTCGGCATGTTCGGGATCAAGGATTTCCAGGCGGTGATCAACCCGCCCCAGGGCGCCATCCTGGCGGTGGGCGCCGGGCGAGCAGCGGCCGGTGGTCAAGGCCGGGGCGCTGGCCATCGCCACCGTCATGACCTGCACGCTTTCGGTCGATCACCGCGTCCTCGACGGGGCCATCGGCGCCGAATTCCTCGCCGCCTTCAAGAAGCTGATCGAAGACCCCATCACGATGCTGCTGTAGGACGTCGTCATGGCCGCCGCCGACAAGATCAATCTGGCCGAGAAGCTCGCGGCCTTCAGCGAGCATTGGAATCCCAAGCTCGTCGACACCATCGACGACTACGACATCAAGCTGGTGAAGCTCCTCGGCGATTTTGTCTGGCATTCCCATGCGACGGAGGACGAGCTCTTCCTGGTGCTGAAGGGCGCCTTCCGCATGGATTTCCGCGACCGCCAGGTGCGCGTCGGCGCGGGCGAGATGATCGTGGTCCCGCGCGGCGTGGAGCATAAGCCCTTCGCTGAGCAGGAATGCGAGATCCTGTTGCTGGAGCGCCGCGGCATGGTCAATACAGGCAATGCCGATCCGGGTGCGCTGACCCGATCGGCCCTCGAGAGGATCTGACACAATGGCCGAGCAATCCTTCGATCTCGTCGTGCTGGGCTCCGGCCCCGGCGGCTATGTCGCCGCGATCCGGGCAGCCCAGCTCGGCATGAAGGCGGCGGTGATCGAGCGCGACCAGCTGGGCGGCATCTGCCTCAACTGGGGTTGCATCCCGACCAAGGCGCTGCTGCGCAGCGCCGAGATCGCTCATCTCCTGAACCATCTCGGGGATTACGGCTTCTCGGCCAAGGAAGTGAGCTTCGACCTGAAGAAAATCGTCGATCGCTCGCGCAAGGTGGCGGGCCAGCTCTCCGCCGGGGTGAAGTTCCTGCTGAAAAAGAACAAGGTGGCGGTGATCGAAGGGCAGGGGCGGCTTGCCGGACCCGGCAAGGTTGCCGTCGACAAGGCAGGCACGATCACGACGGTCACGGCCAAGCATATCATCCTCGCGACCGGCGCCCGGGCCCGGGCGCTGCCGGGGCTGGAGCCCGACGGCAAGCTGATCTGGACCTATAAGGAGGCCATGCTGCCCGACCGCATGCCGAAGTCCCTGCTGGTCGTCGGCAGCGGCGCCATCGGCATCGAATTCGCCAGCTTCTACCGCAATCTCGGCGCCGAGGTGACGGTGGTCGAGGTGCTGGACCGCATCCTGCCGGTGGAGGATGCCGAGATCTCCGACTTCGCCCGCAAGGCCTTCGAGAAGCAGGGCATCAAGATCATCACCTCGGCCACGGTGAAGGGCCTCAAGAAGGCCGCCGACAGCGTGACCGCGACCATCGAGGCCGGCGGCAAGTCGACGGATCAGACCGTCGACCGGGTCGTCCTCGCCATCGGCATCGTCGGCAATGTGGAGAACCTCGGCCTCGAAGGCACCAAGGTGAAGGTCGAGAAGACCCATGTGGTGATCGACAAGTGGTGCGCCACGGGAGAGCCGGGGGTCTATGCCATCGGAGATCTGGTGGGCCCGCCCTGGCTCGCCCATAAGGCCAGCCATGAGGGCGTGCTCTGCGTCGAGCGCATCGCCGGGCTGAAGGGGATCCATCCCCTGGACGTCAGCCGCGTGCCCGGCTGCACCTATTGCATGCCCCAGGTCGCGAGCGTCGGGCTGACCGAGGCGGCGGCCAAGGCGGCGGGCCATGAGGTCAAGGTCGGTCGCTTCCCCTACATCGGCAATGGCAAGGCGATCGCGATGGGCGAGCCCCAGGGCCTGGTCAAGACCGTCTTCGACGCCAAGACCGGCGAGCTGCTGGGCGCCCATATGATCGGGGCGGAAGTCACCGAGCTGATCCAGGGCTACACCATCGCCAAGACCCTGGAATCGACCGAGGCCGAGCTGATGGAGACCATCTTCCCCCATCCGACCCTTTCGGAGACCATGCACGAGTCCGTGCTTGACGCTTATGGCCGGGCCATCCATTTCTGATCCCATGGAAGTCCTTCGCGCCCGCCACCCCGAAAAGCTCGACCGGCCGGATTCGCCGATTCCGCGCAAGCCCGACTGGATCCGGGTGAAGGCGCCGACCTCGCCCGAATACGAGCAGACCCGGAAGCTGATGCGCCGGCTGAAGCTGAACACGGTCTGCGAGGAGGCGGCCTGCCCCAATATCGGGGAATGCTGGAAGCAGAAGCATGCCACGGTGATGATCCTGGGCAGCGTCTGCACCCGGGCCTGCGCCTTCTGCAATGTGGCGACCGGGCCTGCCGGACCGGCTCGATCCCCATGAGCCCGCCCATGTGGCCGAGGCGGTGGGCCAGCTGGGTCTCTCCCATATCGTCATCACCTCGGTCGATCGCGACGATCTCGACGACGGCGGGGCGGCGCATTTCGCCGAGACGATCCGGCGCACCCGGGCCGCGGCCCCTGCCACCACCATCGAGGTCCTGACCCCCGATTTCCTGCGCAAGCCCGGGGCGGTGGAGACGGTGGTCGCCGCCCGTCCCGATGTCTACAACCACAATCTCGAGACCGTGCCCAGGCTCTATCGCGAGGTCCGGCCCGGCGCCCGATATTTCGCCTCGCTGCAGCTCCTGGCCAAGGTCAAGGAGATCGACCCGGCCATGTTCACCAAATCCGGGCTGATGGTGGGCCTCGGCGAGAGCCGGGACGAGGTGCTGCAGGTGATGGACGACATGCGCTCCGCCGATGTCGATTTCCTCACCATCGGCCAATATCTTCAGCCGACGCCCAAGCATCACGCCATCGACCGCTTCGTGCCGCCCGACGAGTTCCTGCAGTTGAAGCGGATGGCGGAGGGGAAGGGGTTCCTGCTGGTGGCCGCCTCGCCGCTGACCCGCTCCTCCTATCACGCCGGAGAGGATTTCGAGCGGTTGCGGGCGGCACGCCTCGCCCGGCTCGCCCCCGCCGACTAGACCTCTACCCATGATCACCCATTCGGAGCAGCGTCTGCTGGGCTATCGCCCGGAGCAGATGTACGACCTCGTCGCCGATATCGAGCGCTATCCGGAATTCCTGCCCTGGTGCATCGGGGCGCGCATCCGCGAGCGCAAGGAGAACCTCGTCGTCGCCGATCTCATCATCGGCTTCAAGATGATCCGCGAGCGTTTCACCAGCCGCGTCCATCTCGATCGCGAGCATCTCGCCATCGAGGTCGCCTATGCCGACGGCCCCTTCAAGCAGATGACCAACCGCTGGCGCTTCGAGCCGACGGCGGACGGTGGCTGCCGCATCGATTTCTACGTCGCCTTCGAATTCCGCTCGGCCATGCTGCAAAGGCTGATCGGCATGCTGTTCCACGAGGCCGTGCGGCGAATGGTCGGTGCCTTCGAGGCCCGGGCGCAGAAGCTCTACGGGCCGCCCCATGGGGGCCTGCGGCCGGCGGAATAGAGACCACGCCCTTTCTACCCTCACCCTCCCGACCTCTCCCGCTTCGAAGCGCGGTAGAGGGGCAAGGCGAACGCTCGTACCTCTATCCCCCTCGCCCCCCGAAAGGGGGGCGAGCCGGGGTGAGTGGGTGTCACCGCAGCGAGATCAGTGGATCGACGCAAATGAACTACCGCAAGCAGTAGTAAACTCGTCCCTCCAACGCATCGCCATCCCCTCGGCCACATGCGATGTCAGCGAGCGCTTGCGACGTCGCCATGGCTGCGATGATGCTGTCCAACGCATCGCCACCGGGATCATTGGCCACGAGCTTTTGCATCGAGCGAGGCAGAGGGCGCAGCAGGCCGGCTTCCGTCAGGCTCCGCAATATGCGCCGCCGCTGGTCGCTCAGCGCCGCACCCTTGTAGCTGCCCCGCCAGCCAAAGTGCCGGAGCGCTGAGGCGGGGCAGGTCTCGATGAGCCAGGGCAGGCCCGCGGCCGGAACTCTGCATGGGCAGGACCGAGGCCTGGCCTTGCGTCACCAGAGGCCGCAGCAGCTCGGCCATGCCGTGATAGCTCTGGCGGTAAAGGCGGATGTTGAAGGCGCACCAGGGGGTCTTGGATTCGACATCGGTGGCGCGCTTGGGCTCCTTGCCGCCGCTCGAACGGCGGCAATGCTCACGGAAGGCAAGGGCATCGGCGTGGCGGAAGCCGTCGATGAAATCCGGCCAGCTCGCGGCCTCGATATGGCCACGCGGCAGGCTGAAGGGAAAATCGCAGCCGATGATGGCATCGGGCATGCCGGTGATGAAGCCGCGCAAGGCGGCCAGCGCGGTCGCCCGGTCGATGGCGCCGCCGGGAAGTGCTGCGATCGGGCGGCAGCTCAGGATCTCCAGGCCGTTGCGGGAGGGGCGGCCCTCGGCGAGCCAGGCACGCCGACCGGCATCGACGGCGCCGCTGAAGTCGAGGCCGAAAATCCGCCGGCTCTGATCGCTCAACCGGCGGCTCGATCGAGGCCGGCCAAAGGCGCCAGGCATTCCTCCAGCCCACGGTGGATCGAAGTGCTGTCGAGCTCGCGGCCGATCATGACCAGCCGGTTCTGGCGCGGCCCGGTCCAGGGACCTTCATCCAGCGAGAATTGTCCGCCGACGAGATGAAAGATGAAGCGGCGCTCGCTCTCGGCGAACCAGAGAATGCCCTTGCCGCGGAACACCGAAGCCGAGAGCTGCTTGTCGAGGAAATCCTGAAATCGCTGAAGCGCGAAGGGCTGGTCGCTCACGAAGGACATCGAAGTGAAGCCGTCATTCGCCAGATGATCATGGCCGTCGTGATCACCATGGTCATGAGATTGCAGCGAACCCTCCTCGAACAGGCCCCCCCCCCCCCGCGCCGCGCCCCGCCGCGCCGGCGGCCGCGCCCCCCTAGGCCCATGATCAAGGCCAGCGGCACCTCGGAGCGCGTCGTGCGGATGATGCGGGCCTCGTCCTTGATCGTGCGGATCTTTCGCTCGACCTCGTCCAGCGCCGCCTCGCCGACGAGATCACCTTTGTTGACCAGGATGATATCGCCGTAGCGGAGCTGATTGCGGGCCGGCTCGCTTTCGAAGTGATCGAGGCTGAAATTCGCGGCATCGGCTGTCGTGACGATGGAATCCAGCCGGACCTGGCCACGGAATTCGGGGCGCAGGAAGGTGAGGGCGACGGGCAAGGGATCGGCGAGGCCCGTGGTCTCGAGGATCAGATAATCCAGCCTCTCGCCCCGCTGCAGCACGCGAGCGATGGCATCGACGAGATCGTTGTTGATGGAGCAGCAGATGCAGCCGTTGCTGAGCTCCAGCATATCCTCGCCGGTCGAGATGATGAGGTCATGGTCGATCCCGATCTCGCCGATCTCGTTGACCATCACGGCGATCTTGAGCCCATGCTGCGTCGCCAGCAGATGATTGACGAGGGTCGTCTTCCCGCTGCCGAGGAAGCCGGTGACGATGGTGACGGGCAGGCGGGCCTGGCCGGAGTCCGACGGCCCCTCGCTCATGCCGCTTCGAAGCTGTAGCTGGTCCCCACCGCGGATTGGCTGACCCTGTCGCCATAGGCATCGGCCAAGGCATGCAGGGCGCGCCAGCCCGTGCAATGGCCGCTGATGATGTTCTTGATATCGAAGGGCTTCAGCGCTTCCACGGTCTGCGGAATGATGTGCTCCATCACGCCGCCCAGATGCAGCCCGCCCATGACTGCATGAATGGGAAGACCGGGGAAGAGCTTGCGGACATCAGTGCAGACATTGACGATGCCCGCGTGGGAGCAGGCGCTGAAGACGATCAGCCCCTGCCCGCGGACATGAGCCACGACGAAGCGCTCATCCATCAGGAAGGGATCGGGCTGCCAGGGGGCCTGGCTGTTGGGCCGGCAGAGATGGTCAGTCCGCCCCGTCTCGAAGGAGGATACCCGCGGGATCTCGCCGCTGTAGTAGAAATGCCCGTCCAGCAGCAGGCGCTCCTTCGGGTCGTTGACGACCACCGCCCCATGCGCCTCCATTTCTGCCGGCGAGGGGACATTGGCGACCGGGATGATCTTTCCGCTGGCCAATTCGACCCCGCGCTCGTTGAACATGCCGGGGTTCACATGCACGCTCGCCCGGCCGCCTTCAGCGGCGATGGCGTCGAGGGCGGCGATCAGCGCCCCCATATGGTCCCAATGTCCATGGGTCACGGCGATGCATTCCACATCGCCGAGCTTGATGCCGAGATTGGCGCAGTTGCGGATGAAGATGGCGCCCTCGGTGCCGGTGTCGAACAGCATGGTGTGGTGGACCGCCCCGATGCTGGACTTCAGCCGCAGGCCATAGCCGAGATTGGCGCAGAGCAGAGTCTCGCCGGAGATGACGGTGGCACCGCCGCGAATGACGTTGGCGAATTCGGAGACGGCGAACAATGTCTTGCTGACATAAGTGTCGCTGACATTGTCCGTCAGCACATCGACGGCGAGGGAGTCGAGGGTCTTGAGGCCTTCCCGCAGCGACGCTGCATCCGCCATCAGATCCTCCTGTCTAAATCAATCGAGAGCTGAATCGAGAAGCTCGAGGGCGCGATCCAGGGCGGCGGCGCGAACCGCCTGGCGATCGCCCTCGAAATGCTGGCGCTCCACCCGTGTCTCGCGCCCCTTGGATGCGAGGCCGAGATAGACCAGCCCGACGGGCTTGCCGGGCACGGCACCGCCCGGGCCGGCGATGCCGGTGATGGAAATGGCGATATCGGCCCGGGAATGGGCCAGCGCCCCTTCCGCCATGGCGCGGGCGACCTGGGCGCTGACGGCGCCGTAATGGCCGAGCTGCTCGGCCGAGACGCCGAGCAGCTCGATCTTCGATTCATTGGAATAGGTGACGAAGCCGCGCTCCACGACGTCGGAGGAGCCGGCAATGTCGGTGAGCCGCGCGGCCACCATGCCGCCGGTGCAGGATTCCGCCGTGGCCAAGCGGCGGCCCGCCTTGCGATAGCGCTCGAGCAGGGCTGCGGGATCTTTCATGGCGCCCTCCTTCCCGTCATCACAGGGCTACCGTCGCCGTCGCCTGTGCCGCGATGCCTTCGCGCCGGCCGGTGAAGCCGAGGCCCTCGGTGGTCGTCGCCTTGACGCTGACCCGCGAGGGGTCAAGGCCGAGGATCTCGGCGATGCGGGCGATCATGGCGGGGCGATGCGGGCCGATCTTGGGCCGCTCGCAGATGATGGTGACGTCGAGAGACAGCAGCCGGCCGCCGCGCTCGGCCACCAGTGCCGCGGCATGGGCGATGAAACTGGCTGGAATCAGCGCCCCGCCAGCGCGGATCGCCGGGCGGGAAATGCTGGCCGATATCCCCGGCGCCGATGGCACCGAGGATGGCGTCGGTCAGCGCATGGAGCCCGACATCGGCATCCGAATGGCCTTCCAGCCCCTGGTCATGGGCGATGGCGATGCCGCAGATCATCACCTGGTTTCCCGGTCCGAAGCGATGCACGTCGAAGCCATTGCCGCAGCGGATATCGGCGCCCGGCGCCAAGAGGCGCTCGGCCCGGCTGAGATCGCCCTCGGTCGTCACCTTGAAGTTCTCCTCCGCGCCCGGCACCAAAGCGACCGCGAGGCCGGCGGCCTCGGCCACTGCCGCGTCGTCGGTGAGCTCGCGGCCGGCGGCTGCCCGATGGGCGGCCAGGATCTCCGCATAACGGAAGGCCTGGGGAGTCTGGGCCCGCCAGAGGGCCTGGCGATCGACGGTCTCGACGATCATCCCCGCAGAGCCGCGCTTGATGGTATCGGCCACGGGCAGAGCGGGTATTGCGCCGGGCGAAGCGTCGAGGGCGCAGATCATGCGCTGGATGAGCGCGGCATCGGCGAAGGGCCGTGCCGCGTCATGGATCAGCACGCGGCCGGGGTTCAGGCTGCGCAAGCTCTCCAGCCCGAGGCGCACCAATTCCTGGCGGGTGGCACCGCCCTCCACCGGCGGGAGGAGGCCCAGCCCGTCGGCGGCGGCGCCGTAGAGATCCAGATCGTCGCGATGGATCACGACGCGGACAGCGCCGACGGCGGGATGCCGGGCGAAGGTTTCCAGGCTATGACGCAGCACCGCCCGGCCGGCCAGGGGCAGATATTGCTTGGGCATGGCACCGCCTAGACGATGTCCCCGGCCTGCAGCGACGATCAGCGCGGCGGTCACATCGGAACCCTTGGAGGCGAGGCTGGCGGGAGCGGACATGGCGCGAGGGTAGTGCCCCGGCCCGAGGCTTGCCAAGCGGGCTTTTTCTCTGTAGCGCTTCGCCCATGCTGCTCCAGATTCCCGCGATCCTGTCGCTGCTGCCGGCATGCCTGCTGCTGTTGCGACCGCACCCGAAGCGCGACCTCATGTTCTGGGTCGCGATGGCCGTGGCGGTGGCGGGACCCACGGTGGTGGTTTTGCAGCAGAACCTCGGTGGCTGGCTGCCCAGCCTCTCCGGCGCGCTCTGGGCCAGCGTGGCCGCGGCAATGATCCTCTTTGCCGTCATCGCCGCCCTCAACGACACGGCCTGGCGGTTGCTGCCGCTGCTCGCGATCTATGGGCTGGTGATGGGTATCGGCGGCGCCCTCTTCGCCGTGGTTCCAATCGAGCATCTGCAGCCCACGAACTCCGCCGCCTGGCTGGATCTCCATATCGTGGTCTCGGTTGCCACCTATGGGCTCGCGACCATTGCGGCCGTCGCCGGCATCGCGGTCCTGCTACAGGAGCGCGCCTTGAAGCAAAAGCGCAACAGCCCGCTGCTGCAGAGCCTGCCGGCCGTCGCCGATGGCGAGCGGCTGTTCACCGGTCTGCTTGCCGCGGCCGAGGTCGTGCTGGGGGTCGGTGTTCTCAGCGGGATGGCGACCCAATACCTGATGTCGGGCCGGCTGCTGGTCCTCGATCACAAGACGCTGTTCTCGCTCCTCGCTTTCGTCGTCATCGGCCTGCTGCTCTGGCTCAATTGGAGCACGGGGCTTCGGGGCCGGCGGGCGACGCGCTTCGTGCTGGCGGCCTATCTGCTGCTGACCCTGGCCTATCCCGGAGTCAAATTCGTCAAGGACGTGCTGCTATCCTAGGCTGACGAGTTGGCGTTGACGGATCGCGGTGAACCGCCGACCGATAGAAGAGGAGATCCATGGGTCGGCGTGGACGGGTTCTGCTGGTGGTCGGCCTCGTCGTCGCGGCATTCCTCGCCTATGAGATCGCAACCTATTTCGTTGCCTATACCGACGATGCCTATGTGCGCACGGACCTGGTCGCGGTCGCGCCGGAGGTGACGGGACCCATCGTCTCTCTCTATGTCCATGACAATCAGCCGGTCAGGAAGGGCGACCCGCTCTTCACCATCGATCCGGTGCCCTTCCGCCTGATCGTCGACCAGAAGCAGGCGGAGATCAACGAGGCCAAGGCCCAGATCGTCGCCGATCAGCAGGCGATCTCGGTGGCCCAGGATCAGCACGATGCCGCGACCTCCGCCGTTACCTTCGCCAAGGCCACGCAGCAACGCTTTTCGACCCTGAACACGTCAGGCTATATGCCGCGGGAGAGCCTCGACCGCGTCACCGACGAGCTGAAGCGCGCGCTCGACAGCCTGAGTGCCGCCGAGACGGCCATCGCCCAGGCCCGCTCGGTCCTGGTCATGCATCAGGCGAGCCTCGCCTTGGCCCAGGCGGAGATGGGGACGGCGCAATGGCAGCTGTCGCGCACCCAGGTCATCTCGCCCACCGACGGTCGCATCAACAATCTGACGGTGCGGGTGGGAGATACCGCGACCATTAACATACCGCTGATCGGCATATTGGATGCCCATGCCTGGCGCATCATGGCCAACTACAAGCAGTACTACCTGCGCGGTCTGCGGCCCGGCGAGCGGGCATGGGTCTGGCTGGATTCCGACCCCTGGCGCCTGCATCGCGCCCATATCGCCAGCATCGGCCAGGGCATCAGCCGCGACCCCAATGAGATGAAGCTGCTGCCCTATGTCGCGCCGACCACCGACTGGATCCGCCTGCAGCACCGCTTTCCCGTCACCATCCTTCTCGACGAGCCGCCGCCCGGCGACGAGCTCTTCATGGGCGCCGATGCGCGCACCGTGATCTTCCAATGAGGGATCTGCTTCCGTGAGGGAGCTCCTCGTTGTTTCCTGGCGGGAGCTCGTCCTCGTCCTCAGCTCCTTCGGCTCGCTCTGGCAGGAGGTGAGGGGGATCCAATTCTCCGGCTCCCGCGCGCGCCTGAGCACCATGACGGCGCTCTCGACCTCGCTGTCCGTGGTGATCGCCCTGGCGCTGCATATGGACTATGTTTGGTGGGCCGGGATCAGCGGCTTCATGTCGATACAGGCGACCCGGCCCGGTTCGATTCAACGCGCGCTGCTGCGCGTCGGCGGCACCTTTGCCGGCGCCTGCCTCGCCATCCTTCTGACGCCCTGGGTCGCCTATGACCATGTGGCGGGATCGCTTCTGGTCTTCGCCTTCGCCACCCTCGGCATCCTCGGCTACCAGGTCAGCTCCCATGCCTTCGCCTGGCTCTTCGCCGGGATAACCGTGAATCTCATCGTCATGTCCTCGCTGCAGGACCCGACGCTGGCGTTCCACTATGCCTTCTACCGGACGGCGGAGGTCGCCATCGGTGCGGCGGTCGCCTTGGTCATCGCTTTCGCCTTGGCGCCCGACGGCGGGGCCGCGCCGCCGCCGCCCCCCGGCTGGCGGCAGCTCTGGACGCGGGACTGGCCCCGTGTCCTGCATGCGATGCGTTGCGGGCTGACGGTGATGCTGCTGCCTTGGGTCTGGAGCTGGTTCAATCAGCTGAGCTTGACGCAGATGTCGGTCACGGTCGCCGTCATCATGGCGGTGCCCGTGGCGCCCGGCGACCCGCTGGAGAGCGGCCGGCGGGTGGCGTCCCAGTCCTTGCAGCGGGTGATGGGCTGCTTCATCGGCGGTCTCGCCGGGCTGCTCCTGCTGGCTCTGTCCTTCACCGAGTTCCTGCCCTGGCTTCTGGCGCTGACGGCAGTCCTCTGGGTCGGCGCCTATATCCAGACCAGCACCAAGGGCGTGGGGTATATCGGGACCCAGGCGGCCCTCGTGCTCATCATGACCCTGGTCCAGGGATGGGGACCGCCGGACAGCATCCTTCCCGGCATCGCCCGCTTCGCCGGCATGATGGCCGGGCTTGGCATCTTGATGGTGGTGTCGCTGATTTTCTGGCCCGCGCCGCCGAAGCCGGCGTTCCCGGCCCCTGCGGCAAGTTAGCGGTCACAGAGCTGTAATTTTCTATTGCACCGCAGCAGAGCTGCGGTAAAGTTGCTCAGGACTTAAGCAACTTTGGCGTCTGCCCAAAATATGAGCATATCCATCGGACCTATCCGACTCGAGGATCCGGTCATCCTGGCGCCCATGTCCGGGGTGACGGATTTGCCCTTCCGCCGTCTGGTCAAGCGCAGCGGCGCGGGGCTCGTCGTCTCGGAAATGATCGCCAGCCAAGCCCTCATCCGCGAGTTGCGGAAGTCGCTGCTCATGGCCGAGAGTTCCCCGGACGAGCTGCCCATGGCGGTCCAGCTCGCCGGCTGCGAGCCGGAGGTGATGGCCGAGGCGGCAAAGCTGAACGAGGACCGGGGTGCTGCGCTCATCGACATAAATTTCGGCTGCCCGGTGAAGAAGGTGGTCAATGGCCACGCCGGCTCCGCGCTCATGCGCGACGAGATCCATGCGGCGCGGATCCTGGAGGCGACGGTCAAGGCCGTGAACCTGCCGGTGACCTTGAAGATGCGCACGGGTTGGGACCATGGCAGCCGCAACGCCCCGCGGCTGGCCCGCATCGCCCAGGATTGCGGCATCAAGATGATCACGGTCCACGGCCGCACGCGCTGCCAGTTCTACGACGGCACCGCCGATTGGGCCTTTCTGCGCGAGGTCAAGGAAGCGGTCCAGATCCCCGTCGTCGTCAACGGCGATATCATTGACATGGCGGCGGTACGCCGGGCGCTGGCGGAATCCGGGGCCGATGGCGTGATGATCGGGCGCGGCAGCTATGGCCGTCCCTGGTTCCTGCAGCAGGTGATCCATTATCTGCGCGGGGGCGAGACGCTGCCCGATCCTACCCTCGAGCAACAGCATGCCGTGGTGCGCGAGCACTACGATTCGATGCTGAGCCATTACGGCATCCCAGCCGGGCTGCGCATCGCGCGCAAGCATATCGGCTGGTACAGCAAGGGTCTGCCGGCCTCGGCGGAGTTTCGCGCCGCCTTCAACCGGATCGACGAGCCGGAAGCCGCGAAAGCGGCCATCGACGCCTTCTACCGGCCGCTGGTCGAGAGGCTTGCCGCCTGATGTCCGCCACCGCCCCGGCGCTGGTCTTTCCGCCGCCGGCAGGGCTTTTGCCGGGCGGCATCGATGGCAATCAGCTGCTGCAATCCCTGCCGCTGCCGGTGCTGGCCCTGGACCCGGAGGACCGGATCCGCTTCGTCAACGCGGCTGCGGCCCAGTTCCTTGGCGTGGCGCCGCTGGGGCGTCTGCTGCAGGATTTCTTTCCCGCGGATTGTCCGTTGTTCACCTTGCTCGACCAGGCCCGCGCCCAAGGGGCGAGCGTCGCCGACCGCGAGATGGCGGTGGAAACGCCGGCCCTGGGACACCGCCTCATCGCCGTCGATGTGGCGCCGCTCGCCGATCGCGAGGGCTGGCTGTCGCTGACCCTGCAGGAGCGCTCCTTCACCGGCCGTCTGGACGAGGCGCTGACCCGCCGCGGCGCCACCCGTGCCATGGGGACGCTCGCGGCCGCTCTGGCCCATGAGGTGAAGAACCCGCTCTCCGGCGTGCGGGGTGCTGCCCAGCTGCTGGAGCCGGGGCTGGACGAGGCCGGGCGCGCGCTCACCCATCTCATCTGCGAAGAAGTCGACCGCGTGGTGGCGCTGGTCGACCGGATGGAGATGTTCGCCGATGAGCGGCCGATCGATTTCGGCCCGGTCAATATCCACCGGGTGCTCGACCGCGTGCGCCAGCTCGCCGAGGCGGGCTTCGGACGCGGGCGGCGCTTCGTCTGCGACTACGATCCCTCGCTACCGCCGGTGCTGGGCAATCGCGACCTGCTGGTGCAGCTGTTCCTCAATCTGGTGAAGAACGCCGCCGAGGCGACGGAAGAGGGCAGCGGCGTCATCACGCTCTCGACCCGCTTTCAGGTCGGCCTCAAGCTGTCGGAGCCCGATGGCGGCGGCCGGTATTTGCCGCTGATGGTGACCGTCCAGGACAATGGCTCGGGCATCCCAGATGCCATGCGCCATTGTCTCTTCGATCCCTTCGCCTCGGGCAAGCCCGGGGGCAAGGGCCTCGGCCTCGCCCTCGTGGCGAAGCTGGTGGCCGATCACGGCGGGCTCATCGAGCTCGCCAGCGAGCCGCGGCGCACGCAGTTCCGCGTTCTCCTGCCGAAGGCCGTGGAGGAGGAACAGCCATGAACGAGAATGGAGCCACCATTCTGGTCGCCGACGACGATCGGGCGATCCGCGTCGTGCTGGATCAGGCGCTGGGCCGGCTGGGCTATCAGGTGCGCAGCACCGACAAGGCGGCCACACTCTGGCAATGGATCGGCGAAGGGCAGGGCGATCTCGTCATCACCGATGTGGTCATGCCCGACGGCAACGGCCTCGACCTCATTCCCAGCATCCGCAAGCGCCGCCCTGATCTGCGCATCATCGCCATGAGCGCCAAGAACACGCTGCTGACGGCGGTGCGCGCGGCCGAGCGCGGCGCCTTCGACTATCTGGCCAAACCCTTCGACCTGAACGAGCTGATCGGGCTGGTCCAGCGGGCCCTCAGCCGCGCCGAGCCGGCGGAGCCGGGGGATCCGGCGGCGCTGGCCGAGACCCTGCCGCTCATCGGCCGCTCGCCCGCGATGCAGAACATCTATCGGGTCATGGCCCGGCTGATGGCAACCGACCTGACCGTGATGATCTTCGGCGAATCCGGCACCGGCAAGGAGCTGGCGGCCCGGGCCTTGCACGACTATGGCAAGCGCCGGCGCGGGCCCTTCGTCGCGGTGAACATGGCGGCGATCCCGCGCGAGCTGATCGAGAGCGAGCTCTTCGGCCATGAGAAGGGCGCCTTCACCGGGGCGGTGACCCGCGGGGTGGGGCGCTTCGAGCAGGCCGCCGCCGGCACGCTGTTCCTGGACGAGATCGGCGACATGCCGCTGGATGCCCAGACCCGGCTGCTGCGCGTGCTGCAGCAGGGCGAGTTCACCACCGTGGGGGGTCGGATTCCCATCAAGGCCGATGTGCGCATCATCGCCGCCACCCATCGCGACCTGCGCCAGGCGATCCGCCAGGGCCAGTTCCGCGAGGATCTGTTCTATCGCCTGAACGTGGTTCCCATCCGCCTGCCGGCCCTGCGCGAGCGCAGCGAGGATATCGTCGAGCTGGCGCGCCACTTCCTCACGCTGGCGGCGCCGGCCGGGGAGGGGGCCAAGACCCTGGACGCCGCGGCGCAGCAGCGGCTGCGCGAGCACAGCTGGCCCGGCAATGTCCGCGAGCTCGAGAATTTGATGCGCCGGATCGCCGTGCTCTACGGCCAGAACGTCATCGGCGCCGATATCATCGAGATCGAGCTGGCCGGCGCCTCGCCGCTGGCGGGGGAGGAAGGCCAGCCCCGCAACGAATCCCTCTCGGAGGCGACCGAACGCCATCTCCGGCAGTATTTCACCGCCCACCGGCCGGGCCTGCCTTCCAGCGGGCTCTATGAGCGGGTGCTGCGGGAGGTCGAGAGGCCGCTGCTGGGGATCACCCTGGAGGCCACCCGGGGCAATCAGATCAAGGCCGCCGAGCTTCTGGGAATCAACCGCAATACCCTGCGCAAGAAAATCCGCGAATTGGACATCGAAATCTCCCGTGGCGTAAGCTAAGCTGTTGCTTTCTTGCCACAGCTGGCAGGGTCATTAGTGGCGAATCAGTCGTGAGCGTGACTTCAGCGGATTGGGCGGGGCATTTCATGCGCCGCCAAGTGGCATGGGCGCGGCGTGTCGGCCTCGAGCGCAAGCTGGCCGTGGCCCTGCTCGTCACCGCCATCGCCTCGGGCCTCACCACCTATGGCGTGCTGACCGGCAGCTTCGGGGATGCCCAGGGCAAGGGCCGGACGGCGGTCATCCTGCTCCTCATCGATCTGATCGTCCTGCTGCTGCTGGGCATCTTCCTCGCCCGCCGGCTGGTGACCCTGTGGATCCAGCGCCGGCGAGGTTTGGCGGGCGCCCGGCTGCATGCCCGCATGGTGCTGCTCTTCGGAATCGCGGCCATGACGCCGACGATCATCGTGGCCATTTTCACCACCTTGTTCCTGAACCTGGGGATCGATGCCTGGTTCAGCCAGCGGGTGAGTACGGCGGTCGCGGATTCGATGATCGTCGCCCAGGCCTATCTGCAGGAGCATCAGCAGCGCCTGGGCGATTCCGCCCTCGCCATGGTCGCAACACTCCGCAACGGGGTGGTGCTGACCTACAACCAGCAGCAGCTCGACCAGATGCTCTCCGCCCTTGCGGCGCTGCGCCAGCTCGACGAGGCGGCGGTCATCGACGGCAGGAAACAGATCCTTGCCAATGCGGATATCAACGTGCTGCTCGCCTACGATCTCGATGTTCCCGACTGGGCGTTCAACCAGGCGCGCCGCGGGCAGGTTGTCGTGCTGGCGAGCCCGAACGGCGACCGGGTGTGGGCCCTGGTCCTGCTCGATCCCATCACCGATACTTTCCTCTATGTCGGGCGGCTGGTCGATCAGCGGGTCCTGGCCCATGTCCAGAACGCCTCCAGTGCTGCGCTCGCCTATCAGGATCTGGAGCATCGCCGATCGGGGGTGCAGATCACCTTCGCCTTCCTCTTCGTGGTGGTGGCGCTGCTGATCCTCTTCGCCTCGGTCTGGCTCGCCCTCGTCTTCGCCTCGCAGCTGTTGCGCCCGGTGGGGCTGCTGGCCGATGCCGCCGAGCGGGTGCGCAGCGGCGACCTCACGGTCAGGGTCGCGGAGGGGCCGCCGGGCGACGAGGTCGGCACCCTCAGCCGGGCCTTCAACCGGATGACAAGCCAGCTGCAGAGCCAGCGCCGCGAGCTGATCGAAGCCAATGCCCAGCTCGACCAGCGCCGGCGCTTCACCGAGCTGGTGCTGTCGGGCGTCTCGGCCGGGGTCATCGGCGTCGATCAGCTGGGACGGATCGAGCTGCCCAACCGGTCGGCCTGCGAGCTGCTCAGCGTCGATCTCACGGCCCATGTGGGCGAGCGGCTGCAGGAGATCGTGCCGGAGATGGCCCCGCTGCTGGAGGAAGCGATCGCTTCGCCCAAGCGCCCGGTGGAGGCGCAGCTCAATATCGAGCGCGGCGGACGCACGCGCAGCCTGCTGCTGCGCGTCAGCGCCGAGCGCGGCGAGGCGGAGGGCGACAGCTTCGTCATCACCTTCGACGATGTGACGGAGCTTCTCGGTGCCCAGCGCAAGGCGGCCTGGGCCGATGTCGCCCGGCGCATCGCCCATGAGATCAAGAACCCCCTGACGCCGATCCAGCTCGCCGCCGAGCGGCTGAAGCGGAAGTATCTGAAGCAGATCGTCGACGACCCCGAAACCTTCCAGGTCTGCACCGATACGATCGTGCGCCAGGTCGGCGATATCGGACGGATGGTGGACGAGTTCTCCGCCTTCGCCCGGATGCCGGCACCGGTGATGCAGAGCGAGAACATCGTCGAGCTCTGCCGCCAATCGCTGTTCCTGCAGCAGAGCGCCCATCCCCATGTGACCTATCACGTGATCTTCCCGCCGACGCCGCTGCTGCTGAACTGCGACGCGACCCTGGTTGGCCGCGCCTTGGGCAATCTGCTGCAGAATGCTGCCGATTCGATCGAAGGCCGTCTCACCGATGCACCTGGCGGCGTTGCGGGCGAGATCTGGCTCACCCTCGGTGTCGAGACCGGGGATACTTTCATCCTGGTCGAGGACAACGGCCGTGGCCTGCCCAAGGCGGAGCGACATCGTCTGACGGAGCCCTATGTCACGACCCGGGCCAAGGGGACCGGGCTCGGCCTGGCCATCGTCAAAAAAATAATGGAGGAGCACGGCGGCAATCTGATATTGGACGACCGGCCGGGTGGGGGAGCCTCGGTCAGGCTGATCTTCGTGAATCGGTCGGCTGCGACCGAGCAGATTGCGGCGGCGGGCGCTCGAACGAGGTTATTCAAGGCTCATGGCGCGTGACATTCTGATCGTCGACGATGAAGCGGACATCCGTCTGCTCATCTCGGGAATCCTCAAGGACGAGGGCTACCAGACGCGCGAAGCGGCCAATAGCGACGGCGCGCTCGAGGCGATCCGCGCCCGGCGTCCGACGATGGTGGTCCTCGACATCTGGCTGCAGGGCAGCACCCTCGACGGGCTCGAGACCTTGGGGGTCATCAAGCGCGAGCACCCGAACCTGCCGGTGGTCATGATCAGCGGCCACGGCAATATCGAGACCGCGGTCCAGTCGATCAAGCTCGGCGCCTATGACTTCGTGGAGAAGCCCTTCAAGGCCGACCGCCTGCTGCTCATCATGGACCGCGCCATCGAGGCCGCCCGCCTCAAGCGCGAGAACGAAGAGCTGCGCAGCCGCGCCGGGCCTGGAATACGAGCTGCTCGGCCAATCCTCGGCGGTCAATCATTCGCGCCAGCAGATCGAGCGCGTGGCGCCCACGGGCAGCCGGGTGTTGATCGTCGGCCCCGCGGGCTGCGGCAAGGAAGTCGCCGCGCGGCTGCTGCATCTGCTCTCCAAGCGCGCCGGCGGGCCGTTCGTGGTGGTCAATTGCGCGGCCATGCGCGCCGATCGGCTCGAGGTCGAGCTCTTCGGCAGCGAGAGCCTGGGCGATCGCGCCGACGGCCCGACCAAGGTGGGCACGCTCGAGCAGGCCCATGGCGGCACGCTGCTGCTCGACGAGGTCGCCGACATGCCGCTGGAGACCCAGGGCAAGATCGTGCGGGTGCTGCAGGAGCAGACCTTCGAGCGGGTCGGGGGTGCCACCCGCGTCGAGGTCGATGTCCGGGTCATCGCCTCCACCAACCGCGACCTGGCCGAGGAGATGCAGGGCGGACGCTTCCGCCAGGACCTGTTCTACCGTCTCAATGTCGTCCCCATCCGCATGCCGAGCCTGCGCGAGCGCCGCGAGGATATCCCGCTGCTGCTCGATCATTTCATGCGCCGCTCGGCGGAGATCTCCGGCCTGCCGGCGCGCACCATCGGGCCGGACGCGCTCGCCTGGCTGCAGGCCTATGATTGGCCGGGCAATGTGCGCCAGCTGCGCAACGTCGTCGACTGGCTGCTGATCATGGCGCCGGGAGAGCCGGGAGAGGCGATCCGCGCCGACATGCTGCCGCCGGATATCGGCTCCATCGCGCCCTCGCCGATCCGCGGCAATGACGGGCTGGAGATGATGTCGCTGCCGCTGCGCGAGGCGCGGGAGGTGTTCGAGCGACGCTATCTCGATGCCCAGGTCAGCCGCTTCGGGGGCAATATCTCCAAGACCGCGGCCTTTATCGGCATGGAGCGCTCGGCGCTGCATCGCAAGCTGCGGGCCCTGGGGATCACGTCGAGCGATCGGGCGGAGCGGGGCGAAGGCTGAGCGAAAGCTGGGCGAAGCTTGGGCGCCCACGGGACGGAACCGCGATACATGCATGAGCAACGACAGATGATCGCGCGGCGGATGTCGCGCGGGAGAAGGTGATGCCGCGCTTTGCCTATGTGAACGGACGTTATCTGCGCCACGCCGATGCCTCGGTCCATATCGAAGATCGCGGCTATCAATTCGCCGACGGCATCTACGAGGTGATCCATGTGCGCGCCGGCCGTTTGATCGATGCAGAGCCGCATTTCGACCGCTTCGACCGGTCCCTTCGTGAGCTCGCCATCCGCCCGCCCATGTCGCGGGCCGCCCTCTTGCTCGTGCTGCGGGAGCTGCTGGCGCTGAACGGCATCGAGAACGGCCTGCTCTATTTCCAGGCGACACGCGGCGTGGCGCCGCGCGACCATAAATTCCCGCTGCAGAGCAAGACCACGCTTGGTGGCGACGGCAAAGCTCCTGAAGCCGCTGGCGCCGGGCATGCTGGAGAAGGGTGTGGCGGTCATCACCATCCCGGACATCCGCTGGCGGCGCTGCGACATCAAATCCCTGGCCCTGCTGCCCAATGTACTCGGCAAGCAGCAGGCGGTGACGGCGGGCGCCTACGAGGCCTTGCAGGTGGATGAGGCGGGCAATATCACCGAGGGCACGAGCACCAATGCCTGGATCGTGACGGCCGAGGGAAAATTGGTGACCCGCCCGCTGGGCGAGGAAATCCTGGCCGGCATCGTCCGCCGCTCCCTGCTCGCCATCCTCGCCGATATGAAGCTGGAATTCGAGCAGCGGCCCTTCGCGCTGGCGGAGCTGCGCGGGGCGAAGGAAGCCTTCCTCACCAGCAGCAGCGCCTTCCTCCTGCCCGTCACGCGGCTCGACGGCGCCCCCGTCGGTGACGGCTGCGTCGGTCCGCTCGCCCGCGAGCTGCGCCGGCGGATGGATGCGGAAGTCGCGCGACAAAGCGCCGCATGATCGCGGCGACGCCCGGATACGATTTGAAGAATGGGGCGGGCGGCATCGGCCGCCCGCGCGCGCTGCTGTTCGATTGGGACAATACCCTCGTCGACAATTGGGACGTCATCACGGATGCCATGAATGCGGTCTACGATGCCTTCGGCATGCCGCGCTGGACGATCGAAGAGGCCAAGGCGAGGATCCGCAGCTCGATGCGCGACGCCTTCCCCAAGGCCTTCGGCGAACGGGCAAAGGAGGCGGGGCGGATCTTTTCCGACTATTTCGCCGCCCATCATCTGGAGCGGCTGCGGGAAATGCCTGGGGCGGGCGGACTACTGCGCGGCCTTGCCGGCTCCGGCCTGCATTTGGGCGTGGTCAGCAACAAGCGGGGCCGCTTCCTGCGACTGGAGGCCGAGCGCCTGGGCTGGACTGGCCATTTCGGCCGGCTGGTCGGGGCCGCGGACGCTCCCGTGGACAAGCCGGCCGTCGAGCCGGTGGATCTGGCCCTGGCGGAGAGCGGAATCCCTCGCGGAGCCGATGTCTGGTTCGTCGGCGACACCGATATCGACATGAACTGCGCCATCAACGCCGGTTGCCTGCCCGTTCTCCTCCGTCGCGAGCCCGTGCAGGCGGGGGAGTTCGACGCCTATCCCCCCGCGCTCCATCTGCGGGATTGCGCCGGGCTGGCGGCGCGACTACATGCCCTCGGGGTTTTGCCGTCCCCGAATATATGATAGGCAACTTCGTTCTACCGATCGCCCCTCGTTCCACCTGATATGACGAGATTGCCGACGGGCCCCAAAACAAGGTCAACAATGGAGGGATCCGATGACCACGACCAAGACTCAGAATGTCCAGGACGTCTTTTTAAACAACGTCCGCAAGAACAAGACTCCCGTAACGGTGTACCTGATCAGCGGCGTGAAGCTGCAAGGGATCATCACCTGGTTCGACAATTTCTCGGTGCTGCTGCGCCGTGACGCCCATTCCCAGCTCGTCTACAAGCATGCCATCTCGACGGTCATGCCCGCCGCGCCGATCCAGCTCTTCGAAGGGAAGGAAGAGGAGGCGGAGTGAGGGCTGACGCATCTCGATGAGCGAGGGCCATCTCTATCCTGCGCCGGCGATGCGCACCCTCGTCCTGAGCCCGGTGCTGCGCAATGCCGCCGCCGGCCCCCGGACGGCGGAAGCCAGGCTGGAGGAGGCCGTGGGGCTGTCGCGCGCCATCGACCTCGAGGTCGTCCATGGCGAGGTGGTGCGTCTCTCGCAGCTCCGGCCCTCGACGCTCCTGGGCTCGGGCGCGGTCGAGCGGCTCAAGGCGGTGATCGAAGCGGAGGAGATCGGGCTGGCCGTCGTCGACTGGGCGTTGACGCCGGTCCAGCAGCGCAATCTCGAGAAGGAGTGGAGCTGCAAGGTCATCGACCGCCGGGGGCTGATCCTCGAGATATTCGGCGCCCGCGCCCGCACGGCAGAAGGCAAGCTGCAGGTCGAGCTCGCCTCCCTCAGCTATCAACGCAGCCGCCTGGTGCGCTCCTGGACCCATCTCGAGCGCCAGCGCGGTGGCTTCGGCTTCCTCGGCGGCCCCGGCGAGAGTCAGCTTGAGATCGACCGGCGGCTCATCGAGCAGCGCATCGCCAAGCTCAAGAAAGAGCTCGAGGATGTGAAGCGCACCCGCGGCCTGCAGCGCAAGGCCCGCCGGCGCGTGCCCCTGCCGGTGGTGGCCCTGGTGGGCTACACCAATGCCGGAAAATCGACCCTGTTCAACGCGCTGACGAAATCGGCCGTGGTCGCCCGGGATCAGCTCTTCGCCACGCTCGATCCGACGATCCGGACCATGAAGCTGCCCTCGGGGCGCGCCATCGCGCTCTCCGATACGGTGGGATTCATCTCCGAGCTGCCCACCGATCTGGTGGCCGCCTTCCGCGCCACGCTGGAGGAGGTCTTGGAGGCCGATATCGTCCTTCATATCCGCGACATCGCCCATCCCGATAGCGCCGCCCAGGCGCTGGATGTCGAAACGGTGCTGAGCGATCTGGAGGCCGATGCCCTGCATGGCCATACCGTGATCGAGGTGTTGAACAAGATCGACCTGCTCCCCGTCGAGGAGCGCGAAAAGCTGAAGGCGCGGATCCGCGACGGCAATCAGATCCCGGTCTCGGCGGTGACGGGGGAGGGAGTCGAGGGCCTGCTGGCGGAGATCGACCGGCGCCTCGCCGCCGATCGCGGCACCACCCGCTATCGCTTGCGGCATGGCGACGGCAGCGCCATCGCCTGGCTCTATAGCCACGGCACCGTGCTGGAGCGCCGCGACGACGACGATTTCGCCTATCTGACCGTGAGCCTCGATACCGAGGAGCAGGCGCGCTTCGAGCGGCTGCAGCGCGATCATCATGCGTGATTGGCCCAGGGGCGCCGGGACCATCGATGCGGCGGCGGTCAGCCGGCTGATCGTCCAGGTGGCGGCCGAGGAGATCATGCCGCGCTATGCCAAGCTCGCGGCCGGCGACGTGCGGGAGAAAGGCCCCGGCGATCTGGTCACCATCGCCGATGAGGCGGCCGAGCATCGCCTGACGCCCGCCTTGATCCAGCTCCTGCCCGGCTCGGTCGTCGTGGGCGAGGAGGCCGCGGCGGCCGATCCCTCCGTGATCGATCGCCTCGACGGCGGCGATCCGGTCTGGGTCATCGATCCCGTGGACGGCACGGCGAATTTCGCAGCTGCCAAGGGCGATTTCGGGGTGATGGTTTCGCTCATCCAGGGCGGCCGGACATTGGCCGCCTGGATCTACGATCCGCGCCACGAGCATATGGCGACGGCGGAGCTGGGCGGCGGCGCCTGGCTCGATGGCGTACGGATGCAGGTCACGACGGCGCCGGCCGACCCCGCTGAGCTCAGCGGCCCGCTGCTGGGCGGCAGCTTCGGCGATCTCGCCGTCAGCCGGCGGGTCAATCAGCGCCGCGACCGGGTCCGCGCCCGCAAGAGCCTTCGGTGCGCCGCGGCGGAATATGTGTGTCTTGCCGACGGCAAGATGGATTTCGCGCTCTTCAGCAAGCTGATGCCCTGGGACCACGCCGCCGGCGTCCTGCTGCAAGGCGAGGCGGGCGGCTACAGCGCCTATCTCGACGGCGGGCGCTATCAGCCGGCGCGGCTCGATGCGCCGGCCCTCATGCTGGCGCCGGATGAGGCGAGCTGGCATCAGCTCTATGAGCGCCTGGTGGCGCCTTAGGAAAATCGAAGCTTTTGGGAAGGCGAGGGGATAAGGCGATGGCGAAGACGGCATTCATCGGTTTGGGCGTTATGGGCTATCCCATGGCGGGGCATCTCAGGGCCAAGGGCCATGAGGTGACGGTCTTCAACCGCACGGCGGCACGGGCCGAGGCCTGGGTCGCCCAGCACAAGGGCCAGCGCGGGGCCACGCCCGCCGAGGCGGCGAAGGGCGCGGATTTCGTCTTCATCTGCGTGGGCAACGACCAGGATGTGCGCAGCGTCCTCTATGGACCGACGGGCGTGCTCGCGGGCATGCACAAGGGCGCAGTGCTGGTCGACCATACGACGGCCTCGGCCGAGCTCGCCCGCGAGATCGCCGAGAAGGCCAAGGAGCCCGGCGTCGATTTTCTCGATGCGCCGGTCTCCGGCGGACAGGCCGGCGCCGAGAAGGGCCAGCTGACGGTGATGGTCGGCGGCGAGCAGACTGCCTTCGACCGCGCCAAACCGGTGATCGACTCCTATGCCCGAGCCTGCGTCTTGCTGGGCGACCATGGCTCTGGCCAACTCGCCAAGATGGTCAACCAGATCTGCATCGCCGGCGTTCTCCAGGGTCTGGCCGAGGGGTTGAACTTTGCAGCCCGGGCCGGGCTCGACGGCGCCAAGCTGATCGAGACCATCTCCAAGGGCGCGGCCCAGAGCTGGCAGATGGAGAACCGGGCGTCGACCATGCTGGCCGGCAAGTTCGATTTCGGCTTCGCCGTGGATTGGATGCGCAAGGATCTCGGCATCTGTCTGGCCGAGGCCAAGCGCAACGGCGCGCGCCTGCCGCTCACCGCTTTGGTCGACCAGTTCTACGCCCAGGTCCAGGCCCGCGGCGGCAAACGCTGGGACACCTCGAGCCTGATGCATCTGTTGGTCAAGGACTGAGACGCGCAAGCAACGCTTAACTGCGACCCCTCACCCCGGCCCTCTCCCCCGTTCCGGGGGCGAGGGGGATAGAAGGAGAGGGGGATCGACCTTTGCATCCGGGAGTCGCTCGAACCCGCTGGCTGCTGCCTTGCGCAGGGTCTCGGCGACGAAGGGGCCTTTGCCGCCGGTGTAGTGGTCCCAATCGGCTTCGCTTCTGCCCGACACCTCGCTCGCCAGCTTCCGCTTCAACACGCCATAGGCGGCGGCTGTCTCGGGATGGCCTCGCAGATAGTCGCGGAAAAGCAGCCGTCGCAGATGCGCCAGCGTCCCGGGCGCGCAGAGATAGAAGCGCTCACCATGCGAGCCGCGGCCAGTCGTGAAGGCCCACATGCCCTCCTGATATTTGTCGCCATGGTAGGTGAAGTCCTCAGCCTTCATGCGCTCGATGGCCTGCGGGATTTCCGCGGCCGATCGAAGCACGATATCGACGTCGATCTTCGGCTTGGCGCAGAGTCCGGGCACCGAGGTGCTGCCGATGTGGTGGATTTCAAGCACCAATCCGCCAAGCAATCTCTCGATCGCGGCTCGCGCCTCCTCGAAGGCGCCCGGCCATGCGGGGTCGTAATCCACGACCTCGATCCTTCGACGTTTTTCAGGCGCAGGCTCGTCGCTGCCGTTCGAGCCCGCTGTCCCAACCCGGCCCCGCCGGAACATTACGGGCGTGCCGACCATGGCGTAACCGTGCCGATGATCGATAGGGGTCGGGCGCTGGTCAGGGCCTCCGCCGCGCCGGCGCTGATCTCGTCATGGGTCAGCCAGCGGGATCGCCCGTCCGGCTCGATGGCGAAGCCGAGCACGACGATCCGATAGTCGAGCCTCGGAAGGACCGCGAAAGAGGCGCGCCACCGATCGAGCGCAGCTGGTGTCGAAGGATCGGCCGCAGCACTCCCCAGCAGATGGCAATAGATCTCCTCGACATGTCGGGCGACCGAGAGCGGGATCTCCGGTGCCGTGGTGTGAAACCAACAGACGGCCCTCTCGATCGGCCCGCGATCACGGCGCGCCTGGAGCAGCGCTGCCTCGAGCAGATCGGCATCGTGGTAATCGAGGGGCAGGGGGGCGATGCCGGCGGCGGTCTTTGCCAGATAGGCGAGGCGGCGCGGGTCGCGTGCAATGACGGAGACCCGGCGGCCTTTCCGGGCCAGCGCCGTGACGAGGCCCGAGAGCATGCCGCTGCCGCCGACCACGAGGTCATGGCCGCATGGGCTCAAGGCTTGCCTTGGCGCTCCTCGGCCTTGACCGCTTGCCAAGCGGCTTCCAGCCGGTCGAGCCCAGCCTCGGCCAGGGCATCGAAGCCGGCGGCCTTCATGCGGTCCTCGACGGCACGGAAGCGGCGCTCGAATTTGGCGTTGGTGCTCCGCAATGCCAATTCCGGATCAACGCCCAGGTGGCGAAGCAGATTGACGCAGACGAAGAGCAGATCGCCGCATTCATCGGCGATGGCCGCCTTGTCGCCGGAGGCCATCTCGGCCTTGATCTCGTCCATCTCCTCGGCGAGCTTGGCCTCGATCTCGGCCAAAGCGTTCTCGGCCGGCCAGTCGAAGCCGACACGGGCGGCGCGGCGTTGCAGCTTCAGCGCTCGGGTCAGCGCCGGCAGGCCGATCGTCACGCCATCCAGGGCACCCACGGGCCGGCCTTCGACCGCACCCTTGGCCTGGCGCTCGGCGGCCTTCTGCGCCTCCCAGGCCTGGGTCTGGGCCGCCGCATCCTCGACCACCACATCGCCGAAGACATGGGGGTGGCGCTTGATCATCTTGTCGTTGATGGCGCGGGCGACATCCTCGATGCCGAAGGCGCCTGCTTCGCGCGCCATCTGGGCATGGAAGACGACCTGGAGGAGGAGGTCGCCCAACTCATCCTTCAGGGCGCCCATGTCGCCTTGCTGGATGGCCTCGGCGACCTCATAGGCTTCCTCGATGGTGTAGGGCGCGATCGTCGCGAAGCTCTGTTCGACATCCCAGGGGCAGCCGCGCTCGGGATCGCGCAGCCGCGCCATGATGGCGACCAGGCGCTCCAGGGGCGGCCGCTCGGCGGCGAGAGGGTCCGGATTGCTCGGCTGGTCGTTCATGCGTGATGTCCGGTAATCGGGCAGGAGGTGCGAGAGGATAGCGCGCCCGGCGCCGGGACGCACGGCTAGGACCTAGCTTCGGTCTATCCGTATATCGCATAATGTATATTATGACAAATAGGACCATAAGGCAGAAAACCCCTGGGCCATGCGGACTTCCAACCTTCCGAGCGATCTCTACAGCGCCGATTGCAGAGGATTTCAACGCAGCTTGCGCAATCAGCGCCCCTTCGATCGGACTGCTCTGGAGCCAGAGCCGGAAACATCCTGTAGTTTTAGTCTTCTCCAGAGAAAACCTTTTGCTTAATATGAGCCAGCTGATTGCAGGGGGTTCGAAAAATGGCCGTCGTTTCCATCGCCGAACACGTCTCCCACCCGACCTCCACGCAGCTCGGCTGGCTGCGCCGTGGCCTGGATCAGCCCGGCGGCAAGCTCCCGCTCTTCGATGAATGGGGCCAGCGCGTCAGCGAGCAGACTGTGCGCAGCTGTATCGCCCATGGCTGGGCCGAGCCCTGGTTCGCCAATCCGCTGAAGCCCGAATGGCTCGTCTGCAAGCTAACGCCGGTCGGGCGTTCCCTCGCCGACCACCACTGACGTCATGAGGCCCAGGAGCGTCATGAGACGCAGAGCCCTGATGCGCGCTCTAGCGGCAACGCTGGTCGCCGGCGGCTTGCTGACGGCTGCCTCCCTCGGCCACGCCGAGCAGCACGGCACGCGCGAGCAGGCGCAGGCCATGGTGGCCAAGGCCATCGCGCTTTATGACGAGAAGGGAAAAGCCGCCTTCGAGGTCATGGACCAGGGTGCCGCCAGCGGCTTCCGTCAGGAAGATCTCTATATCTTCGTCATCGGCACCGGGCCGGATGCGCGCGTCGTGGCCCACGGTCTCGACCGCCAGCGGATCGGCGCGGTCGTCGCCGCCCTCACCGACAGCCGCGGCAAGGCTTATGGCAAGCAATTGCTGGAGGGGGCCACGCCTGAGGGCGCCTGGGTTAACTATGACCGCGTCAATCCGGAGAGCGGCAAGGAAGAGCCGAAATCGAGCTGGGTCGTTCTCCATGACGGCTACATCTTCGGCTGCGGGGTCTATGTCGGGCCATAGTCCCGAGCGCTCACGCGATCGCCGCACGGCTTCCTGCATCTCGACCGAATTTGGCCCCTCAAGAGAAAGGGCCGGACGCGCCCTTCAACGGCGCCTCCGGCCCTTTATTCAGCCAGTCGTATGAGGTTTTCCCGCTCAGAAAGCGGCGGGGTTTCTAATGTGGTCGGGCAGAGAGGATTCGAACCTCCGACCCCTTGCACCCCATGCAAGTGCGCTACCAGGCTGCGCCACTGCCCGAAAAGAGAACCGTACTGGCTACATCAAATGAAGAAACAACGACGGGCGACCCGCCGACCGCGCTCTATATAGCCGCCGCCGCGGCGGCGCGCAATGAGTGGAGTCAGGGTTCCAGCAAGGCCATCAGCCGCTCGCGCAGCGAGGTCAGCTGAAGGATCGCCAATTCGATCTCGCGCTTGCGCCGCTCGGCCGCGCCGAGATGGCTGAGATCGATGGTATCGGCTTCCAGCGCGTCCACCCGCTCCTTCAGCGAGCCTTCGCGCATCAGGCGCTGCACGCCCTTGATCGTATAGCCCTCGTGATAGAGCAGGCTGCGGATCTGGCGCAGCAGGTCGACATCCTCGGGGCGATAGTAGCGCCGGCCGCCGCCGCGCTTCAGCGGGCGTACCTGGGGGAATTTGGTCTCCCAGAAGCGCAGCACATGCTGCGGCACCTCGAGCTCGTCGGCGACCTCGCTGATGGTGCGGAAGGCGCTGGCCGATTTCTCGACCCGGCGCGTACCGGCCGCCGGCCGGCCAGTTTCCGGCGCTTGGACGGCGCCCTGCGGCGGCGCTTCCGGCTTGGGCTTGTTGACGGGCGCCGGGGCGGTCACGAGGCGGCTCCGTTGACGCGATTCTTGAGCACATGGGAGGCGCGGAAGACGAGGACCCGGCGAGGCTTGATCGGCACTTCCTGGCCGGTCTTGGGATTGCGGCCGATCCGCTGGCCCTTCAACCGCACGAAGAAGCTGCCGAAGGAGGAGATCTTGACCGTCTCGCTGCGCGTCAGCGCTGCCGACATCTCGTTCAGAACGGCCTCCACCAGCTCGGCGGATTCGTTTCGCGAGAGCCCGACCTCCTGATAGACGGCCTCCGCGAGATGGGCCCGGGTAATGGTATCCTCGGCCATGGCGAGCTCACTCTAAATTCTTCAGAAACAACTCTAATTACGAGTCGGAAAACAGTCAATTACATAGGGATGGGGGATTTTGTTCGCCCGCCATGGGGCCTGGCCTGCCGGGCCGCCCCCGGACCCGGCCACGACCGGCTACCAGCGGACCAGCGCGGAGCCCCAGGTGAAGCCGCCGCCCATGGCTTCCAGCAGCACCATATGGCCGGGCCTGATACGCCCGTCCCGGACCGCGTCGTCGAGGGCCAGCGGGATGGAAGCGGCAGAGGTATTGGCATGGCGGTCGACGGTGACGATGACCTTCTCCGCCGGCAGATGCAGGCGCTGGCCCATGCTGTCGATGATCCGGCGGTTGGCCTGGTGGGGGACCAGCCAGTCGAGGTCGCGGCTGCTGATGCCCATGGCGCCGATGGCGGCGTCGACCGCCTCCCCCATCTTGACCACCGCATGGCGGAAGACCTCGCGGCCCTCCATGCGCAGATGGCCCGTCGATTGCGTGGCCGAGGGGCCGCCGTCGACATAGAGCAGCTTGTAATACTGCCCGTCGGAATAGAGATGGGTGGTCAGCACGCCCCGGTCGGCGGCAGTGCCATTGCCCTCCCCCGCCTGCAGCACCACCGCGCCGGCGCCGTCGCCGAAGAGCACGCAGGTGCCGCGGTCATTCCAATCCAGGATGCGCGAAAAGGTCTCCGCCCCGATGACGAGCGCGGTGCGCGCCTGGCCCACCTTGATGAAATTGTCCGCCACGGCGAGGGCATAGACGAAGCCGCTGCAGACCGCCTGCACATCGAAGGCGGCACCCCGGCCCATGCCGAGGCGCGCCTGAACCTGGGTCGCCGTCGCCGGGAACGTATGATCGGGGGTCGAGGTGGCGAGCACGATCAGGTCGATGGAGTCGGCACCGATTCCGGCATGAGCAAGGGCGGCCTTGGCGGCCGCCGTGGCGAGATCGGAGGTCGTCTCGCCAGCAGCCGCGATATGGCGCTGGCGGATGCCCGTGCGCTGGGTGATCCATTCGTCCGAGGTCTCGAGGCGGCAGGCCAACTCGGCATTGGTCACCACCTGCTGCGGCAGATAAGCGCCGCAGCCCACCACCTGGGAACGCACGATCATTAGAGGGCGACCACCTGCGGGCTGGAAAGCGTTCCGGCGGCGAAACTGGCGAAATCCTCGCGGATCTTCTCCAGGGATTTCTGCGTGATCATGTCGACCGCCACGCCGATGGCATTGGCAAATCCGAGCGCGTCCGTGCCGCCATGGCTCTTCACGGCGACGCCGTTGAGGCCGAGGAAGATGGCGCCGTTGTAGCGGCGCGGATCGGTGCGCACCCGGAGTGCGTTCAGCGCCGGGCGGGCCAGAAGATAGCCGACGCTCGCCACCATCGAGCTCTTGAAGCTGCGGCGCAGGAACTCGGCATAGAGCTTGGCCGTGCCTTCCAGCGTCTTCAGCGCCACATTGCCGGTGAAGCCGTCGGTGACGATCACGTCGACGGTGCCCCGCGCGATATCGTCGCCTTCGACGAAGCCGTGGAAGCTGCCCGGCAGCGCCGTCGCCTTCAAGATCGCCGCGGCCTCGCGCACCGCCTCATGACCCTTGACCTCCTCCGAGCCGACATTGAGCAGGCCGACGGTGGGCTTCAGCGTGCCCAGCACGGTGCGGGCGAAGACATTTCCCATGACCGCGAACTGCACCAGATTCTCGGCGTCGCAGCTCAGATTGGCGCCGAGGTCGAGCATCACGCTCTCGCCGCGCAAGGTCGGGAAGAAGGAGGCGATGGCCGGGCGGTCGATGCCGGGCAGGGTCCGCAGCACGAATTTGGCGATGGCCATCAGCGCGCCGGTATTGCCGGCGGAGACGATGCCCGCCGCCTCGCCCGACTGCACCGCGTCGATGGCCAGGCGCATGCTCGAGCCGCGACCGGCGCGCAGCGCCGTCGAGGGCTTGTCGTCAGCGGCGATGACCCGGTCGGTGTGGCGAATCTCGCTCGCCTTGCGGAGCGCCCCGTAGCGGTCGAGCAGAGGCGCTATCCGCCGCTCATCGCCGAAGAAGAGGAAGCTCACATTCGGGAATCGCTGGCGCGCGATATTCGCGCCTTTGACGACCATGTCGGGGGCCCGATCGCCCCCCATCGCGTCGAGTGCAATGCTAAGGCTGGCCGCCTTCACCGGAATTGGCCTCCGCGCGAGGGGACCGACACGTCGGGTTTATGCAGCCGAAGAAGGGGCCGCAACCTCCCGACCGTCGTAGTGGCCGCAGGCGGCGCAGACGTGATGCGGCCGCTTCAACTCGCCACAGTTCGAGCATTCGATGGATTTGATGGACGCCAGGCCATGGTGCGAACGCCGCATGTTGCGACGGGACTTCGACACCTTCTTCTTTGGAACCGCCATGATGTAAGTCTTCCTTGAATAGTGCCCCTCAAGGCACAGCCAATCCCGGCGCAACACGACAATCCGGGCACCGAAGGCGAGCGTTGTTTAGCCGAGTTCGAGGTTCCCGGCAACTCTGACGTGGCGGGAGCCCCCTTGCAACTTGTTCCGGATTGGGCGGCTGGCCTATTCCGGGCCGGACCCAGCCTTTTTCTTCAGGGAAGCGAGCTCGGCGAAGAGGTTCCGTGCCCCCTGGCCCGCCTCACCCGCCCCCTGGCCCGCCAGCGTCTTCGCCGCCTCCAGAGCCTCCAGGCTGGCGTCCGGGGCCCGGGGATAGGGATCCAGCGCAATGGCGAGCTGCTGGGCCACGGCTTCCCCCAGGTCGATAAGCCCCTCGGGGATCGGCTCCGGGCCCTCCTCGGCCAGCGGATCCAGATCGGCCACCGCCGGTTCCACGGCCGAGGCGCTGAAGCTCATCTCGAAATCGACCTCGAGATGGGCCGGCACCGGCCCGAGGGTGACGACGCAGCTCTGCACCACATCGGCGGTGAAATGGCCCTGCAGGCGAATCACCTCGCCTTTCCAGCGGCTGAGCTCAAGGGAGGCCTCCAGGCGGTCGAGGGCCAGCAGGTCGAAGCGCTTGGCCAGGCCTTCGCGCTCTGCCGGCCCTGCCTCGATTCGGCGCAGCAGGGGCTGGGGGCCGACGCTGTCGGCGGGCAGAGGACGGGAGAATTCGGGCGTCACGGCGGCTGGCTCCTTCATGGCATTCCCTCGCCCCTTCAGTCGATCCGGCCAAAATCGGGCCGCCCGGCGAGGATCTCCGGCAGCGTCTGGCCCGCGAGCGCCGCTTCCGCGCGGGCCAGATAGCCCGCCATGGCCTCGATTTCCTCAGGGCTCGGCGAGACCGTCCCGAAGAGATTGCGCCGGAGCGCCTCGCGCACATCTCCCTTCGCCTGTCCCTCGTCATAGGCGGCGACCCGGCCGTAGAAGCCCGTCGCCATCCGCTTCACCCGCTTGCCCACGCCCAGGTCGCCCGCACCCATCTCGCGCAGATTGGCGTCCATATCGGCGAAAAGCGCATCCACCAGCGCCTGGGCCATCTGCTCGGCGGCGGGTCCGCCGGCGCGCAGCCGCCGGAGCACGAGATAGGCGTGAAGCGCCACCATCTCGAAGCGCCCGTCGAGGCTGTCGGGAACCCCGTGTGCCGCATAGAAACGGGCGTCGCGGGAGCGTTCGACGATGGCGGCATAGAGCCCATCGGCCGGCGAGACGGCCGGCTGCAGGCGAAAGGGATTCCAGGCAGGCATGGCTTGGGCAGGCTTCCTTGACAGCCGTAGGACGGCGGTGCGATTAGAGTGGCCGCGGTGACGACGCTTTTCAATGGCCGCGGATTAGCGGTCTACGGGTACACCGCCCGAATCCGGCAAGCGAGAGGCGATGAGAAAAGCGGGTCTTGCGTTGTTGAGCCTGGGGGCGATCCTCCTGGGGGGTTGCGAGGCGGTCTACGACACCCGGGGCAATCTCCCCGATCCCGACTCCGTCCTGCAGATCCAGCCCGGGGTGGATGACCGCCGGCAGGTTGCCGAGCTTCTCGGCTCGCCCTCGACCGTGGGGACCTTCAACGCCAAGACCTGGTATTACATCAGCAAGCGGACCAAGACCGTTTCCTTCCTCGATCCCGAGATTCTGGATCAGGAGGTGCTGCAGATCACCTTCGACAATGCCGGGCTGGTCAGCGACATGCGGATCTACGGGCTGGAGAATGCCCACACCATCACGCCTGATCCCAATATCACCCCGACCTCGGGCAAGGAGCTGACCATCCTGCAGCAGATCATGGGCAACATCGGCCGCTTCAGCAGCGGCGCCAGCAAGGGACCCTGAAATAGAAACGCCCCGGCGATTCCTCGCCGGGGCGTTTTTTGGCTTCCGTTCCCGCCTGCTCAGTGGGCGAGGATCGCCAGAAGCAGCAGGGCCACGATGTTGATGATCTTGATCATCGGGTTGACGGCCGGACCGGCGGTATCCTTGTAGGGATCGCCGACCGTGTCGCCGGTGACCGCCGCCTTATGGGCGTCGGACCCCTTGCCGCCGTGATGACCTTCCTCGATGTACTTCTTGGCATTGTCCCAAGCGCCGCCGCCCGAGGTCATCTGGATGGCGACGAAGAGGCCGGTCACGATAGTGCCCAGCAGCATGGCGCCCAGCGCGGTGAAGGCCTTCGCCGGTCCGTCGATCAGGCGGATGACGAAGAACAGCACGATCGGCGCCAGGACCGGCAGCAGCGAGGGCAGGATCATCTCCTTGATCGCCGATTTGGTCAGCAGATCGACGGCCCGGCTGTAGTCGGGCTTGGCCGTGCCGGCCATGATGCCGGGGATCTCCTTGAACTGCCGCCGGACCTCGACTACCACCGAGCCCGCCGCGCGGCCCACGGCCATCATGCCGAGCGCCCCGAACATGTAGGGCAGCGCGCCGCCGATGAAGAGCCCGATCACCACATAGGGATCCTGGAGCCGGAACTCGACCGCGAGCTCCGGGAAGTAATGCTGCAGGTCCTGGGTATAGGCGGCGAAGAGCACGAGAGCCGCCAGGCCTGCCGAGCCGATGGCATAGCCCTTGGTCACGGCCTTGGTCGTATTGCCCACGGCGTCGAGGGCGTCGGTGGTCTTGCGGACCTCCTTGGGCAGATTCGCCATTTCGGCGATGCCGCCGGCGTTGTCCGTCACCGGGCCATAGGCATCCAGTGCGACGACCATGCCAGCCAGCGCCAGCATGGTGGTGGCGGCGATGGAGATGCCGAAGAGACCGGCCAGGCTATAGGCCGCGATGATGGCAGCGCAGATCACCAGCACCGGCAGGAAGCAGGATTCCATCGAGACCGCGAGACCCTGGATGATGTTGGTCGCATGGCCCGTGGTCGATGCCTGGGCGACGCTGCGCACCGGGCGATATTCGGTCGAGGTGTAGTATTCCGTGATCCAGACCAGAAGCCCGGTCACGGCAAGCCCCACCAGACTGCAGAGGAAGAGATTGGTTCCGCTCACGGGCAGATCGCCGATCAGCAGCTGCCCGCTGAAGCCGATCATCTCCGCGATGAGCCCGGCGATCAGGATCGCCGAGATCACGGCGGCGGCGGCCAGGCCCTTGTACAGCGCCCCCATGATGTTCTGGGAGGCGCCGAGGCGCACGAAGTAGGTGCCGATGATGGAGCCGACGATGCAGACGCCGCCGATGGCCAGCGGCAGCAGCATGGCCGTCGCCTGGGCTTCGCCGGTGACGAAGATCTGGGCCAGAAGCATGGTGGCGACGGTGGTGACGGCATAGGTCTCGAAGAGATCGGCGGCCATGCCGGCGCAATCGCCGACATTGTCGCCGACATTGTCGGCGATCACGGCCGGGTTGCGCGGATCGTCCTCGGGAATTCCCGCCTCGATCTTGCCCACCAGATCGGCGCCGACATCGGCGCCCTTGGTGAAGATGCCGCCGCCCAACCGCGCGAAGATCGAGATCAGCGAGGCGCCGAAGCTCAGCGCCACGAGGGCCTCGATGATGCGGCGCGGCTCGAGGCCGAGATGCTGCAGCACGAAGTAGTAGATGGCCACGCCCAGCAGGCCGAGACCGACCACCAGCATGCCCGTCACCGCCCCGGATTTGAAGGCGATGTCCAGCGCCGGCGCCAGGCCCCTGCGGGCGGCCTCGGCAGTGCGGACATTGGCGCGCACGGAGACATTCATACCGACATAGCCGGCGGCACCGCTCAGCACCGAGCCGATGATGAAGCCGATGGCGACATACATCCCCAGAGTGAAGGCCAGGATCACGGCGATGACGATCCCCACGATGGCGATGGTCGAGTATTGCCGGTTGAGATAGGCGCGGGCGCCTTCCTGGATTGCCGCGGCGATCTGCCGCATCTGATCGGTGCCGGAATCGGCGGCGAGCACCGTTCGGGCGGTGATGGCGCCATAGACAAGCGCCAGCGCGCCGCAGACCAGCACGAGCCAATTGATCGTCGATATCATCTTCGTCCTTTCATCCCCTTGAGAATCCCGCCGCTCTTATGGCGGCGGGGTCCTTGAAAAACCGCGGGAACATACGGGAATCGATAGGGCCACGCAACCGTTAGGCGCCGGGTTGCACAAGCTCAGGCGATGGCCTGCCGCCGCCGATGGGAAAGCCAGAGGATCGTCCCCGCCAGGAGGGCGACGGGCAGGAGCACCCCGGCATTGACCGCCTGCCAGCCATAGAGGTGGTGCAGCAGCCCGGAGGCGAAGGAAGCCAGGGTCACCACCCCGAAGACGAGGAAGTCATTGGCGGCCTGTGTCTTGTTCCGCTCCGCCGGGCGGTAGCTTTCGGTCAGGAGGCTGCTCGAGCCGATATAGAGGAAGTTCCAGCCCATCCCCAGCAGGACCAGGGCCGCCCAGAACTGCCAGAGGCCGATGCCGCTCAGATTGACCGCCGCGCAGCAGAGCAGGAGCCCTGCCCCGGCCGACATGATGCGCAGCGCGCCGAAGCGGGCGACCAGATGCCCGGTGAAAAAGGACGGCAGGAACATGCCCAGCACATGCCATTGGATGACGAAGGCGGCATCCCCGAAGCTGTAGCTGCAATCGATCATCGCCAGCGGCGTGGTGGTCATGACCAGCGACATGACGCCATAGCCGATCATGCCGCCCAGCGCCGCGGTGACGAAGACCGGCTGGCGCATGATCGTGGAGAGAGGCCGCCCCGCGCTGCGCCGTTCCTCGAGAGTCGGGCGCGGGATTCGGATGAATTGCACCAGCAGCCCGGCGAGGCCCTGCAGCAAGGCGATGGCAATGAAGGCGCCGGCAAAGGCGACCGGCTGGAACCAGCCATGGGACCAGCGGGCGATCAGGGGCCCGCAGAAACCCGCCGCGACACCGCCGCCCATCACCAGCGAGATGGCCTTGCTCTTGAAGGCGGAATCCGCCGCGTCGATGGCGGCGAAGCGATAGAACAGCGTGAAGCCATTGGCGACACCGACAAGGGCATTGCCGAGGCAGAAGAGCGCGAAATCCCCGGCGAAGACCGCATGGGCCTGGAGCAACCCGCCGCTCAAGCCCACCAGCGAGCCGAGGGTGAAGCCCGGCCGCCGACCCAGCCGCTTCATGAGCATGGACGCGGGAAAGGTCGTCAGCATCACGGCAAGCTGCTGCAAGGCGATGGGCAGGGTCGCCAACCCCTTGTCGACCGCCAGCTCCTGGCCCGCCAAGGCCGAGACCGTGGCCATCACGGTGATGCTCGTCGCCGCGGTTGCCTGGCACAGCGCCAGGACCAGCACATTGGCATGCTGCAGATTCAGAAGACGGGGTAGGCGCGGCATCGGGCCAAAGTGGCGGGATCGCAGCAATGGCGCAAGCGCCGCGGCCGGCTCAGGCGCCCGTCTTGGCCTTCAAGACGATGGGCATCAACATCACCAGCTTGAAATCGGGCCGACCGGCAAGGGCAAAGGAGACCTGCTCATAGGCCAGCAGGCCCTGGCGCGGGTGATTGAATTGGCGCAAGCCCCCTTCCCGGCCGAGCACGCTGTGCTCCTCCCAGAAGCGGGCGAAGAGGCTGCTCCTGGCGCGCAGCGTCTCGGCCAGGGATTGCATGCCGGGATCTTCCGGAAAGGCGCCGCATTCGGCCCGGAATTCGGCCAGAACGCGCCGCGCGCGCGCCTCGAAGCCTCGGATCAGCCGGCGCGCGGCGGGTTCGAGAAAGATGAAGCGCAGCAGGTTGCGATCCCGGGCCTTTTCCTTGGGCCGGTCGAGCCAGCCGATGAAGAGGCGGCTGGCGGGCGCATTCCAGGCCAGCGCGTTGCAGCGCCGGTCCAGCACATAGGCGGGCACCGCGATGGACCGGACGGCGGCGCCCAGAGCCGCGGGGGCCTCGCTCGGCGTCTCGGCCGGCCGCGCTGCGGGGTCGCGCTTGCCGGCGAGATCGAAGAGATAGATGCGCTCGGCCGGCGAGAGCTGCAGGGTCTTGGCAAGACGGGCGAGGGCTGCCGGCGAGACGGAGACCTCGCGCCCCTGCTCGATCCAGGTGTACCAGGTGGTGCTGAGGCCCGCGAGCTGGGCGATCTCCTCGCGCCGGAGGCCGGGTGTGCGCCGGCGCATGCCGCCGGCAAAGCCGAGGGCGGCGGGGCTGAGGCGGGCGCGATGGGCCTGGAGGAAATCGCCCAGGGCGCGCCGCCGCTCGATCGCAGGCAAACTTACCATGGCAGAATTTATACCGGGATAACTGCCTAACTGGTACCAGTGTAGCTATCCCGTTATCCCAGCGGTATTGCATTCCCCAGGAGGAGACGATCGATGGCCGGCAAGACCCAGGAAGCCCTGGTGACGGATCAATTCGGACCCCAGGCCAAAGCCTATGTGACCAGCGCGGTGCATGCGGGCGGCGCCGATCTCGACCAGATCGAGACCCTGGTCCGGGGCCATGTCCATGCGCGGGTGCTCGATCTCGGCTGCGGCGGCGGCCATGTGAGCTACCGGGTGGCGCCCCATGTCCGCGACGTGGTGGCCTATGATCTCTCGGCCGAGATGCTGGCCGCGGTGCGCGCGACCGCGGCCGAGCGCGGCCTCGCCAACATCACGACCCAAGAGGGCGCTGCCGAAGCCCTCCCCTTCCCTGCCGCCAGCTTCGATCTCGTGCTGAGCCGTTACACGGCCCATCATTGGCATGACTTCGTCCAGGGCCTCAGCGAAGCGCGCCGCGTGCTGAAGCCCGGCGGCCGGGCCGTCTTCATCGACGCCGTGACTCCTGGTGCCGCGCTGCTCGATACCTTCCTGCAAGCGATCGAGCTGCTGCGCGATCCCTCCCATGTCCGCAACTACACCCGCGAGGAATGGGTGCAGGCGCTGCAGGCGGCGGGCTTCAGTCCCGGTGAGGTCACGCTGCGCCGCCTGCCGCTCGATTTCGCCGCCTGGGTCAAGCGCATGCGCACGCCGGAGATCCATGTCCAGGCGATCCGCTCATTGCAGGGGCGAATGTCCTCCGAGGTGATCGCGCATTTCGACATCCAGCCCGACGGCAGCTTCACGCTGGATACGATGACGATGGAGGCGGAGCCGGTGTGAGACGAGGTTTGATGCCTCGACTAATACCTGACGCCTAAGCTCTGACTCCGCCGCGCTCCCTTTGGAATCCCCGCCCCCCTTGTGGGGGCGGGTTAGGGTGGGGGGTGCCCCGCGCTAAGAATTTGCAGAATGTACTCCACCACCCCATCCGTATTCTGAAGCGCCTCATTGTTCCAGACACGGATGACGCGAAAGCCGCGCGCTTCCAGATCCGCCGTCCGCCGCAGATCGGCTTCCTTTTCCAAGTCGTGTTGGCCGCCGTCGACCTCGACGATTAGTCGCCGCTCCACACAAAGGAAATCGACGACGTAAGGACCGATCGAGGCCTGATGGCGAAATTTGCACCCATTGAGCTGCCGGCGCCGAAGCCTTCGCCAAAGTTTGCGTTCGGCGTCGGTCAGATTCTTGCGGAGATGTCGGGCGAAGAAAATGCTCATTCGTCAGACTCATGAGTCTGTGGCAGTCGCCGTCACCCCCACCCCAGCCCGCCCCCATCAAGGGGGCGGGGGTAAATTGAGGGCGGCTACTTAAAGAGGGACGCTCCTCTAAAAATGCCGATATCCCCCTGCCCCGAGATTGAGGGCATTGCCTCTATCGTCCAGCACCCTGACGCCACTCCCCGCCTCCATGCGTCCGATCACCGTGACCGGCAACCCCGCAAGCTCGCTCTCGCGCTCCGGCGGCAAGGTGAACAGGAGCTCGAAATCCTCGCCGCCGGTCAGCACGGTCGTCATCCATTGCGGATCGCGGGCCAGAATGGCCTGGGCCGGCGGGGAGAGAGGAACCCGCGCGGCATCAACCACGGCGCCGAGGCCCGAGGCCTCGCAGATATGGCCGAGGTCGCCCGCCAACCCATCGGAGACATCCATGCAGGCCGTCGCCAGCCCCACGAGGCGCTGACCCAGTGCGATGCGGGGCTGCGGCAGGTGCTGTCGGTCCACTAGGGCGTCGGTGCCCTCGCCTGAAGGAAGGCGCCCGCGAATCACGGCAAGCCCGAGGGCGGCATCGCCGATGGTGCCGCTGACGGCGACGAGGTCGCCGGCGCGGGCGGTGGAGCGGCGCAGCTCCTGACCCGTGGCAACGGTACCGAAGGCGGTCACCGACAACGTCAGCGGGCCGGGCGTCGCCGTGGTGTCGCCGCCTATGAGGGCGATGGCGAATTCCTGCTGATCCTGCGCCAGCCCGGCGGCAAAGCCGGCGAGCCAGGCTTCGTCGATGGTGGCGGGGAAGCAGCAGGTCATGAGATAGGCCAGCGGTGCTGCGCCCATGGCCGCGAGATCGGAGAGATTTTCCCGCAGCATCTTGCGGGCGATGAGGTCCGGCGGATCTTCGGGCAGGAAATGTATGCCCGCGACCAGCGCATCGGCGGTGACGACCAGCCGGCGCCCCGGCGGGATATCGATCAGCGCCGCGTCATCGGTGAGTTCGAGCGCCCCTTCCCGCCCCGCGGCCAGGGGCCGGAAGTAGCGGGCGATGAGCTCGAACTCACCCGGTCGCTGTGCTCGGTCCCGTTTTGGTTGATCCATTGGGGCCTGATCCATTTGGCACCGCGAGCTCGGCCGGGCGAAGCTCGCGGGCGAGGCGGTCGAGCACGCCATTGACCAGCCCCGTCTCCTTCTCGCCGTAGAAGGCATCGGCCAGATCGACATATTCGCTGATCACGACGCGGGCCGGGACATCGGGGCGGTCGGCCAGCTCATGGGCACCGGCGCGCAGCAGGCAGCGGAGCAGGATCTCCAGCCGCTCGATGGTCCAATCCTCCGTCAGCACCGCCGCGATCATATCGTCGAGGTCGCGCCGGTTGAGGACGACCCCGCGCACCAGCTCGGCGAAGAGGGCCGCATCCGGCTTGGCCAGCTTCTCGCCCTCGATGCTCTCCCCCAGGCGGTGGCCGGTGAATTCGTCGATCACCTGATCGACCTCGCCCTCCGAAAGCTCGATCTGATAGAGCGCCTGCACCGCCGCCAGACGGGCAGTGCTGCGTCCCTTGCCGGGCGCGGGCCGCTTGCCCATCAGCGGGCCGGAAGTCCGAAGTCGCGTTTCAGCTTGATCATCGCCAAGCAAGCAAGGGCCGCATCGCCGCCCTTGTTCTTCTCCGTGATCCGGGCGCGAGCCCAGGCCTGCTTCCCGTTCTCCACGGTCAGTATGCCGTAGCCGAGCGCAATACGATGCCGGCAGGAAAGATCCATGAGGCCGCGCGCGCTCTCGCCGCAGACATAATCGTAATGGGTCGTCTCGCCGCGGATGACGCAGCCCAGCGCGATGAAGCCGTCGAAGGCGCGCCGGGTCGGCGTCGTCTGCTGCGCCTCGATCGCCATGGCGATGGCGGCGGGAATCTCGAAGGCGCCGGGGACCGAGAGCCGCTCATGGCTGGCGCCCGCCCCCTCCAGGGTCTGGACCGCACCCTTCAGCATCTCATCGGCGATCTCGGCGTAGAAACGGGCCTCGACGATAAGAATATGAGGCGATGGGACGGCCGGCGCGGCGCTCATTCGCCGTCCCCTTCATGGGCGATCGGCTGCTGGCCCGCGATGCTGAGGCCATAGCCGTCGAGCCCGACGATGTTCTTGCGGTGATTGGAGAGCAGGATCATCTCGCGCACGCCGAGATCGAGGAGGATCTGGGCGCCGACGCCATAGTCGCGGAGCTGGTCCGTGGGCGGCGTGCCGCCACCCACCCGCGCGCGCACGCGGTCGGAGAGGCTCGTGGGCAGAGGCTCGCGGATCAGCACCACCACGCCCCGCCCGGTCTCCCCGATCATGCGCATCGCCGATTGCAGCTCGCCGCCACGCCCGCTGCTGCGGTCGGCCAGCACATCGTCCATGACGTTGAGGGCATGCATGCGCACCAGCACCGGCCCGGGCGTGGTCACATCGCCTTTCACCAGCGCGATATGCTCGGCATAGGCCACCTGGTTGACATAGACATGCATGCGGAATTTGCCGCCCCAGCGGCTTTCGAAATCGCCTTCCATCGCCCGCTCGACGATGCGGTCGTGGCGCCGGCGATAGGCGATCAGATCGGCGATGGTGCCGATCTTGAGGCCGTGGCGCTGGGCGAAGGCGATCAGATCGTCGCGCCGGGCCATCGTGCCGTCGTCGTTCATGATCTCGCAGATGACGCCGGACGGGTTCAGCCCCGCCAGCCGCGCGAGATCGACGGCGGCCTCGGTATGGCCGGTGCGCACCAGCACCCCGCCGTTGCGCGCCACCAGCGGGAAGACATGGCCCGGACTCACGATATCGCCGCGGCCCTTGCTGGGATCGATGGCGACCGCAATGGTGCGCGCCCGGTCGGAGGCGGAGATGCCCGTGGTGATGCCCTCGCGCGCCTCGATGGAGACGGTGAAGGCGGTGCGCAGGCGCGATTCATTGTTCGAGGACATCAGCGGCAGGCCGAGCTCCTGCACCCGGTCCCCGGTGAGGGCGAGGCAGATCAGCCCGCGCCCATGCTTGGCCATGAAATTGATCGCCTCGGGCGTGGCCATCTGCGCGGGAATGACGAGATCGCCCTCGTTCTCGCGATCCTCGTCGTCGACCAGCACGAACATCCGCCCGTTGCGCGCCTCTTCGATGAGGTCCGCGGGCGGCGAAACCAGCTCCGAGAAAGTGAGGCGCCAGGGCTCCGGCTGCGGCCTGGTCATGCGGGGGTACGGTCCATAAGGCGCGCAAGGTAGCGCGCCAACATGTCGATTTCCAGGTTGACGCGCGCCGCCGGCGCGAGGCGGCCGAAATTCGTCTCGCGCTGGGTCACCGGGATGACATTGACGCCGAAGCGGGCACCGTCGACCTCATTGACCGTGAGGGAGACCCCGTCGAGGGTGACGGAGCCCTTGGGCGCGATAAAGCGCTGGAGCGCCACCGGCACGCGGATTTCGAAGCGCAGGCTGTCGCCGTCCGGCTGGCGGTCGATGATCTCGGCCAGGCCGTCGACATGGCCCGAGACCAGGTGGCCCCCCAGCTCATCCCCCAGCTTCAGCGGCCGTTCGAGATTGACCGGGGTCCCGGGCTGCCAGCTGCCGAGGGTCGTCCGGGCCAGGGTTTCCGCCGAGGCGTCCACGGCGAACCAGCCCGGCCCCTTGTCGATGACCGAGAGGCAGGCGCCGTTGCAGGCGATCGAGGCGCCGGGCGCGATGCCGGCCGTATCGTAGCTCGTCTCGAGCACGATCCGGGTGACGCCGCCGGGCGCGACGCTGCGGACCCGGCCGAGGTCGGTGATGATTCCTGTGAACATGGCCGTAAGCTAGCGCATGTTCCGATGGGGCGGAACATGCGTCACGCCCGCGCGGGCGCATGAGGGAAGTGCTGCAAGTGCATGAGCGGCCGCAGGGAATCGCTAATGCGCCCGCCGGTAGGTCTCCAGGCGGTCGGCGCCGAGCCAGACGGTCTCCTGGGGCTGGAACAGCGGCAGCTCGGCCAGGCGGTCGAGGCCGAAGCCTTCGGCGGCGGGCAACCCGTCGCCCCCGATGAGGCTGGGCGCCCGGAAGATGGCCAGGCGGTCGGCCAGATGCTCGCGCAGCAGGGCCGCGGCCAGGCGTGCCCCGCCTTCGGCCAGAATCCGCGTGAGCCCGCGTTCCGCCAGATGCTGCAGCATGGGCTTGAGGTCGATCGCCCCCGCCTCCCCCGCCGCGACCTCGATCACCTCGACGCCGGAATCCTGATAGGCGCGGCGCCGGCGGCGATCGCCCCCTTCCAGGGTCACGAGCCAGGTCGGCGTCTGGCGCGCGCCCGACCACCAGGGCGGAGGTGAGCGGCAGGCGCATGCGCCCGTCGAGCACCAGGCGCAGCGGGGAATGGCGTTCCAGGCCGGGCAGGCGGACATTCAGCAGCGGGTCGTCGGCCAATACCGTGCCGCTGCCCACCATCACGGCGTCATGCTGGGCGCGCAGCAGATGGGCCCGCGCCCGGGCGGGCTCGCCGGTGATCCAGCGGCTCTCGCCGGTGCGGGTGGCGATCCGCCCGTCCAGGGTCATGGCCAGCTTCAGGGTTACCAGCGGGCGGTTCTCCCGGATGCGCAGGAAGAAGCCGGCATTGATCTCTGCCGCCTCGCTCTCGCCGAGGCCGAGCGCGACGCTCACGCCGCTGCGCTGCAGCCGATCGATGCCCTGGCCGCTGACCCTGGGATCGGGGTCCTCCATGGCGACGACGGCGCGCTTTATCCCGGCGGCGGTCAGGGCATCGGCGCAGGGCGGGGTCTGGCCATAATGGCTGCAGGGCTCGAGCGTGACATAGGCCGTGGCCCCCCTTGCCGCCTCGCCGGCGCGGCGAAGCGCTTCGGTTTCGGCATGGGGCCGTCCGCCGGGCTGGGTCCAGCCGCGGCCCACGACCCGTCCCTCGCGGACCAGGACGCAGCCGACGGCGGGATTGGGCCAGCTCCGGCCCAGGGCGCGGCGCGCCAAGGCGAGGGCCGCGCGCATATGCCCGGCGTCGTCGGGCCGGGGCTCAGTCGTTGTCGCGATCGCCACCGATCTTGCCCACGAATTCCTCGAAATCCTTGGCCTCGCGGAAATTGCGATAGACCGAGGCAAAGCGCACATAGGCGACCTTGTCGAGGCCGTGCAGCGCGTCCATCACCATCTCGCCGATGACGGAAGTGGGGATCTCGCTCTCGCCCGAGCTTTCCAGCCGGCGCACGATGCCGTTGACCACGCGCTCGAGCCGGTCGGAATCGACGGGGCGTTTGCGCAGCGAGATCTGCATCGAGCGCATCAGCTTGTCGCGGTCGAAGGGTTCGCGCTGGCCCGTCGTCTTGACGACGGTGAGCTCGCGCAACTGGACCCGCTCGAAAGTGGTGAAGCGGGCGCCGCAATTGGGGCATTGGCGCCGGCGCCGGATCGCGGCGTTGTCGTCCGTCGGCCGGGAATCCTTTACCTGGGTGTCTTCATTGCCGCAGAACGGACAGCGCATGGTCAGCCCCCCTCCCCTGAAGGCCTGATTCCGGTCCTAACGCGGACCGTCATAGATCGGAAACTGGCGGCAGAGCGCCTCCACTTCGGCGCGGACCTCGCGCTCGACCGCGGAATTATCGGTGGAATTGCTTTTCGCCAAACCGTCCAGCACGCGCTGGATGAGCTCGCCCACCTTGCGGAACTCAGCCGTGCCGAAGCCGCGGGTGGTGGCCGCCGGCGTGCCGAGACGCACGCCCGAGGTGATCGCCGGCTTCTCCGGATCGAAGGGTATGCCGTTCTTGTTGCAGGTGATGCCCGCCTCCTCGAGGCTGTGCTCCGAGCCCTTGCCGGTCAGCTTCTTGGGCCTGAGATCCACCAGCATCAGATGATTGTCTGTCCCCCCGGTGGTGATGGCGAAGCCGCCGGCCACCAGAGTCTCGGCCAGCACCTTGGCGTTCTCCACCACCGCGGCCGAATAGCGCTTGAACTCGGGCAGGAGCGCCTCGCCGAAGGCGACCGCCTTGGCGGCGATGACATGCATCAGCGGACCGCCCTGCAGCCCGGGGAAGACCGAGGAATTGATCTTCTTGCCGATATCCTCGTCCATGGCGAGGATCATGCCGCCGCGGGGCCCGCGCAGCGTCTTATGGGTCGTGGTCGTCACCACATGGGCATGGGGCAGCGGGCTCGGATGGACGCCGCCCGCCACCAGCCCGGCGAAATGGGCCATGTCGACCATGAAATAGGCCCCGACGGAATCGGCGATCTGGCGGAAGCGCTCGAAATCCCAGAAGCGCGGATAGGCCGAGCCGCCCGCCAGGATGAGCTTCGGCTTGTGCTCCTTCGCCAGGCGCTCGACCTCGTCCATATCGACGCGCTGATCCTCGCGCCGGACGCTATAGGGCACCACCTTGAACCATTTGCCCGACTGGTTGACCGGCGAGCCATGGGTCAGATGCCCGCCCGCGGCGAGGTTCAGCCCCATGAAGGTGTCGCCGGGCTGCAGCAGGGCGAAGAAGACCGCCTGATTGGCCTGGGCGCCGGAATGGGGCTGCACATTGGCGAAATTGCAGGCGAAGAGCTTCTTGGCACGTTCGATGGCCAGCGCCTCGGCGACATCGACGAACTCGCAGCCGCCGTAGTAGCGCCGGCCCGGATAGCCCTCGGCATATTTGTTGGTCAGCACCGAACCCTGGGCCTCGAGGACCGCGCGGGAGACGATGTTCTCCGAGGCGATCAGCTCGATCTGGTCCTGCTGCCGATGCAGCTCCTGCCCGATGGCCTTGAAGACCTCCGGATCGCGCTCGGCGAGATGGGCGGCGAAGAAGCCGGGCATGGCACCAGTGCCGGTCGAGGTCGAGTTCATCGCTTTGGCTCTTTCCTGGTCTTTGGGGTGATACCCTAGGGCTCGGCCATGGCAGTTGACGGCAGCTTGGCCGCAACAACTACCATATGTCGCCCCGCGGCAACAACCCACCACAAGCCATGGAAGTTACAATATATCTAGTCTTCCAGCGCCGTAAAATGAAACGGGCCCGGCACCATGGGTGCCGGGCCCGCCAGTCGCAGATAAGGCCGGGTTCTTACATGCCGGCTTCGCTGTACTTGCCATCCTTGAAGACGTACCAGACATAGGTCGAGGAAGTCAGGTCGCCCTTGGCGTCGAAGGCGAGCTTGCCGATGATCGTCTCCCAGGGCTGCGAGCGAAGGGTCGCCGCAACCTTCTCCGGATCCGTCGTGCCGGCCTTGGCAACCGCCATGCGCATAGGCCTGGATCGCGGCATAGGTGCTGAGGGTGTAGCCCTCCGGCTCGAAGCCGTTCTTGCGGAACTCCTCCACCACCGACTTGGCCGAGGGCAGGTTGCGGGCCTCGGCGGCATTGGTGAACATCACGCCATTGGCAGCGTCGCCGGCGAGCGTGGCGAACTCCTGGGTGTTCAGCGAGTCACCCGAGAGCAGCTGGGCATTCAGGCCCTGTTCGCGCGACTGCTTGATGATCAGCGCCGCCTCGGGGTGATAGCCCCCGAAGTAGATGACGTCGACATTCGCCGCCTTCAGCTTGCTGACCAGCGCCGAATAGTCCTTCTCACCGGCGGTGATCTCGTCGTTCACCACTTCCTTCATGCCCGCCTTGTTCATGGCGGCGCGGGTCAGGTCGGCGAGGCCCTTACCATAGGTCGACTTGTCGTCGATGACGGCGACGTTCTTGCCCTTGAAATGCTCGGCAATCCAGGCGCCGGCGTAAGAACCCTGCTGGTCGTCACGGCCGCAGGTGCGGAAGACGGTGTCCCAGCCCTTGGCCGCTGCATCGTCGGTGAGCTTCGGATTGGTCGAGGCCGGGGTCATCTGCAGGATGCCCTCGTCATGATAGACCGAGGAGGCCGGGATCGATGAGCCCGAGCAGAAATGGCCGGCGACGAAGACGACGCCCTTGGAGACGAAGACGTTAGCGACGGCGACCGCCTGCTTGGGATCGCACTGGTCGTCGCCGATGCTGAGGGCGAGGTTCTTGCCCGCGACGCCGCCCTTGGAGTTGATGTCCTGGACCGCCTGCTGGGCGCCGCGCTTCATCTGCTCGCCGAAGGCCGCATATTCGCCCGTCATCGGGCCGGCCGTCGCGATGTTGATGTCGGCGGCCTTGGCGGCCGGAACGCTGAGCGCGGCGGCGAATGCCGCGGCAGCGATGACTGGTAGTGCAAATTTACGCATTCGTAGACTCCCTGTGGCTCCTAGTTGATTTTCATGCCGCCGGACGGCGGCAATCCGTGTTTCGATCTCGGCCCATGATTTGATCTCGCAATGGACCTCGATCTGGATGGCTTATTCTAGCACGGGCCTTTTTCGGCACAATAGCTGACTTGCCGCTCCAAGCCCTTTACTTACCTCCTTGTGCCTGCGGTATTTTATCCTTCCAGGCAAAAGGTCCGCGGCGCTCGTAAAGCCAGGGATACTGAGACACCAATTTGCGGACTTGGGTGAGGCGGAAGGCCAGCAGGCCGAAGGCGATGATGACCGCCGCCTCGAAGAGATAGGCGAGGATCGCGACCCCCAGCGGCGCATTGGCGTTGGGGAAGAAGCTGTCGACGAAGAACGGGCCGTGGAACAAGGCGAAGCCCAGATACTGGTTCCCGATGGCCAGCATGGCGCCATAGGGCAGGATCTGCCACCAGGGCCGCCAGGTCTCCCCCAGCGCCTGGCCCATGAGGAAGCCACCGCCGCCGAACATGATGATGGTGAGCAACAGGACCGAGAGTGTCATCGCCCTTCCCTCTGCCTCACGTGTGTCCGCCTTCGAGATAGGCGGCCCTCACCTCAGGATTGGCCAGCAGCTCCTTGCCGCTGCCCGAAAGCGCGATCTGGCCGTTGACCATGACATAGCCCCGATGGGCGAGGCGGAGCGCATGGAAGGCGTTCTGCTCGACCAGGAACACCGTCACCCCCTGCTGCTGGTTGATCTCGCGGATCACGCCAAAGATCTGCTTGACGATCAGGGGCGCCAGGCCAAGGGAGGGCTCGTCGAGCAGGAGCAGGCGCGGCCGGCTCATGAGGGCGCGCGCGATCGCCAGCATCTGCTGCTCGCCGCCCGAGAGCGTGCCGCCGCGCTGGGCCTGGCGCTGGCGCAGGATCGGAAACAGCGTCATGACCCGGTCGAGATCGGCATCGAAATGCGCGGGGTCGGCCGTCACCGCCCCCATCTGGAGATTCTCCATCACGCTCATGCGCGGGAAGATGCGCCGCCCCTCGGGGGACTGGGCGATGCCCTTGCGCATAATCTCGAAGGTGGGCAGGCGCGTGATGTCGGTGCCGTCGAAGCGCACGCTGCCCATGCGCGCCTGGGGCGTGCCGCAGATGGTCATCAGCAGCGTCGATTTGCCGGCGCCATTGGCGCCGATCAAGGTCACGATCTCGCCCTTGCGGATAGTGATGTCGACGCCGTGCAGCGCCTCGATATGGCCATAGAAGGTATGGACGCCGGAGATCTCGAGAAGCTCGGCCATGGTTAGGTCGGGCCCCCCGTGGCTTCGGCAACGAGCCCCATCTCGTCCTCCCCCTCCTCCTCGCCGAGATAGGCGCGGATGACGTTGGGATCGTTGCGGATTTTCTCCGGCGTGCCGTCGGCGATCTTGCGTCCGTAGTCGAGGACGACGATGTGGTCGGAGATCTGCATCACGACCGACATGTCATGTTCGATGAGCAGGATGCCGATCTTCTGCTCGTCGCGGATCGAGAGCAGGAGTTGATTGAGCTCTGCCAATTCCCGCGCGTTCAGCCCGGCCGCCGGCTCGTCCAGGCAAAGCAGGACCGGGTCGGTGCACATGGCGCGCGCGATCTCCAGGCGGCGCTGGCCGCCATAGGGCAGATTGCCGGCATCCCAATCGGCCATGGCGGTGAGGCCGACCTTGTCGAGCCACATCCGCGACTTCTCCACCGCCTCGCGCTCGGCGCGGCGATAGCCCGGCAGGCCGATCAGGCCGGTGAAGGTATAGCCCGAAGCGCGCATCAGCTTGTTGTGCTGGGCGACGATCAAATTCTCCAGCACCGACATGCCGGTGAAGAGACGGATGTTCTGGAAGGTGCGGGCGACGCCGGCGAGCTGGGAGATGCGGTAGCCGTCCATCTGCTCCAGCAGGAAATGCCCGCGCGATCCGTTCAGGGAGAGCCGTCCCACCGTCGGCTTGTAGAAGCCGGTCAGGCAGTTGAAGACCGTCGTCTTCCCGGCGCCATTGGGGCCGATCACCCCGGTGATCTGCCCGTTCGGGGCCTCGAAGGAGATGTCGTCGACGGCCACCAGGCCGCCGAAGCGCATGGTCAGATGCTCGACCGCGAGCAGCGGTGTGTCGCTCACGATTTCGCCTTCCCGCGATGGAGGAAGATCGTCGGATCGCGGTGCGAGAGCAAGCCACCCGGCCGCCAGATCATGATCAGCACCATGCCGATGCCGAAGACGAGCATGCGGTAGTCCTGCAGGTCGCGGAAGAATTCGGGCAGGCCGATGAGAACGATGGCCGCCAGCACCACGCCGATCTGGGTGCCGAGGCCGCCGAGGACGACGATCGCCAGGATCACGGCGGATTCGATGAAGACGAAGCTCTCGGGGCTGACGAAGCCCTGGCGCGCAGCGAAGAAGGAGCCCGCCATGCCGGCGAACATGGCGCCGATGGCAAAAGCGGTCAGCTTCGTGTTGCGCGGGTTGATGCCCAGTGCCCGGCAGGCGGTCTCATCCTCCCGCAGCGCTTCCCAGGCCCGGCTGATAGGCAGGCGCCGCAGGCGGAGCGTGAATAGATTGGTGAAGAGCGCGAAGACCAGGATGACGAAATAGAGGAAGAACACCCGCTGGCTCGGCGTATAGGGGATATCGAAGAACTGGGCGAAGGTCTCCCGCCCTGGCGGGGCGGTGCGCTCGAACAGCAGACCGAACAGGCTTGGCCGTGGTACGTCGTTGATGCCGTTGGGGCCACCGGTGAACCACCACCAGTTGGTGAGGATGATGCGGATCATCTCGCCGAAACCGAGGGTGACGATGGCGAGATAGTCGCCGCGCAGGCGCAGTACCGGGAAGCCCAGCATGATGCCGAAGCTCGCGGCGAGAGCGCCGGCGATCGGCAGCGCGACCCAGAAGCTGAGATCGAAATGGGTCGCGAACATCGCATAGCTGTAGGCGCCCACCGCATAGAAGGCGACGTAGCCGAGGTCGAGGAGCCCGGCGAGACCGACCACGATGTTGAGGCCCCATCCCAGCATGACGTAGGTCAGCACCAAGGTTGCCACATCGACGAGGCGCCGGTCGGCAAAGGGCATGAAGGGAAAGCCGATGGCGAGCACGATCAGGATCAGGCCGAAGACCTTGTTGTATCGCAGATAGAAGCCGGTGAAGCCGTGCTCGCGGGCGTCGGTCTTGGTTCGGCTGGTCTTGGCCTCTGGCCTGAGGGTGAGAAAGAGTGAGCGAAGCGCCAGCGACAGCGGCACCAGCATCACGCCCCAATTCACCACCCAGGAATCGAAGGGCAGCTGATCGCCCAGCGGCAGGCCCTCGGCCCTCGCCCATTCGAGCACGGCGAAGAGAACGATCATGGCGAGGCTGACGACCAGCGGCACCAGAGTCCGCCCCGCCTTCAGCATCTCCATCAGGAAATAAACGATCGCCACCCCGATCGAGGCGCAGAATACCGCCCGGTAACGAGTTGCGACGTGGAGCCCGCTGACGGTGCTGACCGCTTCGATGCCGACCAGCAGGCTGGCAAGAACCAGGGTGACGAATCCGGCGACGAGGGCGCGCTTGGTGAATTCGCGATAGTCGACGACGGCGACTGCGCTGGCCATCGGCTACACCTTCTCGAGATCCGGTCTGCCCAGCAGGCCGGTAGGTCGGAAGATGAGCACCGTGACCAGGATGCCGAAGGCCGCGACATCCTTGTAGTCGACCGAGAAATAGCCGGACCACATGACCTCGATCAGCCCGATCAGCAGCCCGCCCAGCATGGCCCCGGGCAAGGAGCCGATGCCGCCGAGAACCGCGGCGGTGAAGGCCTTGATGCCGACCAGGAAGCCGATGAAGAAATCGATCTGGCCGTAATAGAGCAGCACCATCATGCCGGCGACGGCGGCGAGTGCTGCGCCGATGACGAAGGTGAGCGAGATGGTGCGGTCGACATTGACGCCGAGCAGCGCTGCCATCCGCCGGTCCTGCTCCGTCGCGCGCTGGGCGCGCCCCAGCGCCGTGCGGGTAATCAGCAGCGTGAATCCTACCATCAGGACAATGGTGAGGGCGACGATGCCGATCTGCAGGTAGCGGACCTCGACATTGAATCCGTCCTGGCTCATCAGGCGGAACCCGCCGCTCAGCATGTTGGTCATGGGCTTGTTGCGGGCGCCCTGCAGGAGCTGGACATAGTTCTCCAAGAAAATCGACATGCCGATGGCGGAGATCAGCGGCGCCAGTCGCGTCGAGCCCCGCAACGGACGATAGGCCACGCGCTCCACGGTCCAGCCATAGACCGCGGTGACGACCACGGCGAGGACAAGAACCAGCAGGAGGGAGAGAGGCACCCAGGTGACGCCGATGACGCCGAGAACCAGGAAGGCGATCAGCGCGTTGAAGGCGCCGATCATGTAGATGTCGCCATGGGCGAAGTTGATCATGCCGATGATGCCGTAGACCATCGTATAGCCGATGGCGATAAGGCCGTAGATGGAGCCGAGCGTGATCCCGTTGATCAACTGCTGAATGAAGAGTGCCATCGTCCCCCTATCATTGTCCTTCAGGCGCCGGGCGATCCGGCAGTCGCGGCGAGAGCCCCGGAGCCCCCAATTTGCGAGGCCTGCAGCCGGTCGCAAAGCAGGATTCTCCCGGCGCACATCCCTGGCGCCGGGCCTGAATTCCCCGGATGAACCTGGCCGTTCGGCCTCGCCTGTCGCATCAGTACCGTTCGACAACTCAATTTCGCCGCCATTTCGTTAGCGCGACCCTAATTGAGCTATTAGCGCCCCGCAAGTCCCCCGAACATCCATTCCAAACCCCTGCCCCCCAGGCCGTTCATTGGCCGTCATCAAGCCTCGATCACGGCCGCTCATCGGCCGGCATCAACCTTAAGGTGCCGAAGATCCCCGCCGGCCGGAAGACCAGAACCAGCGCCAGCACGCCGAATACCACGATATCCCGCCACTCGAAGCCCAGCATCGTACCCGCATAAGTTTCGATCCCCGCCAGGATGAATCCCCCGGCCAACGCGCCGGGCACTGAACCGATTCCACCGAGAAGGGCGGCGGTCAGCGCCTTGATGGCGACGATGAAGCCCATATGGAAATCGACGGCGTTGTACTGCAGGGCTTCGAACAGCCCGGCCGCCCCGGTCAGCGCCCCGCTGAGGGCGAAGCTGAGGCCAATGGTGCCGCGCACGTCGACGCCGACGAGGGCCGCCATCTTGGGATCCTGCGCGCAGGCGCGATAGCTGCGCCCGAGGTTGGAGCGCCGCGCGACCCACCAGAGGAATGCCGCGATGCAGGCCGTGCCGATGCCGACGAAGACATGCCCCTTGCGCAGATAGACGTCGTAGCCGAGCCCCTCGATGATGCGCCAGGCGGAATGCTGATACTGCGGCATCCATCGGGTCTTCGGTCCCTGCAGGATCAGCACGGTATTGCTGATGAGGATCGCCAGAGCGATGGAGGCGATGAGCGGGACCGTCGATGCGCTCGCCCGCATGCGCGAGAAGACGAGATGATTCGTGGTCCATCCGGCGAGCGCGCCGGTCACGATGACATAGGCCGCCGTCGCCAGGATCGGCAGCAACGTGAAGCTGCCGCCGAGATGGATCGTCACGGCATAGGCCAGATATGTGGCGAAGGCACCGATCATATAGAGCTCGCCGAAGGCGAGATTGATGAAGCGGACGATGCCGTATATCAGATTGAAGGCGACCGCGAGCAGCGCGTAGAGGCAGCCGATGGTGATGCCGTTGATCGTCTGCTGCAGCAGATAGAGCAGGTGCGCAATCCAGGTCGGGGCCGTGACCGCCGCGGGTGCGGCGGGCTTGGTGTTGTCGTGGGTGCGCAGCCAGAGCATCTTGTAGAGCTGCTGGACGTCGTAGCGGATCATCATCCCGTGGTTCTTGGTCTGGAGCTCGTCGATCTGCCAGAGACCGTTGGTCTGGGAGATCGGCAGGAACCAGCAGATGATCCAATCTTCGGGATGATCGCCATCGCTGCGCTTCCAGGTGAGGCGCACGCCCAGAACCTTGTCCGGATTGCCCTGCACGTCGCTTTGGATCGGGCCGGGATGCTCGTCGAAGCCGAACACCAGCTCCTGGCAGCGCGCGATCGCCGCCGGCACATCCTGGGCTGCCTGGGCAAGCGGCGCCGCGGCGAGACAGAGCAGCGCAGACACGAGAGCCAGCAGGAGAGCTGATCCCCTGCCCCTTCCGCCCTGGCCTCCCCGCCATTGTAGTGTTACCATCAAAATAACTTTAGGCGGTAAGACTTGAAAGCGCAACCGACAAAGACCGCAGATGAGCTTCCGAGCCGGGCCGCGACCCTCGATCTGGTCGCCGATGCGCTCTGCCTCAATTTCACCAACACCTCCAGCGGCCGCGGCACGCCGATGCGCCAGGAGCATCTCAGGCAATGGGAGCATCTCCTGGCCTGGGCGGAGCATGCCGGTGTGATCGACGCCCCCTACCGCCGCGCGCTGGAGCGCAGCGCCGAGCATGCCGGCGACGAGACGCTCAGCCGCGCGCTCGAGCTGCGCGAAGCGATCTATGCCCTGTTCCGGGCGGTCATCGCCTCGCAAGGCGCGCCGGCGTCTTCGCTGCAGCCGCTGAACCGTACCTTGTCGGAGGCCATGGCCGCCGCCGGCATTCGCCCTGCGGCCGAGGGCTTCGCCTGGGGCTGGCCCGATGACGAGCCTCAGCCGATGCGCATCCTCTGGTCCATCGCCCGCTCCGCCGCCGAGCTTCTCACCGGCCCGGATCTGGATCGCGTCAAGTTCTGCCCCGGCGAGGGCTGCGGCTGGCTCTTTCTCGACAAGACGCGCAACGGCAAGCGGCGCTGGTGCGAGATGGAGGTCTGCGGCAGCCGCGCCAAGATGCGCCGCTACCACCAGCGGCGCCGGGCGGCCGCCGAGAACCCTTTCTAGCAGGCCGGCTCGCCTTTCCCTTCCTGCGAACATGGACTAGGGTTGTCCATCATCCCTGTCCGCGGGCGAAGGAGCCCCCTTCTCATGTCGCAAGCTGCTGCCACCGTATCGCCGCGCAAGGGTGCCACGCGCGCCGAATTTAAATGGGAAGATCCGCTTCTCCTGGAGGATCAGCTGACCGAGGAGGAGCGGCTGGTGCGTGACACGGCGCGCCAGTATTGCCAGGAAAATCTGATGCCCCGGGTGCTGGAGGCGAACCGGCACGAATATTTCGACCGGACCATCATGACCGAGCTGGGGGCGCTGGGCCTCCTCGGCTCCACCATCGAGGGTTATGGCTGCGCCGGGGTGAACTACGTCTGCTACGGGCTAGTGGCGCGCGAGGTCGAGCGCGTCGACAGCGGCTATCGCTCCGCCATGAGCGTGCAGTCCAGCCTCGTCATGTATCCCATCTACGCCTATGGGACCGAGGCGCAGCGCCAGCGCTATCTGCCGCGTCTGGCCACCGGCGAGATCATCGGCTGCTTCGGCCTGACCGAGCCGGACCACGGCTCCGACCCCGGCGGCATGATAACGCGGGCGCGCAAGACGGCGGGGGGCTATGTCCTGAGGGGCAACAAGACCTGGATCACCAATTCCCCGGTCGCCGATGTCTTCGTCGTCTGGGCCAAGGATGAATCCGGCGCCATCCGCGGCTTCATCCTCGAGAAGGGCATGAAGGGACTCTCGGCGCCGAAGATCGAAGGCAAGTTCTCGCTGCGCGCCTCGGTCACCGGGCAGATCGTCATGGAGGATGTGGAGATCCCCGAGGAGAATCTGCTGCCCAATGTCAGCGGTCTCAAAGGCCCCTTCGGCTGCCTCAACAACGCCCGCTTCGGCATTGCCTGGGGCGCGTTGGGCGCGGCCGAGTTCTGCTGGCATGCGGCCCGCGAGTACACGCTGAACCGCAAGCAGTTCGGCCGCCCGCTCGCGGCCAATCAGCTGATCCAGAAGAAGCTTGCCGATATGCAGACCGAGATCACGCTCGGCCTGCAATCCTGCCTGCGCCTCGCCCATCTCAAGGACGAGGATCGCGCAGCACCGGAGATGATCTCCCTGCTGAAGCGCAACAGCTGCGGCAAGGCGCTGGACATCGCGCGCATGGCCCGCGACATGCATGGCGGCAACGGCATCTCCGACGAATATCATGTGATCCGCCATGTGATGAATCTGGAGGCGGTTAACACCTATGAGGGCACCCATGACGTGCACGCCCTCATCCTGGGTCGCGCGCAGACGGGTATTCAGGCCTTCAGCTAGGGATAGAAGAACAGGCGGCGAGCGCGAGCGCTGCCCTCCCCTACCCCCGCGCCTCCGCCGACCAGCCCTCCCAAGCATGCCAGAGCGCATTGGCGGCGAAGCCGAGGAACATCACGCCCGTGGCGCGGATGATCCAGATCTCGTGCCGGCGGTAGAAGCGGCGCACCGGCCCCACGCCCACGAGCCATACAAGGATGACATCGGCGGCGATGAAGCCGGCAAAGCAGCTGGCCAGCAGCGGCGGCGCCTGGCCCAAATTGAAATCGGCGAGCTGTCCGGCGAGAAGCGCGGTGAAGACGGCGAGCGTCACCGGATAGCTCTTGGGATTGGAGAGGCCGAAGGTGAGGCCGCGCAGCATCGGGCGGCGCGACTGCATCATGGTCGTGCCTGAGGCGCTGCGCCGGGCGAAGAGGCTGCGCGCGCCGAGATAGGCGAGATAGAGCCCGCAGAAGGTTGCGAGCGCGTTGAAGACCCAAGGCGCCACCAGCTTGGCTCCGACGAGAGCCACCAGGGCCAGGCTCGACCAGAGGAGGTCGCCGACGAGATGGCCGATCAGGAATTTGGCGCCTTCGCGCCGCCCCTGGGGCGCGCCGATGCCGAGGAAGGCGATGACCGCGGGACCGGGGGTCAGCACCACGATGGCCCCCGCGACGGCGGCATCGGCCAGCAGGATCGGCGTCAGGCTCATGGCGATATCGGGCTCCTCCTCGCGACGAAAAAAACCTAGCCAGAGGTCGCGGCTTTGTCGCGGCCAAATTGCTGGCGCTGCCGGCTGCAGAGAAATGCGCCCGGGCCTCTTGACGAAGGGCACGCTCAGGCGTATGTAAATCGTGGCGCCGATTTGAAGCCTTCAGCTTGCGGGCGCCTTATAAATGCAGCTAAAGCGACGGTCTTGAACCGCCCAGCTTAGCTGAGGCGGTTTTTTGTTTACCGGGCTGGTCCACCGGAACGCGACGGACCCGCGGGATTTGAGGGGCAGCTTGCGCCGCGTCATCAAACGCTAAAGCGTCTTAACCATCGTGTGGCCCCCCACGAGAGAGCGAATGGAGGGTCTGATGGCGACCAATCTGAAGGACATATTCGACACCACCCAGAGCAGCTTGCGGCAGAATCCCACCGAGGGCGCCGCAACCTTCGCCGCGGCGACGCGTCAGCTGACGGGGCTGCGCAGCGAGGCGGCGATCCGCGATTTCCGCCTTACCCTCGACGAGCCGCAGGCGCTCGGCGGCAGCGATGCCGGCCCCAATCCCATCGAGCTGGTGCTGGCCGCGCTCGGCGCCTGCCAGGAGATCACCTACCGCCTCTACGCCGAGAGCCTCGGCATTCCCCTGAACCATGTCGCCGTGAAGGTCGAAGGGCGGCTGGATCTGCGCGGCTTCTTCGCCGTGGAGGATGGGGTCCGCCCGGGCTTCCGCGATATCCGCGCCACGGTGGAGATCGACAGCCCCGCCAGCCCTCAGGACATCGAGCGCCTCAAGGCGACCGTCGACCTGCACTGCCCGGTGCTGGACATTCTGCGCAATGTCACACCGACCAAGCTCGAGCTGGTGCATAACGCCGCTCGCCATCCCGTGGCCGCCTGAGGGCTAACCGATAACGACGGCCACCCGACACCACCGCCTGAGGGGAAAGCGACTATGACCGTGAAGAGCACGAATCCCGAAACCATCGTCCTGCACGCCGGCTGGCGCGCCGATCCCGCGACGGGCGCGGTGGCGGTGCCGATCTATCAGACGACCTCCTATCAGTTCCGCGATACGGAGCATGCCGCGAACCTCTTTGCCCTGAAGGAGCTGGGCAACATCTATACGCGGATCATGAATCCGACCACGGCGGTGCTGGAGGAGCGCATCGCCCAGCTCGAGGGCGGCGTCGCAGCATTGGCCCTCGCCTCGGGCCAGGCCGCCTCGGCCTTCGCGCTCCAGAACATCGCCCGCGCCGGCGACAATATCGTCAGCTCCACCGACCTCTACGGCGGTACCTGGAATCTCTTCGCCAATACGCTGAAGGATCAGGGCCTCGAGGTGCGTTTCGTCGACCCCACCGATCCGCAGAATTTCGAGCGGGCGACGGACGCCAAGACCCGAGCCTATTACGCCGAGACCTTGCCCAATCCCAAGCTGCATGTCTTCCCGATCAAGGAAGTGGCCGATATCGGCCGCCGCCTGGGGGTGCCGCTCGTCGTCGACAACACCGCAGCTCCGGTGCTCTGCAAGCCGTTGGCCCATGGCGCCGCGGTGGTGGTCTATTCGACCACGAAATACATCGGCGGCCATGGCACCTCCATCGGCGGCGTCATCGTCGACGGCGGCAATTTCGACTGGGAGAAGCATGCCGAGCGCTTCCCGCTCCTGAATACCCCCGATCCCAGCTATCACGGCGCGGTCTGGACTCAGGCCGTCAAGCCGCTGGGACCGATCGCCTATATCATCAAGGCGCGGGTGACCCTGCTGCGCGATCTGGGCTCGGCGATGAGCCCCTTCAATGCCTTCCTCTTCCTTCAGGGGTTGGAGACGCTGCCTTTGCGCATCCGCGAGCATTCGCGCAACACCCAGGCGGTGGTCGATTTTCTGAAGAAGCAGCCGGGGATCACGCGCATCATCCATCCGAGCCTGTGGACCGGCGAGCAGAAGCGCCGGGCGGAGACCTATCTGAGGGGCGGTCTCGGCGGGTTGGTGGGTTTCGAGCTTGCCGGCGGACGCGAAGCCGGGCGGCGGTTCATCGATGCCCTGCAACTCTTCTATCACGTCGCCAATATCGGCGACACGCGCAGCCTCGCCATCCATCCGGCGACCACCACCCATTCCCAGCTCTCGGCCGACGAGCAGCTCGCGACCGGCGTCTCGGACGGCTATGTGCGCCTGGCGGTGGGGCTGGAGCATATCGACGACATCCTGGCCGATCTCGACCAGGCGCTGAAGGCCACGGGCAAGGTTGCCAAGGCCGCGGAGTAGATTTCAAGGCGGGCCGGCGTCCCCGCCGGCCCGCCTAATGGCCCCATCTGGAACGTCGGGTACTGTCCCAGTTTGAAATCCGAGGCCGGTGAGTAGCCGGTCGCTTCTCAAACTGAGGCAGTAACGACCGCCGGCCTGCGTTGTGCGGCAGCGCAGCCGGGGCTACCATCCGCCCGATGGTGCGCATCGCCTTCACTGCGAACCTCCGCCGGCATCTCCCCTGCCCCGTCCTGCATGCCGAGGGAGAGACGGTGGCCGAGGCTCTTGCCGCGGCCTTCGCCGGCAATCCCCGGCTCCGGGGCTATGTTTTGGACGACCAGTCGCGGCTACGCCGGCATGTGGTGCTCTATCTGAACGGCCAGCAAGCGAGGCTGGAGGCACCGCTCGTCGAGGGCGATGAGATCTATGTGATGCAAGCGCTCTCCGGAGGCTGAGATGAGCGAGCTTCTGTGCGTCTCCACCCGCAAGGGTCTTTTCCTGCTCGAACGCGAGGGCGCCGGTTGGGAGATTCGCCGCACGGCCTTTCTCGGCGATTCTGTCTCCCTCGCCTATCACGATCCGCACAGCGGCCGGCTCTATGCCGCGCTCAAGCTCGGGCATTTCGGCGCCAAGCTGCATCTATCCGAGGATCGCGGCGCCTCGTGGCGCGAGATCGCCTGCCCCGCCTTCCCGCCCATGGGCGATCCAGCCGGTGACGACAAGGACGGGCCCAGCGTGCTCGAGATCTGGACTCTCGCCGCGGGACCCGATGGCACGCTCTGGGCCGGCACCATCGGCGGCGGCCTGTTCCGCTCCGTCCATGACGGCGAGAGCTGGGCGCTAGTGGAAAGTCTCTGGAACCACCCGAAGCGCACCGCCTGGATCGGCGGCGGCAATGACGCCCCGGCGGTACATTCCCTCTGCATCGATCCCCGAGACCCCCGGCGGCTGGCGCTCGCGGTCTCCTGCGGCGGTGTCTGGCAATCGGAGGATGCCGGAGAATCCTGGCGCGTGACCTCGGCCGGCATGTATGCGGAGTTCATGCCGCCGGACCGGGCCGAGGACCCGGCGATCCAGGACGTGCATCAGATGGTCCAATGCCGGGGTGCGCCCCGGAGTTTCTGGGCGCAGCATCACAATGGCGTCTTCCGCTCGACCGACGGAGCGGCCTCCTGGCAGGAAGTCACCGCCATCCGGCCGAGCAAATTCGGCTTCGCCGTGGCCGTCCATCCCGAGGATCCGAAACGCGCCTGGTTCGTGCCGGCGGTCAAGGACGAATGCCGCATTCCCCCCGATGGCGCGCTCGTGGTCGCCCGCACCACCAACGGTGGCGAAAGCTTCGATGTTCTTCGCGACGGATTGCCGCAGCGCCATGCCTATGATCTCGTCCTGCGCCATGCGCTGGCCATCGACGAGCCAGGCGAATCCCTCGCGATGGGTTCCACCAGCGGCCATCTCTGGCTGTCTCAGGATCAGGGCGAGAGCTGGAAGCTTCTCGCCGGGCATCTGCCGCCCATCCACGCCCTCGGCTTTGCCCACGTCTAGCCGCATGCTAGGCTCCGCACGCCATGCCGCGAAATCATAAAGACGCCCGCGGAAATTCTCCGCCGGGCGATGTCACCCATATCGGTCACTACCCGCGCCTGCGCCTCCGGCGAAATCGCAGCCATGACTGGATCCGCCGTCTGGTCGCAGAGAACCGCCTGCACGCGTCGGACCTGATCTGGCCCGTCTTCGTTCAGGAAGGTGGCGAGGCGCGCGAGACGCTGCCCAGCATGCCCGGTGTCGAACGCCTCTCCATCGAGGCGCTGATCGATTCCGCGGGCGAGGCGGCCGAGCTCGGCGTGCCGGCGATCGCGATCTTCCCGGTGGTGCCGCCGGCGCTGAAGGGCGAGGACGGCGCCGAAGCCTGCCGGCCGGACAATCTCTGCAACCGCGCCATCCGAGCCGTGAAGCAGGCCTTGCCCGGCCTCGGCGTCATCTGCGACGTCGCGCTCGATCCCTATACGACCCATGGCCATGACGGGCTTCTTTCCGGCGAGCGGATCCTGAACGACGAGACCATCGAAGTGCTCTGCCGCCAGGCGCTGGGCGAAGCGGAGGCCGGGGTCGATGTGGTAGCACCCTCGGACATGATGGATGGCCGGGTCGCCCGGCTGCGCGATGCCCTCGACGGGGCCGGCCATTCAGAGGTGAAGATCCTCTCCTATGCGGCGAAATATGCCTCGGCCTTCTATGGCCCCTTCCGCGACGCCATCGGCTCGAAGAAGGCTCTCAAGGGCGACAAGCGCACCTATCAGATGGATCCGTCCAATGGCGACGAGGCGCTGCGCGAGGTCGCCCTCGATATCGCTGAAGGGGCCGATATGGTGATGGTGAAGCCGGGCCTGCCCTATCTGGACATCGTTCATCGCGTGAAGGAGGCCTTCCGCCTGCCGACCTTCGTCTATCAGGTGAGCGGCGAATACGCGATGTTGAAGGGCGCGGGCGAGCGCGGCTGGATCGACGGCGAGCAGGCGATGCTGGAAACCCTGCTGGCCTTCAAGCGCGCCGGGGCAGATGGAATCCTGACCTACGCGGCCGTCGAGGTGGCACGGCGCCTGAAGTCCGGCTGACGCGCATGGCCCGTTCCGGTTCCGCCGCGGCCTTGCTCGCGGTGGCGATCGCCCTGGCGTCCTGCGGCGGACCGCCGCCCGATGATGGTCTTCGCATCATCGTCTCCAGCGGGCCGGTCTATGAGGTCCCGACGCGCGACGCCCCGCCCGCAAAACCGGTGCCCCAGATCGCGGGGCGCGGCACCTTGATTCTCGAAGGCGGCGGCGACTATCTCGACGAGGCGAGCGAGATGACCGTGGCACTCGCCGGCACCAAACCCGTGGTCTGCCTGATCGATCCCGGATCCAAGGGCGGCGGCGACGCCTATCACAAGTTCGATGGCATCGGCGGCTTCAAGATGCTGACCGTCAATCTCACCGCCACCAGCTCCCAGCAGGCCCGCGTCCTCGAAGCGCTGGAAAGCTGCACGGGCTATTTCATCAATACCGGCGATCCCATCGTGCTCTCCAGCGCGCTCCGCCCCAACGCCGCTGACAGCAGCGCGCTCAAGATCATCCGCCGGCGCTTCGAGCAGAACGGCGCCGTGATCGCCGGCACCGGCACGGGAACCATGATCGTGGGCGATCTGACACTCTGCGACTGCGGTGGGGAGAGCAGCGTCGAGGCACTGACCCAGGGGACGATCTTCGAGGCGCCGGGCTATGTCTTCGTCCATGGCGTGCTGATCGATGCGCATTTCTTCACCCGCGGCCTGATCGGCCGGCATCTCTATGCGCTTGCCGACACCAAGGAGCCCGTGGGCGTCGGCATCGACGAATCGACTGCGGTGATCGTGCCCGGCAATGGCGGGCTCTGGCGCGTCATCGGCCAGAGCAGCGTCGCCCTGATCCGGCGGGGCAATGCGGTGAACGTCAAGCATCTCGAGGATTTCACCCTCAGCCTCCTCAATGACGGGGACAGCTTCGATCCCGTCACGGGACGCATCGTGGTCTCGCCGAAACGCAAGCCGATCCTCCTGCTCCGCGGGGTCGATGCCAAGCCGATCGAAACCACGCGCATCTTCGACCCGAATCAGGTGTTGACGATGATCGAGGCCCTCGCCCGCTCGACCAGCGTGACGGCCCGCGGCTATGACGATGCCAGCGGCATGGCGGTCCATGTGACCAAGGAGCTGGATTCCACCGCTTATAGCGACGGCACCTCGATCACCATCCTCGATCTGGAACTCGGAATCGCACGCGGCACGCCGTCCGGCTGAGGCATCCCGCTCCCGCTCTTCCCCTCGCCCGTCTCTCTATTTCCCTCGCCCCGGGAAGCGAGATAAAGGGCGACGGGAAGGCAGCGCTACCCCAGACGTCCGAAGAACAGGGCCATGCTGCGGTCATGCCAGGGCACGCGGCTGCCGCGGCCATGGAAGCCGACATGGCCGCCGGTCGCCGGCAGCAGCGGGATCAGCCGCGGATTGCTCGCCCAGTCGAAGTCGCGATAGCTGCGGAAGGGAATCCAGGGATCGTTGCGGGCATGGATCACCAGGGTCGGCACGCGGATCTCCGGCAGCAAGGGCAAGGCCATGGAGCGGCGGTAGTAGTCCAGCGCATCGGCGAAACCCATGAGCGGTGCCAGGATGCGGTCGTCGAAATCGAACACGGTCTCCACCTCGGCCAGGATCCGGCGCTGCGCTGCCGTGAGCTCGAGGCTCTCCGATTCCAGCTTGAGCCCGGAGACGATATGGCGGTGATAGAGCCGGTTACGCCGCCGCATGATGCTGCGCCGCGCGGCGTCGAGGTCGATGGGGGCGGAAATGCTGACGGCGCCCCGGACGATCGCGCGCCGCCCCGCCTCGCCCAGATATTTCAGCAGCAGATTGCCGCCCAAGGAATATCCCACCAGCAGCAGACCCTTGCCCGCCAGCCGCCCGTCCATCTGGCCCAGGACCTGGCGCAGATCGTCGCTGCGCCCCGCGTGGTAGCGCGAGCGGCAGACGCCCTTCGAGGGGCCCGCGCCGCGCAGGTTGAGGCGCAGCACGCGATAGCCCTGATCCAGGAAATGGAGGGCGCTGGCGCGGATATAGGCGCTGTCCTCCGACCCCGTCAGGCCGTGGATCAATACCACCAGCGGCCGGCCCAGATCCTCGGCCGGGCGATGCAGGCTCGCCAGCAGCCGGTCGCCATCGGTCATGGGGAATTCGACCCGCTCTGCCGGATAGGGCGCCAAGGAGGATTCGATGCTGACGATGTAGTTCCGCAGGGTCTGCAGGTCGCGACCCCACCACGGCAGGCGGCTGCGAAAGCGCGGAAAGCTTAAGGCCGCGTCAGCCATCCGCGCACGGTCTCGATCTGCGCCGGCATCATCAGGGGCGGCCAGTGGCCGATGCCGGGAAATTCGACGAGTTCCGCCTTCGCCGTCATCATCTGGGCGGTCTCGGCCAGGAGAAGGTCGGACTCCGCACCGCGGAGCAGCAGCACGGGACAGGTGATCGCCTTCCAGATCCGGGTCAGATCGACATCCCCAGCCGGCCCGGCGGCAAAAGCGGCGGCGATGGCCGGGTCATAGGCGAGGCCAAAGCTGCCGTCCGGAAGCCGGCGATGCCCGAATTCGGCGAAATGCTGCCAGGCCGCGTCGTCCATTACGCCGACCCGCGCATGGATCAGCCGCAGATAGGCCTCGAGGCTCGTCAGATCCGCAAAGCGCGGATCCTTGCCGACATAGTCGCCGATCCGTCCCAGCGCCTGGCGCGGAATGAACGGCCCGACATCGTTGAGGACCAGACGGCGGATCGGCGTCCCCGGCTGGGCGGCCAGAGTCATGCCGATCAGCCCACCCATGGAGGTGCCGAGCCAATCGACCTGCTCGGCGCCGAGATGAGCCATCAGCGCCGTCAGATCGGCGCAGTATTGCGGCAAGGCATAGCCGGCCGGATCCCTGAGCCAATCGCTCTGACCCCGCCCCACCACATCGGGGCAGACCACATAGCGATCGGGCGCCAGCGCCTCCGCCAGCCGGTCGAAGTCGCGGCCGTTGCGGGTGAGGCCGTGGACGCAGATGACCGGCGGCAGATCGTTGGGCTGGCCCCAGGCGACATAGGCCATGCGATGGAAGCCGGAACGCGAAAGCCCCTTGATCGAGCCTTGGCGCGGGATGGCGCGCCCGGGGGCGTGCCCAATGGCGTCCGTGGACATTCCGACGGCGCTCATGCTACGGGGAGCCCATCTGAGAATTGCCCCCGGCCTAATCGCCCACACATCGCATGTCCCGATCTGTCTTTCGCATCGCGCTTCGGACGCTCTCCAGATGAAGCAGGCTTCGGCCCGTCACCTGGGCGTGGCGTTGGTGGCCGGGGCTGCGCTCTGGTGGAGTACGGGCGGCCTTTTCATAAGGGCGGTCCATACGGATCCCTGGACGACGATATTCTGGCGGTCCGTTTTCGGTTTCGCGACCATGTTCTTGTTCCTCGCGATTCGCAAGCGCAAGCGGACCTTCGAGCATTTCCGCGCCGTGGGCTGGCCGGGGGTCATCATGGGGCTCTGCTTCTGCGGCGCCTCCAGCAGCTATGTGCCGGCGGTGCTCCTCACCTCCGTCGCCAATACCATGATCCTGCAGAGCCTGGCGCCCTTCGTCGCAGCGCTGCTCGGCTTTCTGCTGATGGGCGAGCGGCCCAGTCTCAGGACCTGGATCGCCATGCTGGTCTCGGCCTTCGGGGTCTATGTCATGGTGGCCAATGCCGTCGGCGGGGGCTCCCTTCTCGGCAACCTCCTGGGCTTCGCCATCGCCCTGTTCTATGGCGGGGCCGTGGTCGTCACGCGCTATCACCGCGGCGTCCAGATGCTGCCGGCCTCGTGCCTGGCGACCGTCTTCTCTACGATTCTCAGCCTGTCCGTCCTGACGCTCTCGCAGCGAACGCCCTTCGATATCGATACCCATGATCTTCTCTGCCTGGCGGGCTTCGGCGCCTTCCAGCTTGCGGGCGGGATGCTGCTGTTCACCTATGGCGTACGCCTCATTCCCGCGGCCGAGAGCGCGCTGCTCTCCGTCATCGAAAGCGTCGCCGCGCCGATCTGGGTCTTTGTCTTCTTCGCGGAGGACCCGGGCCTTCAGGCGATCCTGGGCGGCGCCATCGTGCTCGGCACGGTCATCGTCTATACCAGCCTGGACCTTTTCCGGCGGGCTCAGCCCGCGGCCATCGGCTGATCATTGGTGACGATCAGCGTTTCCGGGTGGAAGCCGTTGAAATGGGTCGCCGTCGCGTTGGAATAGGCCCCCATCCGGTCGATCTCGATCCAGTCGCCATCGTCGATATCGGCCGGAAGATCGAAGGTGCCCGGCAGCACGTCGAGGGAATCGCAGGTCGGGCCGTTCAGGATGAAGGGCTCGACCGAGGCCGTGGAATCCCCATCGAGGCGTACCATGCGGGCCGGAAGGCGGATCTTCGCCACCACCATCTCGTCGAAAGAGCCGTAGATCCCGTCATTGATGTAGAGCTGGTTGCCCTTGCGCAGCTGGACCTGGGCGACAATTGAGATGGCATGGGCGACCAGGCCGCGGCCCGGCTCGCACATCAGAATGCAGTCGCGGCGCAGTTTCAGATCCTTCACCCCCGCTTCGATCGCGGTCATGAAATCCTCGAGCGGCGGGGCGTAGCTGCCGACATAGGTGGCGGGGAAGCCGCCGCCGACGTCGAGGATGTGCAGCGGCGTCCGGGCGGCCTCCATGGTCTCGCCGACGATCCTCAGTGCATCGCGATAGGCACCGGGAACCAGGCATTGCGAGCCGACATGAAAGGCGAGGCCGACCTGACAGCCATTGGCGCTGGCCGCCCGCAGAAGCTGTGCGGCATCGGCGGGCTTGGCGCCGAACTTGGCCGAGAGATGGAAGAAGGTGCCTTCGACCGGCGGCGTCTCGAGTCGCACGACGATGCAGACCCCTTCCCCGCCGCCGGTCTCGTCGACGACCTTGGCCAACTCCTTCTCGTGATCGACGACGAAGGTATCGACATTGTAGATCTGAGCCGCGGCATGGATCACCGCCCGCGACTTCACGGGATGCATGAAATAGACACCGGCATCGTGGAACCGCTCGCGGATGAGGGCGATCTCGGGCAGGGAGGCCGTGTCGAAATGGCGGATCCCGGCGTCGTAGAGGGCGCTGAGCACGCTGGGATGGGGGTTGCATTTGACGGCGTAGAGCACGCGGCCCGGGAATAGCTCGAGGAAGCGCTGGGCCGTCTGGCGGATGACATGGGGCCGCAGGCAATAGACGGGGTAGCTCGGCCGCAGGGCCTGGACCATGCTGCGCACGTCGTCGAATTGTCTGTCCACGGTGCCTCCAGGATATGGCGAGCGGCTTCTAAACTAAGGATAACCTGCTGTCGACCTTGCAAGCATGGCGTGGGGAGGGCAATTTCCGCTATCTTAACGGCAGAATCGAGGAACCACCCGTGCGCATTCGGCGAATATTGGCATTCCTGCTGCTGGCGGCCACCGCGGCCTTTGCCGCGACTCGTCCTGCCAGCGCCGAGATGCTGTCGGCCGGCGACCAGGCGATCTACCGCATGGCCTTCAATTCGGTCGAGAAGGGCAAGTGGGACGAGGCCCATCAGCTCGCCGGCATGGCGAAGAATCCCCTGCCGGCCAAGGTGATCGAGTGGCTCGACCTGATCCGGCCGGGTGTCGGGCGCTCTTTCACCGAGATCAGCGCCTTCATGCAGGCCAATCCCGATTGGCCCTATCAGATCACGCTGCAATCCATGGCGGAACGGAACCTGCCCGACGACATGTCGCCCCAGGCCGTCCAGGCCTGGTTCAACGGCCGCCCGCCGGTGACGGCCTATGGCGCGGCCGCTCTGGCCCGCGCGCTCATCCAGCAGGGCCAGGGGGTCAATGCGGCGGACATGCTGCGCACGGCCTGGCGCGACAAGAACTTCGACCGCGACCAGGACGAGGAGGCCTTCTACGCCGAGTTCGCCAGCTATCTCAAGGCCACGGACAATCTTGCGCAACTCGACCGTGTCCTCTGGTCCCATGACGAGACGGCAGCGCGCCAGATCATGCCCCTCGTCGACGATGGCCATCGCGCCTTGGCCGAGGCGCGCATCGCGCTCTGGCAGGGCGATTCCTCGGCCCCGGGGCTGGTAGGCGCCGTGCCCAAGTCGCTGCAGCGCGATGCCGGGCTCGTCTATGAGCTCGCCCGCAGCCGGCGCAAGCTGCAGGACTACGCCGGTGCCGGCGCCATCCTCGATCCCCCGCCGGCCGATATCGCCCGGCCCGACCTCATGTGGCCGGAGATCCAGGATGCGGCGCGCCGGGCGGCGCTCAGGGGCGACGTCTCCCTCGGCTATCGCATCGCCAATGGCTACGGCGCCACCGAGGGCACGACCTTCGCCGAGGGGGAATGGCTGGCGGGCTGGATCGCCCTCCGGTTCCTCGACGATTACAAGGTCGCCTATGACCATTTCACGACCCTCTATACCGGGGTCGGCACCACCATCAGCAAGGCGCGGGGCGCCTATTGGGCAGGGCGCGCGGCCGAGGAGATGGGCGACATGGCGACGGCCCAGAACTGGTACAAGGCGGCCGCCACCAACCAGACCGCCTATTACGGCCAGCTTGCCGCCTCGCGCATCGGCCTCGCCGACGCGCTTAAGTTCGAGCCGATGCCCCGCCCCACCGCGGCCGAGAGTGCGGCCTTCGGGCAGCGCGAGCTGGTGCGGGCGGTGCGCATGCTGGGTCAGCTGGATCAGGACGATCGGGCGCGTCCCTTCCTGAAATTCATGGCCGACGGCACCAGCGATCCCGTGACCCTGCGCATGATCGCCGATCTCGCCCGCGAGCTGAATCGCGACGACTATGCGGTGATGGTGGCCAAGATCGCCCGCGACAAGGGCGTCGATCTCATCGAATACCTCTACCCCTTGCGCAGCGTGCCCGCCGGCCCGGGGCCGGAGCCGGCTCTGACGCTCGCCATCATCCGTCAGGAGAGCGCCTTCCAGCTTGCGGCCTCCAGCCCGGCCGGGGCGCTGGGCCTGATGCAGCTCATGCCGACGACGGCCAAGCATGTGGCCAAGAAGCTAAAGGTTCCGTACCGCAAACAGGATCTGACGCAGAGTGCCGACTACAATATGCGCCTCGGCCGGGCCTATCTGGAGGAGGTGATCGATCATTTCGACGGCTCCTATGTCCTCGCCATCGCCGCCTACAACGCCGGACCAGACCGGGTGGGCGGGTGGTTCAGCCTCTATGGCGATCCGCGCGATCGCGGCGTCGATGTCGTTGACTGGATCGAGACGATCCCGTTCTCCGAGACCCGCAACTACGTGCAGCGTGTGCTGGAAAACCTCCAGGTCTATCGCCACCGCCTGGGCCAAGTGCAGGTGGCGCAGTCCCTGCAGCAGGATCTGATCCGCCGGGGCAATCCTTGAAGGATGACGCCGGCGCCGGCGCGGCCATCGCCTTCGATGGCCAGGGCTATCGCGAGCGGCGCTTCCACGCCCAGGACGGGATCGAGCTCTACTACCGCGAATATGGCCCCGATCAGCACACCGAGGGTTCCGAGCGGATCCCCGTGCTCTGCCTGCCGGGGTTGACGCGGAACTCACGGGATTTCCACGATTTCGCCCTTCGCCTCGCCCCCCGACGCCGGGTGCTGGCCATGGATTATCGCGGCCGCGGCCTGTCGGCCCGCGATCCCGATTGGCGCAACTACCGGCCGGAGACCTATATCAGCGATATCTTCGACCTCCTGGCGGTGGCCGATGCGCCCAAGATCGTCGCCGTCGGCACCTCCATGGGCGGGCTGCTGACCATGGGGCTGGCTGCCTACCGCCCGACCTGCCTCGCCGGCGCGGTTCTGAACGATATCGGCCCCGATGTGGATCCCGAGGGCTATCGGCGCATCCTGACCTATATCGGCGCCGACCGCCCTCACCCCGACTACGACGCCGCCATTGCCGACATGCGCGAGCTCTTTCCCAGCCTCTCGTTCCAGACCGAAGCGGCCTGGCAGCGCCTGGCCGAGGGCACCTATCGCCGCGGCGACGACGGGCTGCTGCATTTCGATTGGGACATCGCGCTGGCCCGCGCCCTGGGCGCCAGCCAGGCGCGCTATCCCGATCTCTGGCCGATGTTCAGGGGGCTGGGCAAGCGGCCGGTGCTGGCGTTGCGCGGCGGCCTGTCCGATGTGCTAAGTCAGGCGACCTTCGACCGCATGGCCCGGGAGAAGCCTGATCTGCTGCACGCCGTGATACCTGGTGTTGGCCACGTCCCCGCTCTCGACGAAAAGGAGTCGATCCTTGCCCTCGATGATTTCTTCGCTCGAATCTGAGACCCTTCCCACCGCCGCCGATGTCGAGGCCGCGGCCCAGCGCATCGCCGACAAGGCGGTGGAGACCCCGTTGTTGGAATCCCCCGCCCTCAACGAGCGGTTGGGCGGGCGCATCTTCCTGAAGCCAGAATCCCTGCAGCGTACCGGCTCCTTCAAGTTCCGGGGCGCCTATAACAAGCTGAAGCGGCTGGTGGAGCAAAAGGGTGCGCGCGGCGGGGTGGTCGCCTTCTCCTCGGGCAATCATGCCCAGGGCGTGGCGGCGGCGGCAGCCCTGCTGGGCATCAAGGCCGTAATCGTGATGCCCTCGGACGCCCCGGCCATCAAGCTCGCCAATACCCGCGGCTATGGCGCCGAGGTCGTGCTCTACGACCGTGTGCGAGAGGATCGCGAGGCGATCGCCGACAAGCTCGCCACGGATCGCGGTGCCGCCATCGTGCGGCCCTTTGACGATCCCGACATCATCGCCGGCCAGGGCACGGTGGGGCGCGAGATCTATCGCCAGTCCAGGGCCCGCGGCGTCGATCTCGACGCCGTCTTGATTCCCGCGGGCGGCGGCGGCCTCATTTCCGGCTCGAGCCTGGCCCTGAAGGCAGGCTGGCCGTCCCTGCCCGTCTATGCCTGCGAGCCCGCCGGCTATGACGATACGACACGCTCGCTGGCCGCCCATCGCCGGTTGCCTGCAGATACGTCCGTGGCCTCGCTTTGCGACGGGCTGCTTTCGCCCATGCCGGGCGAACTCACCTTCGCCCTCAACGACCGGCTGCTGGCCGGCGGCTTCGCCGTCACCGACGAGGAAGTGCTGACCGCCATGGCCTTCGCTTTCCGGGCGTTGAAGCTGGTAATCGAGCCCAGCGGCGCCGTCTGCCTCGCCGCCTTGCTCAGCGGCAAGCTCGACTGCAAGGGCCGCAAGATCGGCATCGTCATCTCCGGCGGCAATGTCGACCCGGCCGTGTTCGCGCGGGCGATCGGGCGAGAAGATTAAAGGCGCACTCCGTCCCTCTATCGTCATTCCCGCGTTCGCGGGAATGACGAGGCGAGAGAGTGGCGCCTTCTCTACGCCGGCGACTCGCTGAAGGTGAAATTGCGCTCCACATAATCGACGACGGCGCGAACGCTTTCCTCGATGGGAAGCGCCGTCGTGTCGACCACGAGCTCGGCGGCCTCGGGCTCCTCATAGGGCGCAGAGATGCCGGTGAATTGCTGGATCTCGCCGCTCCGCGCCTTCTTGTAGAGACCCTTGGGATCGCGGCTTTCGCAGGTCGAGACATCGGCCTTCACATAGATCTCGTGGAAGGCGTCCTTGCCCGCGGTCCGGGCGCGCTGGCGGTCGGCGCGGTAGGGCGAGATGAAGGCGGTGATGGCGATCATGCCGGCATCGGCGAAGAGCGAGGCCACCTCGCCGATCCGGCGGATGTTCTCGGCGCGGTCCTGGGGCGAGAAGGTGAGATCGGCATTGAGGCCGTAGCGGACGTTGTCGCCGTCCAGCACATAGACCATGTAGCCCTTCTGGAAGAGGCGGTTCTCCACCTCCATGGCGATGGTCGACTTGCCCGCGCCCGAGAGGCCGGTGAACCAGAGGACGCCGCCGCGATGGCCGTTACGGAGCTGGCGCGCCGAGACCGTCACCGCATGGGCAACGCGCAGCAGATTGCTGGAGCGCACCGTCATGCTCTCCCGCTGGTCGGGATAGCCCTTCATGTCGATCAGGCCGCCGGCGAGGATATTGTGCCCGTCGGTCAGCACGAAACGCCCGGTGCGCGCGATCGTCCCCGCCTCGTCGAGCGCCAGCATGGCGCGGCTGCGCAGGATGACATCGGCGATGCCGTGGCGCGGCACCTCGTTGGCCTCGCGCACGCTCAGATCGTCGGCGTCGAAGACGCGCTCGATGCGTTGCGCGGTGACGGCGACCTCGCGGGTTCCCAGCTTCAGGCGGTATTCGACTCCCTGGCGCAGGGGCTCATGGCCCAGCCAGATCAGCCGGCCGCGAAAGACATTGGTCAGGATCGGCAGGTTGTCGGCCTGGGTCGCGACCTCGCCGCGCTCGATGAAGATCTGCTCGTCCAGGGTGATGCCGACGGCTTCCCCCGCCAGCGCCTGGAGAGCGGGTGCCGGCCGGCTCCAACCTTCGATCGTCCGGATCTCGGCGCTCTTGCCGCTGGGCGAGAAGGTCAGCCGGTCGCCCACCGCGAGATGGCCGCTTTCGATGCGCCCGACGATGATGCGCCGCTCATCGAATTTGTAGACATCCTGGATCGGCAGGCGCAGCGGCAGCTCGACGGGCCGGCGTGCCGGCCGGAAGGTCTCGAGCGCCTCCATCAGGGTCGGCCCCTCGTACCAGGGCATCGAGGCGGCGCGGCTGACGAGGTTGTCGCCGTCGCGCGCGGAGATCGGCACGACGAAATCCGCCCGCGCGCCGAAGCCCGTGAGATACTGGGTATAGGTGCGGCGGATCTCCTCGAAATGGCTCGCGGAATAGCCGACGAGATCCATCTTGTTGACCACGACCGCCACCTGCCGGATGCCGAGCAGGTTCAACAGGAAACCGTGCAGGCGCGATTGCTGCTGAATGCCATGGCTGGCGTCGATCATCAGCAAGGCGGCCTCGGCGCTCGCGGCCCCGGTGATCATGTTCTTGATGAATTCGCGATGGCCGGGCGCGTCGATGATGACGTAGTCGCGGGTCGCGCTATGCAGCCAGATCTGGGCGGTGTCGATGGTGATGCCCTGATCGCGCTCGGACTGGAAGGCGTCCATGAGGAAGGCCCATTCGAAGGGCATTCCGCGGCGCTCGCACATGGCCTTGATGGCCTCCAGCTTGCCGTCGGGCAGCGAGCCGGTGTCATAGACGAGGCGGCCGACCAGGGTCGATTTGCCATGGTCGACATGGCCGACGATGACGACGCGCATGGGTTCGAGCCCGAGGCCCGGGCTGGCGGGGGCGCCGGTCATCACATGTATCCTGTGGCGCGCAGGCGCTCGAAGGCGTCCTCGGTTTCGCGGTCCATGGCGCGTCCGGCCCGCTCCGGCGCCGTGGTGGCGTCAAGCTCGGCGATGATGTCGTCCACCGTCGCGGCCGTGCTGTCCATGGGAAAGGTGATGTCCATATCGCCCAGCGAGCGGTAGCGCTTGCCGTTCTTGGCGAAATAGAGATCGACCAGGGGAATCCCCTCGCGGCGGATGTAGCGCCAGATATCGCGCTCGGTCCAATGCAGCAGGGGATGGACGCGCAGATGCGTGCCGGCCGGCAGATCGGTGTTGAAATAGTCCCAGAATTCCGGCGGCTGATCGCGGAAATCCCACTGCCCGCTGTCGCCGCGCGGGCTGAAGACGCGCTCCTTGGACCGGAGGCCCTCCTCGTCGCGCCGGATGCCGGTGATGATGCCCTTGAAGCCGTATTTCTCGATCGTGTCCCGCAGGCCCAGGGTCTTGCGCTCCCCCCAGCGGGCGGCCGTCGGCAGGGTCGGATCGGTCATCTCGAAGGGCGGGCAATCCTCGCGCAGGAGGTTCAGCTTCCACTCCGCCGCATAGCGCTCGCGGAAGGCATACATCTCCGGGAATTTCTTGCCGGTATCGACATGCACCGCCGGGAAGGGCACATGGCCGAAGAAGGCCTTGCGGGCGAGCCAGACAATGACATTGCTGTCCTTGCCCATGGACCAGAGCATGGCCAGGCGATCGATGCGGTTGAAGGCTTCGCGCAGGATGTAGACGCTCTGGGATTCGAGCTGATCGAGATGGGTCATCACGGGGTTATGGTTCGACGGCTTTCGGCATAGTGCCGGGGGCCGTTTACAGCCTGTTTGGCGGAAAATCAACGATTTAGCGTAGGGCTGCGACAAAGGCGCTTTCGCCGTCAGCCGGGCTTCGGCTGCCATTCGAAGACGGCGATGACGCAGCCGGTGTCGGTCCAGGAGTTGTGGAAGCTGCCGGGCCGGTAGCTGACGAAATCGCCCTGGCGCAGGACCCGGCCGTCGCTGTCGGTCAGCTCCCCCTCCAGGATCAGGAAATCCTCATAGCCGGGATGGCGGTGGGGCACCGTGCGGGCGCCGGGGGCCATGCGCATGACATAGCTGCCCTGCTGGCTCGCCCGGTCGAAGCTGATGGGCTGCCAGGTGATGTCGGGCTGGAGCGGCCCGTCCAGGTCATAGGGCTGGTAGCCGGTGGCCGCCATGGCCAGGACCCGGCGTTCCTCGCTTTCGGTGTCTTGCGCTTCCTGGCTCATCCTGCGCCCTCCTCCCAGCGTGGAAACCCAAGCGTCCCGACGCTAGCATGGACGGGACGATGCCGCCTCTCCATTGACCGGCGACGGCGGAAGGGCTTTTCTCTCCCTCCGCCCATGGCCCCTCGGGACTTTCGATGAAGCTCGTCTCACCGATCCTCGTCCTCCCGATCCTGCTTCTCGGCGCAAGTGCCATGGGACAGACCGCCGATCAGGGCGTCTCCAGCATCGAGGTCCAGCCGGCCGACACGGCCCTCGGGGCCCATATCGTCAATCGCGCCTTCGTCTTCGATTCGCGCTGGCACTTCGGGGCCGAGGGGCCGACGCGGCTGATGCTGGAGATCACCACCGATACCACCCAGCGCGACGATGCGGAGGGCTTCACCGCCGCGACGGTCGAAGCCACGGCCTGGGCGCTCGCGGGCGGCGGCCGCAAGCAGCTGTGGAGCCTCCGCGAGCCCGGCAATGCCGGCGAGGCGGCCCATAACCAGTCCGTCTTCCTCGTCCGCCAATCCGGCTGCTGCGGCGCCCGGGACAGTTTCTCGGTCTTCAATCTCTACAGCGGCCGGCGGCTGTTCTCGGCGACCGGCGACAACCGGACCGATTCCGGGGCGCCGGAGCCCTGGGCCGTGCTCGATGTCCCCAACAGCGGCGGCCTCCTGCGCCTGATTGCCTTCCATGCCGCCTATTCCGCGACCGATCCCACGGCCTTCGCCGGCCGTCACGACGTGGTCGGCCTGCTCACCTATGCCTCGCCCGAGAAGCCCCTGGCCCGCTATCGCCTCATCGCCACCGGCAGCGGCGACGAGGCCATCGAGGCCTTCATGGGCGAGGCGGCGGTCGTGCTGCAGGAGAACGGCAAGCCGGAGCAGGCGCCCTCCCTCACCCTCTGGCCCGCCGACGGCAAGAAGGATCCCAAGGCCATCGGCGGATTTGCGATCGTCCTGCGTCTGACCCGCAACAACATCCTGACCATTCCCGTCACGGCGGACGCGCTCGACATCGCGGCGGCCAAGCTGCCGCAGGGTCTTCGCATCGAGGCCGCGCCTTTGCCATGAAGAGAGACACGCTGGGCTTCCGCATCGGCCGTCTCCTGCTCTGGCTGGGCATGATCCTCCTGCTGCTGGTCGCCGGGGTGGGCATGCTGCTGGAGCAGACCCTGCCACGCCAGAACGGGATCATCCGGGTGACCGGGACCAAGGCGCCGGTCGAGATCGGCCGGGACGCCATGGGGGTGGTGACCGTCCGGGCAAGCAGCGAGGCCGACGCGGCCTTCGCCATGGGCTTCGCCCATGCCCAGGATCGCCTGTTCCAGATGGATCTGATGCGCCGGCTGGGCGCCGGCCGGCTCTCCGAGGTGCTGGGTGCGGGGACGCTGGATACCGACCGGTTCATGCGCAAGCTCGGCCTCTATCGCGTGGCCGAGGCCAATTACCGCAATCTCCCCGCCGATGCGCAGGCCCTGTTCCAGGCCTATGCCAACGGCGTCAACGCCTTCCTCGCCCGGCGCGACAGCCTGCTGCCGGCGGAGTTCATGGCGCTGAGTTATCACCCCGAGCCTTGGCGCCCCGCCGACAGCATCGTCTGGGGCCGGCTGATGGCCTTGTGGCTTTCCACCAACTTCGACGATGAGCAACTGCGCCAGCTCATGTCGACCCGCCTCTCGCCTCAGGATATGCAATGGATCTTTCCGGCGGCCCAGCGCCTGTCGCAGCGCGAGGATCTGCCGGGGATGCCCGCCATGGGCGCCTCCAACAACTGGGTGATCGCCGGCCGGCTCACGGCCAGCGGCAAGCCCCTGCTGGCCAATGACCCGCATCTCGGGCTCAACCTTCCCAGCACCTGGTATCTCGCCCGGATCGAGTTCGAGGGTCGCGTCCTTGCGGGGGCGACGGCGCCGGGCGTGCCGGTCGTCGTCATCGGCCGCAATGACCATGTCGCCTGGGGCTTCACCACGGCCTATGCCGATACCCAGGACCTCTTCGTCGAGACCCTGCTCGACGGCGGGCAATATGCCACGCCCGACGGCCCCCGCCCCCTGATCCGCCGGCAGGAGGTGATCCGGGTGAAGGGTGAAAAGCCCGTGACCATCGAGGTCCAGTCGACGCGCCATGGTCCGCTGATGGATGTCGATCCCGCCCAGCATCGCGGCTATGCGCTGGCCTGGACGGGCCTGCGGCTCGATGACGGAACGGGCCTGGCGCTGCTCGAGATGAACCGGGCGCAGACGGCGAGCCAGTTTCGCGACGCGCTGCGCAATTTCGACTCCCCGGCCCAGAACGCCGTCTTCGCCGACGATGCCGGCAATATCGGCTACATCATGGCGGGGCGGATTCCGATCCGTGCCCGGGTCGCCGACCAGAGCCAGATGCCGGTCGCCGGGACCGAGGGCGTCCATGATTGGGTGGGCGTCATACCCTTCGATGGGCTGCCCCAGGGAAAGAACCCGCCGGAGGGCTATCTCGCCACCGCCAACAATCGCACCATGGCGCCCGACTATCCCTATTTCATCGGCGGCAAGTTCGACTTCGACTATCGCATCCGGCGCATCCGCCAGCTGGTGACGACGACCCCCCGCCATACGCTCGACAGCATGGCCGCGATGCAGATGGATAGCCTCTCGCCGGCGGCGCAGGAGCTGGTGCCTTTGCTGCTGGCCAAGCAGCCGGAGCCGGCGCTGGCCGCCTGGGACTTCACCATGGACCGCGATGCGCCGGAGCCCTTGATCTTCACCGCCTGGCTGCGCGCCCTCGCCCATGTGATGCTCGATACCCGCCTCGGCAAGAATTTCGGGGATGTCTGGTTCTGGGATGCCCCGCTTCTCATCGAAGCCCTGAAGGGTGGTCCCGCCGCGGCGCTCTGCGATGATCCGAAAACGCCGGCGATCGAGGATTGCGCCGCCGATATCCGCCTTGCCCATAGCCAAGCCATGGCCGCGCTGACCGCGGCCTATGGCGCCGACCGCAGCCGCTGGCGCTGGGGCGATGCCCATCGCGCGCATTTCCCCAATGCGTTCCTGTCGCACATCCCGCTGCTCGCCGAATGGTTCGATCTCGCTCTGCCCACGGACGGCGACAACTACACGCTGAACCGCGCGAGTCCGCGGGTGGAGGATTCGACGGGCGCCCGTTTCGACGATATCCATGGCGCCAGCCTGCGCGCCATCTTCGACCTGGCGGCGCTCGACCGCTCCCGCTTCGTGATCGCCGGCGGCCAATCCGGCAATCCGGTCTCCGGTCACTATGCCGATTTCGCCCCGCTGTGGCGGGACGGGCAATATGTGGAGATGACCGGGACCGCGAGCAATCGCCTGCAGCTTCTGCCGGAGGTGCGGCCATGAGCGTGACCCTCGACGATATCCGCCGCGCCGCCGCCGTGATCGCCGGCCATGTCGTGCGCACTCCCGCCGTGCCGGCCCCCCGCCTGGCGGAGGCCATGGGCGCGCGGGAGATCGTGCTCAAGCTCGAGAGCCAGCAATTCACCGGCTCCTTCAAGGATCGCGGCGCCTATAACAAGCTCGCCAGCCTCGACGCCGAGGCCAAGGCCGCCGGCGTCATCGCCATGTCCGCCGGCAATCATGCCCAGGGGGTCGCCTATCACGCCCAGCGCCTGGGCATCCCAGCGACGATCGTCATGCCCAAGGGCACGCCCTTCAACAAGGTCGAGCGCACCGCCAGCTTCGGCGCCCGGGTGCTGCTGGAGGGCGACAGCATCGATGCCGCCGCCGTCTTCGCCCGCGAGCGCGCCGCGCGCGGAGAACCTGACCTTCGTCCACCCCTATGACGATCCGCTGATCGTGGCGGGCCAGGGCACCATCGGGCTGGAGCTGCTGGCGGATTTCCCCGACCTCGACACCATCGTCGTTCCCATCGGCGGCGGCGGCATATTGTCGGGCATCGCCATCGCCGCTACGAGCCTGAAGCCCGGAATCCGCATGGTGGGCGTCGAGGCCGCCCTCTACCCCTCCATGCATCACGCGATCCGCAATCTGGCGCCCGGCCAATGGCGGGTTGACCCTGGCCGAGGGCATCGCCGTCAAATCCCCGGGCAAGCTGACCCAGGAGATCATCGGCCGGCTGGTCGAGGAGCTGCTGCTGGTGGAGGAGGATGCGCTGGAGCGCGCCGTGCAGATCCTGGCCGATCAGCAGAAGCTGGTGGCCGAGGGCGCCGGAGCGGCGGGCCTCGCCGCCATGATCGCCCATCCCGAGCGCTTCAAGGACCGGCGCGTCGGCATCATCATCTGCGGCGGCAATATCGATTCGCGCATGCTGGCCCAGGTGCTGATGCGCGGCATGGTGCGCGAGGGCCGCATGGTGACCCTGCGCATCGGCATCTCCGACGCGCCCGGCGTGCTGGGCCGGCTGGCCAAGCTGGTGGGCGACAGCGGCGGCAACATCATCGAGATCCATCACCAGCGGATGTTCAACGACCTGCCGCCCAAGCGCGCGGATATCGATGCCGTCATCGAGACCCGCAACCCCGAGCATTATCGCGAGATCGTCGGCGTGCTGGAAGCCGATGGCTTTCCCACCCGCCTCTTGAGCAATCTCTCGCGCAGCACAGATCATTAGGGCGGTATTGTTCGCATCGAGATTCGCTTTGCTTCCCGCCGTCATTCCCGCGAAAGCGGGAATCCAGGGCGACCAGCGAGATCCATGGCCCTGGATCCCCGCTTTCGCGGGGATGACGAATGAGGTGTATTCAACCGAACGCGGAAGGACGAGATGACCGCTTTCAAGAACGTTCTGGAGATGATCGGCAATACGCCCCTCGTCGAGGTCACCCGCCTCGATGCCGGCCCCTGCCGCCTGTTCCTGAAGCTGGAGAACCAGAATCCCGGCGGCTCGATCAAGGACCGCATCGCGCTGTCGATGATCGAGGCGGCGGAGCGCGATGGACGCCTGCAGCCCGGCGGCACGCTGGTGGAGGCGACCGCGGGCAATACGGGCCTCGGCCTCGCCCTCGTCGCCTCGCAGAAGGGCTATCGCCTGATCCTGGTCATCCCCGACAAGATGGCCCAGGAGAAGATCTTCCATCTGCGGGCCCTGGGCGCCGAGGTGCGCATGACCCGCTCCGATGTCGGCAAGGGCCATGCCGAATATTACCAGGACATGGCCGAACGGCTGGCGGCGGAGATCCCCGGCGCCTTCTACGTCAACCAGTTCGGCAATCCCGCCAATCCGCTGGCCCATGAGCAGGGCACCGGGCCCGAGATCTGGGAGCAGATGGATCATGACGTCGATGCGGTCGTGGTGGGTGTGGGCTCCGGCGGGACGCTGACGGGCATCGGGCGCTTCTTCGAGCGGGTCGCGCCGAAGGTTGCCATGATCCTCGCCGACCCCAAGGGCTCCATCCTGGCGCATAAGGTGGCGACCGGGGAAACGGCGCCGGCAGGCTCGTGGCTGGTGGAGGGGATCGGCGAGGATTTCGTGCCCCCGAACTGCGACCTGGCGCTGGTCAGCGAAGCCTTCACCATCACCGATGCCGAGAGCTTCGCCACGGCGCGCGAGCTGCTGAGCAAGGAGGCGATCCTCGCCGGCTCCTCCACCGGCACCCTGCTCGCCGCGGCCCTGAAATACTGCCGCGCGCAGCGCTCGCCCAAGCGGGTCGTCACCTTCGTCTGCGACAGCGGCAATAAATATCTCTCCAAGATGTTCAACGACTACTGGATGCTCGACCAGGGCCTGCTGGCCCGCGACCGGCAGGGCAATCTGCGCGACCTCATCACCCGGCGCCATGCCGACCGGGCGACGGTCACGGTCGGCGCCCACCGACAGCCTGCTGATCGCCTATCAGCGCATGAAGCTCTACGAGATCTCCCAGCTGCCGGTGCTGGACGGCGCCAAGGTCGTCGGCATCATCGACGAATCCGATCTGCTCCTGGCCGTCTATGGCCGGGCCGAGCATTTCCGCGAGCCGGTCTCCAGCGCCATGAACGACCGCCTCGAGGTCATCGAGGTCGATCGGCCGCTGGCGGATCTGCTGCCGATCTTCGAGAAGAACCACGTCGCCCTCGTCGTCGAGGGCGGCGAATTCCTCGGGCTCATCACCCGCATCGATCTGCTGAACCATCTGCGCCGCAGCATGGCCTGAGGGCCGCAAGGGGAGTCATGAAAAAGAGCAACCGCCGCGGCTTCGCCACCCGCACCATCCATGCCGGCCAGTCGCCCGATCCCTCGACCGGCGCGGTCATGACGCCGATCTACGCCACCTCGACCTATGTCCAGGAGAGCCCGGGCCAGCACAAGGGCTATGAGTATTCCCGCAGCCAGAACCCGACCCGCAACGCCTATGAGCGCTGCATCGCCGATCTGGAGAGCGGGGCCGCCGGATATGCCTTCGCCTCGGGCATGGCGGCGACGGCCACGGCGCTGGAGCTCCTCGACAGCGGCGATCATGTGGTCGCCATGGAGGATCTCTACGGCGGCAGCCGGCGGCTCTTCAGCCGGGTGCGGGAGCGCTCGGCCAAGCTCGCCTTCAGCTTTGTCGATCTGACCGACACCGCTGCCTTCGTGGCGGCGATCCGGCCGGAGACCCGCATGCTCTGGGTCGAGACGCCGACCAACCCGCTGCTGAAGCTGGTCGACCTCTCGGCGCTGGCCGCAGCGGCGCGCAAGCGCGGCATCATCACCGTCTGCGACAACACCTTCGCCAGCCCCTGGGTGCAGCGGCCCATCGAGCATGGCTTCGACATCGTCATGCATTCCGCGACCAAATATCTGAACGGCCATTCCGACATGGTGGGCGGCGTGCTGGTGGTGGGCGAGAACGCCGATCTCCAGGAGCGCCTCACCTATCTGCAGAATGCCGTCGGCGCCATCGCCGGGCCCTTCGACAGTTTCCTGGCCTTGCGCGGCCTGAAGACCCTGGCGCTTCGCATGGAGCGCCATTGCAGCAATGCCACGGCCGTGGCCCGCTTCCTGGACAAGCACCCCCGGGTCGAGAAGGTCATCTATCCCGGCCTCCCCAGCCATCCCCAGCACGAGCTGGCCAAGCGCCAGATGCATGGTTTCGGCGGCATGGTCACGGCGATCCTGAAGGGGAGCCTGGAGGACGCCCGCCGCTTCCTCGAACGCTGCGAGATCTTCGCGCTGGCCGAAAGCCTGGGCGGCGTCGAGAGCCTGATCGAGCATCCCGCCATCATGACCCACGCCTCCCTGCCCGCCAGAGGTCCGCGCCTCGCTCGGCATCGGCGACGGGCTGGTGCGGCTGTCGGTCGGGGTGGAGGACGAGGTGGATCTGCTGGAGGAGCTCCAGGCCGCGCTGGGGTGAACGGGATGCTTTCCCTGTTTCTGCAGGGAATTTACAGGTCATTCGCCTCTCCTTTCTGACGGCCATCCGGGTCCGGTGTCTGCTTCTGCAGGGAATCTGCAGTCTCCTTCCGGATGACGGCAGGCGGAACGCGGGCTTCGGCGCGGATGAGGCTCCGGCAGGACTTGCGTCTGCAAGCCGGGTTGCCATCGCCTTCTTCGAAGTCGAGGAGTGCCACCGGCGGCTTCGCGCCGTGCTCGGCCGCCGATGCGGGGGTTCACTTCCAGATCATCATTTCAGTATATACGTAAAACACGTAAAAGTCAAATGCCCGCTTTCGGCGGGGACGAAGAGACCCCCTTGCACCCGGGGGCGCACCGGTCCAATTCTATACGGTACGATTTTGGGTCGCGGTTCTTTTGAGTACAGCATGTCGCAGTCTTTGACGTCAGACCGCTGGACGGGTGCCCTACCCGACCCCCTCGCTTTCCCGGTCCTCTACGACGGGATCCTCTGGCGCCGGCCGCTGGCCTATCTGATCGATGCCGCGATCATCGGGGCGCTGTTCGGTGCCTGGCTCTGGCTGGTGCTGATCTCCTTCGGCCTGCTCTGGATCCTGACCTCCGTCGCCTTCCTGCTGATCCCCATCCTCTACCACGCCAGCCTGGTCGGCGGACGCCACAGCGCCACGCTGGGCATGCGGCTCTGCGGGCTCGAGGTCCGGACCTGGGAAGGCGAGCGTCCGGATTTCTGGCAGGCGCTCCTGATGGCCGCGCTGTTCTACGTCACGGTGGTCTGCACCAGCCTTCTGATCCTGCTCGTGGTCCTGATCAACGACCGGCGCCGGGCGGTGCATGATTATCTCAGCGGCGTGGTCGTGATCCGGCGGATTCGGCCCCGGCGGGCGCTGGCGTGACCGTCCAGTCCCGGACCCGGCCGCTCATCTTCCTGCTGACGCGGGAAGCCTCCTGCCCCTATCTGCCCGGACGGCGCGAGCGCAAGCTGGTGACGGAGCTGAGCGGGCCCGATGCCGCGGAGAGCTATGACCTGCTGTCCCGGGCCGGCTTCCGGCGCAGCCATGCCGTCGCCTACCGGCCGGCCTGCCACGGCTGCCAGGAATGCGTGCCGGTGCGGGTCGTCGTCGATCAGTTCCAGCCCGGGCGGTCGCTGCGCCGGGTGATGCGGCGCAATGCCGGCCTCAGCAACGCCATCCGCCCGGCCCAGGCGACCTCCGAGCAATACGCCCTCTTCAACCGCTATCTCTCCTGGCGCCATGGCGAAGGGGAAATGGCCGGCATGGGCTTTGCCGACTACCGCTCGATGGTCGATGACACGCCCATCGACAGCGGCCTCCTCGAGCTGCGCGATGACGAGGGCGCGCTCATCGCCTGCTGCCTGGTGGACCGGTCGAGCGACGGGCTCTCCGCCGTCTACAGCTTCTTCGATCCCGACCGTTCGGCCGACAGCCTGGGCAGCTTCATCGTGCTGCGTCTGATCGAGGAAGCCCGCCGGCGCGGCCTGCCCTATGTCTATCTCGGCTATTGGATCGCAGCCAGCCGCAAGATGGCCTACAAGGTCCGCTTCCAGCCGCTGGAGGCCTTCGGCGCCGAGGGCTGGGCGCTCATGGACCGGCCCGAAGAGGCGGAATAGCCGGCCCTATCGAGGTCACACCGGCCGGGCTTGCGAAGCTCGACATCTCTCCACTACCTTGCGTCCAGTCAACGTCCAACGGGGGAGACGAAGCCATGGAACGCCGGAAATTTCTGGGTGGGGCGACGGCGGGCGCCGCCGCGGTTGCAGCGCTGGCGGCGAGCTTTCCCAAGCCCGCCATCGCCGAGACCCTGCCCGAGATCAAATGGCGCCTCGCCTCCAGCTACCCGAAGAATCTGGATACGATCTTCGGCGCCCTCGACCGCATGTGCCAGAACATCGCCGCGGCAACGGATGGCAAGTTCCAGATCCGCCCCTTCGCGGCGGGCGAGATCGTCCCCGGCCTGCAGGTGCTGGACGCCGTGCAGAACGGCACCGTGGAGGCCGGCCAGACCGCGAGCTACTACTATGTCGGCAAGGATCCCACCTTCGCCTTCGACTGCGCCGTCCCCTTCGGCCTCAATGCGCGGCAGCAGAACGCCTGGATGTATGTCGGCGGCGGGCTCGAGCTCATGCGCGATTTCTTCAAGGACTACAACATCGTCCAATTCCCGGCGGGAAACACCGGCGCCCAGATGGGCGGCTGGTTCCGCACCGAGATCAAATCGGTCGACGATCTGAAGGGCCTGAAATTCCGCATCGCCGGCATCGCCGGCAAGGTGCTGGCCAGCCTCGGCGTCGTGCCGCAGCAGATCGCCGGCGGCGACATCTACCCGGCGCTGGAGAAGGGCACCATCGACGCAGCCGAATGGGTCGGCCCCTATGACGACGAGAAGCTCGGCTTCTACAAGGTCGCGAAATACTACTACTACCCCGGCTTCTGGGAGGGCGGGCCCCAGCTCTCGATCTATGTCAACGTCAAGCAATGGGAAGCTTTGCCCAAGACCTACCAGGCCGTGTTCGAGGCCGCGGCGGCGCAATCCAATATCTGGATGCTGGCGAAATACGACGCCGACAACATGCCCGCGCTGCGCCGCCTCGTCGCCGGCGGGGCGATCCTCAAGCCCTTCCCCAGGGATGTCATGGAGGCGGCCTACAAGGCCTCCTTCGCGCTCTACGATCAGATCTCGGCCGAGAATCCGAAGTTCAAGAAGGTCTATGACGCCTGGAAGCAATTCCGCGCCGATGAGTATCTCTGGTTCCGGGTGGCGGAGAACACCTTCGACAATTTCGTCTACGCGCAATCGGCCAAGAAGGTGTAAGCGGCAGCGCCGGCTTTCCCTTATCCGTCATTCCCGCGAAAGCGGGATATCCGGGGCGACGAGCGAGATCTATGGCCCTGGATTTCCGGTCTTTCGCGGGGAATGACGGACGGAGGCACCGGCGGGCAACGAGCGCAGCCGGCCCGCCGAGGCCAAGGAATCGGCGCGCTGGCTGGCCGGTTGCAGGAGTGCGGCTGAGACCCTGGCGGGGGCGGCCCAGCTGACCATGGTGGCCGACCGGGAGAGCGACATCTATGCGCTCTTCGCCCGCAGGCCTGCGGGGCTCGATCTGATCGTGCGGGCCGCTGCGAACCGCAACTTGGCCGATGGCACGAAGCTGTTCGACGCTCTCACCGACGCTCCTTGCTTGAGCACCAGCGAGGTGCGGGTAGCGCCCCGTGGGCCAGGCGACAAGGGCCGCACCGCAATGGTCGAGCTGCGGGCCAAACGGGTCCAGATTGCCCGGCCCGACAACGGTCTCGTGGAGGACTTCCCCAAGACCATCGAGCTCAGCCTGGTCGAAGCCCGCGAGGTCAACATCCCCGCCGGGAAAACACCGCTTCTCTGGCGCCTCCTGACCACCCATCCCGTGGCCGATGCCGTTCAAGCCGAGGAGATCGTCCAGCTCTACCGCTTGCGCTGGCGCATCGAGCAGACCTTCCGAGCCCTCAAGAGCGATGGGCTCGCCCTCGAGGACAGCCAGATCATCGAGCCCGAGCGAATGTTCAACCTCGCGGCCATGGCATTGATTGCCGCGACCCGAACGACCCAGCTCGTCGACGCCCGAGATGGCAGCCCACGACCCGCCTCCGATGTCATCGACGAGAGCCTCGAGGTTCCCCTTCAGATCCTCTCCCGCAGCCTCGAGGGCAAGACCGAGCGCCAAAAGAACCCGCATCCCCTGAAGTCGCTCGCCTTCGTCTCCTGGGTTGCCGCCCGCCTCGGCGGGTGGAATTGCTACTACAAGCCCCCGGGACCAAAGACCATGCGATATGGTTGGACGCGCCTCGCCGCTACCCTCGAGGGATACATCCTCGCAACCCAAAGCCGAAATCCGTGAATCCCGTAGCGCTTCGAAGCGGGAGAGGGTGGCCGCCGAAGCGCAGCGAAGGCGGCCGGGTGAGGGCAGCTCAAGCAAGATCGTGCTTGCCCATCCCTCACCCTCCCCATCGCTTCGCGACGGGTCCCCTCCCTCTCCCGCTTCGAAGCGCGGGAGAGGGGCGCTTATTCAATTGATATCGATCTGCGCCGGGGCGCCTTCGTCCGGCGCGGGGGCCGGCATTTCCTGCTCGATGGTGGAGGGGTTGCCGGCGACATGGCGCGGCAGGAAATCCGTCACCACCCCGGGGAAGACGATGACGATGGCGCACATGGCGAGCTGCAACCCCACCCAGGGGATGGCGCCCCAATAGATGTCGGAGCTCTTGACCGAAGGCGGGGCGATCCCGCGGAGGTAGAAGAGCGCGAAGCCGAAGGGCGGGTGCATGAAGGAGGTCTGCATATTGACCCCCAGCAGCACGCCGAACCAGACCAGGTCGATGCCGAGCTTCTGGGCCACCGGCGCCAGCAGCGGGATGATGATGAAGGCGATCTCGAAGAAATCGAGGAAGAAGGCGAGGAAGAACACGAGGAGATTGACGACGACGAGGAAGCCGACCACCCCGCCGGGCAGCGAGGTCAGCATATGGTCGATCCAGAGATCGCCGTCGACGCCGCGGAAGACCAGGCTGAAGACCGAGGAGCCGATCAGGATATAGACCACCATCGCGGTGATCCGCATGGTCATGGCCATGCTCTGGCGCAGCAGCGTCCAGCTGAGCCGCCGGTTGATGGCCGCCAGCGCCATGGCGCCGACCGCGCCCATGGCCCCGCCCTCGGTCGGGGTGGCGAGGCCGAGCAGGATCGTGCCCAGGACGAGAAAGATCAGAACCAGCGAGGGCACCATGCCCCAGAGGCATTTGCGGGCGAGCGCCCAGCCCTTGAGGGTGCGGGCCTCCGGCGGCAAAGCGGGCACGGCGGCGGGGCGGAAGATGCTGAGGATGAAGATATAGGCGCAGAACAGCAGCACCTGGATGATGCTGGGGCCGATGGCGCCGGCATACATGTCGCCCACGGAGCGGCCGAGCTGGTCGCCCAGCACGATCAGCACCAAAGAGGGCGGGATCAGCTGGGTGATGGTGCCCGAGGCGGCGATCACCCCCGTGGCCACCCGCTGGTCGTAGTTGTAGCGGATCATGATGGGCAGGCACAGCAGCCCCATGGCGATGACCGAGGCGGCCACGGTGCCGGTGATGGCGCCGAGCAAGGCGCCCACCAGGATCACGGCATAGGCGAGCCCGCCGCGCACGGGACCGAAGAGCTGGCCCGCCCCTTCCAGGAGATCCTCCGCCAGGCCGCAGCGCTCCAGTATGGCGCCCATGAAGGTGAAGAAGGGGATGGCCAGCAGCAGGTCGTTGGCCATGATGCCGAAGACGCGCTCCGGCAGGGCCTGGAGCAAAGCCATGGTGAAATAGCCATGCTCGATGGCGATGGCCGCGAAGAACAGGCCGACGGCGGCCAGCGAGAAGGCCACGGGAAAGCCGATCAGCAGGAAGACGACGAGGCCCCCGAACATCACGGGCGCCATCATGTTGAAGCTGATCACTGCAGGGGCTTCTCGTATTCCGCGACAATGCCCTGGTAGCCCCGGAGTGCCGCGATCCGCTTGATGATCTCCGAGATTCCCTGGAGCGCCATCAGGCCGAAGCCCAAGGGCAGGAGGAGCTTCACCGGCCAGCGCAGCAGCCCGCCGGCATTGCTGGAGACCTCGCCGCTGGCGAAGGATTCATAGAACAGCGGCCAGGACATCCAGCCGATGATCAGGACCGGCGGCATCAGGAAGAAGATCGTGCCCAGGAGATCGATCCAGAGCTGAAGGCGCTTGGAGAGATTGCCGTAGATGATGTCCACCCGGACATGCTCGTTGCGCTTCAGGGTATAGGGCGCGCCGAGCATGAACATGGCGGCGAACATGTACCACTGGATCTCGAGCCAGGCGTTGGAGCTGAAGCTGAATCCGTAGCGCACAAAAGCATTGCCGGCGCTGAAGAGGACGGCCAGCAGGACGCACCAATCGGCGATGCGCCCGAAGCGCTCGTTGAGGGCGTCGATGGCGCGGCTTATCGCCAGGAACGCGCCCATCATGGCCGCGATCCTCTCGGGCCGTCCCCTGCCGGAGAGCTCGCCTCGGTGCGATTCCTCTTCCCCATCCGCCTCGTTTCCTTGTCGCCGAGGGTTCATTTAGGCTATCCCCTGCCCCGGCGGCGGCAGTGTTACCGCTTCCGGTCCTGCGGGCAACGGGCTCGATGGAGCAATTTCGGGAGTTCTCATGCGCAAGCTGACCCTGGCCGCCACCCAGTTCGCCTGCGGCGGCGATTCCGCCCGAAATCTGGACAAGGCCGAGGCGCTGGTGCGCCGGGCCGCCGCGGACGGTGCCGAGGTCGTCCTGCTGCAGGAGCTGTTCGAGACGCCCTATTTCTGCAAGGACCAGCTGGCGGGCCACTTCGCGCTGGCCCGCCCCGTTGCCGGCAATCCGGTCATCGCGCGCTTCGCGTCTTTGGCCCGCGAGCTGGGGATCGTCCTTCCCGTCAGCTTCTTCGAGCGGGCCAATAACGCGCATTACAATTCGGTGATGCTGATCGACGCCGATGGGAGCGAGCTCGGGATCTACCGGAAGTCGCATATCCCCGACGGGGTGGGCTATCAGGAGAAGTTCTATTTCAACCCCGGGGACACCGGGTTTCGCGTCTGGTCCACCGCCCATGGCCGCATCGGGGTCGGCATCTGCTGGGACCAGTGGTTTCCCGAATGCGCTCGCAGCATGGCGCTGCAAGGCGCAGAGGTCCTGCTCTATCCCACGGCCATCGGCTCCGAGCCACTGGATCCCACCCTCGACAGCCGCGCGCATTGGCGCCGGGTGATGCAAGGCCATGCCGGTGCCAATCTCATGCCGCTGCTCGCCTCCAATCGCATCGGCCATGAGCAGGGGGAAACATCCGCCATCACCTTCTACGGCCAGTCCTTCATCGCCGGTCCCACCGGCGAGATCGTCGCCTCGGCCGATGAGGAGGAAGCCGTGCTGGTCGCGAGCTTCGATCTCGATGCAATTGCGACCCTGCGCGCCGGCTGGGGCCTCTTCCGCGACCGCCGGCCGGAGCTCTACCGCACATTGCTTTCGGCCGATGGATCGACAAGCCAGGGTTGACAAGCCTTTCGGGGCGGACCTTGATTAGGCGCACATCAGGCAATCACAGGGGCGGCCACGATGATGAAGTTCACTTATGCCATGCTCGGCCTTGCCGCGGCGGCCGCGATCGGCCTCGCCGGCCCGGCCAGAGCCGATGAGGAGAAGGTCCTCAACGTCTACAACTGGTCGGACTATATCGGCGAGAACACGGTCAAGACCTTCGAGAAGCAGACCGGCATCAAGGTCAATTACGACGTCTATGATTCCAACGAGACGCTGGAGACCAAGCTTCTCACCGGCCATACCGGCTATGACGTCGTGGTGCCCTCCGGCGGCTTCCTCGGCAAGCAGATCCAGGCGGGCGTCTTCGGGCTTCTCGACAAGCCCAAGCTCACGAACCTGAAGAACATGGACGAGAGCATCATGAAGGCCGCGGCGCAGTTCGATCCGGACAATGCGCATTCCGTGCCCTATTTCTGGGGCACCGTCGGCATCGGCTATAACGTCAAGAAGATCAACGAGCGCATGGCCGATGCACCGGTCAACAGTCTCGACATGATCTTCAAGCCGGAGATCGCCAAGAAGTTCGCCAGTTGCGGCATTGCCATGCTGGATGCGCCCGGCGACATCCTCGAGATCGCCCTGCATTATCTCGGCCTCAGCCCCTATACGGCCAAGAAGGAGGATTATCAGGCGGCGGAGGACATGCTGCTGAAGGTCCGCCCCTACATCAAATACTTCCACTCCTCGCGCTATATCGACGACATGGCCAATGGCGAGATCTGCCTGGCGCTGGGCTGGAACGGCGATTTCCTGATCGCGGGCGATCGCGCGGCCGAGGCCAAGAACGGGGTCGAGGTTCAGTATCGCATCCCCAAAGAGGGCACCCAGCTCTGGATCGACAATCTGGCGATCCCGGCCGACGCACCCCATCCCAACAACGCTCTGCTCTTCATCAATTTCCTGATGGAGCCGCAGATCGCCGCCGATGGCGCCAATTTCGTCAACTACGCCACGCCGAACAAAGCCGCCTTGCCCTTGATCAAGGAGGAGCTGCGCAACAATCCGGACATCTATCCGCCGCCGGATGTCATGGCGAAGCTGTTCCCGGACAAGGTCGCCACCCCCGCGGTCGACCGCCTGCGCACCCGCACCTGGACGCGGATCAAGACGGGATCATGATCGACGACGCATGACCTGAGGCAGCGCCCCGCTTCGGCGGGGCGTTTGCTTTTAGGGGGTGTTCACTGGCTCGCCTGTCACTGTTGGAGGCGAGCCTTGGTTCTCTCAACCGTCATGGTCGGCGAAGGCCGACCATCCACGAGTTTGCCGGCCTCAAACTCGGTGTATAGCAGCGGGTCGGTACGACTCGCAAGATTGACCCGTCAAGGGCAATTGACGACGGAGGCACGGAGAAGCCGAACGGTTTAGGCCTTCTCCTCCGTGATCTCCGGAAACCCTCCGTGCCCTCTGTGGTGCATTCTTGACCACGCAGTCTCGCGGGATGATCGAGCAGCACAGCCGGGATCTCGCAAACTCGTGGATGGTCGGCCTTCGCCGACCATGACGGCTGAGGGGGCCGTGGGGATAAGCGCGGCGATGACGATCGTGGGAGCAGCGCCGCCCCCCCCGGCAGCAAGATTGACAAGCCAAACATCCCAAGGGGACACTGCTCCTACAACCGGCAGGCGAACTCGGGGCGCCTGCCCGCACACAAACGGGGGATGCGACGGATGGCGAATGCCAAGCCCAAGGCCGAGCAGCGGCAGCCCTGGCGGGATCCCGAGGCCAAGCCCTATATCGAAATCCAGAACGTCACCAAGAAATTCGGCGAGTTCACGGCGGTCGACGATGTCTCCCTGAACGTCTATCAGGGCGAGCTCTTCTCGCTCCTGGGCGGATCGGGCTGCGGCAAGACCACGCTGCTGCGCATGCTGGCGGGCTTCGAGACTCCCACCTCCGGGCGGATCCTGATCGACGGCGTCGACATGGCCCACATCCCGCCCTATCTCAGGCCCACCAATATGATGTTCCAGTCCTATGCCCTCTTCCCGCATATGACGGTGGAGCAGAACGTGGGCTTCGGGCTGCGCCAGGACGGTACGCCGCGGGGGGAGATCGCCCAGCGGGTCGATGACATGCTCGGCATGGTCCAGCTCCACGGCTACGGCAAGCGCAAGCCCCATCAGCTCTCGGGCGGCCAGCGCCAGCGGGTGGCGCTCGCCCGCAGCCTGATCAAGCAACCCAAGCTGCTGCTTCTCGACGAGCCTCTGGGCGCTCTGGACAAGAAGCTGCGCGAGGCGACGCAGTTCGAGCTCATGAACATCCAGGACAAGCTCGGCGTCACCTTCATGGTGGTGACCCATGATCAGGAGGAGGCGATGACCCTCTCCACCCGCATCGGGGTCATGAACGCCGGCCGGATCGTCCAGACCGGCACGCCGCAGGAGATCTATGAATTTCCGAACAGCCGCTTCGTCGCGGATTTCATCGGCTCGGTCAATCTCTTCGAAGGCATCGTGACCGAGGATGAGCCGGAATATGTCCGCATCGAATCCGCCGCGGCGGGCGGGACCCTTTATATCGGCCATGGCATCTCCTGCGTGCCCGGCGCCAAGGTCGCCGTCGCCGTCCGGCCGGAGAAGATGCAGATCAGCCGGGAAACACCCGCGGCGGGCGCCGACAATCATCTCTCCGGCACGGTCCGCGAGATCGCCTATATGGGCGATCTCTCGGTCTATCTCGTCCAGCTCGACAGCGGCAAGACGGTGAAGGTCACCATGCCCAATCTGGTGCGCTCCGCCGAGCAGCGCCTGACCTGGGAGGACAAGGTCTATCTCACCTGGCATGAGACGGCCGCCGTGGTGCTGCAGTCATGAAATCGGGCTATATCCCGCTGGGGGAGCGAATGTCGGACCAGGGACGCTTCATCCCGCTGCTTCTCGATCGGATACCGCCGCTGCGCTGGCTCCGGCGCTTGCTGCCCTCGGGCCAGAGCCTGGTCATCCTGGTCCCGTATCTCTGGCTGCTCGCCTTCTTCGTCGTGCCCTTCGTCATCGTGGCCAAGATCAGCGTCTCGGACCAGGCGACGGCCATGCCGCCCTATACCGAGATCGTCCGATCCGTCGCGGGCGGCCAACTCTCCTTTGCCGGCGGCAAGCAGGCGCCCGGTGCCGCACCCGCGGCCGAAACCGCGCCGGCGACATCCTCGGCCACGAGCGGCGACGCCGGCGACGAGGAGCCGTCCGCCGTCGCCGGCGGCCCGCCGGAGGATGTGGAGGGCGGGCTCTATATCAAGCTGAACTGGGACAATTACGGCTATCTCTTCAGCGACAATCTCTACTACAAGGCCGGGAAGAACGCGGTCTTCACCGCCTTCATCTCCACCTTGCTCTGCCTGCTGATCGGCTTTCCCATGGCCTATGGCATCGCGCGCTCGCCGACGACCTGGCGCAGCACCCTGCTGATGCTGGTGATCCTGCCCTTCTGGACCTCCTTCCTGATCCGGGTCTATGCCTGGATGGGGATCCTGAAGAACAACGGGCTGATCAACAATTTCCTGATCTGGCTCGGGGTGATCAACGATCCGATCCCGATGATGAACACGAATTTCGCGGTCTTCATCGGCATCGTCTATTCCTATCTGCCTTTCATGATCCTGCCGCTCTATTCGACCTTAGAGAAGATGGACCTCTCTTTGCTCGAGGCGGCGGAGGATCTGGGGTGCCGGCCCTGGAAGGCCTTCCTCCAGATCACCGTGCCGCTGGCCATGCCGGGCATCATCGCCGGCTCGATGCTGGTCTTCATCCCCGCGGTCGGCGAATACGTCATTCCCGAGCTGCTGGGCGGGCCCGACAGCCTGATGATCGGGCGCATCCTCTCCAACGAGTTCTTCAGCAACCGCGACTGGCCCGTGGCCTCGGCCGTGGCCATGGCCATATTGATCATCCTGGTGATCCCCATCGTCGTCTTCCAGCACTACCAGAACAAGCAGGCGGAGGCGGGGGCATGAACAAGGGGCTCTCCTGGTTCGTCCTGATCCTGATGCTGGTGGGATATCTGTTTCTCTATGGGCCGATCCTGTCGCTGATCGTCTACAGCTTCAACGTCTCCAAGCTGGTGACGGTCTGGGGCGGCTTCTCCTTCAAATGGTACGGGGTGCTGGCCCAGGACGACGCGATCATCCGCGCCGTGAAGCTCAGCTTCCTCATCGCCGCGGTCAGCGCGACGGCGGCGGCGATCCTCGGCACCATGGCGGGCTATGTGCTGGCCCGCTTCCGCCGCTTCAAGGGCCGCCTCGTGTTCACGGGCATGGTCTCCGCCCCGCTGGTCATGCCCGAGGTCATCACCGGCCTCTCGATGCTGCTGCTCTTCGTCTCCATGGAACAGCTCATCGGCTGGCCCGCCGGGCGCGGCAAGGTGACCATCATCCTCGCCCATACCACCTTCTGCCTGACCTATGTCGCGGTCATCCTGCAGGCCCGGCTCTCCCAGCTCGACCAATCCCTGGAGGAGGCGGCGCTCGACCTCGGCTGCCGGCCGCTGAAGACCTTCTTCGTCATCACCCTGCCCATCATCGCACCGGCCATCGTCTCGGGCTGGCTGCTGGCCTTCACCCTCTCCCTCGACGATGTGGTGATCTCGAGCTTCACCACCGGGCCGGGCGCGACGACCTTGCCCATGGAGGTCTTTTCGCGGGTGCGCTTGGGTCTCAACCCCGAGATCAACGCGCTTGCCACCATCATCATCGCCGCGGTCGCTTCGGGCATTCTGCTTGCCAGCATCTTCATGAGCCGGCAGGAGAAGCGCCGCCAACGCGACATGCAGATGGCGATCGCGGCGAACAAGTAGGGCGTTCGCCCCGCCCTGGGTGAAGGGGAGAGAGGCAGCCCCTCCCCCTATCGTCATTCCGGCGAAAGCCGGAATCCAGAGGCTAGTGACGGGTATCGAGCATGTGGCCCCTGGACCCCGGCTTTCGCCGGGGTGATGGGGGAGAGAGGGAGCCTCTCAGGCCCCCTCTGTCACCCCTCTGCGTTCGATCAGGCGCCGATGTTGATCCAGGTCGCCTTCAGCTCCGTGTATTTGTGCAGCGCGTGGAGCGACTTGTCCCGGCCGAAGCCCGACTGCTTGAAGCCGCCGAAGGGCGAGGAGATGTGGCCGTTGTCGAAACAGTTCACCCAGACCACGCCGGCGCGTAGTGCACGCGCCGTCTTGAAGGCCTTTGTGATGTCGCGGGTCCATACCGCGGCGGCGAGGCCATAGATCGTGTCGTTGCCGATCTTGACCGCCTCCTCCGGCGTCTTGAAGGTGATGGTCGAGAGCACGGGCCCGAAGATCTCCTCCTGGGCGATGGTCATCTTGTTCTCGACCTGGTCGAAGACCGTGGGCTCGATGTAATAGCCGCCCGTTTCGTTGCGGGCGCGATTTCCCCCGAAGACGACCTTCGCACCTTCCTTCTTGCCCTTCTCGATATAGCCCAGCACCCGCTCCATCTGGGTCTTGTCGACCATGGCGCCCATGCCGGTCTTGGGATCCAAGGGATCGCCCGGCTGCAGCTTCTTGCCGACGGCGAAGATCTTCTCCAGCACCTGGTCCTTGATGGATTCTTCGACGATCAGGCGCGAGCCCGCGTTGCAGACCTCGCCCTGGTTGAAGAAGATGCCCCAGGCCGCCGCGGTCGCCGCGGCGTCGACATCGGGGCAATCGGCCATGATGATGTTCGGCGTCTTGCCGCCGCATTCCAGGGAGACGCGCTTCATATTGCTCTCCCCGGCATAGCGCAGGAAGAACTTGCCGACCTCCGCCGAGCCGGTGAAGGCGACGCAATCGACATCCATATGCCGGCCCAGCGCTTGGCCCGCGGTCTCCCCGTAACCTGGGACCACATTGAAGACACCCTCGGGAATGCCGGCTTCGGCCGCCAGCTCGGCGATGCGGATGGCCGTCAGCGGCGATTGCTCGGCGGGCTTCAGGATGAAGGAATTGCCGGCGGCCAGCGCCGGGCCGATCTTCCAGGAGGCCATGAGCAGCGGGAAGTTCCAGGGCACCACGGCGGCCACGACGCCCACGGGCTCGCGCCGGATCAGGGAAATCGCCTCGGGGCCGGTGGGCGCGATCTCGTCATAGAGCTTGTCGATGGCCTCGGCATACCAGCGGATGCATTGGGCCGAAAGCGGGATATCGATCTTCGAGCTGTCGCGGATGGGCTTGCCCATGTCGAGGGTCTCGAGCAAGGCGAGCTCGCTGTTGTGCTGATCGATCAGATCGGCGAAGCGGATCAGGATCTTCTTGCGGTCCGAGGGCGCCATATTCGCCCAGGTCCCCTTCTCGAAGGCGGCGCGCGCCGCTTTCACGGCACGGTCCACGTCTTCCTTATCGCCGGCGGCGACCTGGTTCAGGACCTTGCCCGTCGCCGGATTGATGTTGTCGAAGGTCTTACCCGAGGCCGACGGCACATATTTGCCGTTGATGAAGGCCTGGCTGCGGTAGTTGAGGCCGGCAGCCTGCGCTTGGAAGTTTTCGAGGGACAGAGCGGCGGACATCCCGAGGGCTCCTGGATGGGGAAATGGAAGGCCGGGACAGTAACTTTACGGCTTGCTTGCGGCAAGCGGCGGCGGCGTGCGTATGCGCGCCCTCAGAAACCCGTCACCGGCTTGAACTGCCGCCCGAGCTGCAGCCCCTGGCCCTGATAATGCGAGCCCAGCGGCATGCCGTAGAGCCGGTCCGGCGCCGCGGCGAGGCGCTCGTAGCGCAGCCAGCCTACGGTCTGGCCATGCTCGAGCACGAAGGGCACGTCGCGGGAGCGCACCTCCAGCACTGCGCGGCTCCCCTGCCCGCCGGCCGGGTCGTAGCCGAAGCCGGGATCGAAGAAGCCGGCGTAATGGACGCGGAATTCGCCGACCTGGGTGTCGTAGGCGATCATCTCGGCGGCATGGTCGGGCGGCACCATGACCGCCTCGCGGGTCGCCAGGATGTAGAAATCGGCGGGATCGAGGACCAGGCCGCGGCCGGGGCGCAGCGTGATGGGATCCCAGAAGTCCAGGGGGTCGTAGCGATCCCGCGCGTCCACATCCACCAGCTCGCCATGCTTCTTGGCCTTCCAGCCGACGAGGCCCCGCTCGCTCCGGCTGGCGAGATCGAGGGTCACGGCGATGCCCTCGCCGCGGATCACCGCATTCTCGTCGTCCACCAGGCGATACTGCTCCTGGAGGCGCCGGAGATTTGCCCCGCTGCTGCCCGGGCTGCCGCGGCGGAAGCGGATCTGGGAGAGACGCGTCCCCTGGCGCACGATGACGCTGAAGGTGCGCGGGACGATCTCGGCGTAGAGCTGGCCCTGATAGCCCGCGGGCACCTCGTCGAAGGCGCGGCCGCGGTCGGTGATGAGGCGCGTGAAGATGTCGAGCCGGCCGGTGGAGCTCTTGGGATTGGCCGCGGCAGCGATCCGGGTGGGCAACCGGAGCCGCTCCAGCAGCGGCACGACATAGACACAGTCCCGCTCCAGGACCGCGCTCTTGGTCAGGTCGATCTCATGCAGCGCGAATTGCTGGATCTTGTCGGCGACCGTCGAATTCTCGCCCGGCAGAAAGCTCGCCCGGACCCGATAGGCGACGGCGCCCAGACGCAGGTCGAGGCTCGCCGGCTGCACCTGTCCCGGGAGCACGTCGACCTCGGACCAGATCTCATTGTCGCGGATCAGGGCGCGGATCTGCTGATAGGGCAGCAATCCGGTACCGGGCGTGCCTGTGGAGGCCGGGGCCGCTTCTTCGCCCGGCGTCTTTCCGAAGAGTTCGTTGCTTTCAGCCATATCTCGCCGCCTGGCGGGTCCTCATCTGATAAAATCCGAGCCGTCGCCCTTTGGCGAGGGAATTCTCACTGTACATGGGCTCGCGCGACCCGCTGCGTAAACCGCTCCAGGCCATAAGGCGCAAGGAGGGAAGCGCGCCGGCCGGCCAAGATCTCCTCGGCGACGAAGCGGCCCACGGCCGGGGCCAAGGTGATCCCGGAATCCATGACGGCGACATAAAGCCCGGCGATGCCGGGACACGCCCGACCGCCGGAAAGCCGTCCACCGGCATCGGGCGGTGGCCCAGGGAATGGAAATCGAGGATCAACTCGCTGCCGCCCCGAACCATGCTCCGGATTCCCTGGAAGACTTCGTCCGCGGCCCGCGCGACATCCTCGCCGGGATCGCCGCCGCCGAAGTCCGCGCCGGCGATGAACCGGCCCTCCGCCGTCTGCCGCAGATGCAACGCCGGCGCCATGACCAGGCCCTTGAGCAGCCTGGCATGAGGCTTGGTGGTGACCAGCAGACCCGGCGGGGCTGTCAGCGGCAAGGCGAAGCCGGCGGTGGCGGCCAGCCCCGGCGTCGCCACGCCGGCCGCAAGGATGACCTCGTCGGCCTGGCAGCGGCCGACATCGGTCACGACGCCAACGACACGACCGGCGCGGAAATCGAGGCCACGAACCGGCCGATCGGTGATGACGGCGGCACCCAGCGCCTGCGCCGCTCGGAGCAGTGTCTCTGCCGCCGCCATGGGCTCGACCGATCCCTCCTCGGGCACATGCAGCGCCCGATCGGGCGGATCGGCAAGCGCGGGCTCGATGCGCGTTATCTCGGCACGATCGACGCGGCGAATGCCATAGCCCCAGGCGCCATGCTCGGCGGCGTAAGCATCGAGTTCGGCGGCCGCCATATCCCAGATCAGCCCCCCTGACCACGAGACACGCAGTTCGGGTAGTTCTTGCTCGAGGCGGCGCCATTCCGCCATGGCGCGCATTCGCAGCCGGAAATAAGGCTCGGGATTGCCGCGGCTGGCGTTGATCCAGGCCCAGGAGCGGCGGGTGGCGATGCCGCCCGGAGCGCCGGATTCGATGACGGTCACCCGCGCCCCGGCCCGGCAGAGATGCCAGGCGATCGAGGCGCCGATGATGCCGGCGCCGACGATCAGGACATTTGGATGCTCGGCCATCGATCCGCCTTTCGCCCTTGCCCAGATCGCTGCTCTTGCTGGTCCCCCGTCATCCGGCAGTCAAACCCCACGACATGTAATTTGCGCATGTTGTGCGGTCCGTAAAAATGTGGTCAGGTTTTCGTACAACTAACAATCGCCTTCCGATTCCGAGAAGGCGCACGGGGGGAAATGAGATGAAAAAATTGGTTGCGGCCGTGCTGTTGTCGATCGCTTTTCTGGCGGGCGGTACGATGAATGTCTCGGCAAACGACTGGGGTAAGTTCATGATCCACAACCAGTCAAACTATATCATCGTCGGCTTCTACACGAACGAAGGCGATGGCTGGAGCTCGAACTGGCTCGAGGAGCAGGTGAGCGCCGGTGAATCCGCCGAGATGCAGTTCACCCATCAAGGACCGTGCCAGGTGCAGTTCCGCGTGGGCTGGTTGACGACGAGCAACGACGAGACAGTGGGCGAGCCCTGGAACATCGATATCTGCGAGGCTCACAACGTCTACTTCGACGACAACAAGGCCAGCTACGATTGACCAGGCAAGTGTCCGGCCAGCGCCTGCCGGCTGGATATGGTCCACCGGGTCATCCATAGCCAAGACTTCGGGGATAATCGGACCGCCCCAAGTGGTTGCGGAAGTTATCCCCGCAATTCACAAGGGGCGGTCTCGATATCTTAGAACAGCCCTTCGACCTCGCCCTTCTGGTTCAGGAAGATGCTGTTGGCCGCCGGCACCTTGGGTAGGCCCGGCATGGTCATGATCTCGCCGCAGATGACCACCAGGAATTCGGCGCCCGCAGAGAGCTTCAGCTCCCGGATCGGCACCACATGGTTGCTGGGCGCGCCCTTGAGGCTGGGATCTGTGGAGAAGCTGTATTGGGTCTTGGCCATGCAGACGGGATAGTGACCATAGCCCGCCTTCTGGAACTCGGCGAACTGGTCGCGGATCTTCTTGTCGGCGATGATGCCCTGGGCGCCGTAGAGGCTCTGGGCGATGGTGCGCACCTTGTCCCAGAGGGGCATCTCGTCGGGATAGAGGGTGTGGAAATCCGCCGTGCCCTTCTCGGCCAAGGCGACCACGGCATGGGCCAGCTTCTCGGTGCCCGCCCCGCCATCGGCCCAATGGGTGCATTCGATCGCCTCGACGCCCAGCTCGGCGCAGGCCTGCTGCACCGCGTGGAACTCGCCATCGGTATCGGCGACGAAGCGATTGACGGCCACCACCGGCGGCACGCCGAAGCTCTTCACGTTCTCCACATGGCGGGCAAGATTGGCGATGCCCTTCTTCAGGGCCTCGATGTTCTCCTTGCCCAGATCCTCCTTCGCCACCCCGCCATGCATCTTGAGGGCGCGGATGGTGGCGACGATCACGGCCGCGCTCGGCTTCAGCCCGGTCTTGCGGCATTTGATGTCGAAGAACTTCTCGGCCCCCAGATCGGCGCCGAAGCCGGCCTCGGTGACGACATAGTCGGCGAGCTTGAGACCCGTCTGGGTGGCGATCACCGAATTGCAGCCATGGGCGATATTGGCGAAGGGCCCGCCATGGATGAAGGCGGGGTTGTTCTCCAGGGTCTGGACCAGATTGGGCAGCAACGCATCCTTCAGCAGCACCGTCATCGGCCCCTCGGCCTTCAGGTCGCGGGCGTGGATCGGCTTCCTGTCGCGGGTATGGCCGACGATGATATTGCCCAGCCTCTTGGTCAGATCGCCGAGATCGGTGGAAAGGCAGAAGATCGCCATCACCTCCGAGGCGACGGTGATGTCGAACCCGTCCTCGCGCGGGAAGCCGTTGGCGACGCCGCCGAGGGAGGAGTTGATGTGGCGCAGCGCCCGGTCGTTCATATCCATGACGCGGCGCCAGGACACGCGGCGGGTGTCGAAAGCCAGGTCGTTGCCCCAATAGATGTGATTGTCGATCAGGGCGGCCAGCAGGTTATGGGCCGAGGTGATGGCGTGGAAATCGCCGGTGAAATGCAGATTGATGTCCTCCATCGGCACGACCTGGGCATAGCCGCCGCCGGCCGCACCGCCCTTGACCCCGAAGCAGGGACCGAGGCTGGGCTCGCGCAGGCAGATGATCGTCTTCTTGCCGATGCGGTTGAGGCCGTCGCCGAGGCCGACGGTGGTGGTGGTCTTGCCCTCGCCCGCCGGGGTCGGGGTGATGGCGGTCACCAGGATCAGCTTGCCGTTGGGGCGGGATTTCAGGCTCTCGATGAAGCTGAGCGAGAGCTTCGCCTTGGTCGGGCCGTAGCGGTAGAGATGCTCGTCGGGAATGCCGATCTTCTTCGCCACGTCGCCGATCGGCTTCATCTTCGCCGCCCGGGCGATCTCGATGTCGCTGCCCACCTTCTTGACCATGATTAGACCTCTCCCTTGTCAGATCGGCGCGGTCCAAAATTGGTATGCCGGGCCGCATCCCTTGCTCATGCAAAGGCGCCGGCGACCGTAGGGCACGGCCACCGGCGCCAATCGCCTGCGAGCGACGAAATCTAGTCTCGGAGAGCCCGGGCGGAAATTGCCGCGTTGGTCTGTCTGCCGGCCTCTTCTCCCCTCGCCACTTTCTTCTATCTCCCTCGCCCCCGGAACGGGGAGAGAGGCTGGGGTGAGGACTTCGACATGCTGATGTTCGTTCCGGGGCAGTAGAGGTTGCTTGCGATCGATGTCAGTGAAGTGGTGGCACCCCCTCACCCCGGCCCTCTCCCCCTTTCGCGGGGGCGAGGGGGAAAGAGATTGGCGAGCAGAGCACTCTAGCAATCCAGGGTGTTGCTCATCTCCCAGCCGCTCAAATGACGGTTGAAGGCCGCCCATTCGTCGTTCTTGAGCTTGATATAGCTGTCGATGAAGCCGTCGCCCAGCCGCTCGCGCAGGACCTTGCTCTTGTCGGTGAGGCGCAGCGCATCGAGCATGTTGAGGGGCAGCTTCTTCACGCCCTTCACCGTATGTCCCTCGGTGTACATGTTGATGTCCAGCCGCTTGCCGGGGTCGCGCTCATTGGCGACGCCGTCGAGGCCCGCGGCCAGCACGCCGGCCTGGAGCAGATAGGGGTTGGCGGCGCCATCCATCAGCCGGAGCTCGAAGCGGCCGGCATCGGGGATGCGCACCATATGGGTGCGGTTGTTGCCGCCATAGGTGATGGTGTTGGGCGACCAGGTGGCGCCGGAGAGGGTGCGCGGCGCGTTGATGCGCTTGAAGCTGTTGACCGTCGGGTTGAAGAAGGAGCAGAGCGCATCGGCATTGTGGATGATGCCGCCGAGGTAGTTGTAGGCGAGCTTGGAGAGGCCGAGCTCCCCCTTCGGATCGTGGAACAGATTGTTCTTGCCGCTCTTGTCCCAGACCGAGACATGGGCATGACAGCCATTGCCCGTCAGGTTGATGAAGGGCTTGGGCATGAAGGTGGCGCGCAGCCCATGCTTCTCGGCGATCGCCTTCACCATGTATTTGAAGAAGGTGTGGCGGTCGGCCGTCTTCAGGCAGTCGTCATATTCCCAGTTCATCTCGAACTGGCCGTTGGCGTCCTCATGGTCGTTCTGATAGGGCTTCCAGCCCAGGGTCAGCATGCTGTCGCAGATCTCGGTGATGACCTCGTAGCGGCGCATCAGCGCCTGCTGGTCGTAGCAGGGCTTCTCCTGGGTGTCGGCGGCATCGGAGACCGACTTGCCGTCCGGGCTGATCAGGAAGAACTCGCATTCCACCCCCGATTTCATGTACTGGCCCTTGGCCGCGGCCGCCGCCATCTGGTCCTTCAGCACCTTGCGGGGCGAAGCCGCGACCTCCTTGCCGCTCATCCAGAGGTCGCTGGCGAGCCAGCCCACCTCCGGCTTCCAGGGCAGCTGGATCAGGCTCTCGGGATCGGGCCGGGCGAAGAGGTCGGCATCGGCCGGGCTCATGTCGAGCCAGGTGGCGAAGCCGGCGAAGCCCGCCCCGTCGCGCTGCATGGCGCCGATCGCCTGGGCCGGCACCAGCTTGGCGCGCAGGCCCCCGAAGAGATCGACATAGCTGATGAGGAAATATTTGATCTTGCGGTCTTTGGCCGCCTTTGCGAGATCGGTCGCCATCGGTATCCCCCTGTCGGTTTAGGTCTTGATCGAATTCAATAGCTCTTGCGGCCGGGAATCCAGTCGGTTCCCGCCAGCGGCACCCCGGCCATGGCCGCGGCCTCGACGGTGAGCGCCACGAGATCGTCGGGCTCCAGATTGTGGACATGGCTCTTGCCGCAGGCCCGCGCCACGGTCTGCAGCTCCAGCACCATCACCGAGAGATAGTTCTTCAGCCAGCGCGCGCCCTGCTCCGGCGTCAGGCGCTTCTGCAGCTCGGGGATCTGGGTCGTGACGCCGACCGGGCATTTGCCGGTATGGCAGTGGTGGCACATGCCGGGCTCCGTCCCCAGCGCATGGTAATCCTCGATATAGACGGGCTTGTTGCAGCCGAGCGCCACCATGGCTGCCGAGCCGATGGAGACCGCATCGGCGCCCAAGGCGAGGGCCTTGCCCACATCGGCGCCGCTGCGGATGCCGCCGGAGACGATGAGCTGCACCTTGCGGTGCATGTCCAGCTCCTGCAGGGATTCCACCGCCAGGCGCACCGCCGGCAAGGTGGGAATGCCGACATGCTCGATGAAGACATCCTGGGTGGCGGCGGTGCCGCCCTGCATGCCGTCGACCACCACCACATCGGCGCCGGCCTTGACCGCGAGCGCCACGTCGTAACGGGTGCGGGTGGCGCCGACCTTCACATAGATCGGCTTCTCCCAATTGGTGATCTCGCGCAGCTCCTGGATCTTGATGGTGAGATCGTCCGGCCCGGTCCAATCGGGATGGCGACAGGCGCTGCGCTGATCGATGCCCACGGGCAGGTCGCGCATCTTGGCCACGCGCTCGGTGATCTTCATGCCCAGCAGCATGCCGCCGCCGCCGGGCTTGGCCCCCTGCCCCACCACCACCTCGATGGCATCGCAGCGGCGCAGATCGTCGGGGTTGAGGCCGTAGCGCGAGGGCAGCACCTGATAGACCAGGGTCTTGGAGGATTGGCGTTCCTCCTCCGTCATGCCGCCGTCGCCGGTGGTGCTGGAGGTGCCGATCTCCGTGCAGGCCCGGCCGATCGCCTCCTTGGCATTGGCGCCCAGCGCCCCGAAGCTCATGCCGGCGATGGTGATGGGGATCTTCAGATGGATCGGCTTCTTGGCGAAGCGGGTGCCGAGCCAGACATCGGTGGCGCATTTCTCGCGATAGCCCTCGAGGGGATAGCGGGAGACCGAGGCGCCGAGGAAAAGCAGGTCGTCGAAGGTCGGCAGCTTGCGCTTGGTGCCGAAGCCGCGGATCTCATAGAGGCCCTGATCGGCGGCGCGGTGGATCTCCGCCAGGACATGGGGCGGGAAAGTGGCGGAGGGGCGCTGCCCCCGGGGATCGACGCTCATGAATGGCTCCTCGGGGCCTAGTAGGAATCGGCGTGGTCGACGTGGAAGTGGTAGAGCTTGCGGGCCGAGCCGTAGCGCCGGAAGCCCCTAGGATCCGCCTTCAGCCCGGCGCGGTCGAGAAGCCGGCCGAGCTTGGCCAGATGATGCTCGGTCATCTTCTTCTCGATGCAATCGGCACCCAGGCTCTCGACCTCGCCGCGGACGTAGATCTTCGCCTCATAGATCGAATCCCCCAGGCTCTGCCCGGCATCGCCGCAGACGACGAGGCTGCCGGTCTGGGCCATGAAGGCGCTGAGATGGCCGACCGAGCCGCCGACCACGATATCCACGCCCTTCATCGAGATGCCGCAGCGGGCGGAGGCATCGCCCTCGATGACGAGCAGCCCGCCATGGGCGGAGGCGCCGGCGGACTGGCTGGCATTGCCTTTGACCCGGACGGCGCCGGACATCATGTTCTCCGCCACGCCGACGCCGCAATGGCCGTTGATGACCACGCTCGCCTGCTTGTTCATGCCGGCGCAGTAATAGCCGACATGGCCGTCGATCTCGACCTCGATGGGCCGGTCGAGGCCGGCCACCATGGCATGCGCCCCCTTGGGATTGACGATCCGCCAGGCCCGTTCATTGGTCTCGGCCGGCAGGTCATGCAGGCGCTGGTTGAGATCGCGCACGCTCTCCGTGGCGAGGTCGACGGTGATCATCGGGCTACTGCAGGCTCCAGGTATAGACGACGGCGGGTTTCGGCTCCCAGATCGTCGCCTTGTCGACCCCGGGCAGATTGGCGAGGCTGCGGAATTCCGAGGCCATGGCGACCCAATCGTCGGTCTCGGCCAGGACCGCGGGCTTGCAGGCGATGCCGTCGCGCAGCACCGCGAAGCCGTCGCGGGTGCCCATGGTGAAGGTGAAGAAGCCGTCGAGATCGCGCAGGCCCGCCTCCAGCGCCTCGGGCAGGCTGGCGCCCTCGCTCAGGCGATGGGCGAAGTAGCGGGCCGCGACCTCGCTGTCGTTGTCGGTCTCGAAATCATGGCCGCGCCGGCGCAGCCATTTGCGCAGGTTGTTGTGGTTGCTGAGGGAGCCGTTGTGCACCAGGCACATGTCCGAGGCCGCGGTGAAGGGATGGGAATGCTCCGTCGTCACGGCGCTCTCGGTCGCCATGCGGGTATGGCCGATGGCATGGGTCCCCTCCATGCCGCGGATGCCGTATTTGTCGACGACCGCGGCCGGCAGGCCCATGTCCTTGTAGACCTCCATGAGCTGGCCATAGCCCATGACCCGGACTTCGGGATGATGGCTCTTCAGCCATTGCCGGGCATGGGCCTCGTCGGTGGCGACGGTCACGACGGCGTGGTTGGACTTCACCTCGATATCCACCTCGCAGTCGAGATCCTCGCCCATCTGCCCGCCGATCTCGCGCCAGTGGTGATGCGGGTTCGCATGGAACAGGGTCAGCTTGCAGCGGTCGCCCGTGACCGGCTTGTGGTAGACGGCGATGCCCGCGCTGTCGGGACCGCGATCGGTCATGCCGATCAGCATGGTGGAGAGATGCTCCCCCAGCTGGGGCCTGAGATCCGGATTCTTCAGGAACAGCCCGACAATTCCGCACATGGCGAGGTCTCCTTTCCTCCCGCGTTTCCGCTGATTCGCAATCTAGTAGACGCGACGGCGTCGTTCAAATGGAAAGAAAGAAACTTTCCTGGTGGGAATGAATCGGTTTCGTCAATAATTTGAGAAATCGCCTCTAATCATCTGATTATATAGCATTCACCCACCCTCCCGGAGATAGGTGATGATCGACAGAAACCGGATCGGCAGCTTGCGCAGCTCGTCCGGCCCGTGGGGCACGTCGGCGTCGAAGAAGAGGGAATCGCCGGGGGTCAGCACATAGGTCCGGTTGCCGTGGCGATAGCCGACCTCGCCTTCCAGCATGTAGATGAACTCGATGCCCTCATGCTGGAACAAGGGAAAGACGTCGGAATCGGCGGTCAGCGTAATCAGATAGGGCTCCACCGCCAGGGGCCGGCGGAGCGAATGGCCGAGGAGCTGGTATTGATGGCCCGCGCGGGTGCCCCGGCGCTCGATATTGAGCCCCTGCCCCGCCTTCACGAAGGTGGCGTCGCGCTCCTCCTCATAGCGGCGGAAGAAGGCGGTGACCGGCACATGCAGCGCCGTGGACAGCGACTTCAGGGTATCGAGGGAGGGCGAGGTCATGCCGTTCTCGATCTTGGACAGCATGCCCGCCGACATGCCGGCGAGCCGCGCGAGCTCGGCCACGGTCATGTCGAGCTTGCGGCGGAACTCCCTGACCTCCCGTCCGATGGCGATTTCGAGATTGCCCTCGCGCTTGCCCGCCAGGCTATGCGGGTCCTGCATCTCGAATGCTTTGGGCGCGCGGGGCATGGCTCCCTCAGCCGAAGCCGCGGAGTGCTGCGAGGCCGACCGGCGCGCCTTTGAACTCCGCCATGGCGTCGACCAGGCAGTCCCAGAGATAGTCCGCCGAGGCGCTGTCGGCCAGGAGATGGAAGACCGGCAGCTCGCCCCGATCCTGGCGCAGGATGATCCCGCTCATCTTGGCGATGGAAGTCTGGGCGATCCGGCCGTTCTCGAACTTGTCGAGGCGGAGGTCGATGCCGCAGATCTTGGCGAACATCTCCGGCGCGCGCTTGCCGCTGAGGGCGAACCAGCCATGGCTGTCGGCCCGGGGCATGGGATAGCCGATGAGCTTGCGCGGCCGCTCCGCCCCCCAGCTCCAGGCCTGGTTCAGCCGGTCGATGAAGACGCCCGTCGCGGTGAGTGAATCGATCAGGAAGATCTCCGTCGGGGCCAGCCGGAGCGCCACCTCGCCGGCCGGCTGGCGATAGCCGCGGTTGCTCTCCGGCCCGATGGCGAGGCCCTGGGCCTCCAGCCACTCCACGGCGCCGGTACCCTTGAAGCCGGTGCGCGGCAAAGGCGAGAGATCGGCCAGGCCGAGGTTCTGTGCGCTCGCCGCTTCGGCAGCGGGGTCGCCGAAATCCATCGCCACGGCGCCGCCGTTGATGACCTCGAAACGGGCACCGAGATCCCGGAGCTTGCGATAGACGAAGCTGCGGCGGAGCTGGGCATGGGGCTCTACAGCAGCCATGGCTACATCTCCTGCCTGGTATTGTCGGGATCGAAGAAGGGCAGCTTCACGACCTTGGCCTGAAGCAGCCGCCCGCCGGCGATCTTGATGTCGAAGCTCGTGCCCGGCGTTGCCTGGTCCGGCGCGACATAGGCGAGCCCGATCACCCGGTCCAGCGCCGGCGAGCGCACCGCGGAGGTCACGCGCCCGACGATCGCCCCGTTGCGCACCGTGAGATAACACTCCTCCGGCACCGGCGCCGCGGGATCCTCCAAGGTGAAGCCCACCAGCTTGCGGGTCAGCGGGCGCTCTGTCTGGAGCGCGATGGAGCGGCCGCCCATGAAATAGGGTTTGTTCTTGGCGATGGCCCAGGCCATGTCGGCCTCCAGCGGATGGGTCAGCCCATCGGTATCCTGGCCGATGATGATATGGCCCTTCTCCAGCCGCAGCACGCGCTGGGCCTCGACGCCGAAGGGCTTTATCCCAGCGGTGCCGCCGGCGGCCATCAGCGCATCCCACAGCGCCTCGCCCTGGCTCGCCGGGACATGGATCTCATAGCCGAGCTCGCCGACGAAGCCGACGCGCAGCAGCCGGGCCGGTATGCCGGCGACGCTGCCGAGGCGCACGCCCATATAGGGGAAGGCCTCGGCCCCCAGATCGACGTCATGGCAGACCTTGGCCAGCACCTCGCGCGAGCGCGGGCCCGCGATATTCACCCCGGCATAGGCGGCGGTGACATTGGCCACGTCGACATCCAGGCGCCATTGGGCATTCCACTGCAGCATCAGGCGATAGACGCCGTCGACGCCGCTGGTGGTGGCGGTGACGTAGAAATGCTCCTCGTTGATCCGGCAGGCGACGCCGTCATCGATGATGGCGCCGGTCTGGTCGCACATCAGCACATAGCGCGAGCGCCCCACGGGCTGCTTGGCATAGCTGAAGGTGTAGAGGCGGTTCAGGAACTCCGCCGCATCGGGGCCGCGGACATCGAGCCCGCCGAGGGTCGAGACATCGATGAGGCCGACATTGTTGTGGACGGCCAGCACCTCCTCGCGGATCGCCTGGTCGCGCTGCTCGGCCTTGCCGTAGAAGGCGGGGCGGTACCAGATGCCCGCCACCATCATCCGGGCGCCGAGCTCGCGATGGCGGTGATGCATCGCCGTATGGCGCTCGGGCTCGAAGGTGCGGCCGGCGAGATGGCCGAATTTCTCCGGCACATAGGGCGGCCGCTGGGTGGTGACGGAGAGGTTGGCCAGATCGGTCTTGGTCTCCTTGGCCAGCACGCGCACGGCGGCGACGGCGGAATGGCGCCCCTGGGAGGGGCCCATGCCGACGGTGGAATAGCGCTTCAGCAGCTCGATATTGTCGTAGCCGTCGGCGATGCCGTTCACGAGATCCTGGACCCCCAGATCCTCGTCGAAATCGACGAAATCCTTGCCCTTCTTATGGGGAAAGATCGGCCAGGCATGGGTCTGGCCGAGGGATCCCCGGTCGCCCGTGACGCCCGGCGGCTCAGCACCGCCTTCGAAGCCCGCGTCGCGCGCCGCGGCCCAGCCGATCCGGCGGCCCTCCGCCAGCACGGCGCCCAGGCGATAGGTGCCGTTGACCGAGCCCGCGGCATAGAGATGGGGCGGCAGCACCATGGGATGGAACATGTTGGCGGCATGGTCATAGGTGAAGCGCGTGCCGGCATGATGCAGGAGCTGGCCGGCCGGGCTGTAGCCCGTGGACATGCAGATGAGATCGCAGTCGAAGACCGTGGCCGCGCCATCGGTCTCCCCTTCCCTCACGATGCGCGCCGCCGCGGCGCCGAGGATGCCGAGCTTGCCCATGGCCGGGATCGCCTCGGTGAGGGCGTAGCCCGCGTAGATCGGCACGCCGCGGCCGCGGGTGGCATGGACCATCGCGCTCTCCGGCACATGCTCGCGCAGATCGATCACGGCCTGCACCTCGGTGCCGGCATCGCCCAGATCCAGCGCCACGCCATAGGCATCGTCATTGGCCGCCAGCACCACCGCCTTGCGTCCGGGGCGGACGCCATAGAGGCGGATCAGCCGCTGGGCCGCCGTGCCATGCATGACGCCGGGCAGATCGTTGTTGCGGAAGACGGCCGGCTGCTCGAGGGAGCCGGTCGCCATGACAACCGATTTGGCGCGGAGCTTGTAGAGCCGGTTGGCCTGGACGATGGGCAGCCAATTGTCGGAGAACCAGCCGGTGCAGACGGCATCGCTCAGCACGCGGATATTGCTCTTGGCCTTGACCTGGGCGGCAAGCTTCTCCGCCACGGCAAAGGCGGCATCCCCTTCGCGCCCGATGACGGGAATAGCAGAGATTGCCGCCCAGGATCGGCCATTCCTCGATGAGGATGACTTCGGCACCGCTCTCGGCCGCCTGCAGGGCCGCCGACAGGCCGGCCGGCCCGCCGCCCACCACCGCCACATCGGCGAAGAGATATTGCTTGTCGAAATAGCCGTGATGGGCGGCCAGATCGACTTTGCCCAGCCCGGCGCGGTTGCGGATGATCTTCTCCCAGAACTTCCAGCTGCCATGGCGGAAGAAGGCCTTGTAGTAGAAGCCCACCGGCAAGAACCGGCCGAAGAGCTCGATGAGCTGGCCGCGATCGGCCTCCAGGCTGCCATCGTAGTTCTGCGCCATGACGCCGAGGCCCGGCTCGATGGCGCGCCGGTCCGCCAGCACATTGGGCTCGGCGCCGATCTGGACCAGCGTGTTGGAGTCCTGCCCCGCCATGGTGAGCACGCCGCGGGGCCGGCGGTATTTGAAGGAGCGCGAGAGCACCCATTGATCATTGGCGGCGAGCGCGGCGGCCACGGTATCGCCCGGCGAAGCCCGCGACATCGCGGCCCTCGAAGGTGAAGCCGATGGGCTGGCGCCGGTCGATCAGCCGGCCGAAGCTGCCGGGCAGGCGGTTGATGCCGCCGGTCACTTCGTCTCTCCCTTGGCCGCGAAATCGACGCGGCGATTGAAGACCTCGCCCGCGGGATAGGTGCGGATGATCTCCTCCGTCACCGTGTTGCGCTCGGCGATGAACCAGAAGGAGGTCGGCACATGGCACCACCACTCCCGCACGACGCCCGCGACATTGTTCTCGATGAAGACGTAATCGGCCCAGTCGCGGGCCGTGGCATCGGCCGGTGCCGGCATCTCCTTCACCTCGCCGCCCCAGACGAACTCGGAGATGTTGCGCGGGCCGTTCAGGGGGCAATTCAAGATCTTCATGACAGGCTCCTAATGCCCCACCGAGGCCGCGCCCTTTTCGCCGACCTGGTCGAAATCGTAGAAGCGGTCGAGGCGGAAGGGCTGCAGCAGCTCCGGCGGCTCACCGGTGGCGACGGTCTCGGCCATGCGCTTGCCGGAGACCGGCGTCGCCTTGAAGCCCCAGGTGCCCCAGCCGGAATCGATGAAGTAGTTCTCGACCGGCGTCTTGCCCATGACCGGGCTGAAGTCCGGCGTCATATCGGCGATGCCCGCCCATTGGCGCACCAGCTTGACGTCGCCCAGGAAGGGCAGCAGCTCCAGCATATGGCCCAGCAGGCCTTCCTTGAAATCCAGGGTCGAGCGCGTGGAATAGAGGGAATAGGGATCGGTCGAGCCGCCCATCACCAGCTCGCCGCGATCGGACTGCGAGACATAGACATGGAGCGAGCCGGAAACGACGATCTGATCGAGGAAGGGCTTCAGGGGTACCGAGACGCAGGCCTGCAGCGGGATGGTGCGGATGGGCAGGCGGAAGCCTGCCAGGGCCGAGACGCGGCTGCTGGAGCCGGCGACGCATTGCAGCACCTTGCCGCAGGCGATATGGCCGCGGTTCGTATCCACGCCGGTGACGCGGCCCTTCTCGATGGTGAAGCCGGTGACCTCCGTCTGGGTATGGATCTCCGCCCCCCGCTCGGTGGCGTAGCGGGCATAGCCCCAGGCGACGGCGTCATGGCGGGCGATGGCGCCCGGCGGATGATAGAGCGCGCCCAGGATGGGATAGCGCACATCCTCGGACATGTTCAGCGCCGGACAGAGCCGGTGGATGTCGTCGGGATAGATGACCTCGGAATCCACGCCCAGATGCTTGTTCACCTCGGCGCGCCAGCGGCTGGTGCGCATGGCGGCATCGGTATGGGCCAAGGTGAAATGGCCGCGGACGGAATAGAGGATGTTGTAGTCGAAATCCTCGCTCAGCCCCTGATAGAGCCGGACGGATTCGTCGTAGAAGCGCACCCCCTCCGGCGTCAGATAGTTCGAGCGGATGATGGCCGTGTTGCGCGCGGTATTGCCGCCGGCGAGATAACCCTTGTCCAGCACCGCGACATTGGTGATGCCCCAGTCCTTGGCCAGGTAATAGGCCGCGGCGAGACCGTGGCCGCCGGCGCCGACGATGACGACGTCGTAGGCGGGCTTGAGCTCCGTGGCCTTGGGGAAATGGCGCTTGGCCGGGTATTTGCTGCTGAGCCCGTATTTCAGGAGAGCGAATGGCATGAGGTGTTCCTTGGGGCCCCCGGCAGGCGCGAAAACCGCGCACCAATCCCGTGCCGCAAGCTACAAATTGGTTTCCTCTGGAGCAAGAAATTTTCCGCTAAACTGCGGTCCGCACAAGGGACCATTGGCCCGGAATTGGGCGAGGGAAAGCAGGCTGAATGGCTGAGAAGCCCGACAATGTCGTGTTGACCAAGGCCGCGGCGGCGGCGCTCCGCCGCGAGTTCCTGGGCTGGCAATGCCGCCTGCGCCAGATGGCGGCGCGCGAGAGCGGCGGACGCCCCTCCTCCGGCATGCGGCCCCGGGTCACGACCCGCGAGGGCCATGAGATCGCGCCCGGGATCGTCGTGCTGATCGTCGAGGCCGAGCCGGCCGTCAGCACCCAGCTCTTCCGTCATCAATTTATGAAGACCGAGGACCCGAACGAGCGCTACGACAAGATCCTGGAGATCCTCCAGGCGAGCTATTTCCAGCAGCCGGGCCTATTCTCCGATGTCATGACCGCGCTGTTCGGTGCCGCGTCTCCCGTGGCGGCCCGGCTTCTGAGCCATGGCCGCTGCGTGCTCGAATTCGAGCAATATGCCCAGGGCTACCGGATTCCCTGCGCGGTCGCCGGGCTGGCCCAGCGCCATCCCTTCTACCAGGCCACCTATTGGCACAACCGGATGTTCAATCCCCATCTGCCGGAGGGCGTCCAGATCCTGGCCTTCACGCCGGACTGGACCCATGCGGCGGATTATCGGACAGACCCGGAGAGCGAGTCCCAGCCATGAATCCAGCCATTGCCGACCTCCTCGCCCCCGCCAGCTTTCGCCTCTCCAAGGCCGAGGCCGTGCTGACGCCCTATGTGGAAAGTGCTGCCGGACCGCTGGCCGGCGAGCTCCAGGCGCTGCTGCGCGTGCGCAACGGCTTCTATGCCTTCTCCAATGCCTTGCATGTCTTCCCCTCGGTCTCCTCCGATCTCTCCTGGGGGCTGGAGGATTGGAACATGCCGGGCCTCTGGAAGCATGAATATGAATCCTTCGTCGATCCCGGCCTCTGCTTCGCCCAGGATACTTTCGCCAATCAGTTCTCCATCAAGGAAGGCACCATCTGCCGCTTCGATGCGGAGACCGGCGTGCTCACGCCGGTCGCCGCGACCGTCGCCAAATGGGCCGAGCTGATTCAGAGCAACGACCGGCTCTGGACGGGATGGCCCACCGCCTATCGCTGGAAGGAGAAGCATGGCCCCATTCCCCTCCACCAGCGCCTGCAGCCGGCGACCCCCTTCTGCTGCGGGGGCAGCGATGAGATCGAGAAGTTGGCCGCGGTCGATGCGGCGTTGCTGCTGGGCTTCTGGGGGAAGTTCGCGACCGAGATTCACGAGCTGCCCGATGGGGCAACGATCAAGATTACCTTCACCGACGATGACCCTCCGGCCTGCGGATTGATCGCCTCCACTGAAGGCATGGTTAGCTCTGGAAAGAACCTGAGGCCGACGCCACATTCATGGCTAACCCTGATCGGGAGGAAGTCATGGCAGACAAGCAGGGAATCCCGGCCCAAGCTGGTCGGCGTCAATCATATCGCGCTCGAGGTGGGCGACATCGAGGAGGCGCTGGCCTTCTACGGCCGGATCTTCGATTTCTCCTTGCGCGGCAAGAGCAAGGGTCAGGCCTTCATCGACATGGGCGACCAGTTCCTCGCCTTGATGGCGACGAAGGACAAGCATCGGGACGACGGGCGGCATTTCGGCGTGGTGGTCGACGACCGCTCCGCCGTCCGGGAGCTGGTCAAGGCGGCCGGCGGGCGGCTGTTGCCCGGACCCTTCCTGGATTTCCTCGATCCCTGGGGCAACCGGGTGGAGGTCGTGGACTATGCCGATATCCAATTCACCAAGGCGCCCCATGTGCTGCGCGGCATGGGCCTCGACCTCGGGAAGAACGAGGGCGCGCTGCGCGAGCTGACGGAAAAGGGCATGGCGCCGTAGGAGCACAAGCGGCGCCGTTACCTTCGCTCGTCACCCCGGCGAAAGCCGGGGTCCAGGGGCCACATGCTCTGCACCTCGCCCCATGGCCCTGGATTCCGGCTTTCGCCGGAATGACGGAAGGGGATGAGGCAGTCGGTTTAGCAAGTTGTCCGCGAGGATCTGACGGGTATCGAGCGGGTCGTCCTATCCACAAAAAGAGAGGCCGGCGCTTGGCCGGCCTCCCCCGCAAGTCCCCCAATTTTTGTTCTTGTCAGAACTTGCGATATGCCTTGTTCAGATCGATCAGCGGGTGGCGCGGCGGACATCTGGAACTTGATCAGCAGCTCGCGCGCGATCATGTCGCGGTCCTGCTGATTGTCCGGCAGCTTCATCCCCTTCGGGCACCGTCACCCAGCCATTCACATTGCGGTCGAAGATCGCCGCCCGGCCTTCTTCATAGCCGAGATGGACGTCCTCGAGCCAGTTCAAATCGTCCCAGCCCATGACCTCCATGTATTTCTTGAGGAAGGGCGTGAGGCGCTTGTAGTCCGGCACGAGATTGACGTCGTAGCGATAGCCGATGTGCTGCCCGATCTCCTTCTCGCGGGCCGAATCGAGGCCCGAGGTCTTGATGAAGTGATCGATATCCTTGCTGCCGGACGGCTTGGCCGCGGCGGTCTTGGCGGCCTTCGGCTTGGCGCCGATGGATTTGACCGGCGCGGGTTTCGCCTTGGCCTTCGTCTTGGCTTTGGCTTTGACGTATTTGCTGAGCTTGGTGACCTTCGCCATCTCTATCGTCCCTCAATAGCGATTCATGTCGGGCCGGCCGACGGTATGCTGCGAGCCGGCGAGCGGCACCATGGCCAGCGCCGAAGCCTCCATGGTGAGCGCCGCCAGATCTTCCGGCTCCAGGCTATGGACATTGGTCTTGCCGCAGGCCCGCGCCATCATCTGGGCCTCGATGGTGAGGCAGTGCAGGAAGTTATAGACCCGCTCCGCCGCCGCATCGGGATCCAGGCGCTTGCGCAGCACCGGATCCTGGGTCGCCACCCCCACGGGGCAGCGGCCGGTATGGCAATGGTAGCAATGCCCGGCCTCGACGCCGATCTCGCGCTCGAAATCGGCCTCGGGGATGTCCTTGTTGCAGTTGAGGGCCATCAGCGCGGAATGGCCGATGGCGACCGCATCGGCGCCGAGCGCCAGGGCCTTGGCCACATCGGCGCCGTTGCGGATGCCGCCGGCATAGACCAGCGAGATCTCCCCGGTCTTGCCCACATCGTCCAGCGCCTTGCGGGCCTGGCGGATGGCGGCGATGCCGGGAACGCCGGTCTCTTCCGTGGCGATATGCGGGCCGGCACCGGTGCCGCCCTCCATGCCGTCGATATAGATGCTGTCGGGCCCGGTCTTGGCCGCCATGCGCACGTCGTCATAGACGCGGGCGGCCCCCAGCTTCAGCTGGATCGGGATCTCGCCATTGGTCGCCTCGCGGATCTCCTGGATCTTGAGGGCGAGATCGTCGGGGCCGAGCCAATCGGGATGGCGCGCCGGCGAGCGCTGGTCGATGCCGGCGGGGAGCGAGCGCATCTCCGCCACCTGGTCCGTCACCTTCTGGCCCATGAGATGGCCGCCGAGGCCGACCTTGCAGCCCTGGCCGATGAAGAACTCGCAGGCGTCCGCCAGGCGCAGATGGTTCGGGTTGAAGCCGTAGCGCGACTGGATGCACTGGTAGAACCATTTCGAGGAATAGCGCCGCTCGTCGGGGATCATGCCGCCCTCGCCGGAGCAGGTCGCCGTGCCCGGCCATGGTGGCGCCGCGGGCGAGCGCGATCTTGGCTTCGAAGCTCAGCGCCCCGAAGCTCATGCCGGTGATATAGACCGGCACGTCGAGCACCAGCGGCCGCTTGGCCTTGGGGCCGATCACCGTCTTGGTCTCGCATTTCTCGCGATAGCCCTCGATGACGAAGCGGGTCAGCGTGCCGGGCAGGAAGGTGAGATCGTCCCAGGTCGGGATCTTCTTGAACAGCGAGAAGCCGCGCATGCGATAGCGGCCGAGCTCGCTCTTGATATGGATGTCGTCGATGACCTGCGGCGGGAACATGAAGCTGCTGCCGAGCAGGCTGGTGTTGCGCTTCAGCTTCGTCTTTTTTGCCGGAGCCGTCGCAGGCGCCTTCTTCTCTCTTGCCATGATCTATCTCTCCTGCACGCGGCTCAAAGGATCAGCTTCTTTTCGGTGGGCTCGAGATTGTCGTAGTTCCAGAGCTGCCGCCCCGCGACGATCTTCTGCATGTTGCGCACGCCGTTCGGCGCTTTGAGGTCGTACATCTTCAGCTTGCGCTCGAGCCATTGCACGTCGAGGTCGGTCATCTCGCCGGGCACCGCATCGACGCCCAGACCGTCGATCTTGCCGCCGACATAGATCGTGCCGTCATACATGGAATCGCCGAGATTCTTGCCGGCATCGCCCAGGATGACCATGCGGCCGCGCTGCATCATGAAGCCGCAGAAGGCCCCTGCCCTGCCGCCGACGAGGATGGTGCCGCCCTTCATGTCGATGCCGACGCGGGCACCGACATCGCCCATGCAGACGAGGTCGCCGCCGCGCAGCGCCGCCCCGAAGGTCGAGCCGGCGTTCTTCTCGATCACCACGGTGCCGGCCATCATGTTCTCGGCGCAGGACCAGCCGACCCGGCCCTTGATGCGGATGTTCGGCCCGTCGATCAGCCCGCAGCCGAAATAGCCGAGGCTGCCCTCGATATGCAGGTTCAGGCGATTGAGGATGCCCACGGCGAGCGAATGCTTGGCGCCGGGGTTCTTCATCACGATGGTGCCGTAGCCCTGGCTCATCAGCTCGCGGAGCTTCAGATTGACCTGGCGCGGATCCAGATTGGCGCAGTCGAATTCGGCGCGCTTGTTGTAATCGACCTCGAAGGCGTCGGGATAGGTGAAGCGCTCCTCCTCCTCGGGCGAGAAGAAGCGCTGCTGGGTGCGGCCGGCGAGCTGCTCGGTATGCATCCCCATATCGGTGGCTTTGGTTCGGAGTGCCATGGTCTCTCTCAAGTCTCCCGGTATCGGCAGCGAAGCTAGTTGTGCCAGACGCGCACTTCGCCCTCATAGGGATCGAAGGTATCGATCTCATGGGGGAAGACGCTGCGGATGGCCACTTCCTCGGAGGCGAGCGCGATGAACTCGTCGCTCTCGTAGAGCACCATGGGCTTGGCGGCCATCACGTCCTTGGCCATGCCGAGGCTGTCGGCGGTGGCGACCAGATAGGTGAAGACGCCGTCGAGCTCCTCGATGGAATCCGTCATGGCGTCCTTGAGATTGGCCCCCTGCTCCATCTTGTCGGCGAGATAGACGGCGATCAGCTCGGAGTCGCAGTTCGACATGAAGCGATGACCCTTGCGCTCCAGCGCCCGGCGGCCGTTCCAGTAATTGGTCAGCTGGCCGTTGTGGACCACGGAGACGTCGGCGAAGGGATAGGCCCAATAGGGATGGGCCGAGCGGATATCGACATCGGATTCCGTCGCCATGCGGGTATGGCCGATGGCATGGGTCCCGATGAAGCCCGGCAGCTTGTACTGGCTGGCGACCCGGGCGGCATCGCCCAGATCCTTGATCAGCTCCAGCCCATGGCCGATGGAGAGGATCTCCGCACCGTCGACATCCTCGATGTAATTGGCCAGGCGCCGGCGGTCGCCCTCATATTCGATGCGGTAGCGGAAGGCATATTCCGTCGCCCCCGTCTCCTCGATGATCTTGGCCCCCAGCTCCTCGAGCCGGCGGTCGACCTCCGCATGGCGCTTCTTCACCTGGTGATGGATGTCGAAGCCCTTCGACATCTCATCCTGCTCGGCGAGCTTGAAGCGCAGCACCAGCTCGGTGCCCTTCGGCCTGCCGTAGAGGGCATAGCCCGTGGAATCCGGGCCGCGATGCTTCAGGGATTGCAGCATCGCGGTCATCTCCTGACCCACGTCGCCGCTCTTCCCGCGATGAATCAATCCAGCAATGCCGCACATGAGGCGACCTCCTTTCGCTGATGCCCCAGACGTCCTAGGGCAGATAGTCCCAATACTGCTTCAGATCCCAGTCGGTGACGGTGGACATGAACTTCTCCCACTCGTCCCGCTTGTAGTGATTGAAGACCCGGTACATCTCGTCGGGCATGGCCGATTTGATGGTCTCGTCCTTCTCGAGCTCGAGCAAAGCGTCGCCCAGCGACATCGGCAGCTTCTTCACCTTCTTGCCGGCCGCCATGGCGGCATAGATGTTGCGCTCCTCGGGCTCGCCCGGATCCAGCTTCTGATTGATGCCGTCGTCGAAGGCCCTAAGGATGCCGGCGGCCATCAGATAGGGGTTCACGGTCGAATCGACGGAGCGGTATTCGAAGCGGCCCGGCGCGGAGATGCGCAGCGCGCAGGTGCGGTTCTGATAGCCCCAATCGGCATAGACCGGCGCCCAGAAGCCGGTGTCCCAGAGGCGGCGGTAGGAATTGACGGTGGAAGAGCCGATGGCCGTCAGCGCGCCCACATGCTTGATCAGGCCGCCGATGCAATTGAGGCCGATGGGGCCCGGCTTGGCCTGGCCCTTCAGCGGCAGGAAGGTGTTCTCGCCGCCCTTCAGATACTGGAAATTGCCTTCCATGCCCGGCAGCTTGTCGTTGCCGAGCTTGTTCAGCTTCTCCTCGCCGCCGCGCCAGAGCGAGAGATTGTGGTGGCAGCCCGAGGCCGAGACGCCCATGAAGGGCTTGGCCATGAAGCAGGCGATCAGATTGAACTCGCGGGCGACCTGGGCGCAGATCTGGCGATAGGTGGTGAGCCGGTCCGCCGTGCGCAGGCAGTCGTCGAACATGAAGTTCAGCTCGAGCTGGCCCGGCGCGTCCTCGTGATCGCCCTGGATCATGTCGAGGCCCATGGCGCGGGAATATTCGATCGCCCGCATGAAGACCGGGCGGAGCGATTCGAACTGGTCGATGTGATAGCAATTGGGCTTGGAGAAGCCGCCGTCGGGCAGGCCGTCGGCGCCCTTCTTCAGCCACATCATCTCCGGCTCGCAGCCGTGGCGCAGATGCAGGCCCTTATGGGCCTTCTTGAACTCCTCATGGATGATCCTGAGATTGCCGCGGCAATCCGAGGTCAGATGCCCGCCGGGATTGACCTTCTCCTCGCGATTGCGGAAGCAGGTGCAGAAGACGCGGGCGACGCGCTTGTCCCAGGGCAGCTGCACGAAGGTCTCGGGGTCGGGAATGCCGACCAGCTCGGAGGCCTCGGGCCCATAGCCGATGTAGTTCTTGTGGCGGTCGACGAAGAGATTGGCGGTCGAGCCATAGACCAGCTGGAAGCCCTTCTCCGCCACTGTCTCCCAATGGTCCGACGGCACGCCCTTGCCGACGATGCGGCCGGTGACCGAGACGAACTGGTAGTAGATGTACTGGATCCCCAGCTCCTTGATCTTCTCCCGGACCTGCTTCACCAGCTCCTTGCGGCCCTTGGCGTTAACGTGAGCTTCCAAGTCGGTCATATGCTTCCCCTATTTTTCAAGTCTTGTCGTTGCCGTCGTTTCCCTGTCGATCGCCTATGTGCGTCTCTCGACCTCTGTCTCCGTCAGCTCCACGGGAAGGGGCTGTTGGAGGTCGGATGCAGCTTGCCCTCCTTGAAGCGCGAGAAGCGGAAGGGCTGCAGCAGCTCGTCGCCCTGGCCGCAGATGTCCTTCGGCCACCAGATCGCCGACGCCGATCATCTTGTAGCCGTGGTTCGAATCCGCGATGACATAGACGTTGTCGCAGAAGCGGTCGAAGACCGGAAAGCTGTCGGCGGTGAAGCTGCCGATGCCGCCGGAGGGCTCCTTCTTGTAGAGCGGTATCTTGCCCTCGAAGCGCTTCTGGCAGAAGGCGAGCGCCGAGCACCACATATGGGCGAAATCGTCGCCGACCACGAAGTCCGGGGATTCCGGCCCGTAGGGATCGATCTTCACCTTGGCCGGATCGGCCTTGACCTTGAAGGGCATGGCGCCGCCCTGGATGCCGCCGAAATTGAAATCCGGCTTGTAGTAGATGCCCCAGAGGTGATCGGTGATGGTCGAGCGGTCGACGTCGGAATAGAGCGTGGCGTCGGTATCGACATGGATCACCGGCGGCATCTTGCCGTCATTGGTGCGCTGCAGCTTGGGATCGACGCCGAGCGTGCCCTCCTGCAGCGACCAGAAGGTCCACATCGGCATATCGTCATGCATCTTCCCGTCGCGACCCTTGATCGAGATGGCGGCGGGCAGCTCCAGCATGTCCCAGACCTGCTTGATCCAGGGGCCGGCGGCGACGATCACGAAATCGCAGGAGATATCGCCCTTGTCGGTGGTCACCGTCTTGACCGCGCCGGAATTGTCCTTCTTGAAGCCGGTCACCTTGGCGCCGGTCAGGAGGCGGACCTCCTCATTCTCGGCCTTCTTGGCGAGGCCATAGAGCGAGGCGGTGTTGTTGGCATAGCCGCCCTTCTTCTCATGCAGCACCGAGGTGATGCCCTTGGCCTGCCAATCCTCCAGCAGGCCCTTCATATAGGTCATCGAATCCTTCTCGCCCTCGATGAAGACCGATTCATAGCCGATCTCCTTCTGCTGCTGGGCGATGGTGCCGACCTGCTCATGCATGACCTCGGGGCTGATCTGCATATAGCCCACGGGGTGATAGCTGAAGGCCTCGGGATCGCTCTCCCAGACCGAGACGCTATGGGCCATGAGGCGGCGCATGGCGGGCTGGTAGTAGTTGTTGCGGATCACCCCGCAGGCGATGCCCGAGGCGCCCGCCCCGATGCTGGTCTTGTCGACGACCAGGATGTCCTTGCCGCTGCCGCGTCCGGATTTGCGCAGCGCCTGGCCCAGATGCCAGGCCGTGCTCAGGCCGTGGATGCCCGCGCCGATGATGAGATATTTGACATGGGTAGGAATAGCCATCGCGACTGCCCCGCCTGAATCCCTTGGATACGCACCCCGTTGACGACGGTTGTTCCGCCGTCCTGCCCTCTGGTGACCCCAACTAGGCTTGACGCGGCGTGGCGATAATGGAACATAGCCGCAGCCGATTTCAAACCAATTTTTTCCAAAGGCGCGGAAATGGCCAGAATTGGTGGAACCACCGCCGAACAGCCCGCTCTGGTGATCGTCGATCCCGTGCGGGGCTCCGCCTGGATCACCGCCCAGCTTCGCCAGGCGATCATGGAGGGCGGCTATGCCCATGGCGAGAAGCTGCCGGCCGAGCGCCAGCTGGCCTCGGCCTATGGCGCGTCGCGCACCACCATCCGCACGGCGCTGGACCAGCTGGAGATCGAGCGGCTGGTCTCCCGCCGGGTCGGTGCCGGGACCTTCGTCAATTTCCGCCCCCAGGGCGACACCGAGGACATCGCCGAGCTCACCAGCCCGCTGGAGCTGATCGAGGTGCGCCTCGGCATCGAGCCCAATATGGTCCGCCTGGCCGTGCTGAACGCCACGGCCCGGGATATCGAGCGGCTGGCCGCCGCGATGTCGCGGATGGAGCCCTCCAGCGGGGACAGCGAGAGCTTCACCCTCTGGGACGAGGAGTTCCACCAGCTCATCGCCGAAGCGACCCGCAATCCCCTCATGGTCTGGGTCTATCGGCAGATCAATGCCGTGCGCACCCACAGCCAGTGGAATGCCATGAAGGACAAGGTGCTGACCCCCGGCCGCATCGCCGAATACAACCAGCAGCACACCGCTCTTTATGAGGCGATCCGTACCCGCGACATCGAGGCGGCGGTCGCCATCGTGACCAACCATCTGCACTACGCGCGGCGCCAGCTCATGGGCGCGAATTCGGAATAGCCAGCGCCTCGTCAGGACGCGAGATGGCAGCCGGCCTTGCGCCGTCCCTGCCGGTAGTCCTCGATCACGGCCTTGAAGCGCTCGCGGCCGAAGCTCGGGAAATGGCCGCCATGCACGACATTGACGGGCAGCCGGTCCAGCCGCTCCATCGACGCGTCATAATCTGCGATATCGGAGTGATAGGCATCGAGGATCAGCGGCCCGTCATAGACGATGTCGCCCGACAGCAGGATGCCGGTCTTCTTTTCCCAGAGCGCGATGCCGCCGGGCGAGTGCCCCGGCGTGTGGATCACCTCAAGACTTCGGTCGCCGAGATCGAGCACATCGCCATCCTTTAACAAGGATGTCGCCGGCGCGGGGCGCACTTCATAGCGGGCTGAATCCCAGCCTCGCGGGCAAAGCGTCGAACATCCGCTCGTCAGCATATTTGTCGGCCAGGGTGCGGGCGCGGTCGGGGGCGGCCAGAATCTCGGCTTCCGCCGGGTGAACCCGCCGGTCGGCGAATTCGTGATGGCTGCCGATATGGTCGAAATGAGTATGGCTGGCGACGCAGACGATCGGCCGTTCGCGCACCAGGGCCACATGCTCCCTCAGCGAGAAGGCGCCGAGCCCGGTGTCGAAAAGCAGGTCGCGGTCCCGCCCCCTGATATGCCAGATATTGCATCGATAGAAGGGCTGGATGGCCGGCTCGTCGATCAGCGTCACATCGTCGCTGAAGCGAGTCACGCGGTACCAGTCCTCTGGGTTTATCACCTGCATCGCGGACTCTCGGCGGAGCAGGACAGCCCGACCCCGCTATTTCGCTTTGGCGCAGTAGGCACAGATCTTGTTGCCATCGGGGTCGCGGGCGTAGGCGACATAGTTGCTGCCGCCGGCGGGACGGGGCCCGGGCTTGCCTTCGTCCGTGCCGCCGTTCGCGAGCGCGGCCGCATGGAACCCCTCGACCGCCCGGCGCGATTTTGCCGCAAGAGATATCATCGTGCCATTGCCGAAGCTTGCCGGCTTCTTGTTGTAGGGCTTGGTCACGTAGAACATCGACTTCTTCGGTGCGTTTTTCGGGCTATAGCCGAGGGAGCGATTGTCACTCCATGTCCGCACGAGCCCGAGCGGCGCCAGCGCGGCGTCGTAGAACTTGGCGGAGCGTTTCACATTGTTGGTTCCAACCATGACGTAAGCGAGCATCTCGTCCCCCCTGAATCAATTCCCGGATGAGCCCGGCGTTGCCGCGGAGATTGGACCGCCGCGGCATCCCTGGCAAGGCCGACCTCGGTGACCGAAACATCCCCGTCACATGACGGTGCTAAGGTCCCCTCGCATCTGTCACGGAGGATTTCACATGTCGCACGGCACATTCGCCTGGAACGAGCTACGGACCAATGACGTGGAGGGCGCCAAGACCTTCTACGGCGAGACCATTGGCTGGACCTTCGAGGAGATGCCTTTGCCCGAGGGCACCTACTGGATCGCCAAATTCGACGATGAGCCGGTGGCCGGAATCATCGACATCGCCGCGGTCGCCCCCGAAGGCACCCCGCCCCATTGGTTCGCCTATCTCGCCGTCGACGATGTCGACGAGCGCGTCGAGGAGATCGCGCTGAACCAAGGCCGCGTGATCCAGGCGCCCTTCGACATCGAAGGTGTGGGCCGCATCGCCATCCTCGCGGATTCCACCGGCGCGATGCTGGGTTGGATGACGGCGATGATGGAAGAAGGTGACGAGGAAGATGAGGAAGACGAAGAGGCCGAGGAAGAAGAGAAGGTCTGAAGTCTGCGATCGACGGCCGCGTCAAGCTCCCATGCCAGAGCGGGTAGAGCTTCTCTCTTCGCGATCGATTCGCCGCGAAAGCGGCGAATTCAGGTGATGACGGGCCGCAGGCCCTCGGCTGTGGCCCTGGATCTCCCGCTCTCGCGGGAAGCACGGTAAGAAGAAAGTGGCTTCGCTTGGACTAGACTAGGAACTCACCGCGACGAGATCCTCCGGCTGGCAGGAAAGCGACAGCTTCGTGCCGGGAGCCGCGACTGACGTCGGCGGCAGCCGGAGCACGAAGGATTGCTCGCTCCTCTCGCTGCGCGCCTGGACGCGCAGATGGGCGCCCTGGAATACGGCATCGACGATCCGGGCCTCCCCGAGCAGGATCTTGCCCGTGCCGTCGGCACGCAGATTCTCCGGCCGGAGGATGAGGGTGACGGGCTCGCCGGCCGGAACATTGGCCGCGACCGGCAGCAGGCCGAATTCCGTCTCCACCCCCTGCCCCCTCGCCCGCCCCGGGATTTCCGTGCTCTCGCCCATGAAGCGCGCAGTGAAGCGGGTCGCCGGCCGGGCATAGACCCGCTGCGGTGGCCCGGCATCCTCGATCCGTCCCTTGTTCATGACCACGATCAGGCTCGCCAGAGCCATGGCCTCTTCCTGGTCGTGGGTGACATGGACGAAACAGCGGCCGGTGCGGCGCTGCAGGGCCAGGAGCTCGTCCTGCATCTGGCGACGGAGATTGAGGTCGAGGGCGCCCAAGGGCTCGTCCAGCAGGAGGATCTCCGGCTCCACGATGAGGGCGCGGGCCAGAGCCACACGCTGGCGCTGGCCGCCCGAGAGCTCATGCACGCCGCGCGCCCCGAAGCCGGCGAGCCCGACCATATCCAGGGCCCGCTCGACCCGCTGATGGCGCTCCTTCGCCGCCACGCGCCGGAGCTTCAGCCCGAAGCCGATGTTGCGCTCGACCGACATATGGGGAAACAGAGCGTAGTCCTGGAACACCGTCGTCGTCGGGCGTACCGCGGGTCCCAGCCCCGTCACATCGCGCCCCGCGATCCGGATGCTGCCCGCGGTGGGAAAGGTGAAGCCGCCGATCACCGAGAGCAACGTGGTCTTGCCGCTGCCCGAGGGGCCCAGGAGCACGACGTAATCCTGGCTGCCCACGGAGAGCGAGACATCGTCCAGCGCCACGACCTCGCCATAGAGCTTGCGCACCCCCTCGATCGCCAGATGCGGGGTGGTGCTCATCGGCGCTTTCTCAACAGCAGCAGCTCGACCACGATCATGAGCAGGATGGAGCAGAGGAAGATGAAGGAGCCCGCCGCATTGGTCTCGGCATTCACCCCGCCCCTGAGCAGGCTGAGGATCACCACCGGCAAGGTGACCTCGAAGCGGGTGTTCAGCAGCGCGATCAGCGTCTCGTCCCAGGAGAAGGTGAAGCAGAGGCAGAAGGCGGCGATGAGGGCCGGGGCGATCATCGGCGCGGTGATGCTGACCAGCACCCGCAGGGTCGAGGCGCCGAGGTCGCGCGCCGCCGCCTCGATGCGCCGCTGATGCTCGCCGAGCTGGGCGAGGCAGATGGCAAAGGCCAGCGGCATGTTGATCACCACATGGCCGGCGGCGACGATCCAGAGGCTGGGGCCGAAACCCATCGCCGAGGCGCTCACCAGCAGCCCCATGCCGATGAGCAGATAGGAGACCGCCAACGGCAGGATGATGACGGCCTGCACCAAGCCTTTGCCGCGGAACTCGTAGCGCGCGATGCCATAGGCGGCGAGGAAGCCGATCAGCACCGAGAGGGCCGCGGAGACCCCGCCCACGATCAGGGAATTGACGAAGCCGTCCACCAGCCTGCCATCGGCGAAGGCGGCCTGATACCAGCGCAGCGACGGGCCGTTGAAGGGCGGCACCGGCAGCTTGCCGGATTGGAAGGAGAACAGCACCAGCACGACGACGGGCAGGAAGATGAAGACATAGCAAAGGGCCATATAGATCAGCCCCGCGGCCCTGCCCGCCCCCATCCTCGACCGCGCCCCGATCACAGCCGCGCCATCCGGAGCCAGCGCTGCATCAGGAGATAGGCGATCGCCACCACCAGGGTCAGGACCAGGGACATGACCGAGGCCATGGGCAGGTTGAGCTGCCGCTGGATCTGCATCATCACCACCTGGGGCAGCAGCAACCCGCGGAAGCCGCCCAGGATCTGGGGCGTCACGAAATCCCCGATGCAGAGCACGATGGTGAGGAAGGCGCCGACCGCCACGCCAGGGATGCTGAGGGGCAAGGTGATGGCGAGAAAGCAGCGCCCGGCCGAGGCCCCGAGATCGCGCGCCGCCATGGCGTAATGCGGATTGATCTGCACCAGATTGGCATAGATCGTCAGCGCGTTCAGCATGATGAAGAAATGGATGAAGCCCAGCTCCGTCGCCTGGGGGTTATAGGCCAGATGCAGCGGGCGATCGATGAGGTGCAGAGCCAGCAGGAACTGGTTCACCACGCCCACGGGCGAGAGCGCCAGAAGCCAGGCATAGGAGCGCACGACATAGGAGGTCCAGAAGGGCAGGATCGCCATGATCAGCGCCAGGCCGCTGCCAGCGCCGGGGCACGAGAAAAGCGATGGCATAGGCGAAGGGATAGGCCAGCAGCGTGCTGCAGACGACCACCACCGCCGTCATGACGACCGAGTTCAGGAGTGCGGCGGTATAGGCGCCTTCGGCGAAGAAGGCACGATAGCCGTCGAGGCTGAGGGGACCGAGCTTTCCCTCGGAATCGAGCGGCATCAGGCTGTAGACCGCCATGATGACCAGGGGAGCGGCGAAGAAGAGCAGGATCCAGCCGACCGCCGGCAAGGTGAAGCCGAGGCCCGCGAGCCGGGCCCGCGATTGGGCCCGGCGCTCGACGGCGTCGGCTAAAGCGGCGCTCACTTACCCTGCATCACCTGCGCCCAGAGGGCCTGGAGCTTCTGATCCATCTCCGGCGTCATCTGCAGATAGGGGTAGGAGACCTTGATATAGCCGGGCTGGTCGTCCCAGCGCAGGATCGTCTTCTGCTCCGGGGTCAGCACCGCCTTGCTGTTCGCGGGCATGCCCCAATAGCAGGACGAGGTGGCGAGCTTGCCCTGCCCTTCCGGGCTCAGGATGTATTGGATGAACTTCGTGCCGAGATCCTTGTTCTTGGAGCCGGCGAAGATGCCCAAGCCCTGCTGCCAGCGGATGCCGCCCTGCTTGGGAATGATGTAGTCCAGGCTGGGCTTGTCCTTGGCCATGCCGGCGGTGACCCATTCGCCGCCGCCGACCAGGATATCGACGGCGCCGGTGGCGAGCGCCTGCTGCACCGCCGTGACATCGCCCACCATCGCGGCATTGGCCTTGAGGGCCGCGAGCTTTTCCTTGATGGCGGGAAGATCGGCGTCGCTGATGGCCGTCGGATCTTTGCCCAACGCCAAGGCCACATATTGGAGCTCGGGCACGTAGTAGTCATAGACCGCGATCCGGTCCTTGTACTTCGCGTCCCAAGGCGCCTCGATATCCGCCATCGCCGTCTCCGGCACGGCTGTCTTGTCGAAGGCGACGGTGTTGTAGCCGAACTTCTCCGGCACGGTGTAGAGCACGCCGTCGAGGGAGCTCAACTTGGGATCGGCGATCTGGGCCGGGATATCGGCGAAGGGATAGTCCTTGGCCTCCAGCGGGGCCAGCACCCCCATCTTCGCGAGGCGCCCGGTATCCGTCTGGTCCATCACCACGACATCCCAGTCGCCCGGCTTCGACTGGCCCAGCACCGCCAGGATCTGGGCCGTGCTGGAGATATCCTTGAAATTGACCTTCACATTGTTGGCGGCCTCGAAGGGCTGCAGCAGGGTGGGATCTTCGTGATCGCACCAGGTCAGAACATTGAGGCTGCCCTCTGCTTTGGCCGCGCTCGCCGCTGCCATGGCGAGCAGGCCCGCGAGCGCCAAGCCGACAATCCTACTGCGAGATACCGAACGCGGTTCCATGCGCCATCTCCCTGTTGATCACCCATGTTACGTCTTGTCAGAAAAAGTGAATGGACTATAATTTTGTGTCAAGCTCTAATTCTTGGGAAGCGTCCATGACCGGCTTGCGGGAACGACAGAAGGCGGGGCGGCGCGAGGATATCCTCGATTCCGCCAGCCTGCTTTTCCGGCGCGACGGCTTCGCCGAGACCAGCATCGAGGAGATCGCCGGCGCGCGCCGGGCTCTCGGCCGGGACGGTCTATAACTACTTCGGGTCCAAGGGCGATCTGCTGCTGGCCCTCGTCGCTCTCGACGGCGAGGAGGTGCGGTCCGCCGGCGCCGCGCTGATCCTCGATCCGCCCAAGGATCCGGTCGCCGCGGTCAACGCCTTGCTCGAGGGCTATGTCGACCATTCCCTGGTGCATCTCGACAAGCGGCTCTGGCGCCAGATGATGGCGACCGCCTTCTACTACGCCGAAACGCCCATCGGCGCCGGCTATCGCGCCTTGGACCGCGAGCTCGCCGACCAGGTCGCGAGCCTCTGCCGGGCGCTGCAGCAGCGCGGCGACATCCCCGATCGGATCAACTGCGCCGATGCCGGCGATGTCCTGTTCTTCGCCTGCAACTCGCTGTTCATGGAATTCGTCGCCGATGATTCCATCGAGCTGGCCCAGCTCAAGAAGCGCATGCGCCGGCAGGTGCGGCTCGTCTTCGACGGGCTGCGCGGCTAATCTGCGGCCCGAAACCGGGAGAACCCCTCATGCCCAAGACCCATTACCAGCCCCTCGGGGGCAATCAGATGCCGCGCTTCGGCGGCCCCGCCACCATGATGCGCCTGCCGAGCCTGCCCTCGGCCGAGGGGCTCGACGCCTGCTTCGTGGGCGTGCCCTTCGACATCGGCACCTCCAACCGCTCCGGCGCCCGCTTCGGGCCGCGCCAGATCCGGGCCGAGAGCTGTCTCATCCGGCCTTACAACATGGCCACGAGGGCGGCCCCCTTCGACAGCCTCTCGGTCGCCGATATCGGGGATGTCGCCATCAACACCTTCAATCTCGAGAAGAGCATCGAGATCATCGAGAAGGCCTATGACGAGATCCTGAGCCACAATTGCCGACCGCTGACCCTGGGCGGCGACCACACGGTGGCGCTCCCCATCCTGCGCGCCCTCAAGCGCAAATACGGGCCCGTGGGCATGGTGCATGTCGATGCCCATGCCGACATCAACGATACGATGTTCGGCGAGAAGATCGCCCATGGCACCCCGTTCCGCCGCGCCGTGGAGGAAGGGCTGGTGGACGGCAAGAGGGTGGTGCAGATCGGCCTCAGGGCCACCGGCTACTCGGCGGAGGATTTCGACTGGCCCCGCGCCCAGGGCTTCCGCGTCGTCCAGGCGGAGGAGTGCTGGTACAAATCCCTGGCGCCGCTCATGGCCGAGGTGCGCCAGCAGCTGGGCGCCGGCCCCGTGCATCTCACCTTCGACATCGACGGCCTCGATCCCTCCTCCGCGCCGGGCACCGGCACGCCGGAGATCGGCGGCCTCACCACCATCCAGGGCATCGAGATCATCCGCGGCTGCCGCGGCCTCGACATCGTTGCCTGCGATATGGTCGAGGTCGCCCCGCCCTATGACCCCAGCGGCAATACCGCTCTGCTGGCGGCCAATCTGCTGTTCGAGATGCTGTGCATTTTGCCGGGGGTGCAGTACCGGAACTGAAATTTCTCCCTCGCCCCCGGAACGGGGGAGAGGGTCGGGGCGAGGGGGTGTATCCGCTGCGTCGTCCTTAGAAGAAAGCCCCTCACCCTTCCCATCGCTGACGCGATGGGCCCCTTCCCTCTCCCGCTGGCGGGCGAGGTTATTCCGCCGCCTTGGCGACGGCCCCCTCCGGCGCCGGGAAGCTGCGGTCGTGGCGCAGCGCCGGGATCGCCGTGCGCGCCTCATCGACCTTGGCCGGATCGATATCGGCGGTGATCCAGCCCACTTTCTCCCCGCCGTCTGCCAGCACCTCGCCCCACGGGTTCACGATCAGGCTATGGCCCCAGGTCCGCCTTCCCTCGGCATGGATCCCGCCTTGATTGGCGGCGAAGACGAAGCTGCCGGTCTCGATGGCCCGCGCCCGGACCAGGATCTCCCAATGGGCCTTGCCGGTGGTGTAGGTGAAGGCGGCGGGTACGGTCAGATAGCGCGCGCCGGCCTGGGCGAGCGCGCGATAGAGATAGGCGAAGCGCAGATCGTAGCAGACCGTCATGCCGATCGGCCCCCAGGGCGAGGCCGCCAGCACGGCCCGCGAGCCTGCCTTCACCGTGGCCGATTCCCGATAGGTCTCGCCGCTGGCCAGATCCACGTCGAAGAGATGCAGCTTGTCGTAGCGCGCGGTGATGGCGCCCTTGGGATCGACCAGGAAGGACCGGTTGGCCACCCTGTTCTCCCCGGGCAGCTTGATCAGCAGCGAGCCCACCAGGATCCAGGCGCCTGTTTCCTGGGCAAGGGCCCGGAAGCTGGCGAGGCCCGGATCGACCTCCTCCGCCACCGCCTTCTCCAGCACTTTCGGGTTCTGGGGTTCCAGCATGGTGACCAGCTCGGGCAGCACGATGAGCTTGGCGCCGTCGCCGGCCGCGCCCCGGATCAGCGGCTCGAGGGCCGCGATGCTGGGCGCCATGTCGCGCTCGGCGCAGTTCTGCACGCAGGCGACGCGGAATGTCTCGGCCATGGCGGCTCTCCCTGGGGGATGAACACCGAATTATAGCGCGCCAATACTGCCGGGGAGGAATTATCTGGCGCCATTTCCAGAAGGTCTGGCTGGTGGACCCGAAGGCAAGGTCTAGCCTGCGGGACATTTTTGAAGCCATGATTCAGGCCTGGGACAGCAGCATGACAAAGATTCTCGCCGGCAAGGTCGCCATCGTGACCGGTGCCAGCGCTGAGCGCGGGATCGGCCGCGCCACGGCCCTGAAGCTCGCAAGCCTTGGCGCCGAACTGGTGCTGGCCGATTTGAGCTTGGCAAATGGACTCCAGACCTTGGCCGACGAGATCGTGGCTGCCGGGGGCCGGTCTTTGGCGGTTGCCGTCGATGTCGGGGATGTCGCCCAGATCGAAGCCTGCGCCGAAGCGGCTTGTGCGAGGTTCGGCGGGATCGACATCCTCGTGAACAACGCCGGCACAACCGCCGGCGCGAAGCCCTTCCTCGAGATTTCCGACGCCGACTGGGACCTGAGCTATGCCGTGAATCTGAGAGGCCCGGCTCAGTTTTGCCGGGCCGTCATACCGGTGATGATTCGAAGAGGCGGCGGCGCGATCGTCAACAACGCCTCGCTCGCCGGGCTGGGCGCCGAGGCAGGGTTCGGTGCCTATAGCGCCTCGAAGCACGGTCTCGTCGCCTTGACGAAGACGATTGCCGCGGAGTTCGGCTCTCAGGGCATCAGATGCAATGTGGTCTGTCCCGGTTTCGTCAACACGGACATGCATAGGGGCGTGAACGAGCGGTTGGCGCGGGAGGCCGGAATTGGCTTGGCGGAGATCCAGCGGCGGCGCTATCTCGGCGTGGCCATGGGACGAGCGGGCGATCCGGCGGAGATCGCTGAGGCGATCGCTTTTCTCGCCGGCCCTTCGTCTTCCTACATCACCGGCGTGGCACTTCCCGTCGCGGGCGGCACCTCCGCCGGGCTGTAGGGCTTGCCGTCCGAAACGCGGAGCTCGTCGCGCTTCGACGGTTTAGCTATCCGCAGTCGCCTCTCGCCTGATCGACGCAGCGGGAAAGCGCGGGAGGTTCGGTTCTACCTCGTGGAAGATGAATAGGACGTCCTGAGGCGCGAGGTGTAGACGCTCGCCGAACAATCTGACCGCTTCGTCCACAATGGTAGCGGCGGTTCCTGTCGGCCTCCCGCGGGAGATGACGACCTCAACGACCATGAACCGATCAGTTCTGTCCGTTGCGTAGTCGGGGAAGCGGGGATCTACCAGAAGGTCATCCTGGTCGACCTCAAGAAAGCGGTGAAAGCGGTCGGCTCGGGGATAGCCGGCGGCCACCTGGGCTTCCAACATTGCCTCCGATAAGCGGGACTTCTCGGCGGCGCTGAGGCCGCGCCGGACGGTGAAGGTTACAAACGGCATCGCCAGTCTCCACGGCTTAATCCGAAATCCACCGGATCATCAGCGCGCAGCTGGTTCTTGCGCCCGAAGCCGCCTTGCTGCCGACGATCCGGCCCGAGCAATTCGGCAGGGTCAGGCTATTTACGAAGCCTGTGCTCGATCAACTTCTTGACCGTGCGTTGCTCCCAATCAAGCCTCGACCAAGGCACGAGCTCGTAAGCGTAGAGCGCGTGCAGGCCCAGAAACAGTCCCCAACCCAGCAATATGTTGTAGAACCAGGCCCCGCCGGGGGTCGATATGTCGATCAGCAAGATGATGAAATTGGCGATCACATAGACCGTCGCGTGATTGTAGAAGACCCGCAGGCTTCTGACGCGGCGCCATGCCCATTGCTCGAGCTCGGCATAGTGACCCGCCTCACGAACGCCGGGCCCCGGCAAGATCGTTGCGGGTTCGCTCGCCTGGCCTCTGGTCGGTCTCTGTCCCATGGCTCACGTCGCACTGAGGAGTGTCTCTAGAGATAGCACCAAACCCTGGCAATTCTAGGGCGGCATTTTCGATGGTCGGGAGCCGAACCTCACCGTCTGGAGATCGAACTTGCCGAGCTGCGATCTCGCGTGCATAACCTCCGTCGATTACGGTGTCGGACGGCCGGGCGAAGCAAAGTAGCTTCTCCTCGTAAGTTATTGAAATATCACGAGAGCCCCTGTAGCTCAATTGGCAGAGCAACGGTTTTGTAAACCGTAGGTTGTTGGTTCGAGTCCGACCGGGGGCACCACGACGGACGGGTCGCCGCAAAATCGGCGCGGGCAATCCCCGTCCTCCTCCCGCCGCTCCATTGCCTCCAATTCATGTGCCGGTTGCCGTCATTTCATGCGGCGACGGAGGCTCATCACCACATACTTGCCGCAAATTCGTTTCTCGGAGAAGCGGCTGAGATGACGGCGGTATCGGTGCGGGTCATGAGCCTGAAAGACGAGCTCGACGAGAGCGTCCGCGTGGAGCGCGCCAAACTGGAGACGGCAGATCGCCTCGACGCCGAGTTTCCGGAACGACAGCGCCAGCGCTTCTGCGCGTTGCGGGCGCTTGTCGAGGAGCTCGGCGCGGCGGGCGACCCCCGTTTCCTCCGAACCCAGATCGAAGACGACGGCGCCACCGTCGAGGTCGGCCGCTTGAAGCGGGACCTATCTTCCTTCGTCACCGATATGCAATGGGAGATGCGGCCGAACTACAGCATCCATGTCGATGCGACGTCTTTGAATCATCGCTTCCGCGGCGAGCCCGGATTCAGGCTCGCCGAGACCCGGTGTCCTCGTTTCCCCGCGGACGACGCCGTCACGACCATGCTGGTGTTCGAGACCGAGACCCTGCTCATCGGCCATCTCGTTCGGGCCATCGCGACGCGGATTGCAGAGTATCTGCACAGGGCCGAGCGTCTGTAGACGGCAGGTCGTCCGCTCAATCCTCGCTCTCGAACCAGCGATAGACCACACCTGCCAGCGCTGCGCCGACGATCGGCGCCAGCCAGAACAACCACAGCTGGCCGAGCGCCCAGCCGCCGACGAAAATGGCCGGCCCCGTGGAGCGCGCCGGATTCACGGAGGTATTGGTGACCGGAATGCTGATCAGATGGATCAGGGTCAGCGCCAGGCCGATCGGGATGGCGGCAAAGCCCTTGGGCGCTCGCGCGTCGGTCGAGCCCAGGATGACGATCAGGAAGATGAAGGTCATGACGACCTCGGTCACGAGGCAGGAGACCAGCGAATAGCCGCCGGGCGAATGCTCGGCATAGCCGTTGGAGGCGAAGCCTGCCGAAAGATCGAATCCGGCACGACCGCTGGCGATGACATAGAGCACCGCCGCCGCGGCAATGCCGCCCAGCACCTGTGCGATGACATAGGGAACGAGCTCGCGGGCCGGGAAGCGGCCGCCCGTGACAAGGCCGACCGTCACCGCCGGGTTGATATGGCAGCCGGAAATATGGCCGATGGCGAAGGCCATGGTCAGGAGCGTGAGGCCGAAGGCCAGCGACACCCCGACGAATCCGATGCCCAGCGATGGGAAGGCGGCGGCAAGCACGGCACTGCCGCAACCCCCCAGTACCAGCCAGAAGGTGCCGAGGAACTCGGCGGCCAAGCGCTTCGAGATGGGCATGTTCTTCCTCCCGGGATAGCCGCTTCAGCGCGGCTGCATAGTCAGGTTTCGCCGCCCCGCCCCATCGTCGGCGTATGCGCCTCGATCTCCGCGGCCACGGCCATGCAAGCGCCTTGAAGGCTGGAAAGCTGGCGGAGCAGGTCGGGGTCGAGAGGCTTGTTGGCCGCTGTGGCCATCAGTTGGTCCACGATCCTGCGGCGTTCGGCCTCCAGCCGCTTGGCAAAGGCAGTCAACTCTTCCAGTTCTGTCGTGGAGGTCATGGGCTGCTCCCAGCGCTCGGCATCTCAGGCGGGTGCGGTGTACCGCCGTGATTTTCTTGAACTAACTCTTCTATCCGGTGAAGTTCAACAGCTATTAGCGGTGAAGTTCAACAGCTATTAGCGAAACTTTGGTTAATCGGACGGCGACGGCCTCCCGTCCCGTCCGAAGCTTCTCGGCGATCACCGCCAGAATCCCCATCTGATCCGCCAGATGCTGCACCCGCTCGATTTGCGCCATCGGCGGACGAAGCGGCCCGATCTCGAAGCGCTGCTCGGTGACGAAGGCCAGCAGGATTTCGCCGCCATCGAAGCCGACCGAGACCGGCCCGCCGCCGAAGATGGCCGCGATGTCCAGCAAGGCGGCGCGGGTCGCGGAATCGAGCCGGGCGAGCGCGGCGGCGATGTCCGCAGCGGCCGCATGCAATTCGAACCTGGCGTCGAAGGCGCTATCGCCGGTCGGGGTCGTCGGCGCGCCCTCCGGCCCGGCGGCGAGCTTGGCCTGAAGCTCGGCGGCCGAGGGCAAGGGCTGATCGGCGGATTGGCTATGGGCCACGATCGAAAAGCCGCGGAGCATATTGCGGGTCGTCGCCCCTGCCGGCGGGACCAGCCGGAACAGCACGCCGGGCGGGGCCGGGTCTTCGACGCTGATCAGCAGCCCGCTGAAGCGTTCGGTGGTCCTGGTATGGCGCTGGTTGCCGGTGCCCGTCGAGGATTTATCGGCGAGCTTCACCGCCATCATATCCACGGCCAGCCCGCCGACTTCGCCGAAGACCCGGTCGCTGCGCCTGACCTTGTCGGCGCCGGCGAGGCCGAGGAGGGCGAAGGGCTCGAGATCGAATCCCGCGGCCGCGGGCTCGTAGCGCAGGCCCAGAAATTTGGCGATCCGGCCCATCAGCTCATGGCGGAGGTCATCGGCGAGGCCGGCCTTCGCGAACCAGAAATAACCGATCGAGACCGCCGCGAGGCCGAAGCCGGCCATGGGGCCGAATTCGCTGTCGCTATCGCTTTGCCAAGCCCAGGTGATGATGACGGCGGCGATCGCAAGCCCGAGGACCAGCACCAACCATCGGTTGCGCTGGGTGGCGCGCACCCGCAAATCCTGCGCCGTCAGATAGGGCCGGAGCGATGACTCGTAGAACGCCCGAAGGTCGGGCGCGGTGCTTGGGGATTCCGCTTCGGGGATCGAGGCCATAGCCCCAAACCCTAGCGCAGCGGGGGCCCCGGAGATAGGGTGGAGGCGCCGGGTCTCGCGGCGCCTCCCTCACCCTCGAGATTTGCCCGATCGCGAGGGCGAGCAATCTCCGTCCGCAATTATCCGCCTTGGCCGATGGAGCGATCGAGAAAGTCGTGGATCATCGGCGCCATCACGTCGAGCTTGTCCTCCAGGGCGAAATGTCCGGTGTCGAGCAGATGCATTTCGGCCTTGGGCAGATCGCGGAGGTAGGGGGTTGCACCATCCGCCGGGAAGATCTTGTCGTTCTTGCCCCAGACGATCAGCGTCGGCGGCTGGCGCTCGCGGAAGAAGGCCTGGAACTTGGGATAGAGCGGAATATTGGTGCCGTAATCCAGGAATAGATCCATCTGGATGTCCCTGTTGCCCGGGCGGTCGAGCAGGGCCTGGTCGTGGCTCCAATTATCGGGATCGATCCGGGTAACATCCGACATACCGTCGGTGTATTGAAACTTGGTCGTCGCCGGTTCGACGAGACCATAGAGCGCCTCGCGATGAGCCTGGGAGGGATCGCGCCCAATAGGCCTTGATGGGATCCCAGAAGGCCTTCAGCCCCTCTTCATAGGCATTGCCGTTCTGGACGATGAGGGCGGTGACGCGCTCGGGATGCTTGAGGGCGAGGCGATAGCCGACGGGGGCGCCGTAATCCATGACATACATCGCGTAATGCGCGGCGCCGAGCTGCCCCATCAGCCCATCCACGAGATCGGCGTAGTGGGCGAAGCTATAGGCGAATTTCGTGTGATCGGGGGCCGCACTCCAGCCGAATCCCGGATAGTCCGGGGCGATGACATGGTAGCGGTCGGCGAGCAGCGGCATGAGATTGCGGAACATATGGGAGGAGGTCGGGAAGCCGTGCAGGAGGAGCACCACCGGCGCATCGGCCGGCCCGGCCTCGCGATAGAAGATGTCGATGCCGCCGACTTTCGCGGTGTGAAAATGGACCGTCGGTATCGCCTGCTGTTCGGCGGCATAGGCGGGTCGCGGGGAGGTGAGCGTGGCCGAGAAGAAGAGGCTCGCGGCAAAGGCCAGGACGGCGGAGCGGGATTTGAAGAGGGACATTCATCGTCTCCTTATGGGCCTATGCGACAGCCACCCGGCTTCTTGGAAGGGATATCGCAGCGGCTGGGTCCGGCTCCCCTCGGGCTGACCAAGACTAGGCCGATGCCCGCCGGCAGGGACGTTAAGTCCTGTGAACTGGCGCTAAGAAAGATTGCGCTGCCCCTGTTGAAGGGCGAATCGACCCTGCGAAGGTCGAGGTCGGGGGCCCAACGACTAGCCGCCGCGCTTGACGATGCCCCTCCCGCCCCGGCACTCTCCCTCGCCGTCAAGCCTAGGGAATCATTTGGCAATGCCGAAACCGGACTCGTCGACCAAGGTCAGGGTCGACGGCCATGAGGTCGTCACCTACAGCTATGGGGATGCCCATGCCGAGGTGCTTTTCCTGCTGAACGGCGGGCCGGGCCTGGCTTGCGACTATCTGCGCGAGCCGCTGTTGCGCATGGTTGGGCAGGGTTACCGGGTCGTGACCTTTGACCAGCTCGGCACCGGCGCGTCCGACCGGCCGACGGACCCGGCCCTCTGGACCATCCAGCGCTATGTCGAAGAAGTCGAGGCCGTGCGGAAGGCCTTGGGCCTGGGACGGGTGCATCTCCTCGGCCATAGCTGGGGTGGGTGGCTGGGCATCGAATATGCCCTGACCTATCTCGGCGCGCTGAAGAGCTTCATCCTCTCGGACACTTGTGGCGACATGCCCCATCTCGTGAGCGAGCTCGACCGGCTGCGCGCTGCACTGGGCTCCGAGACCGTAGCCATGATGCAGCGCCATGAGGCCCGCGGCAGCTTCGAGCATCCGGAGTACCAGGCGGCCGTCACTCTGCTCAACTTCCGCCATGTGCATCGGCTGGAGAGCCTGCCCAAGCCGCTCAAGGCCTCCCTCGACGGTTGGAATATGGGACCTTATGTCACGATGCAGGGCCCCAATGAGTTCCTCTATACCGGCAATCTGAAGAATTGGAATCGCATCGCCGAGATGCGGCGCATCGCCGTGCCTTGCCTGGTCGTCGTCGGCGAGTTCGACGAGCTGACGCCCGCCTGCGCGCTGCGCATGCATCAGGCCTTGCCCCATTCGGAGATCGCGGTGCTTCGGGGCTGCTCGCATATGCCGATGTATGAGGATCCCGAGACCTATTTCGATCTGCTGACGAAATTCCTGGCCAAGGTCACGGCCTGAGCCCCCCTTCCCCTTTTCCTGAACGGAGTCCCCCGATGAAGCTCTTGCGTTATGGTCCGGCCGGTGCCGAGAAACCCGGCCTTCTCGATGGCAAAGGCGTCCTGCGCGATCTCTCCGCCGAGATCGGCGATATCGACGGCGCGGCGCTGCAGCCCGCGGCATTGGCCCATCTCGCCTCGCTCGATGCCACGAAGCTGCCGAAGGTCGCCGGCAAGCCCCGCCTCGGCTCACCCGTGGCCAAGATCGGCAAGGTCGTGGCCATCGGCCTCAACTATGCCGACCATGCCGCGGAATCCGGCCTCAAGGTGCCGACGGAGCCGATCATCTTCATGAAGACGACCAGCTCGATCATCGGCCCCGATGACGATGTCGTCATCCCCCGCGGCTCCGAGAAAAGCGATTGGGAGGTCGAGCTCGCCGTGGCGATCGGCCGGCCCGCCCGCTATGTCGACGAGGCCGATGCCCTGAAGCATGTGGCGGGATATCTCATCTGCAACGACGTCTCCGAGCGCGCCTATCAGACCGAGCGCGGCGGGCAATGGGACAAGGGCAAGGGCTGCGACACCTTCTGCCCCCTGGGCCCCTGGCTGGTGACCGCCGATGAGATCGCCGATCCGCAGGCGCTCGACCTCTGGCTCGACGTCAGCGGCAAGCGCATGCAGACGGGCAATACCCGCACCATGGTCTTCGGTGTCGCCCATCTCGTGCATTACGTCAGCCAGTTCATGTCCCTGCAGCCGGGCGACATCATCACGACAGGCACCCCGCCGGGCGTGGGCATGGGCATGAAGCCGCCGCGCTATCTCAGGGCGGGCGATACGATGCGCGTCTCCGTCGCGGGTCTGGGCGAGCAGAACCAGAAGGTCCTTGCATGGTCGGCTTCTTGAGGTCTGGCGCGCTTCTCGCCGGCGTGGTCTTCGCAGGACTGGTCTGGACCGGGCAGGTCCAGGCCGCGCCGCTCACCGAGGTCGGCGGCATTCCCCTCGGCGAGGTCAAAGGGGCCATCGCCGATCTCGGCATCGACTATGCCAATCAGCGGCTCTTCGTGATCGAGCCGGGGGAAGGCGCGCTGGCCGTGGTAGATCTCGCCGGGCGCCAAGATCGCCCAGACCATCACCGGTCTCGCGGAGCCGCGCGGTCTCGCCCGGGCGCCGACGGACAACCGCCTCTACGTCTCCACATCGGCGGGCAAGCTGATGATCTATACCGGCGCGCCCCTCAAGCCCGAGGGCAGCGTCGATGTCGGGGCCAATCCGGGCCTGCTCTATTACGACGCCGGCAGCGAGCGCATCTATCTGGATCTGGCGGGACGCAAGATCGCCATCATCGACAGCACCCACAACAAGCATTGGGACAACATCCGCCTCGATGCGGAGCCAGGTACGATGGCCTTGGAGGATCAGGGCTCGCGCATCTTCGTCGCCGCGCTGGGCGAGCCACGCATCCTCGTCGCCGACCGCGACGGCAACAAGCAGACCGGAAGCTGGAGCACCGGCGCCAACGGCCCCGCGGCGTCGATTGCCTTGGATGAGGACGGTGGACGGCTGCTCGCTGCCTTCCGCCAGCCCGCCGTGATGGCCTGGTTCGATCTCGCCGACGGCTCGCTGAAGGGCAGCATTCCCGGCTGCACCGAGCCGGGACAGCTCATCGCCGACAGCTTCCGCCACCGCGCCTATCTCACCTGCGCCGACGGCAAGATCCAGGTCTTCAGCCGCGACCCCGCCGGCGCCTATACCGATATCGGCTCGGTCCCCACGGAGAAAGGCGCGATCAAGGCCGTGCTGGTGCCCACCAGTGGCCGGCTCTACCTCGGCGTTCCCGCCGAGGGGGGACATGGCGCGGAGATCAGGGTCTACGCCCCGGCGGGGTAGCAGACTTATTTATTGTCGTCATTCCCGCGAAAGCGGGAATCCAGGGCAACAAGCGAGATCTATAGCCCTGGATTCCCGCTTTCGCGGGAATGACGGAAGGGGAAACCCTTCTCGATAAACTTCTTCTCACTCTCCCGCCATTACGATCAGCGCATCGACGGCAACCGCTCCCTGCCCCTCCGGCAGCACCATCAGCGGGTTGACGTCGAGCTCCACCAGCCGGTCGCGATGGGCGTCGGCGAATTTGGCGATGGCCATGACCGCATCGATGGCCGCCTCGACATCCCCCGCCGGCTTGCCGCGATAGCCCTTCAGCAGCTTCATCACCTTCAGACCCCGCAGGGCCGCGGCGACGCCGGCGCGGTCCGTCGGCAGCAGGAGCGAGGCCGCGTCCTCCACCAGCTCCACCAGCGTCCCGCCCATGCCGACCACCATCACCAGGCCGAATTGCGGATCGCGATGCAGTCCGACGATGAGCTCGGCCACGGCGCCCGAGACCTGGCGCTCCACCAGGAATTTCTCCGGCACCAGGCCAGGCTGATAGCGGGCCACGGAAGCGGTCATGGCGGCGACCGCGTCCCGCACCGCCTGCTCGCTTCTTAGATTGAGGGCGACGGCGCCGGCCTCGGTCTTATGGGCGAGCGCGGGCCGGCCGAGCTTGAGGGCGACGGGAAAGCCGATCTCCGCCGCTGCGGCAGGCGCATCCGCTGGGGCGACGAAACGCCCCGCGGGCAGCTTCAGGCCGAACTCGGCGAGGCGGCGCTTGCACTCCCATTCCTCCCGTAGCCGCGCGTCCGCCGGGGCCGGGGGAAGATCGGGCAGGGCCAGATCGGGTGAGGCGCTCTGGCGGGCGCGGCTGGTGACGGCGCCGAAAGCGGCGACGGCGGTCTCCAGCCCCTGGAGCGGGGCGCAGCCGATCTCGATCATCCGCTCGCGCGCGGCCGCCGGGATCAGCTCCGAGAGATCGCTTGCCACCAGCACGGTCTTGCCGCCGGCCTTGCGACAGGCGGTCACCAGCGCATCGACGGAGACATCGCAGTCGCGCTGGCCCGCGGGATCGGTCGGCGGATAGTCGACGATCAGCATGCCGGCGTCGAATTCCCCTTGCATGACGGTGCCGAAGCATTTTTCCAGCGCGGCGCGATCGCCCCAGAGCGAGGTGTTGTAATCCAGGGGATTGGAGACCGAGGCGAAGCTCGGGAGCTGGGTCCGGAGATCGGCGATTTGCGCCGGCGAGAGCTCCGGCAGTTTGAAGCCATGGCGCTGGGCGAGGTCGGCGGTCATCAGATTATCGGCGCCGGAGCAGGTGAAGACCGCCAGACGGTCGCCCTTGGGCACGCCGGCGACGGAGACCAATTTCGCCGTCTCCAGCAGCCCGGCGATGGAATTGACCCGCATGACGCCAAGCCGGGCGAAAAGCGCGTCATAGAGCTTGTCGCTGCCCGCCAGCGAGCTCGTATGGCTCATGGCGAGCTTGGCGCCGAGCTCCGAATTGCCCGCCTTGAAGGCAACGATCTGCTTGCCCTTGCCTCGTGCCTTCAGCACCGCGCGGCTGAACCCCGGCACATCGTCCAGACCCTCGATATAAAGGGCGATGGCGCTGACATGGCGGTCCTCGGCCAGCACGTCGATGTAATCGGCGATAGTCAGGATCGCCTGATTGCCCGCGGTGATGACATAGGAGAGCGGCAAAGAGCGGTCGTTCTGGGTCAGGTTGAGGGCCAGATTCCCGCTCTGCGCCACGATGGCCACGCCCCGCTCGGTGCGCTTGCCCCCGAAGCCCGAGGCGAACATCGCCACCCCTTCGACATAGTTCAGCAGGCCGTAGCAATTGGGCCCGACGGCCGCCAGATCGCCCGCCGCGGCCACCAGCTGCTTCTGCAACTCGATCCCCTCGCCGCCCACCTCGGCAAAGCCGGCGGCATAGCAGACCGCCCCGCCCGCCCCCATGGCCGAAAGCTGGCGCACCATCTCCACCGTCAGCTCGGCGGGTACGGCAATGAAGGTCGCATCGGGCGGGGCCGGCAGGTCGGCGAGAAGTCTTGAAGCAGCGTCGGCCGCCGATCTCGGGATAGCTGGGATTGACCGGCCAGATCTCCCCGGTGAATCCGGCATCGACGCAATAGCCGATGGTCGCCGCCAGCTTCTGTCCGCCGATGAAGGCGACATGGCGCGGCGACAGCAGGCGCCGCAGATTGGCGAGCTTCGCGCTCCGTCCCATCGTTACTTCTCCTCGAAGCGCATCAGCCCGGTATCGGGGCGCCGGAATTTGTCCGATTCCGCCCTGCCCTGGCAAGCCGATCTTGGCGCTCGGTTGACAGGCCGGCCCGGCCTACCGGAGGATGCCCCTCCCCTTTGGAGTCCTCCCCTTGCGCTCGGATCTCATCATCCGCCATGCCCAGGTGATCGACGGCAGCGGCAGCCCGCGTTTTCGGGCGGATGTCGCCGTCGAGGGTGACCGCATCCGCGCCGTCGGCGATCTCGGATCATTCGAGGCCGAGGTCACCATCGACGGCACGGGCTGCATCCTCGCCCCCGGCCTCATCGATGTGCATACCCATGACGACCGGGCGCTGATCGACGATCGCGAACATCGCTGCAAGACCAGCCAGGGAGTCACCACGGTGGTGACCGGCAATTGCGGCTTCAGTTTGGCCCCGCTGCGCCCCCGCGGCGCCCTGCCGAAGGAATTCCGGCTGCTGGGCGAGGCGGCCGACTACCGCTATGGCGCGCTGGAGGACTACATGGCGGCCCTCGACCGGGCGCCGGCCGCCGTGAATGCCGCACTCCTTGTGGGTCATGCGACCCTGCGCGCCGGGGTGATGGACGACTTCGATCGCCCGGCGAGCGACGGCGAGATCGCTTCCATGCGCGGGGTGCTGGCGCAATCCCTCGCCGCCGGCGCCTTCGGCTTTTCCACCGGGCTGGAGTACGCTCCGGCCAAAGCGGCGCCGACGGCGGAGATCATCGGCGTCGCCGAGGCGCTGTCGGGCACCGGCGCGGTCTACACGACCCATACCCGCGACTACAGCAACGACATCGACGCCGCCATGGAGGAGGCCTTCCTCATTGGGCGCGAGGCCGGGGCGCGGGTCATCCTTTCCCATCATCAGGGCGACGGGCCGCGCAACTACGGCCATAGCCACCGCACCTTGGCCCGCTACGACCGGGCGCGGGAGAACCAGCCGGCGGGCATGGATGTCTATCCCTACAATGCCGCCTCGACCGTCATCGATTTCGGTTTCGTGCGCGACGCCGAGCGGGTGCTGATTGCTTATTCGGAGCCTCATCCCGAGGCCGGCGGCCGCGACCTCGACCAGATCGCGGCGGAATGGGGCGTCGATCAGGAAGAGGCCTGCCGCCGCCTCTCGCCCGGGGCTGCCATCTATTTCTGCCAGGACGAGGGCGATGTGCGCCGCATCCTGGCCCATCCCCACAGCATGATCGGCTCTGACGGCATTCCCGGCGGGCGTTCTACCCATCCGCGGCTCTGGGGCAGCTTTCCGCGCGTCCTCGGCCATTATGCCCGCGATCTGGGGATCCTCAGCCTCGAGGAAGCCATTCGCAAGATGACCAGCCTGCCGGCCGAGCAGTTCGGCCTCGCCGGCCGCGGCCGCATCGCCACGGGCATGGCGGCCGATCTCCTCCTCTTCGATCCCGTGACCGTCAAGGACCGGGCGAGCTTCGAGCATCCCACCACGCCCAGCGAGGGGATCCGCGCCACCATCGTCAACGGCATCGTCGTCTGCCGCGACGGCGTCCCGACAGGCGCGCTCAGCGGCCGTGCCCTTCGCCGTTCGCGTGGAGCGGCAGCATGACGGCGCCGGCTGTCCGGATCGAGAAGCACGATGCCTTGTGGGAGATCACCCTCGACCGGCCCAAGGCCAATGCCATCGATACGGCGACGAGCCTGGCGCTGGCTTCCGCCTTCATCGCCTTCCGTGACGCGCCATCGGCACGGGTTGCCATCCTCACCGCCGCCGGCAACCGCTTCTTTTCCGCCGGCTGGGATCTGAAGGACGCGGCCAAGAGCGAGAACGCCGATGACTACGGCCCGGGCGGCTTCGCCGGGCTGACCGAGCTCTTCGATCTGGAGAAGCCGGTCATCGCCGCCATCAATGGGCTTACCGTCGGCGGCGGCTTCGAGATGGCCTTGGCCTGCGATCTCCTCATCGCCGCCGAAGGGGTCGAATTCTTTCTGCCCGAGGCAAGCATCGGCGTGATCCCCGATGCCGGCGGCATCTTGCGCTTGCCACGCCGCCTGCCCCGTGCGATTGCGATGGAAATGATGCTCACGGGAAAACGCCTGACCGCCGCCGAAGCGCGCCACTTCGGCCTCCTCAACGATGTGGTGTCGGCCGCCGAGCTGATGCCCGCCGCCCGGCGCCTCGCGGAGCGGGTTCTGGCCGCCGCACCCCTTGCCGCCGCCGCCATCAAGGCCGGCGTCGCCGCGACCGAGGCGCTGACGGTGGAGGCGGGCTTCGCGCTCCTGCGCCGCGGCGGCGTCCCGGCCTATCAGCGCCTGCGCCAGTCGGATGATTATTTCGAGGGGGCGCGGGCCTTCGCCGAGAAGCGCAAGCCCGTCTGGCGCGGCCGCTGATGCCGAAGATCAGGGATATCGCGGCTGCCCTGAAGGCCGACCTCACCGGCGACGGCGAGATCACCGTCGAGGGTATCAATCACCCGGCCGCAGCAGGCCCCCAGGATCTCGCTCTGGCGCTGGAGGACTCCGCCCTCTCGGCTTTGGGAGAGAGTGCGGCGCCTGCTGCGATCGTCGCGCGGGGCGCCGAGACGCCGGCCAGGCTTCGCGCCGTCATCGCCGTCGATTTTCCCCGCTACGCCATGGCGACCTTGACCCGCCTCTTCGCCAACGCGCCCCATGCGGCAACGGGAACGCATCCGACCGCGGTGGTGGACCCCTCGGCGGTGATCGAGGACTCCGTCTCCATCGGGCCCTTCGTCGTCGTCGGGCCCGGGACCCATATCGGCCGGGGTACGGTCGTCCTTCCCCATGTCACCATCGCCGCGCATGCCCGGATCGGCGCCGAATGCCTGTTCCATCCCGGCGTCAGGATCGGCGAGCGGGTCGAGATCGGCGACCGGGTCATCCTGCATCACAATTGCAGCATCGGGGCCGATGGCTTCAGTTTCGCCATTCCCGAGCCGGGGTCGCCGCCACCCCCGGGGGCGCCGCGAATCTCCCGCATCGCCTCGCTGGGCACCGTGATCCTCGGCCCCGATGTCGAGGTCGGCGCCAACAGCTGCATCGACCGTGGCACCATCGAGGCGACCTTCGTCGGCGCCGGCACCAAGATCGATAATCTCGTCATGATCGCCCACAACAATCAGATCGGCGAAGGCTGCCTCATCGCCGGCCGCGTCGGCGTTTCCGGCAGCTGCCGGATCGGCAACCGGGTGATCCTCGCCGGCGGCGTCGGCATCGCCGACCATGTCACCATCGGGGATGACGCCGTGGTCCTCGCCGGCGCCCAGGTGGGCAGCAGCCGGATCGCCCCCGGGGCCGTGGTCATCGGCATGCCGGCCATGCCGAAGGACAAGTTCTTCGAGCAGGTGCGCTATATGTTCCGGCTGAAGCGGATCTTCGCCGATGTCGCGGAGATCAAGAGCCGCCTCGGCTTGGCCAAACCCGAGCCCGCCAAAACCGGCGACGAATTATAATTTCCCACAGAGAAAGCTCGATTTCCGGCCCTGGCCAGGGGAAATAGGCCTATTGCCCCTGGCGCGCGCTCCGCGCTGATCCTATTTTGACCTAGGGCGTAGGTTATCGATCGCAGGTGACGGGCGTTGCGTGGGCGGCAGGTGCTAAATGGGCTGACGGGCCGCTGGTCGCGGCGTCGGTTCCTGCGCGCCGGCATGGCACTGGGCGCGCTTTCCCCCCTCTTTCCCGGACCGCTTCTGACCCGCCCTGCCGCAGCGCAGGACATGCGCTATTTCCGCATCGGCACCGGCGAGAGCGGTGGCTCGCTCTTCCTCCTGGGGGGCGTAATCGCCGGGGTGGTCAGCAATCCGCCCGGCAGCCGGAGTTGCGACGACGGCGGCAGCTGCGGCGTCCCGGGGCTGATCGCCGTCGCCCAGGCGACGGCGGGGTCGGTGGAGAATGTCGGCGCCATCGGCGCGGGCACGCTCGATTCAGGCTTAAGTCAGGCCGATGTCGCCTTCTGGGCCTTCAACGGCAAAAGCGTCTTCGCCCAGCCCGGTGCCATCTCCAGCCTCAGGGCCATCGCCAATCTGTATCAGGAGAGCCTGCACGTCATCGTGCATCCGGACGGCAAGATCAAGTCCATCGCCGATCTCCGCAGCAAGCGTGTCGGTTTCGGGCCGAAGAATGCCGGCAACATGCTGACAGCGGGGCTGGTGCTGAAGGGTCTCGGCCTCAGCGAGAAGCGCCTGAAGCCGGACTACTCCGACCTCGGCACCGCCATCAGCCAGTTCGAGGCCGGCGAGCTCGATGCGCTGATGATCGTCGATGCGGTCCCCCTGCCCGCCATCGTCGAGCTGGCCAAGCGCCGGCCGATCGCCCTCCTCCCCGTCCAGGGCGACAAGATCGCCACGCTCCGCCGCGACTATGATTTCCTCAGCGTCGACGTGATTCCGGCCGACAGCTACGAAGGGGTTTCGACCACCTCGACGCTGGGGCTGGGGGTGCTCTGGCTGGTCGCCGCGAGCCAGGAGGAGACGCTGATCTACGACCTGACCAAATCCCTGTGGAACAAGGCCAACCGCAAGCTGCTCGACGAATCCGGCGCACTCGGCCGCCAGGTCAAGCCCGGTGCCGCCTTGCTGGCGATCCCGATCCCGCTGCATCCCGGCGCGCAGCGCTACTACGCCGAGATGGAGCAGCCCGGCGCACCCGCGCCGCAGTAACCCGATCTTGCTCTAGGGCCGATCCGCGTAATACCGGCTGGCCGCGTCGATCTCTTCCGGCGTCAATCCGCGGGCGATATTGCGCATCTGCTCGCCGATGTCGTTGCGCCGGGTGCCGGCGGCGAAAGCCGCGAGCTGGGCATGCAGATAGACCACGGGCTGCCCCCCGAGCCACCCCGCGCCCGCCTTGCTGTCGAGGGTGCCGTGACAGGCGCCGCAGGGCGCTATGCCCCGCATGGGCGCACCGCTGGCGACGATCTGCGGCCGCTCGACGGCCGCAGCAGTCCGATCGGAGACCCGCGGCAGATAGGCATAATAGGCGGCGAGGTCGCGAAGGTCCGTATCGTTGAGCCCGGCCACGAGCGGAGCCATGACGGCGCTGCTGCGTGCGCCGGTCTGGAAATCCCGCAGCTGCTTGTAGATCGCAATGGGAGATTGCCCCGCGAGATTGGGCGTGTTGGCCTGGCTCAGGCCCCGGGCGCCGTGGCACATCGTGCAGCGCAGTGCCAAAGTGGCGCCGCTCCCGATCGATTCCGCGCTCGCGCCGTTCAGCATCTGCGGCACGACCTCGACGCGGGTCGTCGGATAATCGGCCTGCACCACCTGTCCTCTGCTCGGCGTGGCTTGAACGAGGCCGGCCGCGCTGCAGATCGCCTCCCAGAGGCTGCCGAACCGCTCCCCGGGCTGCGCCAGGGGCAGCCAGGCAAAGCCGACGATCGCGCCGGCGATCGCGATCGCCGCGGTGATGCCGATGCTGGTGGCGACCCAGCTGTCCCGCCCGCTCATGGCTGGGCTCCCACCACGATCGCCGGCACGGCGGTACCCGGGGTCGCCAGAAGATGGGCGATGGGAAATCCATAGTTCACGAGGGTCAGCGCCACCATCAAAGCGAGCCAAAGCCCGAATCCGTTCAGCGCCGCCGGCAGGCGCTGCGGCGGATGCACGGCGAGGCTGAAGCGATAGTCCCCTGGTTCGACCCGAGGCTCCCTCTGCCCGCGTGCGAGCACGAGGAGGAACAGCGCACCCGAAACCACCAGGATCGCCCCGCCGATGACCGACATCGTCACCGACGCGGCTTGCGGGGCGATCATCGGATCCTTGTAGTCGTAGAACGCCATGCGGCGCGGCATGCCCAGGATGCCGACATAGTGCCAGGGGAATGTCAGCACCACCATGCCGAGGAACCAGGTCCAGAGCTGGAGGCGCATCAGGCGGAGGCTGCCCAGGGCGCGCCCAGTCAGATGTGGCCAGATGTCATAGGCGATCACGAAATACATGATGACGATCGCCCCGCCGAAGATCAGGTGGAAATGCCCGGTGACCCATTGGGTGTTGTGGATCGTGCTGTCGAGCTGGTAGCTCATGTTGATGAGGCCGCCCGCCCCTCCGAAGCCTAGCATGATGAAGGAGAAGGCGGCGCCCAGCATGACCGGGTTGTCCCAGGGCAGGACCTTCAGCCATCCCAGCACGCCTTTGCCCCCGCGCAGCCGCGCGGCGATCTCGACCGAAGCGCAGATGGTGAACACCGTCAGAAAGGTCGGCAAGGTGACCAGGGCCGTGAAAACCGAATGCAGGAATTTGAAGCCAGACCCCACCTGTGGGTCCGCGAACAGGTGATGCACGCCGATGGGCATGGCGACCACGAGGAACAGGATGAAGGCAAGCCGCCCCATGGCATCGCTGTACAGCCGCCCACCGATCGCCCGCGGGAGGATCGTGTAATAGGCGATATAGGTGGGCATCAGCCAGAAATAGACGATCGCATGCAGGGTCCAGGAGAAGAAGACGCGCGCGAGCCCCGCATCGATGGTGCTGCGCCAGCCAAGCGCCACGGGGATGATCTGGAACAGCAGTTCGAGCGCGGCGCCGACCGCAGTCCAGCCCCAGAGATAGGAGCCGGCGACCGTGGCGAACATCGCGAAGGGCACCGGCGATCCGGGATTGTCCCGCTTCCAGCGGTAGAGATTCACCGACATGAGCGCGACCCAGATCCACGAGCCGACGACGACGAGGACAACCCCTATGTAGTAGAAGGGACTGCCGATCAGCGGCGGGTAGAAGGTGTAGAGCACCGAAGCTTGTCCCAGGGAGACCGGGACGATCGCGACAACCGTGCCTAGGGCCACGAGGGCAAACCCGAGCCAGGCCCAGCGCAGGCCGATGAGGGGCCGCTCGAGCGCCGCTTCGGTCACGAAATAGCCGAACCCCATGGCGACGAGCGTCGGCAGCACATAGGCCATGGTGGTGCCATGGGCGGTGACCGAGCGGTAGTACAACTCCGGATCGCCGATCCAGGCATGCAGCGGGCTGCGGATGAACATCTGCCATTCGCCCAGCAGCAAGGCCAGGGCAAAGCCGGCGAAGGCGAGCCAGAAATGGGCGAGGATCATCCGCCGGCTATTTGACACAGCTCAACCTCTTTGCGCTGGCCGCCATCTGCACGAAGGCCGCCTTGTCGACGATCTTGATCCGGCCCCACATCCCCTCATGGCCGAGGCCGCAGAACTCGTGGCAGGGCATGGTGCGCTCGCCCGGCGTCTCGAACCGGGCCGGGAGGCTGGCGATATAGCCCGGCACGAGCATGAGGTTGATATCGGTCCCGGTGATCAGGAATCCGTGCACCACATCGGCGCTGGTGATCCGGAAGGTGATGGGTGTGTCCGTCGGCACCAGAATGCATTGCGGCGTGAAGGAGTATTGCTGGCCGATCGCCCGCACGGTGACGGAGCCGTCGGGCTCCAGCGCGCTGCCTAGATTGCTCTCGATGAACTCGCCACCGAGGTGCAGGCTGCGCGGGTCGACGGTCTCGACGCGGCTCTGCGGCATGGAGGCCTGGTGCAGCCCCGCGAAGACGGCGATGACCACGAGCAGGACGATGAGGATGACGGATAAGGCCGCCCAGCGGCGCTCGACGCGCTCGACATTGTCGGCGGCGCCGTGCTCGGGCGAGGGCGGATGAGTTGGAGAGACATCTGTCATGGCGCGCCCGCACGCGGCACGAAGACCAGGAGATAGAACGCGAACCACATCAGCATGACGGCGATCGTCGCAATGCCGGCCAGCGCGATCGCGCCCTTGGGGCCGGCGCGCAGAATACCGGTCAGGGCCGCATCCGGAGTCTTGGCCGGTTCCTCTGTGACGGGATCGGAATTCATCATGGCCGTCTCACTCCACCGGCGCCGTGCGCAGTTCATTGGCGTCGCGCGAAGAGACCGCAGCACCCCGGTTGCCCCAGGCGGCGCGGATATAAGTCACCACGGCGGCAACCTCGTCGTCGGACAGGCTCTGCGCGAAGGGTGGCATGCCGTAAGGCATCGGATTGCCGGCCGTGCCGGGCGGGAAGCCGCCGTTCAGGACCATCCGGATCGGGTTCACGGCCGACTGCATCTGGATCGACGGGTTAGCCGCCAGCGGCGGATATTCCGGCGGCATGCCGCGGCCGTCCGTCGCGTGACAGCTGGCACAATGCGCTTCGTAGACGGTCTGGCCGAAATGCAGCAGCAGGCTGCTCTCGGCGGCCGGCATCGCCGAGCTCTCGACCTCGGGCGGGCTGCCCTCGGCGAGACTCTTGAGGAAGATCGCCATGGCGCGCACATCGGCATCGTTCAGATATTGCAGGCTGTTGAAGGTGACCTCCGCCATGGGTCCGTAGACCGCACCTCGATCGGAGATGCCGGTTCGCAGCAGCGCGACGATCTCCTCGATGCTCCACTCGCCGAGGCCGGCCTCCTTGTTCGAGGTGAGGGAGGGCGCGTACCAGTTCTGCATCGGGATCAACCCGCCCTCGAAGGCCTTCGATTGGGAGTTGCCGCCGAGCGCGTTGATCGGCGAATGGCACATCGCGCAATGACCCAGACCTTGGACGAGATAGGCGCCTCGATTCCACTCCGCCGATTTGGATGGGTCCGGCACATATTCGCCTTCGTCGAAGAACAGGGTTCGCCAACCCAGGATCAGGGAGCGATTGTTGTAGGGAAAGCTCAGATCATGGGGCCGGTTTGGGTGGTGAACCGGCGGAACCGAACGCAGATAGGCGAAGATCGCGTCGCTATCCGCCCGGGTGACCTTGGTGTAGGAGCCGAAGGGCATGGCGGGATAGATCAGCCCGCCATCGGGAAAGCGGCCGGTATGCATGGTCCCGTAGAAATCATCGGCGGTCCATGCACCGATGCCAGTCTCCTTGTCCGGTGTGATGTTGGAAGAGTAGATCGTACCGAAGGGCGTCGGCATCGCGCGACCGCCGGCGAACAGGGCGTCGCCGGGGTTGGTGTGGCAGGCGACACAGTCGCCGGCGCGGGCGAGATACTCGCCTTGGACGATCAGAGCCTTGTCATCGGCGCGCGCCGTGCCCGGCACGGCCGCAAGAATCAGGCCGGCTAGAAGACCGCAGGCGACAACAATGTACAGGGAGTGAATCCGGCGGATCGGCACGGCCCCCTCCCCTCTCAATTCGGTTCGCTGCCGCAGGCGAGCGGCATCGCCAGCGTTCCATGCGCGACGGGCGACGGATCGGGTGGGATCGGCAGCGAGGCGAGATAGGCTGCGACGGCGCTGACATCGCTCTCGGTCAGGCTGGCGGCGATTACCTGCATGCAGTCGGGCTCCGCGGCCGTGCGCGTGCCGTAACGGAAGGCGCCGAGCTGGGCGCTGATATAGCTGGCGTGCAGCCCCAGAAGGCCGGGAATCGCGGGCTCCATGCCGGTCAAGGCAGACCCATGACAATGGGAGCATGGCGGCACCCCGTGGTCCGGATCGCCGTCCGTCACCAGCGCATGCCCGCGCGCCAGCAGAGCCGCGCTGGCATCGGGAACTGTTTGCGCCACCAGCGGTGGGCGCAAGGCGGCGAAATACTCCGCCATCTGCCGCAGATACGGGTCGGAGATATATTCGAGCAGATAGTTCATCGGCGGGTAGCGGCGGCGCCCGTCCCGGAACGCCACCAGCTGGTTCATGAGATAACCTGCCGGCTTTCCTGCCAGGCGGGGAAAATAGTCGTTGTCCGTTCCCTGACCTTGCCGCCCGTGGCAAGCCGCGCAGGCAAGGAGGCGAGCCTCCATCGTATCGGGCGGGTGATCCGCCGCCTGCGCCGACACCAGGGCAGGCGGCCAGAGCGCGAGGGCGATCAGCAGTATCGTCCGGGGGCGCCGTCCTGCACTCATCGCAGCTGCGCGAGCTTCTATCGCACGCCGAATGCGGATGAGCGACCGAGGAAGCATGGTCCCCCTTAACTCGGTGTGCGCCCTGGCCTCGCCGATCCGGAGCCAGCCAAAAGTCCGGCAGCCAAGGCAGCGACGCCGGATCGAGTCACGAAACGCCGATGCCTTCGACGATAGCTCGAGCAGCTAGCGAAAATGACAACGCCGAACTCCCGAGCCAAGCGCCATGATCTAATCACGTGCCCCGCATCCAAGCAAGCCGCGCGGGCATGCGCTCAACGCCGCGCTTGGGGAATGTCGATCCGCGGCGGCGTCATATAGTTCGGTGGCGGGCGGCGCAGCAGCAGGACCAGCAGGGGGGCCAGCGCCAGCACCCAGGCAACGATCCAGAATCCATCGATATAAGCGAGCACAAAGGCTTCCCGCTGGATGAAGCGGCCGGCCGCCGCGATGCCCTGGCTGGTCTCGAGGCCGATATTGTTCGCGCGCTCGCCGAAGATGTTCGATAGGGCGGTGACGATGCGCTCCACCACATCCGAGCCGGCGCTCACATGCTGCCCGGTCAGGTTCGAATAGACCTGCTCGCGGATCCGCACGAAGGTCTGGATGAAGGCTGTCCCCAGCTCGATGCCGAACAGCCGCGCGGTCTGGATCGTGGCGGCGATGGCGGCGGCCTGCGGCGGGGTGATATTCGAGACCGCGAAGGCGACAAGGGAGGTGATGCCGATCGCCAGGCCCACCGCCTCGACGATCTGGGACGGGAGAAAATCCCCGCCCGCCCAGTCATGGGTCAGGCCGGTATCCATCCAGCTCCCGATCGCGATCAATGCGAAGCCGATGGTGAGGAGGAAGCGCGCGTCGATCCGGCGGAGCGCGATCACGACCAGCGGGATGATGAGGAATTGCGGCAAAGCGATCCAGTTCAGCACATCGCCGATCTGGAGCGCCCGCAGACCCTGAATGCGCGTCAGATAGTCCGGCAAGACATAGGCCGTGGCCTGGGACCCGAAGCCGTAGATGCCGATCAGCAGCGCGGGAATGGCGACATTCACCTGGCGCAGCACCGGCAGATGAACCAAGGGATTCCTGACGATCGCCTCGTTGACGATGAAAGCGATGACCAGCAGCAGCCCCCCGGCCAGGCAGCCGTTCACGACCCCGGAATTCAGCCAGTCAAGACGGTTGCCCTGATCGATGCCGACATAGATGAGCCCGAAGCCCAGTCCGGCGAAGATGATGGCCCCCCAGTCGGTGCGGCGCAGCAGATCGCGATTGATGGCCTCGCGCTGCACGCCAAGGATGATGATCAGGGCCATGAGAGGCGTCAGCACGACGTTCTGCCAGAAGATCCACTCCCAATGGCCGGTCTCGGAATACCAGGCCTCGAGCGAGGCGGCGACGTTCTGGGAGAAGGTGAAGCGGAAGGCATAGGCGGCGATGCCCCAGATCCACCAGCGCGGCGGCAGGCTGCGCAGGATGAAGCCGAGGGCGGCGGGAATGAAGGTGCCGACGGAGAGCCCGCGGATGATCTGCAAGGCGATCATCATGTCGTAGTCGGTTGCGAAAGGTAGCAGCAGGGAGGCCAAAGTGAAGACGACGCTGGCCCAAAGCACGAAACGCCGGGCGCCGAACACGATGCTCAGCCAAGCCGCGCCGGGCGCTACGATCATCTGACTGGCGGAAAAGGCGGTGTTGAGCCAGGAGCCCTCGTCGAAGCCGAGGCTGAGCCCGCCCCTGATGTCGGCGAGGCCGAAGGTGGTGACGCGGGTGTTCAGAGTCGAGATGAAGGCCCCCATCAGCACCGCCGCGACGCCGAGCAGAGGGCTCTGGCATGGCGCCGCCGCCGCAGGGACCGAAATTCTGGCGCCAGCCGCTTCGAGCGCGACGGCCATGACCTAGACCTGGCGTCCGATCACGGCTTCGCCGGGGCGCTGTCGGTCACGATTGTCGCGACCGCCGACATGCCGGGCCGCAGCCGGCCGGCGAGCGGGCCGGCGGGATCGAGCAGGATCTTGACGGGAATTCGCTGAACGACCTTGGTGAAATTGCCCGTGGCGTTGTCCGGCGGCAGCAGGCTGAACTGCGAGCCGCTCGCCGGCGCGATGCTGTCGACGCGGCCCGTCACGGTGATTCCGGGGAAGGTATCGAAGGTGATCTCGGCCTTCTGGCCGATCGCCACACGGGTGAGTTGGGTTTCCTTGTAGTTGGCGATCACCCAGACATTGTTCAGCGGGACCACGGAGATGACCTGGGTCCCGGCACGCACATATTGCCCGGCGCGCACCCCGCGCTCGCCCGCCATCCCGTCTACGGGCGCGAAGATCTTGGTATAGCCGAGATTGATTTTGGCCAGATCGCGGAGCGCCCGCTTTGCCTTGGCCTGGGCCCTGAGCTGGGATTCCTCGGTATCGAGCACGGCCATCTGCACCCGCTGGCCCTCGAGCTCCGCCTTGTTGCGTTCCAACGTTGCCTCGAAGCGCTTCTCATCGGCCAGCGCCTGCTCCACCTTCTGGGCGGTGCCGTAGGTGGTCGCCAGCAGGGTCCGTTGACGCGTCAGCTCCAGCTTGGTGCGGTCAAGGTCGGCCTGGGTCGCGGCGATGACGCTTCCGGCCTGGTCGATCTCCGCATGCTGCAGGGCTTTTCGCGCCTTCAGATTCTGGATCGCCGCATCGGCGCCCAGCACATCGGCCTCTGCCTGTGCCAATTGGGCCTGATAATCCTCGTCGTCGATCTCCACCAGGAGGTCGCCAGCCCTGACGAGCTGGAAATCCTGCACCGGCACCCGGCGCACATAGCCCTCGACCTGGGCGCTGAGGGGCGTGATGTCGCCCCTGGCATAGGCGTCATCCGTGGTCTGGCGGCTGCGCTGACCAATCCAGACGTCCCAGCGGAAGGCGAGCAGCAGGACCAGCCCGGCGGCGACGATCAGGATGGCAAGCCGCAGGAGCCAGGGGCCGAAGCGATGCGGCGACGGGGCGGCCGGCTTGGCCTCGGCGCCCGGTTTTGCCTCGTCGGACGCGGCTGGGCCGGGCGGCGCGGGGGGAACAAGGGCTTCGGAAGCGGGCTGCGCTTCCGTCATGATCTACAATTCCAATGGGTTGGCACCCGACGCTCCTTGTTGCGGATATCACAAGCCGGGCGACCACAGCCCCTCCCGGAAGTTTAGGCGGCAGCCCCTTTCCCAGCAATTGGCGTCCGTGCTCCTTCCTCGCAACGAGACCAAAAGCGGAACTCCATGAGCGTCGGGGGCTGTGATATAGTCCCGACCCACACATGCCCCGGGTCCGTCATTTTTTCCTTATAGCGCTGCTGCTGGTCGCCCTCGCGCCGCCGGCCTGGGCGGATTTTGCCGCCGCGGACAAGGCCTATCACGCTGGCGACTACAAGGCGGCCCTGGCCGAGCTCCAACCCCTGGCCAAGGCGGGCGATGCCAAAGCTCAGCGTCTCCTGGGCAAGATGTATGCCGATGGCCTCGGCCTCGACCAGGACTACAAGCAGGCCGCCCTCTGGTATCAGCGCAGCGCCAACCAGGGCTTTGCCGCTGCCATGGCGGATCTGGGCGATCTCTATTTCTACGGCAATGGCGTCCGCCAGGATCAGCGCGAGGCGCTGCGCTGGTACCGCCAGGGCGCCGATCACGGGGATCCGGAGGCCGAATACGACTACGGCCTCATCTTCCATGACGGTTCGGGGGGCCAGAAGCGCAGCTTCGACGCGGCCATGAAATGGTTCCTGCGGGCCGCCGCCCAGGGCCATGCCGCCGCCCTCAACATGGTCGGCTATATGCACGACATGGGCGAAGGGGTGAAGGAAGATCCGAGCGAGGCGGTGAAGTGGTACCAGAAGGCCGCCGAGAAGGGCTTCGAAGTGGCCGAGTACAATCTCGGCGTCATGTATCAGAGCGGTCGCGGGGTCGAGAAGAACCTGGCGACGGCCGCGCGCTGGTACCGCGCCGCCGCCGAACAGGGCGATTCCGATTCCCAGGCCTCGCTGGGATATCTCTATGAGCAGGGCCTCGGCGTCGACTCCGATGTCGCCCAGGCGATCTCCTGGTACAAGGCCGCGGCCCGCCAGGGGTCGAGCCGCGCCCTGAACAATCTGGGCGTGCTCTATCACGACGGCACCGGCGTGCCGCGCAATCTGGTCTATGCCTATGTCCTCTATGCCCTGGCCGCGGACAAGGCCGAGGAATCCGACGACCGCAAGCTCGCCGACAGCAATCGCAACGACGTCGCCAAGGAGCTTTCCTCCACCGAGCTGGCCCAGGCCAAGGCCTTGCGCCAGCGGGCGGCAAGCAACCTGGCCCTGGTTCTGCCGCCGGGCCCCTCGGCGAATGTCGCCACCGGCCCCGATCGCCCCAAATCGCCCTCGGACGGCACGACGGCGCCCGGGACCTCCTCCAAGAATCCGGACAAATCCACGGCGGTGCCGACCCAGCCGAGCGGACCCGGCTCCCTCATCGGCACCGTCAAGACCGCCCTGGCCGCGCTCGGCTACGATCCGGGAAGCCGGGACAATACGCTGAACGACAAGACCGTCACCGCCATCAAGGCCTTCCAGAAGGACCGGAACCTGCCCCAGTCCGGCGAGATCTCCTCCGATCTCCTGGCCGCTTTGCTGGCCTCGCGCTTCGAGGCGAGCAACGTCAGCAAGACCGTGACCAACACGACGACCTCGCCCAAGCTGAAGCTCTATGCCACCGGCTCGGGCTTTTATGTCTCCGCCGCGGGACATATCGTCACCAATCAGCATGTGGTCGACGGCTGCATCGAGATGCGCCTGCCGAGCGGCGCCGTGGTGCAGGTCCTGGCCGTGGACAAGGCGAACGATCTGGCCCTGCTCAAGGGCCCCAAGCCCGGTGGCGAGGTCGCCCGCTTTCGCGACGGCCGCGGCGTGCGCACGGGGGATTCGATCCTGATCGCCGGATTCCCGCTGCGCGACGAGATTTCGAGCGAGCTCAATGTCACCACCGGCAATGTCAGCTCCCTGGCCGGCCCCGACAACGACCGCACGCTGATTCAGATCACGGCCCCGGTCCAGCATGGCAATAGCGGCGGGCCGGTGCTGGATTTCGCAGGCCATGTCGTGGCGGTGGTGCAGTCGAAATTCGATCCCACGGCCGATACCGGCGAGGACAACACCATCGACGTGCCGCAGAACGTCAACTTCGCCGTCAGCGCCAATCTCCTGCGCTCCTTCCTGGACGCCCAGGACGTCGACTACGAGAGCGAGCCCTCGGCCACCATGCTGACCGCCTCCGAGGTCGCCGCCCGGGCCCGGGAGTTCACCGTCTCGCTGGAGTGCTGGCAGTAGGCGGGGCGCTGATCCTTCTATCTCCCTCGCCCCCGGAGCGAGGGGGAAAGAAGTGAGGGGGATAGAGCTAAGGGGAATTGGGGATCGGCTTCTGCAGCGTGATGTGCAGCTCGCCGGCGTCCCAGGCGCTGTCCAGCAACAGGCACCCCGTCGTGTCGCAGAAATGGACGAAATCCTTCTCGGCGCCGGGGTCGGTGGCCAGGACGCGGAGGATGCCGCCGGGGGGCACTTCCTTCAGCGCCCGGCGCGCCTTCAGCACCGGCAGCGGGCATTTCAGCCCGCGCGCATCAAGGGTGGTATCGCTGACGGATTCACTCATGCTCCAACTCTCTCCTCGCCAAAGCTAGTCGCCGTCCCGGCGAATCGCCAGCGGCTTCTCCGGACAGCAGCCCCGGAACACTTGGACAGGCCATATCGGATTTGACCACCGGCCGCTTTGTCTCTTCTATGGCGCCAAACGAGGAGCATGCCGCCCGTGTCGCCGGCCAAGGAACAGATCGAGCTCTCCCGCCCCATATCCGACGAGGTCAAATGCACGACCTGCTACATGTGCGCCTGCCGTTGCGGGATCAAGGTGCACCTGAAGGACGGGCGGATCCGCTATATCGAGGGTAACCGCGACCACCCCGTGAACAAGGGGGTGCTCTGCGGCAAGGGCTCGGCGGGGATCATGAACCACTATTCCCCTGCCCGGCTCTCCGCCCCGCTGCTGCGCGTCGGCCCGCGCGGCTCCGGCGAGTTCAAGGAGATCGGCTGGGACGAGGCCATGGGGATCGCCGTGGATTGGCTGGGCAAGATCCGCGCCCGCAATCCCCGCGAGCTCGCCCTCTTCACCGGGCGCGACCAGAGCCAGGCGCTGACCGGCTGGTGGGCGCAGCAGTTCGGCACGCCCAATTATTCCGCCCATGGCGGATTCTGCTCCGTCAACATGGCGGCCGCCGGGCTCTATACCCTCGGCGGCTCGTTCTGGGAATTCGGCGAGCCGGACTGGGAGCGCACGCGCTACTTCCTCATGTTCGGCGTCGCCGAAGACCATGACAGCAATCCGATCAAGATCGGCCTCGGCAAGCTGAAGGGCCGCGGCGCCAAATTCGTCTCGGTCAATCCGGTCAAGACCGGCTATTCCGCCATCGCCGATGAATGGCTGGGCATCGATCCCGGCACGGACGGGCTCTTCGTCTTGTCGCTCGCCCATGAGCTGCTGCAGGCCGACCGCGTCGATCTCGATTTCCTCGCCCGCTATACCAACGCCCCCTGGCTGGTGGTGCGCAATCCGGGCGGGGCCGATGACGGGCTTTTCGCGCGCGATGTCGCCGGCCATCCTCTCTGCTGGGACCGCAAGGGCGACCGGGCCATGGATGCCAATTCGCCGGAGGCCTCGCCGGTCATGGCCGGCGAGTTCACGCTGCCCGGCGGCAGGCGCGCCACCACCGTCTTCCAGCTCATGGCCGAGCGCTATCTGGATCCCCGTTACTCCCCCGATCGCGTGGCGGCGGAGATCGGCATTCCCGCTGCCACGATCCGGCGCGTGGCCGCGGAGCTCGCCCATGCCGCCTTCGAGGAGGAGATCACCCTCGACATCGCCTGGACCGATTGGGCCGGGCGGCGCCACGACAAGATGATCGGCCGGCCCGTCTCCATGCATGCCATGCGCGGGATCTCGGCCCATTCCAACGGCTTCCACACCTGCCGCGCGATCCATCTGCTGCAGATGCTGCTGGGGAGCATCGATTGCCCCGGGGGCTGGCGCTACAAGCCGCCTTTCCCGCGCCCCATCCCGCCCCATGTCAAGCCGACGGGGGAGAGCCGGCCGGGCGTTTCTCTCGGCGGACCCGTGCTCGGCTTTCCCACGGGGCCGGCGGACCTTCTCGTGGAGGCGGACGGCACGCCCCGGCGCATCGACAAGGCCTATAGCTGGGAGGCGCCGCTCGCCGCCCATGGGCTGATGCATATGGTGATCCGCAACGCCTGGGCGCGCGATCCCTATCCCATCGATACGCTGTTCCTCTTCATGGCGAACATGGGCTGGAACTCGGCGATGAACACCTCGGGCACCGCCGAGATGCTGAGCGCGCGCGACGAGTTAGGGCAAGGCTATCGCATCCCCCATATCATCTACGCCGATGCCTTCTTCTCCGAGATGGTCGCTTATGCCGATCTCGTGCTGCCGGATACGACATATCTCGAGCGCCATGATTGCATCTCGCTGCTCGACCGCCCCATCAGCAAGGCCGATGCCGCGGGCGACGCCATCCGCCAGCCGGTGGTGGCGCCCGATCGCGATGTGCGCCCCTTCCAGGATGTGATGATCGATCTGGGCGCGCGGCTGGGTCTGCCGGGACTCATCGATCTCGACGGCAAGCCGAAATATCCCGGGCTCTATGCCGACTACATCGTCAATCATCAGCGCAAGCCCGGCATCGGCATGCTCGCGGGATGGCGCGGGGCGGACGGCAGCAAGCATGGCAGCGGCGAGCCGAATCCGAACCAGCTCGAGCGCTACATCGCCAATGGCTGCTTCTGGCAGCACGAGATTCCCGAGAGCCAGGCCTATTTCCGCCATGCCAACAAGGACTATCTGGAATGGGCGGTCTCCATGGGCTTCATCGATCAGCCCGAGCCCGTGGTGCTGCAGATCTACAGCGAGATACTGCAGAAATTCCGCCTCGCCGCCGAAGGCCATGGCGCGGTGCAGCCGCCCGAACGCGACCGCCCGCGCATCGCGGCTTATTTCGATCCGCTGCCCCTGTGGTACCGGCCCCTGGAACAGGCTGCGGCGGTCGCGGCCGAGGAATTCCCCCTCTACGCCATCACCCAGCGGCCCATGGCCATGTATCATTCCTGGGGTTCGCAGAATGCCTGGCTGCGTCAGATCTACGGCTCCAATCGCCTGTTCGTGAATCGGCGCATGGCCGAGGGGCTGGGATTGGCGGATGACGATTGGGTCTGGATCGAAAGCGCCCAGGGCCAGGTCAAGGCGCAGATCCGCCTGATGGAGGGCGTCAACACGCATACGGTCTGGACCTGGAACGCCATCGGCAAGCGGGCCGGCGCCTGGAACCTCTCCCCCGAGGCGCCGGAGACCAAGCGCGGCTTCCTGCTCAACCATGTGATCTCGGAGCTGCTGCCCGCCCAGCCCGGCGGCTATCGCTATTCCAACAGCGATCCGGTGACGGGCCAGGCCGCCTGGTACGATCTGAAGGTCCGCCTGGTCAAGGCAAGCGAAGATGAGGCGGCGGAGACCTCGCCGCAATTCATGCCGCTGCCGCGTCCGCCGGGCATGGCGCCGGCGCCCGGCATCCTGCGCTACGGCGCCCGCTTCCGTGGCCGGCGGGAGACCGCGCGATGACCAGCCTGCCGCCGCCCGGGGCCAAGAAGCTCGGCCTCGTCATCGATCTCGACATCTGCGTGGGATGTCATGCCTGCGCCGTCAATTGCAAGGAATGGAACAGCGGCGGGCATATGGCGCCGCTGACCGATCTCGATCCCTACGGCCCCAATCCCCTGGGCGTCTGGTTCAACCGCATCCACAGCTTCGAGGCCGGCGAAGGCGGCGAGAGCCGCACGGTGCATTTCCCCCGCTCCTGCCTGCATTGCGAGCAGCCCGCCTGCGTCGAAGTCTGCCCGACCGGCGCCTCCTACAAGCGGGCCGAGGACGGCATCGTCCTGGTCAATGAGAGCATCTGCATCGGCTGCAAGCTCTGCTCCTGGGCCTGTCCCTATGGCGCGCGGGAATACGACTACGATGTCGGCGTCATGAAGAAATGCACGCTCTGCATCGACAAGATCTACAACGAGACCCTCGATGAAGCCGACCGCGTGCCGGCCTGCGTCGCCACCTGCCCCGTCTCGGCGCGGCATTTCGGCGATCTCGGCGATCCCAACTCCGATGTCTCGATCCTGGTCGCGGAGCGCGAGGGTTATGCGCTCATGCCCGAGATGGGCTACAAGCCGGTGAACCGCTATCTGCCGCCGCGCCCGCGCCGCGATGCCGCCTGCGCCGGCGAGACGCCCGCGGCCCTCGCGCCGAGCCCGCAAGTACCGGCGGGGGCCCATCCCTTCCTCCGCTGGATCGATCGGGTCCTATCGCGCTGATCCCATGCATCCCGCTCTTTCCGTCATCCTCTTCACCACCGCCTCGGGCGCCGGCTACGGGCTGCTGTTCCTGATCGGACTGCTGACCGGGACAAGCTTCTTGCCGGAGAGCCGCTGGTTTGCCGTAGCGGCCTTCGGGCTTTCTCTCGGCGCGATCTCCTTCGGCCTGCTCGCCTCCACCTTCCACCTCGGCCGGCCCGAACGCGCCTGGCGCGCCTTCTCCCAATGGCGAACCTCCTGGCTGTCGCGCGAGGGCGTGGCCTCGGTCATCGCCTACCTGCCGGCGGGGCTGCTCGCCCTCGACTGGATCTTCCGCGGCCAGGCCGTGGCCTGGCTCGGCTGGCTGACGGCACTGATGTCGGTGAGTCACGGTCTACTGCACCGCCATGATCTATGCCTCCCTGAAGCCGATCCCGCGCTGGCACCATCCCTGGGTGCCGGTGAATTATCTCCTGCTCGGGCTGATGACCGGGGCGCTGCTGCTGCAGGCACTGCTCGGTCTCTTCGGCAGGCTGCCGCCGCCGGTCTCCTGGTTTACCGATGTCGTGCTCGTCGTCGCTCTGGCGGCCAAGCTCGCCTATTGGCAGGCCATCGACCGCGCGCCGGCGACCAGCACGGCGGAAAGCGCCACGGGCCTGGGCGCGCTGGGCCGCGTGCGCCTGCTGGAGGCGCCCCATACCGAGGACAATTACCTCATGAAGGAGATGGGCCATACCATCGCCCGCAAGCATGCCGGCAAGCTGCGCCGCCTCGCCATCGGCTTCGGATTCCTGCTGCCGCTGCTGCTGAGCCTGCTCTGCCCCGCTGTGCCCCCGCTGGCGGCAGCGCTGGTGGCCGTTCTCGCGGCCGTTTCAGGGCTGTGCGGCGTGCTGCTGGAACGCTGGCTCTTCTTCGCCGAGGCCAAGCACAGCGTCACCCTCTACTACGGTGCCGCGGCGGTTTAGGCGGTCGGACAAGTGCACGGCGACGAGCGCGTCGCGTTCACCTCACCTCGGGCGGACGATCGCGGATTCGGCCCAGGATTGATCGAAGGGCACGTTGTAATTGACCACGAAGTCGATCTTCTTGAACCGCCATGCGCCATTGATGCGAACATACTGTTCGTCGTAGTCACCGAGCAACCAGCGGCTCACCTTCTTGCCCTCCTCCATCATGGTGCAGGGCATGAGAATGCGCCACTTGCCGGTGCCGCTATCGCCGTCCACCTCGATGATGAAATTCATGGCGAGATGTGCCGCAAAGACGATCTGCGCGGAGATCCCGCCGAAGAAGGCTTCGAGCGCGGGGCGGCCCACATGGTGACCGAAATCCCTGCTGGTCCAGATCGCGTCGTCGACGAAAAAGCGATCCGAGCTTGTCTGGGGGATAGCCGAGGTCGCAGTAGTTCATGTAGACATGCTTCAGCTTCTTGATCGCCTCGATCGATTCCAGGCGGTCGATGCGTTTTGCAAGATCGTCGCTCATCTCAAAATCTCCTGACCCGACCCGGCTCATGCAGCCAGGTGCGATGTACCCATAGGCGCGTCCGCGAGGAACGGCTGATCCGCCATTCGCTCCGAACGCCTACCACATGCCGCCGAGAGCGACGGTGATCGCCTCGCCGTTCACGCCCCCGGCCGCGTCGCTGCACAGGAACGCGATCACCTCCGCGACCTCGCGCGGCTCCAACACCCGGTTCTGCGGGTAGATGGCGGCGCGCTCGCGCCACACCTCCTCGACGCTGATGCCGCGCCGATCGGCCTCCGTCTTCGCCGAGCGCTCGGCCATTGCGGTTCGCACCCAGCCCGGCAGCACGGCGTTGGATGTGACTCCGAACGGCCCAGCGTCCTGGGCGACCGCGCGAGCGAGTCCGAGAACGCCATGCTTGGACGCCGTGTAAGCGCTGCCGGAGCGCTCCGCTTTCTCGCCCGCGGTCGAGCTCGTGAATACGACCCGGCCGAAGCCGCGCTTGCACATGCCGCCCACCGTCAGCCGGGCAAGTTCGAACGGACCGTCGAGATTGATCCGCATCGTCTCGCGCCAGACCTCGGGATCCTGCTCCCACACGAGCCGTTCGTGGGCCGAGCCGATGCCGTGGTTCACGACGAGCAGGTCGATCGGCCCCAACCGGCCCTCGGTCTCGGCGACGGCCTGGGCGCAGCCCTGGGCGGTCCCGAGGTCAGCCGCGACATATTCGAGACCAACTTCCGCCAATTCCCCAGCGCTGCGAGACACGATCATCACGCGCGCTCCCGCTGCGGACAGCAGGAGCGCCGCCTCGCGCCCGATTCCCCGGCCGCCGCCCGTGACCAGCGCCACACGCCCCTTCATCCGTCAACTCCCCTGTCTATCGCAAATCCGGACAGCAAATGATCGTGGATCAGGGCTTGGGGACTTGCTCCGCGAAGCTCCGTGCAATGTCGATTCTGCGCATGAACACGACGTCATCGAAGCCCTGGGCGTATTTGATGAATCGCGCCAAGGCATCCGACCGAGCCGGATTGCCGGTGATCCTCGGATGCAATCCGACCGACATCATTCGTCCAAGGTCGTCGCCGTCATTGCGCAGCCGGTCGAGACAGGCCTTGGCCGTTTCAAAGAAATGTTCCGGGCTGCCGTAGCCGGTCCCCAGGATGTAGCGCGCGTCGTTGACCACGAGCGAATACGGCACGACCAGATGAGTGCGGCCGTGGACCTTGGTCCAATACGGCAGATCGTCATTGTAGGTGTCGGAATCGTAGAGGAAACCGCCCTCCTCGACAACGAGTTGGCGGGTGTTGACGCTCATTTCCCGGCAATACCAGCCGAGCGGCCGCGCACCCGTGGTCTTCTCGATGGAAACGATCGCGCGTTTGATCGCCTCCCTCTCTTCCTCCATGTTCATTTCGTAGTGGTTGCTCCAGCGATAGCCATGGCCGGCCACCTCGTCGCCGCGGGCTGCCAATTTCGCGGCCACCGCGGGATTGCGCTCGAGCGCCACGGCGGCGCCGAAGAACGTGACGGGAATGCCGGCCGCGTCGAATATCCGGAACATCCGCCAGATCCCGGCGCGCGAGCCATACTCGTACATGGACTCGACAGCGAGGTCTCTTTGATCGTCCACGGCAAAGGGCAGTTCATACATGCCGTCGTTGACCTGGTCGCCCATCGCGAAGGTCTTCTCCGACCCTTCCTCGTAGTTGACCACGACCTGCACGGCCACCTTGGCGCCGTTCTGCCAGCGCACGCGCGGCGGATGCTCGCCATATCCGACCAGCTCGCGTGGCAGGCCCGGCACATCGTCGATATCCGTCTGGCGGAAGAACTGTGGATTGAGTTTCATGCCTTGATTTCCCTCTCTGAAGCGCCGGAATGTCAGTCCAGACCCGCGAGGCTGCGGGCACCGTCGACGACAAGCAGCTGACCGTTCACGTAGGATGCCTCCGCACTCGCAAGGAACAAGAAGACATAGGCGATGTCTTCCGGGGTGCCGACCCGTCCGGCCGGAATCTTGGCGGCCACGGCATCGACGCCCGCCGGTCCCAGCGAATTGACGGGATCGAGTGCCTGAGGCGTCCGGATAACGCCCGGGGCAATGGCGTTGGCGGTGATTCCACTGGCCCCGAACTCCACGGCCAAGGTTTGAACGAGACCCACGAGTCCGGCCTTCGCCGCCGTGTAATGCGCGTGCTGCGGCCAGGCCGACACCGTTCCCGCGACGGAAGATGTGGCGAGGAGCCGTCCGAAGCCGTGCGCGTTGCATATGCGGCAGTGCCGCACGAAAGCAGCGCCAAACCCCATTCAGGTCCACGTCGACGACCTTGTTCCAGGCCGCGTCGTCGAGGTCCGCCAGTTCCACCTTTCGCGCGATCCCGGCATTGGCGACGACAATATGCATGCCGCCGAGCTCACCGACTGCCTTCGCGACCAGGGCGTCGACATCGGCAGGCCGGGTGACATCGACTTCCGCCACCACCACCCGCCGACCCGCCTTCTCCGCGGCTCTGCGCACCGGTTCGATATCGTGCCCATCCGGTGGATACCAGGCGAGCGCCAGGTCCGCCCCCGCCTCGGCAAAGACCTGCGCCGTCGCCGCCCCGATGCCGGATGCGGCGCCGGTGATCAGCGCTACGCGACCTGCGAGACTGAACATGATGTCCTCTTGACGGTTTTCACAGCATCACGTCTCCGCCGTTCGGCCCGAGCGTTTGCCCCACGTAATAGGAGCCATCCGCGGAGGCGAGAAGCACGGCCGTCGGAGTCACCTCGTCGACCGTTCCGAAGCGCCCGATGGGGAGCTCCGCGAGCTTTCCGCTGCGCCACTCCTCGGTTTCGCTATCCAGCAGCGGTGTCTCGATCGGCCCCGGGGCTATGGCGTTGACGAGCACGCCCCGCAGCGCGACCTCGCGGGCAAGAGATTTCGTCAGCCCGATGACGCCGGCCTTGCTCGCGGCGTAATGGCCAACGGATTTCCCGCCGATCTGACCGAGCTGGGAGGCAATATTGATGATGCGGCCGTCACGCCTCTCGAGCATCTGGCCGATGAGCGCGCGCGTGCAGAGAAAGACGCCGCGCAGGTTGGTGTTGACGACGCGGTCCCAATCCTCGATCGCCAGATTCTCGATGAGCGACTCGGTGAAGATGCCGGCGTTGTTGACGAGGATGTCGACCCGGCCGAACCGGGCAAGCGCCGCCTCCGCCATCAACCGCACGCTCTGCTCGTCGCTCACGTCGGTCTGGACGAAAAGGGCTTCGCGGCCGTGGCTCCTGATGCCGGCGAGGACTTCGGCGGCATGTTTTTCGGCCACTCTGTCCGCGATGACGAGGTTGGCCCCCTCGCGCGCGAAGGCGATGGCTATCCCTTTGCCGATTCCCGAGGCGGCACCGGTAACGACCGCAATTCGATCTTTCAGCCGGCTCATCGGTGCTTCTCGCTCTGGCCTGGCCGAGCCCGCCATATCCGCTGAATCTCATCGCCGGCGGCCATGTCGAAGCGGTGGCGCATCAGCAGCATCGAGGCCTCGTGCTGGGCCTTGTCGTCGCTGGCGACGCAGTCTTCCGCGATCACGACATAGAAATCATTGAACATCGCGTCGCGTGCCGTGGATTCGACGCAGCCTTCCGTCGTGCATCCCGCCACCACGACGGTCTTGATGCCATTGCTGCGCAGGAGCATGGCGAGGTTGGTTCCCCAGAAGCCGCTCGAACGATACTTGCGCGACCACGAGCTCATTATCGAGCGGCCTGAATTCTCGGGCGAACTCGTGCCCTGGCGTACCGGGAATCGTGTAGCGCAACGGCGGTTGGTTGCGGCGAGCGTCCTTGTGCATTCGGAGATTGAACCGGATCTGGGCCGGCGAATCGCTCATTCGGTCGGCGAGGGCCGTGTTCTGCAAGTGCAAGACGGTCGTGCCGGTCGTGCGGGCGGCAGCCAGCAAGGCTGCTAACTTGGGCCTCGACTGGGCGTACATGGATAGATCGATCCCGAGCGTAGCGAACAACCCATCGGGCTCGATGAAATCGCGCTGCATATCGATCACGATCAGAGCGGTATGTGCGGGATCGACGAGTTCCTCGAGTTCGGTCAGGACTTCCTTGCCTTCGATATTGATCATTTTCGGTCCTCGAGCTCTCGCGGCTTCCTTTAGCAAACGGGGGAGGCCGTCCCCTGCGGCCTCCCCCGCTCCATCAAGGCTTCGGGATCCAGTTCGGCGTCACTTCCGCCGCCAGGTACAGCTTGTCGTCCTTCACCCCGATGATCGAGACCGTCTTCTGGGGTACCCGGCTTCCCGGGGCGTAGGAAATCGATCCGGTGATGCCCTTGTAGCCCTGGGTCGCCGCAAGCGCGTCGCGGATCTTGGCGGGGTCGGTTGAACCCGCGCGGGTGATCGCATCGGCCACCAGCCCGACCGTGTCATAGCCGAGCGCCGCGAAGGCGTTTTCCGGCGGCGTGTTATAGGCCGCCTTGTAGGCCTTATAGAACGTCACGATGGCCGGCGTGCTGTCTTCGGCCATATAGGCGTGGGTCGAGAAATAGACGTTGTTGGCCGCCTTGCCGCCGACGCTCAGCAGCAGAGGCGTATCGTAGCCGTCGCCGCCCACGATGGGCTGCGTGAGGCCGGCTTGACGCATCTGCTTGACGACGAGCCCGATGTCGTCCGGCTGGGCAGCCACGTAGAGCACGTCCGGCTTTGGCGACAATGCCTTCAGCTTGGTGATCTGGGCGGTGAATGATTTGTCGCCGGCCTTGTAGTTGTCCTCCAGGACGATCTGCCCGCCGCCATGGAGATAGGCTTCCTTGAAATATTTGGCCAGCAGCGTGGTGTACTCGGTCGAGTTGTCGCGCAGAAGATAGACCGTCTTGCCTGCCAGCTTGCCGAGCACGAACTCCGCCCCGGCGGCAGCCTGCACGTTGTCGCCGAAGCAGGCCAGGAACATGTCGGAGCCGATCTGATCGGGGAGCTTCGGCGACGTGGCGCCGGGCGTCACGAATGCCACGCCTGCCGTCTGGAAGATGGGTCCCAGCGCCAGGGCCGAATCGGAATCGGTGAAGCCCAATGCCGACGGGGACCTTGTCCTGGTTGATGAGCTGGCTTGCCGTCGCGGCAATGACCGTCGGGTCGGTCTTGGTATCGTAGATGACGAGTTCGAGTTTCTTGCCGAGCACGCCGCCGGCGTCGTTTATCTCCTTCACCTTTACCTTGGCGCCGTTGAGGGCGGGAGCATCCACCGAGGAGAGAGCGCCCGTCACGTTGAACGGCGCGCCGATCTTGATGGTGTCCTGAGCCGCCGCCGGCCGCGAGAGCGAGCCGGAAGCGATTGCGAGACCTGCCACGACGGCCGATCCCAACACAGTTCTTCTCGTGAGTTTCATGTGTTCATTCCTTTCGGCCTTTGTGAAGCAATGCGGCAATCCGTCCGAACGACAACTCGAGATCTCCCATAACACCACTCGGACGGAAGATCATGATCAAGATGAAGATGATCCCGAGGACGATCTGGCTCGCCCCGTAGAGAGGCGGAACGGCAACGATGCCAATGTCGAATCCGCGCTCCAGGTTGCGCAGCAATTCGCTGAGGAGGGAGACGATAATCACGCCCACCACGGCGCCGGTCATGCTTTGCATGCCGCCGATCACCAGCATGCTGATGAGCGAGAAGGTATAGGCGAAATAGAAGCCGGCCGGCGAGAAGGAGCCGAGGTAGTGGCCGTAGAGCGAGCCGCCCGCCCCGGCGAAGAAGGCGCCGATGACGAAGGCCGAGAGACGGGTGGGCAGCACGTCGATGCCGATCGCCTGCGCCGCGATGGTATCCTCGCGCACGGCGCGCCAGGCGCGTCCCTTGGGCGAATAGACGATGCGGGCCAGCACGACGAGAGCCAGAAGCAGCCAGCCCATCGCCCAGGGCAAGGTCGTCTGCAGCGGCACGCCGGTGAAGGTGCGCGCGCCACGGGTATAATCGTCGGCATTCACCAGCACGACATTGACGATGATGAGGAAGCCCAGAGTCGCCACGGAGACGAAATGGCCCGACAGCCGCATGAGCGGCGCGCCCACCAGAAAGGCCAGCACGATGCAGACCAAGCCGGCGACGATAGTCGAGGAGAGAAATCCAAGCTGGAGTCCGGCTATCCAGGCGGGCAGATCGGGCAGATAGCTTGCCTTGGCCGCGGCGGAGAGCGAGAGCACGCCCGAGACATAGGCGCCCACGCCGACGAAGCCCACATGGCCCAGCGAAAACACCCCGGTGAAGCCATTGGCCAGCCCCATGGAGACCACCAGCATGGCGTTGATGCACATGACCGTCAGAATGCGGACGAAATAGTCGTTCATCAGCGCCGGCGCGGAGAAGCTGAACAGACCCAGCAGCACGAGACCGGCGACGACGACCATGAGGCGCTGCATCCCGCTCACAGCTTCACCTCCTGAGAGCGTTTCAGCAGGCCATTGGGCCGAAACAAGAGGAAGCCGATGAGCAAGATGAAGACGATGGCGTCACGATAAGGGGAGATCTCCGAGGGAAGGAAGGCGACGATGAATACTTCCAGAGCGCCCAGCAGATATCCCCCGATCAGCGCACCGGCAATGCTGCCGAAACCGCCGATGATGGCGGCCACGAAGGCCTTCAACAGAGGGGTGAATCCCATATGAGGCTCGACCACGCCGGATTGAGCGGCCCAGAGAATGCCCGCGAGGCCGGCGAAACCCGAGGCGATGGCAAAGGCCACGACGATCAGCCGGTTGACGTCGAGGCCGACGAGATGGGCGGCCCCCATATCCTCGGCCGCCGCACGCATGCCCAACCCTATATCGGTGCGGGTGACGAACCAGCCGAGGGCGGCCAGGGCCACGGCGGTCAGCACCACCGTCATCAGATTGATCTGGGTGAAGGTTATCTGGCCGTCGAACAGCTGGAAGGCGCTATCCATCCACTCGGGCAAGGGAAAATTCTGGGCCGAGCTGGTGAAGATCAGGATTCCGAGATTCTCCAGGATATAGGTGACGGCGAGGCTGGTGAGCAGCAGCGTCACCTCCGGCGCGCCGCGCACCGGCCGATACGCCACCCGTTCGACGACGACGCCGGCGAGCGCGCCGATGCCGATCCCCCCGACGACGGCCCAGCCGAATCCCAGGTTCAGGAATTGCAGCACCAAGGTGCCGAAGGCACCCACCATCATCATGTCGCCATGGGCGAAGTTCGTCATGCGCAGGATGCCGAAGATCATGGAGAGGCCGATGGCAACCAGCGCATAGAGGCTGCCAAGGCTGATGGCGTTGATGATCTGTTGGGCGATGTAGAGCTCGGAGCTCATGGCCGCGCCCCCAGATAGGCGGCCGCCACCGCTTCGTAGTCGGCTTTCAGCTCAGTGGCCGACCCCTCCAAACTGACCTCGCCCGTGCGCAGAACATAGGCGCGATCGGCCAGATCGAGGGCGAGATTTATGTTCTGCTCGACCAGCAGCATCGTCACGCCCTTGGCCTTCAGTTCCGCCAGTGTGCGGAAGATCTGCTGTACCAGCAGCGGCGCCAGGCCCAGCGACGGCTCGTCAAGCAGCAGCACCCGCGGCCGGGCCATGAGGGCGCGACCCAATGCCAGCATCTGCTGTTCGCCGCCCGAGAGGGTGCCGGCGGATTGGGTCATGCGTTCGGACAAGATCGGGAACATGGCGTAGATACGCTCGCGATCCTCGGCGATGCCGGTGCGATCGGCCCGTGCGGCAGCACCCAGGCGCAAATTCTCCGCCACGGTCAAGCTGCCGAAGACACGGCGGCCTTCGGGGCAATGGGCCACGCCCAATCGCACGATCCGGGCCGGGGGCAGTCGATGGATCGCTTCGCCCTCGAGGGCGATGCGCCCGGTCCGTGGGCGGGAGAGGCCCGAAATGGTGCGCAGCATGGTGCTCTTGCCGGCGCCGTTGGCGCCCAGCAGCGCTACCACCTCGCCGGCGGCGACGCTCAGATTGACTCCCCGGATCGCGGCCACCGCCCCGTAGTTGACGCGCAGGTCGGACACCTCGAGCAGCGCCGCTGCGGACGGCTCTCTACCAGCCGCACTCGATTCTTCCTGCGCCCGCTCAGGCCTGGCCAAGATAGACCTCCCGGACCCGGGGGTTGGCCTGCACCTCCGGGGGGCTGCCCTCGAAGATGATCTCGCCATGAGCCAGCACCTGAATGCGGTCGCAGAGATTCATGATCAGGTCCATATCGTGCTCGACCACAATGACCGCGAGATCATAGCGTCGGCGGATATCGTCGATGAGCCTGAGCAGACCTTGCGTCTCCGAAGCGTTCATACCTGCGGCCGGCTCGTCCAGCATCAACAGGCGCGGGCGCGTCGCCAGCGCCCGCACCAGTTCCAGCCGGCGCTGATCGCCATAGGGCAGATCGGCCGCCCGGCTGTCGGCCCTGGCGCGCAGACCGATCAGGTCGAGCATCTCGTTCGTCAGCTGATCCACCGCGCGATTGACCTGGGTCAGCCGCGGCAAACCCAGAACGGCATCGGCGAAGCTCAGGCGGTGACGCAACTGGGCTGCCGCGCGCATGTTCTCGCGCACGCTGAGTTGTGGGAAAAGCCGCGTTCCCTGGAAGGTGCGGGCCACCCCCAGCCTCACGATCCGGGGGGCGCTCAGATGCTGAATCTCCTGGCCGTCGAAAGTCACGGTGCCGGCATTCGGCTTCAGGAAGCCGGTGACGAGATTGAAGAAAGTGCTCTTGCCGGAGCCGTTGGGGCCGATCACGCCCACGATCTCGCCCTGCTTCACCTGGACGCTGTGATTCTTGAGCGCGGTCAGCCGGCGGAAGGATTTGGTGAGGTTGCGAGTAACCAGAATGGGCGCCGCTTCCGTCGAAACAGCCGCAGGCTCCATACCGTCTCTTCTCCCCGTATGTGCCTAGCTCGATAGCGTTCGGTGGTGCGGCTCGCGGCTTCGCTCGCCGCGGAGGTTGGCAAGAAGCTTCCCTGGCGATTTGTATTCAGCATTTCATAATGTAATTTCCAAGTCAAATTTGTAATGATGGTTCGGGCGGCCGATGGCACGATGAAGGCTGGGATGAAACGCAAGACCGACCTGTCGATCGCGGAGACGATCCGCCAGGGCCTTGGCCTGCTAACTCCCACGGAGCGCAAGCCGGCGCTGGCGCTGCTCGCCAACTATCCCGTGCCGGGTCTGGAACCGGTGGCACAATTCGCCAAGCGCGCCGGGGTCAGCGGCCCCACCATCCTGCGCCTAGTGGCCAAGCTGGGGTTTGCCAGCTATCCGCGCTTCCAGCAGGCGCTGCGAGACGAGCTGGAGTTGCGCGTGCAGGCCCCGCTGGCCAAGATTGGCGCCCGCCCGTCCGGGCAGTGGCCCGAGGGCGATTTCGTCAACCAATATGGCGGTGCCATCGTGGCCAATATCGAGGCCTCGCTCAGCGAGGTGCCGCGCTCGGAATTCAACGGCGCGCTCGATCTCCTGGCCGACCGAAGCCGGCGCATCTCGCTGGTGGGCGGCCGGTTCAGCGCCAGCGTGGCGCTACAGTTCTATCTCCATCTGCGCGAATTGCGTCCGCGGGTCCAACTGGTCGACGGACAGACCGCCACATGGGTGGAGCATCTGCTGGATTTCGGCAGCAAGGATGTTCTGATCGTGTTCGACATCCGCCGCTATCAGGACGACGTGGTGCGCTTTGCCAAGGAGGCAGCAGCCCAGGGCGCGGATATCGTGCTCTTCACCGATCAGTGGCTCTCACCCATCGCGGCGGTGGCCCGTCACGTTTTCGCGCTGCGCACTGCCATACCGTCGAGCTGGGAATCCTTCGGCGCCCTGTCCGCCTTGACGGAGATCCTCGTGGCCCGCCTGCAAGCGATAAGCTGGAGCGAGGCAAAGCGGCGTATGGAACGCCTCGAGAAGATCCGCCATCGCCTCAAGTCTTCCTGACGGCCGCCGGCAGATCCGCGGAAATCTCGTAACCACGGTTTTCCAGCTGTCCCCCACGGCCGGGAGCGCCTAGCTCGATCTGGAGAACGGCACAGCGCAATACCCGGCCACTCTCTGCCCGACAAGGAGCGAACTGACTAGGTCGCCGCGGCTGGGGTCAACTCACGCAGGTGCCGCTCATGCCGTACTGAATTGCGTGCGGCGTCATTCTGATTGAACAACTCCAGCGAATCCAAATCTTCCTCGACGGCGGGCGTCAAGGCCTGATCCATGTAAACTGCCTTCCGCGGATCGTCCTTGATCGACTTCGCGAGGCCGCGGAGATGTCGCGCGGCCTGGATGACCCGCAAGAGCTTACCGGCGGTATGCCAGAGATGCTTGGGATAGAAGGTCCAGATCGGCTCGACGGCCAAACTCGGCCGGCGATCGCGGCGATATTTCAGACGGAAGATGCCGCCCTGGAGGGGATGGACATTCTCCACGGTGGTGAACTGGGAGAAATGCAGGAGCGTTCCGGCGAGCGACTTGAGATTGATGCCGGTCGCACCCGCCCGGCGCATGATGCGTTCCAGATGTTCCGGTGAATAATACGTGCCCCAGGCGGCACGATAGATCTCTTCCCATTCCATTCGGGTCATCTTGGGATGCGCCGTCACCGCATGCTCGGTGTCGTATTTGTTCATGTCCGGGTCCATCGCGATCCCCTTGCGGTAGAGAATCTGGTGGTCCTCCGATCCCGGCAGTGGCGTCAGGCAGAAAAACTCCATCATGTCGATCGGCAGCTCGCGCTGGATGATTGCAATGTCGCGCCTGATGGACTCGGGCGTATCGTTCGGGAAGCCGAGGATGTAACCCGCGTAAGTGACCGCGCCGACGGCCTTCCAGGCGAGCAGGAGCTTGCGATACTCGCTGATCTTGTTCTGCCGCTTCTTGGCGGCAATCAGTGTATCGGGATTGACGCTTTCAATCCCGATGAAGACGCGCGTTACGCCCGCCGCCGCACACTTCTCGATGAATCTCGGGATCTTGTGACAGAGCGCATCGACCTGAATCATCAGACTGACGCCGACACCCTCTTCCCTCCGCAGTTTGATGATGCGGTCAAGGATGGGCTCCCAATCCTTGTTGCGAGCGAGGTTGTCATCGGTGATGAAGAAGCGGTGAATGCCTTCCGCCCAGTTCTGCCGGATGATGTGCTCGACGTCGTCAGGCGAGCGCCGTCGAGATTTCCGTCCTTGCACGTTAATGATGGTGCAGAACGAGCATTGGTACGGGCAGCCGCGGCCGGCATCGAAGGTCGAATAGTTGCCCACCGTGCGCTTGACGTGCTTGCGCAGCAGGAACGGTACCGGCGCCGACTGGATCGACGGGAGGTCGTTGAGATAATTGTAGATCGGCTGGAGGGTACTCGTCGCGGCGTCGCGCAGCAGGGTGTCGAGCCGGTCCTCCGCTTCGCCCGCGAACAAGCTGATCCCCAGGTCGAGAGCCTCCTGAACGTCAGGCTGCATCTCGGCAAGCATCGAGAGGCACCCGGAGATGTGAAACCCGCCGATGACCACGGGTACGCCTGCGGCCCGCAACGGGCGGGCAATGTCCATGGCACGGGGAAACTGATTCGATTGCACGCCGACGAGACCGACCATGCCGAAGCCGCCGTGCCGTCTGAGCTGGGCGATGATCTTCGCTGGCCTTATCCGCGTATTGGTCTCGTCGACCGGCGTCACGTCGATGGACACGTCGGGGCCCAGCACCTGGCGCTCCGCGGCCTCGATCGCCAACCCATAAAGCGCAGCCAGCGAGTTCGACGGCATGACCGAGCGAAACCACTGGATGACATAGCCGTCGTCGTCGTAATGCGATGGTTTGATCAGGATCAGCTGAAAGCGGCGCTCCGATCGAAGCTTGCCGGATTTGGGCCGAGGGTGTTTGGAATTCCAATTCAAGCTGCCAACCCTTTGAGATTTGTGATGCGTGCCTGCGACACCGTCCTGGCGATAGGAATTCAATTCGCAAGCCCCGCGCCGCCGTGTCACATGCGCGGTCGCAGAACAGGTTCCGCCATAGCGACTTTGCCATCCAGCACAGCCGCTGCTTTTCTCTGAGTCAGGGGGAGAACGAACGGCACCTAGCCGCTTTTTGGGCCCCGCGGGCTGATTCCGGGGTGCCGGATTGGGGACGACGATCTCCTCCGATCGCGTCCACATGCTTCATACCTCATCCGAGGAACGAAAAGTAGCAGTTCTCAGCCCAATGCTGGGTAACCCCGCGCCACCGCGGCGGCCTCCATCTCGTCCATCCGCTCATAGGCCGAATCCGGCAGCAGCATGACATCGCGCAAGAGCAGCGCCTCGCGCGCGGCGGCCAGCGCGGGATCGGCCATGGCGGCGCGCAATCCGTCACGCAGCTTCGACAGCCGCGCGGGATCGCCGTCGCCGGCGGTGACATAGGGCAGCCCCGGGGCGGAGGGCGTGCTGCAGAGCACCCTTACCTTCGCCAGCTGGAGGCGGCGGTAGCGCTGGAAGAGCGCATAGGAGACGCAGTCCACCGCGGCGACATCGGCTTCGCCCGCGGCAACGGCGGCAAGGCTCAGGGCATGGCCGCCGGTCTCCACGGTCTTGCCGAAGAAGCGGCCGCCCGTGGCGAGCGGGGCCACGAGGAAGCGCAACGCATTGTAGCCGGATTGGGAATCGGTGGAGTTGAAGGCCACGGTCGCGCCCTTGAGCTCCGCCAGGGACTGCTCGCGCGCATTGGCTCGCACCAGGACCAGGCTGCGATAATTCGGTCCCTCGGCGCCCGCGGCATCGTAGCAGGGCGTGGCGAGGATCCGCACCCGGCCCTTGATGGCGTTGCGGAAGGGATAGCCACAGGTCTGGCTGAACAGGAGATCGGGTGCCAGCCAATGATCGGGCAAGCGCGGCCGGCGCAGGATCTCGGCTGGCACGTCTTCGATCCCGGCTTCCGCGAAATGCCGCGCCAGGCCGCGCCACAGCGCCTCGGTGGCGTCAGCCGCCTCCGGCAGGTCATACATCGGCAGGCTGGCGATGCTCACTCTAGCGGCTCGTTAACGGCTCGGCGGCCTAACGGCTTGGCGGATCATAATAGTCACCGGCGTCGTCGAGATGGATATGCCTGCCGATCTTGAGCCCGCTGGGCGGGTCGATGCTGCCCATGGTCACGTCGAGCTGCCCGCTGCCGATCCGTTCCCAGAACAGCTTCGAGCCGCAGGCGCGGCAGAAGCCGCGCCTGATGCCGGGCGAGGATTCGAACCAGGCGAGGTTGCGGTCGCCCTTGATCTTGTAGCGCTCCGCCGGCGCCAAGGTGTAGATGCCCAGGGCCCCGTGATGGCGGCGACACTGGCCGCAGTGACAGGCCGAGGGCGGCGGCAGCGGTCCCTCGATCTCGTAGCGGACGGCGCCGCAGAGGCAGCCGCCGCTCGTCTTGCGCCCGCTCAAGCGTCCACCGTCGTCGTCGGCGGCGGCGATGCCGCCGCGGCCGACATGGAATGCGGCAATTGCTCGAGGCCGTCGGTGATCTCGTCGAAATCAGCCTTCTCGGCGACGAAGATATGACGGACCGTGCGCAGGCCGGTCGGCTTTACCAGGCAGCCCGCGGCGATGGAGACGCGCCCCTGCCCCATCGGCTCCCAGAACAGACTCGTGCCGCAAAGGCGGCAGAAGCCCCGCCGGGCCTCCGGCGAGGACTGGTACCATTTCAGGTTTTTCTCGCCATGGATCGTCACATTGGACCAGGTCGCCGCCGTATAGCTGGGCGGGGCGCCGTGCTGGCGCCGGCATTGCCCGCAATGGCAGACCACCACATCGCGCAGGGGTCCGCGAATTTCGATCTCGATCGTCCCGCACAGGCAATGTCCTCTTGCCCGCACGGCCTCCTTGTCATCTTGCGCCATGCTTCATCCCACTCTTCGACTTCGCTCGCCGCCTCGATGAGGCAAGCTCGCGTGACAATCCCCCGAGCCATTTAACCACATCGGGCGGCTGCGCCACAGCATGCCGGATGAGGTCGTCGAACCGGGCCGCGAGGGCCCGGATATGCTCGGTGCTGTTGAGCACGAGATAGAGGTCGCCGACATAGACCGCGGCCCGCTTCGGTCCGAAAATTGTCATGGGCGCCGCATAGCGCAAGAGCCCGTCGTAGAGGAACCAGCGGAAGGTCGGGTAGAGCTCGCTGACCAGCGCGGTCATATGGTCGAGCTGGCGGTGCCGGAGCTCGATATCGAGCTCGCGCCAGATTCCCTCCCCGCGCGCGAAACTCTCGATGCTCTGGCGAGAGCTGCAGACCTCGAGGTCGCTTTCCGGCCGGCGCTGGGTCGCCAGCTGTTCGCTCGCCACCGCGATCCGGGTCCGGGGAATCGCCGGGGCCGCATCGCGAAACTCATGTCGGATGACCTCGTCGGTCTTCAGGAGATCCGGCAGCGAGGTGGGCACATAACGCACCTTGTAGCCGACCGCTTCGGCGAACCAGCGGTCGAGCCGCTCATCGGCGGGGACATGGCCGCCCATCTCGATCTCGATGGGCTGGGGCAGCAGGGCCGCCCCCAGCGCGCCTTCCTGGGCCAGGCCCAGCAGCCAGTCGATGCTGACCTGCCGGTCCAGGGCGAGCGCGGCCAGGGTATCGGCACGCGGCAGGCGCTTGTTCTCGGGCGAGAGGAACTGCGCGAGGGTCGAGCGATCCAGCCCGACCCGGCGCGCGAGCGCCGCCTGGGTCAGCCCGCCCCGGGCCATGGCCTCGGTCAGCCGGCCCCGGAACATCTGCAGCAGATCGCGCCGATCCGGTTTTGGGCTCATGCTGTATTCTGTCACCAGAGCGGATGATAGGCAACATATTGCGAGGTTTGGTGAGCATATGCCTCTTGCCCTCCCCCGTCGCTAATCGTTACTGGATTCTTTATGAGTTTTCGCTCTGAAACCGTTTCCATCGACCTGCCGACCATGGGATTGGCTTTCGGCATCTACCTTTCCTTCGGACTTCTCACCTGGTTCCACAACGCCCTGCCCTGGTGGGTGGTCGCCCCCCTCGGCGGCTATATCATCGCCCTCCATGGCTCGCTGCAGCATGAGGCGGTCCATGGCTATCCCTCCCGGGAGGCCTGGATCAGCGAGCTGACCGTCTTCCCCTCGCTCTGGCTCTGGCTGCCCTACAGCGTCTATCGCGACGCCCATCTGGCCCATCACCGCGACGAGAATTTGACCTGCCCTTTGACCGATCCGGAGTCGAACTATCTGACACCGACGATCTGGGGAGCGATGGGGCCCTTCCACCGACTTGTTCGACGTGCCCTCACCACTTTGGCGGGCCGGCTCATCATCGGCCCGCTCTATGTCGTCTGGCGCGCCGCCCGCTATCTGCAGGTCGCCATCCGGGTCGGCGACCGCAGCTATCTCGCGCGCTGGCTGCACCATCTGCCCGCCGCGGCGGTGGTTCTGGTCTGGGTCCTGGCGGTCTGCCATATCCCGCTCTGGCAGTATCTCCTGCTCTACGTCTACCCGGGCCTGTCGCTGACCTTGCTGCGCTCCTATGCCGAGCATCAGGCCGCCCTTGCCGTGGGCGAGCGCATCGCCACGGTGCGGGCCAATCCGGTCTTGGCCTTCCTCTACACCTTCAACAATTTCCATGCCCTCCATCACGCCGAGCCGGCGACCCCCTGGTACCGCCGGCCGGCCCGCTACCGCCTGCGCCAGGCCGAGCTCGACCAGGCCAACGGCGGCTACATCATCGCCGGCTATGGCGAGCTCTTTCGCCGCTATCTCCTCACCGGCAAGGAAGCCCCGGTACATCCCTTCGCAGGCCAGGGATTTCCGCTGTAGGCTGAGGACGGCCGCTCCCGGCCGGATGGATCACCATGCTTGCCCTCCTGAGACCGGTTTGGGCCCTGCTCCTGGGCATCGTCCTGCTGATGGCCGGCAACGGCCTGCTGTCGAGCCTTCTCGGCCTGCGCGGCAGCATCGAGGGCTTCTCGAGCACGGTCATGGGCGGGCTCATGTCCGGCTATTACATCGGTTTCCTCGCGAGTTCTCTGCTGACGCCTCGGGGCGTGCGCAGCGTCGGCCATATCCGCATCTTCGCCGCGCTGGCGGCCATGGCGACGGTCGCCGCCATCCTGGCTGCCCTCTTCGTCTACCCCGCGGTCTGGCTCCTCTCGCGGATCATCAGCGGCTTCTGCTACGCCGGCCTCTATGTGGTCGCCGAGAGCTGGATCAATGACCGCAGCAGCAATGAGACGCGGGGCCGGCTCTTCTCCGTGTACATGCTGACCCAATATGCCGGGCTGATCGGCGGCCAGGGCCTGCTCAATCTGTTCTCGCCTGCCGGTTTCGAATCCTTCAGCCTGGTGGCCCTGCTGATCTCGGTGGCGGTGGTGCCGACGCTGCTGACGGCCAAGCAGGCGCCGGCGGTCGCTGCCCCTCGGCATGTCGGCCTGCGCCAGCTCTACCGCATCTCGCCCTTGGGTACGATCGGCACGCTCGCCATCGGCATGGCGCAGAGCGCCTTCTTCTCCATGGGCGCGATCTTCGGCCATCGCATCGGACTCTCGACGGAGCAGGTCTCCCTGTTCCTGATCGCGGCCATCCTGGGCGGTGCGACCCTGCAATGGCCCATCGGCCGCCTCTCCGACAAATTCGACCGGCGCCGACTGCTGACCGTCGCCGCCTTCGCCTCCACGGTGCTGGCCGTGGTCGCGATGTTCGCGGCCAGTTTTTCCCTGCCGGTCCTCATCATCGCCGCCTTCCTCTTCGCCGGCACCTCCATGCCGCTCTATTCCCTCTGCGTCGCCCATACCAACGACTTCTTGAAACCGGAGCAGATGGTGGCGGCCAGCGGCACCTTGATCCTGCTCTACGGCATCGGCGCCATCGGGGGTCCCTTCACCAACGGCGTACTGATGGAATGGCTCGGCCCCCGCGCCTATTGGGGCTATCTGGCGGTGGGATTCCTGTTCCTCGCGCTCTTCGCGCTTTACCGGATGACGCGGCGTCCCTCGCCGCGGCCAGAGGCGCAGACCAAGGTCGTGGCCGTGCCGGAAAATGCCGCACCGGGGGTGGCGAGCCTGCCACCGGACTCAGCGGCGGAGGACGCCTCGAAGATCTAGGTCGCAAGCAAGGGCTGGATATTCGATCTCTCTTTCGTCATTCCCGCGAAAGCGGGAATCCGGGGCGAGCTTCCGAATTGGTGAATTGTCGCCACGCCGTTGCATAGGCTCGAGACTCGTTGCCCAAGAGGGTTTCTATCTCTTGCCATGTACCGGTGTGCTTATCGGTCTCCGAGATCATTGCTTCAATGAAGCCTGTTGCTATCGCGGTTCCGACTTGAATGTCGCCGAAACACATTCCTTCCTCAATTTTCGTAAGCACAGAAATGGCTGCTTCTCTATAACTGCTAAAATACGCTCGAATGGTCATCCGTCCCAAGGCAGAAAACAATAAAACCAGGACGCGTTCTTCCAAACGGCTCTCAATTTCTTTTCTATCCTTTTCATCCAAAGAGATTTTGAGCAATGAGATAATTTGAGCGGCGACCCTCTCAATCATCGTCGACCGCCTTTTCTCCTGGTCGCCTCGCCGATGCCACGCGTGCCTCGTTCATCACCGATCGCACAGACTTAATTGGCGCATTGTCCAGGCAATTGTCGCCAAGGAATAGCTCGCTATCCAGCAAATGTAGTATTTCTCTTCCGTCATCCCGGCGAAAGCCGGGATCCAGGGGCGAGCGGCAAGCACCCTCCGTGTGGCCCCTGGATTTCGGCTTTCGCCGGAATGACGGCGGGGGGCGCCCGATCGACTGGATCGAAGACCGCTCTAGCAGTGCGCAGCCCCTCTAGCTGCTCACGCCACCTTCGCGCCGGCGCCGTTCGACGAATTCCTTGAGGGCCTCGTCCTTGGCGGGATCCAGCGGCGGCTGCTGGTAATCGACCAGGAGCTGCTTCCAGATCGCATTGGCCCGCTGGTCGGCCGTCAGCGCGCCGGCCTCGCGCCATGATTTCGAAATTCCGCCAGTCCGACAGGATCGGCGCGTAGAAGGCGGTCTCGTAGCGCTCCAGCGTATGGCCGACGCCGAAGAAATGCCCGCCAGGGCCGACCTCGGTGATGGCGTCCAGCGCCAAGGTATCGTCATTCACCACGATGGGCTGCATGAACTCGCCCATGCCCTGGAGAATCTCGGCGTCGAGGATCATCTTCTCGAAATTGGCGACGAGGCCGCCTTCCATCCAGCCGGCGCCATGCATGATCATATTGGCATGGCCCATGACCGCGCCCCAGACCGACATCTCGGATTCATAGGCCGCCTGGGCATCCACCGCATTGGCCGCGCAGGCATTGGAGGAGCGGTAGGGGATCTTATAGCGCCGGGCGAGCTGCCCGCCCGCCATGGCCGCGCGGGTATATTCGGGCGTGCCGAAGGCGGGCGCGCCGGTCTTCATATCGACATTGGAGGTGAAGCCGCCATACATCACCGGGCAGCCCGGCGCCACGACCTGCATATAGGTGATGCCGGCGAGCGCCTCGGCATTCTGCTCGGCCAGCGCGCCGGCGATGGTGGCGGGCGCCATGGCGCCGCTGAGGGTGAAGGGCGTCATCACGATGGGCTGGGCATGGAGCGCCATCTCGGTCATGCCCTGGAGCATGGGTCCGTCGAGGCGCAGCGGCGAGTTGGAGTTGATGATCGAGAAGATGCCGGGCTCGCGCGCGAGCTGTTCGCGATCGATGCCGCGGGCGATCAGGATCATCTCGATGGCGTCGGCGATGCGCTCGCGCCCGAGGCTATAGGGATGCCAGACCCGGTCCGTCAAGGTGATGGCGGCGTAGTGGCAGTCGAGATGGCGCGTCGCCGGGGGAATATCCGTGGGCTCGACGGGATATCCCGCGATGAAATGCACGATGTTCAGGCTCTGGCAGAGCCGCAGGAGATCGCAGTAGTCGGCGAAATTTCCCGGCCGGCGACCCCGGTCCAGATCCGAGCAGTTGGGGGCGCTGGCGACGGAGCCGAAATTGATGTGATTGCCCCCGAAGATCAGGCTGCGCTCGGGATTGCGCGCATGGAGCGTTATCTCCGACGGCACCTTGGCGACATGCTCCATCACCATCTCGCGGTCGAAGCGGACCCGAAGCCCGCCTGACTCGACATCGCAGCCGGCAGCCTTCAGCCGGTCGCGCGCGCCCGCGTCCAGGAACTCGATGCCGTTGACCTCGAGGATGCGCAGCGAGGCGTCATGGATGCGCTCGATCTGCTCCTCCTGCAGCACCTCGATGGGCTTGTAGGGATTGCGGTAGTTGCGCCAGGGCAGCTGCTTCAGGGCGCCGCCGCGGGTCCGCCGCTCGCGATTGCGCTGAACGTCGCGCGCCATCAAAATCTCCTCATCAAGGTGGCGGAGCATAGGCGTGCCGGACAAGAGCTGTTAGGCCCTATTCCGGCGCAATGTATCGCCATTGCGACCCGGCTCAATCGAGCAGCGCCTTCATGGCCGCGCGGAAGCGGGCCAGCACGTCATGCTCGGCGATGTGAAGCCCCTCCTCCACCAGCTGGCGCCCGCCGACGAAGACGTCGCGCACCGGGTTCTGATTGCCGGCGAAGACGAGGGCATCTAGCAGCGTATCGCCGCTGCGTCCCAGCAGCACCGGGGCTTCCGGGTCGAGGACCACGAGATCGGCCCGCGCGCCCGAGGCGATCCGGCCCAGGGGCCGGCCCGCGGCCAGGGCACCGCCCTCGAGCGCTGCGCGATAGAGCGCCGCCCCCACATGCCCGCCGGATCGATTGCGCCCGATGCCGTCGCGGGGCAGCAGCACATTGCGCCGCCGGGTGACGAGGCGCTGGCCGTATTCGAACCAGCGCAGTTCCTCGATCGGGCTGACGGAGATATGGCTGTCGGAGCCGATGCCGAAGCGGCCTTGGGCCGCGAAGAAGGCCTCCGCGGGAAAGAAGCCGTCGCCCAGATTGGCCTCCGTGGTCGGGCAAAGCCCGGCAACGGCGCCCGAGGCGGCGAGAGCCTGCGTCTCCGTCTCGGTCATATGGGTCGCATGGACCAGGCACCAGTGCTGGTCGACGGGCTGATGGGCGAGCAGCCATTCCACCGGCCGCTGGCCGGACCAGGCGAGGCAGTCCTCCACCTCTTTCGTCTGCTCGGCGATATGGATATGGATCGGCGCCGTCGGATCCTGGGCGCGCAGCCCGGCGACTGCCGCGCCCAGCATCTCCGGTGCGGCGGCGCGCAGCGAATGCGGCGCGATGCCGATGCGGATCTGAGGATCGGCGCCATGGCGCTTCCGGAGGATGCCGATCAGCTCCAGGAAGCGCTGGGGATCGTTGAGGAAGCGGCGCTGGCCGGCGGTGGCCGGCTTGCCGCCGAAGCCTCCGGCGCCATAGAGCACGGGCAGCATGGTGAGGCCGATGCCCGTCGCCTTGGCCGCGGCGATGACGCGCTCGGACATCTCCGCCAGATCGCCATAGGGCGCGCCGTCGGGGCCGTGGTGCAGGTAGTGGAACTCGGCGACGGCGGTATAGCCGGATTTCAGCATCTCGACATAGAGCTGGCCCGCGATGGCCTCCACCTGCTCGGGCCTGAGGCGGCCGACGAAGCCATACATCAGCTTGCGCCAGGTCCAGAAGCTGTCGTCCCCCGCCCCTTCCTCCGTGCCCGTCTGCTCGGTCAGCCCCGCCATGGCGCGCTGGAAGGCGTGGCTATGGAGATTGGGCATGCCGGGGATGACGGGACCGGCGGCGCGAAAGGCAGCGCCCGGCGCCTGGTCCAGCTTCACCGCGGTGATCTCGCCCCGGGAGCCAAGCTCGATCAGCACATCCTCGGCCCAGCCCTCGGGCAGCAGCGCTTCAGCGGCGAATATCGCTCCCAGACCCATAGAACCTCGCGTGTTGCGGGGGCTTGTCGCTCGTTTGGCGGCACCATAGGGTCTAAGAGACAGCCCTACAATTCCAAAGGAAGACGGCATGTGGGACGATCTCTGGGTGAACGGCCGGCTCGCCACCATGACAGCGGGCGGCGCGCCCTATGGCGCGATCGAAGATGGCGCCATCGCCGCCGCCGAAGGGCGCATCGCCTGGGTCGGTTCGCGGCCTGACCTGCCGGGAGCGCCGGAAAGGCTCGCCCGCCATGTCCATGATCTGGCCGGTGCCTGGCTCACGCCCGGCCTGATCGATTGCCATACCCATCTCGTCTATGCCGGCGACCGGGCGCGGGAGTTCGAGCTCCGGCTGCAGGGGGCAAGCTATGAGGAGATCGCCCGCGCCGGTGGCGGCATCCGCTCGACCGTGGCCCAGACCCGCGCCGCCTCGGAAGACGATCTGGTCTCAAGCGCGCAAAGCCGGGTCGATGCCTTCCGCCGCGAGGGCGTGACCACCCTCGAGGTCAAATCGGGCTACGGCCTCGATGCCGCAAACGAGGCCAAGATGCTTCGTGCGGCCCGGCGCCTCCAGGGCGTGACGATCCGGACCAGCTTCCTCGGCGCCCATGCCTTGCCGCCGGAGTTCGAAGGCCGCAGCGGGGCCTATATCGACCGCGTGGTGGAGGAGATGCTGCCCGCCGTCGCCGGGCTTGCCGATGCGGTGGATGCCTTCTGCGAGAAGATCGCCTTCACCCCGGAGGAGACCCGCCGGGTCTTCGCCGCCGCGCGTGCCCGCGGCCTGCCGGTCAAGCTCCATGCCGACCAGCTCTCCGATCTTTCCGGCGCCGCTTTGGCCGCGGAGTTCGGCGCGCTTTCCGCCGATCATCTGGAATTCACCTCCGAGGCCGGGATCGCGGCCATGGCGCGCGCCGGGACCGTGGCGGTGATCCTGCCGGGCGCCTTCTACTTCCTGCGCGAGAAGCAGCTGCCGCCTATCGAGGCGATGCGCAAGGCCGGGGTGCCCATCGCGATCTCCAGCGACTGCAATCCCGGCAGCTCGCCCGCCACATCGCTGCTGCTGATGCTGAACATGGCGGCGACGCTCTTCCGCCTGACGCCGGAGGAGGCGCTGGCGGGAGTCACCCGCTCGGCCGCCACCGCGCTTGGCCTTTCGGCCAGCCATGGCACGCTGGAGGTGGGCAAGACGGCAGATTTCGCCATCTTCGCCATCGAGCGCCCCGCCGAGCTCGCCTATCGCATCGGCGCCAATCCCTGCGTCGGACGGGTGCTGGCCGGGCGTGTGGATTGAGGGGGTCGGCGCGAGCGAGGCAGGCCAGCCCACCCAACCTCTTCGGGAGGATGGGTTCCGCCTAATTCGCCTTGCGGTACACCAGCTGATAGGTCAGCGGGGCCGGCAGCTTGCCGCTGGTGAGCTGCACGCCCATGGTCAGGGTCTTGCCGCTGGGATCGAGGGCTGTAGGAGTTCACGCGCAACCCGTCCTGGGCCTGGAAGCTCCGCTGCAAGGTCGTCCCCTGCCAGATGCTGCTCACCTGGAGGGCCTCGCCGTCTTCGCGCGTCACCGAGACGGGCGTGCCGTTCATCGTCGTCTTGATCGCCTGACCGCTGTCGGCCTGGATGGTGATGTCCGACGCCGTCTGGGTGATGACGAGCTTCTGCGGGGGCTGATTCGTCTTGGTGAGTCGGTCCGTGGCCATGCCGGAGCCGAAGAACATCTGGCTGGTGACCTTCTTGATCGCCGCTGCGATGTCCTGGCTGGCGCCGGCATCGTAGGTGTAGGTGCCCTGCAGGTTCGGGGTTTGCGCCGCGGCGCGGCCGATCGGCTGAAGGACACCGCAGATGAGCATCGCGGCGAAGGCCACCGCCATGAGATGAAGCAGCTTTTTCATGTCTTCCTCTTGGGTTGGGACGCGACGTCGATCGCGTCCGGTCGGATAGCTCATATGGGTCCTACAGGCGAAACTCGTTACGACTTATTGCGCCTTCCTGGTCCCGCCTAGCTATTGCGCTGATAGGTCAACTGATAGATCAGCGGCTGCGGCAGGTGCTCGCTGGTGATTTCCACCCCCAGGGTCAGGACATTGCCGGTGGCATCCAGGCTGAAGCTGCTGACGCGCGTCGCGTCCTTGCTCGAGACGGCGCGCGTCAATGTCGCCCCTTGCCAAGTGGTGGTGACCTTCACCTTCTCGCCATTGTCGCGCGTCCAATCGACGGTCGAGCCGTCGGCAATCGTCCGGATGGCCTGGTCATTATCGAATTGGGTGGTCACCTCATTTCCCGAGACGGTGATGACGAGCCTCTGCGCCGGCTTGTTCGCCTCCATCAGCCGGTCGCGGGCGATGGAGGCCGCGAAGAACCCCATCTGATCCGCGACCTTGTCGACCGCCCTCTTGATCTTCGGCAGGGCCGCGGGGTCGCCGAGGAGATATGTGCCCTGCAGCTTCGCCATTTGCGCCATGGCCTCGTCCGCGGGAATCAGGCCGAAAGCAAGCGCTGCGAAGACGATCGCCGCGGAAAGACGCAAGACAGGCTTCATCGGGATATCCCCATCAGACCGCGGCATTGACCTCGCGATGCCGGGCGGCGCCCGCCGTCAGCATGGCTTCGAGAATGCGCCGCAGCGCCGGCCGGATCTCGGCGGCGCGATCCTCACGGAAGCGGAAGGGCGGCTCCTCCTCCATATAAACGATCTGGGAAAGCTCCAGTTGCAGCGCGTCAATCCGGTCGGCCGGCCGGCCGTAATGGCGGGTGATATAGCCGCCCTTGAAGCGGCCGTTGAGGATGCTCGTATAGCCCGCCGCACGCCGGGCCGCCGCCGTCACGGCCTCGGCGACGGCCGGCGAGGCAGCGAGGCCATCGCCGGTGCCGAGATTGATATCCCAGAGCCGGCCCTCGAAAAATCGCGGCACATGGGAGCGGATGGAATGGGCATCGAAAAGCAGCGCATAGCCATGGCGCGCCTTGATGGCGGCGAGCTCGGCCGCGAGGCGCTCGTGATAGGGCTGCCAATAGACCGCGCGCCGCTCGGCCACGGCCGCTGCATCGGGGGCCCGGCCCGGCCGGTAGATCGGCCGGTCGTCGAACAGGCTGGTCGGGCAAAGCTCGGTATTGCGCGCCCCGGGATAGAGGGATTCGCCGCCTGGCGGCCGGTTGAGGTCGATGACATAGCGCGAATGGACCGCCCGCAGCACCGAAGCGCCCAGCGCCAGCAGGAAGTCGTAGAGCCGGTCGACATGCCAGTCGGTGTCCGGAACCTCCTGGGCCGCCTCGGTCATCTCGGCGGCCAAGCCTTCGGGAATATGGGTCCCCACATGGGGCATGCTGACGAGCAGAGGCGAGGTCCCCGGCTCGAAGAGAAAAGCGGGCATTTCCTGATAGTCCGTTGATCCTGTTCCCCAAACAATGGACTATCCCGCCATGCAAGACCAGCCCCCCTCCCGCTCTTCCGGTACCCGCCGGAAGGTCAGTCCGCTTGGCGGTTTTGCCGGCCTCGATCCGCGCCGGCGCGCCATCCTCCTCGGCGGCGCCATAGCGGTCATCGGGCTGGCCATGCTGCTTCGGCCCCATCCCCATCCCGCCGGGCCGGTGGCCGGCAGCGACCCGGCGACCTTGGCCGGGCTGATCACCTTGCCGGCGGTGCCGAGCGCCGTGCAATGGCGCCTGACGCCCGCCAGTGCCGATGCCGATCCCCAGGACCTGTCCAAGGGGAGCTGGAAGCTGGAGGCCGACCTCACCTTCGCCCCGGCGGACGCCGCCAAGATCACGGAGGCGAAGGCCTTCTTCAAGCCGCCCTTCAAGGCCGGAACCCTGCAGCACCTCGACGCCAGCCATCTGCGTCTCACTCTCACCAGCTCTTGAACCGGTGATGTCCGAGCCGCTCTATCGCCGGGTCAAGCGCCACATCCTGGAGCATATCGGTTCGGGTGAGCTCGCCGAGGGCGCCCAGGTGCCCTCGGAGAATGAGCTGACCAGGACACTAGGCGTCAGCCGCATGACGGCCCATCGCGCCTTGCGCGAGCTCACCCATGAGGGCGTGCTCCGCCGCGTCCGCGGGGCGGGCAGCTACGTTGCCGGCCTCAAGCCCGAATCCGCCTTGTTCGAGATCCGCAATATCGCCGAGGAGATCGCGGCCCGCGGCGGCCGGCATAGCGCCGATGTGCTGCTGCTGACCTCCGAGAAGGCGAGCGGCGAGGCGGCGGTCGCCTTCGATATCAAACCTGGGGCTCGGCTCTTCCACAGCCTGCTGCTCCATCGCGAGAACGGCCAGCCCATTCAGCTCGAGGACCGGCTGGTCAGCCCCGACTTCGCCCCCGCCTATCTCAAGCAGAACTTCACCGCCGCCACCCCGTATCAATATCTGATGGGGCTGCAGCAGCCCGATGCCGTGGAGCATGCCGTGGAGGCGATCCTGCCCGACCGGCGGATTCAGAAGCTCCTCGATCTCGGACCCCATGAACCCTGTCTCCTTCTCCTGCGTCGCACCTGGTGCGCCGATCAAGTCGTGACGCGCACCCGGCTCGTCTATCCCGGCCGGCGCTACCGTTTGGCCGGCCGACAAGCCTTCCGCTGATCTCGACCTCGGTCCCGAAGTTGTATATACAAGTTGGCGCCCTGATCCCTCCCGCGAGGCCCCTTCCATGAGCGCACCGGCATCCCCCTCCCCCCGTCTCGACAACGAACGCAAGATCCGCAGCCCGCGCGGCCGCACCCTCACGGCCAAGAGCTGGCAGACCGAGGCGGCCATGCGGATGCTGATGAACAATCTCGACGCCGAGGTGGCGGAGAAGCCGCAGGAGCTCGTGGTCTATGGCGGCATCGGCCGCGCGGCACGGGACTGGAAATGCTTCGACCGCATCGTCGCCACGCTGAAGACCCTGGGGCCCGAGGAGACGCTGCTGGTGCAGTCGGGCAAGCCCGTGGGCGTCTTCCGCACCCATGCCGATGCGCCCCGCGTGCTGCTCGCCAATTCCAACCTCGTCCCGCATTGGGCGACCTGGGAAAAATTCCATGAGCTCGATCGCGCCGGGCTGATGATGTACGGCCAGATGACCGCGGGCTCCTGGATCTATATCGGCAGCCAGGGAATCGTTCAGGGCACCTATGAGACCTTCGTCGAGGTCGGCCGGCGCCATTACGGCGGCGATCTCGCCGGGCGCTGGTTCCTGACCGGGGGCCTCGGCGGCATGGGCGGCGCCCAGCCTCTGGCGGCCACCATGGCGGGCGCCTCCATGCTCGCGGTCGAATGCCAGCCGAGCCGCATCGAGCGCCGGCTGGAGACCCGCTATCTCGACGCCAAGGCCGATAATCTCGACCATGCCTTGGCGCTGATCAAAGAAGCCTGCGACAAGCGCAAGCCGCTCTCGGTCGGCCTCCTGGGTAATGCCGCCGAAGTCTTCCCCGAGCTGCTGCGCCGGGGCGTGCGTCCCGATGCCGTGACGGACCAGACCTCCGCCCATGATCCCCTCAACGGCTATCTGCCCGCGGGTTGGAGCCTCGACCAGGCGGAGCGGCTGCGCGTCAGCGATCCCGAGCGGGTAATCAAGGCCGCGAAGGAATCCATGGCGGTGCAGGTTCGCGCGATGCTGGAGTTCCACCGCCGGGGCATCCCGACCCTCGACTACGGCAACAACATCCGCCAGATGGCGCTGGAGATGGGCGTGGCCGACGCCTTCGATTTCCCCGGCTTCGTCCCCGCCTATATCCGTCCGCTGTTCTGCCGCGGCATCGGTCCCTTCCGCTGGGCCGCCCTTTCCGGCGATCCCGAGGACATCTACCGCACCGACCAGCGGGTGAAGGAGCTGATGCCCGACGACAAGCATCTGCACAACTGGCTCGACATGGCGGCCAAGCGCATTCAATTCCAGGGCCTGCCGGCGCGCATCTGCTGGGTGGGGCTGGGTGATCGGGCGCGCCTCGGCCTCGCCTTCAACGAGATGGTGGCCAAGGGCGAGGTCAAGGCGCCCATCGTCATCGGCCGCGATCATCTGGATTCAGGCTCCGTCGCCAGCCCCAATCGCGAGACCGAGGCCATGATGGACGGATCGGACGCCGTCTCCGACTGGCCGCTCCTCAATGCTTTGCTCAACACCGCCTCCGGCGCCACCTGGGTCTCGATCCATCATGGCGGCGGCGTCGGCATCGGCTATTCGCAACATGCCGGCATGGTCATCGTCGCCGACGGCACCAAGGATGCGGCGCGAAGGCTGGAGCGCGTGCTCACCAACGATCCGGCTACCGGGGTGATGCGCCATGCCGATGCCGGCTACGACATCGCCAAGACCTGCGCCCACGAGCAGGGTCTGAACCTGCCGATGCTGGAGGATTGATCGCAAGCGTCCGCCGCTTTCCTGTCGGGGGGGACGCACTCTGAGGACGACTACGTCAAAGCCTAAAGAAAAAGGCCCCGGGAACGCCCGGGGCCTTTGATCTTCAGTCGCTGAGTGGTCTCAGCCGGGCGTGCTGGTCTTGACCGTGGCGGTCGCGCCCTTCTTCAGGATCACCTTGACCTGATGGGTGCGGCCGGCGACGACCGCGAGCGGGGCCTCGCCAACCGATCCGTCCGCCCCGGTCGCGATCACGAGATAACTGCCCTCGCGGACCAGGAAGGTCGGGTTGGCGCCGGTATCCGTCGCCACGACGTGATGGGTGCCGTCGGGCTCGGCGGTGCTGCGCACCACCTGCCATTTGACGTCATTGGCCGACGCGCCCGAGGCGGCGACGGCCCGGCCGACGACCGTCGCGGCGTAGAGGTCCACGGTGTAGTGGTAGCTCACCGCCGGCTCGACGAGCATGGCGAGATCGGAGCTGGCGTCGTGATAATGGGACCGCACGACGTAGTAACCAGCGGCCAAAGTGAAGCTCGCTTCCGGTGCCACGGCATCGGCGACCTTAGAATCGGGGCCCGGCCTGCCGAGAGCGGTCTGGAACACTTCCCAATGCACCGGCTCCGTCACGATCTTGCCGCCGGTATAGAGGATCATCCGGACGGCGACGATCGAGGTATTGATCACCAGCGTCTTGGTCATGCCGGCCGAGCCGACGGTCAGAGGCTGGCTGACGATCGCCTCGCGCTGCTTGACCGTGACGACATAGTCGCCCGGCGGGATCGAGAATTCGCCCCGCGGCCCCGTCATGGAGGCGACCTGCAGGCCGATCTTGTTGTTGTTCGTGCCGGGCCGGCTGACGGTCCACTGCAGCGGCTCGCGCAGCGGCGGGGCGCCCGCAAGGATGGCCGCCTGCAAGGTCACCTTCACAGGGGGCCCCGAGGGCAGGCTGGGCTGCTGCGGCGGCAAGGACGCGACCTGGTTCTGGGTCGCCGCTGTCTTGGTCGCCGTGGAGGTGGCCGTCGTGGTCGAGGCCGTGCTCGTCGTCGTGGTCTTGGCGGTCGTCGTGCTGGCGACCGGCTTGGAACTCGGGACCGTGGTCGCCGCCGTCGTGACGGCAGCACTCCCCGTGCCGGGCTTCAGGCTCGGCACGTTCTCGGGCCAGGGTGTGGCAACCACCACGGGTGCTGGTGCCGGCGCAGGCGCTGGCTGGGCAACCACCGGCTCGGGCGCCGGTAGCGGGGTTTGATTCGGCGAGGTCACCAAAGAGGCGTCGGGATGAATCGGGACACTCGACCCGTCATTCCCGGCCCTGGCAACCGTTGCAAAACTGGCGACTAACAATGCGGCTAGGAGAAGCGCTCGCACCCTTCCCTCCGTGAAGACCTGTTGTACTCTCTAGCGCCTACATAGCGCATTGCACGGTTTGGCAACAAGTCTTTCGGTGCAAGCGCTTGCTAGTTCCCTCCGCGATCACTCCGCGGCGGCGCGGACCTCGGCCGGCGCCAGCCAATGATCGAGGAACCCGTCGAACCAATCATGCAGCGGGGCATCGAACCGGCCGCTGTTATCCATCTGCTCCGCTTCGTTCTGAGCGCCGGGACGGCTCGCCAGATCCGCTGTCGATTTGATCCAGGATGCTGCGACCGTCGGCGTCACTTCCGGGTGAAACTGCAGCCCATAGATCTTTGATCCATAACGATAGGCCTGATGGGGAAAGGCCTCGCCGCGGGCCAGTAGCTCCGCCCCGGCGGGAAGCTCGAACCCCTCCTTATGCCAGTGATAGACGCGCAAGCCCGCGGGGATCAGCGACGCACCGGCGGCGGTGGGATGAACGGGATAGTAGCCGATCTCGCTCAGGCCTTCGGGGTGGCGATCCACCCGCGCGCCCAGGGCACGGGCGAGGAGCTGGCCGCCGAGACAGATGCCGAGGAAGCGGTGATCATCGGCGACATGGCGCTCGATCCAGGCGAGTTCCCGGCGCAGATAGGGCTTCGAAATCGACATCGTTGGCGCTCTCAGGACCGCCCAGCACGATGGTTCCGGTGAAATCGCCGTGGGCGGAGGGGAGGCAATCCTCCTTGGCCGGGCAGCACCAGGTGACGCGATAGCCCTTGGCGGCGAGCAGCGGCTTGAGGCGCCCCGCGCACCAGTGACTATGGGCAATGAGGAGTATGTCCCCGTTCATACCGGACGAATCTCTTACCAGATCATCGCCCGGCAAGAAAGGCCGCCATATGGAATGCCATCTGCCCCTGGGGATAGGCATGCTCCCGGCCGATGGGGCAGGCCAGCCGGGCGAGACAGCCCTGCTCCCGGCAAGCGCTGCCACCTGGTCCTGCGACATGGGCTCGGCAGGCCCCGACATCGTAGCCGCCGGGCGCGAAGGCCCCGACCGGGCAGCTCGAAAGGCAGGGTCGTTCGATGCATGAATCACAAGGGCTTGGCCGGCGCGGCATCGGTGGCAGATCAAGTTGCTCGGCGAAGACCAGGGCGCCGCGATAGGCGTGCCAAAGCCCGAAATCGGGGTGGATCAGAATCCCGAGCGGGGAAGCCGTCACGCAATCGGCCTTCATCGCCCAACGCTGGAAGGGCAGCCAGGGTGGGCCGCCGAAGGGAAAGAGCGCCGTGGCGCCGAAGCCGGGCGCCAGCAACTCGAGAATGCGCTGCGTCCATCGGTCCAGCGCATGAGGCGCGCCGTCGGCCAGCTCCGGCAACTCGGCAAAGACCGGCCAGAGGCCGCCGCCCAGATTCCCCAGCAGGAGGATCGTGCCGCAGCCCTGCCCGTGCGCCAGGGGCGGCACCGCATCTTCGGGACCGGGATGAAACCCGCCTCGAAGTGACAGCCCATGGAGGGCCAGGCTCTCTCGGATGCGCTCGAGCTGCGTCATGGCGGAAGCTCTCGCTATCGGAGCGGGCGCTGTCAACCTCCCGCTTGTGCGCGCCCGGCTTTGCCGCGATTCTGCCTCCCAAGAAGAGGGGCCATCGGGAGGAACCATGGGCAAGCTCACCCAGAGCTATGTGCACGGCACCAGCGATCTGCCGCTGATCGGCGACACCATCGGCGTCCATCTGGATCGCATGGCGGATCTCTCCCCCGACCGTCCGGCGCTGATCGCCCGGCAGCAGGAGATCCGCTGGAACTATGGCGAGTTCCGCGACCGGGTCGAGGCGTTGGCGGCAGGGCTGCTCGGCCTCGGCCTCCTGCCCGGCGACCGCCTGGGCATCTGGTCGCCGAACAATTCCGAATGGGTGCTGACGCAATTCGCCAGCGCCAAGGCCGGGCTCATCCTGGTGAACATCAACCCGGCCTATCGCCTGCACGAGCTCGACTATGTCCTGAACAAGGTCGGCTGCCGCGGGCTGATCCTGGCGTCATCCTTCAGGACCAGCGACTACATCGCCATGATCCGGGGCCTCTGCCCGGAACTCGACCAGGCCAAGCCCGGCCTGCTGGAAAGCCGCAAGGTTCCCTCGCTCCGCTGGGTCATCCGCCTCGGCAGCGACAAGACGGCGGGCATGCTGAATTTTGCCGAGATCGCCGCGGCGGCGACATCTGAGAGCCGCCTGCGCCTGGCCGAGCTCGCGAGCGAATTGCAGTTCGACGATCCCATCAATATCCAATTCACCAGCGGCACCACGGGCAATCCGAAGGGCGCCACCCTCACCCATCACAACATCCTCAACAACGGCTTCTTCATCGGCGAGGCCATGCGCCTGACGGAGCAGGACCGGCTCTGCATTCCCGTGCCCTTCTATCATTGCTTCGGCATGGTGCTGGGCAATCTCGCCTGCCTCACCCATCGCGCCTGCATGGTGGTGCCCGGCGAAGGCTTCGATCCCCTGGCGGTGCTGGAGACCGTCGCGGCGGAACGCTGCACCGGGCTGCATGGCGTGCCCACCATGTTCATCGCCATCCTCGATCATCCCCGTTTTGCCGAGTTCGATCTCTCGAGCCTGCGCACCGGCATCATGGCCGGCAGCCCCTGCCCCATCGAGGTGATGAAGCGCTGCACCGAGAAGATGCATATGCGCGAGATCACCATCGCCTATGGCATGACGGAGACCAGCCCGGTCAGCTTCCAGAGCTCGACCGACGATCCCATCGAGCGGCGGGTCTCCACCGTCGGGCGCATCCAGCCCCATCTCGAGGTCAAGATCGTCGACGCCTCCGGCCGCATCCTGCCGCCGGGCATGCCGGGCGAACTCCTGACCCGCGGCTACTCCGTGATGCGCGGCTATTGGGGCGAGGAGGAGCGCAGCCGCGAGGCCATCGACGAGGGCCGCTGGATGCATACCGGCGATCTGGCGGTGGTGGATGAGGAGGGCTATTGCAACATCGTCGGCCGGATCAAGGACATGGTCATCCGCGGCGGCGAGAACATCTATCCGCGCGAGGTGGAGGAGTTCCTCTACACCCATCCCAAGATCGCCGATGTCCAGGTCTTCGGCGTGCCGGACGCCAAATACGGCGAGCAGCTCTGCGCCTGGATCCGCTTGCATGGAAGCGGCGGTCTAACTGCTGAGGAGGTCACCGCCTTCTGCCAGAACCAGATCGCCCATTACAAGATCCCCCACCACATCCGCTTCGTCGACGCCTTCCCCATGACGGTCACGGGCAAGGTGCAGAAGTATCTCATGCGCCAGACGATGATCGAGGAGCTGGGGCTGAGCGAGGCGCGCACGGCCTAGCGCCGGCGCTTATATTCGCCTCGACCCTCTCTCTATTCCTCTCGCGCCTTTCCTCTATTCCCCTCGCCCCCGGAACGGGAGAGGGTCAGGGTGAGGGGGTGGCTCCACAACAGTGATATCGCCAAGGCATGTGAGATGTTGGGCTTCTCTCGAGGGATCGAACTTGTCGCGAGCCCCCCTCACCCCGGCCCTCTCCCCCGTTCCGGGGGCGAGGGGGCAGAAGCGAAGCCAAAGCTACCCCTTTCGGGACCACCCCTTACTTCCCACGGGCGAGGTCCTTATGTCCTGCGCGGATTGCACAACGGAAATGCGAGCGAAGGCCTCGCCCGACAGGCCAGCGCGCCCTATCTTTGCGTGATTCATGTCGGAAACCCTCCTCACCGCCCGTAACCAGCCGGAGCGGACACCGATCATCCTGCCGCTGATCGTGGCCTTCGCGCTGTTCATGGAGAATCTCGATTCCACCGTGATCGCGACGGCCCTGCCCGCCATGGCCCGCAGCCTGGGCGAGAGCCCGCTCACCATGAGCGTGGCCATGACCTCCTATCTCCTGAGCCTGGCGGTCTTCATTCCCGCCAGCGGCTGGCTGGCCGACCGCTTCGGCGGTCGTGATGTCTTCGTGTCCGCCATTGCCCTCTTCACGGTCAGCTCGATGCTGTGCGGCCTGGCCCAGAACCTGCCGGAGATGATCGCCGCGCGGGTGCTTCAGGGCATGGGCGGCGCCATGATGACCCCGGTGGGCCGGCTGGTGCTGCTGCGCTCGGTCACCAAGGCCCAGCTCGTCCAGGCGATGAGCTATGTCACCATTCCCGCTCTGGTCGGCCCCGCCATCGGCCCGCTGATCGGCGGCTTCATCGCGACATATTCCTCCTGGCGCTGGATCTTCTTCATCAATCTGCCCATCGGCCTGCTGGGCATCGCACTCGCGCTGCGCATCGTGCCCAATATCCGCCAGCCCGATCCCGGAAAGGCCGATATCCGCGGCCTCGTCCTCACGGGTTTGGGGCTGGGGACCCTCGCGCTCGCTCTCGACAATATCGGCCGCGGGGCCTTGCCCATCTGGGCGGTGGTGATCGCGGGGGCTCTCGCGGTCGTCTTCCTGACGCTCTTCGCCCGCCATGCCCGCAAGGCGGAGCGCCCGGCCATCGATCTCAAGCTGCTTCAGCTGCCCACCTATCGCGCCTCCATCATCGGCGGCAATGTCTTCCGCATGGCCATCGGCGGCACGCCGTTCCTTCTGCCGATGATGTTCCAGCTGGGATTCGGACTGACGCCCTTCCAATCCGGCTCCCTCACCTTCGCTTCGGCGGTCGGGGCCATGGGCATGAAGGTCATCGCCCCGCCGATCCTGCGGTGGTTCGGCTTCCGCCGGCTGCTGATGGGAAATGCCGCGCTCGTGGCGGTCTCGCTGGCCAGCTATGGGCTGTTCCGCCCGACCTGGCCTTATGCGGTGATCATCGGCTGCCTGATCCTGGGCGGGCTGCTGCGTTCCCTCAACTTCACCTGCATCAACGCCATCGGCTATGCCGATGTCCCGGCCAACCGCATGAGCCGCGCCACCAGCCTGTCGAGCGCCGCCCAGCAGCTTTCATTGAGCCTGGGCGTCGCCGTCGCCGCCTCGCTGCTCGCCTTCATCATTCCGCATCATGCGACGGCGGTGCTGGCACCCGCCGATTTCATGCCCGTCTTCTTTGCCATGGGCGTGCTCTGCCTGCTGTCGGTTCCGATCTTCGCAGCCTTGCCCCATGACGCCGGCGCGGAGGTCAGCCGTGCCAGAACCCGCACTCCGGTGAGCGAAGAAGCCGAATAGCCGCGGGCTACATCATCGCATCGGCGAAGGAGCGCCCCTTGACCAGGCGCTGGTTCTCGAAGATCGAGCCCTGGTGCGGCGCGGGCGGATAGGGCATCCGCACCGGGACATTGGCGAGGCGAGGCTCGAGCGTCGGCTCGCCGCGCACCATCTTGGCGTTGAAGCTCTCGAGATCCCCAAACAATTCGGCCTTCAGCGGCCAGGCATCGGCCGCGCAATAGCCCAGCAGCAGCAAGGGGCGGTCGCGGTCGGAGAGATTGCTCTCCGACCCATGCACCATGCGCACATGGTGCAGCGTGATCGTCCCCGCCGCGCCCGTCAGCGGCACGGCACGGGAAACATCGAGCCCGGCGGCGCCAGGGTCGATCGCCCCGGCGAAATAACCGTCGTAGTGGTGATCGAAGACGGGTCCGCGATGGGAGCCTGGAATGACCATGATGGGGCCGTTCTCCAGCGTGCAATCCTCGAGCATCACCCCGACCTCGAGGATGTCGTCATTGCTGTGGGGATAGAAGGCCCAGTCCTGATGCCACTCGACGGGCTCGCCGCCACGGCTGGGCTTGATGTTGAGCTTGGTGTGCTCGTAGCGCAGGTCGGGGCCGATGAGCTGGACCACCATGTCGGTGATCGCCGGATCGGCGAGCAGCTCGGCGAAGATCGGATCGACCCGGTGGGGCTCCTTGATCCGGCGCACCCGGGGATTGTCCGGGCGATGGGCGTCCTCCAGGTCGTAGACGGCATCGCTCGCGCGCACTTGGCGCGAGCGCTCGATCAGCTGCCCCAGCGCCGCCACCGCCGCCGCGACGCGCTCGCGGCCGACCACCCCGGGAACCGCCAGATAGCCATTCTCGCGATAGAAGCCGACCTGATCCGAACTCAGCATTGAAATCTCCGTCCTGACCTCCCGCGGGTGAGCAGCAATCCGCCGCCCAGCGCCGCCACGCCATTATAGCGCGGCTGGCGTGACATAGCGGGCGAAGTTCAAGAGGGAGTCGTCTTCGCTAGCGCCCCTAGCTTGATCCCCGACGCAGCCTCGGGTTGCAGTGATCGGCCGCCCTCCCGGCGTCGAAATGACGCGGCCGCGGCGGCCGGATTGCGATAGGATCGGCCATGGTCTCCGACATCTTCGAGCGACGGCGCGATCAGGCCTTCCCGACCCTGACACCGGCGGAAATCTCCCGGCTTCGCCGCTTCGGCACGCTCTGCCGCTTCGCCGAGGGCGATCTTCTCATTCGTAGTGGGGAAATCGCGCCCGGGATCTTCGTCATCCTCGCGGGCGAGGTCGAGGTGACCCATCGGGACGCCTCGGGGGTGGATCAGCCGGTCGTCGTGCATAAGGCGGGCTCCTACCTGGGCGAGCTGGCCCAGCTCTCCAACCACCCGGCCTTGGTCAACGACCGGGCCAAGACCCCGGTAGAGGCGCTGCTGATCCCGCCGGAGAAGCTGCGCGCCGTGCTGATCGCCGAGGCCGACCTGGGCGAGCGCATCATGCGCGCTTTGATCCTGCGCCGCGTCGGTCTGCTCCAGCAGAAGGCGGGCGGGCCGATCATCATCGGCCGGGCCGACGATCGCGACGTGCTGAGGTTGGAGAATTTTCTCGATCGCAACGGCCATCCGCACACGCTTCTCTGTCCCGACGCGGACGCGGGTGCGCGCGGGCTCATCGAGCGCTTCCACGTCACCGAGGGCGAGCTCCCGATCGTGCTTTGCCCGAGCGGCAAGCTGTTGCGCCGGCCCTCGGAGAACGAGCTCGCGCGCTGCATCGGGCTGGTGGGGCCTATCGACCAGAACAAGGTCTATGACGTCGCCATCGTCGGCGCCGGCCCCGCCGGGCTGGCGGCCGCCGTCTATGCCGCCTCGGAGGGGCTGCAGGTGCTCGTCCTCGATAGCCGCGCCTTCGGCGGCCAGGCGGGCGCCTCGGCGCGGATCGAGAATTATCTCGGCTTCCCCACCGGCATCTCGGGCATCGCGCTGATGGCGCGGGCCTATAACCAGGCCCAGAAATTCGGCGCCGACATCGCCATCCCTGACGAGGTCAAGACGCTTGGAGGGCGCGCCCGACGGTAGCCCCGGCCGCTACCGCCTCACTCTGGGCGAGGAGACGGCGAGCGCCCGAGCCATCGTCATCGCCAGCGGTGCCAAATACCGCCGCCTCGAGCTCGACAATCTCGATGAATTCGAAGGCGGCAGCGTGCATTACTGGGCCTCGCCGCTGGAGTCCAAGCTCTGCGAAGACCAGGAAGTGGCGCTGGTGGGTGCCGGCAATTCGGCCGGCCAAGCCGTCGTCTATCTCGCGAGCCGGGCCAAGAAGGTCTGGATGATCGTGCGGGGCCCCGATCTCAGCGCCAGCATGTCGCGTTATCTGATCGACAGGATCAAGGCACAGGCCAATATCGAGCTGGTGACCGAGAGCGAGGTCACGCGGCTCGAAGGCAAGGACGGCATGCTCGACGCCATCCGCTGGCAGAACCGGCGCACCGGCGCCGAGACCCGCCGCGAGCTGAAGCATCTCTTCCTCTTCATCGGCGCCTCGCCCAATACCGACTGGCTGTCCCGCTGCGGCGTCGCCCTCGACGACAAGGGCTTCGTTCGCACCGGCGAGGCCCTGACCAAGGATTGCGGGGCGCTGGAGACCAGCCGCAAGGGCGTCTTTGCCATCGGCGATGTCCGCGCCGGCTCGGTCAAGCGCGTGGCCGCCGCCGTGGGCGAAGGCGCCCAGGTCGTGGCCGCCCTCCATGCCTATTTGACGGGCGCGGGCAGTTAGGGCATTTCACCGGCGGAGACGGCGGCCCTTCGGCGGTTCGAATCCCTCCCCCTCCGCCAGTGATATGATTGTGAGCATGAGGATGTGGGGATTGCGGGGATGTCGTGCATTGGGCGCGGGTGGGAGGGCACTGGCGGGAGTCCGTCCTTACCCCCCGCTCCCCCGCGCCTATCAGCGCCCGCTTCAATTTTGTCAGGGTTTTAAGATGTGCTGCTCCACCAGCATGCGCGACAGCTTTTCAAAATAATTGAATTGCGCAAGCGGGCCAGGATGGCCATCGAATACGCCGAAGTCGTCCCATTCGGGCGAGGCGCGGTCGAGACGGATGTCGGCGATCGGCAGGCCGAGGTCCCGAGCATAGGAAATGACTGGATCGTCGTCGGAACCTTGGAGGAATGCCAGGACGAGCTGGCGCTTTTCGGCGGCGAAAAAGCGGATGATCGACTTGGTCGCGTTGACCAACGTCTCTCGATCGGGATCAGGCTTGTCGCAGTAGTCGCCATTCCGGGTGCAGGAAATGTTGAGATATTCGATCCGGGGCTCGCCGTCGGATCCCGGACGCGTCACCGGATAGCGCGCCTGGGTCATGTCGCTCGCTCCGAGTCGCCGCTCGGCACCCTGGGACATAGTGCGCATCCAGCTCGGCGCGCCATAGTCGCGCACCAGATAGAAGTCGGCATAGGGCAGGATGAGCAGGTCGCCCTGCCTCAGCGAGTCCCGAAGTTGCCGATACTGCAGGATCGCCTGGGTGATGCCGTAGCCGATCTGCGCCAGATTGACCACGCGATAGTCGCTGAAGCGTTGCTCCAGCAGCCATGGCATGGTGTGTTCGTCATTGTTGCCCCAGCCGAGCATGAATGAATCGCCGAATACATACATGTTATGCGACCGGGAAACGTCGACATAGCTCGTGGCTCTCTCGCCTGTCCGCGGCACCGTTACGATGAAGCTCAAGGTCTTGCGACCGACGGAGGTCGACACGCGATGGCGCCCCGGCGTGGAGATATAGCCGAGGCGCTCATCCGGCACCAAGAACGGCGCCGGCTCCACGCTTGAGACCGGGCGGAAGCTCGGTATTTTTAACGCCTTCTCCATCAGGTAGACGCTGGCGAGGCCGGTGGCCTGAAACGCCGACTGATGCAGGGCACCAACGCGGAAGAGCATGTAGGCGGCGATCAACTCCGCAGCGCCGAAGATGATGAAGAGCAGCACAAGAATCTGTGCAGCGAGCTTGATCGCACGCCGGCTCCGCCCGACCGGGGATCCGACTTGAGCCATGACGCCTGCGGCTCGTCAGAAGAGAGTATAGATGAAGGGGGCGAGGACGGAGCTCTGACCGAAGAGGAGCAGGCCTCCGAACAGCGCCGCGATCGCCATGTTGGGCAGAATCCACAGCTTCTTGCGCACGCGAATGAAAGTCCAGAGCTCCCAGATGAATTGCATTTGCCCTGCCCAAGCTTCGCTTGTTGCTTCGATCGATCGAGCGCAGCTGATTGCCGCCACATCCATTGCAGTTGGCCCCAGTTAAGAAAGAATTTATGCGCAAATTTGTCATTCGGATGTTCAACTTAAACTAGGGGCCGAGCCTTACCGCCGTCCTGACGGCGCTCGAATGCCTGTTCGCACCAGGGGCACTCAGCCATCGATGTCGGCGGCGGGTTAGAGGGCAGCAGCGTTGTCGTCCGGCTGCCGACGAGCCAGGAGGTCCAGGTCGATCTCACCGACATCCGCAAGGCGCTGGCGGTCGAGCCCGAAACTAGGGCCGGCGCCGACCCTAGTTCTTCGGAGGCGGCCGAGTGATGAGCGACGACCAGGCCGCGACCGACCAGGCCCGACAAGAGAACGCTCCGGGGTAAGGGGCCAAGGGCTGCGACTCCGCAACCGCTTGGTTGGCATCAGCCTATCAAAGCGGCGCCGGAGGATTCTGCGAAATCCGGCGTTATTGGTTGTTGTTATTGCCGCCCTGGTTATTGTTGTTACCGATCGATGAGGCAAAGGCCTCTTGTGGCACTGACGAAACGGACAGAAGGAGCGCCATTGCCGGCGGCGTCACCGCGGCAAATCTTCCGCACCTCTTTAGGAACTCTCGACGTTCAGCGATGGGGTCTTTGCTATCAAGCGGATTTGAGAGGTCATTCATGATCGGTTTTCCCCTTGATGCTAGTCTAGGTTCTGTACCCTAAATGCTCCTCCCACGTCCGATAGCTGTTAAAAAGGCGTAGGCACCGCCCGGCCGGCCCGCGGCGGACTTCTCCAGCCGGTGAATGTCGAGACCACCGCCCAGGCGCAGGATCGCCAGGACCGCGCCGAAGCCGAGACGGCCGCCTCGACCGCGGCCAATTCCAACAACGCGACCGCCGGGCTGGTCGATGAGCTGAAGCGCCTGCGCCCGCATGCGATCGACGTCACCGGCGGCCAGCTGGAGAGCGCATCGGTCGTCGCCCGCCTGGAGGATGGCACCGAGGTCACGGTCGATGTCGCGGATCTGCGCCGGGCCCTGGCGGCGCAAGCTCATCCCGTTGAGGAGCCGCTTTCGGAGGCGGCCGAGTGATCGACGGCGGCGATCCCGTTGCGACCCGGATCAAGGCGCGGGCGATCCGGCGGGCCGGTGAATGTCTGGCTGCTGCCCAATCATCTCAAGGTATTCGCGTCCCAATGCGTCCACCTCTCCTGAGGTTTCCGACTCCAGAATTTTGCACCCACAGCCAAGAACTATCAGCAACCCATAGCAGGCAAAGTTTAAGGTCTCGATCAATTCTTCCTGGCTCGGCTCTGGATCGAGAGAATCGGGTGCGCATCTTCTGAAAGCCGATTGTAAAACACGTATGCGTCACCTAGCTGCGCATCCTTCGCGACCTGTTTCGGCCCGACCGACTTCGCCTTATTCCAACCCTTGTTGTCGCGCAGCCACTTCCGAATGTTCCGCTCAATTTCGTCGGGTATTTGTCCCGCCGCGAGCAGCATTTGGCCGCTCGACCCCCTTTTGTTTAGGTCGTGGTCGCTCATCGCCTTCTCGAATTTGTCGGGATCGTCTGCGAAGCCCGCCGCCCAAAATTCATTCTCAAGGATGCACCGCGCGAGCACCCGCGCTTCAACAATTCGTTTTTCACGGACCATGGCAAGCATGCCGCGCATATTCGAGAGGCTTCGGGCAATAAGCGATACTGCTTTGAGCCGGATTCCCACATCGTTGTTCCTTAGGATTGCCGGCCCTGCGGAACCAGCGACCTCATAGCCCAGTCGCAATTGTTTATCGGCGAACGCAACCCATCGCGTGAGACTGCCAGCGGACATGGATTCCCCCATTGAGATGTTCCCCTGCCAGCGATCATACAGGTGCCAAATATTCGCGTCCGAGCGGAAGCGCGGCGGCGCCTTCGTGGCGACCTTTAGCCGATAGACGGCGAGCTTGGCCGTCCTGATCCCAATCAAGGGACGGCCAAGGCACGACCCCTGGCCGGCGTTGGGCGGCGCCAACCCCGGGCGCCGGCCAGGGCCCATGCCCGCATTGGGGCTGGGAACGCGCTATACCCGAGGCGGATCGGCCGAAGATACCGGCCTGGGGCGGATCGCTGCCCTGGCGCTGGCGGGCGGGCAGCTCGGTAGGGTATAAGCCCTAAGCGCCGCCAAGGGTGGGCGAATTCGGATAGAGTAGGCCAAGGAGTAGGCCAGAATGATGCTTCGACGAGCCAAGTATTCACCTAACTCATTGAGATAACAGGCTTGGATGGGTGACCGAGCGGTTTAAGGTACCGGTCTTGAAATGCGCTCAGGGCCGTCCCAGTCCGTCCCGCCCCGTACCAAATATCCCAGAAATCCGGGCCTTACGGCCGATGACGGGCGGCTGCTGTCCTTCCCGGTCCCGCCCCGTGCTAGGCTGCCCGGTGGCAATTCGGGTGGCAGGAGAAGAAAGTTCCGCCTAGCGCCCGATCGCGAAGGGCAGCACATTCCGCGAGCCGCATTTCGAGCACCGCCACCGTTTCCACAGGTCGGAGACGAGCGCCCAAGGTTTGTGACGCGCGATGAGCTCGTCGATCGGCCAGGAGTGCCTGTGTGAGCAGGCGCTGCACCGGACGCCTATGGTCCCGATCTTCCTATGGTCCTGGAGCGAGGCGAGCGACACTTCCCAAGCTTCGCGAGACTTCTCAGCCCGCATTCACCGGATGGTGCAGCAATTTTACTGCGCTGTCGTGGTGATTCAGATAGAATAATCAATAGGTTAACCTGGATCGTACGAGGCCGTCATGGAGAACCTAACGGGTAAATCAGCCGATGGCGTTCTCAGGCTCGATTTCGACCGCCGATTGACGCTCCAGTTTCGCGGCTCCGCCGTCACTTCCGATGCGGGCTTGCTGGCCTATCGCGAACTCGACGATGCCCTCGGCCTCAGCGCGATGGCGGGTGAGAAGCTCGCCGACGCACGCACCGGCAAGAACGGCCGCCATGCATTGGTTGGGTTGCTGCGGCAGTCCGTGTTCGGGCGGCTTGCCGGATATGAAGACGTGAACGATGCCGAACGCCTGCGCCATGATCCGGCGATGCGCTGGATCGTCGGCGGCAAGGCGGCTTTGAGCGCGGCGGCATCGCCGAGCCAGATGGGGCGTTTCGAGACGCGCTGGCTGACGGCGCAGAAGAACCTCTCGGCGCTCGTCGATTTATCCGGCCAATGGATCGATCAGGTCCATGGCCGCCGTCCGCCGAGGGGCGTCGTGCTCGACATGGATTCGAGCGTCAGCCCGACCCATGGCGAGCAGGAGTTGAGCGTGTGGAACGGCCACTACGCCTGCACCTGCTACCATCCGCTGTTCGTGTTCAATCACTTCGGCGACCTGGAACGCTGCGCGCTGCGCCCGGGCAACGTGCATTCTGCCGACGGCTGGAAGAACGTACTGGAGCCGGTGGTGACGCGCTATCGCGACAAGGTCTTGCGCCTCTATTTCCGCGCCGACGCCGCCTTTGCCAATCCCGATGTCTACGAGTTCCTCGAAGCCGAGCGGATCAAGTATGCGATCCGGCTCCCGGCGAACCGCATCCTGCAGGACAGGATCGGCTACCTCCTCAGGCGCCCGGTCGGGCGTCCTCCCATCGAGGTCCGACGGTTCTACGCCAACTTCCACTATCAGGCGGCAAGCTGGAAGATACCGCGCCGGGTCGTCGCCAAGGTCGAGTGGCATCCGGGCGAGCTTGTTCCGCGCATCGGCTTCGTCGTCACCAATCTGTCACGCCGCGCCGAGCGGGTTGTCGCCTTCTACAATCAGCGCGGCACGGCGGAGCAATGGATCAAAGAGGGCAAGAACGCGATCAACTGGACGCGGCTGTCGTGCCGGTCGTTCGCCGCCAACGCCGTGCGGCTCCAGCTTCACGCGCTGGCCTACAATCTCGGCAACTTCCTGCGTACCCTGGCGACGCCGGAGCCGATCAAGGACTGGTCGCTGACCAGCCTGAAGGAGAAGCTGATCAAGATCGGCGCCAAGGTCGTCAGCCACGGCCGCTATGTTGCCTTCCAGATGGCCGAGGTCGCGATACCAAGAATGCTGTTCGCCGAGATACTGCGGCTGATCGCCGAACTGCGGCCGCCGCCTGATCCAGCATCAGCGTGACGCGCGTCCGGTCGCCATGAGTTCCAGCAAGATCACAAACATAGGAGAGGTGCGTCTTGATGAAGGCATTTCGGAGCATCCCACGCGCCGCGCGCCGATCTCACCGGCGGTTGGTGCTTCCTGGCATTCCGAGCGAGGGCACGCTCTTGCAAATACCTTCGTCCGGCAGCAATCTTGAGTCTGAGAGCTCGCCATCCGGTGGATGTCGGGTTAATCATC
>CAVWQS010000009.1:0-773934 GCA_963757155.1 uncultured Alphaproteobacteria bacterium
CGCCTCCCCTCGTCATTCCCGCGAAAGCGGGGAGGTGGATTTACATTTGAAGTGCAACAGTTGAGCCAGGAATGCCTCGGCTGGGGTTTGGAAGTCCAGGCATTTTCGTGGGGTATTGTTGTAGGCGGCGACGACGGCATTGAGGATTTTGGGACGGACGGCGGCGAGATCGGTTTTGCGTGGCAGGGGCCGGCGCATGCGTCCGATTGCGTTCTCGATCCCGCCCTTTTGCCAGGGGCTGTGGGTATCGCAGAAGAAGGTTTGGATACCGAGGTCGGCTTTGAGGCGGTAGTGCTCGGCGAACTCGGTGCCGTTGTCGAAAGTGATGGTTTGGCGCAGCTCGGGTGGCAGGGGTTCGAGCCAGGCGATGAGTTGTCGCGCGGTGGGTTCGGCAGCTTTGTTTGGCTGTCTGGCGAGGATGAGGATACGGGAGACGCGCTCGTGGGCGACCAGGATGGCCTGGCCATAGGTTTTGAAGAGCATGAGGTCGGCTTCCCAATGTCCTGGGAAGGCCCGGCCGTTGGCGGCCTCGGGGCGCTGGGCGATGGAGACACGGCCCTTGATGGAGCTCGCGGACGATCCGCCTTTGCGGCCGCGCCAGCCGCGCTTGGCTTTGGCCCTGGGAAGATAGTGCCGCCAGGAGCCGTCGTTGGTGCGGCGGATCTGGGCATAGATGAAGCGATAGATGCTTTCATGGCTGATGCCGGTTGCAGCCTTGTCGCAGGCCAGCCGGCCGGCGATCTGTTCGGGCGACCAGCCGTGCCGGAGGCGATCGAGCACGAGGCGGCGCAGCTCGCCGTCGCGCTCCAGGCGCGATCCGGTCCAGCGCCGGGCTTTCGCCTGCTCATGAGCATGGCTCGGCCTGTAGCCGACCTGCTTGCCCCGGTTGCGCCTCAGCTCGCGAGAAACCGTCGATGGCGGGCGATCCAGAGCTGCCGCGATTTGGCGGATGGATTGCCCGTCTTCATGAAGACGGGCAATCCGGCACCGTTCATCCAATGACAGGTGCTCATATTGCTTTCCCATTGCAACACCTTAGACAGGTGTTGCACTTCGTTTGTGAACTCAGGGAATCCAGGGCCATAGATCACGTCGCTTGCCCTGGATTCCCGCTTTCGCGGGAATGACGGAGGGGTAGAGCGAGGCTTGGGGGTCGGCAGGCTTTCGCAGGCCCGCGCAATCCTCCGACTAGTAGCTCACTCTCACCGAAAGCGGCATATTTCCGCCGGTGAAGCTGAAGGATGCGTCCTTGAAACTCGCCGGGCCGAAGGTCGTATCGGGATTGTTCGAGAAGCCATAGCCCTGGTCTGGCGCGCCGAAGAAACCATAGGTCATCTTGGTCTCGTTCTTCTCGGCATGAAACAGGGCCACGGCATAGGTGCCCGGCGGCACTTTCTCGAAGACGCAGGTCGCCACGCCGCCGCTGGGCGTCGCATTCACCCCGAGAAACTGGCTGCCCGGCTTGCCAAAGCCGTCGGGGGAGTTGAAGAGACCGCAGCGCACGACTCCCTTGTCGCTGTGCAGGTGGTAAACGTTCACGGTGATGGTGCCGGTGGACTGACTGCGGGCCGCGGGGACGCTGCCCAGGATGAGGGCGAAGGCGATCGCGACCGAGACGAAGATGTTACGCATGACAAAGTCTCCCCCAATAAGCCCCATAATCCACGAGTATCCTTATCCTACATTGCCATCGAAGCCCAGATCAAAGGGTCGCACTACTTCTGGAGGAGCTTCTTCGAGCGCCACGCTCTCATCTTGGAGTAGAGCAAGATTCACGGGGTCAGCTTGATTAATGGCTGACCCGATCTTGCTCTACGCCAAGCCCGCCGCCACCGCGCGATAGCCGTTCAGGATGATCTGGACGCCGAGGCAGAGCAGTATGAAGGCCGAGAGCCGCAGCATCGCATTGATGCCGCTTTCACCGAGGCGGCGCAGGATCCGGTCGGCATAGCGATAGCTGAGATAGATCGAGACCCCGACGGCGGCCACGCCGGCGAGGCCGCCGGCCGCCTGCACCAGGGCCGAGCTCAGCTGGGTCACGGCGCTGGGCGCGTTGCTGCCGATGGTCAGCATGACCGCGATCGATCCCGGCCCCACCGTCAGGGGCATGGTGAGGGGATAGAAGGCACTCGCCATCACCGTCTCCGCCGAGGGTGCGGGCCGGCGCCGCTCCTCCGGATCGGCGCCGCGGCTGAGCAGGCGCCAGCCGGTGACCGCCACCACCAACCCGCCGCCGATCTGGACCGCCGGCAGGCTGAGGCCGAAGAATTTCAGGACATAGGAGCCGACCAGCAGCGAGACCGTGGCCAGCAGAAAGCTGTTATAGGCGACCAGCCGGGCGAGCCGGGCCCGGGTCGCATCGTCGACGCCGGCGGTGAAGGTGAGGAAGATCGGCGCCATACCCAGCGGGTTGACGATGGGAAACAAGGCGAGCGCCACGAAGAGGAAGGCATGGCTGAAGGACTCGAGCACCAGCAGGCCGCTGCTTTGCATCCCGTTCCTCCGCTGTGACGCCCCTCACCCGCTCCCGCGACTGTAGCGGAGAATGCCTGGATTGGCGAAGCCCCGGCGGCATCGCTAGAGTGGCGCCCGCGCATCCGCCGCCTGGAGGAGAAAGCTCATGTCTGCCCGCTCGATCATCCGACGCCTCGTCATCGCCGGGGCTCTGGTCTCGATCCCCGCCGGGATGGCCGATGCCCAATGGCTGTTCCTGGGACGCAAGGTCATCGGCAAGGTGGACAGCATGGTGCAATCGCCGGATGCCGCCCAACCCCAGGCCGCGCGCTACGACATCGCGGTGGTGACCTTGGATTCGCCGGCCGAGAAGGTCTACGGCACCGTTCTCGCCACCGTCGCCGAGCATGCCGACTATCGCTATCTCACGCGCAACGATGCCGCCCGCAGCATCGAGGTGACCAACGGCAAGAAGAGCGCCGGCGTCCATGTCGTTGCCCTGGACGACAAGCTCTCCCAGCTCATCATCGCCTCGACGATCCAGCCGGGCGAATCCTCCCCCGTCCCCTTCGCTCTGCAGAACGTGCTCAGCATCTGCGCGAAGGTGAAGGTGACCTGCACGGTCAATACGCAGCCTTGAATGTCGATTACGGCTGGTGGTGGTCAGCCTCAGTCTCTCAATCGTCATGGTCGGCGAAGGCCGACCATCCACGAGTTTGCCTGCACAGGATCAGCGCTCCCTCCAATTCGGTCACCGCGCGGCCTCCTGACCGTGAAGAGATGTTCACCACGGAGGCACGGAGGTCGCGGAGCAGTTGGAGTATTGGATGGCGTGCGACAGAAGGCGATGCGGGTTGCGACACGCGACCTACGCTCCGTGATCTCCGTGCCTCCGTGGTGAACTCTTACCTGCCGCCCGTGGGATACATGGTGAACGAGTATTGCCGCAGTACATCGGGCCCAGTTCCGGCAAACTCGTGGATGGTCGGCCTGTGCCGACCATGACGGTAGTGAGAGAGAGCCAAGCTTCGTGGCCCCCGGGCGGCCCTGGCAAAAAGCGCCGGATCCCTCCCCCGGACGGAAACAATCCCGTGGTAGGCTGAGCCATGCTGATCGCCCAGATCACCGATCTTCATATCCTGCCGGAGGGACAGCTCGCCTTCGGGCATGTCGACACGGCCGCTTGCCTCGCTCGCGCGGTGGCCGGGCTCGGCAAGCTCGATCCGCGGCCCGATCTGGTGGTGGCGACGGGGGACCTCGTCCATGCGGGAGGCGCGGAGGAATACGCCCATCTCAGGCGGCTCCTCGCCCCTCTCGATCTGCCGCTCTTCCTCCTGCCGGGCAACCACAATTCCCGGGGCGCCCTGGCCGCGGCCTTCCCCGATCACGCTTATCTGCCGCGGGACGGCGGGTTCCTGCAGTATTGCGTCGAGGATTGGCCGCTGCGGCTGATCGCCCTCGACACGATCATCCCCGGCGAGGACGGCGGCCGGCTCTGCGAGCAGCGACTGGCCTGGCTCGCGGCGCGGCTGGCGGAGCAGCCCACGCGCCCAACCCTGATCATGATGCATCACCCGCCCTTCGCCACGGGCATCGACCATATGGATGGCATAGCGCTGGAGGCGCCCGAGCGATTTGCGGCGATCGTCGCGAGCCACGGCAAGGTCGCACGGGTGATCTGTGGCCATGTCCACCGCTCGATCCAATCGGCTTTCGCCGGCACCATCGCCTCGATCGCGCCCTCGACGGCGCATCAGGTGATGCTCGACCTGACGCCCGATGGCGAGGCCCGCTTCACCCGGGAGCCGCCGGGATTCCATCTCCATCTCTGGCGGGAGGAGACCGGACTCGTCACCCACACCGCCTTCACCGGAGAGTTTCCCGGGCCGTATCCATTCGACTGAGTCGCCAGGACGCAAGTAAGTCAGCCGCCTTCCCTTTGTATCCCCTCCCCCCTTGCGGGGGAGGGCCGGGGCTATGGCATGGACACATCTTTTGCCATGCCGAGGTGCGTCATATTGACTCGGTGGCGCTAATGTCGATGGCGAGGGCGCCCGATGCGTGATTCGCTGTACCGCGGTCTGGTGGTCGGAGGCCGCAATGGTAGTGCAAGAGGATCTCGGGGCTTTTGGGGACGAGCGGCTGCGCAAAAGGGGCAGCAGTTGCTCGATCGCTTGGTGCTGCGCCGAACGGTTACGGTCAAGCGCTTGGGCGGTGGCGAAGCCGACGAGAAGGCGTTCTGGCGCTTTCTGCACAATGAGCGCGTGAGCGAGCGGGCGCTGATCGAGGCGGCGCGGAGCCATCTGCTGGCCCAGGTCGCCGGCCGGCGGGTACTGGCGATCCAGGACACCAGCGAGATCAACTTCTCGCGCCAGAAGCACCGCAAGGCGGCCTTCGGGCGCGGCGGCAATGGAACTGATCCGGCCTTCTTCATCCACCCGGTGCTGGCGGTCGATGCCGATACGGGTGTTGTTCTGGGGCTGGCCGATGTGCAGCTCTGGGCGAACCATGAGCCGGTGCCCTGCGATGGGCGCACCCGCAAGATGGCCGACAAGCTGTCCCAGCGCTGGCTGGACGGAGCTCAGGCCGCGGCAGGCTTGCGTGCGGCAGGCGCCACCTCCGTCACCGTGATTGCCGACCGCGAAGGCGATATCTATGCCGCTTTCGCCTCGCGTCCGCCGGAGGTCGAACTGCTGGTCCGGGCTCAGACCGACCGCGGCTTGGCCGATGACGGCTATCTGTACGCTCATCTCGACAGCTTGGCGGTCGCCCAGCACTTCACCCTGGATCTGCCGGCCATTCCCGGCCGGGCCGCCCGGCGCGCTACCATGGCCCTGCGCTATGCGCCCGTGAGCCTGCGCCGACCCCGAAACAGTGCCGATCACCATCTGCCTTCCAGCCTCACTCTTCACGCCCTCGATGTGCGCGAGATTGATCCGCCGGCCGAGGTTGAGGGGGTGCATTGGCGCCTGCTCTCCAGCGCCCCCATCGAGAGCTTGGCACAGGCTCACCAAGCCATCGCAGACTATCGCTGCCGCTGGCAGGTCGAGCAGCTCTTCCGAACCATGAAAAGCCAGGGCCTCGGCATCGAAGACAGCCAGATCGAGACGCCTGAGCCCTTGCACAAGCTCGCCCTCATCGCCCTGCGCGCCGCCATTGTCTGCATGCAACTCGTCCAGGCCAGGGATGGCGCCGACAACAGGCCCGCGACCGCCGCCTTCGCCAGCGACGATATCAAGGCCCTCGAAGTCATCGCCCCCACCGTTGACGGCAGGACAACCCGGCTGCGAAACCCCTTCCAGCCCAAATCCCTGCCGTGGGCCGCTTGGATCATCGCCCGCCTCGGCTCTTGGAACGGGGCCAACAACGGCAAACCCCCGGGACCCATCACAATGCATAGGGGCCTGCAACGCTTCCACGATATCGCTCACGGCATGAGGCTTGGAAATGTGTCCATGCCATAGGGGTTAGGGTGGGGGTCCGATCCGCGTCCGCGGATCACGATGAGCCTGCGCTGCATCGATTGCATTGTTGAGAATACGGCCACCCCCACCCCGGCCCCTATGGAGTGGACACATCTTTCGCCGCGCCTCGGGCCAAAAAGCGCGAGAAGTCCCCGCAGATACGGGACTTCCTCGCCCTTCATAGCTATCGGCCGCACTACTCGACCCCTGTTGGCCAAGCCATTGATCGGACTCTGCTTTTTGAGATGTGTCCGTGCCATAGCCCCGGCCCTCCCCCCTCAAAGCGCGGGCCTTACGGCCCGCAGGGGAAGAAAGCAGAAGCGGCGATCAGCGAGATACATACCGGCAATTGCGCTTTCGCCGGAATGACGGCGGAGAGACGGAGACGCCGGTTTAAGCTGATCGACGATACGCGAAGAGCCGGCGCTTCAGCCCAGCTTGACCTTCGAGCCCAATTTCAGGCGGCGGGAGAGATCGTCATAGGGCATCTGGACCAGGCGGCGGGCGGCATCTTCGGCCCGCTCCGCCTTGCGCGCGGCGATCGCCTCCGTCAGCTCGCGATGCAGGCCGAGGCCGCTTTCGAAGGAGCCCGGCTGCTCCGTGGTCATGACCACCTGGATCTGCATGAGGGAGGCGATGAGCCGGCCCAGATGATCGAGGATGGCATTGTGGGAGGCGAGATGGATGCTGTGGTGAAAGGCGATGTCGCGCTCCGGCACCAGCTCTGGCCGGCCCACGCAGGCCTCGAGCCGGGCGCAGTTCTCGCGGATCGTGGCGATCTCCTCGCGGGTCGCGCGCTTGGCGGCGAGATGGGCGGCCTTGGGCTCGACGATCAGGCGGAACTCCACCATGTCGAAGGAGCGGTTGAGGCGCAGGTCCGATAGCGCATGCCAGGAGAGGACCTCGCGGTCGAGCAGGTTCCACTCCCCCGCCGGGCGGACGCGCATCCCCGTCTTCGGGCGCACCTCCACCATGCCCTTGCTGATCAGCACCTTGATGGCCTCGCGCAGCGCATTGCGCCCGATGCCGAGATCGGCCGCCAGCTGCGGCTCTGTCGGCAGGCTGCCTTCGGGCCCGTATTCGCCGGCGACGATGCGCCGGCCGAGCTCGTCCACGATCTGGTCGTGCAGATTGCGCCGGGCGATGGTGCGCCGGGGTGCCGTCACTCTCTCCTGCCCGCTCGGCATCTTCCTCGAGAACTCCTTCACCATGGCCCCTATCCAGAGCGACGACCAGCTGCGACGTCGTTGGGCGACGCGGCTGCGCAGCGTCGCGGGGAGGTTATCGTCGGACCGCGAAGCCCTGTCCATCCGCCTTCGCCGCGGGACCGGTGCAGTCCCGGCTTGTTGCGATAATCATAGGATGATAGGATGCTTCACGCCAGTGCCGCCTGAACCGCGCTAAACGCGGCGGGCCCTTTGGGGAGGCAGTTTGAGCTTCTGGTCGAGCTTCATGCAAACCGCGCCGCATTTCCTGGCCATCCTTCTGGGCGGGGCGGTGGTGGCGGTCGAGGTGGCGGCGGGCGCGCTGCTGCTGGCGCTCGCCGGCGGGCTGATTCTGGCGCTGATGACGGTGGCGCCGCTCCGCCCGCTGCGCTGGCTGGCCCGGGCCTATATCGAGCTCATCCGCGGCACCCCGGCGCTGACCCAGCTCTTCATCATCTATTTCGGCCTCGCCGACCTCGGCCTCGGCATGCCGCCTTTGGCCGCGGCCATCACCGGGCTGGGGCTCAATGGAGCGGCCTATCTGGCGGAGGTCTACCGCGCCGGCATCCTCGCCATCCATCGCGGCCAGAGCGAGGCGGCGCTGTCCCTCGGCCTCCCGCCGATGGATGTGATGCGCTACGTCATCCTGCCCCAGGCCATACGCATCATGCTGCCGCCTTTCTGCAACTACGCGATCCAGCTGCTGAAGGACACCTCCCTCGTCTCCGCCGTGGCCGCGCCCGAGATCATGTTCCGCGCCCGCAATCTGGTGATGGAGACCTATCTCAGCATGCAGATCTATCTGCTGGCCGCGGCGATCTATCTCGCGATCAGCATCCCCCTCTCCCACCTCACCACGCGGCTGCAGGTCAGCCTCCGGAGCTGGCGCTGAGATGATCGATTTCTGGGCCTCGATCTGGGAGAACCTGCCCGACTGGGGGCCGCAGATGCTGGTGGCCGCCGTGCAGACCCTGAAGCTGACGGCGGCTTCCTTCGTGCTGGCGGTCGCCTTCGGCATCGTCGTGGCACTGCTGCGGCTCTCGCCGCTGGCCCCCGTGCGCTGGTTCGCCATCGTCTTCATCGAGGTCGGCCGCGGCATGCCCGCTTTGGTGATCCTGTTCCTGATCTATTTCGGCCTGCCCGCCGTGGTGCCGTGGCTGGAATTCAATTCCTTCACCGCCGCCGTGGTCGGCCTCGGGCTCCAGGGTGCCGCGGTGCTGGCGGAGATCTTCCGCGCCGGGATCGAGGCGCTGGACCGCGGCCAGCGCGAGGCCTCCCTCTCCCTCGGCCTGACGCCGGCGCAGACCATGCGCGACGTGATGGCGCCCCAGGCGATCCGCATCGTGCTGCCGCCCGTCGGCAATTACCTGATCGGCCTGCTGAAGGACACGGCCATCGCCTCGATCATCGCCGCCCCGGAGCTGATGCTGCGGGCCAAGGACCTGGCATCGTCGAGCTTCCTGCCCATGCAGCTCTATGTGCTGGCGGCGATCATCTATTTCGCCATGAGCTACCCGCTATCCCTGCTGCTGCGCCGCCTCGAAGCGGCGCTGGCGATCCATCAGCATTGAGCAAGGCATTTGCGTACGACCGGTAACCACAACAAGACGGCAACCAAGCAAGGAGGAGACCATGCGTAACCCATCGTCTGCGATATCCCGATACTCCCTGAGGCGCGGCCTGCAGCGCTTCGGCGGCGCGCTCATCATCGGCGCGCTCGCGCTCGCGGCCGGCTCGGCCATGGCGGAGCCGCCCAAGACCATCGAGCCCGGCAAGCTCACCGTCGGCATCAACGGCGACATGCCGATGACGAGCGTGAAAGACGGCAAGCTCATCGGCACCGACGGGGCGCTGCTGGCCCAGCTCGCGGCCAATCTCGGCCTCGAGGTCAAGCCGGTGCAGATGGAATGGTCGGCGCTGATCCAGGCCACGAAGCAGGGCAAGGTGGATATCATGCTCGGCTCCATGGGCTGGACCAAGGAGCGGACCAAGATCATGACCCTGACCGACCCGATCTATTATTTCGGCACCTTCCTGCTGCAGAAGAACGCCACCAGCTATGCGACCTTCGAGGATATGAAGGGCCATAGCGTCGGCACCGTCACCGGCTTCACCTTGGTGCCGGAGCTGAAATCGGTGCCGGGCATCGGCGAGGTCAAGCTCTACGACACCTCCGACGGCGTGATGCGCGACGTGATCGCCGGGCGTCTCGACATCGCGGTGCTCGATCCGGGCCTCGTGCAATATGCTTTGCTGCAGCATCCGGAATGGGGCCTGCATCAGGTGGCCCTGGTGCCGCAGGCCGACAAATTCCCGATCATGTCCACGAAGTACTACGCGATCATGGGCATCTATCCCGAGGACAAGGGGCTGGCCGAGGCGATCAACGGCGAGATCGCCAAGGCCTGGGCCGATTGCGCCAATGTGAAGTCCATGGCGGCCTATGGGCTGGGCGATCCAGCCTGGTTCGTGCCGCCCTCGCCGGACTATCGCATCGGCGTCGACCGGCCCGAGGGCTGGCAGGCGCCGAAGTCGCCGGCGAGCTGCTTCCACTGACAAGGTGACAGCACGGGGCTCATCGCAATCGCGATGGGCCCCGGCTCCCCGGCCCATGACCTCTCTCATCCGCATCGTCGATCTGCATAAGAGCTTCGGCACCCTGGAAGTGCTGAAGGGCGTCGACCTCGAGCTCGCCAAGGGCGAGCGCGTCTCCATCATCGGACCCAGCGGCTCGGGCAAGACGACCTTGCTGCGCTGCGTGAATTTTCTCGAGCGCCCGACCCGCGGCGAGATCTGGGTCGACGGCCAGCGCATCGGCCGGCGCGAAGCCGGCGGGCGGCTTCACGACCTCTCCGACCGCGACATGGCGCGCGAGCGGGCCGAGATCGGCTTCGTCTTCCAGCGCTTCAATCTGTTTCCCCATCTCAGCGCCCGCGACAATGTCGCGCTCGGCGCCGCGGCGCGTGCGCGGCATGGGCCGGCCCGAGGCCCGCGAGCTCGCCGACGAGATGCTGCGCAAGGTCGGCCTCGGCCACAAGCTCGAGGAATATCCCGAGCGCCTCTCCGGCGGGCAGCAGCAGCGCGTCGCCATCGCCCGGGTGCTGGCCATGCAGCCCAAGGTGATTCTGTTCGACGAGCCGACCTCGGCGCTGGACCCCGAGCTGGTGGGCGAGGTGCTGAGCGTCATGCGCGCGCTGGCCGAGGAAGGGCGCACCATGATGATCGTCACCCATGAGATCCGCTTCGCCGGCGATGTGTCCGACCGCGTCGTGTTCATGGACGAGGGCCGCATCGTCGAGCAGGGCCCGCCGCTGGAGGTGCTGCGCCAGCCGAAGCATGAGCGCACCCGCGCCTTCCTCAAGAAGATCCTCGACCGTACCGACTAGAGCATCCGGAGATCCGATGAAGATCGTCAAATTCGAGACCTTCCCCGTCAGCGTCGGCTACAGCCATGCCGAGCTCAGCGCCCGCGTGCGCCGCGGCGGCGTCAGCGACGTCATCGTCAAGCTGACCACCGACAGCGGCCTCGTCGGCTGGGGCGAAAGCTGCAGCGGCGCCGATACGCGCTCCATCGAGGCCGCCCTGCAATCCATGGCGCCCTTCGTGCTGAACCAGGATCCCTGGAATTCCGAGGCCATCGCCCATGAGGTCTTCCGCACGGGGCTCTGGGAATACCGGGCCATGACCGGCAATTTCGCCTTCGCCGGCATCGACATGGCGCTGTGGGATCTCTGCGGCAAGGATTGCGGCAAGCCGCTCTACCGGCTCTTCGGCGGGGCCATGCGCGCGGAGCGTGGACTACTTCTATTACCTCTCGCGCGGGACGCCGGCGGAGATCGCGGCCCAGGCCCGTGATGGCATCGCGCGGGGCTATGACTGCTTCTATCTGAAGGTCGGGGTCGAGAGCCGCGGCGAGGAGGAGATGCTCGCGGCCTTGCGCCAGGCCGCGGGACCGGAGGCCCGGATCCGGATCGATGCCAATGAGGCCTGGAGCCTGCCCGAAGCCGTCAGGCTGCTGAACACGCTGGGACGAGATGTTCGGGATCGAATATGCCGAGGCGCCGGTGGCCGCCTCTCCCATTACCCTGATGCAGGAGCTGCGCCAGCGCGTGCCGGTCGCGCTCTGCGCCAATGAGGGGCTCGAGCGCCAGAGCGAGGTCACCCGCATGATCGCCAGCGGGGCCGCCGACATGCTCTGCTTCAGCAGCTATTGGGTCGGCAGCCTGCGCCGCTTCCACAGCCTCTGCCATGCCGCAAATATCGCCGGGATCAAGATCTGCAAGCATACCCATGGCGAGCTCGGCATCGCCGCGGCCGCCGGCCAGCATATGCTGCTGACCCTGCCCAATGTGGCCCGGGGCAATCAGCAGACGGCGGCGATGATGACCGACGATCTGCTGGCGGCCCCGCTGCCGATCGCGACCGGCCCGAGCTGGGGGCTGATCGAGCGGCCCGGTCTCGGCATCGAGATCGACGAGGCCAAGCTCGCCCGCTATCACGAGGCCTTCCGCCGCGACGGCCAGTTCCTGCCCTACGCCGCCTGACATCCCCCCATAAGCTCGGAGAAGAACCATGAAAAAGGTGATCAAGACCCATCTGCCCGGCGAGGAGGCGCCGATCGAATGGGCCGTCAGCGCCGACGGCATCCTCTACACCGCCCAGATTCCGATCCGCGCCGACGGCTCCATCGAGACCGGCGATATCGCCAAGCAGGCGGACCTGACCTTCACCAACCTCACGGCGCACCCTGGAGGCCGCCGGCGGCAAGCCTCGATGACGTGACCCAGGTGCTGGTCTATTTGACCGGCAAGGAGCATTTCGCCGGGATGAACGAGGTCTACCGGAAGCATTTCTCCAAGCCCTATCCCAATCGCGCGACGGTCATCGTCGCCGGCCTCATGGTGCCCGGCGCCGTGATCGAGATCGTCGCCTATGCCCATCTCGGCAAGACGTCGTAAGCGATAGGCGGCCCGGCGGTGCGGATCGTCGTCCTCGGCGCCGGGCTGATCGGCGTCCTCACCGCTTACTATCTGGCGAAGGACGGCCATGAGGTCGTGGTCGTCGATCGCCAGGCCGATGTCGGGCTGGAGACGAGCTTCGCCAATGGCGCGCTCATCACCCCCAGCACCTCGGATTCCTGGGCCGCACCGGGCACGCCGCAGAAGATCCTGAAATGGCTGGGGCGCGAGGATGCACCGCTGCTGCTGCGGCCGAGCGCGATCCCGGGCATCGCGGGCTGGGGTCTGGCGCTTCCTCGCGAATTGCCGAGCCGATCGCTGGCGCGCCAATACCGAGGCCGTGCTCGGGCTGGCGCTCTATTCCCTGCAGGAGCTTCACGCCTTGCTGGCGGAGTCCGCGATCGATTTCGACCGCAACAAGCCGGGGCTTCTCAAGCTCTTCCGCGATCCCCTCTCGATGGCGAGCGCGCGGCGGGCCGGTGCGCTCTATGCCGAACTCGGCATCGATACCCGGCTGCTGAGCCCCGAGGCCTGTGTCGAGATCGAGCCGGCACTGGCGCCTATCGGCCATCAGATCTCGGGCGGCATGTTCTATCCCGCCGATGAGAGCGGCGATTCCTGGAAATTCGTGAAGGCCATCGCCGATCTCTGCCGGGCACGTGGCGTCGATTTCCGATTGTCGACCGGGATACGCGAGCTCTCGACCAAGGCGGGGCGCATCACCGGGCATCGTCACCGACAAGGGGCCGCTCACGGGCGAGGCCTTCGTTCTGGCACTGGGCAGCTACAGCGCCGGCCTCGCCCGCAGCCTCGGCTTCCGCCTGCCGATCTATCCGGCCAAGGGCTATTCCATCACCGTCGAGGCGGCAGGCTGGAATGCCGCGCCTCGCATTCCCATTGCCGATGACGGCCGCAAGATGGCGGTCACCCCGCTGGGATCGCGGCTGCGGGTGGCGGGGACCGTCGAATTCGCGGGCTATGACACAAGGCTGAACGAGACCCGCGGCCGGATGCTGGTGGACGGGCTGGGCGAAGTCTTGCCGCTCTATCCGCGCGATGCGGCGATCACGCATTGGGCCGGCCTCAGGCCCATGACCCCCGACGGCCGGCCGATCATCGGCGCCACGCCCTGGCCCAATCTCTTCGTCAATGCCGGCCATGGGCCGCTGGGCCTGACGCTCGCCTGCGGCTCCGGCCGGGCGCTGGCCGATCTGATCCAGGGCCGGCGGCCCGGCATCGACCTCGGCGGCTTCGCACTCGGGCGGCGCTGACGTCGATCAATCACTTCCCTCTCATCGTCATTCCCGCGAAAGCGGGAATCCAGGGCCCCATGCGCAGGACCTAGCCTGTTGCCCTGGATCCCCGCTTTCGCGGGGATGACGGGAGGAGAGAGCCCGCTAGCTCTCTCTACGCCCCTGCCGATGCAGGGCGACACCGACGATCACCAAGGCCAAGCCGGCGCGATCCTGGGCCGTGGGCGCCTGGTGCAGGACGAGCAGGCCGATGATGCAGGCGGTCGCAGGCAGCAGCGCCAGCATCAGCGCGAAGGTCGCCCGCGGGAGGCGCGCCATGGCGAGCTGGTCGCAGACATAGGGGATCACCGAGGAGCAGAGCCCCACGGCGATGCCCGCGGCGAGAAGCGTGGGATCGCGGAAGGCCGGCAGGGCATCGGCGAATCCCAGGGGTGCCGCGGCGATGGCCGCCACCAGCATGGCCGCACCCAGCCGGTCGATCCCTTCGGCGCCGCCTTCCGCCGCGATGCGATGGCCGAGCACGATATAGAGAACGAAGAGCGCGCAGTTGAGGAAGGCGAAGACATAGCCCAGCGCCTCGCCCTGAAAGCGCAGCTGCGTCAGGAGATAGACGCCGGCGATGGCGAGCGCCAGGGCCAGCAGATTGCGGCGCGAGCGGAAGCCCACCGCCGCCAGGCCGATCGGGCCCAGGAACTCGATCGCGCCCACGGTGGCGAGCGGCAGGCGCGCGATGGCGAGATAGAAGCTGGCATTCATCAGCGCCAGCACGATGCCGAGCCCCACCACCACCCCGCGCTCGCGGCTGGTCAGCCGCCGGTGAAAGCGCCAGGGCCGCCGCCACAAAGCGAAGACAGCGCCGGCCGTTGCGATCCGGAGCCAGGCGACGCCGAGCGGGGCCAGATGGGCGAAGAGGAGCACGGCGAAAGCCGGACCCAGATAGTGGAAGACCGCGCTGACGAGAAAATAGACATGAGGCGGCAGGCGATCGGTTATCGCCGCGGCCGCCGAATTCCGCCGGTTTCATGCAGCGATCTTCGTGCCAAGAGGCGCGGCGCTCCATGCTATATTGAAGGCCATGGACTGAGATTACCTTCGATTCATCGGGGAAATCGCGTCATGTCCCTTCAGATCGCCGATCTCCTGCTCGACGCCCGCAATGTGAAGCTGCTGCGGCTTCTGCGCGACGATCCGCGCATGAGCATCTCGGCGATGGCGCGGCGTATCGGCATGTCGGCGCCGGCGGTGCGGGAGCGCGTTCAGCGGCTGGAGGAAGCCGGCATCATCAGGGGCTATCGGCTGGATATCGACCCGCGGGCGCTGGGCTATCCCATCTCGGTCTTCGTGCGGGTACGGCCCATGCCGGGCAAGCTCAACAAGATCGGCGAGCTGGCGCAGCGTCTGCCGCAGGTCGTGGAATGCCACCGGATCACCGGCGAGGATTGCTTCGTCATGCGGGTCTATCTCGAGCGGCTGGAGGATCTCGATCCCCTCCTCGACCGCTTCCTCGCCCATGGCCAGACCACGACCTCGCTGGTGCAATCCTCCCCCGTGCCGCTTCGCGCGCTGCCGCTGCCCGGGGCCGACCGGCGCTGACTTGTCGCGACACGCTGGCTTCCGGTGGGGCCGGCCTCAGGCGGGCCGGGTCAGGTAGACCGAGTCTCTGGCGCGCTGAAATCGCCGCCCTGACCCCGGCGCAGGCTGATTCCCGTCTCGCGCTGATAGATCAGGAGATCGAAGGAAGGGGCATCACCCTTGATCCGGGTCAGGATGGCATGAGCCTGACCGCGGTGATGGGTCTGGTGATTGAAGAAGTGAATCAGGAGCGGCGTCAGCTCCTGCTCGATCTCCACCGGGCTGCGGGTCGAGCGATAGCGCAGCGTGCCCTCGAGATCCGCTTCGCTCAGCGATCGGATGTAATCGATGATGCGCTGGTCCTCCCGCCGGCGCGCCTCGCTGAGCCCGGCGAAATCCTCGTGGAGGATCGCATCGAGCTTGCCGGGCGCCTCGCCCTTGCCGGTGAAGCGCTGCATCCAGATCCGGTCGCCCACGAGCAGATGATTGAGAGTGCCGTGCAGCGAGCCGAAGAAGGCCCCGTGGTCGGCGCGATAATCGCTGTCGGGCAGGAGGGCGGCCGCGCCATAGAGCCGCCCGTTCACCCAGGCGTTGTAATCGGCCAGCATCGCGAGCTGCTTTTTCATGGGGATTATCCGCGACGGTCCTAAGGCATTGATCAAAGCCGATTTCCGGTAGCCGACCCGGGCTGGCGACGGCCCTTCGGATTTTGCTGGGACCAGGCGCCGGGTGCAAGGATGTCGAGGAGATCCGATCGCTATGGCGACCGCCGCCGACCCTCAAGGCGAGGAAGAATCTTTCCTCATTCAACCATTACGAGGTTGCCGCAGGTGCCGGACGACACTATTTCGTCATGGTGACGGGTCCGCGGTGGCTGGTCCGCGGAGACGGGGAATAATCTCTCGAGGTTTGAGGAGACTGACCGTGAAGCATGCCCTCTTCGGAGTCCTATGCGTCTTGGCGCTGCAAGGCTGCGCCGGTTCGTCTCGTGCGCCCAGCACACCTGACTCGGCAGCCCCGCCACCGAACGCGGCGAGCGCGCGGCCGACGGCGGCGGGAATGGACGCCGGCGGGTGTCAGCAGTTGTATGGTCGTCCCTCGCCCTTCGGCTCCTGTCGCGATTCCTGATCCGCCGCCATAGCAGGTGGCGAGCGAGTCTCTCCTTCCGCGTGGCCGGCCCCACGGCGACCCGCTAGACTGGCGCGGTCGGGGTGGCCGGGGCTCCAAACGGGGAATATCTCTCGAAAGTTGAGGGACTGATCGTGAAGCATGCCATTTTCGGATTGCTATGCGCCTTGGCACTGCAAGGCTGCGCGGGCTCGTCCCAGGCCCCCAGCACATCCTCGCAAGCCTCGTCATCGAGTGCGGCGAATGCCCGGCCCACCGCTGCCGGCTGGAACGCCGGCGGCTGTCAGCCGCTCTATGGCCGCGTCTCCCCCTACGGCTCCTGCCGCGATTACTAGCCCATCGCCGACAAGGACCCCCATTGCCGACAAGAACCCATCACCACAAGAACAAGGGGCCGGTCGCGATCCGGAGAATGAGCCCCGTTTCCCGCACCGAATTATCCGGCAGGCGCCACCTGGCCGCGCCTCTGCCCCTAGCCGCTATTTGCCACCACCGATGCGAAGCACCATCCCTAGAGATACCACTCTCGCCTATCGGCTCGAGCGGAAAGGTGCTATCGGTGGCGTCCCTAACAGGTCCCTTGTTAACAATATCCATACAGGGAGTTGTCTTTCGAAATAACGATTTGTTGCTAATGACTCCCTTCAGTACCGACGGCACCACTCTATGAGTTCATTCTGCGAGCAACTTCGAGCGCGCGGCCAGCAGCTGGAGTTGTCGGACGCCGCAATCGCCAGGCGTCTGGGTATCAGCCAATCCCGTTATACGAATTATGTGAACGGCCATCGCGAGCCGGATTTCGCGATGCTGGCCCGGATCTGTCTCGTGCTGAACACGACTCCGAACGATCTCCTGGGGTTCGACGGTCCGGGGGAGCAGAAGCTGGCAGACAATCGATACCTGCAACGGATCGCGGCGGCCGCTCAGGCATTGAATCCGGAGACCCTTCGAATGGCCGTGGTGGTCATGGACGCCATGGCCGCCAATCAGGAGCGAGGGGCGAAGCTGTTGGGCAAGGACAAATCCAACTAGCGATGTCATGGCGAGGCCCGCCGGCCGGGTCACGCTGCCGGACTCATTTTGAAAGCAGTCGAGCATGACGTCATTCGCAAGCCGGCTTCGCGCCCGCGGACGGCAGTTGAAATTGTCGGAAGCCCAGATCGCCAGGCATCTGGGCATGAGCCGGGTTCGCTATACGACCTATGTCAACGACCCGGGGAGAGCGGGATATCGCACTGCTCCTGCGGATCTGCCGCTTTCTCCGCATCACGCCCAATGAGCTTCTGGGATATGACGGCCGCCCCGCCGCGCGCCCGGCGACGCGGCGCTATCTGCAACGGATAACGGCAGCGGCCCAGATCTTGACGCCGAAGAGCCTCAAGATGGTTGCCTCGATCATCGATGCCATCGCGATCCACCAGGACCAATGGACGCGCCGGCTCAAGGGCGACAAGCCGAGCTAGCTCTCGCTTCCCAAGATCCTGGCGGCGGCGGCGCATCATCCGATTGGTGCCCATGGCCGGATCGGATATGATTTGCTGGCAAAGCGCCGCAGCAACCATATCGACGCCAGGAGATTCAGGGGATGAGCCAGCATCAGGGACGCGCTTCGCGAGCCGGGACGGTCCCGACCACCCGGCGCTTCGTCATGGCAGCAGCGGCCTGCGCCACCGTCCTGCCGGCGGCTTCGCAGGGTCTGGCCGCGACAAGCGGCCCCGTCTTGCCCGAGGACGAGCAGTTCATGCGCATGGCGCTCGACGAGGCCCGGCGCGGCGACTTTCCCTTCGGCACCGTGATCGTTCGCGACAACAAGGTGATCGCCCGCGGGCGCAATCAGGGAATAACCAAGGACGACCCCACCGCCCATGGCGAGATGGAGGCGATCCGCAGCTGCCTCGCCGAGCATGGCAGCAAGGTGCTGGTGGGGAGCACGCTCTACACCTCCGGCGAACCCTGCGCGATGTGCATGGGCGCCATCATCTGGTGCCACATCGGCCGGCTCGTCTTCGCCGCCACGGTCGAGCAGCTTTCCACGAAGATCGGGCAGATCATGATCTCGAGCGCCGATCTCGCCGCCAGGGAGACTTTCGCCCCGATCTCGATCACCGGCGGCGTGCTGGCTGCGGAGGAGATGCCACTTTTCAAGTAGCCGGGCGCGCACCGTCATAACCGACGGCGCGATAGAGAGTGACGCCGATATGATGAGACGAAGGCGCCGGCAATTGCGCTATGGCCGCGTAGGCCACGCCCTCTATCCCGTCATCCCGGCGAAAGCCGGGATCCAGGGGCAAGCGGCGGGCAGCCTGACATGTGGCCCCTGGATTCGGCTTTCGCCGGAATGACGAAATGAAAGAATGTCGGCGAAGGGCGGGGATAAAATATCTGTGGTGCGTTCGGGGAACTTGCAACTGACACGGGTTGCCGACACTGTGTGAACTCAAGTCTTTGACCGGGGTAAGGGAGGATTTTGCAAATGAATACCGAGAGTAAAGAAACGGTTACCCAGTCTTGCGCATGCGGACCGGATTCCGACCATGGGGAGACGAATATCGCGCGGGAGATCGGTGGGATTCTGTCGCGGCGCCGCTTTCTGCGCGCAACCGTCGCGGGGACGGCGGCAAGTGGTCTGGCGGGATTGGGGGCCGGGCTCGTCGCGCCGCGCAGCGCTTTGGCGCAAAGCACCCTTACGCCCGACGAAGCCCTCAAGGAATTGATGGACGGCAACCAGCGCTACGCCGATGGGCATGGGACGGCCCACGAGCATGACCTTGAGATTCTGCATGCGAAGGCCGCCGAGGGCCAGGAGCCTTTCGCCGCCGTCCTCTCCTGCGCCGACTCCCGCGTGCCCGTCGAGCTGGTCTTCGATCAGACGATCGGCCATATCTTCGTCTGCCGTGTCGCCGGCAATATCACCACGCCCGAGATCACGGCGAGCCTCGAATATGGCGCGGCGGTCCTCGGCGCCAAGGTCATCTTGGTCCTTGCCCATGGGCAATGCGGCGCGGTGAAAGCAACGATCAGCGGCGGCGCGGTGCCCGGACAGATCAGCGTGCTCTATTCGGCCATCCGGCCCGCCGTCGACGAAGCCGGGCCGGATCTCGATGCCACCTCCAAGGCGAATGCCCGGTATCACGCGAAGATCCTGCAAGAGGCATCGCCGGTCATCGCGGGCATGGTGAAGGAGAACAAGATCAAGGTCGTCGCCGGCTTTTACGATGTCGTCACCGGCAAGGTGACATTGGTCAGTTAGAGCGATCGGCCGGATCGGCTCAACTTCCTTCTCTTTCAGGTTGGGGGTCTTGCGCCTCGCGCGCGAGCGCGAGCCAGGCTCTGGCGGCGTAAGAGAGATAGCTGCCGCGCCGCCAGATCATCGCCATATGCCATTCCGTCTGCGGCTCCGCCAGCAGGACCTGGCGGACCGCGGGATGGCGACGCTGCTCGGCGATCATCCGCGGCAGGAAGCCGATACCGAGGCCAGTGGCGACGAGCTCCACGATGAAGTCGATCTGGCTGCTGCGGGCGGCGATGATCGGCTGAATTCCCCGCCGCCGGCAGGCGTCGAGGATCACCCGGTTCAACGCGAAGCCCGTCTCGAACAGGATGAAGGGCAGGTCCTTCAGGCGCGCAAGATCGGTGGACGTCGCCCGCCGCCAGAGCCTGTCCGGCGGGAAGCAGAACCATCATCGGCTCGCTGCGCACATCCTGCCATTCGAAATCCGCCGGCACGGGGAGGAGGGAGGCGCCGAGCTCGATCTCTCCCGCCAGCAGGATCTCCTCCAGCCGCGTGCTGCCATGCTCGACCAGTCGGATGTCGATCCCGGGGTATCGGCTGCGATAGCTGGCGAAAAGCGGCGCAAAGAGGGTGCTGCTGCCCACCGGCGGCAGGCCGAGACGAAGGATCCCCCGCTTCAGCCCGCGCAACTCATCCAGCTCGGCGACGAGGTCGTCCCGCTCCGCCAGCATCTTGAGGGCCCGTCGGTAGACGATATCGCCGGCGGGGGTCAGGCGGCTGGGGTGGCCGTGGCGATCGAGCAGGGGCGCCCCGATCTCTTCCTCGAACTGCTTGACCGCTTTGCTGACGGTCGACTGGGTCGCGAAAATCACTTTGGCGGCCTGGGAAAAGCCGCCCTGACGCACCACCTCGACGAAGGCGCGGAGAGCTCTGAGCTCCATCAACATTCCGTATCAGAATAGGCCCTATGCGATCAATTCACTTTGGGCATGCTGCAGTGCGGCATAAGTTAGCGGAAGACGTCCGCCGCCCGTGGGGAGGCCGCGGGCGCCGGTCTCCAACCGAAAGCAGTCTCATGCCCCTCGCCTTGATCGCCTTGACCATCGCCTCCTTCGGGATCGGCACCACGGAATTCGTCATCATGGGGCTCCTGCCCGATGTCGCGCGAGACCTCGGCGTCAGCATCCCGTCCGCCGGGCTGCTGGTCACGGGCTATGCCATGGGGGTGGTGATCGGGGCGCCCATCCTGGCCATGGCGACCGTCCGCCTGCCGCGCAAAGCCACGCTCCTCGGGCTGATGGTGATGTTCGTCGTCGGCAATATGCTTTGCGCGCTGGCGTCCGGCTATTCGCTCCTGATGGCCGCCCGGATCATCACCGCGCTCTGCCACGGCGCCTTCTTCGGCATCGGCAGCGTGGTGGCGGCGGATCTGGTGCCGAGAGCCCAGCGTGCCCGGGCCATCGCCCTGATGTTCGCCGGGCTGACGCTGGCCAATGTGCTGGGCGTGCCGCTGGGAACGGCCCTGGGCCAGGCCTTCAGCTGGCGCGCCACCTTCTGGGCGGTCACCGCCGTCGGCCTCGTCGCTCTGGCGGGGATCGCCATTCTGCTGCCGGCGAAGATCCGGATGATGCCGGCCAATCTGACGCGCGAGATCGCCGTGCTGGGCAAGAGCCAGGTGCTGCTGGCCATGGCCATCAGCGCCCTCGTCTCGGCCAGCCTCTTCACCGTCTTCACCTACATCACGCCGATGCTGGAAGAGGTGACCGGCGTCTCGCCCCATGGCGTGAGCATCGTGCTGCTGCTGTTCGGCGTCGGCCTCACCCTGGGCAATATCCTGGGTGGGCGTCTTGCCGATTGGAAGCTGATGCCCTCGCTGATCGCGATCCTGCTGGCGCTGATCCTGGTCACGGGTCTGCTGTTCTTCACGATCCATTCGATGCCCGCGGCTGTCGCGACCATCATCCTCTGGGGCGTCGTGCTCTTCGCCGTCGTGCCCGTGCTGCAGCTGAGGGTCGTGGACACCGCCCAGCATGCGCCCAACCTGGCCTCGACCATCAACCAGGGCGCCTTCAATCTCGGAAATGCGACCGGCGCCTGGCTCGGCGGCTTCGTGATCCTGCGGGGCGTGGGCTATGGCGAGCTTCCCCTCGTCGGCGCTCTTGTCGCGGTGGGCGCCCTTGGTCTAAGCCTCCTGTCCCTCTGGCTGGAGCGGCGGCGCCGGCCGGTGGCCTGGGGGGCGAGCGAGGCCGAGGCGGCGGAATAAAGGGAATTCTGACGCTAGAATCTGAGAATTCATTGCTTCCGCAGCCGCAGAGGATGAACAGGACATGCCCCAAGGCAAGGCGACCCTCATCGAGCATCCCTTCGACATCGTCGTCTTCGGCGGCCGGGGCGATCTCGCCAAGCGGAAGCTGATCCCGGCCCTCTTCCATCTCGATGTCGAGAACCGGCTGCCGCCCGATGGGCGCATCATTGCCGTCTCCCGGGCCAAGCTCTCGCGCGACGAATACCGCCAGCAGATGCACGACGCCTGCACCGAATGCGAGCTCGATCACTTCGACAAGGGCGCCTGGGACAAATTCGCCGAGCGGCTGGATTACGTCGCCCTCGACGGCTCCGACCCCACCCATTACGAGCTGCTGAAGCAGGCTCTGGCCGGGCGGGAGCAGGTTGTCCGGGTCTTCTATCTGGCGACCGCCCCGGATCTGTTCGTGCCCGTCGCCACGAATCTCGCCGGCGCCGGGCTGATCACCCCGGTCACGCGGCTGGTGCTGGAAAAGCCCATCGGCCACGACCTGGCCTCGGCCCATGAGATCAATGCCGCCATCGGCCGGGCGCTGTCCGAGCAGCAGATCTATCGCATCGATCATTATCTCGGCAAGGAGACGGTGCAGAACCTGATGGTGCTGCGCTTCGCCAACGGACTGTTCGAGCCGCTGTGGAATCGCACCCATATCGATCACATCCAGATCACGGTGGCGGAGCAGGTCGGCGTCGGCGGACGCTGGGCCTACTATGACAAGGCCGGCGCCATCCGGGACATGGTGCAGAACCACATGCTCCAGCTGGTCTGCCTCGTTGCGATGGAGCCGCCCATCACCCTCGATGCGGATGCGGTGCGCGACGAGAAGTTGAAGGTGCTGAAGTCGCTGATCCCGATGCGTGGCGCCGATGTCGCCCAGCTCACGGTGCGCGGGCAGTATCGGGCCGGCACCATGGACGGCAAGTCCGTCCCCGGCTATCTCGAAGAGCCCGATGCCGGCCCCGCCAGCGATACGGAAACCTTCGTCGCGATCAAGGCCGGGGTCCAGAACTGGCGCTGGGCGGGGGTGCCCTTCTATCTGCGCAGCGGCAAGCGCCTGCCGTCCCGCACATCGGAGATCGTCGTGCAGTTCCGCGCCCCGCCTTACGCGCTCTATCCCGAGAGCGCCGGGGCCATCCATCCCAACCAGCTGGTCATGCGCCTGCAGCCCAATGAGGGCATTCGCCTGCTGATGCTGAACAAGCAGCGCGGCCCGGGCGAGCTGCGGCTGCGCCAGACCGCCCTCGACCTCAGCTTCAACGAGACCTTCGGCGGCCGCAGCCCCGATGCCTATGAGCGGCTCCTGCTCGACGTGATCCGCGGCCGGCCGACCCTCTTCATGCGGGTGGACGAGGTGGAGCAGGCCTGGCGCTGGATCGAGACCATCCTCGAAGGCTGGGACCGCGAAGGCATCACGCCCAAGCCCTATACCGCCGGCAGCTGGGGCCCGAGCGCGGCCATCGCCCTGATTGAGCGCGACGGGCGGACCTGGCATGAGGATGAGGAGTGAGGCGGCGTACAACGCGAAGTTCAGCTGATCACAATCGCAGGTGGGAAAGAGGGCACGAACTTCCCCCGTCATTCCCGGAACGGGGAGAGGGCCGGGGTGAGAGGGTTTCTCCAGGGCAAGCGACGAGCCCTCGGCCCTGACCTTCCCACTTTCGCCGTGGAATCGACGGAAGGGTAGAGCGAGGCTTGAGGTCGTCGGCGCGTCACACCGGAAACGGCGTCGGGTCGACGAAGCGCTTCAGCACGTTCCAGGTGATGCGGGAGACGTTGTTCTCATAATTGTTGTGGGAGAGCGAGCCGCACCAGGCGATGGAGGAAGTGGCGAAGAGCGCACCGCCCGAGGGCGTCTCGCCGAAGGCGAGGTCCGCTTTGACGCGCTCGTTCTGGTCGCCGCCGAGATTGGGCGGCACGACACCGAACTCCTCATTGACCAGGAGGATCATCGGCGAATGATTCTCCGAGGAGGCGAGGCGCAGCATATTGGGCGGGCTGCCCAGCGCCGTGGTGATGCAGTCGAGCTCGATCCCCGCTGCCCCGCCGCCGATCAGGCCGAAATCGCCGATGATCTCTTCGCTCACGCCCTCGAAGATGAAGGAAGCGCGCGGATTATCCGCATCGGGCCCGCGGCGATAGTAGGAGGAGACATCGAAGCCCTGGGCGATGAAGCCGACGCCGCAGACGACATTGGGCGCGCGGCCGATCCGCCGCCAGATGCCGCCATATTCACCGGTGAAGGAATGATGATACTCGCCCGGCTCGGCGGCCCAGGTGCGAATGCCGTCCTCGGCGCGCCGGACCTCGATCACCCCCGGCAATTCGCGGATGGAAGGCGATCCGCCAGTACCAGCCATTGCCGCCCATATACATGAGCCGGCCGCCGCCATCGATCCAGGCCTTCATGGCGTCCCACATCGGCGTCGAGTGATATTCCGGATGGGTCCCCGTGATGATCACCCGGTAGTCCCGAAGGAACTCGAAGCCCTCTTCGTGCAGATCCTCATCGGTGATGACGTCGTAGTCGACGCCGCGATGATCGAGCCAATCGAAGAGATGGGTATCGGCATTGTATTGATAGAGCCCCGAGCCATGGCCGCCGAGCCAGGAGTGATAGCGCGGCGACATGTTCAGATTCGGGCGCAGGCGGCTGGAATAGCAGATGCCCGAGCCGTCGATATGGCTGTCGTAGAGCGAGGCGCAGACTTCGGGATGGTCGTACATCCAGAGATCGGCATGGCCGAAGGTCAGCAGCCGCCCCATCTGCCGCTCGGCCAGCCGGGCGGTGATATGCTCGGCGTGATTGGCATAGGCCATGTAGGAGCAAGTGGGCGCCAGCAAGAGGACCGGCGGGCGGTTCTTGCGCTGGGCGGGTGAGCGGGGCGGCCGCACGAAGAAGGCGAGATAATCCTCGCGCGTCGCCGTCTCGTCGCTCTCGCCGCAGGAGACATGCAGGGCGTAAGCCCCGCTGCGCAAATCCTCGGGGATCGTCAGGGCGACCGAGGTCTCCCAGCCCGCGTCGTAGAGGTCGTCGCTGTGGAAATGGATCGCGCCGTAATGCTCGGGCTTGCGGGTCCAGCTATGTTCTTCGCCCGTCCAATTCCAGCCCTTCATGCCACGGGCCGGCAGATGAACCAGCCGGCCATGATGCCCGCCGGGACCGATATCGATAGCTGTCGTGCCGGGAATCTCCTGGGAGAAATCCCAGCGGGCAATGATCGCGACCCCCGCCGGATCGCACAGCAGCGCCTGATGGCCCTCTGCCGTATGAATCCCGGCAAGGAGCATCGGCCCGTCGATCTTGCCGTCGAAATGGCGTCCCACGCTGCCGTCACTCTCCGGGCTTCCCGCGAGATAGAGCGGACCATCGATGGCAGCCGGCGCAGCCGCGACAAGCCCATTGAAATGCCCGGCATCCGCCGTCTGGGCGAAGGGTTGCAGGGGCCGCTGGTCGAGCGTGACACGGCGAGACGCCGGATCGATGGCGACGCGGATCCCATACCACTGCCGTTCCAGCATCGGCCGGTCCGTACCGAGCGTGGCAACGGCACCAGACCCATCGCCCAGGGTCACGGAGAGTCGGCCGCCGTCCGAGATCCCGATGCGAAAGCCCGCGCGGCGCTGGGGATCCCATTGCGCGAGAATCGTCTGATCCGCCACCCCAGGCCGCGTCGGCCAGATCATGGCGAAGAAGGTGAAGGCGTCCTTCGCCAACGCCGGCATGGGATCGACCATCATGAAGGAGCCCGCATCGATCCGCTGCCGCCGTCCGGCATGGCGCCCGTCGATCGCGGTTGGAATATGGATGAATTTGAGCCCCGGCCCTTCGGGATTGCAGTCGCCATGGACGACCCGCACGAGCCTGGCATCGAACCCGTCGCCCTCCTCCACCGAGAGCTTGAAGGCGATGGTCTCGCCGGGAGCGACCGAGTAGCGGTCGGGATAGCCGATGATCCTGAGCACGGGCGCGGACCTATCTCGCTCAGTCGCGGAAGGGGAGATTGATGTCTTCCCCCGTATGCGCCCGCCAGCGCCGGCGGAAGACTTCCCATTCCGCCTCCTCGCGGCTGGTGAAGACGGGCGAATCTTCCATTTGAATCGGGTCGGCGCGATTCGGCGGCATGCGACCCAGCACCCACTCCGCGAAGGGACGGCGGCAGACGAGGATCACCTGCGAGCCGGCGGGATCATGGCGCAAGATATTGAGCAGGCGCTGCAGCCCCGGACTATGCACGCCGATCGGCTTTTGCCGGAATTCCTCGATGTACTGCCGGTCCGCCTGCGGTTCGATCTTGTAGACCATCCGGCGATCATGCCGACCCACGCGGCAAGGCGTCAACGCCCGCACGCAGCTGAAAGGGACGCTTCGTTGACAGCCGCCGAGGCTATTGCATACTAGTATATGCCGCAGCCACCCTCCAGACTGTGCCCATGCAGGACGGAGTTTCACGAATGGGTTTCGCGAAGGTCATGATCTCTGGATGACGCCTCAAGATCCCATTCGTTACATCTCCGATCCGCTCAACCGAAAATTGCGTGGTGGCCAGGCGGTTGAAAACAAGCTTGAACGGGAGGATTCGCGGTGAAAACACAAGACTATGATCGGCTTCTCGCGCTGCAGACCAGCCGGCGCAATGTCCTGAAGGGAGCCGGCGCGACCGCCGCGACCCTGGGCGCGGCCGGCGTCCTCGGCACGTTTTCCGGGAGCGCGCGGGCACAGGGTAACCTTCGGGCGGAACTCCTGCAGATCCCGGGCGTGGGCAAAGGCTCGCCCACGGACGCCGATTGGCAGAAGGTCGGTGAGCTCTGCCTGCCGCCGACCAAGGTGAACGTCAAGGAGGGCGAGTTCAAGGGCGTCGAGCTCAGCTTCATGGGGCTCAACAATCAGAACCTGCACAACCTCCTCTTCCGCGGCTTCCTGAAGCCCTGGGAGGCCTATACCGGTGCAAAGATCAACTGGATCGATCTCGCCCAGGCCGATTACAACCCGCGGCTTCAGCAGGCCATCGCCAGCGGCACCGTCGACTTCGACATCCTCGAGATGGGCGCCCCCTTCGAGGGCGATGTCTGCGGCAAGGGCCTGGCCTCGGAGATGCCCGATTGGGTCAAGAAGCAGATCGATTTCGACGATTATGTGAATTATCTGAAGCCGCCGGTCGGCACCTGGGGCGGCAAGACCTATCGCGTCACCATCGACGGCGATACCCATAACTTCAACTACCGCACCGACTACTTCTCCGATCCCACTCTGGCCGCGGCCTGGAAGGCCGAGGGCGGCAAGGGCGATTGGGGGGTGCCCAAGACCTGGCAGCAGGTCCAGGCGGTCACCAAATTCCTCAAGGGCAAAAAGATGGGCGGCAAGGACGCCTTCGGCTATCTCGATTCGCCGAAGCCCTGGGGCGGTTTCTGCTTCTATTTCCTGGGCAGCCGCGCCACCGCCTATGCCAAGCATCCCGACGACAAGGCCTGGCTGTTCGATGTCGATACCATGAAGCCGCGCATCAACAATCCGGCCTGGGTGCGCGCGATCCAGGATGTGATCGACGCGCTGCCGTCAGAGCCGGCCGATCAGATCAACGCCGATCCAAACACCACCGGCTTCCAGCAGTTCCTGGCCGGCGTGGGTTCCATGGTCACCTGGTGGGGTGATGTCGGATCCAATGCCAAGACCAATGACGCCTCGGTCATCGGCGATGTCTGCGGCTTCAGCATCCTGCCGGGCTCCGACGACGTCTATAATTCCAAGACCGGCAAATGGGAGACGCTGCCCACCGGTCCCAACTACTCGCCCAACCTGGCCTATCTCGGCTGGGGGATCTATGTCATGGCCCGGGTCGACAGCGATGCCGCCAAGCATAAGGCGGCCTGGAGCGCTGCCGCCCATCTCGGCGGCAAGGATCTCGGCCTCTGGACGGCAGCCTATCCCTCCGGCTTCCAGTGCTATCGCAACAGCCAGCACGACATCGACGAATGGGTGGCCGCGGGCTACGACAAGGCCTTCATCACCAATTATCTCGACTCCCAGTTCAATTCCTACAATCACCCGAACGGCGCGATCGAGCCTCGCATTCCCGGCATCTTCCAGTACTACAGCGTGGCGGAGGATGAGCTGGCGAAGATCTTCGCGGGCAAGACCGATGCCCAGACCGGCGCCGACAATATCGCGGCGGCCTGGGAAAAGCTGACCGACCAGATCGGGCGCGCGAAGCAAATCGAGCTCTACAAGGCTTCTCTCGCCTAACCGCCGTTTCGATCCGACCGTTTCTTCCTTTCGGCTGGTGGCGCCAATCCCGCCACCAGCCGAAGCCTTGCTCGAAGCCGAAGCCTTGCCTGAAGACTCTCGCGGATCGATGCCTGAGACGATATGACCCGCGTTGAAGGGAGACTCTCCTGCCGCTAGCCCGCGACGATCGACATCCGGTCGCCTCTTTTAACATCTCGGCGGGCCGCAGGCAGGCAGGGCGCGGGCTCATTGTCCTTGCCTCGCTCGGCTTCGCGGCGATCTTCCTCCTCCAGTTTCTTCGCGCCACGGGGGTGAGCGATGTCGGGTTCGACAATTGGCGCCCCGTGCTCTACGCCTATGTCATCTGGTCCGTCGCCCTGATCGCAGGCCAGGTCATGATCCGGGGCGAACGCGGCCAGCCCGCGGTGTTCCTGCTGCCCGCCCTGCTGTTCACCATCGCCATGGTGATCTTTCCGACCTTCTTCGGGCTCTATATCGCCTTCACCGACTGGAATCTGAGCTCGCTCGCGGGCCGTCACTTCAACGGCCTGGACAATCTGCGCTCGCTGTTCGCCGATCCCTATTTCTGGAACGCGATCATCAACATGGCCTACTACGTCCTGGCCGTGCTGGTGCAATACGCGATCGCCTTCGCCCTCGCCTTGCTGCTGAACGCCGAGATCCGGGGCCGCAAGTTCTTCCGCATCGTCTTCCTGATGCCCTTCATGCTGAGCCCCGTCGCCGTGAGCTGGATGATCGGCAAATCCATCCTGGAATATCGCTTCGGCCCGGTGGCCAGCCTCGCGCGCGAGCTGGGCTGGGATATCCCCGCCTTCTTCGCCTCGCCCTGGATCGCGCGGATGAGCATCATGGCCATGGATGCCTGGGTCTCCATCCCCTTCATCATGATCCTGCTGCTCGCCGGGCTGCAGGCCCTGCCCGGCGAAGTGCTGGAAGCGGCCAAGGTCGATGGCGCCACCGGCTGGCAAAGCTTCTGGAAGATCACCTTCCCGCTGATGCTGCCCGTGAGCCTGACGGCCGTGGTGCTCCGGATCATCTTCGAGCTGAAGCTCGCGGATATCGTGATCAATGTGACCGCGGGAGGACCCGGCGGGGCCACCGACACGGTGTCGAGCTTCATCTATCGGGAGTATCGCGACAGATCGAACGTCGGCTACGGCACGATGCTGGCCGAGTTCTATCTGGTGATCATCATCATCTTCGTGAGCCTGCTGCTCACTCTGGCCAGCCGCTGGATGCGGCGGGTCACATGAGGGGTCGTGCTCCCGTGGCCGGACATGCAACGGCCCAGCGACACCAAGGCGATACGGCGCGCCGGGCGCGATATGTCTCGGGCCGGGTGCTGATCTATGGCGCGCTGATCTTCTGGGCTTTCATCTCGCTCTTTCCCATCTATTGGACGATCACCACCTCCTTCAAGGTCGCCGTCGACGTCACCCAGGGTCACCTGATCCCCTGGATCGACTACACCCCCTCCTGGAAAGGCTGGCGTTCCCTCGGCCTGTCGCCGGATACGATCTTCCAGACCTCGACAGTGCGCGACGAATTCATGCAGCGTTTCGAGAACAGCGTGCTGGCCTCAGTCGGCGCCTCGCTGGTCGCGGTCATCATCGGGTCGCTGGCGGGCTATGGGCTCAGCCGATTCGAGTACAAATTCGGGCCCTGGCGCAACAAGGACATCTCCTTCTTCTTCCTCTCCCAGCTGATCCTCCCGCCCGTCGTCCTGGCCATGCCCTTCCTGGCGCTCTACAAGGAGCTGGCCCTGCTGGACAGCATCGTTGGGCTGCTGCTGATCTACACCTTGACGGTGCTGCCGATCGTCATCTGGATCATGCGCGACCAGTTCGGCTCGATCCCGCGGGAACTCGAGGAGGCGGCCCTGATCGACGGCTGCTCGATCTGGACCGCCTTCCTGCGCATCGTGCTGCCCGTGGCGCTGCCGGGCATGGTGGCGGCCTTCATCCTCTCGGTCGTGCTCTGCTGGAACGAGTATTTCTTCGCGGCCCTGCTGACGAGCTCGGACGCCAAGACCCTGCCGGTCATGGTCGCGAGCCAAACCGGCTCGCAAGGCATCAACTGGTGGTCCATGGCGGCCCTCTCGACGGCGGCGATCGCCCCGCTGGCCATCATCGGGGTCTTCCTGGAGCGCTACATCGTCAAGGGGCTGACGGCCGGATCGGTCAAGTAAATCCAGGCCCCGGGTCGCCTTCTCGTCGTTCAATTCGGCCGGCGGCCGCGATAGGCATCCTCCAGCAGCCGAAGAATTCCCGTCCGCTCGAGGGGTCGGGGATTGGGATAGGGCGCGGCCAAGGCAAGCTCCGCCGCGCGGTCGAGATCCTCTTCTCGCAGACCGAAATCAGCGAGCCGCATCCTCGCGCCGCAAGATAGCGCCAGGTCGAACAGCGCGGCGGCCGCAGTTTGCCCCGCCTCGGCGCCGATGGCGGCGCAGATGCGGGCCATCGCCGATGGTGCGGCGGGGGCGTTATAGGCCACGGCATGGGGCAGAACCGCCGTATGGGTCTCCGCATGGGGCAAGTTGAAGCTGCCGCCCAGGGTGTGACACAGCTTGTGATGCAGGGCCATGCCGACGCTGCCGAGACAGGCCCCGGCAAGCCAGGCGCCGCAGAGCGTCTCGGCGCGCGCGTCCAGATCCGCCGGCCTTCGTACCGCGGCCGGCAGGTTGCGTGCCAGGCGGCGCAGCCCCTCCTCCGCCATGGCGGAGGCGATCGGATTGCCGTCGGCCGCATAGAGGGCCTCGACGCAATGGGCCATCGCGTTCATGCCGCTGACCGCGGTGATGGCGGGCGGCAGGTTGAGGATCAGCGCCGGGTCGTAGATCACCGTGCGAGGCAGGACGCGCGGATCGCGCCCGGTCTTCTTGATCCCGCCTTCGGTCAGCCCCCAGATCGGGGTCATCTCCGAGCCGGAATAGGTGGTCGGCACCGCGAGGATCGGCAGGCCGAGTTCGAGTGCCACGGCCTTGGCCAAGCCGATGGCCGACCCGCCGCCCAGAGCCACCGTGCCATCCGCGGCCAACCGCCGGGCTTCTTCGCTGGCCGCCCGGGCGATGGCCACCGGCACATGTATCACCGCCTTGGCATGGACCCCGGCGGCAAGACGGCCGAGCCCGGCCGCGAGATCGCGGGCCTCGGCCTCATGCGAGGGCGTCGCCAGAACCAGCACACGGCCGAGGCCGAGCCGCCGCACTTCCTCACCGAGCCTGGCCAGACTGCCGGCCCCGAACAGGACTCGCCCCGGCGCGGCGTTGTAGACGAAGGAAAGGCTCATCCCGCCTCGACGCCGGATTCCTCGCCGGCTCAGAAGGTGACTGGCACGTTGGGCGCCTTGCCCTCGCGGATCAGCTCGGGAATCTTCGCCGAGGCATTCTCCCAGACCAGCAGCATGGAGCGCTTCTCGGAGAAGCCCTGGTGGCGAATATCGGCGGGCATGCAGCAGACATCGCCGGCCTTGCAGACGACCTGGGCCCGGTAACGCCCGGTGTCGCGATCCTTGATCGCCCAGATGATCTCGTCGGAGAGCTGGACGAACCATTCGACCCGGTCGTTGCCATGCTCCACCGGAAGCGTGAATTCCTCCGAGGTCGGGCAGAAAAGGCTCTCGCGCAGGATCGAGCAGACCGAGGGGTTCCAGGTGACGTCCGAGCGCGAGAGATAGGCGAACAGGTTGAAGGCGGCGACCTCGCCTTCGAAGCCCGGCTCGGCATGCACCTCGGGCTCGTCCTGGGCGACATCGGCGAACATCCGGTTCACCGGAAAGCCGTTCTGGTCGCTGCGCTTCGGGACATCGCCGGGCAGCCCGACCATGCGCGCGGCGGTGACCCGCAGGCGGGTGACCGCGCGTTCATTGTCGCCGTTCTTGGTGCCCCAGGGGGCGCCGGTCTCCATGGGAGCGGCGAAGGGGTCGTAGCCAGCATTGGTCCAGTCGCCGATCATCGCCTTGAAGATGCCCATCAGCTCCTCGGACTTGAAGCGCTGGACGAAATCCCGGCCGGCGGCGACGAAGGCCTCATTGGTGGCCCCGGCGAACATCTCGACCTCGCCGTAGAAATTCGTCGTGCCGAAGACGAGGTCGAAATTGACGGTGCCGTAGAAGAAATTCCAGGCGACGTCGCGCATCAGGGCGCGCAGGAAGGTATCGACCGGCATCTGATGGCGGCCGCCCGGCCAGATGATATGGGTGAAGTAGCTGTCGCGGTGGAAGGCGAAGTCGCCGGCGGTGAAGCTCTTGTAGCCCGTCCGGTTGCTGGTCGGGCCGATGGCGAGCCTGCTCTGCAGTGGCAGGTTGCGCGGATTGGCCGCCGTCGGCGCTTCGATGCGGGAATCAGCCATGGCCATGGTTCGTCTCCTCGCCTATCACGTGGTCTGGGCTGATCACTTGGTCTGGCAGATCTCGGCCCAGCGCTCGATCGTCTCCGGACCCTGGATGGTCTGGATCATCAAGGTGCAGGGCACGGCGGAATCGAAACGGTAGGCGGCCCCCGCCGGCAGCAGGGCCATATGGCCCCGGCCCAGCGAGATGCGGCCCATCTTGCGCCCTTCCGGCGGGCCCGCGAGACGATGGGCACCATCGCTGCCCGCGGGCACGGCCTTGCCGGGATGGTCGAGCTTCACCAGCTGGACCTCGACACGGCCGTCCATGCAGACGACGAATTCGTCATGGCCGGCGGCATACCAAGGCGAGGCGCCCTCGGCCCGGGCGCATTCGATGACATATTCGAAGTTCTTGCCGACCGCGACGCGCTCATAGGGGCGAGACCGGCTCGCCACCTCGAACATGTTGGAGAAGACGTAATTCTTCGGATCGTCGTCGATGATCTGGACGCCGCCCTTGGAGAAATTGTCGATGGCGGCGAAGACGGTTGCGGTGTCGGGCATGCCGAATTTCCTCCCGATGTCTAGCCCTTGGACCCATAAGTGTCTTCGAGCGCGGCGAGGGCGCGGGCGTTTCCTTCCACGGCTTCACCCTGCTTGACAAGCGTCGCCCGCAACATAGTGGCGTCTTCTCAGGAAGTTAGACACATTTTGCTGTATCCGCCGGGGTTTGTCGAGGCGGCCGCCTCGCCGCTTTCACCCGGGGGTGGGCGCGGCGCCACGATCTCACCGCTTTGGGATGCGCAGACCGCCACGCGGATCAAAGCCGCCGATTGAGCCCCCCGGCCGGCTTGAGCCGCGGACATCTCGCGAGCCGGCTTCAATCGAGCCGCCAGATGCCCACCGGTTCGGCATAGCCCCTGACCGCCACAGCGCCGAGGGAGGTCGCGGTGCCGCTCTCGTCGCCGAGCGCCGCCATCACCGCATCGGAGACGATCAGCCGGGCAGAGTATTCCTTGGTCAGCTGCTCGAGTCGCGAGGCCAGATTCACGGTGTCGCCGATGGCGGTGTACTCCTTGCGCCGCGGCGAGCCGACATTGCCGGTGACGGCCGGGCCGATGTGCAGCCCGATGCCGATGCTGAGCGGCCAGGGAGCATCGGGCAGGCCGCGACGGTCGATCTCGGCCAGGATCTCCCGCGCCGCGGCGGTGGCGTGGCTCGCGGCGGCGCGGTCTTCGATCGGCGCCCCGAAGATCGCCATGAAGCCGTCGCCCAGGAATTTATTGATGAAGCCCCCATGGCGGTCGATCGATTCGATCATGAAGGCAAAGGCGGCATTGAGGAACTCGACGACCTCCTCCGGCGGCCGGCCGCGCGCATTGGCCGTGAAATTGCGGATGTCGAGAAACATCACGCAGACCTCGCTGACCTCGCCGGCGAATTCGGCCGGGCGTTCGAGAAGACGATCGACCACCGCCGGGGAGACATGCTGGCCGAAGAGATTGGTGATGCGCTCGCGCGAGGCCGCCTCCGTGAAGACCTGGCGGAACTTCGCCCGCAGCCGAAGGGCGACGAGGCCGGCGACGACCCCCGCGAACAGCATGATTGCCGCCTTGCTGAAATAGTTGAGCGGGTCGGTGGCAATGCTCAGTCCGGACAGGACCCAGAGCACCAGCCCCAGATAGCCCGCGGCGGCAACGGCGCCGGTGAAGGCGGGAAGCAGAAAGTTCAACCGCAGAGTCGATGCGACGATGAAGACGAAATAGAGCATCGCCGGCCAGGCGCCGAAGGCGATCTCCGGGCTTGCGAACTGGGTGATCCACCACAGAATATACGTCGGCAGGCTGGTCTCGATGAGGGCGTTGGCGTATCGGGCGAAGGTCGGGAAGCTGCGGCCGCGTGCCAGGCGGTAGCGCAAGACGAGCAGCGCCACCGTCTCATAGGCGAGGAAGGGGCCGATCACCCGTAGCGGCAGCCACCCCGGCAGCGGCTTCTGCATGAACTGCTCGATCAGCCCGCGGGCGAAGAGGAATATCAGCTGATCGGCAATCAGCAGGATGGCCAAGGTCACCGCCACCACGCGCATGCGCATCAGCTCGCTGGTGGCGATCTCGCGGGATAGCGCGCGCTCGAAGGCAATATCGACGGCGTGGTGCTTCATTGTCGGCGAGCTTAGCCCAGGCAAGAGCATTCCCGAAGGCGAAGTCTGGGAGGCGGGTCGCGCGCTATTCCGCCGCTTGCAATGCCCAGGCATCCTTCGGCCGGGCGGCGATATGCGCGAGCCAGCGATGCACCGCGGGATCGTCGCAGGTCGTCACGTTGAAGCGCATCCAGGGCGAGCGCTGCAGATGCGGCCGGAACACCACGCCGGGCGCCAGTACGATGCCGTGGCTCTCGGCGCTCTTGGTCAGCATCAAGGCATCCTCCACATGGGGGAAGCGCGCCCATAGGAACATGCCTGCTTCCGGCTCGACGAAGAGCTGCAGCCCGAGGCGCTCAAAGCTTTGGATCGCGCCCAGCCTGGCTTCGCCCAGCCTCTTGTGGAGGCGGGTGAGGAATTTCCGATAATGGCCGTCGACCAGCATCGAATAGAGCAGACGCTCGATGAATTGCGAGCTCGTGATGCTGGAGAGCATCTTGACGTCCGCCAAACTATCCGCCATGGCCTGCTGCGCCACCAGGAAGCCGACGCGAAGGCTGCCCGAGAAGGTCTTCGAGAAGCTGCGCGCATAGATCACCCGGTTGAACTGGTCGAGAGCCGCCAGCCGCGGGGTTTTCCGGATCTGGAAGTCGCAGAAAATGTCGTCCTCGACGACCAGGAAATCATACTGCTCGGCAAGCTGCAGCACCCGGAAGCTGGCATGCGGGCTCATATCGGTACCCGTCGGATTTTGCAGCGCCGATTGGGTGAAATAGATGCGCGGGCGATGCTCCGCGGCGAGCCGTTCCAGGGCGTCGATGTCGGGGCCGTCGGGATTGCGTGGAACGCCCAGCAGCTTCGCGCCATGCAGGCGCAGACTGCCGAACAGATTGTAGTAACCCGGGTCGTCGACCAGCACGCCGTCGCCGGGCTTGATGAAATGGCGCGTGATCAGATCCAGCGCCTGGCTGGTGCCCTGGGTCAGCACGATCTGGGACGCGCGGGCGGTGATCCCCAGTTCCGAGAGCATGAGGACGAGATGCTCGCGCAAGGGGAGATAGCCCTGGGGATTGCCGTATTCGATGAGATGCGCGCCGCTCTTGCGCGCCAGAGCGCTCAAGCTTTGCCGGATGCCCGTTTCATCCATCCATTCACGGGGCAGCCAAGGACCGCCCGCGAGCACTGTCCCTTCGCGTGCTTCCAGCAGCCGGCGCACCAGCCAGACCAGCTCCTCATTATGCTTCTGTCCATCCGAGGGCACGTGATGGATAGCGGCCTCGCGAGCGGCGGTCGTGAAGAACCCCGCGCCCCGTCGCGCCTCGAGATAACCCTGAGCCACCAGCCGATCATAGGACTCGACCACCGTGAAGCGGCTGATTCCGTAGGACTCGGCCAATTTGCGGATCGAGGGAAGCTTGGTCCCCGGACGCAGGCAGCGCTCGTCGATCTGCCGGCTTATGCCCGCGACGACCTGATCTACCAGCGAGCGCGGATCGTTGGGATCAACCTTGATGGAGAGCATCGGCGGGCTCGATGTCTGGAGGTAACTGGCCCGGTCAGATGACCGGTACAGGTCCCAAAACTGTCTGCACAACTGTATATGTTTGTCAGCTAGATTGACAGACATCTTCCGCGCCCATTGCAAGCATGAAACCCAGGAGGCCAAGAAGATGAGCGCAACACCCGCTACCGCGACGGCACAGGCCAACCCGAGCACCACGCCGCCAGATCTGGCGGCGGTGAAGACGCGCCAGCAGGGCGCCTGGTCATCCGGCGATTATGCGATTGTCGGCACCACCCTGCAGATCGTCGGCGAAGAGCTGTGCGAGGCCCTCGATCTGCGTGCCGGTCAGAGCGTCCTGGATGTGGCTGCAGGCAACGGCAATATCTCGCTGGCCGCGGCGCGGCGCTGGGGCAAGGTCGTTTCCACTGACTATGTGCCGGCGCTGCTCGAGCGCGGGCGCGAGCGGGCCGCGGCCGAACGGCTCGACATCGAATTCCGCCAGGCCGATGCCGAGGCCCTGCCCTTCGCCGATGCCAGTTTCGACGTCGTCGTCTCGACCTTCGGCGTCATGTTCACGCCCGATCAGGACCGCGCCGCCGCCGAGCTGATCCGCGTCGTCAAGCCCGGCGGCAAGATCGGCCTGGCGAACTGGACGCCCGAGGGCTTCATCGGCCAGGTCTTCAAGACGATCGGCAAGCATCTGCCGCCGCCGGCCGGGGTCAAATCACCCGCGCTCTGGGGGACCGAGGGGCGCATCAATGAATTCTTCGGCGCCCAGGCCGCCGCCATCAAGATCCAACCCCGCGCCTTCGCCTTCCGCTATCACTCGGCGCAGCATTGGCTCGAGGTGTTCAAGACCTATTATGGGCCGCTGCTGAAGGCCTTCGCCGCCCTCGAGCCGCGCGCTCAATCGGCCCTGGCCGAGGATCTCCTCGCGCTGATCGGCCGATTCAACCGCTCCGGCGATGAGTCGATGGTCGTACCATCCGACTATCTGGAGATCGTCGTCACCCGGCGCTGAAGCGGGAAGACCGGGGTGCCGGCGCGCCAAGTCGACTTCATCGAGGCCGGATCCGGCGCGCCGGTCATTCTCGTGCATTCCAGCGTATCGGGCGCACGCCAGTGGCGGCGCCTGATGGAGGATCTGCAGGCCGATTTTCTCGTCCGTGCGGTGAACCTGTTCGGCTATGGCAAGACGCCCCCGTGGTCCAGCGATAGGACGCAGAGGCTCGAGGACCAGGCGGCGCTGGTCGAGGCCGCGCTTCCGGCCGACGCCGAGAAGATTTGCCTGGTGGGACATTCCTTTGGCGGGTCGGTCGCCATGAAGGCAGCGGCGCGACTGTCGCAGCGCGTGGCGAAGTTGGTGCTCCTGGAGCCCAACCCGTTCTATCTCCTTCGCCAAGCGGGGCATGCGGCGGCTTTTGCGGAGATCATGGCGCTGCGCAATCTGGTCAAGACTCGCGGCCCCCTTGGCGCCTGGTCCGAGGCCGCCGAGGGCTTCGCCGATTATTGGGGCGGAGCTGGGACCTGGCAGAAAATGCCGATTGAGCGGCGCGAGATATTCGCGGAGGGGCTGAAACCGGTGTTCTTCGAATGGGACGCGGTGATGAACGAGACGCTGACCGCGACGCAATGGGCCGAGCTGCTGCCGCGCGCCACGCTCGTGGCCAGCGATCCGAATACGGTGCTGCCGATTCGCGAGATCACGACGCTGCTGCGCCAAGCCTGTCCCTTCTGGACCTATCAGGAGATCTCCGCCGGCGGGCATATGGCCCCGCTCAGCCGGCCGGATCTCGTCAATCCCATCGTCAGATCCTTCCTGCTGTCCGGCCGCGCTGCTGCGGCCGATGACATGCGATAGCGCAAGAAGTCGGGCCTCCGCAGATTTTCGTGCAAAATCGCATTCGACGCAGCGATTCCCGCAAACACGCATAATTTCGCTCAGCGGCTCATAAGACGGGCTGGTCGCGCATTGCTAATCTTAATGCGACGCGGCGGCCCCATGCAGAGCAGACAATTGCAGGCGCCAGCCGCGCCAGGAATCAGAACAGGGTTCGTCCCCGTCCGTAGATTCCCTTCTCCAGATGGGTACGCCCTGGCCCCGCTCTCTCCTAGGAAAGAGAGCGGGGCTCTTTTTGCTGCATCGAGAAAGCGGAAATAAAAAGGGGGAGCGGCGAACCGCTCCCCCGAAGCTTCGTCCTCTTGCCGTCGATCAGAAGTTGATCGCGGTACCCAGGTCGATTTCCCAGGAATGGACTTGGCTGGCGTTGACACCAACCGGCGCCCCCGATCCGTTCGTGAAGGCGAAGTTCGGTGCCGGCGTGGAAACGCCGAACGCCGACAGATTGCCGTAATTGGCATTGGTGTAGGCGAGCTGGCCTTCGAGCGAGATGCCCGGCCCGAGAGCGTAGGCAGTGTTGAACGAAATACCCCACATCTTCTCGTTATCGGCGCTGACGCCAGGGGCCGAAGTCCCAATGATCGCCGACGCGCTCTGCTGGTAGCTGCCGTACTCGCCCTGGAGACCGAAGGACCAGGCGTCGATGGTGTAGCTGGCACCACCGCTGACCACCCAGCCATCGTCGCCCGACGAGGCCGTGTTGGCGGCATAACCGGCATGCTGGTAGTTCACGTAATAGGCACCCGACGCACCGATCGCGAAGTGGCCGAAGCCGATCTGCAAGCCCGCCTGATACCAGGACGGCTTGTTGTCGGTATTGCCACCAGCCGGGGTGTACTGGGTGAAGGCCCATTCGCCACCGCCGCCGGCCGTCAAGTTCCAGCCGCCGAAGTCGTGGGTGTAGTCGACGCCGACCGACAGGACGTTGTTGCCGGCATTGCCCGGCCCAGGGGCCGTGACGTCGGTGCCGTAGGACAGACCGTTGCCCGCCCGGCGCGAACCACCCGTCGGCGTGAAGGACACGCCGAAGGTGAGACCGCCGAAGGACGGCGAGAAGTACATGACCTTGTTGCCCTTGCTCTCGATGCCGTAGCAGGTACCGATCGAGCCCATGGGCGCCACGCCGAAGGTGGAGAAGTAGGGCGCCGGACCATTGCTGACATTGGCCGTATGGGTGCCCTTGTTGCGGATCTGCGCGAAGCCGACGTCGCTGAACGACTCGTTCGGGCTGTTAACGCCGAAGTTCGACGTCACGTTGCCGGGATCGACGACGCAGTCGGTGACCAGGGCCGAGTTCGCCTCACCGACGCGGACCAGACCGAACTTGCCGCTGAAATCGGCATAAGCGCGGTTGACCTGGGTGGTGCTGCCGGACTTGGCGACGTTTTCACCGTTGAGACCGACCAAGACGCCGACGGTGATGCCGTTGTCGAGGGTCGTCTGGCCCGTGAAGTTGACACGGATTTCCTGCCGCATCGACACGGCCTGGCGGTCGAAGTTGCCGAGACCCGCTGTCGAGACGCCACCGCCGCTGGTGCCGGTTTGCGTCGTCGGGCCGTTGCCGAAGCTTCCGCCGATCGCATTGCGGTAGAAGCCGGTGATGCCGAGCTTCAAGGCGCTCGCCGCCGATGCCTCGCCCGCCACCAATCCGGCGGCGACCAGGGCAGTCGTGCCATATAGGACTTTCTTCATTACCGAAATTCCCCTTTTAAGTGTTGTACCGAAGTGCCTCTCGTTCGATTCCCAGACACGGGCGGCGCCGCGGCAGCGGATTCAGACCCCGCAGCGCCGCTTTCCCGCGATCCCTGTGTCCGCATCTTCGCGGGGGGCACCGGCTTTGTCGTATGCGTGGCTATCGAAACTTATGAGTAATTGCTCAAACCATCGGCCAGCGTGACGTTCACAATTCAGGTGTGGCCCTGGGGCATCTGTGCAGGGCGGCGCCGGCGCGTCTCGGGCCGCGCTACGGGCGCGAGCGGCCCACGTCGTCTTGCGGGAAAAGCGCGATGGACGGCATCTCGGATGGCGTTTCGGCCGAGTCCGGGGCGCGCCAGGGACTGCCGAGCTCAGCCGAGAGGCAAGACGTGGTGCGGATTTGTCACCCGACTCGGGAGCGCCCGACAGAGGCAGCTGCCTGCCAGGATTTCACTTTCCGTGATAGACCTCTAGCGCGGATCGGCGCAGGGGCGAGGTACATCGATGCAGGCTCATATCGTTCTGGCCCATCCCGAGGCCCGGTCCTACAACGCCAATCTGGCCGAGGTCGCGCGGCACTCGCTGGAAGCGCAAGGCTGGAGCGTCTCGGTCTCCGATCTCTACGGCATGGGCTTCGATCCCTGCGAGAGGGCCGAGCATTATGTCGAACGGCAGGAGCCCGGCCGGTTCGATGTCCAGGCTGAGCAGCGCCATGCCTCGAAACAGGGGCGGATGCCCCCGATCGTGGCGGCGGAGATCGAACGGCTCGACCGTGCGGAGCTTTTGATCCTGCAATATCCCATGTGGTGGCATCTGCCGCCGGCCATGCTGAAGGGATGGTTCGACCGCGTCCTGATCTTCGGCGAAGTCTATGCCAGCCAGAAACGCTTCGAAAAAGGCCGCTTTCTCGGCAAGCGCGCCATGCTGTCGGTGACGGTCGGCACGTCAGCGGAGACCTATGGCTTCGACGGCCGAAGCGGCGACATCGATCTCCTGCTTTGGCCGGTGAATTTTACCCTCGCCTATGTCGGCTATTCCGTGCTTCGCCCCTTCGTCGCCTATGGGGTCGAGGCCGGGCTCAGATATTCGGACGCTTCCGTGGTGGAGGCACGGCTGAAGCGCGTGGAGCAGGATCTCGATGCCACGCTCAGGGAGCTGGATCAGCGCGCGGTCGTCCCCTTCAATCGCATGGCCGAGTGGGGTGCCGATGGGCGGATCACCGCCGAGGCGGAAATCCACTCGCCCTTCATCCGGCGGAAGCAGCATCTGGATCTGGAATAGGCCCGCGCTGGAAACGCCACTTGTTCCGGCCGGAGAGCTCGTCCCTCAGCTTCCGCCGGTGCTGTCCCAGAAGTCGCGGTTGAAACGCGACATCAGGTCGGTTTGACGCAGCTGCAGGCAGAGCTTGAGGTCGACCTCGGCATTCATATCGGCGGTGACGCCGCAGGCTTTGTACATCTTTGAAGCATTTGCCACGGCCCCCGGATCCAGCTTCTGGCCGGCGGCCAGCGACAGCGCCTGGCTCCAGACGGCGGTGCGGCCGGCGGCAGTCTTGGTCTCCCCCGCCGGCAGGCTATTGACCAGCAGCGTGGCCAGGCGGGCTTCGTCCCGCGCCTCGCCGCGATCCTCGAAGGATTTCTGCGCCAATTGGCGCAGCTTGCCCGTGGCAAGCGCAATCTCATCGGCACCCTGGGGAGTCGCATCGCCGGCGACGGGCACCGGCAGGATCGAGGTCAGCGGCGCCACCTCGATCGCCGCCGAGACGGCACCCAATGCCTTCAGCCGGGCTTCGGGGATCGACATGGTGACGGATGAAAAGTCGATCTCGCTACGGATTGTCACCAGACCCTCGGCCGGCAGCCGCAATTGGGTGGAATCGGCGCGGGTGAGGAGGAGCGTGAGGCCGCCCTGCGGGGCCAGCCGGTATTCCGTATAGATCAAGGGCGCCGGGCGATATTGCTGCAGGCAGAAGCTGCTGAAGAAGCCGCCGCAGACCCCGCTCTGACAATGGAGCGGCGTCGGCATGCCATTGCTGGCGACGAGGCCCAGGAGCTGGGGCGCGGCCTCGGCCCGCCCGGCCAGGAGCGCCGGCAAGGCCAATACGACGAACAGGATCGCAAAGCGGGTTCGATGCATGATCTGCCCCTTCCTCGGTTGCGGTCGAGGAGCGGCCCCGGCACTGCTGCGGTCGACGGATCTCTAAGCTCGGCGCCCGCAGACAGGCGCGACCGTTCCGCTTCGCTTGCGACGATCTCGCCCGGATTGGCGATCGCCGCCTGCCATCAGCATCCCACCAGCTGCTCTGCCGCGCAAGCCGACACCCGCGCCGGTCAAGACCGCCGGCCGATGGTCCGCGGCAGCACCAGGATTCGTCCCGGCCCGTTCACCGCCGCGAACAGCAGCCCGGCGATGAAGGTGAAATGATCGATGAAAAAGCCGAACTCGGCCTGATTTCCCGCCCAATGCGAGGGGCCGTGAAAGGCAAAGGCCAGGAACAGGACATAGGCCGCCGCAAGAAGTGCTGCTTCGGTGAAGAAGGCGCCGGTCAGAAAGCAAATCACCAGGACTGCCTCGAATATCGCGGCCAGCCAGGCCAGCAGGAGCGGCACGGGAAATCCCGCTGCCGCGATATAGCTCGCGGTCGCGGCCATGCCGAGAAACTTGAAGCTGGTGGCCATCAGGAAGACGCCGGCGAAGATGAGTTGGCCAAGGATGACGGCGGCCGACTGCCACAAGGACACAAATTCGTTGGTGCTCATCGCTCGATCCCGCGCGGTTGGGGAGGCAGGATATCCGGCCCGAGGCCGAGGGTTCAAGCGGGCTTCAGACGATCTTGCGTCATGCCCGGCTTCGAGACTTCCGTCACCCGGCCTTTGTCAATGATGGTTTGCGGAAGAATCCGGTCGTCACCTCATCCATGGGAAAGAAGCTCTCGATCCGGATCTCCTGGACGGTGATGTCCTGTGGCGTGCCGAGCGTTGCGATGGTCGTGAAGACCCGCAGCGACATCTCGCCCTTTCGGAGGTGGATCGGAAGCAAGGGCCGCGGTGCCTCCTCCAAAGCGGCGGAATGGGACAGCTCGCGCAATCCGTCATAGGACAGCAGGCGGGCGAGCAGCGATGAGGCTTCGGGGGAGGCATCTGCGATCGCGTCGGCTTGAACGCCGCGGATGAAGTGGAGCGCCACCTCCTTCCAGTTCACGACGAAGGGCCGCATGACGGAAGGCGACAGAAGCGCATCGGCCAGATTGACCGGGCCTTCCGGCACCGCACCCAGGATGAAGGCGACGAGGCGGGCCGCCCCGCCATTGGCGCGCTTCAGATTCCAATGCCTGTCCACGACGAAGGCCGGGAAAGGCTCCTGCTGGGCCAGAATGTGATCGAGGGCGGCGTCCACCTGGGCCAGCTCTGGCGCGCCCAATTTCCCCTCGCGCCAGACGGCCGCATAGCCGGCCGAGAGCAGGAAGGCATTCTGCTGGCGCAGCGACACATTCAATGCCGCCGCCAGACCGATGACCATCTGCGGACTCGGGGCCGCGCGCCCCGACTCCAAGAAACTGAGATGGCGCTGGGAGGTCCCGGCGACGCCCGCCAGCTCGAGTTGCGACAGCCCGCGCCGCTTTCGCCACCAGCGCAGGTGATCGCCGAAATTCCGCTGCACCGCATCAGCCATGGCCCTGTCGCTCCGGATCGGTTTGATGCGCCACAGGACATTCAACAGCAGAACCAGGCCTCCGGCCAGCGAGAGCGATCTTCGATCACCTTGAACCGACTCCCCACCCCTTTCGCCGGGGTGACGGAAGAATGTGATTCTACTCTAAGACCCACGTTCCTCGCGGCCGCGCTGCCGCTCGAGGGCGCTATCCGTTCTACCCGGCTCACGCAAACGCCAGTACGAGCTCGTGCTGTCGCCGCCGACGGCGGATCGATCGATGCCGAGATCGCGGAGCTGTCGGTCGTCGAGGCTCGCGAGCAGTCGACGATCGGCGAAACCCTGATACCAGGCGATGAGATGTTCGAGCCAGCGCGCCAGCCTGCCCGGAGGAAAGAGCGAAGCCCATCGCGGGGATTCTTCCGCGGCGCGCATCTCGGCCGCGTGAACCGACGGCAAGGGCCGTTGCGGCGCTGTCTCATCCGGTCTTGGCGCGATCGCCCTGAAGCTGGATCCTGCCACTCGCCCGCTCCTTGAAGCTGCGGGCCCGATCCTGGCGATCACCCCGGGGCCGTGCAATTACCTCCAGCGTAATCGCACGGGCGCCGCTATTGACCGGCCGGCTGTGCCTGTCGGCGCCATGTCGCCGGGGGCACGCCATATTCGCGCCGGAAGGCGCGATTGAAGGCCGCCTCCGCTTCATAGCCGACCTCATGGGCAATCTGCGCGATGGGCTTGCATCCTTCGCGCAGCTTGTCCTTCGCGACATGCAGGCGCCAGGAGATCATGTAGCGCTTGGGCGGCATGCCGACGACCGCGGTGAAGCGATCGCTGAAGGCCGAGCGGGAGAGCGACACTTCCGCGGCCAAAAATTCCGCGGTCCAGCGCTGATCGGTCCTGCCATGCAGCAGGGCGAGCGCCCGACCCACATAGGGATCGCGCGTACCGGCGAGCCAGCCCCTCTCCTCGGGCGGCAGCGTGTCCGCATAGCGGCGCACCGCCTCGACGAACATCAGCTCGGAGAGCTTCGACATGACAGTCGATGCGCCGAGCAGTCCCTCGCTCAATCCGCGAAGCGCGAAGCGCAGGGAGGATTCGATCCACTCGTCCGATCCCGTCTGCGTCATGTCGATCTTCAGCACCCGCGGCAGAGTCGTTATCAGCGGGTTCCGATGCTGGTCGCTGGCGAGAAAGCCGCAGACCATATGCGTGGCCTCGCCGCCGCCGCCATGGACGATTCGGGTGAGACCACCGCCCTCCTCCGATTTGACGAGGCTGCGGGCGCAGACCGGGCGAAGACCGATATGGCTGCCCAGCACATGCGGGTCGTTGCGCGGCAGCAGCACCGCTTCGCCGGCGCGCACTTCCACGGGGTCCTCCCCCGCCACCTGCAGCCACCATCGGCCCCGCGTCACATAGTGGTAGGCGATGAGCTGAACGGGATTGTCGATAAACGGCCGGCAATCTTCGGAAGTAAAGCTGGAAGCCACGCACCAAGGCGCGGTGAAGCGCGCCTCCACGAAGACGCCGCCCGTCAACCTGACGGTCTGCAACACATCCGACAACGCATCCATGACGCCTACCCCTCGGCCGCCGGTCAGTCGGTCAACTCATCCGGCGGATCAGTCATTCACGCCGCGCACTCCGCACTCTATCTCATCCTTAACGCCACGATGTTGGAAGTAACACAAAATTAACCAACGAGCTGTGGTATCTAACACGTTTTTTAGGGCGATTGCAACAAAAGGGGCGCGACCACAGGCGCCACACCGGAAGATGGAGACGAAGAGAAACATGCGTGCTTTTGAGTACACGGGATCACGGGGCCGCGGTTTGGCCCACAACACGGCCAAGCGCCCCGCCCCTGCCGTCGAGGGCCTTTTCGCGCGGCTCCGGGCGATCCTGCGCCGCTTGCGCGGCGGCCATCATTCGCGGATCGCGGTCCGCGGCCTGCAATCATTGAGCGATTGGCAGCTGAAGGACATCGGCATGCATCGCAGCCAGGTCTGGTATCGGGCCGGCGGCATCGCAGGGCGCTCGGCCCGGGTCAAGCATGCCCAAGATTGAGCTGAACGGCGCGCGAGTCGCCTATGCGGCGACGGGATCCGGCGAAACTGTTCTCCTGCTCCACGCCACGGCGAGTGCCGGGGCACAATGGCAGGCCTTGGCGGAAACCCTGCGTTCGGACTGGCGCGTCGTGGCGCCGGACCTCTACGGCTATGGCGAGAGCGATCCCTGGCCCGGCCATGGTCCCTTCGCGCTCGCCGAGGAAGCCGCATTGGCCGAGGCGGTGCTGGCGGATGCCGGGCGGGGACCCTTCCACCTCATCGGCCATTCCTATGGCGGCGCCGTCGCTTTGCGCTTGGCGATGCAACAGCCGGAGCGGCTGTTGAGCCTCGTCCTGATCGAGCCGGTGGCCTTCCATCTGCTGCGGCAGGAGGCGCCCTCTCCAGCGAATCGCGACCTCTTCGGCGAGGTGATGGAGGTGGCGACCCTGGTGTCGGGGGCCGCGGCCAGCGGCGACTACCGGCACGCCATGGCCCGCTTCGTCGACTACTGGAACGGCCAGGGCGCCTGGCTGCGCGCGAAGCCCGAGCTTCAGGGCGCCCTTGCCCGGCATACGCCGAAGGTCGCGCTCGATTTCTGGGCGGCGACGACGGAATCCACGCCCCGCGCCGCCTATGAGCGGATCGCCGTCCCGACGCTGATCCTTTCGGGCGCGCGCTCCCCGCGGCCGACCCGGCGCATCGCCGAGCTGCTGGCGGAAAGCCTGCCGGCCAGCCGGCTGCAGACCATCGACGGGGCGGGCCACATGCTCCCCCTCACCCATAGGGACGCGGTCAACGCCGCCATCCTGGCGCATCTCCTGCGCAACAAGGCGGACCGGCATCGCCCGGCGGCCGCCTAGATCCCTCTTCCATTTCAACCCAGCACGTAAAAGGAAACGACGCGATGACCAAGTCGAGGAATGCCCAGAACTCTCGTCCTCCATGGCGGGACCTACCGCAGCGATCCCACGACCGGAGCGGTGGCGGTGCCGATCTACCAGACGACCTCCTACCAGTTCCACGGGACCGAGCATGCGGCGAATCTCTTCGCCCTCAAGGAGCTCGGCAACATCTATACCCGCGTCATGAACCCGACCACCGATGTGCTGGAGCAGCGCATCGCCGCGCTGGAAGGCGGCGTGGCGGCGCTGGCGGTCAGCTCCGGCCAGGCGGCCACGGCCATTGCGGTGCAGAACATCGCCCAGGCCGGCGACAACATCGTCAGCTCCACCGATCTCTACGGCGGCACCTGGAATCTCTTCGCCAACACCTTCCGGACCATGGGCATCGAGGTGCGCTTCGTCGACCCCGCCGATCCCGAGGCCTTCCGCCGCGCCACCGATGCCAATACCCGCGCTTACTACGCGGAGACCCTGCCCAATCCGAAGCTCACCGTCTTCCCCATCGCGGAGGTGGCGGCCATCGGGCAGAAGCTGGGCGTGCCGCTGATCATGGACAATACCGCCGCCCCCGTGCTCTGCCAGCCGCTCACCCATGGTGCGGCGGTCGTCGTGCATTCGACGACCAAATATATCGGCGGTCACGGGACCTCGATCGGCGGCGTCATCGTCGATGGCGGCAATTTCGATTGGGAGCGGCACGCCAAGCGCTTCCCGCTCCTCAATCAGCCCGACCCCAGCTATCACGGCGCCGTCTGGACCGAGGCGGCGAAGCCGCTGGGCCCCATCGCCTATATCCTCAAGGCGCGCGTCACCTTGCTGCGCGATCTCGGCGCCGCCATGAGCCCCTTCAATGCCTTCCAGTTCATCCAGGGGCTCGAGACCCTGCCCTTGCGCATGCGCGAGCATTGCGCCAATGCCGAGGCCGTGGCGCGACATCTGGCGGGGCGGCCCGAGGTGACGAAGGTCATCTATCCCGGCATGCATAAGGACCCCGAGCAGAAGCGCCGCACGGCCGCCTATCTGCAGGGCGGCCAGGGCGGGCTGGTCGGCTTCGAGCTCAAGGGTGGCAAGGAGGCCGGCCGCCGTTTCATCGACGCGCTGGAGATGCACTACCACGTCGCCAATATCGGCGATGTGCGGAGCCTCGCCATCCACCCGGCCAGCACGACCCATTCGCAGCTCTCGGCCGAGGAGCAGCGCGCTACGGGCGTCACCGAAGGCTATGTTCGCCTCTCCGTGGGCATCGAGCATATCGATGACATCCTGGCCGATCTCGACCATGGGCTTACGGCCTCGCGCATGGTCCCTGCGGCGGCCGCCTGAGGCTGCAGCCGGACGGGGCGGCAGCGCCCGTCCCGTCCGGCGTCATTTTCTTCGGGGATATCGGGAATCAATCATGTCCATCTCGCTTCCCGCGGGGCTGCCGGCGCGGCGGACCCTGCTGGCGGAAGGCATCGAGGTTCTGGGCCGCGACCAGCTCCATGCCTGGGGCCGCCGGCCTTTGCGGGTCTGTCTCGTCAATCTGATGCCCAACAAACCCGTGACGGAGACCCAGATCGCCCGGCTGCTGGGCGCCACCTCGATTCCGGTCGAGCTCACCCTCTGCCTGCCCGACGGCTATCGATCGCGCTCGACCCCAGTGGAGCATTTGGCTCACTACCGGCCTTGGTCGAGTCTCCGCCATGAGCCATTCCACGCGCTCATCGTGACCGGCGCGCCGATCGAGGCACTGCCCTTCGAGGAAGTGGCCTATTGGCCCGAGCTCTGCGCGATCTTCGACTGGGCGCGCGCGCGGGCGATCAGTGCTCTTTACATCTGCTGGGCGGCCCAGGCCGCGCTCTATCACCGGCACGGCATTCCGAAGCACAGGCTGTCGCGAAAGATGTTCGGCGTCTTTCGCCAGCGCGTCGCGAGCGGCAGCTCGCGCCTGCTCAGAGGCTTCGGCGACGAATTTGCCGTGCCGGTGTCGCGGCATACCGAAATCCGCGAGGCTGATCTGCCGGCCGAAGCCGGATTGACGGTGCTCGCCTCTTCCGCGGAGTTGGGGCTCTGCCTCCTTGAGGATCGCGACCGCCGCGCCGTCTACATGTTCAATCACCTGGAATACGACGCCGAAACCCTGCGCCATGAATTCCTGCGCGACCGGCGGGCCGGCAAGCCCGTGGAAATCCCCCGCGACTACTTCCCGAGCGACGATCCCGAGCGGGCGCCGGTGAATATCTGGCGGCCCCACGGCCATCTCCTCGTCGCCAATTGGCTCGGCGAGATCTACAGGATCGCCTGGCCCCGCCTGGGCGACGAGCCTGTCATTCAATGGGCTCTCGCGGGCTCACCATCGGCCTATGACGGCGATGGCCGCAATCACGCCGAACTCCTGATCGCCACGGCCGGTACCGAGGACATTCTGCCATCGGCGCTCGGCGCGGTGGCGGGTGCCGGTGTCGCCCTGCGCCGGGTCAAGGTGCACCGGCAGCCGGGCTGCGGACAGTTGATCGAGCTGCGGCTGGAGCCGCTGGCGCCACCGGCGCTCGAGCGGATTGCGCGACGCTTATGCGTCTTGGCGACGGTCTTGAGGGTTGCCTTCCGGTCCAGCGGCGGTGTCGGCGGATGGCTCGTCGGTCACCATGCCGCGGCCGCCACGCCGCCAGAGGCGCCAAGCAGTTTGCGCGCACCATCCGAGGCCGCTTAGCCCTTTTCAGGGTTGTCCTGAACGGATCGTCTGACGAGCAGGCGGCTACCACAGCAGCGCTGGATGCACGTCGGATTCGAGCCTTGCCGACGACCGGGGTTCTTCTGGATCGCGCGTAGGTTCAAGCGACCTATACCTAGGTTTGTCTTAACGATTTTTCGCTTTTCGCCTGCCGGAAGGATCCCACCTGCATGAGGCAATCCAAAGGAGATCGTGATGTTACGGCCTACAATGACCATCAGGACACTTCTCGTGCTCGCCGGGATCGGCGCTACCATAGCGGCAGCGGAGCCTGCCGCCGCGCAAAGTCCATGTATCCCGGGCTGGTATTACAATCCTATCTACGGCTGCCTCGTTGACGGCGATGCCTATCTCCCACGGCCCATTATTCCACCCCACCACCTCTACGTTCATCCTTACGGTCCGTCCGCCGGCTTCGCCCCGCACGACCATATGGCGGGCGGTGGTTACGTTCCGGAGCGTAGTTTTTCTTCCCCGCATGCTTACGTTCCTCCATCTTCCGGCTTCTCCATGAGCCATTCGGGAGGGGGCTTTCAGGGCGGATCTCTCGGCGGTGGCTCGCTCGGCCACGGCTCTTTCGGCGGCGGCGGCTTCGGGGGTGGGGGCTTCGGCGGCGGCGGACACGGGCGCTGACGCTGCCCCATGACGACTGACGCCACGTCGGTATCTCTGTGTCGTGTCAGCTGCGGGGAAGCGAGCCCCGGCAAACTGCCGGGGCTCTATCGCATGCCTTCAAAGAGCATAGCGGTTGAGGTAGGGGAGTTTCCCTTCCCTGGCGTCGCATTGACCGGAAAATTGTTGACCCACCAATAGGCGGCACATTTAACTCAATATCGATCGGGAGGCAGGTCGACGGTGGATTGGCCGGGGGGCCTGCCCTCCGCCGAACGAGAGCAAAGCGCAGGTCAGGCGCGAGGGGATGGATTGAAGCGGTTCAGGGTGGCGACGACGCAGCTCCATGTCCGACACAGGGACGTGGCGCGCAATCTCGATACGCACGACCAGTTCATCGGCCAGGCGGCGGACGCGGCTTGCGATCTCGTCGTCTTTCCCGAGCTATCGGTCACCGGACACAACGGCACGCCGGAAGTCACGCGCGCGGCCGAACCCTTCGACGGGCCGATCTATCGAGCGATCCACGACAGGGCTCGCAGCCGTGGGATCGTCGTGGCCTACGGATTCTGCGAATTGTTTCGCGGCACGCATTACAACGCCTACACCCTCGTCGGCCCCGACGGCCTGATCGGGATACAGCGCAAGGTGCATGCATCCTTCGATGAGTTCTTCCGCTTTCGCCAGGCCTATGAATGGAATGTCTTCGATCTCGGCTTCTGCCGGATCGGGACGGCGATCTGCCATGACAGCGACTTCTTCGAGAGCTGGCGGATTCTGAGCCTGAAAGGAGCGGAGGTCGTCCTGCTGCCGCACGCCAACCGCAAGATGTTCGGGCCCGACGGCACGATGACGTTCGATGGCAGCGGGCGCGAAGCTTCGAGGGAGGAGCTGTTTCGATTCCAGGAGGAGCTCGTCAAGGACCGGCCCGATCCTCCCCGGCTGCATGACGTTCTGGCGAGAGACAACGGTGTTTTTGCCGTCTTCTCCGACCAGGTCGGCTTCGACGGCGACAGCACCCATGTCGGCGGCGCCTATGTTCTGGCACCCGACGGCTCGATGCTGAGTCGCACGGCGGTCGGTCTCGAGAGCAGCATGGTCTGGGTCGATTTGGATCCAGGGATTCTTCGGAAGGTACGAGAGAACCCCGTCTTCGCGCTGCTGAAGCGACGGCCCGAGACATACACGGAGCTGACCGTTCCGCTCTGAGCCAAGCCCCCACCCGGGCCGTGCTCCAGCGTCGCCGGTGGACCCGCCAAATTCGATTGCAAGCGATCGGGGTGGCGCCCATTGTTGCTGGCGATCAAGAAGCCAGGGCATAAGCCGGAAACATCGGCTGCTGGTGCGCTCGCGAGGATTCGGGCCTTCGCTTCGCTCCAGGCATCTCCCGTAGCTCGGCACGCCCGATTTAGAGGTAGGAGAATCCAGATGAAGGCACTTGCCGAATTCAGCAAGACGACCCTGATCGGCGGCGTTCTTATCGTCCTGCCGATCTATGTCTCACTTCTGTTGCTTGCGAAGGCCGCCAAAGGCCTCCTGGCCTTGCTGAGCCCGATCACGGCCGCGATCCCCGCTTCCGTCGCGTTTCGCGAGATCCTGGCAATACTCGTGCTCGCCGCCGTCTGTTTCGTGGCGGGGGCGATCGCGCGTACCCGTCTGGGCCTGCGGGCGAAGAAAGCCTTCGAGCGGGCCGTGCTCGAAAGGCTTCCCGGCTATGCGCTGCTGCGGGGCCTCGCCGCACGTTTCACCGGTCAGGCAGACGGGCTCACATTTGCGCCAGCGCTTGTGGAGATCGAGGAGGCGTTGGTACCGGCGCTGATCATCGAGGAGCTGGAGGACGGGTCGTATACGGTGCTGGTGCCCTCGGTGCCGACGCCGATGGCGGGAGCGCTGTACATTCTGCCACGCGAGCGGGTGCATCGGGTCGATGTGCCGCTGACCACGGCGCTGAAGGTGTTCTCGAAGTGGGGCACCGGCGCCGGCGAGTTTGTGCGCACCATGCAGCCGAGGACAGCCCCGGCAGCCGCGAAGTAGCGCCGGCAATGGAGATGACGCCTCTGCCGCGTGAGCGCCCCCGTGGCGCGGGCGGTGCGGCGCTCGGGGTCGCACGGCGCATCGGCGGCCGGCTGCTTCACGAGCTCCTGGACGCACTGCCGCCGACGATCTTCTTTTTCCTCGGCTTCAATTTCATCGTGCTGACGACGAACCTGCTCGTCGCCGAATACGCCGTCGCGGTCAGCAGTTTCATGCTTGCGACCGTGGCGGCTTTCGTCGTCGGCAAGGCGGTGCTGACGGCGAATGCGATGCCGTTTCTCAGGCTCTTCGATCGGGCGCCGTTGATCCAGCCGATTCTGTTCAAGACGGCGATATACTGGATCGCCGTGTTCTTTGCCCGGCTCGCGGAGCGCTTCATCCGGTTCGCCGTCATCGAGGGCCACTGGCCCGGAGACTTCCCGGCCTATCTCGCGACCACCTTCTCATGGCGCCGCTTCGTCGCCATTTCGCTGTGGATCCTGGTGCTGTTCTTCATCTATGTGACGGTGACGGAGTTCATTCAGCTTTTCGGCCGAACCGAAATGAGCCGCCTTTTCTTCACCTCCCGGCCATCGGAGCTGCAGCTCAATCGGCGCCAGCGCGCCCGGGAGCTTTTGCGCTTCGGCCGGTTGGCAGACGAGCATACGGCGGACGAATTCCGCGACCCCGGCAGCCCTGCCCATCGCCAGCTCGTCGAGATCGTCCGCCGGCTGGCACGCGTCTCGAGAGGCTGACCCTCGGACGCCGGCGCCTGGCGAACCCCGGCCACCCCCGCCCGCCGACAAGAAAACTGTAACCTACTTGGCGCAGGGTGAATCCTAGTCTACATCCCGGGGGTGGGCGGCCTGATCCAGGTCAAGGCGCTTGCCTGCCTCGACGGCCACAATGGCCTGCATAGGAGACCAGACATGGCGCGCAAACCCGTATCGACGGCCCCGCTGGAAGCGCCCGCGCTCGAGACTCCGCTGAAGATGGCGGGCGCGGCACAGGAATACGCCATCGACGCCATCCAGCGCTGGACGCTGCTCCTCGACGTGCTGCGGGAGCGCGGCAACAACTATCTCGAGATGAAGGCGCGCACGGCACCCCATGTTCTCTCCTTCGGGGTCGAGGTGATCCTGGACGGCCGCAGCCTGCCGCGCCCGGTAAATTATGCCCTGGTGCGGGTCCTGCCGCCGGAAGGCGTCGTGACGGATTCGCGCAAGCGTCCCTTCATCGTCTTCGATCCCCGCGCCGGCCACGGCCCCGGCATCGGCGGGATGAAGCATGACAGCGAGATCGGCGTCGCCCTTGCCGCGGGACATCCCTGCTATTTCGTCGGATTCCTGCCGGAGCCGGTGCCGGGGCAGACCGTCGAGGATGTCTGCCACGCCGAAGCGCAATTCGTCACGGAGGTGGCCGCACGGCACCCGGCGGCGGAGGGCAAGCCCTGCCTGATCGGCAATTGTCAGGCGGGCTGGCAGATCATGATGATGGCCGCGATCCACCCCGAGCTCGCCGGCCCCATCCTGCTGGCGGGATCGCCGCTCTCCTACTGGGCGGGCGTGCGCGGGAAGAACCCGATGCGCTATCTCGGCGGCATTCTGGGCGGCAGCTGGCTGACCGCCATGGTGGGGGATCTGGGCAAGGGCATCTTCGACGGCGCCAATCTGGTGGCGAATTTCGAATCGCTCCACCCCGCCAACACGCTCTGGAAGAAGCCCTACGACGTCTATTCGAAGGTGGATACCGAGGCGTCCCGCTTTCTCGAATTCGAGAAATGGTGGGGCAGCCCGGTGCTGCTCAATGCCGTCGAGATGCAGTCGATCGCCGACGAGCTGTTCATCGGCAACAAGCTGTCCTCCGGCGAGCTGCGGAGCGCCGACGGCACGGTGGTCGATCTGCGCAATATCCGCTCGCCGATCGTCGTCTTCTGCTCCCACGGAGACGATATAACGCCGCCGCAGCAGGCCTTGGGCTGGATCCTCGATCTGTACGAGCATGAGAGCGAGATCGTGGCGGCGGGCCAGACCATCGTCTACTCGCTGCATCAGAGCATCGGCCATCTCGGGATCTTCGTGTCGGGCAAGGTGGCGACCAAGGAGCATGGGGAATTCACGCAATGCATGGATCTGATCGACCTCATGCCGCCGGGCCTGTACGAGGCGGTCATCACCGGCGTGGATGAGGGCACGGAGAACCCGCAGCTCGTGACGGGCGACTACCTCTTCGCCTTGGAGGGGCGAAGCCTCGACGACATCCGCGCCCTCGGCGGCAATACCCCCGAGGAGGAGCGCTGCTTCGCCGCCGCTGCCCGGGTTTCCGAGATCAACCATGGCCTCTACCGCGCTTGCCTGGCGCCCTTCGTCCAGCACATCGCCTCGCCGCAATCGGCCGATCTGCTCCGGCGCCTGCATCCCAACCGTCTTCGTTTCGAGATGTTCGCCGATTCGAACCCCGCCATGGCGCCGGTCCGCGCCGCGGCCGAGGCCGTCCGCAACGAGCGCCGGCCGGCGAAGCCCCGACAATCCCTGGCTCGTCGCGCAGAACGCGATCTCGGACTCGATCGTCGCCGGCCTCGAAAGCTGGACGCAGATGCGCGATCAGATGCAGGAGTCCCTCTTCTTCAATATCTATGGCTCGCCCCTGCTGCAGGCGATGGTGGGCCTGGGCGCCGAGGGCGGCGCGAAGCCCCGGCGCATCGGCCGGGACCTCGGCCGCGACCTCGCCGCCGGCCGGCTGGCGCTGGAGCTTGAACGCCGCATCGACAAGGGCGGCATGATCGAGGCCGTCCTTCGCGCCTTGATCTACGTGAACCATCCCGAGCGCAAGGTCGACGAGCGCGGATTCGCCGTGCTCAAGGAGATCTCCGCCGCGCTGCCGCCTGCGAAGCGGATCGGCATGGCGCGGTTCAAGGAGGTGCTGCGGGAGCAGTATCTGATCGTCCATCAGGATGAAGAGCGCGCCGTCGCGGCGCTGCCTGACCTGCTGCCCGAGGACCAGGAAGAGCGCGCAGCGGCCATGGCCATGCTCCGCCGCCTGCTCTCGGCCCGCGGGGCCCTGCCCGAGGAAGCCAAGCGCAGGCTGCAGCGCATCGAAGCGATCTTCACGGGTCCGGTGCCGGGCCGGCAGACGCCGAAGCGCCGGCGGCACGAGGCGGCGGAGTAGATCCATGGACACGGCGGAGGCCACCTCGCATGAGAGGTACCAGCGGCTCGTCAGCTACGCCAAGACGCTGCCCCCGGTGCCCACGGTCGTCGTCCACCCCTGCGACCAGCCCTCGATGGGGGCGGCCCTCGAGGCCTTCAGGCTCGGGCTGATCGCGCCCATTCTCGTCGGGCCACCGGCACGGATGCAGGAGGCTGCGCAAGCCCTGGGAATGGACATCTCGGGGCTGGAGCTGGTCGAATTGGCCCATAGTCACGACTCCGCGGCGAAGGCGGTCGATCTCGTCCGGCGGGGCAAGGCCGAGGCCCTGATGAAGGGAAGCCTCCATACCGACGAGTTGATGGGGGCGGTGGTGGCTCGGGAGACGGGGATCCGGACGGCGCGTCGCATCAGCCATTGCTTCGTGATGGATGTACCCGGCCTGAAAGAGGCCCTGATCATCACGGATGCCGCGGTCAACATCAGCCCGAGCCTGGAAGACAAGGTGGACATCGTCCAGAACGCCATCGATCTCGCGCATGCCATCCGCCTGCCGGAGGTGCGGGTTGCCATCCTCTCCGCGATGGAGATGGTGAATCCCAAGGTCCCCTCGACCGTCGAGGCGGCGGCTTTGTGCAAGATGGCCGACCGCGGTCAGATCACCGGCGCCATTCTCGACGGGCCTCTCGCCCTCGACAACGCGATCAGCGAGGAAGCCGCCGCCATAAAGCACATCGTCTCGCCGGTCGCGGGCAGGGCGAATGTGCTGGTCGTGCCCGATCTGGAAGCCGGCAACATGCTGGCGAAGAGCCTCACTTTCCTGGCGGGCGCGGATGCCGCCGGCATCGTGCTCGGCGCCCGCGTGCCCATCATCCTGACCAGCCGGGCGGACTCCGTGATAACGCGCCTGGCATCCTGCGCGGTTGCGAGTTTGGTGGCCGAGGCCAGGCGCCGAAATTCATCCGCCGCCATCGCCTGAGCCGAACTGGCGCATTCGCGCCAGCCCCACCTCGAATTCGGGAGACGCATGCCAATGTCCGACGAGACCGCAAGCGGGAGTCTGCCGCCCGTCCTGACCGGACGGAAGGCCCTCATTGTCGGGGTCGCCAACGACCGGTCCATCGCCTGGGGCTGCGCCCAGGCGATGCACCGGGCCGGCGCCGAGATCGCGATGACCTATCTGAACGAGAAGGCCCGGCCCCATGTCGAGCCCTTGGCGGAGGCGGTCGCGGCACCCCTGTTCATGCCGCTGGAGGTTCGCGATCCCGCCCAGCTCGACGCGCTCTTCGACGCCATCACGGCCCGCTGGGGGCGGCTCGACATCCTGGTGCACTCGATCGCCTTTGCCCCGAAGCAGGCGCTCGAGGGCCGGGTCGTCGACTGTCCGCGGGACGGCTTCCTGACCGCGATGGATGTCTCCTGCTGGTCCTTCCTCGATCTGGCGCGCCGGGCGGAGGGGCTGATGCAGACCGGCGGAACGATGATCACCATGAGCTATCTCGGCGCGGAAGAGGTGATCGAGAACTACGGCATCATGGGGCCCGTCAAGGCGGCGCTGGAATGCGCGGTCCGCTATATGGCGGTGGAGCTCGGCCCGAAGGGAATCCGCGTCCACGCCGTCAGCCCGGGTCCTCTCGCCACGAGGGCGGCGAGCGGCATACCCGACTTCGATGAGCTGATGGCGCGGGTCGCCGACCGCGCGCCGGCCCGCCGCCTGGTCACCATCGAGGAGGTCGGCGCGACCTGCGTCTTCCTGGCCTCCCCCTATGCCGCTGCCATGACCGGCGAGACGCTCTATGTCGATGGCGGCTACCACATTCTGGGCTGAGCCCGCCACGAACCGGCAGCGTAGAGGACGAACATGACCGAACCCCTCGTCGGCGTCATCAACGCCGGCTCCTCTTCCCTGAAGTTCAGCTTCTACGACGGCGAACGACGGATACTGTCGGGCCAGGTCGACGGCATCGGCGTCCGGCCGAAGGCCCGGGCCGTGGGACCCGACGACGAACCCGTCGCGCCGCCCGATCTCGGGGAAAGGCCCCCGGCGACGCCGGGCGACGTGCTGGCCGCGCTGCTCCCCTGGGGCCGGGAACGCCTCCGGGGGCGCAAGCTCGACGTTCTGGGTCACCGGGTGGTGCATGGCGGCACGCGCCATGCGCAACCCGCGCGGGTGACGCCGGCGCTGCTGGACGAGCTCGACTCCCTCGTCCGCCTGGCGCCCCTGCATCAGCCGCATAATCTGGCGCCGATCAGGACGGCGCTGACGCTCAATCCCGATCTTCCGCAGGTGGCCTGCTTCGACACCGCCTTTCATCGCACCGTGCCCGAGGTGGCGCAGGCTTTCGGCCTGCCCTGGGAGCTGCATGCCGAGGGGATACGCCGCTACGGCTTTCATGGCCTTTCCTATGAATACATCGCCTCGTCCCTGGCCGCGGCGGCGCCGGAGATCGCCGAGGGCCGCGTGGTCGTGGCCCATCTCGGCAACGGCGCCTCGCTCTGCGCGCTCCGCGACCGGGTCTCCCAGGCGACGACGATGGGATTCACCGCCCTGGACGGCCTGCCCATGGGCACCCGCTGCGGCGAGCTCGATCCGGGCGCGGTGCTCCACCTCATCCGCGAGAAGGGCATGACGCCCCAGGCCGTGGAGGACCTGCTCTACCGCCGCTCCGGCCTGCTCGGGCTTTCCGGGGTCTCCTCCGACTTTCGCGACCTGCTCTCGAGCCCGGACGCACGCGCGAAATTTGCGGTGGAGGTCTTCTGCTATCGCGTCAGCCGCCACATCGGATCCCTGGCCGCCGCTCTCGCCGGGCTGGACGGGCTGGTGTTCACCGCGGGTGTCGGAGAGAATGCAGCACCGGTGCGCTCCGCGATCTGCCGCGCCTGCGGGTGGCTGGGGGTGACCCTCGACGACGAAGCCAATGCAAGGAATGCCCGCCGCATCAGCGATCCCGGAAGCAGGATCGCCGTCTACGTCATCCCCACCGACGAAAACGTGATGATCGCGCGCCACGCCCGCGGATTGGTTTTTGGTGACCTGCCGTCGGTGACGGCCAACTCCAGGTAAGCCAAGACTGACTTCGGCAAGCTGTCGCTTATCATTCGCGCGCAAGCACGATCACGCCGTTTGCCGGCAGGGTGAGCGCGGCCGATGCGCCGAAGCCATCCAGGGGCGGGCCGGAGGCCTGGACGGCGCCACCGTTTCCGACCGCACCAGGATTCGGGAAGTTGTCGTAGACGTCGCTATTGAACAGCTCGCGCCACCGCCCCGCGAACGGCAGGCCGATCGCATAGCCGTGCTTCGGGGCTTCGTCGAGGCTCGCAATGACGACGACGTCGCGGCCTTCCCCTTCGACCCAGCGGTGCAGCACGATGATGCGGTCGTAATTCCGGACATGCGGAGACTCGAGCGCCGGCGGCGCGCAACGCCGGCTGGGTGCGGCGAAGCTGCACCATGTCCATGACGCAGCGCAGGAAGTCGCGCATCGCCGGATTGGGGTCGTCCAGCCCTTCCCACCAGATCAGCCCGCCCGCACGGCGGTCGTCGCTCCAGTTCTTGTCCTCGAGGAACTCCTCGCCCATGAACAGCGACGGAATCCCAGGTGCCGCGAGCAGCAACGACGTGACGACGCGGCTGCGGCTGCGGGCGTACCAGGATCGCCGGTCCGACGCATCCGCCAGCATCGATATGCGGGCGGCGCCGGCATGGCCGGCATAGGTGAGATCCTGGTTCTCCAGAAACTGCACGGCGCGCCAGGCATCGGGAAAGCCCGCAGGTGACACGAGCGAACTGGCCACGGCGGAGAAATCGAGCGGGGCGGAGGCGCCGCCTGCGGCCTGTGCCAGCAGACCGCGCAGCGCGTCGCGCAGACCATCCCCAAGCTCGGCATCGAAGCCGAGACCATCGGGCGGCGGCAGCACCGCGGAAGGACGGTCCGGGTTCCAGTATTCCGCGATCTGGATCGCCGCCGGATTCCTCGCGCGCACGGTCTCCGTCAGGTGCTGGCAGAATTCGCGTCCGCCATTGTTCTCGATCACCCGCACCTCGTCGTAGCGTATCCCGTCGATTTCGATACTCGCCCAGGAAGAACCGGGCATTGTCGATCAGGAACTGCGCGACCCACTGGTTCCAATAGGCGAAGATCTGTCCGCCGGCCCAGCCTTGATCGGTGAAGAAGAGACTATGGTTCAGATCGCCATTCGTCTGGCGGTCATAGAACCACATGCTGCGATCGTCGAATCCGCCGCCGGCATGGTTGTAGACGAGGTCGAGGATCACGGCGATGCCGTGCAGATGGCAGAGATCGACGAGACACTTCAGCTGATTGACGCCGGGTGCCAGCTGGTCCGGGGTCAGGGCGGGTCGTCCGAATGACGCCAGCATCGCGTTGATCTCTGCCAGTTGTCCCGGCAGCTCGCGCGGTGTCACGGCGTAGTCGCCCTCGGGCGAGAAGTAGTCGACACCGTTATAACCGAGGCTGAACGCGGTTTCGAACTCCTGCACCGGCAGCAATTGGACAGCGGTCACGCCAAGATCCCGGAGATGGCCGAGCTTCTGCGCGGCGTCGAGGAACGTACCACCCCGTGTCGCCCGGACGTCGTGCCCGGCACTATCCTGTGCCCACCATGTGCCGATATGGAGCTGATAGATGATCAAATCGGCGAACGGGGGTGGCCGCCAGGCCTGGTCGTGCCAGGGATAGGAAGCTGGATCGCGCACGACACAGAAGCTGTCGGGAAACGCGGGCGCGATCGTCAGCTCGCGCGCGAAAGGATCGCGCTTCCAGCCGGTGCTGCCGGCGCCATCGATGAAGAACATGTAGGGCTCCCCGTCGCCCAACCCGGCAAGGAAGCCGCCCCAGCTGCCATCGCCCAGCGGTGCGAGGCTATCCTGTCGGTCGGGGCGCCAGGCCGGATCCTGCGCCGCCGCCGACAGCCCTGCGCCGGCGACGAGGGAGACGGCACGAGCGTTCGGCGCCCAGGTGCGGAAGCCGGTGCCGTCAGGCCAGACTGTAGCTCCCATGGCGCTGGTTCGGTCGACCCTGCTGTGGTCCACGACCATGCGGTCCCCCGACAGAAAGCCCCGTTCGCCTATCCTGCGCCAAACTTGTGAACATGGTGTTATGCCTTCCACGACGACCGCTCTACCTACGAGAGGCGACCCCGGGGCAGCCTGTCCGGCACCTCCGGCGCAGAGATTGCGCATTCGCTACGGGCGCATGATAGGTTAAGCACCGAAAGAAGAAGGACGAATGGCCGAACGAAGGAAACTCGTAGCGATTCTGGCCGCTGATGTGGTGGGCTTCAGTCGCCTCACCGGCGCCGACGAGGATCGCACGCTGGCGCGGCTGCGTGCGCTCCGCAGCGACCTGATCGATCCTACAATTGCCGTGCACAATGGGCGCGTGGTGAAGCGTACCGGCGACGGCGCCCTCGTGGAGTTTCGCAGCGTCGTCGACGCCGTGCGCTGTGCTATCGAGGTCCAGAATGCGATGATCGAGCGCAACGCCGGCCTTCCGCCGGAGCGCCGCATCGAGTTCCGCATCGGCATTCACCTCGGCGATGTCGTCGAGGAGAGCGACGGCGACCTGATGGGGGACGGCGTCAACATCGCATCGCGATTGGAGAGTGTCGCCGCGCCAGGCGCCATCTGTCTATCCGAGGACGCCTATCGCCAGGTGAAAGCGAGGCTCGACCTCTCGGTCAGCGATCTCGGTCACACCCAGCTCAAGAACATTGCCGAACCGTTGCGGCTCTATTCGCTGGCGGTCGGCGTCCCCGCAAAGACGAAGCCCGTGACGCACGGGGAGTCCATGCCGCCGATTGCGCCCGCCGCGGCTCCCAGCTTGCCCGACAAGCCTTCGATTGCCGTCCTGCCGTTCACGAATATGTCGGGAGATCCGGAACAAGAGTATTTCGTCGACGGAATGGTCGAAGACATCATCACAGCCCTCTCCCGATTTAGTCAGCTGTTCGTGATCGCGCGAAATTCGACCTTTACCTACAAGGGGCGGGCGGTGGACGTGCGTCAGGTGGCCAAGGAACTGGGTGTGCGCTACGTGCTGGAGGGTGGTGTCCGTAAATCGGGAAGTCGGTTGCGCATCACGGGCCAGCTGATCGATGCGGCGACGGGCGCCCATCTGTGGGCTGACAGGTTCGACGGCGGCCTGGACGATGTCTTCGATCTGCAGGACAAGGTCACCGCGAGCGTGGTCGGCGCCATCGAACCGACGATGCGTAAAGCGGAGATCGAACGAGCGCGCCGCAAGCCGGTCGAAAATCTCGATGCCTACGATCTCTTTCTTCGCGCGCTATCCCATATATACGCCATGCGACCGGATGAAAATCTGTTGGGCATCGCCCTTCTCGACAAAGCGGTCGAAATCGAACCGACCTATGCGCCGGCGTTGGCCCATGCGGCGTGGTGCTATGAGCAACGGAACACACGGGGATGGGCCTCCGCCAGCGCAGACGATGCGGAGACCGCGGTCGCGTTGGCTCGGCGGGCGCTTGCCGCCGGCAGCGACGATGCGGTTGCGGTGGTGCTCGCCGGCTTTGTCCTGGTAATGGTGGCGCGGGACTATCGCGCCGGTCTCGACGCTGTGCGCCGCGCGCTCGAGCGAAACCCCGGTTCGGGGTTCGTCAATGGCATGGCGGGGGCTGCCCTGGTTTTCGCGGGCGATCCGCAAGACGCATTGGCCCGCATCGAACGGGCCATGGCTCTCGGTCCGCTGGATCCCAGCTTCTATATGTATCTGATGGTTGCGGGATGGTCCCATCTCTTCAGCGGCCGCCCCGCCGAGGCCTTGGAGCTGGCCGAACGGTCGGCCTCCCTCAATCCCGATTGGGACTCGATCTATTGGGGCCTGATTCCCGCATATGTTCAACTCGACCGCTTGCCGGAGGCGCGAGCCGCGCTCATCAAGTACCTGTCGCTGGCGCCCGGGACGACCGTTTCCGGGCTGCGACAGCTTCTGCCCATCCGGAGCCAAGCGTCGCTGGAGATGGTCCTCGACGGTCTGCGAAAGGCCGGCCTGCCGGATTGATGTCGATCGCCGGGGACTAGGCCGAACGACAGACCATCCGCATAGCCACTCGGAACGTGGCGCCTGTCCGACGGGAACCCCGCGATGCACTCCGGGGTTGTATTGGGCGGCTCTGCCCCGACAGAGCCTTCCTTTCGCCGGGAGGAGCCGCGGTGGCCGTGCTTCGCTATTTCTGGTCGATCAAATGGTCTCTCGCCGGCATTGCCGCCGCCATCCTGGGGAGCTTCCTCAGTCTGGGAATGCTGGGCTACGTCCTCTATTACCTGGCCTATCCGATCGTTGGCTTCGTATATCCACCCCTGTCCGCTTGGCGCCCCGATGCCGTCTGGCCGCTGATCGTGGGCGCGGGGATCGCTTGGTCGCTGAGCTTCCTGCCCGCCGGCGTCGTCGATCACGCCCTCGCCGCTGCGCGGCACCACCTCGGTATGCCGCAAGATTTCCTATGTCCTCATCCTGTGGGTCGGCGCTGTCGCGGCATGGTCCTTCATGATCGCCACCAACCTGCCGGCCGCCCGGGATATTTCCTCGTGAAGGAGACCTTCCCCGTGAAAAACCTCTATGTCGCCCTCGCTGCGCTCGCTTTGCTGCCGGCCGCGGATCTGGCCTATGCCCAGGACGGCGTCCTGCTGGACTATCGGGACTTGCAGTTCCGGGATGCCCAGCCCGGCGTCAACGCTGCGGAAAAAGCGCGAATCTCGACGGCGCTCGCCGCCGTATCGAGCGATGCGGTGAAGGCGCTCGGCAAGGATTTTGTCGTGCTGGGCGAGGTCAGGGGCCAATTGGCGACGGCCGGCGAGGTGGATTTCTTCCTTCTGTCGCTCACCGCGCCGATTGCGGCTGAGCCCTTTCCCGAGACGGCCGGCCAGGTGATCGTCGCGATGAAGGGCAAGGACGTCGTTGCGACTTACGATCTGCCGGCGGCGACGCAATATGCCCAGCTGCGCGGCGCCGTGGACATCGACGGCGACAAAAACAGCGAAGTCCTGCTCGAGGCGAGCATCTACAACATGGGTCAGCTCATCATGAGCATCGACGCCGTGAAGCTCCAACCCAACAGCGCGACAAGCGTCGTCCAGTCCATCCCCGAAGTCTATTCGGATAGCTGCGAGAACCCGAGCGGCACGAAGGCCCGGGCCTCAAAGTCGGTCAGCCTGACTGGCGGCAAGCTCGTGGCGACTGCCTACCCGGAGAACTGCGGTTAGAGGGCTTGCGTCTAACTCCTGTGTCGCGCCCGCACCGAGCCGCCGCAATTCTCCAAAGCAGCGAGAACGACCCTTGATGTCGGATTGGCTCCTCGGAGTCACGCCGGTGTCACTCCAAAGGAACTATTGTGACCGGCGGTGGCCCCTTCGGTCGGCGGCTTAAGTGAAACTACGATCGAGCCTCGAAGATAAGATTGAACGGCGTTTCCGTCGCCCGTCGAAAGCGAGTGAAGCCACCGTTCGTGACCACTTCCCGCAATCGAGCCTCACCCGCCTGAGCGCCTAGTCCCAGGCCGACCTCCTGCGATAGTGATGCCGGCGTACAAAACATTGTTGAGGCCCCGTAGTAGAGCCGCCCAACAGGATTCAAATTCTCTGCGAGGGTGTCATTCGCAAATGGCTCGACGATCATCCACACACCATCGGGCTTTAGCGTCTGGCGAACGTGGGCTGCCGCTCCTTGAGGGTCACCCATGTCATGGAGACAATCGAAGAAGCAAACCAAGTCATATTTGCCCGGATACTCCTTCGCCTTGGCAATTTCGAACTTTACGCGCTTAGCCAAGCCGGCTTCTTTCGCGGCCTCCCGTGCGCGCTGAATTGAAGCATCGTGATAGTCGAATCCTACGAATTCCGCCTTCGGAAAAGCCTTTGCCATGATAAGCGTCGACGCGCCATGGCCGCATCCCACATCGGCAACAATTCCGCCCTCTTCCAGCTTCTGAACCACGCCGTCAAGTGCGGGTAGCCAGCTACTGACGAGATTTGCCTTATAGCCACTCCGAAAGAAGCGCTCGGTCCCGCGGAAAAGGCAGGGATGATGCTCATGCCAGCCGACGCCTTTCCCCGACGTGAATGCTTCCGTTATCTTCGGTTCATCCCGCCAAGCCGCTGCAATCACATCAAAAGCTCCCGCCATTGCGACAGGACTTTCCGGGTCCGCAAAGACCATGGCCTGCTCGGCGGTCAGGCTGAACTTGCTCTTCCCATCGCATTCGACATAGCCAGAGGCCGCCTGCGAAGACAGCCACTCCCTGACATACCGCTCGTGGGTGCCCGTTGCCTTCGCGAGCTCGTCAGAACTCATAGGCCCCTTATCGGCAAGCACCTTGAACAGACCCAGTTTATCCCCGATGAGAACGAGCGATGCGTTCATCGCAGCGCCCATATCAGTGACCATTTTTCCCAGGAATTGGTGCAATTTGTCGGTGTCTGGCATCTTGCTCTCCCCGTTTTGTCAACCGGCATGCCGCCGGCGCCGGCCCTGGTAATGGCGGGCTGCGCCGCTCTGACGCTGTGCGGCAACCTATGGATCGAACAGCACGCGGGCCGCATCGCAGTCACCTAGAACGCTAGCGCGATGTCAGGGCCAAGCACAGCGACATCGCAGGAAAAGGGGATTCCCCGCCGCGCCTCTGAGATCGTTCCGCAGAACCAGCCATTGAGGCATTCTCAAACGGACTTTTAGCTGTGCGAGCATCCCAGCTGTTCTCGTATTCTTAATCAATTTCAGCAAGACTTAAAAAACTGTAGGCGTCAGCGGCTGGCACGGCCGACGGAATTATCGGTTCCAGCAGTCATGTTGCCGGCAAATCATGACCGCTTTCGGCCGAACAGGGATCCGCTAAGTGTCTTAAGCCCTCGGACAGGATGGGCGTCTGGTTATCCCAGTCTTGGCGGTCTTCTACCCCGTCAGCTTGGAGACAGCCTGATCGCACGGCTGCAGCGAGTTTCATCATTACTGGTCAGGGTTCCGCCATGTATCCGGCAGCATCGGTCAAGGGAAGGATCATCACATGAGCACGCCCAGGCGGATGTTTGAGGATCCGCGCCACACCTACATGGTCGATAACAACGATCCGGCCGCGTTCGATAAGCGGTTCATAAACCGGCCAGGCGTGCATCGGGAACAACGCTGTCGTGGCGATCGTGCGCCGGTCTGGCAGACCTATCTGATTCATGACGGTGACGACCCTGGCAACGGAAACCGCACTGCTCCCAAAAGGATGGTTGGTCTTCAGGTAGAAGACGCGACCGGCGAGTCCGACAATGTGACGGGGCGCAATCAGCAAAAGGGTTACGTTTGGGTCGAAGGACCCAATAGCGGGTATAAGCCCGACTTTATCAGTCCCGAAGAGTGGATGCGCTGGCAGAGCGTTTACTGGATCCCGTCGCCCAGACCCGTTCCCGGCATGCCGAATCCTCCTCGCTGGGTTCGCATTCCCGGCGAGAGGAAGATGCGCTGGGGGAGCGAGGGTGAGTGGGAGTTTCTATGGTGTCAGAAGTCTGAGACGCCGCTCGAAGCGACATGGTCGGACGTTCTGGACGCGCTTCCAATCGCCGCACGCGGCATCGCGATGATTGCCTCGAATGTCCCAGTGTTCGGAACCGCCCTTAGCTTTATCATCAACACCACAGTCTCGCTTGCCGAGGGAGAGCCTATCGATCAATCCCTCCTCGACGGGATAGGTGGGGCACTCCCCGAACAGCCCGCATCAGGTATGGCTTTCAATGCCGCTGTCGCCATCGGTAGGGGAGAGCGCCTCGATCGCCTTGCCATTGATGTCCTTCCTCTCGACAAGTCGGTGAAGGACGTCCTCAAGGTTGCCGACGAGGTCGTGTTCGGTATTGCGAGCGGACAGGCCGTTACCGAGGTTGCCTACAACACCGTTCGCGACAGGCTGCCACCCGAAGCGCAGCAGGGAATGGATTACGCTCGCCGTGTCATCAACGGTGAGAACGTTCCGGAGATGATACTCGGCGAGGCTGAACAGGTGAGTAGCGAACCGTGTGAGGGATAATGCGCAGGCCCTTCTAGATGCGGCGAAGAGCCAAGGCGCCGATGCTATGAACGCCGCCCAATCAAAAGTGGACGCCTTGTTTAACCAATACGCGGCCGAGTGCGGATACCAGATGGCGCTCGACAGACTGTCTCCTGAGGCCAGAGGCTGGGTCCAGCTGGGCCTTGTCGGAGGCACTGCCTTGAAGGGAGCGACGCCGTTCGTGGGGACATTCGGTTCGGTTCCCGAATCGAATGCTGCTCAGAACGATAGCCACAAGACCAAGGGCGAGAAGCTCATTGCTTCAGGTATCAAGTACAAGGCCAGGCTCGTCTCCGACATCCTCAAGGGGAGCAGCTTTAGCATCGACATCGATTTTTACGACCTTCTCAATGGGGTTTGGACGAAACGTTCGATGACTTACGACATCACGGATGCCTGGCGCCGTGGTTTCACCATTGCCATCGGGGTGTGCGAGGGGAGTTCTGCGCGCGGTCCGGGCCAGCTCGCCGTGTATCAGACGCTCGCGGAGGTTGGCGGGCGAGCAGGCTTCGACGCAGGCCAGGCCGTCCAATTCAACCGTACGCTCGGTGGAGACCTGGGGTTAGTGCCGAGTACAAGCGTCAAGGCTGAAAGCGCCACTTCCAGGGCGGCAGCTCGTACAAGGGGCACCTAGGATGGTCGTTGAGCCGAGCCGGCACGAGCCGGGCGCGCGGATCGACGTCGTTGGGCTTGGCCGTGACGATCTTGCTGTAGATGGCCGCGGCGCACGCGCCACCGCGATCGGATCCTATGGCATCGATCCGCCTTTAGTGGCTTGGGCCCGCCGACCTTCGGCGTAGCTTTGCGTGGCAACTCACTTGCCGGGTCCGCCCGCACAAGAAAGAGGATAGCGACATGTCGAACAGCAGCTTCAACGTCTCGGACTTCATCCCGGTCGACACCAAGCTGGTGCTCATCAGCTCGGACGCGGTCGACATCGGCCTTTCAAGCGCCTTCGTGGTTTCCGTCACGGCGGATCTCCGGTCGGAGGAGGGTGGCGCCTATGCCGAAAGCAAGAGCGCACAACTCGATGGCGGCGCCGACGCCGCACTCTCGTTCACCGGGTTTCCCACCGACCAGAACCTCATGTGTCGCATCACGGTGACAGGGGAGGCCGGGAGCTCGAATGAAGTGTCGGTGTCGATAAACTGGTAGGCGGGAAGTACAAGGAGCTCAAACGATGACGTCTTTGTCAATTCAGGGCCTGGGCCTTTCGGCATCCTGTCCGGGGCGGACGAATGTGAATACGAATGTCACGTTCGAGGGGACGATTGGCTACAACTTGGTCAACGAAGGCGACGCCGATCTCGTGGTCAACATCGTGGCTGGAATGCGCGATTCCGCCGGCCATAACACGGCCGATAGCAGGATGTTCGAGACCATAAGAGCTGGCCAGAGCGCCAGGTTCGACCACCTTCTCCAGCTGGCGGCGAGCTATGATCAGGTGGGAATTGTGACCGTGACGGCGCAGCTGAGCGTGGAAGGCGATCTGACATTTTCGGATTCCACGTTCTGCGAGTTTCCCGTCGAACAATTCTAGCTAGCGGACTGTTGGAGCAAACGAACCTGCGGAGCGTGATCACGAGCCAACGCGAAAGCGTGCTCGATGCCGCAATCCGGGAAATATTCGGCCAAGTTTCTCGGCGGGACGCTCGCCGCATGCCGATAAATTTCGGTGATAGTTCACTTGACGCCGAAAATCACTACCCGTCGATCACAGGGACAACTAATGCACTGTCACCGTAATTCGTTGCGACCTACAACCTGCCGGCCGCAATGCAGTATGCGCAGCCTCGATTTCACCTTGGACTAACGCAAGCGCCTCCTGAGAGGCCATTCCAACGACATCCGCTTCGCCTCCCGCAATTGTTCCGCATTGAGCTTCGCCGCTATCTCGTCGCGCCGACGAGCGGCCTCAGCGGCTTCTGTCGCGTTCGCATGAGTTGTCGCAAGGTTGAACCACTTATACGCTTCGAGAAGATCCTTGTCGGTTCCTCGTCCTTGCTCGGTCGCGTAGCCAAGGAAAAGATAGGCTTCCACGGAATCCTGCTCTGCTGCCCGTCGAGCCCAGTCGACGGCCTGGCCCTCATCTTTCGGAACAGCTGCCCCCCGAGAATAGGCCCGCATGAGGTCGATTTCAGCGTACACATCGCCCAAGTCCGCCAGCCTCTGCGTCCAATAGGTCGCCTTTTGCTCGTCCGGGCAGCAGCCGATGAAGCCAAGCGAATAGTAGAGGGCAAGCTCGGACATGGCGTTCTTATTGCCCTGCTCGGCTGATCGAACAAAGGACTGCTCTGCCCTTCCTGGGTCGCGATCGGTGCCAACCCCATCGAGGTAAAAATAGCCCACCATGTCTTGCGCTTCGTCGTTACCGAGATCCGCCAGCTTCTTCCAGAGTTGAAATGCCCTTGCCGGGTCTCGCCGCATTCCCAATCCGCCGAGATACATGTCGGCAAGGCAGCGCACCACGGCCGCATCGGTTGTCGTCGCCTCTTCAGCGGCTAATTCTCTGGCCGCGGCGTTCCAGTCCCCGGCCCTGCAAGCAGACAAACCTTCCTCCCCGCCGGCACGTGCTTCTGGCATAGCAAACATCAACATCCCGACCGCCGCGTAGGAAGCAACTCGGCGAAACGGCACTGGTCGCGAAGCCCGCCTGGAGCAGAGCTTCTCGGCCCCTGACATGAGAACGCTATTGAGAAGCATGAGTTGAATGCAGCAGCAATGGCGGAATCCCAATAGGTCTCACCCTAAACCCTTTCCTTCCAGTGCTTCAGCACCCGCGTACTCGTCGCCCCGTCCCCGGGGGGTGGCGACCGTGTCGTCAACGTTGCGGGCGATGCAGGCGTCGTGGTCGATCCTGCTATTGCAGCCCGGCGACTGACGAGGCCTGTTGCCTCTACCGTGTCGGCGTGCACCTGCGTGACGGCACATACCCGCAAGAAACCCTCGCGGCTGCCTTGCTTGACTGACTCGTGCCGCCGGTGCGATGCTATGCAACCGGTGTAGGCCGCTCGTGCCGGGCGGCGTGGATGCAACGGAAGCGGGTCGGTCGCGCCTGTCTGCGGGGCGCCCGCAGGGTTCGGTCTCCATGGTCCGGACCGTCCATCGCAGTAGTCACCGGGGCCACTCCTTGCCCAAAGCCAAGGGAGCACCTGATGACGCGCAAAACTTGCGGCATGGTGCCGCTGATCGCCCTTTCCTTGCTGGTCCTTGCCGCGCAGCGTGCGGAGGCAGCGTCGCAGATACTGGGCTTGGTCGCCAGCAATGGCGTTCCCACGCCGTTGCGCTGCGAGAACAGCGTGTGCAGCGGGTTCATCAGCAGCTTCTGTCTGCAATTTGACCGTCCATCGCCCAAGCCCGACAGCGAATATCATTTGGCGCCCGGCGGCGGGATCACTGTCATCGGACGACGCGCCGACGGCAGTGCCATGCGACTGGCCGCTGCCAGCCTCGTCACAATTCTTAGCCACGCCGGCTTTTCCTCAGTCACCATCTCATTGCCGGAGGGAAGACTGAAGGCGATTGGTGCGGTGACAGCCGCGATAGAGATCGCACCTCTGACCTCGATCATGCCTGTCGCCATGGCCGGCGACAGCAATCCTCAGACCCCCGCGGAGATTGACTACGCCACCAACACTCAGCGACACCTCGCGCAATCGACCTTTGAGACCTCAAGCGAGACCAGCGATGCGGCGAAACTCACGACACTCGTCATCAATAGCCTGCCGGCTGACGAGCCGACGAGCCAGGTTGGGCGCGAGGCGGTGTGGGCGAAGGCGGTGATCCAGGCCGCCGGCGCTCCGTTAGATCCGCAAGGCCTTGCCATTGCATCCAGCGTCTATCAGCGCTGCGGCGCAGCTGTTGACTCCCGCACGGCTTCTGCTCTGGGTGTCTGCCTGGAACAGGCTCAGCAGGACTTCGTAAATGCCATGGAATTTGAGTTGCAGGGGCGGAGCGCCGCGGGGCCAACTCTCGACGCGGGTGCTGGCGGGAGCTAGCGGAGAGCAAAGAGAACTCCAGAATCCCAAGATCAACCAGCCGTGCAGGTGGCCTTGGAGGAGGGTCTGACCGAGGGGGCGAGGCTTGTTCGCCCGAGGCACCAGCCTGTTCCATGGATGCAAGCGATCTGAGGGCCGGCTGGCACGACGCATCGGATCGTTTCGGCTCAGGTCTAGAGCAGCTTCTGGCCGACCATGCAGAAGAGCATGGGAATCGACAACATGGTGTTGGTGCGCGACGCGAGTAAGGCAATGCGTCCCGCCTTCTTCTTCGCTTCGGCGTTGGCGTCAACGAGGCCCAGCACCTTCTTCTGGTTCGGCCAGATGACAAACCAGACGTTGGCGGCCATGACAATGGCGAGCCACATGCCGATGCCGATGGTGACGACGGGAGGTTGCAAGACGAGCGCGTGCCCGAGATAGCCATTCGTGCCGGCGGTGAGCAGGCCAAACAGAACGGTGCCGGCGGCTGCCCAGCGGAAATAGAACAGCGCGGCCGGGGCGATTACCTTGGTGATGGCGGGCTTCTGCTCGTCCGGGATCTTCGGCATCGAGGGAATCTGCACGAAATTGAAATAGTAGAGCAGGCCAATCCAGAGGATGCCCAAGACGACATGGATCCAGCGGAAGAGGAATGCCCAGAAGCTGATCTCGCCGAGGATGCCGTAGTAGCCTCGAATCAGGAATACGATGAAAGCCAGGATCAGGCCGAGGCCCAGAGTTTTGTTCAGATCTTCCAGCCAGTTCTTCATCGAGCGCCTCCATTGCCGTGAGCAGGAGCTGAAGTCGCTTTTCCCCGGATAGCGCTTTAATCGACCCCACGCGCAGGGCGCGCAATGACGCTGCCGAGGTGACTGACACGCGCACCGGCATCCCTTGCGTCCGGAGGAACTCACGCCGGACACTATGTCCTCTCGCCGGCGATCAACTAAGGAGAACCGCCGGCTATCTTCGACCGCGTGCGCTCAGAGCGGGAGCACGCCAATCGTAGTCAGCGCCGCAGCGAGGCCGCCGACAAGGACCCGCGAGGCGCGCTGTGGACTATGCTCTGACTCACGCATCGCCGCGATGCGGACCCGCGCGGCCGCCGTTTCGGCCGACATCGTCTCGCCGGAATGACAGAAACACACGATATTGTGAAGCTCCCTCTCGCTGATGCCGAAGAAGGCGGCAGCATCACCTATCGTGTCGCCGGCGAGGCCTTCGGCACGCAGCCGTGGATCGCTGAAAGCGACACTCAATGGCAAGTCATCGGCGCGCATTCCGGCCCGCTTGGCCGCCGGTGCGTATTCGATCTCAAACAGCGTCCTCAGACGCCGTCCACCCTCGCGCTCCAACGCCTCGACCCAAAGCTCCAGCCGCTCCCGCTTCGAGAGCGGACGGGCCTGGAGATAACTCGGCAGAATATCGGCAACATCACGGATCTGATCTCGATTCCTGTGTTCCATGAGATCCTCCAACAAGCTCGGCAGATCGACTGCCATCTGCCCAAATTATACGCCTCGGACAATCCAGCGCGTAGCACTTTGAATAGGTTTTTGGGCCGATCCACGGCTGGAGACGGCGCAGCCTCGTGGCCTTCCCATGATCGCGCTCACAGGCCGCTCGAATCACCGGCGGCCGATCAGACCGGAGCCCGCCGCAGCGAGGCTCGGAAATTCCCTTCGTCGACCCGCCGAAGGGTTAGCGCGAACCTCCGGTCATGGAGCAGCGGGGAGGTCGACGAGCGCGTCTTCGAGACGGCGCGGTGCGATACCCAGTTCTCGTAGGCCCGGCATGCCCGATGCCGGCAATTTGTCATCCAGGAGGAGATCGACCTGGGCGACGGTGAGCGGCGCAGCCGGAAGAAACTCGAACAATCGGGCGAGTAAATGAGCCAGCGCAAATGGGATCGGAATGAACGCGGGTCGACGCCCCATGCGGGCTGCAACCAATTCCGTGATCTCCCGAAGCGTGTAAGCTTCCGCTCCCCCGAGTTCATAGATATGGCCCTCCGATCCCGGATTAAGGAGAGAGCGTAGCGCCGCCTCGGCAACGTCGCGCACATGGACCGGCTGCAACCTGGTCCACCCGCCACCGATCAGAGGAATGACGGGCGTCAATCGGATTATCTTCGCCAGGACATTAAGAAAAGCATCGTCGGGTCCAAACATGACGCTCGGACGCAGAATCGTGGCGCGGGGAAACGCCTGCTGTACAAGCAGGTCTCCACGGCCTCGGGCGCCGATATAGGGGGAGGTCGAGGCGGGATCCGCCCCGATCCCGGAGATATGAACAAGGCATTGTACGTTCTGCTGATGGCACGCTCTAGCAATGTTGCCCGCGCCACGCTCATGAATGTCTCTGTAGGTGATGCCGCCTTTCTCCGCATAGGCAGAAACAGCATTGACGACACCGTCCACACCGGCGATGGCGGCGCCGACCGCTGCCTCGTCGCGGACGTCCGCCGTCATCGATGTAATCTGTCCCCCGTCCGGGGCAGCATGGAAGATGGCTTGATCCCGATGACGCACCGCTATCCGAACGGCCACGCCTTCCCGAGAAAGACGCTCCGCGATGTGCCGACCCAGGAAGCCCGTTCCCCCAAAGACCGTCACCAATTTCATATTGCCATGCCTATTCTCCGGGCGGCCGTCTCGCTTTCGGCAGGCAAGGCGCCAGGACAAAAAGTCATCACTTCTCCAACAGTTTTTTCAACTGGTCCCATTCGCGCCCAAAGGCACTCCAGTCACCTTGCCGAAGTGCCTGGTCTGCCCTCGAGAATGCCTCACGCGCACCCGGAATCGCTGCTTCTGGAGTTCCGGTCGCTTCCTCTGATGGCGACGATCCCTGGCCGAAGAGGACTTGCAGAGCCTCGGCAAGACCCGATCCCATCGCCACGCGCGTGCCATCGCTCACGATTACGCGCTTGAGCTGGGGGATATTGGTCCCTTCGGCCAGCATGAATACCGGCTCCACATAGAGAAATGAGTGATCGATCGGGATAGCGAGCAAATTGCCGCGGATTACGTGCGAACCATGCTGGTCCCACAGGGTGAGCTGCCGGGATATCGTCGTGTCCTGATCTATCATCGCTTCGATCTGGAGAGGACCCAGAACGAGGCTATCCTTCGACAGCTTGTAGACGATCACTTCGCCGTATCCCGGGAGATCCGATCGCGCCGCGATCCACGCGATCATGTTGTCCCGATTGCTCGGCGTGACGGGCGTCATGAGCAGGAATTGCAGGCGATTTTCGCCTGGCAGCCTGATCAAGACATAGTAAGGTTCCATCTGAACTGTTTCGCCACCGTAACGCTCCTTGGGTGGTACCCAAACGTCCTCCCTGTTGTAGAACACCTGGGGGACGGTCATGTGATATGTGTTCAACTTATCCACCTGGATCTCGAACAGGTCCCGCGGGTAACGTAGGTGCTGACGCAGGCCCGCGGGGCATTTCGTCGATCGACAGGAACAGGTTCGGCATTGCCGCACGGTAGACACGCAATACGGGGTCGGTCGGGTCGATGACGTAGAAGCGCGCATCTCCGTCATAGGCATCGATCACGACCTTTACCGAATTGCGGATATAGCTGATTCCGTCCTCCGTGGGCTCGGCATAGGGATATCCGTCAGCGACGGCATAGGCGTCCTGGATCCAATACAGCCCGCCCTGATCGACGACGAGATAAGGATCGCGGTCATATCTGAGAAAGGGAGCAAGCGTCGTCACCCTCTCCTGGACAGACCGCAAGAATTGTATGCGGCTCTGCGGAGAGAGGTAGGCGGACAGCACAATGCTCGTGTCGAATTCGTAGAGAGAAAATAGCGCCTTCTTCCAAAAACTATCCAACAACACGCCACCGTGGCCGGTGTAGCTCGTGTAAGCATTCTGGTCTCCCTGCGGGTAATCAAACTCATTCACCCCGGTCGGCACGATCTGGTAGTTCGTCATCTCGAGGCCGTAGTAGATTTCGGGCCGTGCGACAATCAGTCCGGGGCTACCCCTCGGTGGCAGGTCCTTGATGTTGAACACGGGTCCGCCCTGCTCATCCTTTTCGGCAGCCAAGCACATCGCAAGCCCATAGCCGTGGGTATACTGCAGGTGCCTGTTGACCCAGCCGCCGCTCTTCCCCGGTAGATCGGCCGACAATTCCCGTGCGGACAACATGACCTGGCGATAGTCGCCGTCGATGGAGTAACGGTCCACATTCACGGCGCTGAACGAGTAGTAGGTCCGGATTTGCTGAAGTTGCCGAAATGTCTGGCTCAACGGGCGATCATCCCAGATGCGGATATTCGCGATGGTCGCCTGGTTGCCCCGCAGCTGCTCAGGGTTGAGACCGGCTTCGATGGGATGAAATCTCACCCCAATCCTATCCAAACCATAAGCCGCTCGGCTTGCGGCGATGCTGTAGCCGAGGAAGGGCGTTTCCAATTGGAGTTCATTAGGCTCCACCGTGAAGCGCTGAAAACCCCATGGAATCACGATCAGACAGGCGATCAGGATGAGGAAATAGCCGCCGATGGCATAAAAGCTAAGAGTTGTTGCTTTCCGTGCGATCGTCCAAAGCAGCGCACCGATGAGGGCGAGGCCCGCCCCCATCGCTACCCACAGGCCGGGAAGCACGACACGGATGTCGGCATAGCCGGCGCCGAAGACGGCCCCGGAGGACTGGACGAGAAGATCGTAGCGATCGAGATAGAAGCCCCAGATGCTGATTGCCAGCAGCAAAACGGCGTTGGCAATCAGATGGGCTAGAACCTTGCGATTGGCAGCGGCAAGGCTCCTGGCGGAGATCTGAACCGCGCCGGTCGCGTAATACGCAAATCCAAGGAGCAGAAGGCCAGCAAAGGTGAGTAGCTCCAGCCCACCCTGGACAAGATTGAGAAAGGGCAAGACGAATAGGTAGAAGCCGACGTCGCGATGAAAGATGGGGTCTGAGGTTCCAAACTGCTGAGACCACGCGAAGCGCAGCAGCCGGTCCCAATCGCTATAGTAAATGAGGCCGAAGATGGCCGCCGCCATCACCGACGCGAGAACGAAAGGTCGAGTCAATTGATGCCGTTGGGGGTGCGCTGCGTTGGCTCCTGGCTGCGTCGGCCAAGTCCGCAGGTTGCCTCCCTGAGCAGAGCTGCCGAGAACGCTCGAGAGATCAGCAAGCCGCCCCAGAACATGGAGATTGAAATACGCGTATGTGAAGACGAGGCCGAAAGCCGCTGCGAACATCGCCAGTTTCGCAAGACGTAGCCGCCAGAAAACCTCTTCGTAGCCGAGGGATCGGAACCAGAGCAGTTCTGCCGTCCAGTTGACCAGTGTCAACGGGACCACCAAGAGGACAGCAGCAAGCGCTACGACGCGTATGGGAAGCGGCCAGACGCGTTGTGCGGACCGCTGGAGAGGGGGTCCGCCAATTGCAGGTGCTGCTGGTCTTTCACTCACATCGCGGCACGCGGCTCATTGCAGCCGCCCAGCTGGACGCCAAATGGAGTCATCTTGAATGTTAGTGACTGGATTGCTCGAATGCCATAGCCCATTGATCGAGCAACGCGGAGCTGGGGTTACGCGTGGGTTCGGCCTATAATCAACTGGCGTCTGTATGACTCCTGACGCCAACTTCGGCGCCAGGACACGAGTTGCTGTGACGCGCTGGAGGCGAGTCTCCCCGCGGGGTACGGAGGGAAGGCGGCGTCATCTAACAGACCGCCGCTATGGCTACGTACAACCCCACCCATAAGAGCTTTTTATCAGCCAGCATCCTTTCTTATCTCAATCGACCGAACTCAGACCCGGGCTTGTTGGCAACAAGCGCTCGCCTGCTGGACGGGCGGGCAAGCTACGGACCCATAGGAGCAGAAGACGCAGCAGTCGCCCGGTTTCGGTTGCAGCAGCATGCCGCAGCCGCCGCAGTCGTAGAAGAATTGGCAGGCGTCCGTCGGCATTCGCTCGGTCGCCTGGTGGCCGCAGTTCGGACAGGTAATGAGCGAGTGCACGATCATGGAATTACCCTGGATGGGAACCCGGCTTGCGTCGTCGCCGATGCCAACGCGTCAGGCGCCGTCTTCTGGTCATCATAGGTGACTATCGCGGTCTTCCGTTCGAATGATATGACCACCTTCTCGACGCCTGGAATCTTGGCGAGGCTCTGCTTCACGATATAGGGACAGGTGTCGCAGTACATATTCTCCACCGCGAGTGTTACGGTCCGCTCGGCGGCCGATGCAGCTGCGTTGGCGAGAACAATCATAGCGACACTCATCGAGGCAAGGATGCGCGTCATCGTCTTCTCCATCGTCCTCGATCATGTCCCCAGCAGGGCTCGGGCGACAAAGGGAAACGCCATGGCCGACGCTACTAGGGCCGTGGCGGCCCAGAGCGCTAGCTTCACGCCCCTCCTCGGCAGCGGGCGCGCGCAGACTTCGCCTTCAGCACAGGTGGCGCGGGGCTTCCGGTAGACCAGGTAGTACCCCGTCGCAAGGAAGACCAGCGTGGCTCCGATGAAGATGGGCTGGTAGGGCGCGAGGGCCGTCAGGTTACCGATCCAGGCACCGCTGATGCCGAGCGCGAAGAGCACGAGCGGCATGATGCAGCAGGACATCGTCGCGAGGGCGCCAAACACCCCGCCGGCGGCGATTAGCCCCATCTTGCCGCCGTCGACTTGTTCCGCCTCTCTGAATACAGCTTGGCTCTCTTGGGCCATCGTTCCTTCCCTCTGCGCGGCGATCTGGATGGTAAGATGGGACCTGTAGTCACTACAGGTACAAGGGCTTCCGCAATGTCCCCGATCACGGTTCCGCGAGGCTCGGCCCTCACCATCGGTGCGCTTTCGAAGCGCACCGGGGTCAATATCGAGACCATCCGCTTCTACGAACGTGTTGGCATCCTGCCAAAGGCTCCGCGCAGCGCAGGCCGCCATCGCATCTACAACCAGGACCACTTGATGCGCCTAGGCTTTGTCCACCGTAGCCGAGAGCTTGGATTTTCACTCGACGAGGTGCGCGGATTGCTACAACTCGTTGACGGCGGCAGTTACACCTGTGCCGAGATCAAGGCGATCACGCTTGACCACCTTGCGGACATCCGTCGCAAGATCGCCGACCTTCGGCGCCTCGAGCAGACCCTAGCGGAGGTAGCCGGCAAATGCAGGGGCGGCAAGGTACCGGATTGCCCGGTGATTGACGCGCTCTTCGATTCCCGGCGCTGATCGTGCCGCGGCTCACCCATAGCCGCTTCATCTCGCGCATGGTTTCGTCCCGCCACCGGACTCTTCAGGCGGATCACGTGTTTTCGGCTGCTGCGTCCCAAGGCGTCATGTCGTCGTCGTAGCACTTGCGCCAGGTCCAATCGGGGACGACATCGGAAATCGGATGGCACCTGCTGACGGCCTCCAGCCACTCGCGATAGCTCGCGCCATCCGACTTCCGCCGCTCGGTGGAAACTTTCCGCATCGGCGCTCGACCTAGTTCCGCGGCTTCTTCGTGCGGTAATAGCGGTACGGCAGTTTGCCGCCGCCGACGCCCCGGCGCTCGACCAGTCCCCGGCGCATGAGCTTGTGCAGCTCGCCGTTGACCTGAGGCTGAGCAGCGAGCGGGCCCTTGACGATATGGGCCAGCTCGATTGCCGAATATCCGCCGTGCCGCTCGATGGTGTCGAGCAAGGCGTCGGCGGTTGTTTGCGATGTCAATTCGCTTCTCCTGTTCGGCGTCTCCTTTGGTATGCCGAGTTTTCTTTCCGTCATCTCCGGATTACCTGTGTGGCGGCTCGGCATCACGTCGGCAGAACTTCCTCTCGCTCTGACCATCTCAGCGACGGCAGCGGCCTTGACTTCCTCGGCAAGATCCAACGACGCCTGCTCAGCCCCTATCATCTTCAGTAGCCGACCTAGCGTGTCGGCATCCCGGTAGGTCTCGCTCGCGGGCAATGCCTCCGCAGAAAGATGCGCCCGCTTGTTGCGCACCGCCTGAAGTTCCTTTACCCAGCTCCGACCTTCGCGAGGCAGTCTCGTTGTTTGGGATAGTTCAAACCAGTTCTGGTCAAGCACTCTGAGGAGCGCAGCGAGATCGAGGTGCTGCAGCGTGCGCTGGCCTCGTTCCTCCATCACTCGTTGCTGTTGAGAGCTGAGGCGATCGTACACATGCTTCTGCCACCAATCGGCCGAAACCTCTGGGAGTTTGCCGGCCAGAAACCGCGCGAGCTCAACGGTTGCTATGCGCATTAGGTCGTTCACGTTTCCTCCACTGGTCCGTATGCAGCTCGACGCGGCATACCATGAGCACGAAACCTACGGCCAAAGGCTCGGCCATGGCGACCGTCACATTTATTTCTGGCGTGGCTACATAGGGGCTACTCCGGAGCGACCACCCGGCCAGCAGGATCTGGGGAGACCCCACAACCCATTGATTTTGTTGGTGCCCCGGACTGCAACCTGGACGCTTCGCAGAGCGGGGGCGGTCGCGGGCCATGGCTTAGACCATTTGGATCATGCTAAGAAATATCTGGTTTGTCGGCAAGCTGCCGGCCGGGCAAGTCTTGGCGCGACATCGCAGAGGGAACGCCGCCATGCAACTGACCCCATCGCAGATCGAGCACTTCCGGGAGGACGGCTTCCTCATTCTGCCCCGCCTCTTCACGCCGGCCGAGATCATGGTACTGCGCGAGGCCGCGGCTGCGGTCTTCGCTGAGGACGACCCCGCCAACGTCCGCGAGAAGCTAAGCGGCGAGGTGCGCACCGCGATGGGGCTCCATCTCCGCCACGAAGTCTTCGCGCGGCTCGTGCGCCATCCTCAATTCGTCCGGCCTGCGATGCAGCTCCTCGGCGACGACCGGCTCTACGTCCAGCAGGTCAAGATCAACACCAAAGCTGCGTTCGAGGGCGAGATCTGGCAGTGGCACTATGACTTCGCCACTCACCACGCCGAGGATGGCGTGCCAGAGCCGCTCGCCTTGAACCTCCACGTCTTCCTCGACGACGTCAGCGAGTTCAACGGGCCGCTCTACTTCATCTCCGGCTCTCACAAGCATGGGCCGAGCCCGACGCGGCTCGACACGACGACGACCAGTTACCCGCTCTGGGTCGTCGATCGCGACACAGTCGCGCGGCTCGCGACGGATCGCAGCCTCGTCTCGGCGACCGGCCCGGCCGGCACCGCGCTCATCTTCGGCGACTGCCTCGTCCACGGCTCGCCGCCCAATCTCTCGCCGTGGGACCGCCGGATCTTCTCGGTGATCCTCAACCCGATCGCCAACGCCTACACGAAAGCCCAGCGGCCGGACTACAAGCACCACCGCGACCTGACCCCCGTGGCGCCGCTCGCCGACGACTGCCTCGTCGCCACGCCGGCGGTCGCCGCTCAATGAGCCTGCTGCATCAAGGTTACTTCACCGCCGCGCTGGCGGAGGCAGATCCCGAGATCGCAACGGCGGTCGCCGACGAACTCGACCGCCAGCGCGACGTCGTCGAGCTGATCGCCTCGGAGAACATCGTCAGCCGCGCGGTGCTCGAGGCGCAGGGCTCGATCCTCACCAACAAGACGATCGAAGGCTATCCGGGCAACCGCTATCACGGCGGCGCCGCCAACGTCGACGTCATCGAGCGGATCGCCATCGAGCGCGCCGGGCGGCTTTTCGGCTGCAGGTTCGCCAACGTCCAGCCGCATTCCGGTAGCCAGGCGAACCAGGCAGTCTTCGTGGCACTTCTCAAGGAGGGCGACAAGGTACTGTCGATGGAGCTTTTTGCCGGCGGCCATCTGAGCCACGGCTCGCCGTACAATCTCACTGGCCGCTGCTTCCCCGTCGTTCAGTACGGCGTGCGGCGGCAGGACGGGCTCATCGACTACGACGGGGTCGACGGGCTCGCCCGCGAGCACCGGCCGAGGCTGATCATTGCCGGCGGCTCGGCTTACCCGCGCGCCATCGACTTCCCGCGCCTTCGCAAGGCCGCGGACGCGGTGGGCGCACTTCTCCTCGTCGACATGGCGCATTTCTCCGGCCTCGTGGCTGGCGGGGCGCATCCGAGCCCGTTCCCGTATGCCGACATCGCCACGACCACGACCTATAAGTCGCTGCGCGGGGCGCGCGGCGGCATCATCCTCACCGACCGCGAGGAAATCGCCAAGAAGATCGACGGGGGCGTCTTCCCCGGCGTCCAGGGTAGCCCGCTGCTCCATGCGCTCGCCGCCAAGGCGGTTTGCCTCGGCGAGGCGCTGCGGCCTGAGTTCAAGGCCTATGCGGCCGCCGTGTTGGCGAACGCCAGGGCGCTCGCCGAGACGCTGCTGCAGCGCGGCTACGACCTCGTCGGCGGCGGCACCGATACGCCGCTGATGCTGGTCGATCTGCGTCGCCAGGGCGTCAAGGGCAACGTTGCCTCCGCCTTGCTCGAGCGTGCCGGCATCACCTGCAACAAGAACCCGGTTCCCTTCGACCCCGAGGAACCGAGTGTCGGCTCGGGATTGCGCTTCGGCGTCTCGGCGGCGACGACGCGCGGCTTTGGCACCGGCGAATTCGCCATGGTTGGCGGCTGGATTGCCGATCTGCTCGACCTGCTCGCCAACCGCTCCGACACCGCGGCGCTCGAAACCGAGATCCGCCGCCGGGTCGTGGCGATGACGGCGCGCTTCCCGATCTACGCCGGCTGAGCCCCGCCTATCCGGGAATTACGGTGACAGTTCGCATAACTCCGCCTGTTGCGGGTTGGGCTCGGTCATCCGCTTCGGCCCACGCGTACTTGCTTGAGCCCGCTCGGTTTCACCCGCCAAGGTCTCGATGAAGGCGTGGCCCTCCAGGGGCCGTCCGACGCTCCCGGCGCGGCGCTGCTCGGACTGTAGCCTCTCCCACCCGGGTGGAAGCTGTTGCTTATGCGAGCACGATGGCATTGATAGCTGTGAGCCTTGCGGCTAGCACATCTTAATTGGTGCCCCTGGCCGGACTCGAACCAGCACGCCCTTGCGGGCAACAGATTTTGAGTTTGCCGCGTCTACCAATTCCGCCACAGGGGCACCGGGCCGGTCGGCAGAGCGGGCGACATCATAGCGAGGACGCGGCGCGGCGCAACGGCCCGCCGCTAGCCGCCGGCGATGCGCAGTGCCCTCAGCCCCTCACAGGTGAATCCCGCACTCCGTCTTCTCGCGGCCGGTCCAGCGGCCGGCGCGGAAGTCTTCGCCCGGGGCGACGCGGTCCGTGCAGGGGAGGCAGCCGATGGAGAGGAAGCCGTCGGCCTCAAGCGGATGGCGGGGGAGGTCGTGGCGGGCGAATTCCTCCTCGATGCGGACCTTCGACCAGCGGGCCAGCGGATTGATCTTGATCTTGGCGCCGGAGAGCTCGATCACTGGCATGAAGGCGCGGAGGTCGCCATGGAAGCGCTTGCGGCCGGAGATCCAGGCGTCGAAACCGGCGAGCGCCTTGCGCAGCGGGGCGACCTTGCGAACGCCGCAGCAGGCCGTGGGATCGGAATCCCAGAGCACGCCCTCGGGGTCGGCTTCCGTGACGGCGGCTTCCTCGGGCTTGATCACCCGGAGGTCGGTCAGGCCCAGCCGCTTGGCCAGCTGGTCGCGGTAGCGGAGCGTCTCGCCGAAGAGCTTGCCGGTATCGAGGAAGATCACGGGAAGGCTGCGGTCGATCTCCGCCGCCATCTGCAGCAGCACCGCCGCTTCGGCGCCGAAGGAGGAGACGAGCGCGATGCGGCCGGGGAATTCGCGTTCCAGGAAGGGGCGGAGCAGATCCGCCCCATCCAGCTTGCCATAGCGCTCAGTCAAATCTCTCAGGCGCTCGGCGCCCTCGGTCTCGGTCATCTCGCCCTCCGCATGGAACAGCTGAGGGGGCAACCGCCGCCTCGCTTTAGCTGCACTTGTCGAGCGCCCGCAAGCTGATGCTCAAATCGGCGCCTAGACCCGCGGCGATGGATCGACCGGATGCGGAAAGCAAAAACCCCGGCGGGGAGGCCGGGGTCTGTCCTTGAGACCTCCGACCTTTTAGCGGGTTTTTTAACGTGGTCCGCAAGCCGGTCGGCTCAAATCACCACGACAATCATCAAAGTAATGCCGGCTATTCCGCCGGTCAAGCCGGGGATCATTAAAAACTATTCAGATGCCGCAGGACTGAGACCGGGAAAGCACAGGCCGGCGCGGGATGGCCGCCGATTGACAGCGGCCGGGGCGGCGGTCAGCTTGGCGCCCCTCCCGCTCTCCCGCAACAGCCCGCCGGGACGCATGCTGCGCCAATTCTACGACCGGATCATCAGCCTCTCGGCCCATCCCCGGGCCCTGCTCTGGCTGGGCGTGCTCTCCATCGCGGAGAGCTCGGTCTTCCCGCTGGCGCCGGACATTCTCATCATCCCCATGGTGCTGGCGCGCCCGCGCCAGGCTTGGCGCATCGCCGCCGTGGCGACGGGCGGCTCCATCCTGGGCGGGCTGCTGGGCTATGCCATCGGGCATTTCCTGTTCAAGGCCATCGGCCAGCCCATCGTCGATTTCTACGGCCTGCAGCCCCTGATCGACGAGTTCCGGCGCCTTTACCGGCACTGGGGTATATTGATCGTGATGGCGGGCGGCTTCACCCCCATCCCCTACAAAGTCATCGCGATTGCCAGCGGCATCGCCGGGCTCGATCCCCTGGTCTTCGCTCTGGGCTCGGCGGTCTCGCGCGGCAGCCGCTTCTTCCTGGAGGCGGCCTTGCTCTCCCGCTACGGCGAGCCCTTCAGGCAATTCATCGAGGGACATCTTGTATTGCTCATCCCGCTGCTCACGTTTCTGTTGCTGGGCGGCTTCCTCCTCCTCCACTATCTCTAGGCCCATGACACAATTATCCCTATCCAAGGCCCAGGCGCCCATCTCCCTTCCCCTCCTCCTGCTGCTGGGGTCCATCGCCCCGCTGCTGGTCGCCTTCGCCAGCCAATATCTCGGCGGGCTCCAGCCCTGCACCCTCTGCATCTGGCAGCGCTATGGCTATGGCGGGGCGATTGCCCTTGGCGTGATTACCCTGGCCTTGCCCCGGCGGCTGCAGATCTGGGGCGCCGTGCTGACCTCCCTCGCCCTCCTGGTGGTGGCGGGGCTGGCGATGTTCCATGTCGGGGTCGAGCAGCATTGGTGGCAGGGGCTCGCGACCTGCAGCGGCGATCTCGATGTCCATCAGTCCGTGGCCGATCTGGAGAAGCAGCTCATGGACACCCCCGTCATCCCCTGCGACCGGCCGGCCTGGACCATGTTCGGCATCTCCATGGCGGGCTACGACGTCATCTATGCAGCACTGCTGGGCCTCTTCGGCCTGGTGGCCGCCGGCCGGAGCTGGCGGTGAGCGAGCCTCGCCGGCGCCTCCCCGGCGATCTCACGCCCGAGCAGCTCATCGAGCGCGTCATCCGCGTCGACCAGGCGGGGGAATATGGCGCCCGGCGCATCTATGAGGGCCAGCTCGCCGTTCTGCCGCCCGGCCCCGACCGCAGCGCGGTGGAGCATATGGCCGAGCAGGAGGGCCGGCATCTCCGGGAATTTGACCGCCTGCTGGGCGACCGGCGGGTCCGCCCCACGGCGCTGCAGCCCCTCTGGCATGTGGCGGGCTTCGCTCTGGGTGCCGCCACCGCGCTTCTCGGCCCCAAGGCCGCCATGGCCTGCACCGTCGCCGTCGAGGAAGTGATCGACGAGCATTACCGGCGCCAAGGCGAGGCGCTGCCCGAAAGCGAAGGCGAGCTCAAGGAGACCATCGAAAGCTTCCGCCGGGAGGAGCTCGAGCATCGCGACACGGGCCTGGCTCACGGCGCGCAGGAGGCGGTGGCCTATCCCCTCCTCACCGGCGCGATCAAGACCGGCTCCCGGCTTGCCATCTGGCTGGCCGAGCGCTTCTGAGGATTGCCACGCCGGCCTCTTCCCTTTTCGTCATTCCCGCGAAAGCGGGAATCCAGGGCAACAAGCGAGATGAATCACGCCCTGCCGCCAGCATCGCTTGACAAATACGCGTTCTGCGTATAGTCTATAAATTTATCGTCCACCGGAAGGGATCGCTCTTAATTCGCTGCAGAAGCAGCCAGACCGCCGGGAAAGCCGCTCAGCTCGGGTCGAGCTCGGTATCCCAGTAGAGAAAGTCGCGCCAGCTGTGGTGCAAATAATTGGGCGGGAAAGCCCGCCCATTTTCCTGCAGCTCGAATGTCGTGGGCTGCCCCGGTCTTGTCTTGGGATGCATGCCCGCTTGATGGGGAAGGCGGTTGCCCTTCAGCAGATTGCAGCTCTGGCAGGCGGTGACGACATTGGTCCAGGTCGTGCGGCCGCCGCGCGAGCGCGGCACGACATGGTCGAAGGTCAGCTCATGGGTGGGGCAGCAGCGCCGGCAATATTGGCAGGCGAAGCTGTCGCGCAGGAAGACGTTGAACCGGGTGAAGGCCGGCCGCCGATTGAGCGGCACGAATTCCTTCAGCGCGATGACGCTGGGCAGGCGCATCTCGAAGCTCGGGCTGCGCACCACCCGCTCGTATTGGGAGACGATGTTCACGCGGTCCAGGAACACCGCCTTGATCGTTTCCTGCCATGGCCAGAGCGACAGCGGGAAGTAGCTCAACGGCCTGAAATCGGCGTTGAGGACGAGGGCTGCGCAACTGTCCGGCGATACGCTCATCCGGCTCGGTGGCTCCACGACTGGGATCACGGGATTAGATTTAGCGGCTCGATGGCCAAAACACAAGATATGGGGGCAAGGCCTTCCCAATCTTCATGCGCTTGTCATTTGGCCGGAATCCGGGATGCGGCGGCGGTCTCGCCGGCGAAAGCGCGAGCGATGAATTGCCCGCCCAGGGTGAGTCCGCGCTCGTCGATGCTGTGGGGCAGGCCCGGCCGGAGCTCGACCGTCACCGGCACCCCGGCCTCCTTCAGCGCCGCCGAAGCGCGGGCGAGCTCGGATACCGGCACCATGGTATCGGCATCGCCATGGACCAGCAGCACCGGAGGGCGGGAGCGGATCTCGGCGCCCAGGCTCTCCGCCCCCACCAGCGCGCCCGAATAACCCACCACCGCGGCGACCGCCTGGGGCCGGCGCAGCGCCACATAGAGTGCCATCATCGTGCCCTGGGAAAATCCCACCAGCGCCAGATCGCGATCGGTCAAGCCCCGGGCGGCCAGCGCCTCGTCGAGAAAGGCATTGAGGATCGAGGCCGCCGCCTTGGTGCCCGCGAGGATCGCCTCGGGCGCGCGATCCTCGAAGCTGAACCATTGATGGCCGAAGCCCCCCATCTCGCAGGGAAAGGGCGCATGGGGCGAGACGAACTCCGTATCCGGCAGCGCCTCGGCCCAATGCGGCGCCAGCCCGATCAGATCATTGCCGTCCGAGCCATAGCCATGCAGCAGCACGACGAGATGGCGCGGCTTGCCGCCGGCGAGCGGGGGCTGGTTCGGACCGGAGAGTTCGAAGGGGCTCTGCATGGGGATATTTTCCTCAACTGGCTTTCGGGACAAAAATCTATTTCGGGACGTAGATTTTTTGGGCGTAGTAATGCCAGAGCAGGCGCGAGGCAACGCTGCGCCAGGGCTGCCAGGCCTTGCCCATGCGGCGAAGGGCCGCTTCCTCGGGCCGCTTGCGCTTGCGCTTCACCAGCCCGGCGGCGGCGCGCAGCGCCAGATCGCCCGCGGGAAGCACGTCCGGGCGATGCATGCAGAACATGAGATAGATCTCCGCCGTCCAAAGCCCCACGCCCTTCAGCTTGATCAGCTCGGCCAGCACGGCGTCATCGGGCATCAGCGCCAGGCTATCGAGATCGAGCCGCCCTTCGCCCACCGCCTCGGCGATGCCGCGGGCATAGGCCACTTTCTGGCGCGAGAAGCCCACGGCCCGCAATCCCTCCTCACCCAGCCTCAGAATCGATTCCGGCGTGATCGTCCCCGCGGCCGCCTCGAGACGCGCGGCGATGGCACGATAGGAGGCGGTGGAGACCTGTTGCGCCAGGACGATGTCCACCAGGGAGGCGAAGCCCGGCGGCCGCGAGCGCGGCGGCGGGGCGCCGACCTCCTCCCAGGCGCGGGCGAGATCGGCATCCTGCCGCGCGAGCACGCGCAAGGCGACGGCAAGTCGCTTGCCCTCGATGGGCGGCTGAACCAGTGTGGCCCTGATCGTCATGGCCTCATTTCTCCCGAGCCTTTCGTCCGATGCAAGCTTCCTCAGCGATCGTCACCCGCTTCGCCCCCAGCCCGACCGGCCGCCTGCATCTGGGTCATGCTTTTGCCGCGCTCTTCGCCGAGCGCCTCGCGCGCGGAGGCGATGGGCGATTCCTGCTGCGGATCGAGGATATCGACCCCAGCCGCTGCCGGCCGGAATTCGAGACCGGCATATCAGAGGATCTCGCCTGGCTCGGCCTCGCCTGGGAGACACCGCCGCGCCGGCAATCCGAACATCTGGCGGACTATCGCAGGGCTCTCGACACCCTCGCTGCCCGGGACTTGCTCTATCCCTGCTTCTGCAGCCGCCGCGAGATCCAGGCCGAGATCGCCGCCTCCGCCGGCGCCCCTCAGGGGCCGGAGGGGCCGCTCTATCCCGGCACCTGCCGCGGTCTGCCCGGGCAGATACGGACGCGGCGCATCGCGGCGGGCGAGCCCTATGCGCTGCGCCTCGACAGCGCGAGGGCAGGCGAGGTCGCGGGGCCGCTTTCCTGGGAGGATCTCGATCGCGGCCCGTTTCAGGTCGAGCCCGGGCTTCTCGGGGATGTCGTGCTGGGCCGGCGCGATGCACCCGCCAGCTACCATCTGGCCGTCACCCTCGACGACCACCTCCAGGGCGTGACCCTGGTGACGCGGGGGGAGGATCTTCTGCCGGCCACCCATGTCCATCGCCTGCTGCAGGCTTTGCTCGGCTTGGACGTGCCGCGCTGGCGTCACCATCGCCTGCTGGTGAATGAGCGGGGGGAACGCCTGGCGAAGCGCGACGGGGCCATGACCCTGGCAGCACTGCGCGCCGCCGGCTGCAGCGCTGGGGATGTCCGGGCCATGGCGGGTTTCGAGGATCCCTCCCTCGCTCCAGGCGGCAAGGAAGTTTGAGACAGCGCGGTGCCGCGGCTTGCCGATTCTGCCGCGGCTCCCAACATGGGAGATTACGCAAAGGTTGTAGGGGCGGAATCCCAGTGATGCGTCGGTGATCGTAACGCTTTCCGAGCTGAGCGCCCTGGCGCAGGTCGTCGTGGTCGATCTGGTCCTGGCCGGCGACAATGCCATCGTCGTCGGCCTGGTCGCGGCGGGCCTGCCTCGCGAGCAGCGGGCGAAGGTCATCTTGACCGGCATCATCGCAGCCACGGTGCTGCGCGTATGCTTCGCCGTCGTCACCACCCAGCTGCTCCAGATCATCGGGCTTACCCTCGCCGGCGGGTCTGCTGCTGCTCTGGGTCACCTGGAAGCTCTGGCGCGAGATCAGGGCACAGAAGAGCCATGCCAAGGCAAAGGCCGCGGCCAAGGCCGCAGAAGGTGGTGCGGCCGCGCATGCCGACGATCCCATCGGTCCGCCCAAATCCATGCGCCAGGCGGTGATCCAGATCGTGCTGGCCGATATCTCCATGTCCCTGGACAACGTGCTTGCCGTGGCCGGCATCTCGCTGGAGCACACCTGGGTGCTGGTCTTCGGCCTCGTCCTCTCGGTCGCGCTCATGGGCCTGGCCGCGGCCCTCATCGCCGGCCTGCTGAAGCGCTTCCCCTGGGTCTCCTATATCGGGCTTGCCATCATCTTCTATGTCGCGGTGAAGATGATCTACTCCGGCTCCATCGACGTGATGCAGGCCACCGGCGCGACGTGAGCGCGGGTCGGTCCGAAAGGCGGAAGCCGCCGGGGCCCCGTTGTAGCCGGCAAGCCTCGCTCCCAAACACGTCATGGTCGGCGAAGGCCGACCATCCACGAGTTGCCTGCCGCTTCCGGGTTTGACCGCAAAGGCAGTCGATCAAGTACTACTCCGTGACCTCCGTGCCTCCGTGGTGAAAACACTTGTCAGTGATTCCACGGCACAACGATCGAGCGTGCGCGCGAAACGCGTGGCGTGCCGCGACAAACTCGTGGATGGTCGGCCTTCGCCGACCATGACGGATAAAAAAGGGCTTTGCCGCGACCTACAGCCGCAGCCCTTCGACCAGATCCACATAGCCCGGCTCATCCGGCGAGAGATGGCCGTGGCGGATCAGGAAGTCGATGTTGACCAAAGCGACGTTGAATTTGAAATCCTCCGTCTCGGCCATGCGCTTCCGCACCTCGGCGATGGGCCAGAGGGAGAAGGATTCGATCTCGCCGTCGGTGTTATGCGGCACGAAGGACTCCGGCAGAGCGATGTCATAGGCGAAGCAGATATCGTTGCGCAGGCCCTCGCTGCGCTCGGTGATATAGCTGACGAAGCCCACGGGCCGCGCCCGCCCGCGCCAGTGCCGAATCCATGCCCGCCTCCTCGGCGGATTCCTTGATCACATTCGCCATCAGGCTGAGGCCCATGGGCTGGCCGCCCGCGACGAGATGATCGAGCTTGCCCGGCGCCGTCTGCTTGTTGGCCGCGCGCTTGCCGACCCAGAGCTGGAGATCGTCCCCCGAACCCACGAAGCCATTCACATGCACCCCATAGGCGCGCACGCCGAACAACGGCACCGCCGCGCGCTCCATCTGCATCAGCGGCGGGGCGTAGAAATCGCTGCCCACGGGATAGGGCTCGTTGCGCCAGCCCGGGATGAGCCCCTCGGCCTTCAGCGCCAGCAGGGCTTCCGCCACCGCCTCGCTGCGCTGCTCGAAGCCGGCAAGCCCGGGATCGAGATCGACCGCCGCTTCCGAGATCCGGAACAGCTTGGGAAATTCCCGCAGCCGCTCGGCGAAATCGCCGGTGACCCATCCCACCTCCTGGTCCGCGATGCGAAACGGCCGGTAGCGGGCGCGATCCCAGATCTGGCAGGTCCGAATTCGGTCGATGAGGCTCATGTCGTCTCCCTAGCAGACTTTGCCGAGGCGCTTCCAGCAGGATAGAGTTCAGTCCATGAGAGCAATGCATGATCTGGGCGGCCTGCCCGCCGGCCCCGTCGAGCGCGACGAGCACGACCCGAGCCACGCCGAGCGGCGGGTCGATGCGCTGATGGCCCTGCTGCGGGCCCGCGGCCTCTTCAATGTCGACGAGATGCGCCGGACCATCGAGAGCCTGCCGCCGGAGATCTACGAGCGCCACGACTACTACGAGCGCTGGCTCTACACCATCGAGCGGCTGCTGATCGAGAAGGGCGTGCTGACGGCCCGGGAGATCGAGGACAGGCTGGCGGCCGATGGCTGAGCCCGCCTTCAAGCCCGGTGCTGCGGTACGGGTGCGCGACCTGCCGGTGAAGGGCCATATGCGCACGCCCGGCTATATCCGTGGACGCAAGGGCCGGATCGAGACCCTGCAGGGGTTCTTCCCCAATCCCGAGCGGCTCGCCTATGGCGCCGACGGGCTGCCGGCCGTGCCCCTCTATCTCGTGCGCTTTCCCCAAAGCGAGATCTGGCCGGGTTATGACAGCGCCGGCGACAGCCTCGCCCTCGACATTTTCGAGCATTGGCTCGAGCCCGCGGAGAGCTGAACCATGGCCCATGATCATCACCACGAGGAGGCGGGGCATGGCCATCCTCATCCCGGCAAAAGCGATCACCCGGTTCGCGATCTGGGAAAGGCGCGAGGCAGCGATCCGCAGCCTGCTGATCGAGAAGGGTCTCGTCACCGCCGAGGAGATCCGCCGCAAGATCGAGGAATGGGAGCAGAAGACGCCGGCCGATGGCGCCCGGGTCGTGGCCCGGGCCTGGAGCGACCCCGCCTATGAGGCGCGGCTGCTGGCCGATGCCAATGCGGCGGTGCTGGAGCTCGGCATCGATTCCAGCGCGGTCAAGCTGGTGGCCCTGAAGAACACCGCGCGGCTGCATCACCTCGTGGTCTGCACGCTCTGCTCCTGCTATCCCCGCACGGTCCTCGGCCTGCCGCCGGCCTGGTACAAGGCCAAGGCCTATCGCAGCCGCGCGGTCTCGGAGCCCCGCCAGGTGCTGGCCGAGTTCGGGACGGTGCTGCCGCCGGAGGTGGAGCTCAGGGTCGTCGACAGCACCGCCGACTGCCGCTATCTCGTCCTGCCGCTGCGCCCGCCCGGCAGCGAATCCCTCGACGAGGCCGCGCTCGCAGCACTGGTGACCCGCGACTCCATGATCGGCGTCGCCCCCGCCACAACGCCCGCCTGATCATGGCGTCAGGGCCGGGCGCCCCCTGGCGGCACTTTCTGCTCGCCGGTCTCATCGTCGCCGGCTTGATCCTTCTGCTCTACTGGCTGTTCGCGGACCGCCTGTCGAGCAATCAGGATATGCGGATCGTCTATATGGGCGGCTTTCTGGTGCTGCTGCTCGCCGGCCTCATCGGGCGCTCCTCGACAACTCCGCTGTCGAGCCTGGGCAAGACCTTGGGGCAGCTCGCCTTCTGGGGGGCCATGATCCTGCTGCTCATCGGCGGCTACAGCTATCGCGGCGAGCTTCGGCCCTTCGCCGACCGGATCCTGGGCGAGCTCGATCCCTCCCGGCCCCGGACGGACGATTCCCTCTCCTCCGCGGCCAACGCGATATTCACCAAGGCCGATGACGGCCAGTTCCACATCCGGGCCGAGATCGGCGGCGTGCCGGTGAGCTTCATTCTCGATACGGGCGCCAGCGACGTCATGCTGACGCCGGCCGACGCCCGGCGCCTGGGCTTCAATCCCGCCAGCCTCGCTTTTACGAGGCGCTATGAGACGGCCAATGGCACGGTCGAGGGCGCGCCGGTCACCTTGCCGGCCGTCGATATCGGCCCGATCCACCTGACCGAGGTCGCGGCGTCGGTCTCCCAGTCCGACGGCGGCAGCTCGCTCCTGGGCATGAGCTTCCTCAGCCGCCTCTCCAGCTTCCGCATCGAAGGCCCCAAACTGACACTTGTGCAATAAAGCTCGCACATTAGGCTAAACTCGTGCCATAATGCCTGCTGGGACAACAGAAATCCTGGATAGTCGATCGAGAGATCGGGGACCGGCGGGCGATGCGGGGTCGGGGCGAGACGGAGGGTGCGACGGGGCCGGGGGCGTTCAACCCTGGGACGATCGGCCCTGCTGCTATCACTGCTTCTGCTGGCGGCCTGCGCCAGGACCAACGGGGTCGCCCCGTCGGCGCCCCAGACCGCCATGATGCCGGGGAACCCCGGATCACCCGACGGGATCCATCCCTACCAGGGCAGCCTCATCCAATGCGTCACCTATGCCCGGCAGGTCTCCGGCATCGACATCATGGGCGATGCCTGGAGCTGGTGGGACGGGGCCTCTGGAAAATACGACCGCGGGCATCAGCCTCGCTTCATGGCCGTCCTGGTGCTGAGCCGGACCCAGCGGCTGAAGCTCGGCCATTTGGCCGTGGTGATGGACATCATGGGACCGCGCCAGATCCGCGTCACCCACGCCAATTTCGGCAGCGATCCGGTGAGCCGGCGCGTCATCTATGATTCGATGCCGGTGGCGGACGTCTCCCCCGACAACGACTGGAGCCTGGTGCGCTTCTGGAACTACCAGGCCCAGGCCTGGGGCATCCTCTACCCCGCCTCCGGCTTCATCTATCCCGAGAAGACCGGCATGACCCTGACATCGGCCTCAGCCTCGGTGCCAGGCTCCTAGGTGCCAGGAGCGCCATAGGCCTTCAGGAACACCTCCACCGCCGCCGCCACCTGCCTGTCGCATTCGGCGGGGGTCGGCCGGGTCCCGGTGTCGAAGAGGCAGCGCAGATGCAGGTCCACCTTGACCAGGCTGAGGAGCTGGCGGGCCGCCAGGGCCGGGTCATCGATTGAGAGCTTGCCCTCGGCCACCGCCTCCGCCAGGAAGCCGGCGAGGCAATCCTGCATCACCATGGGCCCCGCGCGGTAGAAGATCCGGCCGAGATCGGGAAAGCGATCGGCCTCGGCGACCATCATCCGGAACATCCGCACCCGCTCGGGATCGATCAGCACCTCGAGGAAATGCTGGCCGATCCGGGTCAGCGCCTGGCGCAGCGGCAGGTGGGCCTCCATGATGGCCCGGATCTCCCCGGTCAGCCGCCCGGCCACCTGGGCGACGATGGCGGCGAAGAGATCGCTCTTGCTCTTGAAATGGGCATAGACCGTGGCCTTGGAGACCCCGGCGGCCTTGGCCACCGCATCCATCGAGGCGGCCTCGAAGCCCTTGGCGATGAATACGCCCCTCGCCGCCTGGAGAATCTCCTGAGCCTTTGGGCTCGGCATGGCCTCGAGCTGGGTCAGCGGGTCGGGCATTCTCACTCCAACTAGACTGCACGGTTCAGTTTTCTGTTGACTCAAGATAAGCCGATCGCTGATCCTATGCAAGCAGACTGAACCGTTCAGTTCACTGGACCGTTCATAGACTGGCCCGTTCCGGAGCCTGGACCCGACAATGCCCGATGACGCGCCACTCAAGTCCGAGGCTGCCCCGAGGCCAGATCCGGCAATAGCCGAGGCGCGGACCGCCAAGCCCAGTGAGAAGCCGGTCCGGACGGCAACGCCCGAGGCTGTCTCCGCCAAGCGCAAGAAATCCAACCTGCGCCGTCTCATCGCCCTCGTGGTGCTGGCCGTCGCCGTCATCGGCGGCGCCACCTATTGGTGGCTGAACCGCGGGCTGGTCTCCACCGACGACGCCTTCGTCGACGGCAATGCGGTGACCCTCAGCCCCCAGGTCGGCGGCAAGGTGCTGCGGCTTCTCATCGACGACAATCAGCCGGTCAAGGCCGGCGATCTGCTGCTGGAGATCGACCCCCGCGACTATGCGGCGGCGCGCGACAGCGCCAAGGCCCAGCTCGCCCGCGCCGAGGCCGCCGAGGCGGAGGCGAGCGCCAATCTCGACCTGACCAAGGCCAGCACGGCGGCCAGCATCGCCTCGGCCGAGGCCGGCGTCGATCTGGCGACGGCGGCGCTGGCCCAGGCCAAGGCCCAGCTCGTCTCCACGACCGCCGAGGCCGACCGGGCCGCGGCCGACGTCAAGCGCTACCGCACCCTGACCAAGCAGGATTACGCCTCCCACCAGACCCTCGACCAGGCCGAGGCCACGGCGCGCAGCAGCGCGGCGCAGGAGCTTTCCGACACCCAAGGCGTCACGGTCGCCCAGGCGAAGATCGGCCAGGCCCAGGCGGCCCTCGATCAAGCCCGCACGGCGGCGCAGCAGGTCGCGGTCAAGGCCGCCCAGCTGCTCTCCGCCAAGGCCGATGTCGAGGCCGCCCGCGCCGCGCTCCACACCGCCGAGATCAACCTCGCCTATACCAAGATCCAGGCGCCGCAGACCGGCTATATCACGCGGCGCCAGGTCAATGCCGGCGATGTCGTGGAGAAGAACCAGATCCTGGCCACCCTGGTCTATGGCCAGCCCTGGGTGACGGCGAATTACAAGGAAACCCAGCTCACCGACATGCGGCCCGGCCAGCCCGTGACCATCCATGTCGATGCCTATCCCGGCGTCGACTTCAGGGGCCATGTCGACAGCATCATGCATGGCAGCGGCTCGCATTTCAGCCTGCTGCCGCCGGAGAACGCGACGGGCAATTACGTCAAGGTCGTCCAGCGCGTGCCGGTGAAGATCGTCTTCGACGAAGATGCGGCGACGCTGGAGAAGGACGGCCATGTGCTCGGCCTCGGCATGTCCGCCGTGCCCACCGTCAACATGCGACCCGGCGCGAGCAACGCCGCGACAACGAAGTAACGGCGCGCCGGCATGAGTGCCACCGGCGACACGGCCCGCAAGCCCATCGTCTATCGGCCGGCCCATGCGACCCTGCCGGCTGCGCAACCCCAGGCGACCCCCTGGATCATCGCCCCCATCGTGGCGCTGGCGGCCTTCATGGAGGTGCTGGACATCTCCATCGCCAATGTCTCGCTGCAGCATATCGCCGGCAGCCTGGGCGCGAGCCAGGACGAGGCGACCTGGGTGCTCACTTCCTATCTCGTCACCAATGCCATCGTGCTGCCCATCACCGGCTGGCTCTCCGCCGTCTTCGGGCGCAAGCGCTTCTACCTCGCCTGCATCCTGGGCTTCGGCATCAGCTCCTTCTTCTGCGGGCTGGCGCCCTCCCTCGGGCTGCTGATCCTGTTCCGCGCCATCCAGGGCCTGACCGGCGGCGGGCTGCAGCCGGCAGCCCAGGCGATCCTGGCCGATACCTTCACCCCCGCCCAGCGCGGCATGGCCTTCGCCTTCTACGGCATCGCCGTGGTCTTCGCGCCGGCCATCGGACCGACCTTGGGCGGCTGGATCACCGACAATTACAGCTGGCACTGGATCTTCCTGATCAACGTGCCCATCAGCATCGGCCTCTATTTCCTGATCGATGCGATGATCGAGGATCCGCCTCATCTGGTCGAGGAGCGCGCGCGGCTGAAGGAGAAGGGCGTCAAGGTCGACTACTGGGGCTTCGCCTTCCTGATCGTCGGCCTGGGCGCGCTGCAATATGTGCTGGACCGCGGCCAGGAGAACGACTGGTTCGCCGACAACACCATCACCGCCTTCGCCATCGCCTCGGCCGCCGGCATCATCGCCTTCATCGTCTGGGAGCTGCGGCAGGAAAATCCGCTGACCGATCTCAAGCTGCTGAAGAACCCGAACTTCGCCGTCGCCAATGTGATGATGTTCCTGGTGGGCTTCATCCTGCTGGGCTCGACCCAGCTGATCCCGCAATTCGTCCAGTCGCTCCTGGGATATACCGCGACCACGGCGGGGATGGTGCTCTCGCCCGGCGGATTCTCCATCATTCTCCTGATGCCCCTGGTGGGGCGCCTGATCTCGCGCATCGACGCGCGCTACATGATCGTCTTCGGCCTCGCCCTCTCGGCGGCGGCCCTCTACCACATGACTTCCTTCGATACCGATGTCGATTACTGGACGGTGGTCATCGCCCGCATCTTCCAGGCCGCGGGGCTCGCCTTCCTCTTCATTCCCATCTCGACCGTCGCCTATGTCGGCATACCCAGGGAGAAGAACAACAACGCCTCGGCCATCATCAACCTGTCGCGCAATCTGGGCGGCAGCATCGGCATCGCGCTGCTCACCACCTTCCTGGCGCGGCGCACGCAATATCACCGCAGCATCCTGGTCGATCACATCGCCGGCGGGGACCATCAATACGAAGCGACGGCCGCGCATATGGCGCAGCATATGGCTACGATGCTGGGCGGCTCGACGCGCCAGGCCATGCAGCTGGCCCAGGCCCAGATCGACATGATGGTCAACCGCCAGGCGGCGATGCTCTCCTATATCGACGACTTCATGCTGCTGGCGATCCTCTTCGCCGGCGTGATCCCCTTCATCTTCCTGATGAAGAAGCCGCCCTCGGTGCATGGCCCGGGGGCGGGCGGGCATTGAAAGCACTCTTTCGTTGCTTCCGCGGGAATGACGATATGAGAGTTGTGGTACATCTTCGATTCTGATGACCGCCCTCGCGCCGGAATTCCCCCGCTCCCTCTTCGCTCATAGACCCTTCGCCTTCTTCTGGTCGGCGCGGGTCATGTCGACGATCGCCTTCCAGCTCCAGGGCGTGGCGGTGGGGTGGCAGGTCTATGCGCTGACCCATAGCGCCCTCGCGCTGGGCCTGGTGGGGCTGGTGCAGTTCCTGCCCATGCTGGGGCTGACCTTGCTCGTGGGCCATGTGGCCGACCGCTATGACCGCCGGCGCATCATCGCGCTATGCCAGCTCGTCGAGGGCTTGGCGACGGGATTTCTGATGCTGGGCAGCATCGGCGGCTGGCTGACGCCGGGGCCGATCTTCGCCGCCGTCGCCGTGATCGGCGCGGCGCGGGCCTTCGAGATGCCCTCGATGCAGGCCCTGATGCCGGGGCTGGTGCCGGTCTCCGTCTTCCCGCGCGCCGCCGCAGCGGCGGCCTCGGCGATTCAGACCGCGACGATCCTGGCACCTGCGGCGGGCGGGTTTCTCTATGTGCTGGGACCGTCGGTGCCCTATGGCCTCGCCGGGGTGATGTCGCTGGCGGCCTGCCTCTGCTCGAGCCTGATCCGGATGGAGCGCAACCCGCGGACGCGCGAGCCGGTGACCTTGGCCTCCGTCTTCTCCGGCTTCGTCTTCATCCGCGGCAACCCCGCCATCCTGGGCAGCATCTCCCTCGATCTCTTCGCCGTGCTGCTGGGCGGGGCCACGGCCCTGCTGCCGGTCTTCGCCCGGGACATCCTCCATACGGGGCCCTGGGGCCTCGGCCTGCTGCGCTCGGCCCCGGCCATGGGCGCGCTCGCCATGTCGGTGCTGCTGGCCCATCGGCCGCTTCGCGAGCGGGTCGGGCGCACGATGTTTCGCGCCGTGATCCTCTTCGGCCTGGCGACCATCCTCTTCGCCTTCTCCCATTGGCTCTGGCTCTCGGTGGCGGCCATGGTGGTGATGGGGGCGGCCGACGTCATCAGCGTGGTGATCCGCAGCTCGCTGGTCCAGATCGGCACGCCCGATGCCATGCGCGGGCGCGTCGCGGCCGTGAACTCCCTCTTCGTCGGCACCTCCAATCAGCTGGGCGAATTCGAATCCGGCGTCACCGCCGCCCTCTTCGGCGCCGTGCCCGCGGTGATCCTCGGCGGGGCCGGGACGATCATCGTGGCGTTGCTGTGGATGCGGCTCTTCCCGGCGCTCCGGGATGCCGACACGCTGGAGGGATTTCGGACGGAGCCGAAGCCGCCTGCCGTCGCGGATTGATTCATCGGGAGAAGATAATGGCAGACACCACGGCCCCCGACCGTCGCCTCGAGCAGGTCGTCGCCGCGAGCATCCTGGGCGCCACCATCGAGTGGTACGACTTCTTCCTCTATGGCGTGGTCGCCGGCATCGTCTTCAACAAGCTGTACTTCCCCAACCACGAGCCGCTGGTCTCGACCCTTCTCGCCTATACGACCTTTGCCATCGGCTTCGTCGCGCGTCCCCTGGGCGGCGTGCTGTTCGGTCATTTCGGCGACAAGATCGGCCGCAAGAGCATGCTGGTTCTCACCCTCTCCCTCATGGGGGTGGCGACGGTCCTGATCGGCCTGCTCCCGACCTATGACCAGATCGGCATTGCGGCACCCATCCTGCTCCTGCTGCTGCGCATCGTGCAGGGCCTGGGCCTCGGCGGCGAATGGGGCGGGGCCGTGCTCATGGTCTATGAATATGCCCCGCCGGCGCGGCGCGGCTACTACGCCAGCCTGGTCCAGATCGGGCTCTCCATCGGGCTCTGCCTCAGCGCCGGCGTGGTCGCGCTCATGTCCATGCTGCCGGCGGAGGATTTCCTCGCCTGGGGCTGGCGCATCGCCTTTCTCGCGAGCTTCCTGCTGGTGGCGGTCGGCCTCTACATCCGCCTGAAGATCATGGAGACGCCCGAATTCGAGCGCGTCCGCAGCGCCGGTGCGCATCTGGCGATGCCTTTCACCACCATGCTCCGTCAATATCCCAGGAGCATTCTCCTCGGCATGGGCGCGCGCTTCATCGACGGGGTGTTCTTCAACGTCTTTGCCGTCTTCAGCATCGCTTATCTCGTGAACAATGTGAAAGTACCGCGCACCACGGCGCTCTGGGCCGTCTCGATCTCGGCTTTGGTCATGGTCTTCTTCATTCCGCTCTTCGGCCATCTCGCCGACCGCTGGGGCCGGGCCAAGACCTATGCCCTCGGCGCAGCGCTGCTGGCGATCGCCGTCTATCCCGCCTTCTGGCTGATGAGCACCGGCGGCACGGCGGCCATTCTGATCGCTCTCGTGATACCCTTCGGCATTCTCTATGCCATCTGCTACGGGCCGCAGGCAGGGCTTTTCGCCGACCTCTTCGACGTGCGCGTGCGCTATACCGGAATCTCCTTCGTCTACCAATTCTCCGGCATCTTCGCGAGCGGGCTGACGCCGATCATCGCGACATATCTGGTCGCCATGAACGGCGGCCAGCCCTGGCTGCTCTGTTTCTATGTGGTCGTTGCCGCCTTGGTCAGCATGGGCTCGGCCATGGCGCTTGCCCGCGGGAATCTGCGCGAGCTTCCGGCTCAGGCCTCCGGGCTCGTCTAGGCCGCCTCGCGGCTGCCCTGGTCGATGAGGGCGACGATGTCGGCCATGATGGCGTTGAGGTCGTAGTCCTTGGGCGTATAGACGCGGGCGACGCCCGCTTCGGCCAGCTTCGCCGCATCCTCCGGCGGGATGATGCCGCCGACGACAACGGGAATGGCGCCGAGGCCCGCCGCCTTCAGCCGCACCAGCACCTCGCTCACCAGCGCCACATGGCTGCCAGAGAGGATGGAGAGGCCGACGACATGCACCCCCTCCTCCAGTGCCGCATTGGCGATCTGGGCCGGCGTCAGGCGGATGCCCTCATAGACCACCTCGAAGCCCGCGTCGCGCGCCCTGACCGCGATCTGCTCGGCGCCGTTGGAATGGCCGTCGAGGCCGGGCTTTCCCACTAGCATCTTGAGCCGCCGGCCGAGCCGGGCGGAGACCCGCTCCACCGCCTCGCGCACGGGCGCCAGGCTGGTGCTGCCGCCGATGGTGGCGGCGCGGCCCACGCCGGTGGAGGCACGATACTCGCCATAGATCTCACGCAGGGCGGCGGCCCATTCGCCGGTGGTGACGCCGGCATGGGCGCAGGCGATGGAGGGCTCCATGATGTTGCGGCCTTCGCGCGCGGCGGCTTTGAGCGCGGCCAAGCCAGCGGCCGATTCCGCGCTGTCGCGGCCATCCCGCCAGGCCTGAAGGCCAGCGATCTGTGCCCGCTCCGCCTCGGGGTCGAGGGCGAGGAATCCGCCGTCGGATCCGGCGGTCAGCGGCGAAGGCGCGCTTTCGGTGAAGCAATTCACCCCGACGACCTTCTGCTCGCCGGTCTCGATGGCGGCCAGGCGCCGGCTGTTGGATTCCACGAGCTTGCGCTTCATATAGCTCTGCTCGACGGCGGCGACGGCCCCGCCCAGGGCTTCGATGCGCCCCAGCTCCGCCCGCGCCTCGGCTTTGAGGGCCTCGACCTTGGCCTCCATCACCCCCGATCCGTCGAAGATGTCCTCGTAGTCCAGCAGATCGGTCTCATAGGCCAGGATCTGCTGCAGGCGCAGCGACCATTGCTGGTCCCAGGGCCGCGGCAGGCCCAGCGCCTCGTTCCAGGCCGGCAGCTGCACGGCGCGGGCGCGAGCGCGCTTGGACAGCGTCACCGCCAGCATCTCCAGCAGGATGCGATAGACGTTGTTCTCCGGCTGCTGCTCGGTGAGGCCGAGGGAGTTCACCTGCACGCCGTAGCGGAAGCGCCGGAGCTTCTCGTCGGCAATGCCCCAGCGCTCGCGGCAGAGCTCGTCCCAGAGCTCGGCGAAGGCGCGCATTTTGCAGATCTCGGTGATGAAGCGGATGCCGGCATTGACGAAGAAGCTGATGCGCCCGACCACCTGGGCGAACTCGTCATCCGGCACCTGGCCCGTCGCCTTGACGGCATCGAGGATGGCGATGGCGATGGCCAGCGCGAAGGCCAGCTCCTGCACCGGCGTGGCCCCGGCCTCCTGCAGGTGATAGGAGCAGACATTGGTCGGATTCCACTTCGGCACCTCGCGGCAGGCAAAGGCGATGACATCGGCGCTCAGCCTCAGGCTCGGCTCCGGCGGGAAGATGTAGGTGCCGCGGGAGAGATACTCCTTGATGATGTCGTTCTGCACCGTGCCGGCGAGCGCGCCCCGCGCCGCTCCTTGGCGCTCGGCCGCCGCGATGTAGAGGGCGAAGAGCCAGGGTGCCGTGGCGTTGATGGTCATGGAGGTGTTCATGCGCTCGAGGGGAATGCCCTCGAACAGGGCCATCATGTCGCCGAGATGGCCGATGGGCACGCCGACCTTGCCCACCTCGCCCTTGGCCAAGGGATGATCGGAATCATAGCCGGTCTGGGTCGGCAGATCGAAGGCGACGGAGAGGCCCGTCTGGCCGCGGGAGAGATTGGTGCGATAGAGCGCATTGGAGGCCGCGGCCGAGCTATGGCCGGAGTAGGTCCGGAAGAGCCAGGGCTGCTCGCGCTTGGGTCTAGGGGCCTCGCTCGCCATGGCAGGAGCTTACCGGCGCTATTTGTGCAGTGCAATATGATCGGCGGTGCATCGCGGCCCGTTGGCAAGGAAGCCTCGCTCTTTTATGCCGTCATGGTCGGCGAAGGCCGACCATCCACGAGTTTGCTTGACCTAGCTTCCGCGCTTGCCACGATTCAGCAGTACCGGCGGCCGACAAACTCGTGGATGGTCGGCCTACGCCGACCATGACGAGGGAGAGAGCGACCCTCCCTGACCTCCGTAGCGAAATCCTTTAGCTTGCTGCCACCATACAGACAGGACCCACGCATGTTCGAAGGCTTTACCCTCACCACCATCAAAGCTGGCGAGGTCGAGATCCGCCTGCGCCATGGCGGGTCGGGGCCGCCGCTGCTGCTGCTGCATGGCCATCCCCAGACCCATGTCATGTGGCACGAGATCGCGCCCCGGCTGGCGCGGGATTTCACCGTGATCGCGCCGGATCTGCGCGGCTATGGCGGCAGCGCCAAGCCGGCGACGACGGCGGATCACGAGCCCTATTCGAAGCGGGCGATGGCGCGCGACCAGATCGCCCTCATGCGCCATTTCGGCTTCGAGCGCTTCGCCGTCGCGGGGCATGACCGCGGCGGGCGGGTCGCCTATCGCCTGGCGCTGGATCATCCCGACGCCGTCGAGAAGCTCGCCGTGCTCGACATCGTGCCGACGGGCGAGATGTACCGGCGCGCCGATATGGCCTTCGGCCTCGGCTACTGGCATTGGTTCTTCCTGGCCCAGCCCGCCCCGATGCCCGAGCGCATGATCGGGGCCGATCCCGAGGCCTATTACTTCCACGGCGTACGCGAGCGCTTCGCGCCCGAGGCCTTGGCGGACTACCTGAGCTTCGTCCACGATCCCCAGGTGATCCACGCCATGTGCGAGGACTACCGCGCCGGGGCGACCTACGATTTCCAACTCGACGAGGCCGAGCGCGGCAAGCGCCGCATCGCCGCCCCGCTGCTGGCGCTCTGGGGCGCCAAGGGCATGATGCCGAAATGGTATGACGTGGTCGCTGTCTGGCGCGACTGGGCCGAGAGCGTCCAGGGGCTGGAGATCGACTGCGGCCACTATCTTCCCGAGGAGGCGCCGGAGGAAACCTATGCGGCGCTGAAGACGTTCTTCATGTCGGGCCGGGGAAAATGACATAGGCTTTCGGAAAATGGCTTAGGCTGAGCTGTCCCTCTTCGCGAGTCCTGGGAGAATCCCCCGCATGTCCGACCCCGAGATCGAGGCCCTTCGCGCCGTGCTTGCCGCCCGCCCGCGTCCGCCGGGGGTGGCGGAGCGGCGCGAGCGGCTGGATGCCCTCGGCAATTACACGATCGATCCCGCGATCCGGCTGGAGCCGGCGCAGATCGGTCAGATCGGTCAGATCGAGGCCGAATGGGCAACGGCCCCGGGTGCCGATCCCAGCCGCGCCATCCTTTACATCCATGGCGGCGGCTATATCTCCGGCTCCCTCCTCAGCCATCGCGGGCTGGCGACGGAGGCCGGCCGGGCGGCGGGCGCCCGGGTGCTGACCTTGGCCTATCGCCGGGCGCCGGAGGATCCCTTCCCCGCCGCGGTGGAGGATGTGGTCGACGCCTATCGCTTCATGCTGGACCAGGGCCTCTCGCCCAACCGCATCGCCATCGGCGGCGACAGCGCCGGCGGCGGGCTGACCATGGCGCTGCTGATCGCCGCCCGCGACCGCGGCCTGCCGCTGCCGGCTTGCGGTTGGTGCATCTCGCCCTGGGTCGATCTCGGCTGCAGCAGCGCTAGCATGGAGACCAAGGCCGCCACCGATCCCATCATCCAGAAGCCCTATCTGCTGGAGATCGCAGCAGCCTATCTGGGCCAGGCCGATCCGCGCTCGCCGCTGGCCTCCCCGCTCTATGGCGATCTCCGCGGCCTCCCGCCGCTCCTGATCCAGGTCGGCGCGGCCGAAACCCTGCTGGACAATTCGATCATGCTGGCCGGTGTCGCCGGTGCTGCCGATGTGCGGGTCACGCTGGAGATCTGGCCCGAGATGATCCACGCCTGGCCGCTGTTCCACCGCCAGCTTACCGGCGGCCGCAAGGCGATCGAGCAGGCCGGCGCCTTCATCCGCGCCGCGCTGGCCTAGGCCTCCCCTTTTCGTCATTCCCGTGAAAGCGGGAATCCAGGGCAACCGGCGGAATCTCCGGCCCTGGATTCCCGCTTTCGCGGGAATGACGGATAATTAGACCTTCACCACGATCTTCCCGAACGGCCCGCGGTCGAGATGGGCGAAGGCCTGCGGGACCTGGTCGAAGGAATAGACCGCGTCGATCACCGGCTTGATCGCCATCAGCTCCAGCCCCGCGTTCATCGCCTCGAAGGCCTTGCGCGGGGCGACGGAGATGCCCTGGATCACGATGCGCTTCACCAGCAGCGGCAGGATATCGGCGGTGATCTGCAGGCTCGCCAGCAGGCCGATCAGCGAGATGCGCCCGCCGGGCATCACGGCGCGGACCGAGCGGATCAGATTGTCGCCGCCGATGATCTCCAGGATATGGTCGGCGCCGCGGCCCGCGGTCGCCTCGAGCACGGCCTTGTCCCAATCGGGCTCGCGCGTCGTGTCGATGCCTTTCCAGGCGCCCAGCGCCATCGCGCGGGCGAGCTTCGCCGGGTCGCGCGAGGTGATGATGACCCGCGCCCCCGATCGCCTGCGCGATCTGCAGGCCGAAGAGGGCGACCCCGCCGGTGCCCTGGACGACGACGGTCTGGCCGGGCGTCAGCTTGCCGGTCTCGAAATAGGCGTACCAGGCGGTGAGCGCCGCGATGGCCAGGGTCGAGGCCTCGGCGTCGCTGAGGCTTGCCGGGGCCGCGACCGCGCCCTGCTCATGCAGCAGGATATATTCGGCCAGCACGCCGGGGAGCGGTCCGCCGAGGCTGCCGCCATAGACCGCCCCATCGGCGGTGCTGTCGCCGGGGACGCGACCGACCGGCGGCACCGGCCCCTCGATCCAGTCGGTGATGAAATGGCTCAGCACCCGGGCGCCCGGGGCGAAGCGGCGGACCTCGCCGCCCACGGCGACGACCTCGCCCACGGCATCCGACGCCGGCACATGGGGCAAGGTCAGCTCCGGCAGCATTGTCCCCTCGGCGGTCAGCTTGTCGCGGTAGTTGAGGGAGACGGCTGCCACCTTGAGCAGCAGCTCGCGGGGTCCCGGCTGCGGCACCGGCCGCTTCACGGCAGAAAGATTGGCGAGACCGAAGCGGCTCAGCTCCCATGCGGTCATGGTTTTTGGAATGGCGATGGGCATACGGGATCTCCTATGGGGCAGGCGCCAGTCTATTGACGCTTGCCCTTCGCCGGAGCCGACTAATACACTGATCATTGTGGAAGGATATTCGCCAATCTCGGTCGTGCCATGATCCCCGCCGCCGGGCTGCAGGGCATCGTGGCCTTCGTCCAGACCGTGGAGGCCGGCAGCTTCACCCTCGCGGCAAAGCGGATGGGGCTCTCCAAATCCGCTGTCGCCAAGGCCGTGGCGCGGATGGAGGCGCGGCTGGGGGTGACCCTCGTCAATCGCACCACGCGCCGCCTCAGCCTCACGGCCGAGGGCGAGAGCTTCCATGAAAGCTGCCTGAAGGCGCTGGGGGAGATCGACGCGGCCCAGGCCCTTCTCGCCTCGCGCCGGCGGGTGCCCTCGGGGCGGCTCCGGATCGATCTGCCGCTCTCCTTCGGCCGGCGCATCGTGGCGCCGATCCTGCTCGAGCTGGGCGAGCGCTATCCCGAGCTGCTGCTGGAAATCTCCTTCAACGACCGGCGCATCGACCTGATCGAGGAGGGCGTGGATCTCGCGATCCGCATGGGCGAACTCGGCGACGGCGCCGGGCTGATCGCACGCCGCCTCTTCCGCCAGCGCTCGGCGATCTTCGGCGCCCCGGCCTATTTCGCGAGGCGCGGCCGGCCGCAGACCATGGAGGATTTGAGCGAGCATGCCTGCATCCGCTTCGGGCGGGAGGGGCGCATCGTCGCCTGGCAGCTGGCGTCACCTGCCGGCGGGACGCGGGCCTGATGCCTGCCGGACGGCTGATCATGGGACATGGCGAGGCGGTGCTGGACGCAGCCCTCGCCGGGCACGGCCTCGCCTATCTGCCCACCTGGCTGATCGGCGAGGAGCTGAAGCAGGGCGCCCTGGAGATGGTGCTGTCGGAGAGCGCCGTCGAGGAGTTCGACGTCTACGCCCTCTGGCCCCGGACCCGCGACCTGGCGCCGAAGATCCGCGTCGTCGTGGACGAGCTGCTTCGGCGATTCGTGCCGCCGCCTTGGGACGCCGTTTAGACGCTTCTTTCCCCCTCGCCCCGTACGGGGGAGAGGGCTGGGGTGACGGGGTCTATCGACCTCGCATATGTTTGAACCAGCATCGCGCTGAACTGAGACCCCCTCACCCCGGCCCTCTCCCCCGTTCCGGGGGCGAGGGGGAAAGAGGGGCGAGGTGACAGAAACAAGTGCGAGGGGACTTCGGGTGATGGACCGAGCGCGTTGCGAAAATGTCCGAATCTGCTGCTACTATCCCGCAACAAAACCTTGGGGGATGAGGCCCAGATGACTGCCGAGCATGATCGCCTGCGCGAAGCCCGGGAACAGAAGCTGCCCTGGCGGAAATGGGGCCCCTATCTCAGCGAGCGGCAATGGGGGACGGTGCGCGAGGACTACAGCGCGAACGGCGACGCCTGGAATTATTTCAGCCATGACCAGTCCCGCTCGCGGGCCTATCGCTGGGGCGAGGATGGGATCGCGGGAATCTCCGACAGCAAGCAGCGGCTCTGCTTCGCGCTGGCGCTCTGGAACGGGCAAGACCCGATCCTGAAGGAGCGGCTCTTCGGCCTCACCAACACCGAAGGCAATCACGGCGAGGACGTCAAGGAATACTACTTCTACCTCGACAGCACGCCGACCCACTCCTACATGAAATATCTCTACAAATATCCGCAAGCCCGCTACCCCTATGAGGATCTGATCAAAACCAATGCGGCGCGCGGGCGCGCCGGCTTCGAATATGAGCTGATCGATACCGGGATCTTCGACGAGGACCGTTATTTCGACGTCTTCGTCGAATATGCCAAGGCCGGCCCCGAGGACATGCTGATCGAGATCACGGTCCACAACCGCGGGCCAGCGGCTGCCGAGCTGCAGCTCCTGCCGACGCTCTGGTTCCGCAACCGCTGGTCCTGGGGCACCACCGTCGAACGGCCGATGCTGCGCCAGATCACCTTCGCGCCAGGGCGCATCGTCATCGGCGCCAACGACCGCAAGCTGGGCAAGTATTATCTCTATTGCGACGACGGTGCGGAGCTGCTGTTCACGGAGAACGAGACCAATACCCAGCGCCTCGCCGGCACCCCCAACCACAGCGCCTATGTGAAGGACGGCATCAACGACTATGTCGTCCACGGTAAGGCGGGCGCGGTCAACCCGGCCAAGCGCGGCACCAAGGCCTCGGCGCGCTATCGCCTGGCGCTGGCGTCCGGCAAATCGAAGAGGGTGCGCCTGCGCCTGACCGCGGCGGCGCCGGACCGGGCGCGCGCCAAGAAGACCACGCCCTTTGCCGAGGGCTTCGAGCGGCATTTCCAGGCTCGGCGCGCCGAGGCCGATGAATTCTTCGCCGCCATCACCCCGAAGCTCCTCAGCGACGATCAGGCCCTCGTCATGCGCCAGGCGCTGGGCGGCATGATGTGGGGCAAGCAGTTCTATTTCTACGACGTCGACAAATGGCTCGAAGAGCGCGGCGCCGATCCCTACAACCCGAGCCGGCTGCCGGGACCGCGCAACGACCAATGGCACCACATGTACAATGCCGACATCATCTCGGTGCCGGACAAATGGGAATATCCCTGGTATGCGGCCTGGGACCTCGCCTTCCAGGTGCTGGCGCTCACCCAGATGGACGAGGATTTCGGCAAGCAGCAGCTGAACCTGATGCTGCGGGAACGCTATCTCCACCCCAACGGCCAGATCCCGGCCTATGAGTGGAACTTCAGCGACGTCAACCCGCCCGTCCATGCCTGGTCGACGATCTTCACCTATCGCCTGTCGAAGGCCCGGAGCGGCAAGGGCGATCTGGAATGGCTCGAGCAAGCCTTCCAGAAGCTGCTGCTGAACTTCACCTGGTGGGTCAACCGCAAGGACCGCGCCGGCCGCAACGTCTTCGAGGGCGGCTTCCTCGGCATGGACAATATCGGCATCTTCGACCGCAGCGCGCCGCTGCCCACCGGGGGCTATCTCGAGCAAGCCGACGGCACCGCCTGGATGGCGCTGTTCTGCCTGAACATGCTGGAGATCGCCGCCGAGCTCGCCATCGAGAAGCCGACCTATGCCGATATGGGGCTGAAGTTCGTCGAGCATTTCCTCTGGATCGCCTCGGCCATGAGCCCCAAGGGCGGCGACAGCGGCATGTGGGACGAGGAGGACGGCTTCTTCTACGACGTGCTGCGCCTGCCCAACGGCAAATCCTCGCGCCTCAAGGTGCGCTCCCTCGTCGGGCTCCTGCCGCTCTGCGCCGTCGCCATGTTCGACGACAAGCTGTTCCAGCTCCATCCCGACATGGGCGAGCGCTTCCGCTGGTTCCTGGAGGCGCGGCCGGAGCTGGTCTCCGCCATCCACGACCCGCGCAAGAAGGGCTATGTCAACCGCCGGCTGGGCGCGATCCTGAACGAGGACAAGCTTCGCCGGGTGTTGGCGCGGATGCTGGACGAGAAGGAATTCCTCAGCGACTACGGCATCCGCTCCCTCTCCCGCTTCCACGCCGACAATCCCTACACCGTCAGGGCGGGAAACCAGGATTTCCACATCGCCTATGTGGCGGCGGAATCCGACAGCGGCATGTTCGGGGGCAATTCGAATTGGCGCGGGCCGATCTGGATGCCGCTGAATGCGCTGATCATCCGCGCCCTGCTGCAATACTACGGCTATTACGGCAACGACTTCACGGTGGAATGCCCGACGGGATCGGGGCGCCAGATGAACCTCTACCAGATCGCCGAGGAGATCGCCCATCGCCTGGGCAATATTTTCCTCCGCGACAAGGACGGCAAGCGCCCCGTCCATGGCGGCACGGCGAAATTCCAGGACGACCCGCATTGGCGCGACTATCTGCAGTTCTACGAATATTTCCATGGCGACAACGGCGCCGGGCTCGGCGCCAATCACCAGACGGGCTGGACCGGCATCATCGCCGGGCTGCTGCGCATCTTCGCCTCGGTGACGCCCGAGCATGTGCTCGAAGAAGGCAAGATGGGCTATTTCGAGCAGGTCGAGACGCCGCCCGTCGAGCCGCCGGCCGCGGCGAAGAAGAAGGTGAAAGTGAAGGGTAAGGGCAAGGCGAAGGACAAGGGCAAGGCGAAGGACAAGAGCAAGGCGAAAAAGAAGAAGGGGAGATAGCGAGACGTCCCGACGGCGCTCCAACCCGCTTAAGGCGGTAGATCAGTGTGCGGCAGATTTTTTCCTCCGTCATTCCCGCGAAAGCGGGAATCCAGGGCCACATGATCCGCAGCCTGCCGGTTGCCCTGGATCCCCGCTTTCGCGGGGATGACGATGGAGAGAGACCTCGCTCGCCGGACGGGCGAGCATCATGCTGTTTAGAGGCCCCCTCACCCCGGCCCTCTCCCCCCTTCGGGGGGCGAGGGGGATTCGAGATCGCGGGCGCTGTTAGATCCCCGAGCAACTTTTGCGTTCGACGCTCATTTATCTGTTGCCAGCATCATCCCCGTCGTCGGGGATTCCAGCGAGGGGACGAGGAAATCACATTGCGCGGCGGATTGATCCGGCGCTCGCTCAAGGGCCTTGGCATCGGGCTGCTGGCGCTCGTGGCCCTGCTGGCCGTGGGCGTCGCCATCGTCTGGCTCATGCGCACGGAGCTGCTGGGCCGCACGGCGATCAGTCTGCTGGAGCGCCAGGGCCTGGGGCCCGCGAGCTTCACCGTCGATGCGGTGGATTTCAGCGGGCTCCATGCCCATGACGTCTCGCTGGCCGGGGGTGCGATCAAGGCCGATACGCTGACCCTCGCCTTCAGCGCGCGGGAGCTGCTGGTCGGGCATTTGGTGAAGATGGAGATCGGCGGGCTGAAGGCGGCGCTGACGATGGGTCCGGACGGCCTCGAGCTCGGCGGCCGGCCGATCGCAGCCGCTAATGCTGCCGGCGGCCCCTCGCCGCTCCAGAGCCTCAGCATCGACGCCCTCGATCTTAGGAACGCCGAGATCACCCTGGTCACGCCGAGCGGCAGCTATGCCGGCACGCTCTCCGCCACCATTGCGCTCGCGGGCGGGAATCTGCAGGCGACGGCCGTCGACGCCACCCTCACCGCCCCCGTCGCCGGCATGAGCGGGCCGGTCAAGCTGGCCTTCACCGGCGATGTCGCGGTGACGAACGGCGATATCGCCGCGACCGGCATCAACGGCACACTCATCGCCCCCGTCGCCGGCATGAGCGGCCCGGTCAGCCTGGCCTTCTCCGGCGATGTCGCGGTGACGAACGGCAATATCGCCGCGACCGGCATCAACGGCACGCTCATCGCCCCCGTCGCCGGCCTGAGCGGCCCGGTCAGCCTGGCCTTCTCCGGTGCTGCCGCCATGACCAACGGCAATATCGAGGCGACCGGCATCGATGCGACGGTCAGCGCGCCGGTCACGGGCCTCAGAAAACCCGCGACCCTCACGATCAAGAAACTGACATTGCAGCCCGCGGCACCGGGTGGGCCGCGGCTTGCCCTCGAGGACGCGGCCGTCACGCCGAAGGATCTTCCCTGGACCGTGCAGGGCCTCGCCGGCGAGGTTCTCTTTCAGGCGGACAAGTCGTCAGCCAAATTCACCATCGCCCGGCTGACCAATCTCCAGAAGCCAGCCATGACCCAGCCCCTGAAGCTCAGCGGCACGGCGGTGCTTACCGGCTCCCATCTCGATTTCACCTTGGCCGGGGAGACGCTCACCAAGACGGCGGCGAAGCTCCAGGCCAAGGGCAAGCATGAGCTGGGGAATGGCAGCGGCAGCGCCACCGTGGCGGTGGCGCCGCTGGCCTTCAAACGCGGCGGCCTCCAGCCGGGCGATCTGTTTCCCATCCTGGCGGGACAAGTGAAGGATCTGGACGGCACGGTCGGCATCGCCGGCACGCTGCGCTGGACGGCCAAGGCGCTCGACGCCCGATCTGACCCTGACCTTGAAGGATGTCTCCCTGCCCACCTCGAGCGCCCAGATCCAGTCGATCAACGGCGCCATCAAGCTGAGCGGTTTCTGGCCGCCGGTGACCCCGGGCGGGCAGAGCCTGACCGCCACCATCACCGCGCCCGGCCTGCCGCCCGCGAAGCTCAGCCTCACCGGCCAGCTCGCCGCCAAGCCCGCCGTCAAGCTCGACCGGATCGCCATCGACATCGCCGGTGGCGAGATCAGCGCGACCAGCTTCACCCTCGATCCGGCTTCGCCCAATATCGCCACCATCCTCAAGGTGGATCATGTCGATCTCGGGGAGATCACCAAGCTGATCGGCCTCAGCGGCCTCAACGGCAGCGGCCAGCTCGATGGCCAGGTTCCCTTCACCTACAAGGCGGGGAAGGTCACCATCAAGGCGGGGAAGCTGGCGGCCCGCGGACCGGGCACGCTCAGCTACAAGCCCGAGAAGCTGCCGGATCAGATCGCCCAGGCCGGGGAGTCGGTGCAGCTCGCCATGCAGGCCCTCAGCGACTTCCACTACGATAAGCTGTCCCTGGAGCTGGACAAGAGCGAGACCGGCGAGGGCACGGTGATGCTGCATCTGGAAGGCAGCAATCCTGCTGTGCTGCAGGGACAAGTCTTCAATTTCAACATCCGCATCGACAGCAATTTCGATCGCCTTGCCGATATCGCCTTGCTGAGCCTAAAATCGGCGGAGGAGCTGTTGCGTCGCGCGGCAACCGGGACCAACCCCTGAAGGAACCAAGATGAGGGAACGAAGAACCGACCGCCGGCCCCTGAACGCCAGGTCCGGATTTCTCGCGGGAGTTGTGCTGGTGGCACTTCCTTTGGCCGCCGCCGGCCTGGCTCTTTCCGCCTGCACCCCGACGGTGAAGGTGGAAGCGCCGAAGGAGCCCATCACCATCAATCTCAACATCAAGCTCGATGCCGACGTGCGGCTGCGCATCGAGGAGAAGGCAAAAGAAGATGTCAAGACACAGCCGATCTTCTGACGCGGGGCTCGCCCCCCTCGCCGCGGAGCGCCGGCGCTTGCTGCTCGGCCTCGCCGCCCTCCCGCTGCTGGCCCTCGGCGTCGCGGGCTTGCCCGTCATGGCCCAGGCCCAGACGGCGCGCCTGCTCGACGCGCCGCGCATCGCCGGTCTCGTCGGCGAACGCTATGACGGCTATGCCGTGGCGCGCGGCAAGGTGGATTCCAGCCCTCGCCGCGCTGATCGACCAGGTGAATGCCGATCGCCGCGCGGTCTATGCCAAGCAGGCCGCGGCCGACAACGTGCCGATCGAGGCGGTGGGCAAGATCTACGCCGCGGAGATCATCAAATCCGCGCCCGTCGGGACCTGGTTCCTGGGCGAGAACGGGCAGTGGACGCAGAAATAGGCGGCGCGCTGATCTCTGTCCCTCTCCTGTGCTTCGAAACGGTCTCGGGCGACTCATCGCCAAGCGAAAGCGGTGAGGGTCCAGCGGCCAGGATGATTGCTTAAAGCAGTCCGCTCATGAAGCCCTCACCCTCCCCACGCTTCGCCGCGGGACCCCTCCCTCTCCCGCTTAAAGCGCGGGAGAGCGACACCATCGACGACCGCTCTGAGAGGCCCGCCATGCCTGCGGTGAAGTCGAGCGTCATCCGCTTCTTTCGCTATGACCCGCGCGAGCGCGCGCTGCATATCACCTTCACCTCGGGCAAGACCTACATCTATCTGGACGTCCCGCCGAAGGTCCACGATGCCTTCCTGAAGGCGGACTCCAAGGGCGAGTTCTTCAACGAAGAGATCCGCGACCAGTACAGCTTCGCCCCGAAGTGACGGGCGTTTTCCGCAAGCATCGATAACTCGCGCTAAAAGCGCATAGGCCGGGCGCCCCGGCTCGCCCCAGATCTCCCTCAGGACCATCGCTTCCGGAGGGAGTGCCGCATGATCGCCGTCACCATCAACGGGCAGCGGCACGAGCTCGATATCGAGCCGGAGACGCCGCTGCTCTGGGTCCTGCGCGACGAGCTGGGGCTGACCGGCACGAAATACGGTTGCGGCATCGCCGAATGCGGCGCCTGCACCGTGCATCTGAACGGCGAGGCCGTCCGCTCCTGCCAGGTTCAGATCTCCGATGCCGATGGCGCCACCATCACCACCATCGAGGGCCTCTCCACCGACGGCTCCCATCCCGTGCAGCGGGCCTGGATCGAGCAGGACGTGCCGCAATGCGGCTACTGCCAATCCGGCCAGATCATGGCCGCGGTCGCGCTCCTCAAGGCCAAGCCCGATCCCACCGACGCCGATATCGACCAGACCGTCACCAATATCTGCCGCTGCGGCACCTATCAGCGCATCCGCGCGGCGATCCATCGCGCGGCCGAGCTCGCCAAGGGTTGAGCCGGACCCAGACCCGCACCAAAGGAGACAGCATGGGCGTGCTTTCCGAGCAGATGAGCCTTTCCCGCCGGGGCTTCATCTTCGCTTCGCTCAGCGCCGCCGGCGGGCTGATGCTGGGCATCCGTCCGCTGATGGCGGCGAGCCCAGGGGGCGGCCTCGGGGGCGGAAACGAGATCGGCGCCTGGATCGTCATCGATCCCGACGAGACCATCACCATCCGTGTCGCGAAATCGGAGATGGGCCAGGGCGTCTACACCGCTCTGCCCATGATCGTCGCCGAGGAGCTGGCCTGCGACTGGCGCCATGTCCGCGCCGAATTCGTCCAGGCCAGCCGCAATCTCGGCGACAAGCAAACCTATGGCAGCCTGGGCACCGGCGGCAGCCGCTCGGTGCGCGGCTCCCATGAGATGCTGCAGCAGGTGGGCGCCAGCGCGCGGGCGCGGCTGATCGCGGCCGCGGCCAAGCGCTGGCAGGTGGCGCCGGCGGATTGCAGCGCGGCCGACGGCTTCGTCCAGCATGGCGCCGGCGGAGAGCGCCTGAGCTTTGGCACGCTGGCGGCCGAGGCGGCGGCGATCGGGCTCGACCAGGAGCCCGCCATAAAGCCGCCGGAGAGCTTTACCCTCGCCGGCAAGCCGCTGGCCCGCCTCGATACCGCGCCCAAATGCACGGGCCAGGCCGCCTTCGGCATCGATACCCGCCTGCCCGACATGCTCTATGCCGCGGTCGCCCTCTGTCCGGTGCCGGGCGGCAAGGTGAAGAGCTATGACGATGCGGAGGTGCTGAAGCGCCGGGGCGTCCATTCGGTCGTGCCGGTGCCCGGCGGCCTCGCGGTCGTGGCGGATCGCTTCTGGCGCGCCAAGGAAGCGGCCGCGGCGCTTACCGTGCAATGGGATCCCGGTGCGGGTGCCGGCACGAGCAGCGCCCAGTTCCGGCGCGACTACCGTGCGGCACTCGATGGGCCTTTGCAGATCGCGCGCAAGGACGGCGACGCTCGCGCGGCGCTCGGCGCCCCCGCACCCGCCGGCGCCCAGCTCATCGAGGCGGACTACGAGGTCCCCCATCTTTCCCATGCGCCCATGGAGCCCCTGAACTGCACGGCCCGGGTGACGCAAGACAAGGTCGAGGTCTGGCTCGGGACCCAGAACCCGGACATGGCCCTGCAGCTCGCCGCGAAGGCGGCCGGGTGTGGCGCCGGAGAAGGTGGAGGTCCACAACCTCTTCCTCGGCGGCGGCTTCGGCCGGCGGGCGATGAACGACGAGCTGATCCAGGCCGTGATCGTGGCCAAGGCCGTGGGCCGGCCGGTGAAGCTGCTCTGGACCCGCGAGAACGACATGCAGCATGACCGCTACCGTCCCCAGGCGGCGCTGCGCTGCAAGGCGCTCCTCGCCGCAGGGCAAGATCGAGGCGATCCATCTGCAGACCGCCGTCGGCTCGATCTCGCGCTCGCTCGGCTGGAAGCCGGTGGCCCCGGACAGCATCGAGCCCTCGGCGGTCGAGGGCCTCGCCAACCAGCCCTATGCCGCGAGCGCCCAGCTCGTCGAATGCGTTCTCAAGAACACCCATATCCCCATCATGTTCTGGCGCAGCGTCGGCAGCTCCCAGAACGCCTTCGTCGTGGAGAGCTTCATCGACGAGCTGGCCCATGCCGCCGGCGAGGACCCCTATAAATTCCGCCGCCGCCTTCTGGCGGACCGGCCGGATTTCGTAGGAGTGCTGGACGTCGCCGCGGACAAGGCCGGCTGGGGTACGCCGCTGCCCCAGGGCAAGGGCCGCGGCATCGCCATCCATGAATCCTTCGGCACCATCGTGGCCGAAGTGGCCGAGGTCGCCATCGGCACCAAGGGCGAGGTCAAAGTCGAGCGGGTCACCATCGCGGTGGACTGCGGCCATGTCATCAACCCGCGCCTCGTCGAGATGCAGATGGAGAGCGGCGTGATCTACGGCCTCACCGCCGCGCTCGGCAACGCCATCACCATCAAGGACGGCGCCGTCGAGCAGGCCAATTTCGACACCTATCCCATGCTGAAGATGGCCGACGCCCCCGAGATGGAGACCCATCTGGCGCTGTCCGGCGGCAAGCGCTGGGGCGGCATCGGCGAGCCCGCCACGCCACCCATCGCCCCGGCGGTGTGCAATGCGATCTTTGCCATCACGGGGAAGCGGATAAGGTCGCTGCCGATCTCGGATACGGAGCTGACGGGGCGGACATAGCGCTCATCCGGCATCGCCGGCGTCTTCGTCCCGTCAGATCGCCCGGAGCGCTTTGCGCACCCGCTCCAGGTGCCTCCTGCGGGCGGCATCGGTCGCCCGATCCATGTCATGCAAGCTCAGCATGCGGAAATTCAGCTGCTTCGCGCAAAGCTTCGCGACCGCGCGTCGCAGGAGACGCCGTACCGGGTTGCCCATGTAAAGCTGGACCATCCACCAGGGTGACCCCGTGGTTGTCAGGGCCCAAAGCAATTTGATGTTGCTCAAGCGCGGCAGGAGACGTCCGCCCGAAGGGTCGTGAGAGAAGGCCACGCCGGGCGCGAGGACGCGATCGAAGAAACCCTTGAGGATTGCCGGAAAGTTGAACCACCATTGCGGAAATACGAGGATGAGCCCCTCCGCCGCTTTCAGCCGAGCGACGAGATTCGCCACGCCGGACGAGTCATAGGGAACATCGAAGTAACCGGCGCGCTCGGCGGCGGTCAGGCGCGGATCGAAATCCTCTTGATAGAGGTCGAGCAGATCGACCGTGTGGCCGCGCTCTTCGAGCGTCTCCCGCGCCGTCCGGGCAACGGCCGCTGCGAAGCTCTCCGCCAGAGGATGGGCAAGCACCATCAGAATGTGCATTCGGCCCCTCCGTTCGAACCTGATCTCTACAGCAGAGCGAGATGCACGGATCAGCTTGATTTAAGCTGACCCGATCTTGCCCTGGGATCATGGCGAGCGCCAGCGCCGATGGCATGAGCTTCTCCGGTAGCTGGGGCTTCGGGGCTTCGGTCAGCGAAGGCGGCAGCTGGACGGGGCGTGGGGTAGGAGAATAGGCAGAGGTCTGGGTCAATATGTACGAGCGGCGATCGACAAGCCGACCGCGACCCACGAAACCAGACTTCCGTAGGCCCTGACTTCCCCAGGCCCGATCCGACCGCGCCTGGCGCCGGGAGAGGCTAGAAAGTGAACGCCTTCGGCCCTAGCATAGGGGCGATGGCGAATGGCGGCTGGTATGGAACGCAGGAACAGTGGGCGCGATTGGAAGCGCCCTTGCTCAGCGTCGATCCCATCGTCGGCCGGTTTGCGTTGGACCATGGCCTCGTCGGGGCAGGTTTGCGGAAGAGCGATACCTAATTGCGGGATAAGCTTAAGACGGCTATCGAAGCCCTGCGCGCCGACGGAACATACCAGTGGCTTGGGCGAAAGTATTTTGAGCTTCGATCCCTACGGCAAGTGAATGGGACAGAGCGCCGCCGCTGATCTCGATAGGTCGCGTTTCGTCTGCACCACCTCTGTGACAGTGGCGCCAAGACCCGCTTCCTGCGTCATAGCGCACCCGACGTGCAGGTCCCTCGGCTTCAATAACGCGTTACCATCACCAGCGTCCATAAACTCTTAATCTGATCGGCATAGACTGCGCTCGCTTGCAAGACGCTTGGCTTGTCGCTCTCCAGCCGAACTAGGGCTTCGGCGCCGCTTTGCCGTGCTGCCGGCAGAAACTCGTGGCTGCACCCTGCACGACTGTCTTGCCTGATCAGTGACGAACGATCGCTGCGGCCACCAGCCTGCATGCCCAATGCTCGCAAGATCTCCGCTCAGATCCGCATCCGCATCACATGAAAGGAACGACCGTCATGGCATCCATCGTAGCGCCCTCCGCATTGGGGCAAGGCATGAAGTACCGGATCGCCTTCGTAACGGATGGCGTGACGGATGCACTCCACTCCGATCACCAGTACTACGACAGCTTAGTCCAGGCGGAAGCAGACGCTCATGGTTTGGGCAAGAACCCGGCGCCGGTGACGTGGCTGGCGTTGATCTCCTCCATGGATGGCACCAAGGCGACCAACCGTCTCCCCGTCGACAATGTTCCGATCTATCTGTTGTCGGCTGACCCGGTGGCGACGGGCCGTACTTCCCTGTGGAACGGATCCCTTCTCCACGCCATCGACCAATCTCCAACCACGACAGGAATAACCGGCGAGGTCTGGACCGGAACCCGAGCGGGTGGCGATGTCAGTTATCCCCTGGGCTCGACGGGATTCCATGTGCAATGCGCCGGTTTCACGATCCGGCTGCCCGACATGTTCAGCGCCGGCTTTGTGACGCAGCCGAATGTGCAGAAGCGCCTCGTGGCTATTTCCGAGGTTTTCGCCGTCGGGCTAGACGACTGTCGTGTTTTAGAGACCCCTCACGTCTTCGATGGCACCCGTCGATTGCAACACCGGCGCAATCGACGGGCTTGGCAAATGTCGGCTCCCGCGCGCTGTAGCGTGCGCGCCTCTGTCACAGCGGCACCAAGATTCGTCTCCTCCGTGATAGGCCCATCGCCGCCTAACTCCCTAGGCTTCAACAACGCGTGATGGCAACGTGCTTTCTGGCCTCTTCGATCGACTCCCTTCGACCTCCGCGTTGCCCTACGGCACGATTCTATCGGGCGCAGCCATCGGTCGGCGGCGGCGCGTAACGCAAGAAGCAACAACAGGGGGACAATATGAAGAAGATCCTGCTTGGCCTGGTCTGCGCGGCGGCCTTGATGGGCGCGGCCCGGGCGGCCGATATCAAAGTCATCAATGCCGATGCCTGGTTTCCCGAGGGGCCCATCTGGTATCAGGGCAAGCTCTACTACGTCGAATATGGCCGCAACACGATCATGACCTGGGACGGCACGAAGAACGACACCTTCTGGAAACAGGATGGCTGCGGGCCGTCGGCGGTGGTGACCAATGCGGCCGGCGAGTTCCTGACCACCTGCTATGATTCCGGGACCATCGGGCGGATCTCGGCGGACGGCAAGACGCTGACTCCCTATAGCAAGGATACCAACGGCAAGGGCTTCGTGGGGCCGAACGATCTGGCGCCCGACAAGAAGGGCGGCGTCTATTTCACCGGCTCGGGCCATGAGGGGCCGGCGATCGACGCCTCGGTCTATTACATCAACAAGGACGGCACGACGGTCACCCAGGTGGCCGACGATCTGCACAATGCCAATGGGCTGGCGGTCTCCAACGACGGCAAGACGCTTTATGTGATCGAGACCGAGGAGAACCGGCTGCTGCAGTTTGCGATCAACGACGACGGAACGCTGACGGATCGCAAGGTCTTTCTCAATCTCACCGATCTCTTCCCCAAGGACCCGAAGATCTGGCCGGATGGGGTGAAGATCGATGCCAAGGGCGAGCTCTATATCGGCCAGAGCCCGCGCTCCCTCGATGCGCCGGGCAAGATCATCGTCGTCGATGGCGCGGGCAAGCTGCTGCGCACCATCGCGGTGCCCTCGGTCTCCATGCCCAATCTCGCCTTCGGGCCGGATGAGAAGGTGATCTATGTCATGGCGCTGGACCAGATCGACAAGGCGCCCTGGCATGGCAAGGTCTATGAGGTGCCGAACCAGTAGGCTCTATCTCCCTCGCCCCCCGATAGGGGGGAGAGGGTCGGGGTGAGGGGGGTCTCGCTCGCGGTACTCTGATTGGTATGACGCGGGTTGCTGCGTGCGCGGAGTCAAGAACACCATGCAGCGCTGCCTGAGGCACTCACCCCCTCACCCCAGCCCTCTCCCCCGTTCCGGGGGCGAGGGAGCTGCAGAAAGCGAGCGAGGGGGCTTAGAGAAGCGGGTGCGGGGGGAAAGGTAGAGCGGGGCCTCTACGGCAGATCCAGCGACGCTACCTTGCCCATGGAATTCTTGATCGCCTCGGCGTCCAGCCCGGCATCGAGGAGCTCGCTGACCGTGGCGGCGGTGCGGCGGAATTTGCGGGCGGAGGTCGCCATATTGGCGATCTGCGGCGCATAGGGCGAGGGGCGGAGGTCGGCGACGCCGCTGGCCTCGATCCCGACGACGCTGCAGGTCCCCGCCTCGTGCATCAGCAGCGGCGCGCCCGAGGTGCCGCGGTCGCCGCCGCAGTCGTTGTGCAGCCGGCCGTCGAGAGGATCGATCTTCCGGACGGCGCAGTCCTTCGCGACGAAGGGTGCGGCGCTGGAGGCGTAGCTCATGGCGTAGCCCTGAACCCAGAGCGGCTTGCCCAGGAGATCCTCCGGCTGGCCCTGATATATTGCGAGCGGAACGATCTCGGCCGGGGCCGGCTTGTCCAGCACGGCGATCGCCCAATCGCCGCCGCGATAATGGCTGCCGCCGCTCGAATCGGCACGATAGCTGCCCCGCGCCACCACCGTCGCCTCGGCCGTGAAGGCCGTCCAGCCGCGGTCGTAGCCCAGCAGGAGGGAAAAGCGGTCATGAGGCAGGCCGTTCACCGCCGGCACATGGGAGACCGTCAGCACCTCGCGCCGGTTGAGCACCAGAGAGGCGGTGCCGAGGAAGCGGTCGTCGATGCGGAGCTGACCCGTCGCCGTGATGCAGGGGTCCTTGGCGGAATCGGCAGCCCGGGCCGCCGACAGATCGGTGAACCAGGTGACCGGGATGGCGGCAGCCATGCCGCGAGGAAGGCTCTGATGCAGCAAGCCCGCGGCACCGGCGGGCCCCCAGGACCCCGCGCCGGCATAGACGCCGAGAGCCGCGGCCGCCACCAGGCAGCGGCGCCATCCGCGTCGGCCGAAGAGCTTGTCGACCTTCATCGTGAAGCCCCTATCCTTGCAGGCGCGAGACAATATCATTTTTTGTCGAGGCCGTCGCGGAGGTTAAGAGAGAGTTTACCCCGCGGCCCCCAAAAGCGCCCGTCCTGGTTGAATTGCGCAAGAACGCATAACTCCACTCAGCCACGCATAGGACAAGGCCCGGCCCGCGGTCCAGATTGAGTCCTCAGGCGCCGGATGTCCGGCGTGCGTGAGCAAAACAATTCAACCCTGAGGAGGGGCCCAATATGCGCATTCTGTCCCACAACCAACTTCGCCTCGCCGGCGCGATGGCGGTTCTGGCAGCCGGCCTCATGCTCTCCCCGCTGAGCGCCATGGCGGCCGACCAGGGCGGCAGCCGGGACAAGACTCCCGACACCAGCGCCTACACCAATTACTCATCGACGCCGGACGGCACGGCCACACCTTGCGACACCTGCTACATGGGCGCCGGCCTGGCCGGCACGCAGAACAAGGCGCCGGCCGCCGTTCCGCAGACGCCGCGCTGCGATAGCTGCACCAAAGGCAGCTAGTCTGGTCTAGGCGCCCTCTCTCCTTATCGTCATTCCCGCGAAAGCGGGAATCCAGGGCCACATGCTCTGGAGCTTGCCGCTTGCCCTGGATCCCCGCTTTCGCGGGGATGACGGTGGAGAGAGCGGGGATGACGGAGAGAGAGAGACCGATCGGCTTTACGGCTCTGACACCGGGCAGCCTGACCGGCTGCCCGTGGGGCGTGAACTCGTAGGCTTCGGTCCAGGCCTGCTTCATCTCCGTCAGCTCTTGCGGGCCGACCAAGCCTTCTTCGATCGTCAGCCGCTCCAGGGCGCGCAGTGCCGCGCCGAAGTAGCTCTCGGCATCGTCACGCTCGCCGGCATCGGCGGCACGGCGGATTTCCTCGCCGAGAGCCGCCGACCATTGCGTGGCGGTGAAACGGCCCTGCTCGACGAGACGAGCAGCCAGCGCCATGGTCTCGGCCTGCCAAGGTTCGGCGAAACCCGGCTCGCCGTCGCGCCGGCCGAGCTTGCCCGCTTCAGGGCTCAAGATAGCTCTCCCAGAGATCGAGGAAGATCCGATCCGAACTCGCCGCGGCTTCCGGCCAGAGATCGGCGGCGCGGAAGGCAACGGCATAGAGCGGCTCCGCCCTCTCCTGTCCCTTGGCGCCGGCATCGGGCAGCAGATGATTGCCGTGATAGGCATGGATGATTCCGGGGCGGCCGCGGACATAGTGCGGCAGGCGCGTATGGCCGGCCGCACCGGCAAGGCGTGCCCGCACCTTCTGGCCCGCGATGAAGGCAGGCTTGGCGCCGCCCTCGCGACGGAAATCCGTCGTGCGGCGCGAAGCTTCCGCTACTTGCGCCGCACTCATCGGCGGGCCCAAAGCCGGGCCGGAGCTCGCGGCCTTGCCGGTCGCGACCTCGGCCACCGTGGCCAAGCCGGAATCGATCAGCAAAGCGGCATAAACCTGCGCCCATTGGTCGAAATAGGGCCGGCTCAAATAATCGAGCGGCAGGATCAGCTCCCGGACATGGCGCCACCAGTCGATGGTCCAGCCGGGATCGCCAGTCATCGCCTCATTGAGGCCCCACATGCGCGCTTCCCAATCATGGTGAAAGGCGCGCTCGTCGCGATCGATGTCGATGGGGCCGAAACCCTGGACGCCGCCCAGATCATGCACCCCGTCCATTATGTCGGACCCTGGCAGAGGGCGGTGCCGATCATGGCATTGCGGGTGACGAGGCCGGCGAGGGCTTCCTCGTCCAGCTTCTCGCTGCCCGCGGGGCGCTGCGGCACCACGAGATAGCGCAGCTCCGCCGTGCTGTCCCAGACGCGGATTTCGACATCGGGCTTCAGGGAGATTCCGAACTCCGCCAGCACGCCGCGCGGATCGCGCACGGCCCGGGCGCGGTATTCGTTGGATTTGTACCAGCCGGGCGACATGCCGAGCAAAGCGAAGGGATAGCAGGAGCAAAGCGTGCAGACGACGAGGTTGTGAACCTTGTCCGTATTCTCGACCGCCCTCAGATGGCCCGTGGCATGACCGTGATAACCGAACTCGTCGATGGCCGCCGCGCCATCGGCCAGCAGGCGCGCCTTGAAGGCGGGATCGTGCCAGGCGCGCGCCACGACCCGCGCCCCGCGCTTGGGTCCGATCTCATCGGCATAGATATCGATCCAGGCATCGATCGCCGCGCGATCGACCATTCCCTTGGCCACCAGCAGGCTCTCGAGCGCCTTCACCCTGAGTGCGGGCTCGGAGGGCAGATGGCTGTGCAGCTCGCGATGGATCTTCGCGACCTTGTCGGAATCATAGGAGGACATGGCGTTTCCCACTGCTGGATCCTCTGAGATTCTTAGCGCTTCAGGAAGGAAGAGGGAAGAAATGTTCACCACAGAGGCACAGAGGCACAGAGAAAAAGGAAAGGCCTCGCCCAAGGGGCGAGGCCAAAGATTTAGAAATCAAGCTGTCACAGGATTAGGCGCGTTATCCCGCTCTCTCTGTGTCTCCGTGCCTCTGTGGTTCACTTTCCTTCGGCACAAGAGAGCCAGGCCTAGGCGGCGGCCGCCACCTTCTCCCCCAGCGCGTGGGTCAGCGCCTGCTCGACCGTCTCGAGCCAGACGAACTCCAGACCCTTGCGCGCTTCCTCGGGGATGTCCTCGTAGTCGCGCTTGTTGCGGGCGGGGAGCATCACGGTCTTGATGCCGGCGGCCATGGCGGCCAGGACCTTTTCCTTGATGCCGCCCACGGGCATGACCAGGCCGCGCAGGCTGATCTCGCCGGTCATGGCGAGATCGGGGCGGACCGGGCGGCCGGTGAGGGCCGAGGTCAGCGCCACGAACATGGTGACGCCGGCCGAGGGTCCGTCCTTGGGGATCGCGCCCGCCGGGACATGGACATGGATGTCGTTGTTCTCCAGCGCGTTCGCCTCCAGGCCGAGATCCTTCTGCTTGGCCCGGACCAGGCTCATGGCGGCTTGCGCGCTTTCCTTCATGACATCGCCGAGCTGGCCGGTGAGGGTCAGGCGTCCCTTGCCGGGCGTCACGGAGGCCTCGACGAAGAGGATGTCGCCGCCCACCGGCGTCCAGGCGAGGCCCGTGGCCACGCCCGGGATGGTGGCGCGCTGGGCGATCTCCGCCTCGAAGCGCTCCGGCCCCAATATGCCGTGGACGTCCTCGGCATCGATGCGGATGCTGGTGGCACTGCCCTCGGCGATGCGCACCGCGACATTGCGGAACACCGAGCCGATCTCGCGCTCGAGATTGCGCACCCCGGCCTCGCGCGTATAGGAATGGATGAGCGCGCGGATCGCCGCCTCCGTCAGGAAGCATTGCTCGGGCGAGAGACCGTTCTCCTTGAGCTGGCGCGGGATCAGATGGCGCTGGGCGATCTCCACCTTCTCCGATTCCGTATAGCCGGACAGCCGGATGATCTCCATGCGGTCGAGCAGCGGGCCCGGGATGGTGTCGAGCATATTCGCCGTGCAGATGAAGACCACCCGCGACAGGTCGAAGGGCACGCCCAGATAATTGTCGCGGAAGGTGCCGTTCTGCGCGGGGTCGAGCACCTCCAGCAAGGCCGAGGAGGGATCGCCCTGGACGCCCCGGCCGAGCTTGTCGATCTCGTCCAGCATCATGACGCAATCCCGGGCACCCGCCTTGCGGATCGCCTGGATGATCGTGCCGGGCATGGCGCCGATATAGGTGCGCCGATGGCCGCGGATCTCCGCCTCGTCATGCACGCCGCCCAGACTGACGCGGGTGAACTTGCGCTTCATGGTGCGGGCGAGGCTCTGGCCGAGCGAGGTCTTGCCGACGCCGGGCGGGCCGACGAAGCAGAGGATGGGCGCATGGCCGGTCGGGTTCAGCTTGCGCACCGCGAGATATTCCAGGATGCGCTTCTTCACCTTCTCCAGCCCGTAATGATCCTCGTCCAGGACCTGGCGCGCCTCGGCGATGTCGATGGGATCGCCCTCGGCGACCGTCCAGGGCAGCTCCGCCAGCCATTCGAGATAGGTGCGCAGCATGGATTGCTCCGCCGCCGCTTCGGGCATGCGCTTCAGCCGCTTCAGCTCCTTCTCGGCCTGGAGCAGCACCTCCGGCGGCATGCCGGCTTTGGCGATCTGGTCGGTGAGCTCGGTCGTGTCCGTGCCCTGCTCTTCGCCCTCGCCCAGCTCCTTCTGGATGGTGCGCAGCTGCTCGCGCAGGATGTGCTCGCGCTGGCGGCCCTCGATGGTCTGGCGCGTGCGCTCGCCGATGTCGCGGGAAAGCCGCAGCACCTCCAGCCGGTAGGAGACGAACCAGAGCACCCGGTCGAGGCGGGTCACGAGATCGACGGCCTCCAGCACCTGCTGCTTCTCCGCGCTCTTCAGATCCATGAAGGAGGCGAGCACGTCGGCCAAGGTGCCGGGCGCGGTGATGGCGGCGATGGATTCCTTCAACCCCTCCGGCGCATCGGGCAGCAGGCGGATCGCCTCCACCGCCCGCTCGCGCAGCTTCAGCATGCGGGCGTCGATTTCGGTGACCGCGGCGGGCTCGGGCGCGGCTTCCTCGATACGCTCCACCCGGGCCACGAGGAAGGGATAGCCCTCCACCAGCTCGAGGATGCGGAAGCGCTGCTCGCCGCGGCAGATCAGATGGCTGGGGCCTTCGGGCCGCGCGATATAGCGCAGCACCTGGCCGATGGTGCCGATCTCGAACAGCGTCTCCTGCCGGGGCTCGTTGTCCTCGGGATTGCGCTGCAGGATCACGCCGATCGGCCCCTGGGTCTTGACCGCATGCTGGACCGCGGCGATGGAACTGGGACGCCCGACCTCGAGCGGCAGAACGGTGCCGGGGAAGAGCACGGAATCGCGCACCGGCAGCAAGGGGATCAGCCCCTCGGGCAGGCGCAGCTCCGGCTCCGCCGCGGCCTGCGGCCGCGGAGCCTCGGCGGTGACTTGGCCGCCCGGCGCGGCATCGCGCAGCTCGGCGGGGGTCTGGCTGGTATTCGGGTTTGTCATTCTAACTCTCCGATCAGGCGATCTTGCGAAGCACGAGCTGGAGGCAGCCGTCGACCAGCTGGCGCTTGGCGAATTCATAACGTCCGGGCGCCAGGCGGATGCGCCGCTCGAAGCGGCCATGGGGCAGCTCCATGCGCCGGATTACGGCCGGACCGGGAATCTCGGGAAAGCCGCGCTCGCCGCGCACCACCAGCACCCCCGCCTCCACGCTGACCTCCAGCGCATCGGCCGAGACGCCGGGCAGCGCCACCTCGATCAGCACCTCCCGCTCGGTCTCGAAAACATCGGCCGGGGGTTCCCAGCTGAAGCCGGCGGAATCGGTGCCGACGCCGTAAAAGCGGCGGTGCAGGGTCTCGGCGCGCTCCAGATGGCGGCAGGCCTCGGACCACATCCAAATCGTAAGATCGTCTCCAGGCATGAAAGCGTTTCCCCAAGAGGTTTCGGTCGATGTCGACGGTGGTCGGAGCGAAAAAGGGGTGTCGAGGACGTAGACTTAGGTGGGGAACAATATGGCAATCTGCAAGACCACACGGTCACCCCCACCCCGGCCCGCCCCCCTCAACTTCGCAGTCCGATTTCTGCGCCGCCGTCGGCGGCGCGATCGGACTGCTAGGGGGCGGGGAAGAAGTTGCACGTCCACCGTGCAGGGTCGTCCAGCATTCTGCCCCCGCCCCCTGCAGGCCACGCCGGCGCTTGCGCAGCAAGCGTCGGCAAGAGGGCCTGCGCTTTGAGGGGGGCGGGCCGAGGTGGGGGTGGCCTTTTTCTGCTGGCCTTACTTCCGGGTGCGCACGACAGCTTCTTCGATCACCTCGTAATGGCGCACCGTGGTATCGAAGCTGACCAGGGCGGCGGCCGCCTCGGGCTCGATCACGGCCTGGTCGAGATGTTCCCCGGCGAAGGCCCGGATGGCGTCCAGGGAGGCCCAGCGGGTCAGCACCAGGAACTCGATCTCGTCCGGCCGGTCATGGCGCAGGAGCTGGGCGCCGAGGAAGCCCTTGATGGCCTTCAAGGCGGGCAGGACTGTGAAGCGGAAATGCTCGGGATAGGCGTCGGGCTGCGCCGGCGCCGCCCGGCCCCGCCAGGTTCTGACGATCATGGTTCCCCCCTCGATTGCCGTAGCCACGCAGCATAGCCCATCGGCGGGCCCGGTTGCGGAAGCCAAAAGGGGGAGAGCTTGACCCCCGTCGGGAGGGCGGGTTAATTTGTGTTACAAAACTGATATACTAGGATGCAACTGGGGGATGGCCGGGCCGCATCCCGGGTGTATGATCCAGATCCGTCAATTGACGGCCGCAAAAGAAACCACGGCTTCCATGGGAGGAAAATCCAAATGAAATTCAAGTCCTGCCTGCGTCTCTTCACTTTCGCCAGCGTCGCGGTTGCCGCGGCGATCGCCTTCGATGCGCCCGCCCGGGCCGACGGCCCGCAGATCGTCGCCGGCCCGTCCGCCGATGCGAATTGCTACGTGCCCTGGTCAGCCGACACCAAATACTTCCAATACACGGCCAAGCCCGGCCCCTATCGGATCGCCCTGGCCAACGGCTTCATCGCCAATACCTGGCGCATCCAGATGATCAAGACCGCCAAGGCCTATGCCGCCCAGCCCGAGGTCGCGGCGAAGCTGAAGGAGTTCAAGGTCGTGTCGACGGGCGAGGATGTCGCCGCCCAGATCGCCGCAATCAACAACTTCATCGATTCCGGCTATGACGCCATCGTCGTCAACGCCCAGAACCCGAAGGCCTTCGGCCCCGTCATCAAGCGCGCCAAGGCGGCGGGCGTGATCCTCGTCGCCTTCGACAATATTCTCGATACCCAGGACGCCATCAATGTCGACGTCGACCAGAAGGGCCTCGGCGTGCTCTGGGCCAATTGGCTGATCAAGCATATCCCCAACGGCGGCAAGATCCTCGAGGTGCGCGGCGTGGCCGGCACCTCCGTCGACACCGACCGCCACAACGGCATCCATGAGACCCTCGACGCCTCGGGCAAGAAGTGGGACGTGGTCGAAGTCGTGGGCAAGTGGGACGATCCGACGGCCCAGAAGGCGACCGCGGACGCCATCGCCGTGCAGAAGCATTTCGACGGCTTCACCGCCCAGGGCGGCGATACCGGCGTGGTGCAGGCGATGATCGACGCCGGTCATCCCTTCGTGCCCTTCGGCGGCGAGACGGAGAACGGCTTCCGCAAGTTCTGCGGCGCCCATGCGAAGGACGGCCTCGTCTGCTCCTCGGCCGGTACCGGCCCGGCGCAGGTCGCGGTCGCCATCAAGACCGCCATGGACGCCCTCGACGGCAAGGTCGTGCCGCAATCGGTCAAGCTGCCGCTCGCCATCGTCGAGGATCCGGACTTCAAGGATGGGGTGAACTACTACTCCACCCAGTCCGACAATTTCTTCGTCGGCAATTCCTTCCCGACCTGCGGCATCAATTTCACCGCCCAGGAAATCATGGGACAGTCCGAAGCCAATCAGTAAGATAAGTCAGGTTCGTAACCTCGGCGCCGGGGGGTAACCCCCGGCGCTTTTGCGAGGAATGGGGAGGATGGACGGAGCAGCGCCGCTTTTCCGCATGGAAGGCGTCTCCAAGCGCTATGGCGGTGTCCGGGCGCTGGAAGAGGCCGAGCTGACCGTCCATGCGGGCCGCGTCCATGCCGTGCTGGGCGAGAACGGCGCCGGCAAATCCACCCTCATCAAGGTCATGGCCGGGGTGGTGGCGCCGGACAACGGCCGCATGATGCTGGAGGGGCGCGAGGTCGTCTTCCCCGATCCGGCGGCGGCCATGGCGGCGGGCGTCGCCTGCATCTTCCAGGAGCTCTCCCTCATCCCCGACCTCACGGTCGCCGACAACATCGTCATCAGCCATCCGCCCAAGCGCTGGGGCATGATCGACCGCCGGGCCCAACGCCGCATCGCCGAGCAGGCGCTGGCGCGTGCCGGCGGCGAGGACATCCACCCTCTGGCGCCGGTCAAGGACCTGCCGCTGTCGCGCCGCCAGATCGTGGAGATCGCCAAGGCCCTGGCGCGCAAGCCCCGCATCCTGATCCTGGACGAGGCCACATCGGCGCTGACCGCGGCCGACGTGACCAAGGTCTTCGCCGTGCTGAAGCGCCTGCGCGCCGAGGGTCTGGCGCTGCTCTATATCTCGCACCGCATGCATGAGATCGCCGAGATCGCCGATGAATGCACGGTGTTCCGCAACGGCCGCAATGTCGCGACATATCTCGCCGGGACAAAGTCCGATGACGAGGTCGTCGAGATGATGATCGGCCGGGAATACAGCCATGTCTTCCCGCCCAAGCCGGCGCTCGCGGCCAGCGACAAGCCGCCGATCCTGGAGATCCGCAATCTCTCCTGGACCAATCGCCTGCGGGAGATCTCGCTTTCCGCGCGGGCCGGCGAGGTGGTGGGGCTGGGCGGCCTCGACGGCCAAGGCCAGCGCGAGCTGCTGCTGGCGCTGTTCGGCGTGCTGAAGGGAGTGAGCGGCGAGCTGCTGATCGACGGAAGGACAGTGCCCATCTCCAGCCCGCGGGCCGCAAAATCCAAGCGCATCGGCATGGCGCTGATTCCCGAGGATCGCAAGACCGAGGGGTTGATGCTGCCCATGGCGGTACGCTCCAACCTCTCCTTCGCCGCCTTGGATCGCCTGTCGCGCTACGGGATCATCGACCGCGCCGCCGAGCGCAAGGCGGTCGCCGAGATGGTCAAGCTCCTCGCCATCCGCAGCGACGGCGTCGATGTGGCGGTGGGCTCCCTCTCCGGCGGCAATCAGCAGAAGGTGGTGATCGCCAAATGGCTGATGGTGACCCCGCGGATCATCCTGCTCAACGATCCGACCCGCGGCATCGATGTCGGCACCAAGCAGGAGATCTATCAGCTCCTGCGCCAGCTCGCCGATGCGGGTGCGGCGATCATCTTCTATTCGACCGACTATGACGAGCTGATCGGCTGCTGCAACCGGGTGCTGGTGCTCTATGACGGCGCCGTCAAGCGCACGCTGGTGGAAGACGAGATCACCGAGCGCGCTTTGGTCGCCAGCGCCCTTAACATCACGACCGACCAGGTCGACACCGCCCTCAAACCCGCGGCGAACGCGTGAACCGCACCATTCGTCATCCCCGCGAAAGCGGGGATCCAGGGCCGCAGACCTCGCGAGTTGCCCTGGATTCCCGCTTTCGCGGGAATGACGACAAAAAGAAATTCTGTCTCGGCGGAGTGTCCCCATGAGCGATTGGCGCTATCGGTTGGCGGAGCAGCGGGGGACCTTGCTGGCGGCCGCCTTGTTCCTGGTCATGTTTATCATCTATGTCAGCAACCACCCGGCGGGCTTCACCTCCAATGTGGTGCAGACCGCCGCCAACAAGGGTGTGCTGCTGGCGCTGGTGGCCATGGCCCAGACCATGGTGGTGCTGACCGCCGGCATCGATCTCTCGGTCGGCATGATCTTCATCTTCACCAATTGCCTCGCCTCCTACATCGTGACGGGCTCGACGCCCACCGCCGTGCTCGGGCTGGTGGGGGTGCTGATCGCCGGGCTCGCCTGCGGGGTGATCAACGGGCTGATCGTGATCTACGGTCGGCTGCAGCCCATCGTCACCACCATCGCCACCGGCTCGATCTTCTACGGCATCGCCCTCTGGCTCCGGCCCCAGCCCGGCAGCTCCGACAATTTCAATTCGGATATCGCGGATTGGATGACCGGCAAGCTCCCGGGCGGGATTCCGACGAGCCTCGTCACTTTGCTGGTCGTGGTTCTCGTGATCTGGGTGCCCTTCCGCCGCTCGGAGATCGGTCGCGCCGTCTATGCCACCGGCTCCTCCGAGGTCGCCGCCTATATGTCGGGCGTGGCGATCCGCCGGGCCAAGATGGCGGCCTACAGCCTCTCGGGCCTGCTCTCCGCCATGGGCGGGCTCTATGTCACCTTCATCACCTATTCGGGCGAGGCCTCCTTCGCCAATGGCGGCACCTATACCCTCTATTCCATCGCCGCCGTGGTGCTGGGCGGCGTCTCGCTCTTCGGGGGCGTGGGCAGCGCCATCGGCGCCATCTTCGGAGCCCTGGCCTTCCGCACCATCGGCGATCTCCTCTTCGTCTTCGATCTCGAGCCGCTCTGGCAGCCGCTGTTCCAGGGCGTGGTCCTGCTGCTGGCGGTCTGCGTCGGCGCGGCCCGGCTGTTCCAGGTCCGCAACCGGCTGGATCTCTTCGCATGAGCGAGCGGACTGCCTCGGTGACCTCGCGCCTGCCGGCGGCGCTCCGCCGTCTCGATCCGGCGGTCGCCACCGCCTTCGGCTGCATCATCGTGCTGCTCCTGCTGGGCAGCCTCTATTCCACGGAGTTCCTCTCGCCCGCCTATCTGCTGCAGCAGCTGAAGGTCGCCTCGTTCCTGGGCGTCATCGCCACCGGCATGATGGTCGTCATCCTGCTGGGCCAGATCGACCTCTCGGTGCCCTGGGTTGTGGCGGTGGGCGGGATGATGGCCTGTGCGGCCGCCGCCCATGGCGAGACCGGCATGATCCTCGCCATTCCCTTCGGCATCCTCTGCGGCGTGGCGCTGGGCTTCGTCAACGGCATCGGGGTCGCCTATCTGCGCATCCCCTCGATGATCATCACGCTCGCGGTCAATGCCGTGGCTCAGGGGCTGATGGTCGCCTATACCGGCGGCTTCTCGCCTCAGGATTCGGCCTCCACCGCCATGCGCTTCATCGCCACCAGCGAGATCGTCTTCGGGGTCCCGATGGCGCTGATCGTCTGGGCGGTGATCGGCGCGGGTGCCGTCTTCCTCTTCACCCGCACCACTTTCGGGCGCGCCATCTATGCCATCGGCAATCGCGAGCGGGCGGCCTATCTCTCCGGCATCGATACCCAGCGTGTCGTGATGGTCGCCTTCGCCATCTCCGGCGGGCTCTCGGCCTTCGGCGGCGTGCTGCTGGCGGGGTATGCCAGCAAGGCGGCCCAGGCCATGGGCGATGCCTATCTCCTGCCGTCGATCGCCGCGGTCGTGCTGGGCGGCACTTCGATCCTCGGCGGTCGCGGCTCCTATCTCGGCACGGTCGCCGGGGTGATCCTGATCACCTTGCTGCAGTCGATCCTGTCGGTGATGCAGATGGCGGAGTTCGGCCGCCAGGTGATCTACGGCGTGGTCATCATCGCCATGCTGCTGCTCTACGGCCGCGAGCGGCTGTTGCGCTGATTTCCCCCGGGCGGCCCACTGGTCTATCATCCCGGCACAGGGCGCGGGGATCATCGATGGAGCAGCATCCGTTTCAGATCGTCGGCCTGCTGTTCGCCGATGTCGTCGGCTACAGCAAGCTGAACGAGACCCAGCTCATCACCTTCATGACCAAGGTTCTGCCTGCGCTCACGGAGCAGGTCGTCGATCTCCATCGCGCCCATTTCGTCGAGCTGAACACCTGGGGGGATGGGCTGGTCGTCGCGGCACCTGATCCCTATCGCCTGGCCGATTTCGCCCTACGGCTGCGCGACTTCTATCGCAATCGGCATTGGCAGGCCGACGGACTGCCGCGGCTGCAGAGCCGCATCGCCATCCATCAGGGCCGGGTCTATGCCGGCGCGGATCCGCTGCGCCGGCTCCCGGGGCTGGTCGGCACGCAGGTCAACATGGCCGCGCGCATCGAGCCCGTCACCACTGCGAACGAGGTCTGGGTGAGCGAGCCGTTCTTTCATCTCATTCCCGCCGATCAGGATCTGCCCTTCGCATTTGACGATCTGGGCCCCCAGCCCCTGGCCAAGCAATTCGGCACGGCCCGCCTCTATCGCCTGCGGCGGGATTGGGAGCCCGCGGGCGTCGCGGCTCCGGTAGCGGCCACGCCGGCCGCTGCGAGCGCCGCGCCGGCGCCGCCAGGCCCCGGTGTCTTGCATCCCCAGGCAACCAAAGCGGCCCGTGGGCCGCTGCACCCCTGCAAGTTCCACATCATGAATCAGACTTACACCCAGAAGGGGCGATGGTCCTCGCTCGCCGATGTGCTGGTGGAGGTGATCGACGATCTTCCAGCCGAGGACTGGGCGAAGGAGACCTATCTCATCCCGAGCGCCCGGGCCCTGCCCGAGCTCCGGGATTCGCGATTGCTGCGCAACAACGAGGCCCTCCTGGCTCGCAAGCGCGCGGCGACGGAGAAATTCGTCGCGGAATGGGGACGCCACGAGCTCGACGGCGCCTGGTTCACGATGCCGGTGAAAAAGGGCCTTAGCACCGGCGTCTATTGTCTCGCCTATGATCTCTTCCTGAACGCGAGCCTGACGGCAGGGTAAGGCGGGACGCCCTTTTCAGACCCCGTCGTCCTCCCCTACTGCATCGTCTCCAGCCGCTGGCCCGTCTCGGCGTCGAAGAGATGGATCCGGTCGGGCTGCGCGACCAGGCCGATGCGCTCGCCGGGGGCGATCTGGCGGCGGTCGGTGAAGATGGCGGTGACGGGGGCGCCGGCGATGCGGGTGAAGACATAGGTGCTGGCGCCGGTGGGCTCGATCACCTCGACCTCGGCGGGAACGCCGGCAGAGACGGGCCCCACCCCCAGATGCTCGGGCCGGATGCCGAAGACGACCTTGCGGCCCTCGGGCCCCGGGGCGCCCGGACCCAGCGGCAGGAGGGCATCGCCCGCCACCACGCGCCAGCCCTTCTCGGTGCGCGCCAGGGTGCCCTCGATGAAGTTCATGGCCGGCGAGCCGATGAAGCCCGCGACGAAGAGATTGGCCGGCCGGTCATAGAGCTCCAGCGGCGGGCCCATCTGCTCCACATTGCCCTCCTGCATCACCACGATGCGGTCGGCCATGGTCATGGCCTCGAGCTGGTCATGGGTCACATAGACCATGGTGGTGCCGAGGCGCTGATGCAGGGCCTTGATCTCCGTGCGCATCTGGACCCGGAGCTTGGCGTCAAGATTGCTGAGGGGCTCGTCGAAGAGGAAGACCTTGGGATCGCGCACGATGGCCCGGCCCATGGCGACGCGCTGGCGCTGGCCGCCGGAGAGCTGGCGGGGAAAGCGATCCAGCAACGCCTGGAGGCCGAGGATGCCGACGGCGGAGCCCACCCCCTCCTCGATCCGCTGCTTGCTGGCGCCGCGCATGCGCAGGCCGAAGGCCATGTTGTCCCGGGTCGTCATATGGGGGTAGAGGGCGTAGCTCTGGAACACCATGGCGATGTCCCGGTCCTTCGGGCGGACGTCGTTCACCACCTGGCCGCCGATGGCGATGGTGCCCTTGTCCACCTCCTCCAGCCCCGCGATCATCCGCAGCAGGGTCGATTTCCCGCAGCCCGAGGGGCCTACCAGCACGATGAACTCGCCATCCCCGATGGCGACATCGACGCCATGGAGGACCTCCAGGCTGCCGAAGCTCTTGCGGATGCCGGTGACGTCGACGCTGGCCATGCTGCTCTCCTGATCAACTCTTAAGGCGAAAGGCGAAAGATGTCGGGTCGATGAAGCGGCGGAGCACATTGGTCGTGATCCGTGCCACCTCGTTACTATAGCCGGCATGGGCCAGACTGGCAGCCCAGCCGATGGAGCCGGTGGAAAAAACCGCCCCCCCGGCCGGGGTCTCGAAAAACACCATATCGGCGCGCACCTGCGGGCTCTCGATCCCGTCGGTGCCGGGGTAGTTGGTCACCAGCTCCTCCGGCGTCAGCACGTAGATATTGCTGTGATCCCGCGATTCTGCCAAGCGCAGCGCATGGGCGGGGGTGCCCAGCGCCGGATCGACGATGTCGAGTTCCAAGGCCGCGGCCCCGCCGAAGGCGCCAAAATCGCCGATGGGGCCCTCGCCCACGCCCGCGAAGATGAAGGCGGCCCGGGGATCGTGGCTATCGGGGAGCCGGTGAAAAGGGGCGCCGGAATCGAAACCCTCCGAGGCATAGCCCACGCCGGCCAGGCGCTGCGGCGGCTGGCCGAGGGCGCGCCAGAGGCCGCCCGGCTCGCCCAAGGTGGAGAGATAGGTCTCCCCCGGCGCCCCGGCCCAGGTGCGGGTCCCGCCCTCCCCGCGGCGGACCTCGATCGCTCCCGGCAGCTCCTTGTGCCAGCCGATCTTCCAGTAGAAGCCGTTGCCCCCGAGATAGATCAGCCGGCCCCCGCCCTCGATGAAGGCCTCCAGCGCCGCCCGCATACGCGGAGAATAATATTCCGGATGGGTCCCGGTGATGAGGCAGCGGTATCCCGCGATGAGATCGGCGCCTTCGGCATCGAGAGTCTCGTCGTCGACCACATCATAGGGCTCGCCCAGCTGCTCCAGCCAATCCGTGACATGGAGATCGGCATTGAAGCTCCACAACGCGCGCTTCGGCCGCATATTGAGGATCGGCCGCAGGCGCGAGCTGTAGAAGCAGCCGCTGCCGTCGCGATGCACGTCATAGGTCGAGAGGCCGAGATCGCGCCGGGCCATGAGGAAGAGATCGGTGGGGCTGAGGGTCAGCAGCGCCCCATGGGCGCGTTCGGCCGTCGGATCCTCATAGGCGTCATGACTGTTGGCATAGGCGAGATAAGTGGCGCTGGCCGCGAGGAAGGCGACGGGCGCCTTGGCCTCGCCCTTGGGCGGCAGGACGAAGAAGGGAATGTGATCCTCGCCCGTCTCGCCGCAACGGAGCCGCGCGGCATAGATGCCGCTGGGAAGCTCGGCGGGAATCCGCCAGGTGAAGTTCGTCTCCCAGCCGCAGTCATAGAGATCGTCCTCATGGAAATGGATGGCGGCATAGTCGGCCGGGGCCTCGCGCCAGCTGAGGCTGCGGCCGGCCCAGCGATGCCCCGTGACGCCGCGGGCCGGGAGGTTGACCGCGCGGCCATGGAGGCCGCGGGGGCCGACATCCCGTATGACCACCGTCTCGATATCCCGGGCGAAATCCCAGGCGGCCAGCAGCGGGAAATCCCGCGGCCGGTCCAGAACCGCCGCCAGATCGGCAGGAGCCAGAGCTTCTGCCACCAGGCAGGGTGCCTCGATCTTGCCGTTGAAATGTCCGGCGCTGTGGCCCTGCTCGCCGAGACGGGCGCCGATGAGGAAGGGCTGACCGGCAGGCGTATCCTTGCCGGCCGGCGGCTTCGCGCGGCAGGTCTCGCTGCCGGCGTCGCCCAGAATCCGATCCAGGGCCTCGTAATGGATCACGGCCTTGCCCGCATCGAGGCTCGCCAGAATGCGATACCAGCGGCGCGGATGAAGCGCGTGCTTGGCCGCAAGCTGCCAGCCGTCGAGATGAAGGGTCAGGCGGCCATCGGCATCGAGGCCGAGGCGATAGCCGCCGCCGCCCAGGATGGTTTGCTCGCCGTTGCCCGGCAGCGTCGGCCAGACGAGCGCCGCCAGCGTGAAGCGCCCCGGGCGGTCGAGGGCGGCATCGCCGGGCACCAGGACATAGGAGCCGCAATCGATCGCCTGGCGCCGCCCGGCATGCTCGCCGTTGACCGTGGCATCGATCTCCTGCTCACGAAACCCAGGTCCGTCGGGACGATCGTCGCCACAGATGAGGCGCACGATCTGGGCGCGATAGCGGTCGGTGCCGGATTCCAAACTCACCTTGAAGGCGATTTTCTCCCCGGGCCGGACGGCCAGCCGGTCGGCATAGCCCATGATCTGGATCGGCTCGATCTCAGCCAAGGGGCAGATCCTCGCCGGAGAATTGCTTCCAGCGCAGCTTGAAGACATGCCACTCCGCCTCCGCCATGGAGGTGAAGACGGGTCCCAGAATCTCCACCGGCTCGCGCGACGTGGCGGCGAAGCGCGCCAGCACCCATTCCGCATGGGGCTTGCGGCAGACGAGGCACCAGTTATGGGCCAGCGGCGTCGAGCGGAAGAGGTTGAGGATGCGCTGCAGCTCGGCGCTATGCCGGCCATAGGGCCGCGCCTTGAACTCCAGAGCGAGGTCGGTGCGGGTGGGGTCTAGTTGATACATGGCAGCGCCGATGCCGGCCCTCACCAGACCGTATAGCCGCCGTCGATCAGATAGAGACCGCCGGTGATGTAGCTGGCGGCATCGGTGCAGAGGAAGGCCGCGAGGGGCGCCACCTCCTCCGGCCGGCCGAAGCGATGCATGGGAGTCATATCCATCCAGAGCTTGATCCATTCTTCATTGCCTTTGCCGGCATCGGTCAGGGCCGTGTCGATATAGCCGGGGGCGATGGCATTGACGCGAACATGAGGCGCCCATTCCGCGGCCAGCGATTTCGTCAGCTGCGCCACCCCGGCTTTGGAGGCGTTATAGGCCGGCTGGCCCTGGGGGCGGTCGACGATGACGGCGCTGTTGGAGGACATGTTCACGATGGCGCCGCGCTTCTGCTCGACCATGATCCGGCCGAACTCCCGGCAGCAGCGGAAGACGCCATTGAGATTGACGTCGATGACCTCGAGCCAATCCTCGTCGCTGGTGTCCAGGGTGGCGGCATTCTTGACGATGCCGGCGTTGTTGACGGCGATGTCGAGACGGCCGTGGGTCTTGGCGATGCGCGCGGCGGCGGCACGAACGGAATCGGTGCTGCGGACGTCCAGCGGGCAGTATTCCGCCTTGCCGCCGCTCCCGCGGATCTCCATCGCCACCTTCTCCCCCGTCAGCGGGTTGAGCTCGGCGATGACGATTGTGGCGCCGAGGCTCGCCAAGGCCTTGGCGATCTCCTTGCCCATCCCCTGCCCCGCCCCCGTCACCACCGCCACGCGGCCGTCCAACTTCATCAGCTCGAGCATCGTTCAACTCCACTTGGGTTCATCGCGCTAGCCCTTCACCGCACCGAGCGTCAGGCCCTTGATGATGTATTTCTGGGCGAAGAGGAAGAACAGGAACTGGGGCGTCAGCGAGATGATCGCGGCGGCGGCCATGACCGGCCAGTCGAAGGAGCCATAGCCCTTGAAATTGGCGATGGTCGTCGCGACCAGCGGCGTCTGGCTGTAGGTCAGCGCCAGAGGCAGCAGCAGATTGGTCCAGACCCCGATGAAGGAGAGCACCGCCGCGGCGACGATGCCCGGGCGGATCGTGGGAATGATCACATGCCAGAGCACCTGCCAGAGATTGGCGCCGTCGAGCAGGGCCGCCTCGTCCAGCTCCACTGGCACCTCGGAGACGAACTGGCGGATCAGCCAGGCGCTGAAAGGCATGTTGAAGATCTGGAAGGCGATGATGATCCCGAGCTGGGTGTCGAAGAGGCCGGTCCGCTGGAAGATGATGTAGAGGGGCAGCATGAACAGGATCTCCGGCAGCATCCGGATCACCATCATCCCGATCTCGAAGGCCGAGAGCCAGCCGCGGCGGTAGCGAGCCAGCACATAGCCCGTGGGGATCGAGAGCAGCATGGTGAGGATGACGGAGAAGACGGAGACCGAGGTCGTCACCAGGAAGGAGCGGCCGAAATCGTTCGAATCCCAGGCGCGAATGAAATTGCTCCACTGCGGTTCGAAGATCCACACCGGCGGCTGGGCGAGCGCCTCGCGCTGGGTCTTGAGCGCCGTCAGCGCCATCCAGACCACCGGTGCCAGAAAGACCGCGGAGATGACCGCAAGCGCCGCGAAGGTCCCGATCTGTCCCGTGCGCTTGTTCATTCCGGGGCCTTGCGCATCATCAGGAGATAGACGGCGGAGATCAGCCCGACCAGCAGCGCGAAGAGGGTCGCCGCGGCCGCGGCATAGCCCATGTTGAAATACTGGCCGATGCCGAGGTTGAAGATATAGAGCTGGGCCACCTCCGAGTGGCGCGTGGGCCCGCCCTTGGTGATGGCCCAGGCCAGCGCGAAGACCCGCAGCGCATCGATGGTGCGGAAGACCAGCGCCACCAGGATGAAGGGCTTCAACCCCGGCAAGGTGATATGCCAGAGCATCTTCCAGCCGCTCGCCCCGTCGATGGAGGCCATGTCGGTGCGGTCCTGGGGGATGCTGGTGAGCCCGGCCAGCAGGATCAGGATGATATTCCCGGTCTGCCACCAGGTATCGACCAGCGACAAGGTGATGATCACGAGGTTCGGATTGCCGACCCAATCGGGCTGCGGCAGGCCGAGCTGGCCGAGGAAATAATTGACGGTCCCCAAGGTCGGATCGAGCAGGGTCGAGAAGATCACCGCCGCGACGATATCCGAGACCATGAGCGGGAAGACCACCGCCGAGCGGAAGAACCAGGAGCCCCGGACATTGCGGGAAAGCAGCAAGGCGATGGCGAGCCCGACGACGAGCTCGACGATCACGGCCAGCACCGTGAAATAGAGCGTCACCCAGATCGCGTTGCGGAAGGCGGCGTCCTTGAACAGGCGGAGATAATTGTCGAGGCCGTTGAAGAACCAGTTGTCGGCCTGGCCGATGGCCCAGTTCCATTGATGGAAGCTGGCCCACAGGCCGAAGCCCACGGGATAGACCGCGATGCCGAGCATGACCAGCACCGAGGGCAGCAGGAACAGGAGTGGGACGTTGCGCTTCATGCTTCTGGGAAGCCGCCGGGCAGAAAAAGAAAACCGGTGGCCAGGGTAAGACCAGGGCCACCGGCAAAGAAAGCGGCGCGGATCACGAGGGATCCGCGCCGTTGGAGGATCTTACTTCAGCAGGCCGGCCTGCTTGACCGCGTCGGTCGCCTTGTCCTGCAGGGTCTGCATGGCGGCATCGGGCGCCGTGCCCTGATACATGCCCTGCAGCGCGTCGAGCATGTCCTGGACCACTTGGTCGGCGGCGGTCAGATACATGATCGAGGGCTGGGCGATGGCGAGGGAATCACCCACCGCCTTGCCGAAGCCCGGCGGCAACTTCGCCTGATAGGCCGGATCGGCCCAGGTCGAGGCCCGGGGCGAGGCCAGGGTCTGCAGGCTCACCTGCTCCGTCACCCAGGGGCTGGTAGCCCATTCGATGAAGAGCCAGGCGGCGTCCTTGTTGGTCGAACGCTCCGGCACCGCCAAGCCCCAGGACCACATGGTGGTCTGCGGCCCGTCGGGCGAGCAAGCCGGCAGCGCCTTGAAGCCGACCTTGTCGGTGACGGTCGACTGTTTCGGATCGACGAAGATCGAGGCGAAGAGGCTGGCATCGGGACCGAAGGTCGCGGCCTTGCCCTGGGCGAACTGGGTCGTGGCCTCATACCAGTCGAAGGAGGTGACCCCCGGGGCCGAATCCTTCATCAGCCCGGCCCATTCCTCGAAGCCCTTCCTGATCTTGGGATCGGTGAAGCGGGGTTTCCAATCCTGATCGAAATAGACGAAGCGGTCCTTGAGATAGGGCGCCTTGCCCCAGCAGTTCATCACCATGCCGTTGAGCTCGTCGAGGATGCCGAGCCCGCCGCCGCGGAGGCTGGCCTTGTAGGTGCCCGCCGGGAGCTGCAGCTTGTCCAGCGCCGCGTTCCACTCATCCATGGTCTTGATGCTGTCGGCGTCGATACCGGCCTGCTGGAAGAGGTCCTTCCGATAGAAGAACATGTAGACCTCTTCCGACATCGGCACGCCATAGACCTTCGGGCTGCTGGGATCGGGCAGATGGAAGGCCGCGGCCGCGGCGGGGGAGATGTCGTTGTACTGGTACCAGGCGGAATCAGTCAGCTTCGGATTGTCGATCTGACCGTTGAGCTGGGCGATCCAGTTGTTGGTATAGGCGGTGTAGCCATTGAGGCCCATCGACAGGAAGAAGACGTCGAAGGGCGGCTTGGTGGAGGCGAGACCGAGGGAGGATTTGTTCCAGAAGGCCTCCTCCGACGCCGTGGTGACGTTGAGCTTGATGCCGGTCAGCTTCTCGAAATCGGGCAGCAGCGGCTCGATGGCCGATTCCCAGGGATGCTTCACGAAGAAGAGGTTCAGCTCCTTGCCCTGGAACTGTTTCCAATCGATGTTGGCTTTCTCCGGCGGATCGGCCGCCAATGCCGCACCTCCCGCGAGCAGCAGGACGGCGACGAGCCCGCCCAGCAGATGTCTCATGGTTCCCATCGTTCTCTCCCTTGGTGGCCGGTTTGTGAGCCTTGATTAATTATATGATTATAAAGACTGGAGGGCCTGTCAACGCGCGATCTCTCGGGAGGCTTTGCGACAGGGTCAGCTCCTGAGCGCGACCGCCTCCATCATCGAGGTCGGCGCCGTCTCCATGCGGAAGGCGAAGGCCTTGGCGTCGAAGACCATGCGGAAACTGTCGATCGGGACCTGCCGGGCGGAGTAGCTGACGCCGGCGATCTCGACGACCCAGTCCTGGCGCGCCAGCTCCAGCAGCTTCAGCTCCGCCGAGGTGGCCCGCCTCGAGACCAGGGTCTGCTCCTCGCGCACTTCCCGCAGGCCGTATTTGGCCTCCAGCAGGGCATAGAGGGATTGGCGCGGCTTGGGCCGGAAGTGGGTCGCCAGATCAGGGGCCAGGATCATCGGGATGACCGAGACCTCCTGGATCATCGGCCGCCCGTCCAGCAGGCGCAGCCGCGCGACCTCCCAGACAATGGCGACATCGCCCAGTGCCAGGCGCTGGGCCTCTTCCGCCGTGGCGTGGCGCCGCTCCAGCCCCAGGAGCCGCGTCTCCAGGGAGGACCGCGCATCGAGGCTAAGGCCGTTGCGCAGGCTGCCGACCTTGGTGGTCTCGGCGCTGACCCGCCGGCGCGCCAGGAAGGTGCCGCGCCCCTGCTCGCGGCGCACGATGGCCTGGCCCGCAAGCTCGGCCATGGCGCGGCGCACCGTCACCATGCTGACGCCGGCCATGGCGGCCAGCTCGGGCTCCGTGGGCAGCCGCGCCCCCTCGGCGAGCTTATGCTCGTCGATATAGTGGAGGATGAAGGAGATCGTCCGCTCGTAAAGCGACATGAGCCAGTCTACAGGGTTTCGCGTCCGGACTTCAGCCGCCCTCTTGCTTCGGCCGGTTCCGGCATTTCGTCAAGCAGGAGTTGCGGAAGGCCCCAGCCTGCGGTCGGCGAAGACGGTGAGGTCGGGGTGATCCAGCAAGGCTGTCGCCGGCCAGGCGGGATCGGGCTTGCCGGCACGCAGCGCCGCCATGGCGGCCGCCTTGCCCTCGCCCATCGCCAGCAGCAGGATCTTGCGCGCCGCGCGGATCGTGGCGATGCCCATGGTCAGACCGTGGGTTGGGATCTCGGCCTCGCTGGCGAAGAGATGGTGCTGGGCCCGGCGCGTCGAGGGGGCCAGCGTCACCACATGGGTCGCCGTATTCCAGCCGTCCCCGGGTTCGTTGAAGGCGATATGGCCATTGGTCCCCAGCCCCAGAATGGCCAGATCGAGCCCGCCTGCCGCCGCCAGAGCGGCGTCATAGACCCGGCATTCCGCCGCGAGATCGCCGGCATCGCCCTGCAGCAGCCGGACCTGAGCCGGCGGGACATGGAGCGGCGCCAGGAGATGCTTCCAGAGATAGGCCGAATAGCTTCGCGGATCCTGCGGCCGCAAGCCGACGAACTCGTCCAGATTGAAGAAGCGCGCGGCGTCGACGGCAAGAGAGCCCGCCTCATGGCGCTGGACCAGGCGGCGATAGAGGCCGCGCGGGGTCCGTCCCGTGGCCAGCGCGACAGCGGCCTGCGGCTTGGCGGCAAGCAGCGCCGCCACTTGGGCCGCGGCCCCCTCGGCCAGGCCGGTTTCGTCATCGATCCACTGCAGATCCATCGTCACTCCTCGGACGGGCGAAGCGGCCAGACGCGGAAACAGCGCGAGATAGCGCCGGTAGAGGACATCGTATTCCCCCGCGGCCGCGCCCGGCATGAAGCTTGCGTGAGATTTCGCCGGCGGGCGCCGAACCCGTCCGGCCCCCGGCGCCAGCAGTGCCGCGCCGAGGGCGGCCGGCGACAGAAAGGCGAAGGGCTCGACGGGGCGGCGCAGGATATCGGCCAGCATCTGCAGGCTGGGCCTGCTCTCGGCCATATGGCCGGCGAGCAGGATGCGGTCGATGGGCCGGGTCTCCGCCAGCACCTCGAGGCAGCGGCGGATCTCGAACTGCACGCCTTCGAGGAAGGCCCGCGCGATATCGCCGGCGCCGTGATGCAGGCGCAGCCCCTGCAGCACGCCGCTGAGGCTCGGGTCCCACAGGGCCCCCTGCTCGCCGCCGGCGAGATAAGGCGCGAAGAAGAGGCCGCGGGCGCCCGGCACCGAGCCGGCCGCCTGGCGCTCGATCTCCGCAGGGCTCCAGCCCAGGATCCCGCCCAGCCAGCGATAGCCGCTGCCCGTCGCCAGCAGATCCATCTCCCGCCCGAACCAGCCCGGCCAGGCATGGGGCGTCAAGAGATAGCGGCGCTTGGGATCGAGCTGCGGCTCGTTCACCGCATCGATGACGATGGTGCTGGAGCCCATGACGAGGCAGACGATGCCCTCCCTTAGCGCGCCGGTCGCCTGTTCGCACATGGCAAGCGCGCCGGCGAGGGCATCCCCCGCGCCCACGGCGACGGGCAGGCCCGGCGGCAGGCCGAGGCAGGCAGCCCCGGCGGCGTTCAGTGCGCCGGCCGTGCTTTCCGCCAACCGAACTTCCGGCAGAAGCGCCGGATCGAGATCCCAGAAGGCGCAGAGAGCGGGATCGACCGACCCGTCCAAGGCGAAGACGCCATAGCCCGCCGCGGTCGAGGGATCGGTCACCGCCGCGCCGGTCAGCGCGTGGCAGAGATAGTCCTTCGCCGAAAGGATGCGGCGGATTTCGGCGCGCCGGTCATGCCAATGGAAGCGATACATCGGGCCGAGATAGCGCCCGTCGATGGGCATGCCCGTCCGGCGATAGAGGGCGGCGCGGCGCTCCTCATCCAGCAGCTCCGCCGCCCAGGCATCGGCGCGGCCGTCGCTCCAGGCGATCGCCGGGCCCAGCGGCCCTTCGGCGCCGAGGCAGACCAGGGTCGGAAGCTGGCCTGCCAAACCGATGCCGGCGATGCGGCGCTGCCAATCCCCGCCGAGCTGCCGGCCGATGGCGGCCACGGCCGCGCCCGCCGCCTCGAGCCAGTGGCGCGTCTCCTGCTCCGCCTGGCCGGGCGCTCGGCGATGGTGGGAAATGCGGCCTCGCCGCTGGCGACCGCCGCGCCGCTCTCGTCGATGACGACGGCCTTGACGGCGGAGGTGCCGAGATCGATGCCGAGACGGAGAGGCGCGTCAGTCATGAGCGGAAGGATACACCAGCGCCGATCGGGCCGAGGACCTCAGCCCTTGGCGCGGATGGCGCGGGCCGTCTCTTTGGCGGCGGCCAGGGTCTGGTCGATATCCGCCTCGGTGTGGGCGAAGGAGACGAAGAGATTCTCGAAGGCGCCGGGGTGGAACAGCACGCCGCGATCGAGCATCCCCTCCCACCACAAACGGAAGAGATCGTGGCGGGCGTGGCGGGCGGCCTCGCGGTAATTGCGGATGGGATGATCGGTGAACCAGACCTGGAGCACGGGCCCGACGCCGACGACATCGGCCTGCAGCTTCGCCTCCGCCAGAATCTCGGTCAGGCCGTGGCGCAGCCGGTCGGAGATCTCATGCAGGCGCTCATATTTGCCGGGCTCGGCCAGCTCGTCGAGAGCGGCATTGGCGGCGGCCACCGCGATGCCATTGGCGCTGTAGGTGCCGGCCATGGAGACGGTGCCGTCGGCCACCAGCGCCATGACATCCTTGCGCCCGCCCAGCGCGGCCACGGGGAAGCCGCCGCCCATGCCCTTGGCGAAGGTCGAGAGATCCGGGGTGATGCCGTAGTGGCCCTGGGCCCCGCCGAAGGCGATGCGGAAGCCGGTGATCACCTCGTCGAAGACCAGCAGCACGCCATGCTTGGCCGTCAGCTCGCGCATGGCCTCGAGATAGCCGGGCTCGGGCAGGATGCAGCCGGTGTTGCACATGACGGGCTCGGTGATCACCGCGGCGATGTCATGGCCCTCGCGCTCGAGCACCTCGCGCAGCAGGGCCGCATCGTTCCAGGGGAGGATGATGAGGGAGTCGCCGATCCCGGCGGGCAGGCCCGGGCCCTGGGGCACGGCCACCGGCGCGCTGTCGGGCCCGGCCATGTTGAGGGAGGGATGCTTGCTCCAATAGACCCCGTCGGAGAAGCCGTGATACATGCCCTCGAAGCGGATCACCTTGTTGCGCCCGGTGAAGGCGCGCGCCAGGCGCACGGCATAGAGCACGGCCTCGGTGCCGGTATTGCACAGGCGCAGCTGCTCGAGGCTCGGCACCGCCGCGATCATCTTGCGGGTGAGCCTGGTCTCCTCGGCATGGGGCAGGGCGAAGACCGTGCCGTTGTTCTGGATGAAATCGACGACGGCGGCGGTCACCTTGGGCGGACGATGGCCCAGGATCATGGGCCCGAGGCCCAGCAGGTAGTCGATATAGACATTCCCGTCGACGTCTTCGAGGCGCGAGCCCTGGCCCTCGGCGACGAAAAGCGGATGGGGATCCCAGCCCGACCAGACGGCGCGCGCGGTGCTGTTGACCCCGCTCGGGATTACCTCGCAGGCCGCCTGGTAGAGTTCCCGGCTTTTGGCATAGCGCGGGGCATTGGCATAATCGAGGCTCACAGCTTCCATCCTTCGCTGGCTTCGCCGCTCGGCGGGATCGGTGCGCTTTCCGGGCGGGCCCGGCGCGCTCATGACAATATATCGTTATAATGACTTGAGCATCCGGGTCAACTCTCGCCCGCCGGCGCCCTCGCGCGCAACCCGCTTCGTCATGTTGCCCGCGAAATCGGCTGTCCCGGCCGCGCCGGCAACGCCCGGCGATAGCGATGCGACGCTCCCTCCGCCGTTATGGTCGGCGAAGGTCAACCACGACGGCAGAGAGAGCGAGAGTTGGTGGCCCACAACCGGACAGCGCCGTAAGTGGCGGGGCGCGGCGCACATTTGCAAGAAAGAGTCGTTGACGCGCAGAATCCGCGTTTACAATTCGGCAAGATGCTTATATATGCGACTCGACCGGTTGGGACGCAGATATGGCTGGCTTGATCATCCTTGACCTGATGGGCGGCGTCGCCCTGCTGCTCTGGGGCCTGCATATGGTCCAGAGCGGGGTCCTGCGCGCCTTCGGCGCCGATCTGCGCCACTTCCTGGGCAAGGCCCTGCGCAACCGCTTCCGCGCCTTCGGTTTCGGCGTGGTGGTGACCGCGATCCTGCAGAGCAGCACCGCCACCGCCCTCATGGCGTCTTCCTTCGCCGCCAGCGGGCTGCTCGCTCTGACGCCGGCGCTGGCCATCATGCTGGGCGCCAATGTCGGGACGACGCTCATCGTCCAGGTGCTGTCCTTCAAAGTCGATGCCGCCGCCCCGGTGCTGCTGGTGGTCGGGCTGCTCGCCTTCAAGCGCGGCAAGGCCACGAGGGTCCGCGATCTCGGGCGGGTGGCCATCGGGCTCGGCCTCATGCTGCTGTCGCTCCATATCCTGCTCGACACGCTGGCGCCGGCCGAGGACGCGCCTTTCGTGCGTACCCTGCTGGGCCAAATCACCGGCGAGCCGGTCCTCAATGTCCTGCTGGGCGCCCTCTTCGCCTGGGCCGCGCATTCGAGCGTGGCCGCGGTGATCCTGATCATGTCCCTCAGCTATTCGCATTTCGTGACGCCGGTTGCAGCTCTGGCCCTGGTGCTGGGCGCCAATCTCGGCAGCGCCATCAACCCGGTCCTGGAGAGCAACCGGGAAGACCGAGCTGCCCAGCGCCTGCCCATCGGCAATCTGATCAACCGCATCATCGGCTGCGCCGTCGTGCTGCCCTTCCTGCAGCCGATCTCCAATTTCCTCGGCACCATCGACACCAACCAGGCGCGCCAGGCGGCCGATTTCCATACGCTTTTCAATCTCGCCGCCGCGGCGGTCTTCATGGTGCCATTGCGCGCCTATGCGGCGCTGCTGACCCGCCTGCTGCCCCAGCGCAGGGAAGCTCCCGATCAGGGAGCGCCCCTCTATCTCGATCCGACCGCGCTGGGCACGCCGCCGCTGGCGCTCACCTCGGCCGCGCGGGAAGTGCTCCATATGGGCGACATCGTCGAGAGCATGCTGCGCCAGACCATGACGGCCTTCCTCACCAACGACCGCAAGCTCGTCGCCGAGATCGAGCAGATGGACGATTGGGTGGACAAGCTGCATGAGGCGGTGAAGCGCTATGTCACCGCCATCACCCGGGAGAGCCTGGACGAGCAGAGCGCGCGGCGCGCCATGGAGATCATCGCCTTCTCCATCAATCTCGAGCATATCGGCGACATCATCGACAAGAACCTGATGGAGCTGGCGAGCAAGAAGGTCAAGCATCGGCTGAAATTCTCGGCCGAGGGTGCTGCGGAGCTGCAATCCTTCCATCGCGGCGTGATGGACAATCTGAAGCTGGCGCTGGGCGTCTTCATGTCGGGCGACAGCACCATCGCCCGCCAGCTCCTGAAGGAGAAGGTCCAGATCCGCGAGGCCGAGCGCAGCGCCTCGGAAAGCCATCTGGCCCGCCTGCGCGAAGGGCGGCCGGAGAGCCTGGAGACGAGCTCGCTGCATCTGGACGTGCTGCGCGACCTGAAGCGCATCCATTCCCATATCTGCTCCGTCGCCTATCCCGTCCTGGAGGCGATGGGCGAGCTGCAGCCGAGCCGGCTGACAGCGCAGCAGCCCGCGCCGCGGGCCGCGCTGCAAACGCCGCGCCTCGACCACGGCCATTCCTAGCCGGGGCCGATACTGATGGATACGCCCATCGAGCGGCTGCATGCCGCTTTGCTGACCCTCTCCACCGATCAGCAGAGCTTCCCCCGCACCCGCAAGCTGCTGCAATCCGGCAAGACCCGCATCGCCCAGAAGCTGGGCGAGGAGGCCATCGAGGTCGCGCTGGAGACGGTGAAGGGCGACCGCGCCTCCGTCGTCCTCGAGAGCGCCGATCTTCTCTACCAGCTCGTGGTGCTATGGACCGTCATGGGGATCTGGCCGGCGGAAGTCTGGGAAGAGATGGACCGGCGGGAGAGGACCCTGGGCCTGGCGGAGAAGCTGCCCAAGGTTGCGAGCGAGGACGCCACCTAGATTGACGGGCGATCGCCGGCGGCAGAAGACTGTGCCGCTGAAGGGAGCCGAAAGCGATGCGCCTGCTGCTCGTGGAAGACAATGACCGGCTGGCCGAGCTGGTGGTCAAGGGGCTGGTCGATGCCGGCTTCACCCTCGACCGGGTGGCGAGGCTGGACGAGGCGGCCGCGGCGCTTGCCACCGCGAAATTCGACACCGTGGTGCTCGATCTCAGTTTGCCCGACGGGGACGGCGGCGAATGGCTGAAGGAGTGCCGCGCGGCGGGCGAACGCGTGCCGGTCCTGATGCTGACCGCCCGGGCCGCGACCGGCGACAAGGTCAAGGGTCTCAACAGCGGGGCCGACGATTATCTCGCCAAGCCCTTCGAGATGGCGGAGCTCGTGGCGCGGGTGAAGGCGCTGTTGCGGCGGCCCGGCGGCGTGCTGGGCTTGACCTTGGAGCTGGGCAAGCTCCGCTTCGACACCGTCCATCGCGAAGCCTTCGTCGAGGATCGTCCGCTGCCGCTCTCCGCCAGCGAGCTCACCTTGCTCGAGCTGCTGCTGCGCCGCTCCGGGCGCGTGGTGGCGCGGCGCCTGCTGGAGGAAGGACTCTACGGTTTCGACGACGAGGTGGGGCCGAATTCGCTGGAGGCCCATGTCTCGCGCCTGCGCAAGAAGCTCGACGCTGCCGCAGCGGGCGTGCAGATACATACGCTGCGCGGCATCGGCTATCTCGCCGGCGAGCGCAGCGAATGAACGGCTCGCTCCAGTTCCGCCTGGCTTGGCGGCTGGCCCTGGTATTTTCCATCGTGATCCTGGCCACCTCTTTCGCCATCCTGCTGCATCGTGGCAGCGGGAATACCGATATTCCTCGCGACGAGCTGACGGAAGCGATCGACCAGGTCAGAACCGGGCTCTCCCTCGGCGGCGACGGCAAGCCGCGATTGGACCTGCCGCCGGATCCCGGATTCGCCTATGCGGTGGAGGCTTCCGACGGCCGGACTCTCTTCGCCTCCGTCAAGCCGCCATCCGCCGTTCCGTCCTCCTGGTCCGTCGGCTTCCTGCGAAAGGGCGATGAGACGGTCGGTCTGCGCGAGGTCGACAGCCCTATCGGCCGGGTGGCGATCCGCGTCGGCATGGACATCCGTGGCGCCCAAGGCTGGTTCGCCGTGCTGGGGCGGGAGCTCGACGAGGAATTGCTGCCGGTGCTGCTGCCGACCCTGCTGGCCGGGCTCATCATCGGCGCCCTGACCTTGCGCGACGGACTGAGGCCCCTGAAGCGTCTCGCCCGGGCGGCGGCCGGGATCACCCCGGCGGTGAGCGAGCGGCGCCTGCCGCTCGACGGCCTGCCGCGGGAGCTGGCACCGCTGGTGCGGGCGATCAATGCCGCCCTCGATCGCCTCGACCAAGGTTTCCGGGCGCAGCGCGACTTCACCGCCGATGCCGCCCATCAGCTGCGCACGCCGCTGGCCATCCTCGCCGCCCATCTCGACACGCTGGGCGATCGCGCTGTCGCGGCGTCGCTGCGCGAGGATGTCGCCCGCATGAGCCGCCTGGTGGAGCAGCTGCTCCAGGTGGCCGAGCTGGAAGCGCTCACGGTGCAGCCCGCGGAGCGCACCGATCTCTCGGCCCTCGCCCTCGAGGTGGCCGAGGCCCTGGCGCCCGTGGCCTTGGCGCGCCGGCGCGACATCGCTGTGACCGGGGCCGCGGCGCCGGTGCCGGTCCACGGCAATCATGATTCACTTCACCAGGCGCTGCGCAATCTGGTGGAAAACGCCCTCAGCCATACCGGCGAGGGCACGACCGTGGAGATCGCCGTCCAATCCGGCCCGCCGCGCTCTGTCGGTCAGCGACCAGGGGCCCGGCGTCGCCGGCCGCCGACCGCGACAAGCTCTTCCAGCGTTTCTGGCGCGCGGACCGGTCGGGCGGCCGCGGCGCGGGGCTCGGCCTGGCGATCGTCCAGCGCATCACCGCGGCCCATGGGGCGCGGATCGAGATCGCAGATGCCGCCGGCGGCGGGGCCAAATTCACCATCCTCTTCGCCGGCTGAGGCCCCTCGGCCAGCGGCGGCCGCGCCTCGCCAACCAGGGAGGCGTGGCCGGGGCATGAACATCTTGTAATGGATGGCGTCAGCCTGACGTCAGGCTCGCCGGTCAATCTCCGGCCGAACTGATCACGACCCATAGCTGGAGATTGAATGATGCGTAAAGTTACGATCGCCGTCGCCACAGCCTGTGTCTTCGCCGTCATGTCCCAGGCTGCCTTCGCCGAGGAATCCTGCTCAGGCTCCGGAACCCCGCTGACGGTCGCTGCCGTCAAGGCCAAGCTGACATCGGAAGGCTACACGCAGATCAAGGAGATCCGCACTCACGGCGGCTGTTACGAGGCCAAGGGGCTCGACAGTGCCGGCAAGCGCTTCGAGATCGAAGTGAATGCCTACACCGGCGAAATCAACAACAAGGAATAAGCCGATCATGACGGCCGCTCGCGACAGGCGCTGACGCCGCTCAGGTGAAGGTGTGGGATCCGGTGGTCCGGGTGTTCCACTGGAGCCTGGCGGCGGCCGTCATGCTCGCCTTGATCTCCGACGAGGATCGCGGCCTGCACGAGGCCGCGGGTTATGTCGCTTTGGCCTTGATTCTCATCCGCCTGATCTGGGGATTCATCGGACCCCGGCCGGCACGATTTTCAAGTTTCGTGCAGCCACCGAGCGCGATCCTCGCCTATCTCAGAGATGTCGCCCGCTTCCGGGCGCGCCGCTATCTCGGCCACAATCCTGCCGGGGGCGCCATGATTCTCCTGCTGATGGCGACCGTCGTGACGGCCGGGATCAGCGGCTGGCTCTCCCAGACGGACCGGTTCTTCGCCGTCGCCTGGGTCGAGGATCTCCATAGCGCTTCCGCCAATCTGCTGATCGCGCTGATAGTCTTTCACGTGATCGGCGTGGCTGCTCTCGAGCCTGATGCATGGCGAGAATCTCGTCCGAGCCATGGTCACGGGCAGGAAACCTCTCGTCACATCGCAGGAGACCGAAGGCCAGACCTGCCCCCTGATCCCGACTTTACCGCGGCGGGCGAAGGCGTTGCAGGATCGCCTCAGGCCGGTTTTGCGAAGTTGCCGGGGCTTCCTTCGGTCGCCCGCCAGTCCGGCGTCCGGTCCGGGCGCGCCTCGGCGAGCGCACGCTTGACGCCGGCGGCATCGAAATCCTTGGTATAGACCGGCGTCCCCGGCTGCTGACGCCAGGATTCGTCCAGCCCGCCGGCATCGACGCCGTCGAATCCGAGCTCGTCGATGAGCCGCAGCACGACAGCCTTGGCCGCGCCGTCGTCGCCGGCAACCGGCAAGGCGATCCGCCCCGCGGCCCCGGCCGGCTTGCCGAGCTTCAGCAGATGCTCGGCATAGATATTGTTGAAGGCCTTCACGACAGACCGGCCGAGCTTCTGCTCCACCCAACGGCTCTCGACCAGGCCGCCCTCGATCCCATCGATGCGGCCATCGCGCTGCCGGGGATAGTAATTGCCGGTATCCACCACGACGACATCGGCGGGCACGCCCGCGAACAGGTCGGCCGGGAGGTTTGAAATGTTCTTCTCGGGAATGGTGACGACGACGAGCTCCCCGCTTCGGGCCGCCTCGCGAACCGAGACCGGCTTTGCTCCCGTCTCGGCGGCCAAATCCCTCAGACTTTCGGGTCCGCGCGAATTGGCCACAAAGACCTTGTGTCCGAGCGCGCTGAGCCGCCGGGTGAGAGTGCCGCCGATCTGGCCCGAACCGATGATGCCGATCTTCATATCCGCTCCTCTAGCATGGGGGTTGGAGAAATCCCTTGTGATCCTCCCCTATGTGGTGGCGCCGGCCCGGCGCGTAAAGCGGCACCCTAGATCAGCTTCTCCAAGGTGATCGGCAGCTCGCGCACCCGCTTGCCCGTGGCGTGATAGACCGCATTGGCGATGGCCGCGGCCACGCCCACGATGCTGAGCTCCCCCACCGCCTTGCCGCCGAGGACCGAGGCATGATGGTCGGGGATGCCGACGGAGATCACCTCGAGCGCGGGGATATCGGCATTGGTGGCGATGAGATAATCGCCCAGATTATTGTTCAGCACCCGGCCGTAGCGCGTATCGACGATGCCTTCCTCCAGCAAGGCCTGGCCGATGCCCATGATGATGCCGCCCTTCCACTGGCTCTCCGCCAGCTTCGGATTGTAGAGCCGGCCTGAATCCAGGGCGGAGACCATGCGGGCGATGCGGACCGTGCCGAAATCCTCGTCGACGCGCACCTCGACGAAATGCGCGCACCAGCTGTGCAGGGAATAATCCCCGTCGGTGGGCGAGAGCATCCCGGCGATGGTCGTCCAGTTCTTGTAGCGGTCTTCCTCGCTGCGGCCCGCCGGCAAGGTATCGCGCAGCGCCTCGATCCGCTCCCGCCCCAGACGTCTGCATGAGCTCGGCAATGGGAAGCCCGACGCCTTCCTCGCGCGGCGCGGAGATCCGGCCCTGGGCGATGACAAGGGTATTCGCCTGCATCTCGCGGAAGGGCGATTTGGGATCGTTGATGGCGAGCCCGATCAGCTCCTCGCGGGCAGCCAGCGCCGCCTTGTGCACGGCGCCGGTCATCAGATTGGCCAGCTGCGATCCGCCGGCCACGGGCGCGCGCGGCAGCGCGGAATCGCCCAGCTTCACCGCCACGCGCTCGACGGGAACGCCGATCGCATCGGCCGCGGTCTGGGCCAGGATCGTATAGGTGCCGGTCCCCATGTCGATGCTGCTGCTGGCGACCTCCACCGTGCCATCCCTGAGGATGCGCACCAGCGCCTCCCCCGGCGTGCGGCGGACGGGATAGGTGCCGGCGGCAAGCCCATAGCCGATGAGCTGGCTGCCCTCGCGCATCGACCGCGGGGCGGGTTTGCGCTTCGCCCAGCCGAAGGCCTTCGCCCCCTCCGCGAAGGCCTCGCGGAGGCGCCGGGTGGACCAGGGCTTGTTGGCGCTGGGATCCTGCTCGGCATAGTTCAGCAGGCGGATCTCCAGCGGATCGATCCCGACCTCATAGGCCAGCTCGTCCATGGCGCTTTCGATGCCGAAGGCGCTCGGATTCTCGCCGGGCGCCCGCAAGGCGCCGGGCAACACCGTGTTCACCGGCACGATGTTCTGGCGCGAGCTGAAATTGGGCGTGGCATACATGATCGAGGTGACCGAGCCCAAGGGCTCGACCGCGAAGCCGTCGACCGAGGTCTCATTGGCCCCGCGATGGAGGATCGAGAGGAGCTTGCCCTCCTTCGTGGCGCCGAGCGCGATGGTCTGGCGCGTCGCCGGCCGGCCGCCGAAAGAGGTGAAGGTCTGCGGCCGGGTGACCGCGAGCTTGACGGGACGGTCGAGCATCTTTGCCGCCATGGCCGCGATCGCGCCGTAGGCATAGGCGAACCCCTTCGACCCGAAGCCGCCGCCGATATAGGGCGAGATCAGCCGCACCTTGTCGAAGGGAAGGCCGAACCATTCGGCATAGCTGCGCGCCATGCCGTCGATCCATTGGCTGGGCTCCCAGACAGTCAGCGAATCCCCCTGCCATTGGGCGATCAGCCCATGGGGCTCGATCGGCACATTGTATTCGCGGGGCGTCTTGTACTCATGCTCGATGCGGATGGGCGCGCTCGCCAGCGCCGCGGCGGCATCGCCCCATTCCTTCGTCAACGCGATCCATCGGCATGCCTTCGCCGGCCTTGGGATCGTCGAGGCTGGTGATCGCCGGCCGCTCCTCATAGGCGACCTTGATCAGAGCGGCGGCCGCCGTGGCCTGCTCGAAGGTCTCGGCCACGACCGCCGCCACATGCTGGCCGTTGAAGGTGATATCCGTCGCCAAAGGCAGATAGGGGACATCGGGCGGCGGTGCGCCGGTCCAGCTCGTCGCCGTGCGCAGCGGCAGCGCATTGTCCGGGGTCAGCACCAGAAGGACACCGGGCGAGGCCTCGGCCGCCGCCGTGTCGATGGCGAGCACGCGGCCCGCGGCGATGGTGCTTTGCACGGTGACGGCGTGGACCAGCCGCGCCGGCCGATGCTCCAGGCCATAGACGGCTGCACCTCGGATCTTCGCCGGCCCGTCGAGACGGGTCACCCGGGCGCCGAGAGACATTGCCGGGGCGGCGCCGTCCGAGGCATCGCCCCGCTTTGCTTTGGCCATGCGCTTGCTCATGCCGATTCTCCCAGCTTCAGAATGGCGCGCGCCACGACGCGCGGCGCCAGATCGATCTTGTAGCGATTGGCGCCATGATCGACGGCGCCCTCCACCGCCAGAAGGCTGGCGCGCTTGACCGCTTCGGGCTCCAGCGGCTTGCCGCGAAGCGCCTGCTCCACGGCTCTTGCGCGCCAGGGCTTGGTCGCCACGCCCCCCAGCGCCACGCGGAGATCGCGGATCGTCTTTCCGTCAGGCTCGAGCTCCAGCCCCACAGCGGCACTGGCCGCGGCGAACTCATAGGACTGGCGGTCGCGGATCTTCAGATAAGTGGAACGCCGGGCCGCGGGCGACGCAGGAATGGCGATCGCGGTGATCAGCTCGCCGCGCTGGATCGCATGTTCCCTGTCGGGCGTGTTGCCGGGCAGGAGGAAGAAATCCTCCACCGCGATCCGGCGCTCGCCCAAATGGACCACGGCATCGAAGGCGACCAGGGCCGCGGCGAGGTCGCCGGGATATGTCGCGATGCAGGACTCGCTGACGCCCAGAACCGCATGGCCGCGAGTGACGCCGCCGATGGCCGAGCAGCCGGATCCGGGATTGCGCTTGTTGCAGGCGGGAAAACTGGCGGGATCGCGGAAATAGGCGCAGCGCGTGCGCTGCATGAGATTGCCGCCCATGCTCGCCATATTGCGGATCTGGGCGGAGGCCGCCTGCCAGAGCGCTTCCGAGACGGCGGGGAAATGCGTCTTGATCCCGGCATCCTCGGCGACGCGGCTCATCTTCGCCAGCGCGCCGATGACCGCACCTTCAGCGTTCACGCTGATCGCGTCCAACCCCTTGAGATGCGTGATGTCGACGACCTTGTCGGGCTCGGCGACGCCGCATTTGGCGAGATCGAGCAAGGTCGTGCCACCGGCGAGCAGCAAAGCGCCTGCCGCGCCGGCTTCACGCCGGGCTTCGTCAGCGGAAGCCGCGCGATGATAGGAGAAATCTCTCATCGTCCTGCCTCCGCGGCCTGGCGCACCGCCGCGACGATATGGGGATAGGCGCCGCAGCGGCAGAGATTGCCCGACATATATTCGCGGATCTCGGCCTCCGATCCGGCATGGCCCTCACGGATGCAGGCGACCGCGGACATGATCTGCCCGGGCGTGCAATAGCCGCATTGGAAGCCGTCCTGCTCCAGGAAGGCCGCCTGCACGGGATGCAGCTCGCCGCCCGGCTCGGCGAGGCCCTCGATGGTGGTGATCGCCCGGCCCTCCACCTGCGCGGCGAGGGTCAGGCAGGCGAGAACCCGGACACCATCGACATGGACGGTGCAGGCGCCGCATTGGCCCTGGTCGCAGCCCTTCTTGGTGCCGTTGAGACCGAGATGGTCGCGCAAGGCGTCGAGCAAGGTGACCCGCGGTTCGAGCGCGAGCTCATGCGCCCGGCCATTGATATGGAGATGTGTGGGGGTTGGCTTCGGCATAGCTGTGCGGCTCCGCTATGGTCGGGAAAGACTGGGCTAGGCAGGTGCTGCGCGTGATACGATATTGAAATCGAGGCGGCGCCGGGAACGTAATCGGAGGTGCCTCCGTTTCTGAGATGGGGGCTCGCCGTCGGCGGTTCAAGTCCCCACCCTCGTTGGGAGTTCCATTGTCGGCCGTCAAAGCCCTGGCCAAACGCAAAGAGGCCCCGCCCCCTTCCCCGGCCAAGCAGCTTCGCGCCGATGCGCGCCGCAATCGCGACAGGCTGCTGGAGGTCGCCGCCGCCGTCTTTGCCGAGCATGGCGTCGATGCTTCCCTCGAGGAGATCGCACGGCGGGCCGATGTCGGGATCGGCACCCTCTACCGGCACTTCCCCACAAGGGAGCATCTGGTCGAGGTCGTCTATCGGCGCGAGGTCGAAGCGCTTTCCGCCGCCGCCGACGATCTGGCGCGCCGCCATACCCCCGACGTTGCCCTGGCGGAATGGATGCAGCGCTTCGTCGGCTATATCGCCGCCAAGCGCGGCATGGCGCAAAGCCTGCGCATTCTCTTCGACCGGAATTCGGAGCTCTTCGCGGAGACCTCCGGCATGGTGCCGTTGGCCTTGCAGCGCCTGGTCGACGCGGCCATCGCCGATGGCTCGATCCGCGCCGATGTCGAAAGCCCCGACATCCTCCATGCCTTGTTCGGAATCTATTCGGCCCCCGCCGCACCGGACTGGCAGGCCCGTTCGCGGCGCCTCGTGGCGCTCCTCATGGATGGCCTGCGCTGGGGCGCGCCGAAGGCTTCACGAAGGAAGAGCGCGGCGCCGCAGCTGATTCCCCTCTACCGTCACTTTACCGCGAGAGCGGGACACCGTAGCGCAGCGAAGGCGGCCGGGTGAGGGCAGCTCCATGGCTCTTGCTTGGATTTCCCTCGCTCTCCCCATCGTTGGCGCGATGGGTCGCCCTCCTCTCCCGCTTCAAAGCGCGGTAGAGGGCAGCATCTCCGCCTCCGCCGGCGGCGTCGTGCCACCCGCGCCCAGCGCCCGCTGCATCAGCAGGCTGTCGGTCCAGCGCCCGAATTTGAATCCCACGGCCTCGAGCACGCCGACCCGGCGGAAGCTATGGGCTTCGTGGAGCTGGATCGAGGGCAGGTTGGAGACGTCGATATAGGCGATCATCTGGCGGAAGCCGGCCGCGGCGCAGGCCTCGATCAGGGCCGGGAGCAGGCGGCGGCCGATGCCGGAATGCAGATGGTCCTTATGGACATAGATCGAATGCTTGACCGCATAGCGATAGGCCGGCCGCTTGCGGAAGGGCACGGCATAGGCATAGCCGACGATCATCCCAGCGCGCTCCGCCACCAGATGGGGCAGCCGGCGCTTCAGCATGTTCTTGCGCCGGCGCTTGATGTCCTCGGGATGCATCTCCTCGAACTCGTATTCCCCGAGGCCGCGCTGAACATGATGGCTGTAGATATCGATCATCGCCGGCACATCCACCTCGGTGGAGGTCCGGACGAGGAGGTCCTGGCCGTTTTCCTGCATTCTGCGCGCTCCGCTTTGACTCCGGCTCCTCGGCCGAGCCGGGATGACGGAATAGCACGGGATTTGTTGCAATCGGATGGATTGAGAGCCGCGCCAGGGAATAGGCCCGGCGATAGAGGGCCCGAACCTAGCCGCTCGCCCGCACCAAGTCGCGGAAAACGGGATAGATCTCTGCCTCCCAGCGCTTGCCGCTGAAGACACCGTAATGGCCGACGCCGGGCTGCAGATGGTGGCGCTTGCGCGCCGGCGCCAAGCCTGTGCAGAGCCCATGGGCTGCCGCGGTCTGGCCGACGGAGCAGATGTCGTCGCGCTCGCCCTCCACCGTCAGCAGCCTTGTCTCCTTGATCTTGGAGAGGTCGATGCGGCGGCCGCGATAGGTGAGCCGGCCCTCCGCCAGCAGCGCTTCCTGGAACACATCGCGCACCGTCTCGAGGAAGAACTCGGCCGGGAGATCGAGAACGGAGAAGTACTCGTCGTAGAAGCTGGTCAGGGCTTGGGCCTTGGCCCATTCGCCGCGGGCGAGATGGCGATAGAGATCGCGATGGGCCTTCGCATGACGCTCGATGTTCATGGCCATGAAGGCCGAAAGCTGCGCGAAGCCGGGATAGACCAGCCGCCCCGCCCCGACATTGCCGGCGGGAACCGGGGCGATGACCTGCCGCTCGAACCAGTCGAGCGGGCGGTCATAGGCGAGCTCGTTCACCTTGGTCGGATTGACCCGCGTGTCGACGGGCCCGGCCATCAGGGTCATGCTCCGCGGCAGGCAGGGATGCTTGTCCTCCGCCATCAGCGCCACGGCCGAGAGCACCTGGACGCAGGGCTGGCAGACGGCGAGCACATGGGCGCCGGGACCCATGGCCTCGAAGAAACGGAAGAGATGATCGACATATTCATCGAGGCCGAAGCGCCCGGCTTCCGGCGGTATGTCGCGGGCGTTGTGCCAGTCGGTGATGAAGACGTCATGCTCCGGCAGCAGGGTCTTGACCGTGTTGCGCAGCAGGGTGGCGAAATGGCCCGAGAGCGGCGCCACGACCAGCACCCGCGGCTGGGCGACGGAAGCGGCCTTGCGGAAGCGGAGCAAGGTGGCGAAAGGGGTGACGAGAATCTTTTCCTCGGACACCGACGTTTGGCGCCGCGCGCCCTTGGCCCTCACCAGCTCCACGGAGGTGATGCCGAAGGAAGGCCGCTCATGGCCGAGCTTGGCGCGGCCGAGCATCTCCCAGCTCGCGGCGAGATGGCGCCAGGGGCCGGTCTCCGCGAGCCCGCTCCAGGATATCCCGGACCAGAAGCGGTAGCCGGCCAGCGCCGAGCGCGCGAGCGCGCTGATCGGCTGCATCAGATCGGATTGCGCCTGATAGGCGTTATAGAACATCGTCCCTTGCCGACCTCCTGCCGGCACCCCCATCGCCCGACTCGGGCGTCCCCACACATGCTAATGCAACCTTGGGCTAGTGCAACCGACCTCGCCGGCGGGAGTTCCCGCCATATCGGCGCTGACGCAAAAGCCGGATCTACCAGGGAATCAGCTAGTCACTGCCCAGCACCGCTCAAGCCGGGCTGATGCATAGCAGCCCCGCGATGCTGTGGCCCGGCTCCAAGATGCCTAGCGCGGGACGGCGCAGCGTCCTCTCCACCGCCGTGGCGATGGCCTCGGCATCGAGCCCGTAATAGCCATAGAGATCCGGGATGTCGCCGGACTGGCCGAAGCGGTCGACGCCCAGCGGCGCGATCCGCTGGCCGCGCACCGCCCCCATCCAGGAGAGGGTGGCGGGATGGCCGTCGATGACGGTCGCCAGCACCGCATCGCGCGCGAGCGGGGCCAGCAGGCGATCGATGGAGGAGGCGCCGGGCTCGCTCAGCCAGCCGGCATGGAGCCGGTCGGCGGAGGTGACGGCGAGAAGCCCGATCTTGGCGTGGCGCTCGCCCAGCCGCGCCACGGCCTCGATCGCCTCGGGCAGCACGGCGCCGGTGGCGATGACGGCGATCTCCGCACCGGGCGCCGGCTCGCGCAGCCAATAGGCGCCGGTGGTCACCTGGGCCTCGTCCAGGGCCGCGCTTGGGCTGCTCGATGGGACGGGTCGAGAGCCGGAGATAGACGGAGCCGCCGCCTTCCTCCTGCTGCAGATGATCGAAGGACCAGCGCAAGATCGCCGCCAGCTCATCGACGAAGGCGGGCTCGAACATGGTGAGGCCCGGCTGGCCGAGGCCGATCAGCGGGGCGATGATCGATTGATGGGCGCCGCCCTCCGGCGCCAAAGTGATGCCCGAGGGGGTCGCCACCAGCAGGAAGCGCGCATCCTGATAGCAGGCATAGTTCAAGGCATCGAGGCCGCGGGAGATGAAGGGATCATAGACCGTGCCCACGGGCAGCAGCCGCTGGCCGAACAGCGGCTCGGCCAGGCCAAGCGCGGCCAGCAGCAGGAACAGATTGTTCTCGGCGATGCCGAGCTCGATATGCCGGCCCTCCAGCGAGCGCACCCATTTCTGGGCCGAGAGCAGCTTGCGGTCCTTGAAGACGTCGGAATGGGGCGTATGGGCGAAGAGCCCGACCTGATTGACCCAGCCGCCGAGGTTGGTCGAGACGGTGACGTCGGGCGAGGTGGTGACCACGCGCTCGGCGAGCGCACTGCCGGATTTGGCCAGATCCAGCATCAGCCGGCCGAAACCCTCCTGCGTCGACATGGTCTCGCCGGCCGGCAGCGAGAGGCGCGGCATGGGCAGCACCGGGGCGGGCTTGCGCGTCTCGGTGAGCCGCCGGCGGAAGGGGGCCCGCTCGATGAAGCCATGCAGCCGCTCGGCAGCCGGCGGCATCGAGGCCGGCGAAAGGCTCCCACTCCTCGCCCGGGACAATGCCCTGGGAGTTGCGGAAGGCCTCCATCTGGGCCTCGTTCATCAGCCCGGAGTGATTGTCCTTATGGCCGGCGAAGGGCAGGCCCCAGCCCTTGACCGTATAGGCGACGAAGCAGGTCGGCCGGTCGGTCTTCGCCGCCTCGTCGAAGGCTTCCACGATGGCCGCCATGTCATGGCCGCCGAGATTGGTCATCAGGCGATGCAGGCTCGCATCATCGTGGGCCGCGAGCACCCGCTGGATGCCCAGATCCGTGCCATGGCTCGCCTCCAGCGCGCGGCGGAAGCCGGCCCCGCCCTCGAAGGTCAGCGCGGAATAGAGATCGTTGGGGCAATCGTCGATCCAGCGCTGCAGGGAATCGCCGCCCGGCTCGGCGAAGGCCGCGCGCAGCAGCTTGCCGTATTTCAGCGTGACGACGTTCCAGCCGACCGTGGCGAAGAAGGATTGGATCTTCTGAAAGAGCTGATCGGCCACCACGCCGTCGAGGCTCTGGCGGTTATAGTCGATGATCCACCAGAGATTTCGGACCTCATGCTTCCAGCCTTCCAGCAGGGCCTCGAAGATATTGCCCTCGTCGAGCTCGGCATCGCCCATGAGCGCGATCATCCGGCCCGGCGCGCGGCCGAGCAGGCCATGGGTCTGGAGATAATCCTGCACCAGGCTGGCGAAGAGGGTGACGCCCACGCCCAGCCCCACCGAGCCCGTGGAGAAATCGACCGGCGCGGTGTCCTTGGTGCGCGAGGGATAGGATTGCACGCCCCCGAAACCGCGGAAGCGCTCCAGCGCCTCGCGGCTCTGGGCGCCCATGAGATACATGAGGGCATGGAAGACGGGCCCAGCATGGGGCTTGACCGCCACCCGGTCCTCCGGCCTGACGGCATGGCCGTAGAGGGCGGCCAGCAGCGTGACCGAAGAGGCGCAGCTCGCCTGATGGCCACCCACCTTCAGCCCGTCACGATTGGGCCGGAGGTGATTGGCGTTGTGGATCATCCAGGTGGAGAGCCAGAGCGCGCGGCGCTCGAGAGCCTCCAGGGAGGCGATGGGGTCGGCCTCGCTGGCGGGGCGCGGGAGAGTGGTGACGGCGGCGGATGTCATGGCCGGGATTATAGCCTTGGCAGCCCAGCGGTTGATTGCGAAGATGGCGCTCCCGACGGCCTCTGCGATTGGAGAATTGCGTGAAGCGCCCTGTTAGAATGCCAGAATTGCGCCGACTCGATCTGGACGCAATCGACCTCCGGATCCTCGGGGCGCTGCAGGAGAATGCCCGAATCGCCAATACCGACCTCGCCGCCGCCGTGGGTCTCAGCCCCGCGCCCTGCCTGCGCCGTGTCCGGGCGCTGGAGGAGCGCGGCGTCATCCGCAAGCATGTCAGCCTGGTGAGCCCTGCCGCCGTCGGCCTGCCGGTCAGCGTCTTCGTCAGCATCTCCCTGGAGCGCCAGGTGGAGGAAGCCCTGAAGCGCTTCGAGCGGGTCATCCTCGCCCGGCCCGAGGTGATGGAATGCTATCTCATGACCGGCGACGCCGATTATCTGCTGCGCGTCGTCTGCGCCGATCTCGGCGCCTATGAGCGCTTCGTGCTCGACCATCTGACGAAGGTGCCCGGCGTCTCCTCCATCCGCTCCTCCTTCGCCCTCAAGCAGGTGAAATATTCGACGGCGCTGCCACTGCTCGGTTGATTTCCAGATGCCGGAAAACAGCTTCTCTTTTGGTGACAGCCCCGAAATGGCGGACGAACTGCTTGCTCTCGTACTCGCCGGCCCGAAGCGCGCGACCTGCTGGGCCGCGGCACAAGGTACCCAAGGGGTAGAAGTCGGCGCGCGATCCGTTGTGACGGACGGGCAAGGAAAGCCGCGGGCGATCATCGAAACCATCGAACTCACGCGCCGACGATTCATGGATGTGGACGAATCTTTCGCCTGCGACGAAGGGGAGGGGGACCGCACTCTCGACTATTGGCGAGCCGCCCACCGAGACTATTTCACCCGGGAGGGGACCTATGCCGACGATATGGAGGTGTACTGCGAGCGATTCCGCCTGATTCAAGTTATCTGACGCGATACAGTTTATAGTTGTATATGATGTGAGTTGTGCTACCGGGCCTTCTCCACTTTCGACCCCCGGTTACTTCCCCTCATCAAACGAGTTGCAGATATCGCGGCGGCGGCGCAAGATTTGGCCATCTGTCGAGTAGTGCGAATGGCCTCGCCATCGCTGATGGGGTAGGCCGGCCTGACATATGCGGATTGAGCGTGCCTATCGGCATCGCGGGCGACCGGGATGCCTTGCGACTATGCGCAAGGGACGACAAGGGGGATCGCGAGACGCCGATAAGGCGCCGCGGAGAACCCCTTTATACGCAACGTAACAGGGAGACAGCACATGACCATGCATCGCCGACAACTCATGTTCACGGCCTTGGGCACCATTGCCCTCGCCGCCTCCGCCGGCTTCGTGCCGGCGCATGCCCAGGACAAGTCCGTCACCATCGGCATCGAGCTGCCGCTGACGGGCGCCGATGCCGATTCGGCCACGCGCATCAGGAACGGCGCGATCATGGCCATCGACGACGCGAACGCGAAGGGCGGCGTCGCCGGCTACAAGCTCAATGTCACCGTGCTCGACAGCGGCACCTCCACGGCCGGGCAATACGATCCCGCCCAGGCCGCCACCAATGCGAAGAAGCTCGTCGCCGATCCCAGCGTGGTCGCCATCGTCGGTCCCGAGATGAGCGGCGAGGGCAAGGCGATGACGCCGATCCTGTCGGCCGCCAATCTCGCCACGGTCACGCCTTCCTCGACCAATCCCGACATCACCGATCCCAAATTCGCCGCCCAGTACAAGCCGGGCGGCAAGGCGATCTATTTCCGCACGGTCACGACGGACGCCTATCAGGGCCCGAACATGGCCAATTACATGCGCGACACCCTGAAGGTGAAGTCGGTCTATATCCTCGATGACTCGGGAGCTTACGGCGTCGGCATGTCGAACGCCTTCGAAGCGCAGGCCAAGAAGATCGGCCTGAACGTGATGGGCCACGACCAGCTCGACCCGAAGGAAGCCGACTACACGACGGCGCTGACCAAGATCAAGCAGCTCAATCCCGACGCGATCTACTACGGCGGCGTCGCCCAGGCGGGTGTCAAGGTGGCCAAGCAGTCCTATGACATCATGCCCAATGTCATCAAGGCGGGCGGCGACGGCATGGTGGACGGCGGCATTCTGTCCGGCGTGGGCTTCCCGGCGATCGAAGGCTGGTATGCGACCCAGGCTTCGCCCGACGCCGTGGACGATCCCGCGAATTCCGACTGGGCGGCGCGCTACACCAAGACCTTCAACATGACGCCGTCGCTCTACGCCATCACGGCCTATGACGCGGCGCTGGTGATCATCGACGCCGTCAAGCGGGTGGCCGAGAGCGGGCAGCCCATGAATCGCGACACCGTGCGCGATGCGATTCAGCAGTCGAAGGTCAACACGATGCAGGGGCCGATTTCGTTCGACGAGAACGGCGACATCACGTCGCAAGGTGATCAGCGTCTGGCGGATTCAACATGACGCCGCCCACCCCGAGGACGATGTCCAGCATCAGTACAAGTACATCGGCGTGGCACCGGAGGCGCCGGCGACCTGAGAATTCGGCCGGTAGAAGAAGACCGAGTACCAGACCGTGACGTACAATGATGTCCTGCTTCAGCAGGTCATCAACGGGGTGAGCCTGGGCGCGATATATGCGCTTCTCGCGCTCGGGTTCACCATGGTCTACGGCATCATCGAGCTCATCAACTTCGCCCACTTCAACATCTTCATGGTGGGCTCGTTCTTCGCCATGTGGATCCTGAAGCTGACGGGGCTGGTGGGCCAGCGGGTCATCCTCACGGGATTTCCCCTCCTGGGCGTGCTGCTGCTGGCCCTCGTCTGCGTCATGCTGTTCTGCGGCGTATTGGGCGTGGTGATCGAGCGCACCATGCTGCGCCCCTTGCGCAACGTCCCCGGCACCGCGGCGATGATCACGACGATCGGCGTCTCCTACATCCTCTTCAACATCATCCTGCTGTCGCAGGGGGCGGCGGCGCTGAATTTCCCCAATCCGATGCCGAATATCGTCTGGAAGGTGGCCGGCGCGGATTTGCATCTGCGCGAAATCCTCGTCTGGGTCATCGCTTTGCTGCTGATGGTGAGCCTCAATCTCTTCGTGCGGCGCACGCGCATGGGCAAGGCCATGCAGGCCACGGCCCAGGACCAGGAAGCCGCCCGGATGATGGGCATCGAGGTCGATTCCGTCGTCATGCTCACCTTCTTCCTCGGCTCCGCTCTGGCGGGGGCCGCGGGGCTGATCTTCGGGCTCTATTACAACTTCACCAGCTATGTCATCGGCTATACCGCCGGCCTCCGGGCCTTCACGGCGGCCGTGCTCGGCGGCATCGGCAGCATTCCCGGCGCGATGCTGGGGGGGATCCTGATCGGGCTGATCGAATCCCTCGGCGGACAGCTCATCGCCACCCGCTGGACCGATGTGATCATCTTCTCGATCCTGATCCTCGTGCTCGTGTTCCGGCCCAACGGCCTGCTCGGCCGTCTCGTGCCGCGCAAATCCTAGGACCGCCGATGGCCGAATCCTTGCGCCAGAAGATGCAGGCCGGCGGCGCCATCGGGGCGTGGTGGCGCCGGATTCCCGCGGATCGGCGTCGCAGCCTGATCGTGACCAATGTCGCGATTCTCCTCTTGCTCTTCCCCCTGATCGACCGCAACGAAGGCGACGTCGACGCCGCGGCCAATGCCACCGCCTTCGCTGTCCTGGCCCTCGGCCTCAACATCGTCGTCGGCTTCGCCGGGCTGCTCGATCTGGGCTATGCCGCCTTCTTCGCCATCGGCGCCTATACCTACGGCATCCTCTCGTCGTGGCAGGTGCAGCCGCCGTGGTCGGAGTTCTGGGAGCCCTTCCAGTGGCTGGGCTTCGTCGCCCGCATCCACGCCGACGGCGTGCCCGACGTGGTGCATTTCACGGTGTCGTTCTGGATCGCCATGCCGATCTGCGGCGGTCGTCGCCGCCTTCTTCGGCGTGGTGTTCGGGGCGCCCACCCTGCGGCTGCGGGGCGATTATCTCGCCATCGTCACCCTGGGCTTCGGCGAGATCGTGCCCATCGTCGCGCGCAACACGCCCTATCTCACGAACGGCGCCATCGGCCTCAACGGCGCGGCCCCGCCGCGCCTCTTCGGCTATTCCTTCGGCGTCGCGTCCAGCCCCTACTACTATCTCGGCCTGCTGATGATCGGGCTTCTGATCTTCGTCAGCCTGCGGCTGCAGAACTCGCGGGTCGGGCGCGCCTGGATGGCCATCCGCGAGGATGAGATCGCGGCCGGCGCCATGGGCATCAACCGGACCCGTCTGAAGCTGCTCGCCTTCGCGATCGGCGCCGCCTTCGGCGGCATGACCGGCGCCTTCTACGTCGCCAAGCTGCAGACGGCGACCCCGGACATGTTCATGTTCCCGGTTTCGGTCATGATCCTGGTCATGGTCGTCCTGGGCGGCATGGGCAGCGTCTATGGCGTGGTCCTGGCCGCCATCATCCTCCAGCTGCTGCAATCCTGGTTCCTCCAGGACCTCACGGGCTGGAGCCACATGCTGGGCCGCGCGCTGGGCAGCGCCTGGCTTCAGCGCGTCGATCTCGTCCAGTCCATCGAGCTCATCTTCGGCATCATCCTCGTCTCCATGATGCTCTTCCGCCGCCAGGGACTCATACCAGCGACGCGGTCCACGCCGGCCCTCACCCTGGAGCAGCAGACGGCCCATGTCGGGCGCGGCGGCTTCGCCAGCCCGATCCGTGGCATCGAAGCCGAGATCGAGCGGCCGAAGGACGCGCCCAAGCTGGCCATGCTCGAGACCCGCAAGCTCACCCGCCGCTACGGCGGGATCGTCGCGGTCAAGGAGCTGGATATCACCGTCGAGCGCCATTCGATCGTGGCGCTGATCGGGCCCAACGGCTCCGGCAAGACGACGACATTCAACCTGATCACCGGCATGGACGAGCCCTCCGCCGGCAAGATCCTGCTGCTGGACCACGACATCACCGGCCTGCCGGCCCATACCATCACCGAGCGCGGCATCGCGCGCACCTTCCAGAACCTGCGGCTGTTCAGCAACATGACGGTGCTGGAGAACATCCTCGTCGGCATGCATGCGCGCACGACGACGGGACCGCTCGGGGCCATCCTGCACACGCCCCGCAGCCGGGCCGAGGAGCGCGAGGCGGACGAGCGGGCGCTGGAGATCATCGGCGCCTTCGGCAATCGCCTGCTGCCGCGCGCCAACCAGCTCGTCAAGGAGCTGTCCTACGCCAACCGCCGCCGGGTCGAGATCGCCCGCGCCCTGGCTTCGCGGCCGAAGGTCCTCCTGCTCGACGAGCCGACGGCCGGCATGAATCCGGCCGAGACGCTCGAGCTGTCGGACCAGATCCGGAGCCTGCGCACCATGGGGCTCACCATCCTGCTGATCGAGCACAAGCTGAACGTCGTCAACGATATCGCCGACAAGATCATCGTCCTCGACCATGGCGAGAAGATCGCGGAAGGCACCGCCGAGCAGGTGCATAGCAATCCCCAGGTGCTGGAGGCCTATCTCGGGCGGAAAGCCGCCCATGCCTAGGTTCCCCCATGCTTGAGTTCCCCCATGCTTGAGTTCCGGGGCGTCAATACCTATTACGGCGAGCTGCATGTCCTGAAGGACGTCAACTACAAGATCGACAAGGGCGAGATCGTCTGCCTGCTGGGCGGCAATGCCAGCGGCAAATCCACCACCATGAAGGCGGTGCTGGGCATCGTGAGGCCCAAGTCCGGCGACATCTTCTACGAGGGCCAGCAGATCAACAGCTTGCCGACGGCGGCCCGCGTCAAGCTCGGCATCGCCCCGGTGCCCGAGGCGCGGCGGCTTTTCCCGCGCATGACCGTGCTGGAGAATCTGGAGATGGGCGCCTATACGCGCCGCGACCGCGAGAACCTGGCCGAGGATCTCGATCGGGTCTACGGGCTCTTCCCCCGGGTCAAGGAGCGCCGCCAGCAGCTGGCCGGCACGCTGTCCGGCGGCGAGCAGCAGATGGTGGCCATCGGGCGGGCCCTGATGGCGCGCCCGCGCCTCATCTGCATGGACGAGCCTTCCATGGGCCTCTCGCCGGCCTTCGTCGATCAGGTCTTCGAGATCATCCAGACCATCAACAAGCAGGGCACGGCCATCTTCGTGGTCGAGCAGAATGCCGCCATGGCGCTCTCCATCGCCGATCGCGGCTATGTGCTGCAGACCGGCGAGGTGGTGCTCTCCGGCACGGCCAAGAGCCTGCTGGACAATCAGATGGTCCAGCAGGCATATCTGGGCCAGATGGAGGCCTCGTAGATTCTCGATCAGGTTGCATGCCTCATCCCCCTCTCGTAATTCCCGCGAAAGCGGGAATCCAGGGCAACAGGCGAGACGGCAGGCAATGGTTCCTGATCGAATAACGCTCTAGGCACCGATCGCCATTCCTGGGAGGGGCTCGATGATCGATATGCATCTTTTCGCCGCCTTCGTCCTCGCGGTGACTGTCCTGATGCTGATCCCGGGGCCCAATGTCGCTCTGATCGTGGCGAACAGCGTGTCCTATGGTGTCCGCTACGGCTTCCTGACGGTGGCAGGGACGAGCGCCGCCATGGTCGTGCAGCTCGGCCTGACCGCGCTCGGCATGACCGAGCTCCTGGGTAGCTTGGGCCACTGGTTCGAATGGATCCGCTGGATCGGGGTTGCCTATCTCATCTATCTCGGTGTCACTCAGTGGCGGGCACCGCCCCTGGATCTCACGAAGATCGTGCCGGAGCCGAGATCCGCGCGAAAGATGTTCACCCGCGCGCTGCTGGTCTCCCTGACCAACCCCAAGACGCTGTTCTTCTACGGCGCCTTCTTCCCGCAATTCGTCGTGACGAGCCATCATGTCGGCGCGCAGGTCGCCGATCCTCACCGCCACATTCCTGCTGCTGGCGGTGCTGCTCGACGGCTGCTGGGCGCTGGCGGCCGGACGGGCACGGGGGCTCCTCGCCCGGCATGGGAAGCTTCGCAACCGGATTTCCGGCGGGCTGCTCATGGGTGCCGGCGTCGGCCTCGCTCTGGCCCGCAAGAGCTGAGCTTGGCAAGGCGCGGTTCGCCGCCGGGCGCCGGGGAGCCCGGTCCTGTTGCCCGCGGCTTCGCGCAAGCCGTGGCCGAGCTTAGCCGCATCCCCGAGCGGCTGGACGAAGGGCAGATATCCGCCTTCATGGATGCGATCCTGCGCGCGCCCCGGATCTTCTGCATCGGCGCCGGCCGCGAAGGGCTCGCGATGCGGGCCTTCGCCATGCGGCTGATGCATCTGGGCAAGCCCGTGCATTGGATCTGGGACGACACGACGCCAGCCATCGGGCCGGGCGATCTGTTGATCGCGGCCTCCGGCAGCGGCGAGATCGGGCATATCGACTATGTCGTCGATCGGGCCAAGGACGCCGGCGCCGAGATCGCCGTGGTGACGGCCGATCCTGCCGGACGGACCGCGGGCAAGGCACGGGTCGTGCTCTGGCTCCCCGCCGCTGCCTTCAAGGCAAAGGCCGCGGTGGTGGCCTCGGCCCAGCCCATGGGAAATCTCTTCGAGCAAGCTTTGCTCATCCTGTTCGACCAGATCATCGTGGCGCTCGCCGCCAAGCTTCCGGCGACTCCCCAGGCGATGGCCGCGCGCCATCGCAATGTGGAGTGACACGCGGCATCGCCGCCTCAATTCAAGGAATACAGCATGGGCAGCCGCATCACCCCCGGGCGGTCCTCCACCGCCTTCACCACCGTCGATCTCGACCGGCCGGGCAAGCAGCTCGGCTTCGTCATGATCCCGCATTCGCCCCATGACGATGCCTGGGGCGTCACCCGCCTGCCCCTGGGGGTCATCAGCCATGGCAGCGGACCGACGGTCATCATCGAGGGCGGCAATCATGGCGACGAGTATGAAGGGCCGATCGTCATCTCGGAGCTGATCCGGGAGCTCGACCCCGCCGAGATCCAGGGCCGCCTCATCCTGATGCCGGCCATCAACGCGCCGGCGGTCATCGCCGGCCAGCGCACCTCGCCGATCGACACGCTGAATCTCAATCGCAGCTTCCCCGGCGATCCGCATGGGAGCATGACCCAGCAGATCGCCGCCTTCATGGCCGACGAAATCTACCCGCGGGGGGATGCCTTCCTCGACCTGCATTCGGGCGGCTCCTCCCTCGACCTCCTGCCCAGCGCCATCATCGAGCCGACCGAGGATGCGGCCCTCAGCCGCCGCAACATCGCCGCCGCTTTGGCTTTCGATGCGCCGCAGACCGTCGTGATCAGCAATCTCGGCGATCCCCGCACGGCCACCGCCGCCGCCTGCCGGGCCGGGCTCGTCACCATGGGAACGGAGATGGGGGGCGGCGGCACGGTCTCGCCCGAGGCGCTGGCCATATGCCGGCGCGGCGTGCGCAATGTGCTGGCTCATCTCGGCCTGCTGCCACCCGAGCGGGCCGAGCCGCGGCATGGCAATGGCCAGATACTGGAGCTGCCCGGGAGCAGCGCCTTCGTCTTTGCCACCATGGACGGCATCTTCGAGCCCTTCCACGCCAAGGGCCGCGACGTGCGCGCCGGCGAGCCCGCCGGCCGCATCCACTGCACCTGGGACCCGACGCGTCCCTCCGAGACCCTGCATTATCAGGCGGACGGAATCCTCTTCGGCCGGCGCCAGCAAGGCCGGGTGCGGCCGGGCAATTGCTGCCTCGTCGTCGCGGCACCCTATCGCGGCGAGCTCGACGCGACGGCTTGATCGCGGTGGCGATGCTGTCTGGCGCTTCTGTTGTTCGTCATCCCCGCGAAAGCGGGGATCCAGGGGCGTGCGGGAAGCTGCTGATCATGTGGCCCCTGGATTCCCGCTTTCGCGGGAATGACGAAATGAAATAGCGAACCCAGTTCTCGTCACACCGCCTGAAAGAATTCTGCAGCCGATGCTGCGACATGCTCATGGACCGCCCGGCGATCGACCGTCGGTGCATCCACCCAGACCTCCGGGTCGACGCGGCGACGCGCTTCCGCCGCCTCCGGGGCGAAGACGTAATGCCCGGCGTCAGGCAGGATCTCCAGGCTGCTGGCGCGCAGGCGCTTGTGCAGCCAGGCCGAGCATTCCTCGACGGGGGCGATCCTGTCGGCGCCGCCGACGACGATCCGCACGGGCGCCTCGATCCGCGCGAGGCTCTCGTCGCTGAAGCTCAGGATCGACCGTCCCGGCGCGCAGGCCAGGGCCGCCTTCACTCTCTTATCCCCATAGGACTCCGACATGCGAGACCAGGAGTCGCGGAAGACCGCATTGTTCGCTGAGCAAAGCCGGGACGAGATCGGCGAGCCCGGGAAATTCTCGCGGACCCGGAACGGCCGCGGGACGCAGCCCGGTCGGCTGGAACCGGGAGGAGACCGTGATGGCGCCCAGAAGCGCCATGGCCGTATAGGCGCCGGCGGAGAAGCCGCCGACAAAGACCCGGTCCATGTCGAGGCGGCCGCGCGAATTCGGGATCAGATTCCATGACGTCGAGCAAGGCGCTGAGGTCCCGCGCCCGCTCCCACAAGCATAGGAAACCTTCGGCGCGATAGACCTCCAGGCCGGTATTGCCGTGATGGTTCACCGCAAGGGCGATGAATCCACGCTGGGCCAACCGCCGGCCCAGCCATTCCATGCCCAAAGCGAGTCCGCCGGTCCCATGCGACAGCAAGACGACCGGGTAGGATCGCGCCATCCCGGCCAAGGGCGCATCTCGGGCAGCCGAGCCCAGCATGAACCACGGGGCGTCGGCGGCGCCTATGAGCTGCGCCTGCTCGACGCTGTCGTCGGCGGCCGGATACCAGGCGGCCCAGGTCAGCGGGCGTGGGCCATCGCCATCCCAATTCCCCCGCGTCTTGTCTTCCGCTCGACCTTCCCGAACTCCGACCCGCATCGTCATATCCCCGTCATGGCGTCGCAGAGCATCACGGCGCCGTCCGGTTTTCAATCGGCCTGTGGAGATCGGCGCGCGTCCGTTCACTTGCATTTAATTCCGATCGCCCTAGCTTGCCCAAGAGGTGATGGCCGATCGTCAGGCCCGTCACGAGAGTCGCAGGTGGGGCGGCGATATGCCGGACATGGTCTTCATCGAGGGCGGCAGGTTCCTTATGGGTTCCGACCGGCATTATCCCGAGGAAGCGCCGCAGCATTCCGTCGAGGTCGGTTCCTTCTTCATCGATCCCACGCCTGTCACCAATCGCCAATTCGCCGAATTCGTTGCGGCGACCGGCTATGTCACGGTGGCCGAGCGGCCGCTGAATCCCGCCGACTATCCCGGCGCGGCGCCGGAGATGCTGGCGCCGGGCGCGCTGGTCTTTCACAGGACGACGGGCCCTGTGAATCTGCGCGACATCCGCAATTGGTGGCGCTGGGTCCCGGGGGCGAGCTGGCGCCGGCCCGAAGGTCCCGGAAGCTCGCTCGCGAACCGCGAGACTCATCCCGGTCGTGCAGGTCGCCTATGAGGATGCGGAGGCCTATGCCCGCTGGTGCGGGAAGGAACTTCCGAGCGAAGCCGAGTGGGAGTTCGCGGCGCGGGGCGGGCTGGAGGGCGCGGAATTCGCCTGGGGCGACGAGCTTTCGCCCGGCGGACGGACCATGGCGAACATCTGGCAGGGCGAATTCCCCTGGCAGAATCTCCGCGCGGACGGGCTCGAGCGCACCTCGCCGGTCGGCAGCCTTTCCGGCCAATGGCTATGGCCTCCACGACATGGCGGGGAATGTCTGGCAATGGACGACGGACTGGTTCAGCCAGCGCCACCCCGCCGATGCCGCCGCCCCCTGCTGCGGGCCCGAGACTCCCCGCACGAATCCGCGCGGTGGAGCGGTCGAGGCCAGCTACGACCCAGCCCAGCCCCAGGTGCGGATCCCGCGCAAGGTGGTCAAGGGCGGCTCATTCCTCTGTGCCGCCAATTATTGCCGCCGCTACCGACCGGCAGCCCGGCATGCGCAGATGATCGACAGCGGCATGAGCCATATCGGCTTCCGCTGCATAAGCCGGAAACAATGAACATGGCAGGAACGTGCCATGGCGAGACGCGATGATGGAAAGCCGCCGGAAGGCGGCGAGCTTCAGCGTACGAGCCGCTTCTCGCTGACCTGAAGAGAGGAATTTGCCGCCTGTTCGCGCGGCGCGATCACCTGGCGAGCGCGGACCGGGCAGCGCCTGACGGCTCCTGCCTTCGCCATAGGCCGAGGTAGGCAAGCCCTACCGCAATCAGGATAGGAAGCACGCCCAGCAGGATAAAAATCAGGTCGGCCGGCAGCCGGAGCCACTCGAAGAGCCGCGGCAAGGATCCTCCGGTATAGGCGAGGCTTCGCGCATGCCAGTAGCCGTTCTCCAGCACGTCCCGCACTTGCCATAGCCCCGAGGGAAGCAGGCTCAGCACAAGCATCAGCGCGAGGCCGATATTGAGTCCCCAGAAGCCGCAGCGCACGTATTTCTCGATCCGTGCCCAGCTCGGCTCGTCGGCGATCTCGCGGACGACAAAGACCATCAGGGCCACACCCAGCATGCCGAAGACGCCCATCATCGTGGCATGACCATGATTGGGCGTCAGATTGGTGCCCATCTCGAAATAGCTCACGATCGGCATGTTGATCAGGAACCCGAAGACGCCGGCGCCGGTGAAGTTCCAGAAGCCGACGGCCATCAGGAAGTAGAAGGTCCATCGGTGGCGGAATGGCGTGCCGGCGTCGTCGCGGGTCACCTGGATGAAATCCCAGGCGTCGAGAGTGAGCAGCGTGAGCGGCACGACCTCAAGGGCGGAGAAGGCCGAGGAGAAGGCCATGTTGAACTCGCTCTGGCCGGTAAAGTACCAGTGATGGCCGGTGCCGATGAGCCCGCCGCCGAAGACGAGAATGACGTCGAGATAGATGGCACGCAGCGCCGTCACGCGCCCAACCAGGCCAAGCTGATGGAAGATGACCCCAACGATGACCGTGACAAAGAGCTCGAAGAAACCCTCGACCCAGAGATGGATGATCCAGAACCGCCAGGTATCGGCGATGGTGTAGTTGGTCGATCCGTCGATGAAGAGCGCCGGGAGATAGAAGACCGGAATGGCGGCGGCGGCGATGAGGAAGAAGTTGACGAGGCCACGCCGCTCCGGATCGCGACGTGCCGGCGCGAGATTGCGCCACAGGAGCCCAAACCAGAACACCAGGCCGATGGCGAGAAGGATCTGCCACAGCCGGCCGAGCTCCAGATACTCCCAGCCTTGATTGCCGATCCAGAACCAGGCGCTGCCGAGCCATTGACGTATGCCCGCCCATTCGCCCAGCAGGCTTCCGACGGCGACGATCAGGATGGCACCGAAGAGCAGGTCGATAGCGCGCCGCTGTCCCCGCGGCTCGCTCGCGCCCAGCATGCCCGCCACGAACAGGGCTCCCGCCACATAGGAGGTCGCGATCCAAAGGATTGCCAGCTGCAGATGCCATGTCCGCAGCAAGTTGCTGGGCAGGAAATCGGAAAGATCGATGCCGTAAAAATCTCCGGGCTCGGCGCGGTAGTGGGCAACACCGCCGCCGATGAGCGTCTGACCAAAGAAGAGCAGCGCCGCGACGGCCAGGAACTTCAGGGTCGCACGCTGTGCGTCACTGACGGGCGGGATTGCGGGACCTGAGGCAAGCCTGTCGCCGCGGTGCCAGCCGAGATAGTCGAACTTGCCGAAGGCGAGCAGCACGACCGCAGTGCCCCCCAGCAGGAAGACGACGCTGATGGCGCTGTAAAGCACCGCGCCCCCGGTCGGGTGATTGCCGGCCAGCGGGTCATAGGGAAAGTTGTTGGTGTAGGAATAGGAGGTGCCGGGACGTTCCGCTACCGACGCCCAGGCTGCCCAGGCGAAGAATGCCGTGAGCTGGCGAAGCTCCTGTGCATCGCTCACCGTCTTTGCGCTGAGCCCGCCATTCTTCGCGGGGTCGGAAAAATAGGCCGCCCAGTCGGCAATCTGGTGGTTGAAGGAGTCTGCGCCCGCTTGGGTGAGGACCAGCGTCCCCGTCGCCGGATCGTAGCGATTCTGCTTCAGCTCGAATGCGACGGTGCCTTCAATCATGCTCTGCTCGGCGGGGGTCAGGACGTCATAGCCCCGCCCGAACTGCGCGCGGGCGCCATGGTCCGCCACGCCGAGTGCCCAGCTATGCAGATATTGCGCCGAAAAATCCGGACCCAGATAGGCGCCATGACCCCAGATCGTGCCATTGTCCATCAGGCCATGCTTCAGAAAGACTTGCTGGCCGGCCGCGATATCTTCGCCGGTGAACAGTACAGCTCCGGCGGGATCGACGACCCTGGCCGGCACCGGAGGGGCGTTCTGATAGGCCTTGACGGTAATGAGGATGAGAATCCCGAAGCCCAGCACCATCGTTACGATGGCGATGGTTTTCCACCAAGGCGAGAGCGAGTCACCCGGCGACGACACGGACGTCATAGCGCAATCCCCCCTCGGCGTTACGCACAAAGCCGAGATCAACGCGTGCGACATCTCCGCGAATATTCTGCACCGCCGTCGGGGTGAAGACAAGCGCCGGCACCCCTTCGATAGGGCGCGCAGCTCCTAACCAATTATGAATCCCGGCGGCGCATATACCTCGGCAATGCCTCATGCTTGGAACCCTGCCCGCCGCAGTGTAAGAAGGGCAGCGCATCACAGGCGGGGCGGGGAAAATGGGCGAGCAGATCCTTGTTGCGGGCGCGGGGCCGGTCGGCATGACCCTGGCGGCGGCGCTGAAGCGCCTCGGGGTCGATGTGCGGATCGTCGACAAATCCGCGGCGCGCACCGATAAATCCAAGGCGCTCGTGCTCTGGCCCCGGACCCTGGAGCTGATGGATATCCAGGGCTGTCTTCAGGGCTTCCTCGATGCGGGCATGGAAGGCCGGGGTGCGCGCATCCTCGCCGATGGGCATGAACTCGTGCATGTCTCCTTGGACATCGCCCGCAGCCGCTACCGCTTCACTTTGCTCATCCCGCAAAACGAGACCGAGCGTCTGCTGGAGGAGGAGCTGCAGCGCCGGGGCGTGACGGTGGAGCGGCAGGTCGAGCTGCAATCCTTCGCCGATGACGGCGCGGGTGTCACGGCGAAGCTGCTGCATGCCGACGGCACGGTGGAGACGGCGCGCTTTTCCTATCTGGCGGGCTGCGACGGCGCCCATAGCGCCGTGCGCCACGGCCTCGGCAGCAAGTTCGAAGGCGTGACCGAGCCTTCCGACTGGATTCTCGCGGATATCCGCCTCAAGGGCGAGATCGCGCAGGACGAGCTCACCATCTGCTGGCAGCCGGACGGGATCCTGGCCCTCTTCCCGATCGTCGGGGGGCGATTCCGCGTCATCGGCGATATGGGGCCGGCGAGCGCCGAGGTTGCCCCGCCGCTCACCTTGGCGGATGTGCAGAAGCTCCTCGATGACCGGGCGCCGCCGGGGCTGCAGGCCTACGATCCCTTCTGGCTCAGCCGCTTCCGCATCAATGAGCGCAAGGTGAAGGACTATCGCAAGGGCCGCGCCTTCCTGGCGGGCGATGCCGCCCATATCCACAGCCCCGCCGGCGGGCAGGGCATGAACACGGGCATGCAGGATGCCTTCAACCTCGCCTGGAAGCTGGCCCTGGTCTGTCATGGCCGGGCCAAGGAGAGCCTGCTCGACAGCTACTCCCCGGAACGCAGCGCCATCGGTGACCAGGTGCTGCACAACGCCGGGCAGATGACCCGCGTCGCGCTGATCCGCAATCCGATCCTGCAGGGAATCCGCAATGCCGCCGCCGGCGCCCTCGGGCATCTCCCGGCCTTCCGCCAGCGCCTGGTCGATCAGCTGACCGAGGTCGACCTGCATTACGAGAAGGGGCCGCTCACGGGACAGGGCCACGGGGCGTCGCATAGCCCGGCCAATGGCCATCGGGCCCAGGACATCATCCTCAATGCCGGGCCCGGCGGGCGAGCGCGGCTGCATGAGATGCTGCATGAGGGGAAGTTCGCGCTGCTCTCCATCGGCGCGCCGCGCGTCACCCTGCCGGAAGATCTCGGCGCCATCGCGGCGGCGGCCGAGGCCGCTGCAGATGCCAACTATACATCCGGCCACCACTACCTCATCCGCCCCGACGGCTATGTGGCGCTCAGCACCGGCGCGGCGACAGCGGAGCCGATCATCGATTTTCTGAGGAAGATCGCGGCTTAAGACGGTACCGGAGATAGACGCGGCCTCCCTCCCCTCGTCATTCCCGCGAAAGCGGGAATCCAGGGCAACCGGCAAAATGCAGAGCGTGTGGCCCTGGATTCCCGCTTTCGCGGGAATGACGATGTCAGAGGGATTCGCGTGCGACTTTACTAAGCCGCCGCCCGTCCGTGGCGCTCCAGCTTGGTCACGTCGGTCACCAGCGCCTCGACATGGGCGTAGTCCTTGACCGTGAGCGGGCGGGAGAGCTTGCCGTCGGAGACGATGAGCACGCGGTCGGCGGCCTCGAACATCTCCAGCACCTCGGTGCAGAACATGATCACCGCATTGCCCGCATGGGCGAATTCGCGCAGCAGGCGATAGATCTCCCGCTTGCTCTGGATATCGACGCCGCGGGTCGGCTCCTCCAGCAGGAGCAGGCGCGGCTGGCGCACCAGCGCCTGGGCGATGGCGACCTTCTGCTGATTGCCGCCGGAGAGCGAGCGGATGCCCTGGAAGATCGTCCGGGTCTTCACCAGGAAGCGGCTGGCAGCCGCCTGGGCCAGCTCCCGCATATGCCGCTTGCGCAAGGCCATCCCGGCGCCGGCGATCTCCGGCCGGCCGAGGCGAACCAGAAGATTCTCGCCGACGGAGAAATTCGAATAGAGGCTCCACTGGCGGGTGGCCGGGACATAGGCCGTGTGGCGCCGGATCGCCGCGCGATCCTTCTCCCGGACGCCGTCGATCTCCGCCGTCCCGCCGCTGCGCTCGATGCCCGCGAAGGAGCGCAGGAGCTCGCGGGCGCCCGATCCCTCCACCCCCATGAGAGCCAGGATCTCGCCCTTCTCGACGGAAAGGGCGAGGCCCTCGAACTTGCCGTCGTGATGGGTCCAGCCGGCGGCGCTGAATAGCCGGCCGCCGGCCGTCGCCGCGGCTTGGCCGGGGCGGCCTTGCGCGACCGCCTCACGCCGCTCGCCGAGGACGAGCTGCTGGGCGATGGCGTCCTCGCTCAGGGCCTCGCCCGCCAGATCCGCGGTGACGCGGCCGTCGCGGATGACGGCCACGCGCTTGGTATGTTCCACCAGATCTCCCAGGCGATGGCTCACCAGGATCACGATGCGCCCCGCCGCGGCCAGGCCGCGCATCTCGCGGAAGAGCTGGTCGGATTCCTCATCGGTCAGAGCGGAATTCGGCTCATCGAAGAGGAAGACGCGGGCGTCGCGGGCGAGCGCGCGGGCGATCTCGGTGCGCTGCTGGGTGGCGAGCGTGCAGCTGCCCAAGGGCCGCTCGGCCAGATGGAGGATGCCGAGGGAGTCCATCAGCTCGCGGTCATGGCGCCCGAGGCGCGGCCGGAGCAGGCTGCCGCCTTCGCGCCCGACCATCAGATTCTCGGCCACGCTCAGATTGGGAAAGAGCTGCGGCTCCTGATGCACCACCGCGACGGCCGTCGCGGCATCGGCAAGGCTCCAGCTGCCGCCGTCGAGGCTGAGCTCGCCCGCATCGGCGGCCTCTTCGCCGGCGAGGATGCGCATCAGCGTGCTCTTGCCGGCGCCGTTCGGTCCGGCGATCCCCAGCACCTCGCCCGGACGCAGCTCGAGATCGAGCCCGTCGAGGGCCAGGGTATTGCCGTAGCGCTTGCGCAGGCCCCGGATCTGGATGGCGCCGGTGGCCTTGCCTGGCATGCCCCCCGCTCACGGCGCTCGCGTTCATGCCGCCCTTCTGGCGCGCAGCTTGGTGAGGCCCAGGTCCAGGGCAACCGCGCCGATGGTGACGGCGCCCAGGAACAGCTGCTGGGCATAGGGGCCGGGCGAGAGCAACGCGAGGCCGATCTGCAGCTCGGCCAGCAGCAGCGCCCCGCCGAGGGTCCCGATCACCGTGCCCTTGCCGCCGGAGAGGCTGGCGCCGCCGATGATGACGGCGGCGAAGACCGGGAAGGTCTGGGAGAGGCCGATGTCGGGCTGGGTCGTCTGGATGAAGGAGAAATCGAGGATGCCCGCCGTCGCCGCCAGCATGCCGCAGAGGACGAAGGCCAGGATCTTGTATTTGCGCACGGGAAGGCGGGCGAGCTGGCCCGCCACGGGATTGCCGCCGATCGCCATGAGCCGGAAGCCGAAGAGCGAGCGATGCAGCAGGAAGCCCACCACCAGCGCCAGGCCGATCATCCAGAAGACCTCGGCGGAGAACTGATGGCTGCCGAACTGCAGGGTCAGATTGTTGAAGAAGGCGAGCTGGCCCGGGGCGACGGGATAGCCGTCCGGCGGATAGACCGGATTGAAGGTCGAGGCGTTGGTGACATAGAGCGAGAGGCCGTAGAGCAGGTTGTAGCTGCCCAGGGTCACGATGAAGGAGGGGATCTTGAGCCAGGTGGTCAGCACGCCGTTGAAGACCCCCACGAGGCCGCCGATGCCGATGGCGAGGGGAATCGCGACATAGATCGGGATGCCGCCCATGATCCACATGACCGCCAGCGAGTTCGCGGCGAGCCCATACATGGCGCCGAAGGAGAGATCGATCTCTCCCACCACGATGACCAGGGTCAGGCCCAGCGCCATGATCGCCACCGAGCTCATGGAGCGCAGCACGGAGATGATGACGTCGATGTTCAGGAAGGCGCTGTTGATGCAATAGAAGGCGAAGGCGACCAGGAGAATGGCGACGAAGAGCCCGCCCAGGCGCAGCGCGATGTCGAAGGTCGCCCGCCCCGCCGTGGAGACTCGCGAGGCCTGGGGAGCGGTCGGGGAAAGCGGCTCTGCGTTGCTCATCGTCCCTGCATGCGAAGAGAGATCAGGAGTCGTGGATCGGAAAGAATCCCGGGGTCCCGAAGAACCCCGGGGTTGTCATGATCAGTTGCCCGACATCGTCTTGTCGAGCTCCGCCCGGGCCTGGGCGACATCCGCCTTCAGCACCGGCCGCAGGGTCTGGGTATTGGGCAGGACCACGCCATTGGCCAGGAACTGGGCGCAGGCCGGGCCGCCGAAGGCGGCCTGGTCGGGCCAGCGCTGGTCGAGAAGGGCCACCTGGACGCCGCTCTCGATGGCGTCGAGCTGACCCTTGCTGACGTTCCAGCCGATGGTGAAGGCCTTGCCCTGACGGCCGAGGCCCACGATGGCCTTGTCGGCATATTCGGCGCCGATATCGACGTTCTCGATGAACTCCACCTCCGGATGGGCCGAGAGGAAGGCCCTGTAGGTGTCGAAGGTCTTGCCCGGGTCATAGGAGGTATTGATGCCATTGGCCTCCGTCACCACGAAATTGGCGTCGGGGATCGCCTTCTGGATCGCCTCGCGGAAGCCCTTCATGCGGCCCTGGGCCCAGAACTGGGCCGGGTCGCCGCCGGAGACGGCGAAGACCTTGAGATGATTGCCGGTGGCATCCATCCACTTCAGCACCACCTCCGCCGCCGTCGCCCCTTCCTTGAGGGGGGTCTGGGTGAAGTTGGTGAATTCATGGCCGCGGGAGGTGACGCCCGCGGTGAAGACCGGGATGCCCTGGGCCATCAGCTTGTTGACGATCGCCGTGGTGGAATCCGAGGTCACCGGCTCGATGGAGATGCAGTCGATGGCCTGGGCGGCCAGCTTCGCCTCGATCTGGGAGATCTGCAGGTTGGGATCGGTCTGCACCGGCGCGATGGCCGAGCAGTTCATGGGATAGATCGCCTTGCCCATCTCGCAGCCCCGCTTGAAGCCCTGCATGTACTGCTGCGAGAACAGCGGGATGCCCGAGCCCTGGTAGGAGAAGACATAGTTGATCGGCTCGTGGGCCTTGACCTTGGCGGCGATGCGCGGGTTCAGGGTGAAGGTGCCCCAGGGCAGGGTGGCCGTGTCCGGCGCGCCGGCGAGCTTCTCGCCGGTGGTCGGAATCTGCGAGGCGCTGTCGTCGGCCCAGCCTTGCTTGGCCAGACCCGCGGCGGCTGTCATGCCGAGCGCCGTGGCGCTGAGCGCGACGATCAGTTTCTTCTTCATCGGTTTCATGGTCGTCCTCCCAATTTGCATTTGTCGTTGCGGTTGATGAGCTTGTTCTTTCCCGAGTGTGCGTCTACTTCGCCCGCGCCAGCACTTTCTCGCTGCGGAATCCCTCCACGACCTCCTCGATGACCTCGATCCCCAGCCCCGGACCGGTGGGGGGATAGACCCAGCCGTCCACATGATCGAAGGGCTTCGTCACGAGGTCGTGCTGCATCGGATTGCGCAGCGGCTTGAACTCGAAGAGCTTGCAGGCCGGCGTGCTGAAGGAGATGGCAAGGCTGGCCGCCGTCACGATGGCCGAGGACCAGGCATGGGCATTGGCCTGGCGGCGATAGGCCTCGACCCGGTCGCAGACCTTCTTGAAGCCGGTGATGCCCTCGCCCCGCCCCGGATCCACCCCGATCACATCGACGGTGCCGGTGGCCAGCACCCGCTCGAAGCCTTCCAGCGTCCACTCCTTCTCGCCATAGGCGATCAGGGTCGTGGTCTTGGACCGGAGATTGGCATAGCCCTCGGGATCCCAGGCGCCCAGCGGCTCCTCGATCCAGGCGAGGCCGTATTCCTCCATCGCCTGGACGCGGCGCACCGCCTGGGTCACGTCCCATTTGACGTTGATGCCGCAGTCGATCATGAGCTGCTTGTCGCCCATCACCTCCCGCATCGCCTTGACATAGGCGACGTCGCGGTCGTGCTCATAGCCCAGGCGCGCATTGCCGCGCTTGCCGAAGCCGGTCTTGAGCCCTTGCAAGCCCGTCGAGAGCCATTCGACCGTCTCCTCCGCCATCTCCTCGATGGATTCGTAATGCGCGTGGCAGGAGGCGATGCCGGGCAGGCGCTCATGCACCGGCCCGCCGAGGAGATCGAGCACGCTGCGGCCCAGCGCCTTGCCCTTCAGATCCCAGAGCGCGATGTCGAGGGCGGCCACGGCATAGGAGGCGATGCCGCCGCCATAGCCGTACCACCAGGCCTGATGCTTGTTCTGGCGCCAGAGCGCCTCGGTATGGACGGGATCCTTGCCGATCAGATTCGGCGCCATGCCGTCGATGATCGCCTTGACCGCGAAATTCGCCTCGGGGAACTGGGTGATGGATTCCCCCCAGCCGATCTGGCCGTCATCCGCCGTGATCTTGGCGAGGCAGAGATGGCGCAGCGCGTTGAAGTCGTTCGGCTCGGGATAGCTGACGGGGATGGCTTCGATCTTGGCGATTTTCATGGCGGGCCTCAGCCGATCGCGCCCTTGAAATGCGGCATGCCGGCGACGCCGACATCGACCTTCAGCAGCCGCCCACCCATGGAGGCGGGTCCGCTGGTGTCGAAGACGCCGAAATCCGCCACATAGAGCGACGTGCCGCCGAAGGCGCAGTTGAGCGGCACGGCCTTGAGATCGAGGAAATCCTTCGCCTCGCCGTCCTTGGAGACGACATCGATGCCGCCGGAGGTGACGGTGGTCACCCAGAAATTGCCGTTGACGTCGATCTTGAAGCCGTCGGGGATGTGGTTCTCCGGGAAATGGTAGATCACATTCTTGGAGCCGTTGGGCCGGCGGCGGATCATCCGGAGCGTGTAGGATTCGACCCAGACGATGGAGCCGTCGGGCTCGGCCACGATCCCGTTGGGATAGGTGTGGTCGAGCTCCTCCAGGATGCGGGCCGTGCCGTTCTTCTCGATGACGATGATGCGGCCCTTATGCGGCTTGGTCGCCGGATCCCAATCGCCGGAATCCGTGAAATAGAGCCGCCCGTCCGGCCCGAAGGTCAGATCGTTGGGCCCGTCGAACTTCACGCCGTCCGCCTCGGTGGCGACGATCTCCACCTTGCCGTTGGGCGTGGCGCGCTGGATCGAGGCCGGGCGCTTGTCGTCGGGCTCCCATTTGCCGACATTGGGGCAATTGGTGACATAGACATTGCCGTCGGTGCCCAGCATGCAGGCATTGGGGCAGCCGCCGGTGAAGGCATAGGTGCTCGTCCCCGCCTTGGCGTCCCAGACGGCGATCTCGCTGCGATAGGTATTGGCGAGGACGACCCGTCCGTCGGGCATCATATAGGGCCCTTCGGGATGCCCCAGGCCTTCCGACAGAATGCTGACCCGCTTGCTCATCGTCTTCCTCCCTTCGCTGCTACCACTGCACCATGCCGCCGGTGAAATTGATCGCCTGGCCCGTCATATAGGCTGACTCATCGGAGAGCAGAAACCAGATCGCCCCGGCGCATTCGTCGGCCGAGGCCGCGCGGCCCAGCGGCACGGCCTTGGTGCGGCCCTCGCTCAGGCTCTCGAAACTGATGCCGCGAATCTTCGCCACATCCTCCAGCACCCGATCCTGCATCGGCGTATCGATGATGCCGGGGCAGATGGCATTGACCCGCACCGGTCGCGAGGCCAGCGCATTGGCGAAGGAGCGGGTGATGGAGAGGATCGTCGTCTTGGAGGCGGCATAGACCGCGGCCTCGATGGTGGGCGCGAGCTTGGCCGAGCTCGAGGAGAGATTGACGATCGCGCCCCCGGGGCGCATCCGCGGCCCGATGGCCTGGCAGAGGAAGAAGATCGATTCCGCATTGATGGCGAAGATCTGGCGCCAGTCCTCGACCGTGAATTCGAAGATCGGCTTCAGCCGGATGATGCCGGCGGCATTGACGAGATAATCGATGCCCTCGGCGGCGGCCGCGACGCGGTCGCGCTCCGCCGGCTCCGCCAGATTGGCCGTCATGATCTCGCAGCCCGCAGCGGCTGCCTCGGCGAGACCCTTCTCGTTGATGTCGACGGCGAGCACATCAGCCCCTTCGCGCCGGAGGCGGCGCGCCACGGCAAGCCCGATGCCGCTGGCCGCACCGGTGACCAAGGCGCGGCGCTGTCCGGCGGCGCTCACCGTGGTTCCTCGGCGCGCGGCCCGGGACGCGGACTGGGGCGATGAGATGCAGGCACGGAAACCCTCCCGAGGCGCGAAGCCGTCATTGCGGATCTCTCCGAGGCGGTGCTTCGTCGTCGTGGCGGCATTATATGGAAACGTTATTTAAAATCGCAAGACTTGTTGCAGCCCGAGCCGAGGAGACCGGTCGAGGCCAGATTTCGACACTATTTCCCCGGCATTGCTGGCCCAGAATCGATCCTGCCCAGGGTCACGAAGGCGACATATCCGGCCCCGCCGCTCTTGACCGCCCCGCGCGGGCACGGCTATGAATTGAAACGATATCAGGGCTGCCGCACGGGGCTCAGGCCCGCGGACCGGGGAGGAAGCATGGCCAAATTTCGCATCGCCGTCATCGAAGGCGACGGCATCGGCAAGGAAGTGGTGCCCGCGGCCCGCCAGGTGCTCGAAGCCGCCGGCCAGCGTCATGGCTTCGAGTTCGCCTGGGAGGATTTCGACTGGGGCTGCGACCTCTATGAGCGCTCGGGGCGGATGATGCCCGCCGATGGCCTCGCCCAGATCGCCGGTCATGAGGCGATCTTCCTCGGCGCCATCGGCTGGCCCTCGGTGCCCGACCATGTCTCGCTCTGGAATTTGCTGATCCCGATCCGCCGCCATTTCCAGCAATACGTCAATCTGCGCCCGGTGCGGCTGTTCGAGGGCGTGCCCTGCCCGCTCGCCGGCAAGGCCCCCGGCTCGATCGATTTCATGATCGTGCGCGAGAACAACGAGGGGGAATATTCGGAAATCGGCGGCCGGCTCTATCCCGGCACCGAAGACGAGATGGCGGTGCAGGAGAATGTCTTCACCCGCCGCGGCGTCGACCGGATCCTGAAATACGCCTTCGAGCTGTCGCGGTCGCGGCCGCGCAAGCGCCTGACCTCGGCCACGAAATCCAACGGCATCATCCATACCATGCCCTTCTGGGACGAGCGGGTGAAGGCCATGGCGAAATCCTATCCGGATATCGCCGTGGAGCAGTATCACATCGATATCCTGACGGCCCATTTCGTCCGCAAGCCCGAGAGCTTCGACGTGGTGGTGGGAAGCAATCTCTTCGGCGACATCCTCTCCGATCTGGGGCCGGCGGTGACCGGCACCATCGGCATCGCGCCCTCGGCCAATCTCAATCCCGAGCGGCGCTTCCCCTCGATGTTCGAGCCCGTCCATGGCTCGGCCCCCGATATCGCCGGGCGCAATATCGCCAATCCCATCGGCCAGATCTGGTCCGGCGCCATGATGCTGGAGCATCTCGGCGCAGAAGGCCGCGGCGGACGCCATTCTGAAAGCGATCGAGCGGGTGCTGGCGGCCGGAACGGAGCTGACGCCGGATATGGGCGGCAAGGCCACGACCCAATCCCTGGGCCGCGCGGTCGCCGAGGCGCTATAGATGACGAGCCGCCGGGCGTCTTAAGCTCGGCGTGCTGGAGACCCCGGGAGGAAAGCTCGAGACATGGCCCGCATTCCCTTCGTCGACACCCATTTCCATCTCCATGACATGAAGCGGCCCGAGCTGCGCTATGCCTGGCTCGAGCCCGATGCCGTCCATCCCTTCCTCGGCAATATCGACGCCATCAAGGCGCAGCATTACTGGATCGAGGATTACATCGCCGAGATCCGCTTCGCCAATGTGCCCAAGGCGATCCATGTCCAGGCGGCGCTGGGCATCAAGGATCCGGTGGACGAGACGCGCTGGCTGCAGGGCTTCGCCGACAAGTCAGGCTATCCCCACGGCATCGTGGCGGAATGCCATCTGGCGGAGCCCGATGCCGGCGCGGTGCTCGAGCGCCATATGCAATTCGCCAATGTCCGCGGCATCCGCGATTTCGGGCCGGGCGAGTATCTGAGCAACCCGGCCTGGCAGGCGGGCTACAAGCTGCTCGCCCGGCATAATCTCGTCTCCTGCCTCGATACGCGCCTGGAGAAGTTTCCCCAGATCCTGGCGCTGACCGCCAAGGCGCCCGATGTCGTTCTCTGCGTCGACCATTGCGCCATCCCGGAGCAGCGGACGAAGGAATATTTCGAGGCCTGGAATCGCGGCATCCGCGAGCTCGCGCGCGCGCCGAACATCTGGATGAAGATCTCCGGCCTCGGCATGGGCGACCACCGCTGGACGGTCGAGAGCCTGAAGCCCTGGGTTCTCGGCTGCATCGAAGCCTTCACCCCGGCCCGCGTCGTCTTCGGCACGAATTGGCCGGTCGACCGCATGTACAGCTCCTATCCCGATCTGATCGACGCCTATGCGGAGATCATCGCCGGATTCGGCGAGGCGGAGCAGCGCGCCATGTTCGCCGGCAATGCCGAGAAGCTGTTTCGGATTTGAGGGAGGAAACCGTGAGCGAGACCAAGACCAAGCAGCATCTGCCGGATCTGACGGCGACCCGCGTCCATCACATCGGGCTGACGGTTGCCAGCCTCGACCGGGCGCTGGAATTCTGGGAGGCCTTCCTCGGCGTGGAGCGCCTCTGGCGCATGATGCTGGACCGGCCCTATCTCGGCCGGCATGTCGGCTATCCCGGCGTGAAGATCGACGCCGCCTTCGTGCCGCTGCCGGGCGGCGCCATACTGGAGCTGCTGGAATATCAGCTCGACGGACGGGTGCAGAATCCCGAGGCGACGGCCAATCCCGGCAATATGCATATCTGCCTGTCCGTGACCAATGCGCAATCGGCCTGGGAGCGGGCGGTGGCGCTGGGCGCCAAGCCCGTGGCGCCGGCGGGGCCGGTGGATGTCGACGGCGGGCCGAACAAGGGCGCGCGCGCCGCTTATCTGCGCATTCATGACGGCATCACGCTGGAGATGATCCAGCCCGCGCCGGGGCGCTGAAGCCATGATCAAGCGCATCAGCCTGGTGCGGCGCAAGCACGGGCATGACCCATGAGGAATTCCTCGCCCATTGGATGGGCCCCCATGCGGAGATCGTGCGCCAGTTTCCCGGCGTCCGGGGCTTGCGCTTCGGCGCGGTCCAGCGCTGGTCGCCGGAGGAGTCCTTCTGGGACGGTGTGGGCGAGATCTGGTTCGACGATATCGCCGCCGCGGAAGCCGCCTTCAAGACCGAGCCCCATATCAGCCGGCTGATCGCGGACCGCCAGAAATTCCTGGGCGAGGCGCAATGGTGCTTCGTCGAGGAGCATACGAAGATCGCCCCGCCCCACGGACGCTAAGCTAGGGGGACGTTAGGCTGAGAGGAGCATGACATCATGAGCTGGAACATCGGCGCGGGTCTCGAGGGCAAGGGCGTCATCGTCACCGGGGCGGCGGGGGGCATCGGCCGCGAGGTGGCGCTGGCCTTCGCCAAGGCCGGCAGCCGCGTCGCCGCCGTGGACATCAACGAGAAGGGTGTGGCCGAGGTCGTCGCCGCCATGGAAGGCGGCCCGCATCTGGCGCTGGGCATCGATCTCCGCGATATCGCCGGGCACAAGCCGCTGGTCGCGAAGGTGCAGGCGAGCTTCGGGCGGCTCGACGTGCTGGCCAATACCGCCGCCGTCCTCATAAGGCGCAGCCATGTGGACCAGGTGACGGAGGAGGATTGGGACACCCAGCACGACATCAATCTGAAGGCCGGCTTCTTCCTCAATCGCGCCGTCGCCCAGGCGCTGCTGGCGCAGGGAAACGGTGGGCGGATCATCAATTTCACCTCCCAGGGCTGGTGGTCCGGCGGCTTCGGCGGCTCCGTCGTCTATGCCGCCACCAAGGGCGGCATCGTCTCCATGACCCGGGGCCTCGCCCGCACCTATGCCAAGGACCGCATCACCGTGAATGCCGTCTCCCCCGGCGCTGCGGATACCTCGATGCTGCGCAGCGGCCTCACGGAGGAGCAGCTCAATCAGCAGATCGCCCAGATCCCCATGGGCTACATGGCCCCGCCCTCGGATCTCGCCGGCACGGTCCTGTTCCTGGCCTCCGACCATGCCAGCTACATCACCGGCGCCACGATCAACGTCAGCGGCGGCTGGCTGATGTATTAGGCGCGGCAGCGCAGCGAGGTACGCTCCCCTCCCCCGTCATTCCCGCGAAAGCGGGAATCCAGGGCCACGGATCTCGCTGGTTGCCCTGGATTCCCGCTTTCGCGGGAATGACGAAAAAGAAAAGACCGGCGTTCGAGCGGCAGAAAAGCGAGGAGGAGAGAACACATGGAACCCAACAGCTTCAAAGGCCGCACCGCCGTCGTCACCGGTGGGGCGCGGGGGATCGGGGATGCCATCGTGCAAGCGATGCGCGCGGCGGGGGCCGCCGTCGTCTCCCTCGACAAGATCGAGCCGGAGGCGGCGCGGCCGGGGGTGCGCTATATCGAGACCGATGTCTCCGACCCCAAGAGCGTCGAGGCCGCGTTTGCCGCCATCGACCGCGAGGGCGAGGCACCGGACATCCTGGTCAATAACGCCGGCATCCAGCGGGTCGGGCTGATCGGCAAGCTTCCCTTCGAGGAATGGCAGGCCGTCATCGGAACGCATCTCTCCGGCTTCTTCCTCTGCGCCTCCCAGGCGGTGCCGCGCATGGTGCAGCGGGGCAAGGGCGGCGCCATAATCAGCATCGCCTCGACGGCGGCCTTCGTGGGCATTCCCGGCCGCGGACCCTATTGCGCGGCCAAGGCGGGCATCATGGGCCTGACCCGGGCCCTTGCCCTGGAAGTCGCCTCGGTGAACATCAGGGTCAATGCCATCGCACCGGGCTACACCCGCACCAAGCTGGTGGAGGACGGCATCAAGAACGGCTCCCTCAAGGAGGAATGGATGCTGGAGCGCGTGCCCATGGGCCGGCTGGCGGCACCCGAAGAGATCGCCGGCATCGCCTGCTTCCTCGCCAGCGACGCGGCCGCCTATATCACGGGCCAGGTGATCACCGCCGACGGCGGCTGGACCATCCAGGGTCAGGGGCGCGCGCCGGGCTGGCTGACCACCGGCCAGAGCGCCGAATAGCGCCATCCCCGAAATCCGCTTGCTGCGAAAGCCGCGAGGGAAGAGCATGTTCGGGAGGGGTCATTTCGGTAAGGAAGAACTCATGCAGGCAATCCGTCGCGGCTTGATCGTCTCGGGACTGGTGGTGGCGGCGCTCGCCCTGGAGACGGCGCCGCCCGCGGCGGCCGCCTCGCTGATCGTCGTCGAACGCGCGACCACCGACACCGTGACCCGCGTCGGCCCGAAGCAGGACAATGTCGGCGACATCCTGACCTTCGCCAATGAGGTCTATGACCGGGAGAACAAGAAGCTGCTCGGCCACGACAATGGCTGGTGCGTGCGCATGGTGGTCGGTGAATCCTGGGAATGCCGCTGGACGCTGATCCTCGACAAGGGCCAGATCACCGTCACCGGACCCTTCTATGACAACAAGCAATCGGTCCTCTCGGTCACCGGCGGCACGGGCGACTATGATTCGGTCCAGGGCCAGATGAAGCTCCGCCAGCGCGACCAGAAGGGCACGGAATACGAGTTCATCTACAGCCTGATCGAGTGACGCCCGCCGACACTCCCCTTCGCTACACCGGCCAAGCGCCGCCGCCCCGATTCAACCTGGCAGGCTACTGCCTCGGCCGGGCGGCCGCGCGGACGCCGGAGAAGACCGCTCTCTTCGTCATCGCCGATGCCGAGGCGCCCCTGGAGGCCGCGGAGCATTGGAGCTATGGCGCCCTCGATCTGGCGGCGCGCCGGGTCGCCGGCGGGCTGCTCGCTCTGGGGTTGGCGCCGGGCGAGCGGCTGATGATCCGCCTGCCCAATACCAGCGACTATGCGCTGCTCTTCTTCGGCGCCATCGCCGCCGGCATCGTGCCTTTGCCGGTCTCGCCGCAGCTCACCTCGGCGGAGGCGGATTTCCTGCTGGCGGATTCCGGCGCGGCCGCCGTGGCGCTGGCAGGCGGGCTGCCGGCGCCGGCCGCGGGCGCCCGGGGTGTTCGAATATTGGACGCGCCGGCGATCGCGGCCCTCAAGGCGGCCGCACCTTTGCCCGCCTACGCCGACACCGCCGCCGAGGACCCCGGCTTTCTCATCTACACCTCCGGCACCAGCCGGCAGCCCAAGGGGGTGCTCCATGCCCAGCGCAGCGCCTGGGGCCGGCGGCCGATGTATCAGGGCTGGTCGGCCATGGGACCGGCGGACATCGTGCTCCATGCCGGCGCCTTCAATTGGAGCTACACCCTGGGGGTCGGCCTGACCGATCCCTGGGCCAATGGTGCCACCGCCGTGCTCTACATCGGGCCGAGGGATATCCAGGTCTGGCCGAAGCTCATCCAGGCCTCCCGCGCCACGCTCTTCGCCGCCGTGCCCTCCCTCTATCGCCAGATGCTGAAATACTGCGCCCTCACCCCGGCCGAACTGGCGAGCCTGCGCCATGGACTGGCCGCCGGCGAGGCCCTGCCCGCGGCCTTGCTCGCGGAATGGCGCAAGCGCACCGGCCGGGAAATCTACGAATCGCTGGGGATGAGCGAATGCTCGACCTATGTCTCGACGTTTCCGGGCATGGCGATCAAGCCGGGCAGTCCCGGCAAGCCGCAGCCGGGCCGGGCCATCGCCGTCCTGCCGGTGGAGGGCGGCGAGGTGCCGCTGCCGGCCGGCGAGACGGGGCTGCTTGCCATCCACCGCGACGATCCCGGTCTGATGCTGGGCTATTGGCGCCGGCCGGAGGAAGAGAAGCTGGTCTATCGCGGCGAATGGTTCGTCGGCGGCGATCTCGCCGCCTTCGATGACGAGGGCTATCTCTGGTATCATGGCCGCGCCGACGATCTGATGAATGCCGGCGGCTATCGCGTCTCCCCGGCGGAGGTCGAGGCGGCCCTGGCCGATCATCCGGCCATTGCCGAGGTCGCGGTCGCCGAGCATGCCGTCCGCCCCGACGTCAACGTGATCGCCGCCTTCGTCGTCGCCCGACCGGGTGCGCCCAAGGATGCTGCCGCGATCCTGGCGCATGCCGAGAAGCACCTCGCCACCTACAAGCGCCCGCGGGAGGTCATCTTCCTCGATAGCCTGCCGCGGACCGCCAATGGCAAGCTGCTGCGCCGGGCCCTACGACATACCGTTTGACAGATACGCTTTTTACGTATATACTTTAGGTTTGGTGTCTGCAGAGAGGATCACCTGCAGATTCCCTGCAGAAACAGGTCGGACCGCCGGGAAAGCCGATACGAACGTCCCGGATAGCGTGAGGAGACAGCCCCCATGAGCATCGCGTTCCTGATCACCTCGCTCATCGTCGTCGTATCGCCCGGCACCGGCGTTCTCTTCACCATGGCGGCCGGCCTCTCCCGCGGATCGCGGGCCAGCATCGTCGCGGCCTTCGGCTGCACGCTGGGCATCGTTCCGCATATGGCCGCAGCGATCATGGGGCTCGCCGCCCTGTTGCATGCCAGCGCGCTCGCCTTCCAGACCCTCAAATATCTGGGCGTTGCCTATCTTCTCTACATGGCCTGGAACGCGCTCCGGGAAAAAGGCGCACTCCGGGTGGAAACCAAGGTCGACACTCGCTCGGCGCTGCAGGTAATCACCTCGGCCATCCTGGTCAACATCCTCAATCCCAAGCTCTCGATCTTCTTCTTCGCCTTCCTGCCCCAGTTCGTGAACACCCATGAGGCCCATCCGCTCTCGCGCATGCTGGAGCTCAGCGCCGTCTTCATGCTGCTGACTTTCGTCGTCTTCGTCGGCTACGGCCTCTTCGCCGCCTGGATCCGCCGGCATGTCATCACCCGCCCTGGGGTGCTGACCTGGATGCGCCGCACCTTCGCCGCCGCCTTCGTCGCGCTCGCCGCCAAGCTGGCACTGGCGGATCGCTGAATGTGACCAATTCTCTCAACCGTCATTCCCGCGAAAGCGGGAATCCAGGGCCGTAGACTCCGCCTGTTGCCCTGGATTCCCGCTTTCGCGGGAATGACGATGGGGAGCGGAAGTCGCGACTTTACCGCGTCCGCTTCCCCTTCGGCCCCCGCCGCAGCAGCATCTGCGCCGTGAACAGCACCGTCAGCGAGAACACCATCACCGTCGTGCCGATGACATTGATCTCCGGCGTCACGCCGCGGCGGATCGAGGAGAAGACGTAGATCGGCAGGGTCGTCACCGAGCCGGCGACGAAGAAGGCGATGACGAAATCGTCCAGGCTGAAAGTGAAGCTCAGCAGAAATCCCGCGACGATGGCGGGCATGAGCTGGGGCAGGGTCACCTGGCGGAAGGTGCCCCAGGGATCGGCATAGAGATCCATGGAGGCCTCGATCAGGCTGCGGTCCATGCCGGCGATGCGGGCCCGGACGATCACGATGACCAGCGCCATGGAGAAGAGGGTATGGGCGGCGATGATCGAGCCATAGCCCATGGCGAGCTGGGGCGCCTGGCCGCCCGGCCAGAGCGAGGCAAGGAAGCCGTTCAGCAGCGCGAAGGTATTGACCAAAGCGATCAGGGTCGCGATGCCGATGACGATGCCCGGCACCATGATGGAGACATAGGTGAGGCCATCGAAGGCGACTCTCAACGGCCCCCGCACCTGCTGCAAGGCCAGCGCCGCCATGGTGCCCATGAGTGTGGCGAGCGCCGCCGAGGTCCCGGCCACGATCAGGCTGTTTTCCAGCGCCTCGATGACGAAGGTGTTGTTCGCCGCCTTGCCGTACCAGGTGAAGGCGAAATGCTGGAAGTCGCTGGCGTTGTTGCCGCTGTTGAAGCTGAAGAGGACGATCAGCGCGATAGGCGCATAGAGGAAGAGGTAGATGAAGACGGAGTAGCCGCGCAGCACAGGCCTCTCCTCACATCAGGGAGACGTCGCGCTGGCCCCGCGCGCGCGTCAGCTTGAGATAGAGGGTGATGGTCACCATCATGATGACGACCAGAGCCACGGCGCAGGCAGAGCCGAAAGGCCAGTTGAGGGACTGCAGGAAAAGATCCACCAGCGCATTGCCGATGAAGAAGACCTTGCCGCCGCCCAGGAGCTGCGGGATCAGGTACTCGCCCATCAGCAGGATGAAGACCAGCATGCAGCCCGTGATGACGCCCGGGCGCCGAGAGCGGCAGGGTCACCTGGCGGAAGGTGGCGAAGGGGGCAGCGCCCAGATCCTCCGAGGCCTCCAGCAGGCGCTTGTCCAGCTTCTCCAGGCTGACGAAGATCGGAAAGACCATCAGCGGCAGATAGCCGTAGACGATGCCGATGAGCACGGCGAAGGGCGTGTTGATCAGCCTGATATCCTCGATGCCGATCCAGCCGAGGAGGGCGGGAATCCCGCGCCCGCCCAGGATGAACATCCAGGCATAGGTGCGGATCAGGAAGCTGGTCCAGAAGGGCACGATGACCAGGATGATCAGGAACAGCCGGCTCTTGGCCGTGGATTTCACCGCCAGGAAATAAGCCAGGGGATAGCCGATCAAGAGGCAGATCAGCGTGCCCATGGGGGCCAAGGTCAGGGTATTGCGGAAGGCGGTAAGCCGCGCCGGCAGGTTCAGATAGTTGGCGAGGGTGAAGCCTGCCTGATAGCCGCCCGTCGCCGCCCGCTCGCCGAAGGAATAGACGATGACGACGGCGAGCGGCAGGATCAGCAGCATCAGGAACCAGAAGGCGGCCGGCGCCAGGAGCAGGGCGGTGGTGAGCCGCCCTGCCCCCTTCTTCTCGCCGGCCGCTTCTGCCGTCACGATATAGCCAGACTCGCGGCTGTCAGGCCGATTTGAAGCGCGCCATGATTTCGGCCCGGGCGGGATTGGTCATCGTCGCCGCCGCGCCGAACTCCAGCGGGCGTCAGCTCCTCCGCCGCCGGGAACATGATCGTATCCTTCAGCATCTCGGGCGGCAGCAGGTCGAGGACCCGCTTGTCGGCCACGGGATAGCCATGGAACAGCACCTCGTCCTTGTTGCACGTCGGGCGTCAGCAGGAAGTTGATCAGCGCATAGCCCGCCGCGCGATGCGGCGCCCCCTTCGGCACGGCATAGAAATCGGACCAGATCTCCCCGCCTTCCTTGCCGATGACATAGGTGATGGCGGGGATGTCCTTGTGGAGCTGCTTGGCATCGCCGGTCCAGGCGATGGCGAGCCAGGCATCGCCGTTGCGCATCGCCGGCTGGTAGTCGCTGGTGATGGCGAAGAGATGCGGCTTGGCCGCGAGCAGCAGCTTCTCGGCCTCGGCGAGCTGCTTCTCGTCATTGGAGTTGAAGGAATAGCCGTAATATTTGAGCGCATTGCCGATGGTGGTGAGCTGATAGTCGTGGACGGTGACCCGGCCGGTGTACTTGCCCTGGGCCTGGTCCCAGAAATCCTTCCAGCTCGTCATCGGCTCCGTCACCTTGGCGGTGTTGACGCAATAGCCGGTGGTGCCCCAATCCTTGTGCACCGCATAGACCTTGCCGTTCACCGTGCCGGGGGTCGTGAAGCGCTTATCGGTGTAGGTCGAGGGATCGAACATCGGGATCTGCGCCAGATCCAGAGGCTCGATCAGATCGGCCGCGACATAGTTCTCGATGGTGTAGTTGGTGGGCACGAAGGCGTCCCAGCCCGTGCCGCCCGCCTTCAGCTTGGCATACATCTCCTCATTGGAGCCGAAGACGGTGAGCTCCACTTTCACCCCGGTCGCGGCGGTGAATTTCTCGAAGTTCTTGGGATCGTGATAGTTCGGCCAGCTGGTGAGCGAGACCCGGTCGCCCAGATCGGCGCCATAGGCGCGGCGCGGCATGACCAGCTCCGGCATGCTGGCGGCGAGCGCCGCCACGGCCGTACCCAACCCCGTGACGCCGAGGAAATGGCGCCGGGAGATCGATCCCTTCCGATAGCGCCGCAGCTGAGCGATGAATTCCTTACGCGGATCCATGGTGCCTCCTGTTTGTGGTCCGTTGTCGGGCGGCGGCGCCTTGTGGCTTCCCGCCGTCCGTGCCCCCCTCAGGCGATAGCGCCGGGAGATTACGACATTTTAACCTTGGCGGTAAATTCAGCTCCCATTGCGCCCAGACGGCCGGCCCGGCGGCTGGGCTGCGGGCGGCTCGGCCGCGCCGGCAACCTCGACCGCGATGCCGGCGCGCCTGATGGCACGCGCCAGCTCCCCCGCGGGCGGCCGATCGGCCACGATCAGCCGGATGGCACCGAGGCTGCAGACGTTCTCCAGCGCCAGCACGTCGTATTTCGAATGGTCGAGCAGCAGCATGTTGGATTCCGCCCGGGCCAGCATGGCCCGCTTGATGCCCGCGGCCGCGGGGCTCACATCGTTCGGCCCCTGCGGCGTCAGCCCGCTGCAGCCGATCACGGCGAGATTGGCGTTGAAGCGCTGCAGGAAGCTCTCGCTGTCGGAGCCGAAGACGCTGCCCTCGCGGGAATCATAGTGGCCGGGGCAGAGAACGACCCGGATGGTGGGGTTGGCGGCCAGCACCGCCGCCACGCCGCAGCTGTTGGTGATGGCCGTCAAATCCTGGAGCTCGGCCGAGAGCCGGCGGGCGAAATGCACGGTGGTGGAGCCGGAATCGATCATCAGCACCTGACCCGGCTTGATGGCGCGGGCCGCCAGCGCGCCCACCCGCTCGCGCTCCTCGACATATTCCATGTAGCGCTCGCTCAGCGTCGGCTCGGCCCCGAAAGGCCGCGGGGCCGCCCCGCCATAGGTGCGGCTCAGCATTCCCTGCTGGTTGAGCTCGTCGAGATCGCGCCGGATGGTTTCGGTGGAAACCCCCAATTCCCCCGCCAGCGCCGAGATCCGAATGGCCGGCGAGGCCCGCAGCTCGCCCAGAATCCGCGCCTGGCGCTCGCTTTTCCTCGGCTTCATCTTCCGCCCATCACCTAGGGCCGCCGCGCCGCGAGCAGCGCCTCGGCCAGCTCGACGAAGCCCTGAGACCCGCGGGCGCGGGTCACCCATCGCGGTTTGTGCGGCAGCCGATCGGCGAAATCGAGGACATTGGCCACGCCGACGCCATGGGGGAAATGCCCGAACATCGGGCTGTCATTGGGCGAATCCCCGGCGAAGACGATGCAGGCGCGATCGCCATCGGCGTCGATGGCGAAGGCCTCGCTAAGCAGGCGCCGCGCCATGGAGAGCTTGTCATAGGCGCCGTACCAGCCATTGACATGGATGGAGCTGACCTTGGCCGTGGCCCCATGGCGCGCGAAGACGGCGAGGATCTTATCGATGGCTTCAGGCGGCAAGGGCGCCACATCCTCGCAGAAATCGATGGCGAGATCGGCCTCGCGATAGGCCTGGTCCGAGGCCACCGCCGCCCCCGGCACCTCCGCCAGCACCTCGGCCTTGATGACTTGCAGCCGGGCGCGATCGGCGGCGCGGGTGGAAGCGTCGATGGCATAGACCCGGGCCATGCGCCGCTCCGCGTCGATATGGCGGAAATAGAAGGCGCCGTTCTCGCCGACCACGCCGTCGACGGGCCATTGCCGGGCGATGAGATCGCACCAGCCCGCCGGCCGGCCGGTGACGGGGATGACGATGAGCCCCGCCCCCCGCAGCCGCTCCATGGCATCATAAGCTCGCCGCCGGCAGCCGGCCGTGATCGGTCAGGGTATCGTCGATATCGGTGAGCACCGCGCGCACGCTCGCCCGCTGGCCCCGAGGAAATTCCGCCAGGGGCCTGAGATGCTGGGTCTCGCTCACGCGGCAGCCGCCAGGGAGTCGAGCCGGCCCGACTCCGCCGCCAGATCGAGGAAGGTGTAGCGATCGCGGATCTCGCGCGCATGGAGGACGGCCTGGCGATAGAAGGCCTCGGGGATATGGATATCGGCGGGCCTTGTCGGCGCGCCGGCGGCCTTCAGCGCCGCTTCCATCTCCGCCGAGGGCCGCATGACCTGGCGGAGTGCTGCGCGGATCTCCGGCCATTCCCGCTTCAGTTTGGCGTTGAGCGCGGCGGTCGCGGGCGCGTCCATCGCCTTCTTGGCGAAGGCGGCCCAGCAGGAGGCGCCGAGCGCCGGTCCGAAATGGCGGATCAGCGCCGCCTCGTCCAGGCGGGTCGGCGAGAGCACCGGCGCCTCGCCCGCGAGCATCGCCTCCTGGAGGCGCGCCATGGTGAGGGCGGTGACGGCGATATGCTCGCCATGGAAGGAGGGGACCCAGGCCGGATCGCCCAGCATGTCGATGTAATGGCTGATGAGATGCTCGCCCTGGCTCGCCGGATAGCTGCCGCCGCAGATGGTCATGCCGAAGCCGGACAATACCAGGGTTCGCGCCAGCAACTCCATGGCGCCGGTATCCCCGGCCAGGAGCGCGCCGGCCTTGGGGACCAGCGCCGCCTCATCGGCCTCCAAAAGCAGGAAGGGCGCGCGGCGGTAGCTCTGGCCCAGCAGCAGATGCGCCAACAGCCAATCCGCCTGGGCGGTCGGGCGGCAGATGCTGTCCCCCAGGCCGGAGCGGATCATGCGCGGCGGGGCGGCCGCCAGGACCGCGAGATCGAGGAACACGCCGACCGGTGCGGCGGCGGGCAGGGATTTCTTATGGCCATGCTCGGTGATGGCGGCGCTGACGGAGGTGTAGCCGTTCATCGAGGGCGCCGTGCCGAAGACGACATAGGGCTTGCGGTCGAGGAAGGCCGCGTATTTGCACAGATCGTTGATGGTGCCGGAGCCGACGGCCACCAGGGCGTCGGCCCCTGCCGTGGCGGCACGCACCCGCGTCACGGTCTCGCTGTCGGGCTTGGGCATCTCCTCCAGCACGACCTCGGTGATGTTCGCGCCGGCGAGGCCCGCGACCACCCGCTCGGCCAGCACGGCGCGGGTCTTGGGGTCTGAGACCACCGCGAGCCGGGGTCCCAGGCCGAGATCGGCCAGAAGTGCGGTGGCACGGCCCGCCAATTTCGCGGCGATCGCGACCTTCCGGGTCGGCACCGCCAGCATCCCGTTGCCGTCGGGATCGGCCAGCCTTCCCTCCAGCAGCCGCTCCATCAGCGCCTGGCTCATGCGCGGGCAACCTCCTCGAACACCGGCTTCAGCGCCGTGAACAGGCGCCGGTAGCGTTGATAGGCCTCTTCATAGGCGCCGCGATGCCCCGAAACCGGCTCGATCTCAACGGTCTGCGGCGCCAGCTTGTCGGCGGCGCTGTCGAGGCTGGGCTCGGCGCCGGCTGCCACCGCCGCCAGCAAGGCAGCACCCAAAGGCGAGCTGTCGGAGACGGCGGCGACCTCCACGGGCCGGCCGAGCAGCCCGGCCCGGATCTCGGCCCAGATGCGGCTGCGCGCCCCGCCGCTCAGCAGGCGAACCCGCCCCGTATCAACGCCCAGCGCCGTCAGCCGGTCGACCACGTCGCGCATGGCAAAGGCACAGCCTTCCAGCACCGCCCGCGTGAGATGCTCAGGCCCATGGGCCGCGGTGAGGCCGTAGAAACAGCCGCGGGCCTCGGCCACCCATTCCGGCGCCATGGCGCCGGAGAGCGCGGGCAGGAAGGTGACGCCATCGGCGCCCGGCGGGGCCTGGCCGGCCAGCTCGTTCAGCTCCTCGACACCGGTCAGCCGCAGGATGCGGATCGCCCAGGCGAGCGCACCGCCCGAGAGCCAGCCAGGATTCTCGATGAAGAAGCGCTCCCCGGCATAGCCATGGGTCTCCACCAGCGCGCCCTTGTCGATGACCGCCGTCCCATGCACCGCGCCCACCACCTCGGCCGTGCCCAAAGAGACGATCACCCGGCCGGGGCGCACGACGCCGGCGCCGAGCGCGTTGGAGAAATCATCGCCGGTGCCGACGGCCACGGGAATGCCGGGCTTGAGGCCGGTGAGCGCCGCCCCCGCGGCGCTCAACCCCCCGGCCACGGCCTCGCTGGCATCGATCTCGGGCAGCTCGCTTGGCTCGATCCCGAACATCTCGCAGAGCTCGGGGTCGAGGCGCCGATCCCAGAGATTGTAGAGCATGGAGGTGGAGGCGACGGCGTGATCCAGCACCGCGCGGCCGGTCAGCCGGGCGACCACAAAAGAGGTCGGCTGATGGAAGCAAGCGATGTCGCGGGCAGCGCCATGATGGCGCTTCAGCCAGCGCATCTTGGCCGCCATATGGCTCGCGTCCAGCACCACGCCGCCCTTGGCCATGACCGTCTCGGCGGCCACGCCCGTGGTCTCCGCGCTCGCGCGCCGGTCCATCCAGATGAGGCAGGGGCCCATGGCCTCGCCCTTGCGGTCGACAGGCAAGCAGCCGTCGAGCTGGCCCGCGATGCCGAGTGCCCCCACCTCCGCGGCGGCGATGCCGGCCTCGGCCAGGGCCTGGCCGATGGCAGGACGAAGTGCGTCGAGCCACAACCGCGGATCCTGCTCCGCCCAGAGCGGCTGGGGAAACTGGGGCTGGTAGGATGCGGCACCGCTGCCCAGCGGCGTCAGCCCCTCGCCCAGCACCACCGCCTTCAGGCTCTGGGTCCCGATATCGATGCCGAGAATGAACATGGAGGAGTCGCTCATACCTTCAAGAAGAAACGACCCTCACCGCGGGGTGAAGGTCGTTGCTCCTGCCATAATCGGAGGGCCCGCCGGCGCCGCCACCGGGCCCGTTCGATTCCTTCTAGGGACGCTCGGGCACGCCTTCATAGATGAGGCGGCCGATCTTGTCGTACTTCTCCGGATCGGACGCCTTGATGTAGAAGGCGCCGAGGATTCCGACGACCAGCACCGCAAGGTCGATCCAGACGATGTAGTCGGCGAAGCGCAAGCCGCCGCCGAGGAAATCCATATTGGCGACGCAGAGATAAACGACATAAGCCTGGGTCACGAACGCGATCACCGGCGCTACCAAAGTCTTCCACCAGTGGTGATCGTCGGGATGATGCTTGCGGAAGTAGGCGATGATCGCCAGCGAGACGACCGCCTGCGACGCCACGATCAGGATCGTGCCCACCAGCGCCATCAGGCCGTAGACCTCGAGATAGGCCTGTGTGGTCGGGTCGCCGGATCCTTCCTTGAGGGCGAAGATCAGGATGATGACGGCGGCGATGATGCTCTGGGTGAAGGAAGCCACATGCGGCGTGCGATGCACCGGATGGGTCTTGCCGAGAGCCGCCGGCAGGACCCGCTCGCGGCCGAGAGAATAGAGATAGCGGGCCGCGGTGTTATGGAACGCCATGCCGCAGGCGAAGGAGCCCGAGAGGATCAGAATGCTCATCAGCACGGTGACCCAATTTCCGATCAGGCGAGTCGCCGGATCGAAGAAGAAGGTGGCGGAGTTGGTTTGCGCCATGCCGATCGCGTCGTCGATCTTGGCGTAGCCCGAGACCGCTGCCCAGGAGACGATGACGTAGAAGATCCCGAGCGCCAGTACCGAGACATAGAGAGAGAGCGGCACGATGCGCTTGGGGTCGCGAGATTCCTCGGCATAGTTCGGCGCCATCTCGAAGCCGACCCAGGACCAGAAGGCGAAGAAGAGGCCGATGCCGGCGGCGCCGGCCGCTAGTTTCGTATGGGCGTCGTTCTCATGGGCGTCGAAGCCGCGGAAGGCGTTGAAGGGATTGATGGCAGCGATGTCCACATGGGCCCCGGAATTCGTGAACACGCCGACGGCGAAAATAGTCAGGATCGCCACTTCGCCGACAAGCGCCACGCCGAGGATGGCCGTGGAGACCTTGACGTCGAAGAAGGTCAGAATCGAGATGCCGACGATCATGATCAGGGACAGGATTGGCCAAGGGATGTCGATGCCCATCCATTGCTTGATGTCGAGATTGGCGAAATAGGCGAAGCCGCCCGCAAGCGAGGCCTCGAAGACCGAATAGGCGACCACCGAGCCGAAGCCGAAGCCCATGCCGAGTTCGCGTCCCAGCCCATGGCTGATGAAGGAATAGAAGCCGCCGACGGCGGTGACCTTGCTCGCCATCGCCGCATAGCCCACCGAAAAGATCAGCAGGATGATGGTGGCGACCAGGAAGGAGGCCGGGGCGCCGATGCCGTTGCCGTAGCCCACGGCGATGGGCACGTTGAACAGCATGGCGGAGATCGGTGCCGCACCGGTCACCGTCAGGAACAGCACGCCGATGAGTTCGACGGCCTTGGTGTGAAGCTTGTGAAGGTCGCCGCGATCGGCGACGTCATAGCCGAGCTTGCTGGCTGGTTGGGCTGGGCCTCGTTCCATTGTCGGTTCTCCTCTCCCCTGTAAGGTTTCCGGCCCCCGCCCGCGCCCCTGTCGGCGCCGCTTGATCGGCTTCCCTCCGGCATCCCCGCCGGCTGAAGGATCGGGAGCGATGGTTCAAGATGATCGGTCTATTCGACCTCGCTTGTCGATTGCAGAAGGTGGCAACTGACACATATTCTGCGGCCACAATAACATTCAATGTTGCAACCTCCAACATGAATTCCCAGCCAAACCACCATTCCTGGTGGGCGGCCGGCGGCGGAGCAACGAGCGCGTAGTTGGACTTGCCAAATATTTTGCGGTTAGCACAACATTTATGCTAAGCAAAAGGCCGCAAGGGAGGCGGCCGCCGGGCCGCGCGATCAGGAGACGCTACGATGGATTTCATCTTCATGCTCACCCGCCAGGACCAGACCGTGCTCGACGGGCTCGAGGTGATGAAGGAGATCCGCGGCGTCGGGCTCCGCCATGTCGGCTTCAAGGATGTGGGGGTCGACAAGCAGACCCTCCATGCCATCAACCGCGCGGTCAAGGACGCCGGCGCCACGAGCTATATGGAGGTGGTCTCCACCAGCCCCGAGGCGGCGGTGCATTCGGCGAAGGTCGCCGCCGAGATCGGCATCGACCGGCTGCTGGGCGGCGCCAATGCGCGGGAGATCATGGCAGCCATCAAGGGCACGCCCGTCGCCTATTACCCTTTTCCCGGCAAGCCCGTCGGCCATCCGACGAAGCTCGGCGGCTCGCCGAAGTCGGTCGCCGATGATTGCCGGCGCTTCCTGGAGATGGGCTGCGCCGGGGTCGACCTCCTGGCCTATCGGGCGACCGAGGCCGACCCCATCGATCTGGTCAAGGCGGCCCGAAAGGGCTTGGGCAGCGCCGGCACGCTGATCTGCGCCGGCAGCGTCGACAGCCCGGCGCGGATTCAGGCCCTGAAGGCTGCCGGATGCGATGCCTTCACCATCGGCTCCGCCGCCTTCGACGGCTCGTTCTCGCCCCGCAAGGGTCGGCTGACGAGCCAGCTCCAAGACATCCTCGCGGCCTGCTGAGCGATGATTGCCCAGCCCCACCAAAGTTGAACCACAGAGGCACAGAGACACAGAGAAGATAGGAGGAATTTAGGCTTCTCCCGCAAGCAGAGCCCAAGATTTCCACTCCATGACAACGACGCGAAGCCCTTGCCGCTGGGCTCGCTATCTCTGTGCCTCTGTGTCTCTGTGGTTAACTTCCTCGTCGTGGCGCTGCGCGCCCAATCAGAACACCTCGAGATACTCGTTGCGCTCCCAATCGGTGATATGGCTGCGGAAGCGGGCGAGCTCGTAGCGTTTGACGGTGAGGAAGAGCTTCAGGAAATCCGGCCCCAGCATCTGGCCGAAGGCCTGATCCGCCTCGAGGGCGGCGAGGGATTGCTCCAGGCTGGTGGGCAGCTTGGGGTGCTGCGGATCATCCTCGCTCGGCCCCTTGGATTGGGGTCCCAGCTTCAACTTGCCCTTCAGCCCCAGCAGTCCCGCGGCCAAAGTGCCGGCGGCGGTCAGATAGGGGTTGGCCAGCGCCGAGGCGCCGCGCATCTCGTGATGGGTCCCCGAATCCTTCGTCGCCTTGACCCGCACCAGGGCCGAGCGATCCTCGATCCCCCAGCTGATATTCGAGGGCGCGAAGGTGTGGGGCTTGATGCGGTGGTAGCAATTGGGCGTCGGGCCTGCCAGCGCCATCAGGGCCGGCGCGTGCGCCAGGATTCCGGCGGCGAACTGGCGCGCGGGAAGCGAGACCCCATCCTTGTCGGCGGGATCGAAGAAGACGTTCTTGCCGGTCTTGCGGTCGAGCAGGCTGATATGGAAGTGGCATCCACAGCCCGCCATGCCGTTGATGGGCTTGGACATGAAAGTGGCGAGATAGCCCTGCAGATGGGCCACTTCCTTCACCGTGTTGCGGAAGGTGAAGGCCTTGTCGGCGGCCTCGATGCCGATGGCGGGACCGTAATTGATCTCGAATTGCGAGGGCGCGTATTCGCAGTTGTGGGTGATGAGATCGAGGCCGATGCCCTGGAGGTTGCGCAGGATGACCTCGACGGCGTCGATATAGGTATTGCGTGTGGTGTTGAAGATATGGACGCCGCCGAAGAGCGGCTGCAGCGTCTGGCGATCGAGGAGATAGAACTCGTATTCATGTCCCATCATCACGTCGAAGCCGAGCTCGCCCGCCGTCTCGATCAGCTTGCGCAGCACATAGCGGGGCGCGGATTTGTAGGGCGAGTTGTCCTGGAAGGCGACGTCGCAGATGACTTTGGCGGTGTTCTGCTTCCAAGGCACCCGGCGCAAGGTGGAGAAATCGGCGAACAGCTTCGAATCCGCATAGCTGATCTCGTCGTTGAGACCGGCGCCCGAGATGACGTTGGAGGCGGTGTCGAGTGCCAGAATCCCGCCGTAGAAATTGAGACCCTTGCGGGCATAGCCCTCGACCGCATCGATGGGCACCAGCTTCGAGCGGGAGATGGCGTGGAGATCGGGCAGCTCGAAACGGACGAACTCGATCCCATCGGCCCGCAGCGCCGCCACCTGATCGGCGATATTGTCCTTCTTGCTTCTGGCCATGCCCCGCTCCCTGTTTCGCCCCGGCTTTAAAAACCCTGAACCGGATCAGGGGCGGGAGGCTAGCGTGACAATTCTGCGAGCTTCAACACCAAACTTGCGACTTGCCACGAATTTGTGGGAAGCGTGAGACTTGAGCGTGGGGGAGACAGCGACATGCGGCTCAAGGGCAAACGCGCCTTCATCAGCGGCGCCGGCAGCGGGATCGGCGAGGCCGCGGCGCTGAAATTCGCGGCGGAAGGCGCTCGCGTGATACTGGCGGATATCCGCTCGCCCGCGGTCGAGGCGGTCGCGGCCAGGATCGTCGCGGCGGGCGGCGAGGCGGTGGCGGTCAGCGGCGATATCGCCGATCCCGAACAGTGCCGGCACATGATCGATGAGGGCGCGATGCGGCTCGGCGGCCTCGACCTCATGTTCAACAATGCCGGCATCGTGCTGGGCGAGGATACGGGCCCGGTGGAGACCCCGCTGGAGATCTGGGAGCAGACGATCCGCGTCAATCTGACCGGCGTCTTCCTCGCCTGCAAATTCGGGATCCCCCATCTGCTGCGGGCCGGCGGCGGGGCGGTGGTCAACAATGCCTCCGTCGTCGCACTGGTCGGCTCAGCCTATCCCCAGATCGCCTATACCGCGGCCAAGGGCGGGGTCGTTGCCATGACCCGGGAGATGGCGGTCCTCTACGGGCGCAAGGGTCTCCGCTTCAATTCGGTCTGCCCCGGTCCCGTCGGCACCAGTTTGGTGCGCGCCTTCATCAAGGAGGAATCGAATTGGGAAACGCGGCGGCCCTATATGCCCATGGGAAGGCTGGGGACGGTGGAGGAGGTGGCCAATCTTGTCGCCTTCCTCGTCTCCGACGAGGCCTCCTATATCACAGGGGCCGCCTATGCCGCCGACGGCGGCATTTCGGCGGCCTATGTGATCCGCGATGAATAGTCTCGGCGCTTGGTCAGGCCCGCTTGCATCAAGCGCGCTTGGTGGGGCCCTTCCCTGACTTCCGATTGAGCTCGGGATCCTCGCCGCGGCTGCGTGCCCGGCCGGCCGCTTCCGCCTTGCGCAGATCGGCACCCTCCGCCCCGTCCAGCGCCTTGCGCGCCGCCTTCGCCTTGCCTGCCACATCGCCCTGCTGGGCGAACTCGGTCTGGCTGCGATCGAAGGCAAGTGCTGCGGTCTTGCTGCCCTCGCCCTCATTGCCTTGCGGACCGGCCGCGGCAAGCTCCGCTTCGGCCTTATGCCAATGCTCCTGATCGCGGAAATGCGGACGTCCCTCGCGCTCCCAGATCTCATGGGCACGCTTGCGGATATCAGCCTCGCTCGGCTTTGATTTGTCGGTCATGTTGGCCTTACCTCCTGTACTAGCAGCCCGTGGCCTTGCCGCAACCTAGAGCGAATTCGCAAGCAGGAGTCATCACCTGATCGCGATCCGCTCCCGGACTCTAGGATCTGGAGACCGTACGGCAAAGCTCAAACAGCATGGCACATGATTTGTTGCATGCGTTCGGGGCATGGTAATAGCCCGAAAGCCGATGGCCCAAGGGGGTTTAGGCGCCTTTTTCCAGAATTGCATGCAAATGATGATTGAGCGGCGCCAAGGCAGCCTGCGCCTGCTTATAGATGGCGAAGAATTCACTGTAGAGAGCGTGGCGCCCGGGATCGGGCTCGCAGCGGTCCAGAACGCTCACGCATTGCGCAACCGCCGCGCGCGGATCGGCATAGAAGCCGACCCCGATCCCCGCCACCAGCGCGGCGCCGAAGGAGGCATCGCCATTCCCCGGCCGCTCGACCACCAGCCCCGTCACATCGGCGATGATCTGGCGCCAGGTGGCGCTGCGCGCGCCACCGCCCATCAGCTTGATGGTGCCGAAGGAAAGCCCCAGCGCGCGGGCGGCCTCGAGGAGATCGCGGATCGAGTAAGCGATGCCCTCGTAGAGCGCGCGGGCGAAATGCGCCCGGCCGTGGCGCATCGTCATGCCGATGAAATCGCCGCGTAACAAGGGATCCCAATAGGGCGCGCGCTCGCCCTGCAGATAGGGATGGAAGATGAGGCCCTCGGAGCCTGCGGCGATACCCGCCGCGAGGCGATCCATCTCGGCGAAGGCGGCACTGCCCTCGCCCTCCCTTTGGCCCCCGCCCGGCGGCAGGAAGAAATTGTCGCGCAGCCAACGATGGGCCGAAGCGCAGGAATTGGTGCCGGTGGCGGTGTAGTACATCCCCTCGACGATATGGGGATAGCAGGAGACCGGCGGATGGACGCTGGTGCCCTTGGTCGCCAGGAACAGCACCGCCGAGGTGGCGATCTTGATGGCGCCGATGCCGGGCTCGATGGCGCCGACGCCGAAGAATTCGACGGTGGTGTCGTTGGAGCCGCAGACCACCGGCGTGCCGGCGGCAAGCCCCGTCTCCCCTGCCGCCTTTTCCGTCACCTGCCCCACCACATCCGTGGGCCGGACCACCGGCGGCAGGGTTTCCATCGGCCAGCCGATCAGCCCGGCAAGCGCCGGCGACCAGGATTTCGTGCGGTCATCGGCCATGAGCGCGCCCACGGCATCGCTGTAATCCGTCTCCCAGCCGCCGGTCAGCCGCGTGCGCAGATAATCCTTGGAGAGATAGAGCCGGCGCACCCGGGCGACGGTCTCGGGCTCGTGGCGCTGCAGCCATTTCAGCATGGCCAGCGTCCAGGTGGGATTCACCCGGTTGAGGGAGGTCCGGATGATGAGATCGCCCGCCTGCTCATGGAGCTCGCGCGCCTCCGCCCCGCTGCGCTGGTCGCTCCACATGATGGCGGGGCGCAGGGGCCGGTCGCTCGCATCGGTCAGCACCGGAATATGGGCGCCGCCGGAGAGGCCGATACCCGCGATGGCCGCCGCGGGAATGCCGGCGGCCGTCAGCGCGGCGGGGACCGCCCGGCAGAGCGCCCGATACCATTCGTCGGGATCCTGCTCCGACCAGCCGAATTTCGGCGTCTTTGTCTCAACGGGATGGGAGCCTTCGCCCGCGAGGCTGCCGTCGCGCCGGATGAGCGTCGCCTTCAGGCTGCCGGCGCCGAGATCGATGCCGAGAAGATGGTTGCGCTCCGCCGTCATCGATCCCACCTCGAGCTCCGGCGCGCCTTCATAAGTGCGCGCCGTTGTTGGAGATACCATTTTTCTTGTGGTAGTTTTCAACAAGATTTACGGGAGAGTGCGATGACGGTGCAGACGGTTTCGGCCCAGCTGGATTCGACCCTGGTCGCCGCGCGGGTGCCCCTGGACCAGATCCCCCTCGTCGATTTCGGCCCTTTCCTCACGGGCGGACCTGCCGAGCGCAAGGCCGTGGCGCGCCAGATCGGCGAGGCCTGCCGCAACATCGGTTTCTTCTATCTGATCAATCACGGCGTGCCGCCGATGCTGACGCGCCAGACCTTCGAGGAGGCCCGGCGGTTCTTCGCCTTGCCGGCAGAGAAGAAGCGGGAGATCGCCATCGAGAAATCGCCCTGCCATCGCGGCTATTTCGGCCTGGGCGGCGAAAATCTCGATCCGAAGAAGCAGCGCTATGCGGGCGATCTGAAGGAGGGCATCAAGATCGGGCGGGACCTGCCGCCCGATCATCCCCTGGTCAAGGCGGGCCTGCCTTTGCACGGGCCCGATCAATGGCCGAGCGACCTGCCGGGCTGGCGCGAGACGATGCAGGCCTGCTACGACGCCCTGGTCAAGCTGGGGCGCGAGATCATGCATGCCTTCGCCCTTGCCCTCGAGCTGCCGGAGGATCATTTCGACCGCTGGCTGACCGGCCCCATGGCGACCCTGGGCCCCCTTCATTACCCCCCGCAGGAGGGCCGGATCTCCGATGAGCGGCTGGGGGCGGGTGCCCATACGGATTTCGGCTGCCTCACCATCCTGGCCCAGGATCCGGTCGGCGGGCTCCAGGCGCGCAATAGCGCCGGCGCGTGGATCGACGCCCCTTATGTCGAGGGCAGCTTCGTCGTCAATATCGGCGACATGATGGAGCGCTGGACCAACGGCATCTTCTCCTCGACGGTGCACCGGGTGATCAACACCTCGGGCAAGGACCGCTATTCCCTGCCTTTTTTCTTCGACCCGGATTTCAACGCCGACCTCACCTGCCTGGAGACCTGCTGGGGCCCCGACCGGCCGGCAAAATACCCCCCGACCACCGGCGGCCAGCATCTCCTGGACATGATCAACGCCACCTTCGACTACCATCGCGACAAGGATAAGAAGAACTGAAGGTGGCCGGGACGGCTGGGCGTCGGAACTTCCTGTCCGAAGTCCGATTGATGGCTTGTTGAATTAATCGTCCGATGGCCTAATTGAGTCCTGGGCAGCGTCCGTACGAGAGGCGGGCGAGCCCGGTTGGCCTGGGCCGAACGCGGGCGATCTCAGCAGCGAGGCGATCGAGACCATGCTCCACGACCAATCCAAGCCCTTCCGGGGCGTGGACCCCTGGCGCGAGCAGTACTTCGAGAACGAGCCGGTGCCCGAGGGGGTGGTCATTCCCGTCGACGAGGTCTCCGCCTGGGCCCTCTATCCGAATTTCCGCTGGGTCCATAACAAGCTCCTGATCTGCGAGACCCAGGGGCTGCCCCATGGGCCGCATGGCACGATCCCCACCGAATATCCGGTCTATTCCAAGCCCATCTACAACATGCGGGGCATGGGGACCGGCGGGCGGGTGATTCAGGACGAGGCCGAATATGCCGCCTCGCTGCAGCCCGGGCATCTCTGGATGCCCCTTTTCACCGGCGCCCATGTCTCAACCGATGTGGCCATGGAGAATGGCCGACCGCGGTGGTGGCGCCATACCACCGGCAAGCATGCGCCGGCCGAGGGGACTTTCGACTATTGGACGGTGCATGCGGGCTCCGACCCGGCGCTGGAAGCCTATCTTGGCGGTTGGCTGAAGAAGTACCTCCAGGGCTTCACAGGGATCGTCAATATCGAGACCATCGGCGGGCGCATGCTGGAATGCCATCTGCGGATGGCGGAGCAATGGCTGGATCTGAACGGTCCGGGCTGGCTGACCGCGGTGGTCAAGCTCTATGCCGAGGGAGTCTGGAAATTCGCCGATGTCCGTCGCGAAGGCTACAGCGTCGTGCTGTTCGGCGATCATGACCGGCGCTGGACCATCGATCGCGCCGCGGTCGCCCAGCTCCTTCGCCGGCCAGGGATCTCTTCGATCCAAATCACCTTCGACGAGACGGTGGCGCCAGAGCACCATGCCATGCCGCCCGGCGGCTTTCGTCTCGCCATCATCAATTGCTGGGACCTGGACGCCGGCAAAGAGGTCCGCGAAGAGCTGCGCCGCCTGTTCAAGCCGGCCGGCAACGCGCCGGCGCAAGGCGCCATGCCCGTCTGGCGCAAGACCGCGAGTTCTTCGATCTAGCCCCCGAAGGGCGCGCGCTCACATCCCTCTTGCATCATTCCCGCGAAGGCGGGAATCCAGGGCCGTATACGGATCGGTCTCCGGCCAGTAATCGGGATCGCTCTCGGATGTGCGATGGCTGGACCGGGTTGTCTGCGGAATCTCGCTGGGCGGCGAGTCGCCCGGCGGCATTTCGCCCGGCGAAGGCGATGGTGGAAACTCCTGAGGTATGGTGTCGGGCGGCGGATCGCGCTCCGGCGGGAGCTCCGCTGGCGGAGTCTCCGGCGGCAGCTCGTCGGGCGCAGGCTCCCGGGGAAGATCCCCCGGCGGCTGCTTTGGATCGGCTGCCGCGCGGCGACTTATGCTGCTCATGGCTAGAGGCGCTGCACGACCCAGGCGAGAGCGAAGCCAATGATCACCAGGGACATGGAGACTATGAGGACATAGCGCATGACGCCCAGCTTGATGCCAGATTTCGCATCCATGCCGGAGACGACACGCTTGTCTTCAGGCCTTGCGCCGTCGCCAGCCCGCGCCTCTCGACCACTCATGATTCGACCGCCGGTGTTGTAAGCCATCGTAACCTCTCTTCTGCGGCGGCGATTGCGCTGCTGCGAACCGCTCCCGCCGTTTGGTGAAATTTCGCTTTGGAGCCGCGTCAGATCCAGTAGGGCGGGACCTTGTAGTAGTCGTAGACGCGGCGACCCCAGGCCTCATCGGCCCAATTGGTCCGACCCTCCTCATAGACCGGCGCACCCTCGAGGACGTCGGGATCGAGATCGACCACATAGCTGTCTAGCGTCGGATCGAATTCGAGCAGATCCCAGGGCAGCGGATAACGGCTCTTGCCGAAGCCCAGCACGCCGCCGAAGGACATGACGGCATAGGCCACACGGCCTGAGGGTTTGTCGATCATGACATTCTCAATGGAGCCGATGCGCTCGCCGGCAGCGTTGGAAACCGGGGTTCCCTGAACCTTGTCGGCGGCAATCAACCGGCCGATTTCCTTCTGCTTCAGCGTCTCATTGCTCGTTGCCATGGGTACTCTCCCGTGAAATGGCTGGTGGAACTACATGTTCGTATCGCTCGCTTGGGTAACGCCATCATCGGGCCGAAGTTCCGATCCGGCCGAGACGCGCGATCGGCCTCCACGGGAGGTCAGCGAGAGGTCAGCTCAGCGAGGCCGCGAGAATTCCCAGCGCCATGACGGCAATGGCCATGGCCAGATAGGCGAGCGCGGCCATGGAAAAGCTTGGCCCTGGAAGCGGGACGGCTTGGGCCTTGCTGCGCATCGAGGGAGCGGATCGACGCTCCTGGGAGGGGTGGATCATGGAGTCGTTCCTATCCTGGACTCCTCGCCACCCCCGGCGAGCGTTCATTGCGACTCCCTAACACCAGACCGCGGTTTCGGTTGCAGAAAGAAGCTTTGGCCCATATCCGTCGCCTTTTGCGCCGAATCCGTCGCCTCGGATCAAAGCCGCCAAGGATCATTGGCCCCTGAAGAATTTCCCCGCTAGGCTGCCCGGCGATCGAGCATCAAGTCCCATCGCCCGCGCATGAAATCCAGGCATGAAACCCGTCGACGTCGCGATCGCCATTGCCGTGCAGATCCTCTGGGCCGTGGGCTTCACCCTTGGCAAGCCGGTGGTGGAGCATTTCCCGCCGATGCTGATGATGGCGATGACCTATGGGGTCACCGCCCTCTGCCTGGTGCGTTATATCCGTGGCATCGCCACGCCCTTCTGGCGCCTCTTCCTGTTGACCGCCTTCATCGCGCCGATCCAGGCCTATCTGATCTTTTCCGGCCTCAAGGGGCTGCCGGCCTCGACGGCCATGCTCGTGCTGCAGGTCCAGGCACCCTTCACCGTGCTCTTCGGCTGGCTGCTGCTGGGCGAGCGTCCCTCGCTCCTGCGGCTCGGCGGCATGACAATCTCCCTCTTGGGGGTGGTCATCGTCGCCGGGGCGCCCGAGGCGGCCTCCTCCTGGTGGCCGGTGCTGCTGGTGATCGCCGGCGGTGCCTGCTGGTCGGCGGGGCAGGCCGCCGCTCGCGGCAAGGTGCTGGACAACGGTCCCACCTTGACCGCGGGATTTGCGATCTGCGCCGTCCCTCAGGCCCTGATCGCCTCGCTCCTTTTCGAGCATGGCCAGATCGAGGCCATTACCTCGGCCAGCCTGGGGCTCTGGGGCATCTTCCTGGCCTTCGCCCTTTGCGGCTTCGTCATCGCCTATTCCCTCTGGTACGGACTCCTCCGGCGCTACCGCGTCGATCAGGTCATCCCCTTCACCTTGCTGATGCCCATCGTCGGCGTGGTTTCCGGCGGCGTCATGCTCGGCGAGAATGTGTCGGCGATGGAGCTCCTCGGCGGGGCCGTCATCCTGGCAGGGCTGTCGCTCGTCATCTGGTCGAAGGCGCCGCCACCCTCGCTGCGGCTCTCCTCATGAGACAGCCAAGACGGCAGGGCATGCCATGACCGGCGTGCCGCAGCCGGCCTGGCGCCAGATCGCCAACCCCTTCACCCCCATCGAGGTCATCGAGCCCGAGCAGCTCGAGCGCATCCACGACGCCTCGATGCGGATCCTGGAGAATTTCGGCCTCGAGATCCTGAACGCCGAGGCGCTCGATATCCTGGCCGCCCATGGCGCGGCCATCGATCGCTCCAATAGCCGCGTGCGCCTCGACCGGGGGCTGGTGCTGGAGCATGTCGCCAAGGCGCCGCGCAGCTTCACGCTCCATGCCCGCAATCCCGCCCATGATCTCCGCATCGGCGATAACAACATCAACTTCATTCTGACTTCGGGCCCGCCCAATTGCGCCGATCTCGACCGGGGCCGCCGGCCGGGAAATTTCGCGGACCTCAGCAATTTCATCAAGCTGGCCCAGAGCCTCAACATCCTGCATGGGCTGGTGGGATTTCCCATCGCCCCGATCGATGTCCCCGTCCCGACGCGACATCTCGACGGTCACTATCTGCACACGACCCTGACGGACAAGATCTGGGGGCCGAGCTGCATCGGCGCCGAGCGGGTCGTCGACGGATTCGAGATCAGCCGGCTCAGCCGCGGCCTCGACGAGGCGGAAATGCGGCGCCAACCGGGGCTGGCCAGCGTCGTCAACACCAACTCGCCGCTGCGCGTCGACGGCCCGATGCTGGACGGGCTCATGACCATGGCGCGCTTCGGCCAATGCGTGATCGTCACGCCCTTCACCTTGGCCGGCGCCATGAGCCCGATCACCTTGGCCGGCGCGCTGGCGCAGCAAAACGCCGAGGCGCTGGGCGTCATCGCCTTCCTGCAGATGGTGGCCCCGGGGAGCCCTTGCATGTATGGCGGCTTCACCTCGAATGTGGATATGAAGAGCGGAGCGCCGGCTTTCGGCACGCCGGAGTTCGCCCGCGCGGCACTCGCCGGCGGCCAGCTCGCGCGGCGCTATGGCCTGCCCTATCGCTCGAGCAATTGCTGCAGCGCCAATGTGGTGGATGCCCAGGCCGCCTATGAATCCCAGATGGCGATCTGGGGCTCGGTCATGGGCTATTCGAACTATCTCCTCCATAGCGTGGGCTGGCTCGAGGGCGGGCTGGTCGCCTCCTTCGAGAAGGCGATCCTGGACGCCGAGATGCTGCAGGACATGGCGGCGATGCTGATGCCGCTGCCGGGCGGGGTGGATCCGGCCGTGCTCGACTGGCGCCAGGGCCGCCGGCATGGCGAGGACGAACCGCCCGCCCAGCAGCGCGCCAATCGCGTCTGGAAGCAGCTCCTCGCCGAATACGAAGCCCCCTATCTCGAGCCCGCGCGGCGCGAGGCCATCGAGGATTACATTGCCCGACGTAAGAGCGAAGGCGGGGTCAAGGCGGCGTAAAATTCTTTCTCGTCATTCCCGCGAAAGCGCTAGTGCACGGACATAACTCGCTGAACGCTGCCGTTCCTTTCTTCCCCCTCCCCCTGCGGGCCGTCAGGCCCGCGCTTTGACGGGGGAGGGCCGGGGTGGGGGTGGCCGTATTCCCAACAATGCAATCGATGCAGCGCGGGCTCATCACGAGCGCAGACGCGGATCCCACCCCCCACCCTAACCCTCCCCCGCAAGGGGGGAGGGGATACAGAGGAAGGCGGGTCGACTTATGCACATAGCCTAGCGAGAAAGCGGGAATGACGAATATAGGGAGCAGCGCTACAGCCCGGCGTTAAGAACCTTGAACGGGGATGTAGACGACGATCCGCAGATCGGGCAGCCCCTCGGGCATCATCGTGTAATGTTGAAAGACCGTCGCCCCCTGCCGCGGGGACGAAAAATGGGTCACGCCTTCGCCGAGATCGCTGACGTCATGCTCCGCCCAGAGCCGGCGAAAATCCGCGCTGATCGAGGTGAGCTCGAAAATGAGGGCGGCGAAGCCCTCGGAATCGGCGGCTTGAGCGGCGTTCAGCCTGAGCTTCGCGATCAGGCCGCGCGCGTCGACCTCCCAGTTCTTGATGGTCCGGCGGTAGTGAGAGCGTGTGAACAGCAGCCGGATGACATTCCTCTGCTCCGGCGCGATCGACGCGAAATCGCCGAACATGCGGGTGTTCGCCATGTTCCAGGCGATCACATCGAATTGGTTATTCCGGGCATAGGCCGGTTTGTCGATGGCATCGAGAATGATCTGCAGGCGCTCCGGCGCGCTCGGCATCGCAGCGGCGCGAGGAAGCGGGGGTGCCCGATGCTGCGCAAGGGCGAAGAGATGAGCGCGTTCCGCCGGCGTGAGCTTCAGGGTGCGCGCCAGATTCTCGAGGAAGGCAGTCGAGACCTGTATCTCCCGCCCCTGTTCCAGCCATGTGTACCAGGTGAGGCCGACACCCGCGAGGGCGGCCACCTCTTCTCGCCGCAGCCCGCGAATCCGGCGGCCCTCGCCGGCGGGTAGCCCAACATCCCTCGGCGAGAGGCGAGCGCGACGAGTTTTCAGGAATTCCGACAATTCCTGGCGCGCGCCGCCTTCAAGCGCCCGCTTCATTTTCACGGTCCTATTACTAAAAGTACCAGCACAATTTCTCCGCTCCTCGATCGCGACCCTTCCTAACATATTGCCCCGCACCCCGTAAGCGCACCCGCGTAGGGAATGGCGGAGACGACATGTTCATCATCGCGGTTCTCTGGACGGCCTTCTTCGTCATCAATTTCAACATCGCCATGATGATCCCGCTCCTGCCCTTCATTCAGCGGGATATCGGCCTTTCGCCTGCCGAGGCGGGGATGGTGCTGGCCGTCTTTCCCGTCGTCGCCCTGGTCAGCAATCTTGCGCTGGGGCCATTCATCGATCGATTCGGCCGCAAACGATTTATCGTCGCCGGCGCGGCGGTCTGCGCAGCGTTACTCCTCCTGACGGCTGCGGCCGGGAGCTGGCTCCCCGTCGCCCTCGGCCGGGCGGCCACGGGGCTGTTCATGCCGATGATCGGCGCTTGCGTCTTTGCGGCCATCGCCGACTATATTCCCGCACCGGATCGCGCCCGCGTCGCGGGCTATGTCACGTCGGCCGCACCCATTGCCTTCCTGGTCTCCATGTCCATGGGAGTCCTGCTGGGCGGGCTGCTCTCCTGGCGGCTGCCGCTGATCCTGCTCGCCGCAATCTGCCTGGCCTTGGCGGTCGCGGCCTGGACCTTGCCTCCCACCAGCCCTGAGGCGCTGTCGAGCACCCCGATCTCCGGACGTAGCTATCGCGAGCGCTTGCTGTCCCTCTCCTTGGATGCGGGCACCCGGCTCCTCCTGCTCGCCTATTTCTGCTGGTCCGTGGGAATGTTCGTCTTCCTCGGGCTCTATCCGAGCTGGCTGGTGCAACATGGCCTTGCCGGCCAGGGCGCGGGAACGATCGGCCTCATGCTCCTTCTCGGCGAGATCGGCGGGCTGGTCGGGGCCCTCCTCTCCGGCCGGCTCGCCCGATTTTTCGCCATCCTCTCACGCTGTGCGCGGCTGCATCGCTCGTCATCTCGATGATCGTGCTGGCGATCCCCTTCGGCACGGCGCTTCCGATCTTTCAGGCGATTGCCTACGCGATCTTCGCCTTCGGCCGTGACCTGATGCTGGCCCTGATACTGGGGGGCGCGATGCTTCTCGTTTCGGCGTCCCAAAGAGGCAGCTTGAACGCCACCCTCAACGCCGTCTACCAGACCGGTGCGACCCTCGGGGGATTTGCCAGCGCCTGGCTCTACGGGTTTCGCGCGGATTTCACGGCCAATGTCGTCGTCGCCTCCGCCGTCTTCGCGGCCTCTGCCGTGATGCTGTGGAGCATCACGAGGATCAAGATCCCTGCGGCGCGTACCGTCGGCTGATCCGCGGCACGGCGATGCTGCATACCGCGCGCGCTTACGTCAGGTCGCGCGGGATCGTCTCGTCCCAATTGCGGCTGAAGACGCGCTGCTCGCCCTCGAAGGCATCCATCTCGGCAGTGAGGCGAAAGGCCTCGGCGCTGCAGGTCATGACGATCTTGCAGGCCGAGGAGACCTGCCAATGCCCCCTCGAATAAGCGCGATGCCAGGAGAGCTCGACCTTCGCCGTCGTCGGATCCTCGGGATGGATCGAGAGCCGCCGTCCCCGCCGGATGGCAAAGGTCAGATCGATATCCTCGATGCGATTGGTCCCGTCGCTGTCGCTGAGATCCCAGACGACCTCGCCCGTATTGCGGTTCTGGGTCACCGTGCGGTTCTCCCAGCCCGGCTCGACCTGGGTCCGGCGAAGCTTGGGCGAGGCTTCCGGCGCACCGAAGGGCGTCAGGGCTGCATCCTCGGCCCGCGCCGGGCGCAGGGGCAGGACGAGAGAGCTCGAGCCTGTGAGAACCGTCACCGTCGCCGTCTCGGGCGAGGGCCACACCACCGGCCAATAGGCGGTGGAGACGGCAAGTCGCAGGCGGGTGCCGGCGGCGAAACGATGGCCGCAATGGTTCATCTGAACCCGCACCCGGTAGCGCTTGCCCGGCTCCAGCGCGGTCGGATGCTCATGGCTCTCGCGATGGGTCAGGTTCAGCACGCCATAGGTCACGCGGGAGACCGCGCCGTCGGGAAGGATCTCCGAGAGGGTGCAGGCGAGAAGCGCGTTCGGCCGGTCGGCCGAGACCTCGAGCTCGACCACGGGGGCCCCCAGCACCTCGAGATCCGCCGCCAGCGGCGGCGTATCGAAGACGAGCGAGCCGCCCGCCTCCGGCCGCTGATCGATCGGCTGGTCATGGCCGACGCCATAGGGACACCAGGAGCCGGCGGTGAGGCCGACCGTCTGGGGCGAGGCGATGGCCAGCCCCTCGCCCGCATGTGCCGTCGCGCCCTCCGCGAGCAGACCCCGCTCCAGCCGCCAGCGGCGCTCCGCCAGGCGCGGGCTCGGCCAGCTCTCTTCCGCCGCCCAGCGCCCCGGCTTGTAGTCGTGATGGGACAGCGGCGGGGCGGGATCCTCGAGCCAGACGCGCAGCTTCGGCTCTTCCATGATTCCCGTGTCGCGGCCCTTCAGCCAGTGATCCCACCAGCGCAGGCATTCCTGCAGGAAGCCGATGGCAGGCCCCGGCATGGCGAAATGCGGATATTTATGGGCCCAGGGACCGACCAGCCCCTTGCTCGGCGATTTCAGATTGGCCAGCAGGCGGAAGACGGCGTTTGTATAGCCATCGGTCCAGCCGCCCACGGCATAGACCGGGCATTGGATCGCATCCCAATCCTCGGTGACCGAGCCATGCTTGTAGAGGTCGTCGCGGCGCTGATGGCGCATCCATTCCAGGAGCCAGAGCCCGTCCTTGTCCAGGCGCTCCAGCCACATCTCGCGCCAGCGCTCGCCCACGATGGCCGGATCCGGCGGCGCCGAGTTGATGGAGAAGATGGTCGAGCCCCAACCCAGCTTGTCGATCAGCAGGCAGCCGCCCATGGCATGAATGTCGTCGGCATAGCGGTCGTCGGTCGAGGCGATGGAGACCACCGCCGCCAGGGCGGGCGGACGGCGGGCGGCGATCTGCAGCCCGTTGAAGCCGCCCCAGGAGATGCCGATCATGCCGACCTTGCCGCTGCACCAGGGCTGGGCCGCGAGCCAGGCGATGATTTCCAGCCCGTCGTCCTGCTCCTGCTTCAGATATTCGCCCAGGATCACGCCATCGCTGTCGCCGGTACCGCGGATGTCGACCCGGACCGCGGCATAGCCATGGCCGGCGAAATAGGGATGGGTGGTGAAATCGCGCTCGGCCGTGCCGTCGCGCCGGCGATAAGGGAGATATTCCAGGATGGCCGGCACCGGATCGGCCTCGGCATCGACCGGGCGCCAGATCCGCGCCGCCAGCTTCGTGCCGTCGGACAGCGGGATGCTGACATCGTCGAACATCTGGATCTCACGCGGAAACCGCTCGACGATACGCATGTTCATCTTCATCCCCTGTTTACGAATGGCCGATTGCGCCGCAATGTCGACGGGGTTCCGGGTGCTGTAAATTTCGCGCTGTTACGCTCTCATGCGCGAGTTTATGCTCTGGGGATGAGCGATTCCGACCTCGCCAGCGCGTCCAGCCTGGCGGCCAATCTCCGCTTTGCCGCCAGCTTCCTGCCTTCGGTGTCGCAGCTCTGCCGCGACGTCGGGCTGAACCGCCAGCAGATGAACAAATATCTGAACGGCGGCAGCAGCCCCTCCCCCTACAATTTGCGCCGTATCGCCGGCTATCTCGGAGTCGAGCCGGAAGAGCTGGCGTTGCCGCCCGAGCGCTTCGCCCAGATATGGCGCCATCGCGGCGCGATCCCTGTCCGGGAGGTGGACCGCCTGCGGCTGCCGCGGCCGCTGCGCGACGCCTTCGTCCAGCCCGAAGCCGGCGTCGAGCGCTTCCTCGGCAGCTATCACTGCTACATCAACTCCCATAGCTGGCCCGGCCATGTGCTGCGTTATGTCATGCGGCTGTCGCGCGCCGGCGGCTGGATCGCGACCAAATCCGTGGGACGCTACGCCGCCGAGCCCGAGAGCGGGCAGCGCTATCTCATGAAATGCGCGGGGGTGGCCACCATGCAGGCGAATCTGCTGATGATCGTCGAGCAGCAGATTCTGGGGGCCGGCACGCTGTCGACGACGATCCTGCAGCCCACCTATCGATCCGATGTCGGGGTGTTAAGCGGCATCTGCGCCGATACGCCCTCGGGCGGCGTCCGGCGGCCGGTGGCGACACGCGTCGTCTTCCGCTTCCTCGGCCGCAATGCCGATCTCAGAAGCGCCATCGCGCAGACGGCGATCCTGCCGATCGATTCCCCGGGCATCGAGCTGCGCATCCGCCGGCTTCTGGCGGAGCCGGTGGATTCCATCACCCCACGTCGCTGAGCGCTATAGACGCGAGAGCTGGCGCGATCGAGCGTCGCCGGAATTCGTGCGACGGCCTGACAAAGCCGTAGCCGTGGCTCTCGCTTGCTCCGCGGGACGACTACTCACCCCGAATAGCGTTTCCATTATTCAAATTTAATATTCGCTTAAGCGTATTTTTGACAGCGCTACTGAGTATTTTCACGCGCTTCCAAACGGCGCACTCACGGCGCCCGCAGTATTTTACGGGGACTGCTACCCAGGAAACATCAGACGAAAGGATAGTAAAATGGCCGAAGAACGAAAATCGACGATCCATGACACCCTGAACGCGCCAACCGAATCTGCCCACAAGGCGGCGCTCGTACCTGCCGCGGCGGGAGACGTGTCACCGGGGGTGCCGAAGACACCGGATCCAAGGTGGGGCGTGGAGCGCTGTTGTGTCCGCGAGTTCTGGGCGGTCATCGAGCGCGATGCAAGTCTTGTCCGCGGACGTAATGTCTTGCGCACCGCCAAGCTGGGCACCGGCATCTACGAGGTCTTCTTCACAGGCGAGGTCAGTAACGGCGCCTTTGTCGCGACTATCGGCCGGCCGGGAATTGCCACCGAACCGCCCGGGTGATATCACCGTGGCGTTGCGCTGCTGCCCGGGCTCGAATCCATGGACCCCCTTCGCCGACAACAAGGGCGTGTGGGTACAAACCTTCGATCCCAATGGCCGTCCCAGCGACCGCTCGTTCCACCTGATCGTGTTGACCCAAGACATGTGATCGACGACGAACTCGAACCTGACAAGGTGCCGGACCCGTCCCCATTTCGACCGGCGTGGATCCGGCGGTTACATCAAAGCCCCTTGCTGGCACGTTGGTGGCCAGGACTTCGCCTGGCCATGACGGAAAGGGGAAGGGGCTGATAAAGTCAGAACCAGGAAGCTAGGGTCTGACGAAGCCGCTGCTGCCGCTGGTGCCGCCCGTCCATTGAAAGCCGACATAACCGCCGGCCGCGTCATAGATGAAGTTCATGCCCGACAGAAAATGCCGGCTGGTGTTGAGGAAGGGCTGGGGGTCATGGACCACCACGACATCCCCAGGCTGCATGGAATTGCTGTCCTCCCCCACGGTAAAGCTGTAGGAAGCGACGGGGTTCGCCGCATTCGGCACCGCGACCGTGACTTTCGTCCCCGGCGGCGCGCAGCGGTCGCTGCGCGCCTCCTGGCAGCCGCCGAGCGCGCCCAGCGGCGCACCGGGCGGCGGCGAGAGATAGGCGACGTTGACGCCGGTATCCATCAGGAGATGGCCTTCCGCGCTGGCCCCGTTGACGGTGATGGTCATGGGCGTGGCCATCCATTCCCGATGGGCCGGCGTGGAATAAGCGGGATTCGGCGCCAGCTTGGCGAAAGCGGCATTGCCGGTGACCGCCCCGGTGAGGCCGAGATACACCCCTCTTGCCGTCACCACATAACCGCTGTGCCAGTCGCCCCGCAAGGGATGCAACCGGCCGTCCGCGCCGGCGACATGAGTGACGGTCAGGAAAGGATTGAAATCCGGCGTGCCATGGACCTGCTGTCCGCTTTCGCGGGCAAAGCCGACGCCCATCATCGCTACGCCGCGGGGCCGGTCGCGCGGCCGGCAGTCCCGCGCGTCGGGCAGGCAGGTGATGGAATCCACCAGCAGGACCGGGACCTCGGCGCGGGCCATCAGAGAGCCGCCGGCGTCGTAGATGTTCACCCCCGCCAGCCACCAATTGCCGTTCTCGACGATGCCGCTGCTGGAATAGGTCTGCTGACCCGGACCCAGGTTGCGCGCATCGCGCCCGGGGCGGAAGTGATCGGGGGTGGCGATGATGCCGACCGAGCCTGTATCCATGATGAAGCGCGCCGAGATCTCGCCGTCGCGATGGCCGACGAAGCCGAGATTGATCGTTGGCGCGCGCCGGTCCGCCCCGTCGCCGTCGGCATAGCCGACGAAGACGCTTTCGCCGCCGCCATAGACCGGCGCCTGCGCGCCGGCAGGTGCCACCGCGATCAAGGCCGACAGAAGGATCGCTCCCGCAGCGAGCTTGGTGAACCGAAGGAGAGCCTGCGTCACGACAGGGCGGGAACCGGAATGTTTCCGCGGGGCCTCGGCGTCTACCAATTGAACCTCAAGCCGGCGGTGAAGGCCTGGGTATTGCCGCTGCCGTTGAAGGCCCCGCCATAGCCGGCGAAGATCGCCATCGGCCAGTCCGCGACCTTGAAGTCGGCATCGACCCCGACCAGGGCCGCGTCGCGCCCGATGGGCGCGCTGCTGACCTGGAAGCCGCTGCCGCCGAGGCTGGAGAAATTAGCCGAGACGCTGGCCGTATTGTCGGCGAATTCATGCGACCAGCCGAGCTGGCCCTTGCCCACCATCTGCACCGTGTCGCTGAGCGCGAAGCTGTGCTGGGCGCTGACGGCCAAGGTCGATTGCGCGCTGCTGAGCGATTGGCCGCCGATATTCTCCGCCAGCAATCCGGCGCCACCCTCCGAGAGGCCATTCTGGTGGAAGCCGAAACCACCGAAGCCGACGCTGGGTTGGAGCAGCCAATCGCCGAAGGTTTGTGCGATGCCGGCGCGAACGCCGCCGCCGCCGGCCCAGCCGTTCGTCTGGCCATTGGCGGTGTAGCCGAAGCTCGTCAGGTTCCGGTTCACATTCTCATGCTGATACATTACGCCGATCTGCGCCTCGGCGAAGAACATGCCGCTCTGCCATTGACCGTAGGTCTCGAGCTGGGCCGTCTCCGAGCTCGCCTGGCCGCCGACCTGGGCATTGGTCTGGCCGCCGGTGGCCCCGGCCGCGAAGCCGAGCCGGATCGATTGGCCCACCGGCATGTCGATGCCGAAGGCCGCCCCGCCCAATCCGGTGGTATAGCCGCTGGCATTGTCGGCCCCATAGGTGTTGCTGGTCTCGCCGATGCCGCTCGCCCAGACCGTGCTGCCGTTGGGACCGGCCGCCGAGCTGGCGGTATTGCTCTGGGCCAGACCACGCCGCGCCTCGAGCTGGCCGCCGATGGCATTGGCCATGAGATACCAGGCATTGCGGGTCGTCATCAGCGCATCGGCATAGATCTCGGGCGAGAGCTCGTTGATCGCCGCGGTGATGCTGGTGCTCGGCAAAGTGAAGAGCGACTGGAACAGAGCCTGCTGGCCCGGCGTCATCTGCCCGCCCTCGGGCCGCACGAGATCGAGCAGGCCGCCGATGGCGCTCTGGTTGGGGGTCTCGGGGATGCCCAGGCTGGCAAGATCGCTGAAGTCGGCGGGCGTCACCACCAGAGCGATGGCGTCCGGGCCGTAGAGCGCATCGAGACGCGTGCCGGGAGCGAGCCCATCGGGCTGCGTCAAGGCGCTGAAGCTGCCCAGCACGCCACCTTCGGCCTGGACGATGCCGAAGGTCTGGCCGATGGCGGGCACGAAATTGGCCGAGATACTACCGCCGCTGCTGGTCAGGACGGGCGCCAGCGTGCCGGCCGCGGTGAAGCTGCTCTGGCTGCCGTAGAGCAAGACCCTGCTGTAGTTGCCCGCGCCGTTCCGTATGCCGGTGCCGCCCAGATCGATATTGAGCGTGCTGCCGGACAGCATGGTGACGGGCGTGTCGAAGAGGAGCGTGCCCGGGGCATTGTTGCCGGGCGACAGAATGCCGGCGACCCGGGTGGGCGCGGCGATGAGGCCGGTGCCGCTGAGGATGCCGTTGGAATTGACCGCGAGCGAGGGCGCGGAGATCACGCTGTTCGCCGCCAAGGTGCCGCGCTCGACGGTGATGGAAGCGTCCAGCGCCGCGCCGCCGGTCAGCTCCACCGTGCCGGGGCCGTCGATGGTCAGGCTGCCGGTGCTGTTGCTTTGGAGGCGGCCGGCGAAGGTGCTGTCCCCTTCGGGGCGCAGCGTGGTCGGCCCGAACAGATAGGTCGGCATGTTGGTGTAGAACGCGTCGCCGATTTCCCAGGGGCCCTGCAAGGCGAACTCCGGCGTCACATGGGCGAAGATTCCGCCGTTTGCGATATAGCCGATGAAGCCATTCTCTTCGTCATAGAAGAAGCTGATGCCGTTGAGGACGGAGACGCTCGTATTGAAGAAGCCCGGGCTCTTGTCGTCGACCACGATGCCCCCATTGGGTTGCTGGGCATCGTTGCTCTCATCCACCGTGAATGTGTAATAGGCGGCCGGATGGGCCTGCCCGGGCAAGGAGAGAGCGACCATCGAGCCCGAGGGAAGGCAGTTGTCGCCGCCCTCCTGCCCCGGACACTGCGCCAAGCTTCCCTGATAATTGGCATCCGAGAGATAGCCGGTGGTGAGCCCGGTATCCATCAGGACATTGCCGCTGGAGGTGGCGCCGTTGAGGCTGATCATCATGGGCGCGGGCTTCCATTCCGGCAGCCCGGGCGACGAGTTGGCCGCGTCCGGCATCAGCTTTACCAGCGCCCCATTGGCGGTATTGCTCGAGGTCAGGCCGAGATAGATGCCGGTCGGAGTCACGACAAAGCCGTTGTGCCAATCGGCGGGCACCGGCTGCAGCGTGCCGTTGGAGCCGGCGACGCTGGTCAGGTTGAGGAAGGCATTGTAGTCCGGCTTCTTGCGATTCGCGTCGCCCCCGGACTCGCGGGCGAAGCCGACGCCCATGTTCGAAACGCCCGTGGGATTATCGCTGGGGGTGCAGTTGCGGGCGTTTTGCTCGCATTTGATGCTGGTAACCTGCAGCACCGGCACATCGGCGGTCGCGACCAGATTGCCATTGGAGTCGTAGATGTTCTGCGTGGCCGAGTACCAGGTGCCGACCTCGATGACGCCGCTGCTGCTGTAGGTTTGGCTCCCGGCGCCCAGATTCACCGCATCCGGTCCGGGTTGGAAGATGTCCGCGGAGGCGACGATGCCGGTCGAGCCGGTGTCCATCAGGAAGGGCGTCGAGGCGGTGCTATCGCCGAATCCGAGATTGACCGTCGGCGAGTGGCCCGACACCGGACCGCTTGTACCGTTGTCATAGGGCACGAAGACGCTGTCGCCGCCATCCAGCAGATTGGTGGTCTGCGCCCAGCCCGCCCCGGGCGCCGCGCCGCAGACAATGACCGCCATCAGCGCCAGCCATAGGCTGCGCCCAGATTTGAATGCCATTACGCCCCATCCCCCACCCATGCGTCCCCGGGAACACCTTACCGAAGAGTAAACAACAGGCAAGGATTCTCGGTCAGCATTAGTCATATTTTTACGAATTACGTTATCAGCCGGTTGAACGCCCCGCGCCGCCCGGCTTAGGATCGCGGCCCCAAGCCATCCTGGCGGTCATCCCACAGCAACGGAACGGTCATGGACATCGTCACGCAATTCCCGCGCCAGCTGCGCGAGATCGAAAATCTGTTCATCACGCTGTCGGACGGTTGCCGCCTGGCGGCGCGCATCTGGCTGCCGGCCGATGCGGAGCGGAATCCCGTGCCGGCGATCCTGGAGTATCTCCCCTATCGCAAACGCGACGGCACGGCGGAGCGCGATCACCTGACCCATCCCTATTTCGCCGGCAACGGCTATGCCTGCATCCGCGTCGACATGCGGGGCTCCGGCGAATCCGACGGGCTGCTCGACGACGAATATCTGAAGCAGGAGCAGGACGACTGCCTGGAGGTCCTGAAATGGATCGCGGCCCAGCCCTGGTGCACCGGCAGCATCGGCATGATCGGGATCTCCTGGGGCGGCTTCAACGGGCTGCAGGTCGCCGCCCGCCGGCCGGCGGAGCTGAAGGCCGTGATCTCCCTCTGCTCCACCGACGACCGCTATGCCGACGACATCCACTTCATGGGCGGCTGCTTGCTGAACGACAATCTGCAATGGGCCTCGGTGATGCTCGGCTATATGTCGCGCACGCCCGACAAGGCCCTGCTCGGCGAAGCCTGGCGCGAGGTCTGGCTGAAGCGCCTCAATCATCAGCCGCTGCTGGTCGCCCATTGGCTCCGTCATCAGCGCCGCGACGAGCTGTGGAAGCATGGCTCCATCTGCGAGGATTGGAGCGCCATCACCTGCCCCGTCTATCTCGTGGGCGGCTGGGCCGACGGCTACTCCAATACGATCTCGCGCATGCTGGCCCATCTGCAATGCCCCAAGAAGGGGCTGATCGGGCCCTGGGCACATAAATATCCGCATTTCGCCAAGCCCGGCCCGCAGATCGGCTTCCTCCAGGAATCGCTGCGCTGGTGGGACAAATGGCTGAAGGGCATCGAGACCGGCATCATGGACGAGCCGGAATACCGGGTCTGGATGGAGGAGCCGGAGCGACCGCTCGCCTATTACGACGAGCGGCCCGGACGCTGGGTCGCCGAGCCGCAATGGCCGAGCCCGAACATCGAGGTCCGCACCCTGGCGCTGAACGCCGGCGGCCGTCTGGCGGAGAAGCCGGAGGCCGAAAGCCTGGCCGAGACGCTCTCGCCGCAATCGGTGGGTGAAGGCTGCGGCGCCTGGTGCGGCTTCGGCATCGGGCCGGAGCGCCCCCTCGACCAGCGCGTCGATGACGGCCGCTCCCTCTGCTTCGACAGCGAGCCCTTGCCCGCCCGGCTGGAGATCATGGGCGCGCCCCAGGTAACCCTCGAACTGTCGGTCGACCGCCCGGCGGCCTTCGTCGCCGTGCGCCTCAACGAGATCGCCCCCGATGGCGCGGTGACCCGAATCACCTATGGGCTATTGAACCTCACCCATCGCGACAGCCATGAGCATCCGACGGCCCTGGTACCGGGCGAGCGCTACAGGGTCACGGTCGTCCTCAACGACATCGCCCATGGCTTCGCCGCCGGCAACCGCATCCGGGTCGCGGTCTCCACCAGCTATTGGCCCCTGGTCTGGCCCTCGCCCGAGCCCGTGACCTTGAAGATCTTCACCGGCGCCAGCCGCCTCGAGCTGCCGGTGCGCGAACCCCGAGGGGAGGATGCCAAGCTCCGCCCCTTCGCGGCCTCGGAGGGCGCCGAGCCGCTGGCCAAGACCTATCACCGCCCGTCCAAGGGCCGGCGCTGGATCGAGCGCGACATCGGGGCGGGAATCTCGACCTATTGCATCGAGGAGGATATGGGCCGCTCCACCATCGAGCATATCGGGCTGGAGACGGATTTCGTGCAGCGCGAATCCTATCGCATCCGCGACGACGATCCCCTCTCGGCCGAAGATCGAGATCGTCTATTCCATCGCCATCGGCCGCGGTGATTGGAAGACCCGCAGCGAAACCCGTACGGTGATGCGCGCTGACAAGAGCCATTTCATCATCGAGGCGAGCCTCGATGCCTATGAAGGCGACAAGCAGCTCGTGAGGCGCCGCTGGAACGAGCGCATCCCGCGGGATTTCAACTAACGTTCCTGACCAACTTCCCCCCTCGCCCCTCCGAAAGGGGAGAGAGAGCTGGATGGGCTCTATCGAACGGCGAGATACCTGGAATTCGCCTCCGGCACGCGCTTTGCTATTCTTCGCTCGGCAATGCCGCGACCGAGGGAGGAGCAAGATGAAGCTGGGCCTGTTCATGATGCCCCTGCATCCGCCGCATCGGCCGATGCATGAGACCATCGCCGAGAACACCGACAAGATCCTTCACGCCGATGCCCTGGGCTTCAACGAAGTCTGGGTGGGCGAGCATTTCTCGGCCCGGACCGAGCCTTTGAGCTCACCGATGATGTTCATGGCCTCGCTGATCCATCGAACCAAGAATCTGACCTTCGGCACCGGCGTCATCGGCCTGCCCAATCATCATCCGGTCATCGTCGCGGCGGAGGCGGCGCAGTTCGACCATATGAGCCGCGGGCGCTTCGTCTTCGGCTTCGGCCCGGCCGGGCTGGCGAGCGATCACGAGATTTTCGGCAACACCGATCCCACCATCCGCAACGAGCGGCTGATGGAATCCATCGACACCATCGTGAAGCTCTGGACCCAGGAACCGCCCTACGACATCAAGGGCAAGCACTGGCATGTGAAGCTGACCGAGGAGATCGTGCCGACGCTCGGCATGGGCTATATGCCGCGGACCTTCCAGAAGCCCCATCCGCCGATCGCCATTTCGGCCATGTCGCCTTTTTCGGAGAGCGTCAAGACGGCGGCCAAGCGCGGCTGGGGGCCGATCAGCGCCAATTTCATGCCGGAATATTCCGTGGTAAGCCACTGGAAGAAGTATCTGGAGGGCTGCCAGGAGGCGGGCCGCGAGCCCGACGGCGCGGACTGGCGGCTGGCCCGCAATATCGTGGTCGGCGAGAGCGACCAGCAGGCGCTCGACTGGGCGCTCGATCCCAAAGGCAGCAACCACTACTACTTCTCCTATCTTTGGGAAGCCCTGAAGCGGGCGAATTACACGATGGTCATGAAGCCCGACCCCAAACAGCCCGATACCGGATTCACCGCCGAGCAGCTTATCAAGAGCATGGTGGTCTATGGCTCGGCCGAGACCGTCGCCGAGAAGATCCTCGGCCTGCGGCAGCGCACCGGCCCTTTCGGGACGCTGCTGATGGCCTCCATGGACGGGAGCGGCGCGAACCGGGAGCGCGAATGGGAGACGATGCGCCGGCTCGCCACCGCCGTCATGCCTGCGGTCCGCGCCGAGCTTACGCCGGCGGCGCCGCCACCACCTCGAAATGCTCGACCAGGGGATTGAAGACCGTCAGGAACTTCTCGTCCTCGGGATAATAGCGCGACTTCATATAGTCCTCGCCGGCGAAGGCTTTGACCGATTCGATCGAGTCCCACATGGTCATGGTGAGGAACTCGACCTGATCGCCGATGTCGCGGCACAGGAGATAGACGCCCTTGCAGCCCGGCGTCTTGGCATAGTCGCCGAGGCCGGTCTTCTGGAGATAGCCGACATAGGACTCGCGCTTGGCCTTCGGCACCGGGCCGCGCCACATGCGGATGATCATTTTCCATCCTCCATCTCAGGGGGTGAGCAGGTCGTCTTATAACATCTGGGGGTGGCGCTCAGCGGCAACGACGGTTTTCCCCCAGCCGGAATTGGGTTAAGGCTTGCAGCCAGGCTGCCTTTGTCCCGAGGTCCCGATGATCCCTGTCTCCGCATCCCGCTCGCTGAAGCCCGCGCTCGCCGGCCTGACCCTGGCTCTGCTGACCGCTTGCGCGGGTCAGCCGGCCCGGGCGCCCGCGACGCCGAGCGCGCCGGCCCCCAGCGCCAGCACGGCGACCGCGCCGGCCGTGCCGGCTCAGCAGCCCAACGCCAACTTCGCGGACTGGCTGCAGGGTGTGCGCCAGGAGGCGGCGGCGAAGGGCGTCTCGCAGCAGACTCTGGACCAAGCGCTCGGCGGGCTCGAGCCCGACCAGAAGGTCCTCGATCTCGACCGCAGCCAGCCGGAATTCACCATTACCTTCGCCCAGTATCGCGCCCGGACCGTGACCAAGCAGCGGGTCGACCAGGGCCGCAATCTCCTCGACGAATACCGTCCACTGCTGGACAAGATCGCCGTCACCTATGGCGTCCAGCCGCCCTTCATCGTCGCCCTCTGGGGTGTCGAATCCGACTTCGGGCGGTTCACCGGCGGCTATTCGGTGATCAAATCCCTGGCCACGCTCGCCTATGGCAGCAGCCGGCAGGAGATGTTCCGCGCCGAGCTCATCGATGCGCTCATCATCCTGCAGGACAAGAACATCACGCCGGACGCCATGACCGGCTCCTGGGCCGGGGCCATGGGACAATCCCAGTTCATGCCCTCCAGCTATCTCAAATATGCGGTCGACTACACCGGCGACGGTCGGCGTGACATCTGGACCGACCAGGCCGACGTCTTCGCCTCCATCGCCAATTATCTCGCCAGCAACGGCTGGCGCCGGGACCAGACCTGGGGGCGCCCCGTGCGCCTGCCGCCCGGCATGGCCGAATCCCTGATCGGCTGGAAGAACGATCGGCCCATGCGCGAATGGCAGGCGCTGGGCCTGCGCAACCCCGACGGCAGCGATCTGCCGGCGACCGACGAGCCGGTGGCCCTGGTGGCCCCGGACGGCCCCACGGGCCCCGGCTGGCTCACCTACAGCAATTACAAGATCATCATGAAATGGAACCGCTCGACCTATTTCGCGACCTCGGTCGGGCTGCTGGCAGACGGAATCTCCGGAGGAACGCTGGCCGCCCTGGCGAAGTAGGTTGTAGCGACTTGTATATACTTTTCACTTGACCTGGCCGCGACCCTGCGGATCACAATAAGCGCCAGAGCCAAGGGCCAGTTCTGCGTTCGACCGGCGTCCAAACAACAACCGTGAGCCAAACAGGAGAGGGACCATGATTCAGGGGTTTGCCAAGGAATTGCGCGGGGCGGCCGGAGCCGTCGCCCTTTGCCTCGGCCTCGCCGCCATGCCGGCGCTGGCCGATGAACCGATCCCCACCAAGCCGGAAGCCGGCAGCTTCAAGCTCGGATTGGAGCCATGGCTCGGCTACGGCCAATGGCAGATCGCGGCCGCCGAGGGCATCTTCGCCAAGAATGGCCTCGAGAAAGTCGAGCTGGTCAATTTCACCGAGGACAAGGACATCAACGCCGCGCTGGCCAGCGGCCAGATCGACGGCGCCAATATCGCGACCCATACCGCCATGGCCATGGCGGCGGCCGGCCTGCCGATCAAGATCGTGATGCTGGAGGATATCAGCATGTCGGCCGATGCGATCATCGCCGGCAAGGACATCAACAGCATTGCCGATCTGAAGGGGAAGCAGGTCGCCTTCGAGCAGGGCACGACCAGCGACATCCTGCTGAACTACGCCCTCCAGGCCAATGGCATGACCATCGCCGATGTCCAGATCGTGCCGATGCCCGCCGCCGATGCCGGCAGCGCGCTGATCGCCAAGCGCGTGCCCGTGGCGGTCACCTATGAGCCCTATCTCACCATCGCCCGCAAGCAGGACCCCGATGTGAAGCTGCTCTATACGGCAGGCGAGGATCCGGGACTGGTCAGCGACGTGCTCGTCATTCGCGACGAGGTGCTGAAGTCGAAGCCCGGCCAGGTGCTGGCACTGGTCAAATCCTGGGACCAGGCGGTGCAGTACTACAAGGCGCATACCTCCGAGGGCCGCGAGATCATCGCCAAATCCGTCGGCTCTACTTTGGCCGATCTCGAGACCGCCTTCGACGGCGTGCGCTACTATTCCTTGGCGGAGAACAAGCAGGCGCTCCAGGGCGATTTCTCGGCCAAGACCTTCGCCGACGTGCTCCAGGCGGCGAAGAAGGCCGGCATCCTCACCAAGGATGTCACCGCGGCCGAGTTGATCGATCCGCGCTTCGTCGCGGCGGCCCAGTAGGGCGGCGGCGACCTGGGCGCCGGCCAGCGGCGATGGATCAAATGAGGGCTGGCACCGGCACCACGGCGCGGCCGGCGCCGCCCCGCCGCCGCCGGCGGCGGCTCTTCGGGATCGGCGCCCGGATCAACCGCGCCGGCTTCATCGCCATCGCTGCTTCGGTGTTCCTGCTTCTGGTGGCGGCCTGGGCGGCCGCCACCGGGGCCGGAATCGTGGGCCCGCTCTTCCTGCCCTCGCCCGGCAGCGTCTGGCTGCGCATGGTCTCGCTGGCGGCCAACGGGACGCTCTGGCAGGACGCGGGCGTCAGCCTCTATCGCATCATCGTCGGCTTCGCGATCGCCTCGGTCATGGCCATTCCCATCGGGGTCGTCATCGGCTCCTACCGCTTCTGGGAGGCAGCGATCGAGCCCTTGACCGATTTCATCCGCTACATGCCGGTGGTCGCCTTCGTGCCGCTGACCATCCTCTGGTCGGGCACCGGCGACGGGCAGAAATTCCTCATCATCTGGATCGGCACCTTCTTCCAGCAGGTCCTGCTGATCCAGGACAACGTCAAGCGGGTGCCGGGCGATTTCATCGGCCTCGGCCGCACCCTGGGGCTCAGCGACCTCAAGATCCTGATGAAGATCGTCGTGCCCTCGGCCTTCCCCGGGATCTGGGACACGCTGCGCATCAGCCTCGGCTGGGCCTGGACCTGGGTGGTGGTGGCCGAGCTGGTGGCGGCCACCTCGGGTCTCGGCTATCGCATCACCGTCTCCCAGCGCTATTTCCAGACCGACACCATCATCGGCTACATCCTGTTTCTGGGCGTGCTCGGCCTCATCACCGATCAGCTGATGAAAGCCGGGGAGCGCGTGCTGTTCCGCTACAACCTGAGGCATGGGACATGACGCCCAAGCTGGAGCTGCGCGGGCTCGGCAAGACCTTCGGCGAAGGCGCGCGCCAGGTCGAGGCCCTCCACGACATCGATCTGACCCTGGCCGACAATGAGTTCGTCTCCCTGGTCGGGACCTCGGGCTGCGGCAAGAGCACGCTGCTCTCCATCGTGGCGGGGCTGCAGGATTTCGACCATGGCGAGCTTCTGGTCGATGGGGCCCCGGTGACGGGGCCGGGTCTCGACCGTGGGGTCGTCTTCCAGAGCTATACCTTGCTGCCCTGGCTGACCGCCCGCCAGAACGTCGAATTCGCCCTCAAGGCCGCAGGCATGAAGCGCGCCCAATGCCGGGAGGTCGCGGCCGAACATCTGGAGCTGGTGAAGCTCGGAAAATTCGGCGATGCCTATCCGAGCCAGCTCTCCGGCGGCATGCAGCAGCGCGTGGCCATCGCGCGTGCCTTGTCCTATCGCCCGAAGATGCTGCTGATGGACGAGCCCTTCGGCGCCCTGGACGCGCTGACCCGCCACCAGATGCAGGAGCTGCTGACCCGGATCTGGGAGGAGCACCGTCTGACGGTCCTCTTCGTCACCCATGACGTGGAGGAGGCGGTCTATATGTCGGACCGCATCGTCGTCATGAGCATCGCGCCGGGCCGGATCAAGACCGCCTATCACGTCGGCCTCGCCCGCCCGCGCCACCAGGACATGTTCTCGACCCGGGAATTCATCGACCTCCAGCGCGAGGTGATCCGCACCATTCGCGAGGAGACGATGAAGGCCCAAGCTGCGTGAGGTGAAACCGCCGATGTCGAATGCGCCTCTCCCCAATCTGCACGACCTGACCGCGGCGACGACGATCCCCCCGGGCCTGCTGACCCGGACGGAAGCCGATCTCTCCAGCTTCCTCGAGCGGGCGGCGCCCATCATCGAAGCCGTCCGGCGCGACGGCGATGCGGCGTTGCTGCGCTTCGCCCGCGAATTCGACAAGGTCGAGGCGCCGGCCATGAGCCTGCGCGCCAGCGAGGAGGAGTTCGAGCGCGCCTTCCGGGAGATCGAGCCGGCGGTGCGGCGCGCCATCGACTATGCCATCGGCAATATCCGGCGCTTCCATGAGGCACAGAAGCCCGAGGAGATGTGGCTGAAGGAGATCCGCCCCGGCGCCTTTGCCGGAGATCGCGTGCGGCCCATCGATTCCGTCGCCTGCTATGTCCCGCGCGGCAAGGGCTCCTTTCCCAGCGTCGTCATGATGACGACAATTCCCGCGGTGGTCGCGGGCGTGCCGCGCATCATCGTCATCACCCCACCCGGGCCCGACGGGCGGGTCGATACCGGAACGCTGGTCGCCGCCCGGCTGGTGGGCATCGAGGAGATCTACAAATGCGGCGGGGCGCCCGGCATCGCCGCCGTGGCCTATGGCACAGAGACCGTGCCGCGCTGCGTCAAGGTGGTGGGGCCTGGCAGCCCCTGGGTCGTGGCGGCCAAGCGCCTGCTCTCCACCGTCATCGATCCGGGCACGCCCGCGGGCCCCAGCGAATGCCTCATCCTCGCCGATGAGACGGCGAATGGCGCGCTGGCCGCCCTCGATCTCATCATCGAATCAGAGCATGGCCCGGATTCGTCCGCCTTTCTCGTGACCAACAGCCGCGCCGTCGCCGAAGCCGCCCGCGCCGCTCTGCCGGGCTATTGGGCCGAGATGGAACCGGGCCGGGCGCGCTTCTCCCAGGCCGTGCTCACCGGCGCCCATGGCGGCATCGTGCTGACCCGCGATTTCGACATGGCGGTCGATTTCGTCAATGCCTATGCGCCCGAGCATCTGGAGATCCTGGCCGGAGAGCCCATGACGGTGATGGGGCGAATCCGCAATGCCGGCGAGATCTTGCTCGGTCCCCATACGCCGGTAACCCTCGGCAATTTCGTCCTCGGCCCCAATGCCGTGCTGCCGACGGGCGGGGCGGCGCGGACCGCCTCGCCCCTCTCGGTCTTCGATTTCATGAAGCGCACCTCCATCGGCTATGTGACCGAGGCGGCCTATGGCGAGCTCGCCGGCCATGCCCATGAGCTGGCGCGCTACGAGGGCTTCGACGGCCATGCCCGGGCGGTGTCCGAGCCGCGCCGCCGGGCGCTGGCGCGGTGAGGGCCATGCGCGCGGTCCGCTTGCATGGCGTGGGCGAGCTTCGCGTCGAGGAAGTCCCTCCGCCCGGCCCGCCCCCGGCCGGCTATCTGCGCCTCAAGGTCGCGGCCGCGGGCATCTGCGGCTCGGATCTGCACAACTACCGCACCGGCATGTGGATCTCCCATCTGCCGGTGACGCCGGGCCATGAGTTCGCCGCCACCGTCGCCGAGCTCGGCGCCGATGTGGAGGGCTTCCGCCCCGGCGATCTGGTGGTGGCGGACTCCCGGGCCAATTGCGGAAGCTGCGTCCATTGCCTCGAAGGCAACGGCAATCTCTGCCTGGAGATGGGCTATGTCGGCGAGGTCTCCGACGGCGGCTTCGCCGAGGAGACGCTGCTGGCCGCTGATCGCGTGCTGCGGGTGCCGCCGGGCGTGACGCCGGAGATCGCCGCCCTCAGCGAGCCGCTGGCGGTGGCGCTCCATGTCCGCCAGCGCCTGGATCCAGCCCCTGACCAGCCGATCCTCATCGCCGGCGGCGGGCCTATCGGCGGGCTCCTGGCCCTGCTGCTGCGCGAGGAAGGCCTGGGGCCGGTCCTGCTGGTCGAGCGCAATGCGGCGCGCGCCCGCCTGCTGGCCGAGGTCGCCGGGGTCGAGGCCATCGATCTCGATCCAGCCGCGATCGCGCGGCGCTGTCCGCCCACGGGGCCGCGCTACGCGGTCGAGGCCACCGGCTCCTTCGAGGTGCTGCAGAAGCTGGTCCACAGCGTATCGGCCGGCGGCCGGATCGCCTTGGTGGGAATCTTCCATGGCGCCGGCCAGCTCGACGCCAATCTGCTGGTGGAGCGGGAGCTCGATCTGCGCGGCTGCAGCGTCTTCCGCGACGAGCAGGCCGATGCCGTGGCGATGCTGCCGCGGCTGGCGCCCAAGCTCGCCCGGCTGATCACGGCGCCCATCGGCCTCGAGGAAGTTCCCGCAGCTTATGAGCGGCTGATCCGGGGCGAGGCCACGGCGCTCAAGACCATCATCCGGCCGTGAGACGCCTAGATCGAGGCGAGATAGCCGCCGTCGACATAGAGCACCTGGCCGGTGACATAGGCGGCGGCGGGGGAGCAGAGGAAGACCGCGGCCCCCATCAGATCCTCCATCCGGCCGAAGCGGCGGAGCGGGATCTTGTCCCGCATGGCCGCCTGCCAGGCTTCATCGCGATAGAAGACCTCGGTCAACGAGGTGCGGAAATAGCCGGGCCCGATGCCATTGACCCGAATGCCGAGGCTCGCCCATTCCGCGGCCAAGGCCCGGGTCATGCCCAGCAGCCCGCTCTTGGAGGAGCCATAGGGCACGGCGGTCGGCACCCCCACCTCCGAGGTGAGGGAGCAGAGATTGAGAATGCTGCCGCCCCTCTCCGCCCCGTTCGCCCGCATCAGCTGCGCGGCGGCCCGGGCGCAGAAGAAGGCGCCCTTCAGATTGGTATCGAGGATGCGGTCCCACAAAGCCTCGTCCATCTCGAGAGACGGACGCACATCCTCGATGCCGGCATTGTTGACCAGGATATCGAGGTGGGCCGAGCCCGCCGAAGAAGCGATCGATGGCGGCGATGTCGGTGACATCCAGCGGCCTCCCCTCGCCCGCCCCGCCCGCGGCTTCGATGCCCGCCACCGTCTCGGCCAAAGCGGCCTGATCGCGGCCGGCGGCGATCACCTGCGCCCCCGCTTCGGCCAAGCCGATCGCGATCGCCTGGCCGATCCCGCGCGAGGCGCCGGTCACCACCGCAACCTGTCCGGCCAGGGAAAAACTGGGAAGACGCATGGGGATGCTTATACAAGCGCGCGGCGAAGGACGAAAGCCGGTGGTCGCCGCGCGCCCGTCCTTGCGAACGGAGATCTCCCATGACCCTGCGTGAGACCTCCAAACCGGCGCCGCTCTATGAGCGGGTCAAGCAGCATGTCCTCGATCGCGTCATGCGCGGCGAATGGGCCGATGGCGCACGCCTGCCTTCGGAGCTGGAGCTGGTGGAGGCGCTCGGCGTCTCGCGCATGACGGTGCATCGGGCCTTGCGCGAGCTCTCCGCCGAGGGGCTGGTCTCGCGCATCCAGGGCGTGGGCACCTTCGTCGCCGCGCGCCAGCAGCGCACCGGCCTGCTGGAGATCCGCGACATCGCCGAGGAGATCATCTCCCATGGCCATCGCCATCGCGCCCGGGTGGTGAAGCTGGAGGCGGTGCGCGCCAGCGTCGAGCTCGCGACGAACTTCGAATTGCGTCCGGGGGCCAAGGTCTTTCGCTCCCTGATCGTGCATCACGAGGACGATCTGCCGGTTCAGCTGGAGGAGCGCTTCGTCACCCCCTTCTTCTCACCGGCCTATCTCGAACAGGATTTCGAGAGCCAGACGACGAACCGCTATCTGCAGAACATCGCGCCCGCCACCGAGGTGGAGCAGATCGTCTTCGCCGTGACTCCCGACGCCGAGGCCTGCCGCCTGCTGGATATCGGCGCCGAGGAGCCCTGCCTGCTGCTGAGCCGGCGCACCTGGGTGGGCGGCGCACCGGCGACCAAGAGCCTCTTCACCTATCCCGGCTCGCGCTACAGCCTGGGCAGCCGCTACAAGCTCGCCAACGGCATGCCGCGATAAGGCGAAGCGGCACTTCCCCCTGTTCTTAAGAGGCGAAGTTTCAACGCTGCGAGGCGAGCGATGAGATCCTTCGTCACATTTCAACCTGTCCGATGCCGCCACGCAGCGCCCCGGCGGCGGTCGTGCCCCAGAGCACCTCATGCCCCTCGGGCAGTGTCGCGGCTGTTGGGCATGGCCAGCCAGAGGCGATAGAGCAGGCGATGCTCGCGCTCGCGCGGACCGTCAGTGAAGGCCGTGCGGGCATGGTAGACGACATGGTTGTTCAGGAACTGCATGTCGCCGGGCTCCAGGGTCATGTCGAAGGAGAGCTCCTCGGCCAGCGCCAGCAGCATATCGAGAGCCTCGCGCTGGGCCGCGGTCAGCTTCGGCACGGTTCCGGCCATCTCCGCCGCCTCGATATAGGTGAGCGAGAAATGGCTGGTGAACTTGCCGGCGCGAAGGCCGAAGACCGGCAGCGCATAGGTGACGGCGGGGCTCGCCGCCTCCTCGCCGAAGCGGCTGCGGTGAAAATCCCCAAAGAGGAGATCCAGCAGATCGGGGCGCCGCCGCAGCATCTCGTTATGGATGGCGACGGAGCTGACCAGCCGGCTGACTCCGCCGGCATTGGCCTGCTGGACGCAGAGCAGCCCCACCACATCCGTGCGGTCGGTGTGGAAGCGCAATGCGCCGTTGGTGAGGGTGCGGGCATAGGAGGAGAGAAAGGCTTTTCCCTCGCCCGCCCCCGTCGTCACCTGGCCGTAGCGCTGCCCCGCCTCGCTGCCTTCGTCGCGGATCTCGCGCATGAGCTCGCCGCGGCGGTTCTGGAAGACCGGCGTGCCGAGATGGCAGCCGATGGCGAACCAGATCCGGCGCAGCTCCTCCGGCGTGTAGCGCTCGACGGGCAGGCCCCGCAGCTTGACCATGCCCGAGCCTTCCTCGAGCTCCTCCGCGATCTCGGCGAAGCGATGCGTCATGCCCGGCAAGGGAAAATTATCTGCGGTGACCTCGCGCCACGGAAGCCCTTGGACCGCGCGCAAGCCGCGATCGATCTCCTCGATTTCCGCCGGCGTCAGATCACGGCGCCAGCGCGGATGGTCCGCCATCTCGCGGCCCTGCCACGCGGCAGCGCCGGCAATGGGTTCTCGTGCAGTCATCGCGCTCCCTACCAATTCAAACCGTCATTCGCGAAAGCGGGGATCCAGGGCGACATGATCGGGACCTCGCCGGCTGCCCTGGATCCCCGCTTTCGCGGGAATGACGGAAGCGAGGAACGAAGGATACCTCCGCGCCTCACAGCTTGGCGAGATGGCAGGCGGCGATATGGCCGGGCGCCAGCTCGCGCAAGAGGGGGACCTCAACCCGGCAGCGGTCGATGGCGATGGGGCAGCGAGGATGGAAGGGGCAGCCGCTGGGGATGGCCAGCGGGCTCGGCAGCTCGCCGCGCACGGCATCGACGGCGGAGCGCCGGGCGGGATCGAGCTCGGGTGCGGCCTTCAGCAAAGCGGCGGTATAGGGATGGCCGGGGGTGGTGAAAAGGCGCTCGGTCTCCGCCAGCTCGACGATGGCGCCCAGATACATGACCGCGACCCGGTGGGAGATATGGCGCACAAGCCGCAGATCATGGGCGATGAACAGCACGGTAAGGCCGAGCCGCTCCTGCAGCTCCAGCAGGAGATTGACGATCTGGGCCTGGACCGAGACGTCGAGGGCCGAGACCAGCTCGTCGGCAATCAGGCATTCGGGCTCGACGGCGAGCGCGCGCGCAATGCCGATGCGCTGGCGCTGGCCGCCGCTGAACTCATAGGGATAGCGGGCCGTCGCATCCGCCGGCAGGCGCACCAGATCGAGGAGCTCGCTGATGCGCTGCTCCACCCCGGCGCCCTGGCGCAGGCCATGGAAGCGGATCGCCTCGGCCAGCATCTGCCCCACGGTCATGCGCGGGTTGAGGGAGCTGTAGGGATCCTGGAAGACCATCTGCACGCGCCGGCTATAGGCCCGCTGCTTGGCCTCCTCCAGGCTCAGCACATCCAGCCCGTCATAGACGATGCGGCCCCCCTGGGGCGTCAGCAGCCGGACGAGGCAGCGCGCCAGGGTCGATTTTCCGCAGCCGGATTCGCCGACGATCCCCAGAGTCTCCCCGCGCGCGACGGTGAAGCTGACGCCGTTGAGGGCGCGGATGAGCTGGACCGGCTCGCCGCTCAGGCGACCGAAGAAGGAGCCATGGCGCCGGAAGCTCATGGACAGGTTCTCGACGGTGATGAAGGGCTGCACCGCGTTCATCGCTCGCTCAGGCCTCGGCGACGATGTCATGGCGGATGCAGGCCGAGCGATGCGCCGGCGTCGACTTCGACCAAGGGCGGGCGCGCCTGGCGGCAGGCATCGATCACGAAGCGGCAGCGGGGCGCGAAGGCGCAGCCCTGGGGCAGATCGGAGAGCAACGGCGGCTGGCCTGGAATCGAGGCGAGCGGCTGGCGCATGACGCCCGCCCGCGGCACCGAGTTGAGCAGGCCCAGCGTGTAGGCGTGGCGCGGCTGGCGGAAGATCTCGCGTGACCGGCCCGGTCTCCACCACCCGCCCCGCATACATCACGGCGAGGCGGTCGCAGGTCTGGGCGATGACGCCCAGATCATGGGTCACCAGCACCACGCTCATATTGAGCTCGCGCCGCAGCCGGAGGATCAGCTTCAGGATCTGGTCCTGGATGGTCACGTCGAGCGCGGTGGTGGGCTCATCGGCCAGCAGGAGCTTCGGGCTGGAGGCGAGCGCAATGGCGATCATCGCCCGCTGGCGCATGCCGCCGGAGAATTGATGCGGATAATCCTCGATGCGGCGTCTTGGCCGCCGGAATGCCGACATGGTCGAGCAGCTCGATGGCCCGTGCCTTGCGCCCCGCGGCATCCAGGTCGGTATGCTCTTGGAGATTCTCGCGGATCTGCATGCCCACGGTCAGCACGGGGTTGAGAGCCGTCATGGGCTCCTGGAAGATGAGGCCGATCTGGCCGCCGCGCACACGCCGGAGCTCCGGCTCGGGCATCCGCAGGAGATCGCGGCCGCGCCAGAGGACCTGGCCGCTCACATGGCCCGGCGGGTGGATGAGGCGCAGGAGCGCGCGCAAGGTGACGCTCTTGCCCGATCCGGATTCGCCCGCCAGGCCCAGCACCTCGCCCGGCGCCACGTCGAAATCGACGCCGTCCACGGCCTTGAGCTCATGCTCGCCGGTCCCGAAGCCGACGCGCAGATCGCGCACCGCGAGCAAAGCCTCGGCTTCCGGGGATGCGGCCTTTTGGGCGGCGGCCGGCATCAGCGCCGCCGCCGGAAGATATCGGCGATGCCGTCGCCGACCAGGCTGAAGCCGACGCCGGCCAGCACGATGGCGATGCCCGGAAAGACCGAGATCCACCAGGCCGTGCTCATGAAATTCTTGCCGTCGGCGATGATGACGCCCCATTCCGCCGTCGGCGGCTGGGCGCCGAGGCCGAGATAGCCGAGGCTCGAGCCCAGCAGGATGTCGAGGGCCATGTCGGTCATCCAATAGACGATGATCGGCGTGATGGCGTTGGGCAGGAGATGGCGGAAGATGATCCGCGCCTCGCCATAGCCCAGCACCTTGGCGGCGGCGACATAGTCGCTCTGCTTCTGCACCTGGACATCCGCCCGCATGAGCTGGGCGTAGAAGACCCAGCCCACGGCGCTGACGGCGATATACATGTTGAACAGCCCGGGCCCCAGCACCGCGACGATGGCGATGACGATCACCAGGAAGGGAAAGGTGATGGTGAGATCGACGATCCGGCCGAAGAGGGCGTCGAGCCAGCCGCCGCGATAGCCCACCACCGCCCCCACCAGCGTGCCGAAGATGAGGGGGAACAGCGTGCAGAAGACGGCGATCTGCATGTCGATCCGCGTCGCCCAGATCACCCGCGACAGCACATCGCGGCCGAAATTGTCGGTGCCGAAGGGATGCGCCAGGCTCGGCGGGTGACATGATGGCCGTTGTAGTCGAAGGCGAGCGGATCATAAGGGCGCGACGAGCCCGGGGAAGAAGGCGCAGATCAGCATCAGGCAGCATGATCGCGACGCCGATTCGAAGCGACATGCGCCGGCGGCCGCGCGTCTCGCGCGGATCGGACGAGGTGACGGGCATGGTCATCGCCGCGCGATCCTGGGATCGAGGGAGGCCTGCACCATATCCGTCACGAGGAAGACCAGGGAGACCAGGATCGCCAGAGTGAGGGTCAGCCCCTGGATGACGGGATAGTCGCGGCCATAGATCGAATCGATCATCAGCCGGCCGACGCCGGGAATGGCGAAGACGGATTCGGTGATGACGGCACCCCCCAGCAGCGTCCCGATATTGAGGCCGAAGAGGGCCACGGTGGAGATGAGGGCATTGCGCAGCACATGGCGCCCCAGCACCAGGCGGTTGCGCAGCCCCTTGGCCCGGGCGAAATCCACATAATCGGCATTCAGCACCTCGATGATCCCGTTGCGCAGATTGCGCATCAGCACGGCGGAGAGGCTGAAGGCCAGGGTCAGCGCCGGCAAGAAGAGGTGATAGAGATCCTCGCTGAAGGTGCTGCCGAAGCCACCCACCGGGAACCAATGCAGCCGGGCGGCGAAGAAGGTCAGCAGCAGGATGCCGATATAGAACACCGGCATGGAGAGGCCGATCTGGAAGCCCGTGCGGATCGCCCCGTCCACGAGGCTGTCGCGGCGCAGCGCCGCCCACATGGCCATGGGCACCGCCAGCAGCACGGCCAGCACGGCGGCGAAGGCGGTCAGGAAGAGGGTCACCGGCAGACGCTCGATGATGAGACGCGTCACCGAGACCTTCAGGACGATCGAGTTGCCCAGATCGCCCTGGAAGAAACTGCGCAGGAAGAACAGGAACTGCACCGGGATCGAGCGGTTGAGGCCGAGCTGCTCGTTGATCCGGTTGACCGCCTCGTCCGTCGCATGGATGCCCAGCAGCGCGCTGGTGGGATCGCCCGGCAGGAGATGCACGAGGACGAAGACGATCACCATGATGAGAAAGAAGGTGGGCAGGATCTGCGCCAGCCGGATGACGAGATAATTCAGGCTCACATTCCCTCTCGGGGCTGGCCCTCTCGGGGCTCGATATCCGCCGGGCGTTCAGGATTAGCCGCGGCCAGCCGGAGCAGGCAGCCGGGACCGGCAAACGAGCCGGCCCCGGCGATGCGCGACGTCAAGCTGCGAGCTTACTTCTCGATATAGGCGCCCGAAAAGATATTGTTGCCCAGAGGGATCTGCACGAAGCCCTTCACGTTCTTGCGCAGCGCCACCGGATAGGGCGACTGGTAGAGGAACAGGATCGGGGCCGCCTTCATGTAGATATCCTGGATCTGCTTGTACTGGTCGGCACGCTTGGCCTTGTCGGACTTCCTTTTGGGATGCCTCGAAAAGGCTGTCGATCGTCTTGTCCTCATAGCCGCTATGCAGCGATTGAATGATGGGGAAAATAGGCGAAATAGGAGGTGATCTCGCTGGGATCGGCGATGTCGTCGGTCCAGAGCGAGGTGCGCATCTGGAAGTCGCCCGCCCGGTAGCGCGCCGTGCGGGTGGCATTGTCGACCTGCTCGATCTTCAAGGTGACGCCCACCGCCGACCACATCGCCTGGACGGTGGAGAGGATCGCGTTGTCGTCGGCGCTGCCCGCCAGAGCGAAGCAGGTGATGGTGGTGCCCGGGGCGATGCCCGCTTCCTTGAGCAGGGCCTTGGCCTTCTCCGGATCATAGGGATAGGCCGGCCCGTCGCCGGAGACCAGCGGCGTCGCCGAGGACATGTAGGAGATCACCGGCGTGCCCACGTCGAAGGTGACGATCTTGATCAGCGCGGCCTTGTCGACGGCGTAGTTCAGGGCCTGGCGCACCCGCGCGTCGGCGAGCGGATTGGCCGAGCCGTCCTTCATCTTCGGCCGCACGTTCATGGTGAGGAAGGTCACCTTGGTCGAGGGGAAGAGCGCCATGTTCAGGTTCGGATCGTTCTTCAGCTCCTGCACCCGGGCATAGGGGATGAGCTCGGCGCCGTCGACCTCGCCGGCCTGGAGCTTCAGGATCCGGGTCGCGTCATCGGGAATGATCGGGAAATCGACCTCGTCGAGATAGGGCAAGGGCTTCCCGTCTTCGCCCATCTGCCAGTAGTAGGGGTTGCGCTTGATCACCATCTGGGTGCCGCGCTGCCAGCTGTCGAACATGAAGGGTCCGGAGCCGACAGGATGCTCGGCAAAGGCCTTGGCCTTCGCCTCGTCGGTGGCGCCCGGCGTCGCGTCGAAGAGCTTCTGGGGCATGATCGCCGTGTTGAAGGTGGCGAGGCCCGCGGCCAGAGTCGGGTCGGGGTGCTTCAGATGCAGCGCCACCGTGTCCGGGCTCTTGATCTCCACCGAATCGACCGATTCGAGAATGAAGTTCCAGATGCCGTTCTTCGGATTGCGCGCCCGTTCCAGGGTGCCTTTCACGTCCTCCGCGGTGATGGGCGAGCCGTCGGAGAATTTGGTGCCCTGGCGCAAGGTGAGAGTGAAGGTCAGCCCATCGTCGGAGACCTGATAGGCCGTGGCGAGGCCGGGCGAGACGCCTTTGCCATCGGCCGTCGGCTGCAGCAGCGTGTCGTAGAGATTGGTCAGGATCCAGATGTCGACATTGGCATCGTTGAACACCGGATCGAGCCAGAGCGAATCGGCGTAGCGGGCATAGATCATCTTGCCACCCCGGGTGGCGGCTTGCGCCGTGGCCGCGATCGCGACCAGGGCACAGCCCAGCAGCAAGCCTCGAATCCATCTGCTCATGGCAGTTCTCCCTGTAAGTGACCCCAAAGCGTCGTCTTATTGTTATAGTCGATTATGACACCATAGCTCGGCGGCGCGAGTCAATTTTCCCGTGCGGCTTCCCGTGCATCCTGCCCGCAGCTTCGGCAGACCTGCCTTATGCGCAGGCATGCGCTCCCCGGCTTGTGGGCGATTGTCCAGTGTTATAGTCTGATATAACAATCCCGCGGAGCCGGCCCCCTTTCATGCCCTTCAATATCGATCCCGATCTCCCCGTCCCGCTCGGCGTCCAGCTGCGCGGCGTGATCGAATACGGGATCGTCTGCGGCCAGCTCCAGCCGGGCGAGCGCCTGCCGCCGGTGCGCAGCATGGCCCGCCAGCTCGGCATCGCGCCCATGACCGTGAGCCAGGTCTATAAGGAGCTGAAGGAGGTCGGCCTGCTGGAGACCAAGCAGGGCAACGGCACCTTCGTCTCCAGCTCGGTGGGGACGCAGCTCCGCCCGGAGGTGCTGGGCCTGCAGCGCCGCATCGATCAATTGCTCGACGAGGCCATGGCAGCCGGACTCTCCGGCGCCGATCTCGCCGGCCTGGTCAATGCCCGGATCAACCGCCGCACGCCCACGGACAGCGTTTCCCGGGGCCGCGGCCTTCAGCTCATCTTCGTCGGCCTGTTCGACGAGGCGACCCGCGCCTATGGCGCCGACATCCGCAGCCATCTGCCCGAGGGCGACCGGATCCAGACAACGACCTTGGCGGAGATCGCGGCCAGCGACCTCGCCCGCCGGCGCCTCGGCAATGCCGATCTCGTGCTCACCCTGTTCAACCGCAAGGCGGAGGTGGCCGCACTCGCCGGGCCGAAGAAGCCGGTGCTGGGCGTGCATTACATTCCTTCCGAGCGCACCCGCACCCTGCTCGCCCAGATCGATCCCCTGGCGGCGGTGGGCATCATCTCCACCTTCCCGGAGTTCCTGCCCATCATGAAGGCGGGCGTGCAGCGCTTCGCCCCCCATGTCCAGGATATCGAGGCGACGCTGCTGGAAAGCCCGGGCCTGGCCCAGGCCCTGCGCCGGATCGACATCGCCGTCTATGCCACGGGCTCGGAGCGGGTGGTCGGCATGCTGCGCCCGGGCGCCCGCTCCTTCGAATACCGCCATACCCCCGATCCGCGCGAGATCGACCAGATCCTGCTGCCCATGCTGGAAACGCTGCGCGGCGGCGCACCTGCGCCCGGCGCCAAACCCAGCCCCTTGAGGAGGTCCCATGAGAATTAAGGATATGAACTGGATGCAGGTGGAGGCCTATCTCAAGCGCGACGATCGCGCGGTGCTGCCGGTGGGCAGCACGGAGCAGCATGCCCAGCTCAGCCTGATGGTCGATTGCATCCTGTCCGAGCGGGTCTCCGTCGATGCGGCCGAGCCCTTGGGCGTGCCGGTCTTTCCCCCGGTCAATTACGGCATCACGCCCTATTTCCGGGCCTTTCCCGGCACGATCTCGCTGCGCCTGGACACCTTCCTCAAGGTCATCCGCGACGTATTGGACAGCCTGGCCGATCAGGGCTTCCGGCGCATCGTCATCGTCAACGGCCATGGCGGCAACTCGCCGGCTTCGACCCTGGCGCAGGAATGGATGACCGATCATCCCGGCACCAAGATCAAATTTCACAACTGGTACAACGCGCCCAAGACCTGGGCCAAGGTGAAGCAGATCGATCCCGTGGCCTCCCATGCCTCCTGGATGGAGAACTTCAAATGGACCCGGCTGCCGGGGGTGGTGGCGCCGAGCCAGCAGAAGCCGATGATCGACTATGAGAAGATGCGCATCGCCAGCGCGAAGGAAGTCCGCGCCCAGCTGGGCGACGGCAATTTCGGCGGCTATTACGAGCGCAGCGACGAGGAGATGGACGCTCTCTGGGCCGTCGCCGTCGCCGAGACGCGGACCATCATCGATTCGAACTGGGAATGAGCGGCAGCCCGATCCTGATCTGGGGCGCGGGCGCCATCGGCGGCACCGTCGGCGCCTATCTCGTCCGCGCGGGCCAGCCGGTGGTCTTCGTCGACCGCGACCCCGCGCATGTCCAGGCGATCAATGCCTCGGGGCTTTCGATCACCGGTCCCATCGAGGAATTCCAGATCCAGGCGCCGGCCTTCCTGGCCCAGGACCTCAAGGGAAAATTCGAAACCATCTTTCTCTGCGTGAAAGCCCATGACACGGAATCCGCCGCGGCGGCGCTCGCCCCCTTCCTGGCGGAAGAGGGCTGCGTCGTCTCGCTGCAGAACGGCCTCAACGAGCTCGCCATCGCGGCCCAGGTCGGCGAGCGGCGGACCGTTGGCGCCTTCATCAATTTCGGCGCCGATTATCTCTCGCCCGGCGTGATCCACTATGCCGGGCGCGGCGCGGTGGTGGTCGGGGAGATCGACGGCAAGGTCACGCCGCGGGCCGAGGATCTTCATCGCCTGCTGCTGCTGTTCGACGATCGGGCGGTGTTGACCGCGAATATCTGGGGCTATCTCTGGGGCAAGCTGGGCTATGGCGCGATGCTGATCGCGACCGCCCTCACCGATGCCTCCATCGCCGACTGCCTCGCCTCGGAGCGTCACCGGCCCCTGCTGATCGCACTGGGCCGAGAGGTCATGGCCGTGGCCGTCGCGGCGGGGATCAAGCCCGAGGCCTTCAACGGCTTCGACCCCGCGGCCTTCCTGCCCGGTGCAAGCATGGCGGCCGCGACCGCCACCTTGGACTCCTTGGTCGCCTTCAACCGCCGCTCGGCCAAGAGCCATAGCGGCATCTATCGGGACCTTGCCGTGCGCAAGCGCAAGACCGAGGTGGCGGCCCAGCTCGCGCCTATCGTCGAGGCGGGCCGGCGCCATGGCGTCGCCACGCCGCTGACCGCGCGGCTGGTCGAGCTCATCCGCGATATCGAGGACGGACGGCGGCCGCTCGCCTGGGAAACCCTGGATGAATTGGGTGCGCCCGAAACCTCCGGTGCGCGCACATGAACATCACCTTCGAGGGCAAGCGCGCGATCGTCACGGGCGCGGCCCATGGCTTCGGGCGCGCCATCGCCCAGGCCTTCGCCGCGCGCGGCGCCCGGGTCTTCGCCTGCGACATCAACGGCGCGGGGCTGGCCGAGACGAAGGCCCTGTGCGGGGCTGCTTGCGAAACCGCGGTCGTGGATATCTCGAGCCGGCCCGAGGTCGAGGCCTTCGTGGCCGAGGCCGCCGGGGACTTCGGCATCGACATCCTGGTCAACAATGCCGGCGGCGTGCTGGGCCAGGTGGGCCGGCCTCTGGAGGAGATCACGCCCGACGAATGGCAGGGCATCTTCAACGTCAATGTGACCGGCGCCTTCTACTGCAGCCAGGCGGCGGCGCCCGGCATGAAGCGGGCGCGGCGCGGGCGGATCATCAATATCTCCAGCGGCGCGGGGCTCGGCATCAGCCTGACGGGCATCCAGGCCTATGCCTCGGCCAAGGCGGCGCAGATCGGCCTCACCCGCCAGCTTGCCCATGAGCTCGGCCCCTGGGGCATCACCGTCAACAATGTGGCGCCCGGCTTCGTTCGCTCCAACCCGACGACGGAGCGGCAATGGGACTCCTATGGCGCCGAGGGGCAGCGCCGGCTGGTCGAGGGCATCGCGCTGAAGCGCCTGGGCGCGCCCGAGGATATCGCTCACGCGGTTCTTTTTTTCGCCTCGGACCAGGCCGGCTGGATCACCGGTCAAGTGCTGAGCGTGGATGGAGGCAAGTAGAAGATGGATCCTGTCGCTCATACATCGCCGGCTACCCCGCTCGCCTATGCCGAGGCTCATGGTGAGGAGATCCTCCGGGAGCTGGTGGCCTTCGCCAGCATTCCCAGCGTCAGCACCGATCCCGCCTATAAGGCGCATATCGCAACGGCTTCGGAATGGGTCGCCGAGCGCATGCGCCGGGCCGGCTTCGAGAATGTGAAGATCAACCCGACGGCGGGCCATCCCATCGTCACCAGCCACTGGCTCCACGCCCCGGGGGCGCCGACCATCCTGGTCTATGGCCATTACGACGTGCAGCCGCCCGACCCGCTGGAGAAATGGAAGAGCCCACCCTTCGAGCCTGAAGTGCGCGACCAGCGGCTCTATGCCCGGGGCGTCTCCGACGACAAGGGGCCGATGCTGATCCCCCTGAAGACGGCCGAGGCCTTCATGCAAACCCTCGGCCGGCTGCCCATCAATGTGAAGCTCGTGATCGAGGGCGAGGAAGAGCAAGGCAGCGCCCATCTCGGCGAATTCGTGCGCGCCCATGCCAAAGACCTCGCCGCCGATTTCGTGCTCTCGGCCGACGGCGCCATGTGGCGCCCCGACGAGCCTTCGGTGACGGTCGCCAATCGCGGCATCTGCGCCCTGGAATTCGCCGTCACCGGTGCGGCCAAGGATCTCCATTCCGGACGTCATGGCGGGGGCGTGGCCAATCCGCTGCAGGCGATCTCGCGCCTCGTCGCCTCGCTCCATGACGAGCAGGGCCGCATCGCGGTCGCCGGCTTCTATGATTCGGTGCGTCCGCCGAGCAATGCAGCCCGCGCCGCCATCGCCGAGCTGCCCTTCAGCGAGGAGCGCTATTTCGCGGCCATCGGCGCGCCGGCGGGCGCCGGCGAGGCCGGCTATACCTTGCTGGAGCGCCAATGGCTGCGCCCGACCCTGGAGCTGAACGGGCTCTGGGGCGGCTATGAGGGGCCGGGGACCAAGACGGTGATTCCCACCGTCGCCCGGGCCAAGATCACCTGCCGCCTGGTGCCGGATCAGGAGCCGAAGGCCGTGACGGCCGCCATCGCCCGGCATCTGCGCGATCATTGCCCGCCGGGCGTGACGCTGGAGATCAATACCGATGACGGCCACGGCTCCAAGGCCTATGCCATACCCGAAGATCACCAGGGCCTCATCCTCGCCGAGCGCGTGCTGAAGGAGGTCTATGGCAAGCCCTCCTTGCGCGTGCGCATGGGGGCGACGATCCCCATCGGCCTCATCTTCCGCGAGGCGCTAGGGGCGGAGACGGTGTTCTTCTCCTTCTCCACCGCGGATGAGGATTATCACGCGCCCAATGAGTTCTTCCGCCTGCAACGGCTGAGCGACGGGATGAAAGCCTGGATCCGCTACTGGGAGCTGCTGGGCCAGCAAAGCTGGCAGCCGGCAGCGAGCTAGCAAAACCATCGACACGGGCCGTGCTCGACCCGCGCGGCCGACAGACAGGAGGGTGTGATGAGAATTTCCTTGCGCAGGATAACCGTTGTCGCCTTGCTCGGCCTTGCCCTCGCCTTCGCGAGCGAGGCCCAGGCGCTTACCCGCGGCGGCAAGATGATCTATGCCCGCAATGCGGATTCGCTCTTCCTCGATCCCGTGCTGAACGAGCGCAATGTCGATATCTGGATCCTGAGCAACCTCTACGACACCTTGCTCGAGCCGACGCCCGACGGCCATAGCGTGCAGCCGGGTCTCGCCGAGAGCTATCAGCTCTCCGACGACGGCCTCACCTTCACCGCCAAGCTGCGGGCCAATCTGAAATTCGCCGATGGCTCGCCGCTCACGGTCGATGACGTGAAATGGTCCCTGGACCGGGCGCGGGATTCCAAGAACGGCACCTGGAACTTCACCTTGGAATCCATCGATTCCATCACCACCGAGGGCGCCGATACGGTGGTGCTGCATCTGAAGCATCCCGATCCGGCCCTGACGGCCGCACTCGCCATCTTCAACACCTCCATCATGTCTCGGAAGCTGTTCGAGGCCGCGCCCGGCGCCACTGATGCCGACAAGGCCAAAGCCTTCGCGGAGAAGCCCGTGGGCTCCGGCCCCTTCATGCTGGAGAGCTGGCAGCGCGGCACCCAGATGGTGATCAAGCGCAATCCCTACTACTGGCAGATGGGCGAGGACGGCAAGGCGCTGCCCTATCTCGACGAGGTCGACTTCCAGATCATCCCCGATGACGCGACCCGGATCCTGAAGCTCCAGGCGGGCGAGATCGACGGGGCGGAATTCATCCCCTATGCCCGGGTCGCCGAGCTGAAGGGCGATCCCAATCTGAACATGGAGCTCTTCCCCTCGACCAAGGTCACCTATCTCACCTTGAACATCCGTCCGAAGCTGAAGGACGGCACGCCCAATCCGCTGAGCGACGTCCGGGTGCGCCAGGCCCTCAACTACGCCATCGACAAGGACGCCCTGATCAAGGTCGTCACCTTCGGGGTCGGGCAGCCCGATGCGCTCCTACATGTCCTCCTCGACGCCGCTCTTCTATGGCCCCTCGCCCGCCTATGCCTATGATCTGGACAAGGCCAAGGCCTTGCTTAAGGAAGCCGGCCAGGACGGCGGCTTCTCCCTCGAGGCCCAGGGCCTCGCCGGCAGCGGCGATGATTCCGCCAATCTCTCCACCATCCAGCAGATGTGGAGCCAGCTCGGCGTCAAGCTCAGCATCGTCCAGGCCGACAACGCCACCATGGTCTCGCGCTACGATGCCGCGGATTTCCAGATCCAGACCGGCTATTGGACCGACGACATCATCGATCCCAGCGAGATCACCTCTTACTTCGCTTATTTCCCCACGACGGAATCCCAGCACAGCGGCTTCAACGATCCGACCATCCAGGAGCTCTTCGTCAAGAGCGGGAAGGAAGCCGACAAGGCCAAGCGCGCCGAGATGTACAAGCAGATCCAGGAGATCTACATGAAGGCGGCGCCGATCGTGTTCCTCTATCAGTCGCCTTATCCGGTGGGGCTGCGCAAATCGGTCCAGGGCTTCGTGCAGATTCCCCTGGGCAACAACGTGTTCCTGCGGACGCATATGGAGAAGTAGAGGCTCGATCCCTCATCCTTCGTCATTCCCGCGGAAGCGGGGATGACGGAAGAGAGGAGGTGAACCCATGGGCTCCATACCATCCGACATCGATGCCGAGACCCTGCGCCGGATGCTGCAGCGCCGGCGGGCTCGAGGTGACGGTCGAGCGGGCCGAGCGGATCCTGCCGGTGGCCCTGGCGCTGCTGAAGGGCTGCGACCGGCTGGCGGCGCTCGATATCGAGGGTCCCGGCGGGGCCGGAATTACCCAAGCGCCCGACGCGCTGCCGTGAGCGAGATCGATTTCCTTTCCATCGCCGAGCTCGGCGCCCGCTATCGCCGGAAGGCGCTCTCGCCCGTCGAGGTGACGCAGCGCGCGCTGTCGCGGATCAAGGCCCTCGACGGCAAGCTCAATGCCTTCATCACCTTGCTGGAGACCGAGGCTCTCGCCCAGGCGGCGGCAGCCGAGCGCGAGCTGGCCGCCGGCATCGACCATGGCCCCCTGCATGGCGTGCCGGTGGCGATCAAGGACCTGATCGCCGTCGCCGGCGCGCCCACGACCTTCGCCTCGCGCGCCGCCAGCCCGCAGCATCCCACCGAGGATGCCGCGCTGGTGCGCAATCTGCGGAAGGCCGGGGCCGTGCTCATCGGCAAGACGAACCTGCTGGAATACGCCTATGGCGCGGTCCATCCGGACTACGGCCAGACCAACAATCCCTGGGATCCCGCGCGCACCTCGGGCGGCTCCAGCGGCGGCTCGGCCGCCGCCGTGGGCGCGGGCCTCTGCTTCGGCGCGATCGGCACGGATACGGGCGGATCGATCCGCATCCCGGCTGCCTATTGCGGGGTGGTGGGGCTGAAGCCGAGCTTCGGCCTTGTCGATCTGGAGGGCGTCCAGGCGCTCTCCTGGTCCCTCGACCATGCCGGCCCCTTGGCGCGCCGGGTGGCCGATGCGGCGCGACTGCTGGAAGGCATGACCGGCCGCCTCTTCCCGGCCAGGCTCCATGGGCTGAAAGGCCTCAAGATCGGCGTCATGGCCCATCCCGGGGAGAGCCGCTTCATCCAGCCCGCGGTCAAGGAGCAGTTCGAGGCGGCCCTCGCTCGTGCTCGAAGAGGGCGGGGCCGAGATCCGACCCGTCTCCTTGCCCGATCTCGAACATGCCGCCGATGCGCTGCTCACCATCCTGGAGCCCGAGGCCAGCGTGATCCACCAGCGCCTGATCGCCGCCGAGCCCGGGGGCTTCGGCGAGCTGACCCGGCTCCAGATCGAGGCCGGCTTTGCCTTGCCCGCCACCGCCTATATCCGCGCCCAGCAGCTTCAGCGCGCGCTGGCGCGGCGCTACAGCCGGCTTTTCGCCACGGTGGACGCCATCCTCTCGCCCTCGGTGCCCTGGGTGGCGCCGGCCGAGGATCCCGCTTTGGGCGAGGACGGCGGCGAAGGCGAGATGCTCTACAGCGCCGTCTACAATCTCGTCGGCCTGCCGGCCTTGAGCGTTTTCGGCGGCCTCTCGCCGGAGCGCTTGCCCGTCGGGATACAGATCGTCACCCCCTGGCGAGCCGACGACCTCGCTTTCTCCATCGGCGCGGCGCTCGAAGCCCGAATCCCGCCTCATCGCGGCGCCCCTCGAGCCCGACTGACAACCCTCTTGGGCGATGCTTTTTGCATTGCCCTGAGGCAGCCGGCGCGCAATCCTTACGCCCATGGCGATGCCAAGCCGCGACTATGTCGAGCAGTATTGGGACCAGGGCTATGCCGTGCTCCGCGGCTTCCTGCCCAAGACCGCGCTGGGGGAGCTCCAGGCCGAGACGCGCCGCCTCTATGCCGAGGGGTTGAAGCATCCGACGACCTATCGCGACCGGAATCTACTGTTCGAGATCCTGCCCGACTCCTTCCGCGGCCAGCGCTATCTGCTGCAGGCTCATTGGATCGCCTGGATCAGCCCCTATTTCGAGCAGCTACGGCGATCGGAGCCCTATCGGCGCCTGCTGGCGCCGCTGCTGGGAGACGACATCAAGCAGGTGGCGCAGCAGATCCATTGGAAGCCGCCGGGCGCCGAGCGCACCGGCTTTCGCTTCCATCAGGACCTTCGCTTCCGCGAGCGACAGGATGCCTTCCGCGATCTCATGACGTCCTACATCACTACCGGTCTCGCCATCGATCCGGCGACGCGGGAGAACGGCTGCCTCAGGATCATCCCGGAGAGCCACAAGCTGGGATATCTCGGCCTCTCCGACGACGGGCCCCTGATGAAAGGGGTGACGGAGGATGGGACACTCCGCGCCGCCGGGCTCGATCCCGCGGCCATCCTCGATATCGAGCTCGAGCCCGGTGATCTCGTGATCTGGAGCCTGCTCACGGTCCATGGATCCAACATCAACCGTTCGGACAAGGATCGCGCCTTCGCCCTCTCCAGCTATGTCCAGGCTGCCAATTCCGATCGCGGCGAGTGGGCTTTCCGTGACGGCGAGTCGATCGCGCTGGGCGCCGAGCCGCAGCTCTGCAAATATGAGCAGCTCCATACGAAACCCGGCCCTTTTTACAGCGATGATCAGTGGTATGCCGATTAGGATGAAGCTGCCCGCAATGCTCCTCGCTCTCTCGATCCTCGGCCTGTCGATGCTGGGGCTTGCATCTCGCGCCGAGGCCGCCGGCGCCTGCCCCGCGGCCCGCCAGCCGGCGAAAGTGAGCGTCACCGCCCTCCTGCCGCCGCCGCCGGAGGACTTCACCACCTCCTATCATGATCTGTCGAAGGAGAATCTGCTGCGCAAGCTGAAGCCGACGGAGGATGCCATGGGCGTCTCCAGCTCCCGGCTGGGATATGAGGGAGAGCCAGCGTTCAAGATCATATCCCATGGGGGTCGCAACTGCTTCTATCTCACCTCGCTCAAGCTCCAGTTCGGATATGTGCGGCGCCTCGTCCAGATCGCCCGCGAGGTCCCGAAGGGGAGCTGCATGTTCAAGGAGATCCGGGAGCATGAGTACAAGCATGTCACCGTCGACAACGCCATCGTGACCGACAATCTGGCCATGGTCACATCCTCCCTGCAAGGCTTCGTCGCATCCTATGGCCCGATCGAGGCGGCCGATTCCGCCGCGGCGACGGCGCAGTTCGAAACGGCCCTCAAATCAGCCCTGAAGCCGACGATCAGCCATCTCTACGATCTGACCGAGGCGGCGCAGGAAAAGGTCGACACCGATGCGGAATATGCCCGGGTCGACGATGCCTGCCGCATCCATGTCGATACGAGCAAGACCGCCGCGGCCCCGGCCGCGGCGGCATCGGAGCCGGCAATGCCGCCCATGCATCCGGACGGCAAGAATTAGGGTACTGCAGATTCACTGCAGATCAAGTGAAGGAGCATTCTCGAATGAACCTGGCCGCCGGCCCCCAGAGCGACGCCTTCGACGCCCTCGCGGCCCATACCCTGACCGCCGCCATCAAAGGCATCCCGCCGCGGGCGGGGAAGATCGAGCTGGGCGCCGTCGGGCGGCAGGGCTGGAACCTGCTGCGGGGCGATCTGCCCTTTCCCCTGGCCGTGCTCAGCCGCTCGGCCCTGGAACACAACAGCCGCTGGATGCGCGCCTTCATCGAAGCCAACAAGCTCTCCATCGCGCCCCATGGCAAGACGACCATGGCGCCTCAGCTCTTCCGCCGGCAGATCGAGGACGGCGCCTGGGCGATCACCGTCGCCACCCTGCAGCAGCTCATGGTCTGCCGGCGCTTCGGCTTCGATCGCCTGCTGATCGCCAATGAGCTTATCGGCGTGGGCGAGCTCGATGTCATCTTCGGCGAGCTGGCCGGCCATCCCCAGCTCGAGATCTATTGCCTGGTCGACAGCCTCGCCGGCATCGAGCGGATCGCCGCGGCGGGCCGGCGCAGCGGCCATCCGGCGCGCCTGCAGCTCCTGCTCGAGATGGGCATTGCCGGCGCCCGCACGGGCTGCCGCAGCCTGGACCAGGCGCTGGAGATTGCGCGCGCGGCCCGGCGCGAGGGGCTGACCCTCGCCGGGGTCGAGGGCTTCGAGGGCGTGCTGAAGGAGACCGCGGCCGTCGATGCCTTCCTCGATACCATCTCAGCCGCGGCCGAGGCCGTCGGCCGCGAAGGTCTCTTCGCCGGCCAAGGGCCTGTCATTCTCTCGGCCGGGGGCTCGGCCTTCTACGACCGGGTCGCCGCCCGCTTCGCCGCCTGCAAGCTCGGCCGCGAGATCCGGATCGTCACCCGCAGCGGCTGCTATCTGACCCATGATTCCGTGACCTATGAGCAGAGCTATCGCGCCATGCGGGCCCGAGAGGACCGGCACCCCGGCCATCATCCTGGGGGCCTGCCCACGGGCGACCTGCTGCCCGCCCTCGTGGTCTGGACCCAGCTGCAATCGCGGCCGGAGCCGGGTCGCGCCATCCTGACCATGGGACGGCGCGACGTCGGCCAAGACGCCGGCCTGCCGGTGCCCTTGCTCTGGTATCGGCGCGGGCTGCATGAGGCCCCGGTCGCGATCGGCGCCGACCATGCCGTCGCCGGGCTCTACGATCAGCATTGCTGCCTGGATTGCCCGGCGGAGAGCGAACTGGCCGTCGGCGATCTCGTCGCCTTCGGCATTTCCCATCCCTGCACCACCTTCGACAAATGGCAGGTGCTCTATGTCGTCGACGACCGCTACGACATCGTCGATGCGGTGAAGACATTCTTTTAGGACGAAGACGGCGCTTTTAGGCCGAAAACGGGCTCGGAACCGCCCCGGGGATGTTGCGCTTCTTCATAGGAGAGCGGGCGGGCTTCATGGCATGATCGGCGGATGACCCATCGACCCAAGCTGCGGCGCTTCGGCCGCCTGGCGGCCTCGGCCGCTTTCACCTGGATGATCGCCATGGCCGCGGCCACAGGCGCAGACTCCCGATCTCGATGCCTGCGGCCGCGCGGCCGACAACGGCCAGCGGATCAAGGCCTGCAGCGCCGTCATCGGCGCTCCCGGGAATCCGCCCGCGATGATGGCCTGGGCCTATGCCAATCGCTGCCAGGCCCTGGAGAACAGCCGCAAATTCGATGCCGCCATCGCCGATTGCAGCCAGGCCCTGAAGCTCGATCCCAATATGGCCAATGCCTACAACCTGCGCGGCTTCGCCTATTACGCCAAGGGCGACAGCGACCGGGCGCTGGCGGATTACGGCACCGCGCTTCGCCTTGCCCCCGACAATGCCTATGCCCATGCCGCCCGCGGCCATATCTACCTCGCCAAGCGCGACTACGCCCATGCGATCCAGGAGTTCGACGCGGCCCTTGCCCTGACGCCGACCGATGCCTGGACGATGGCAAGCCGTGGCTATGCCTATTCCCTCTCCGGCGACAACGACCACGCCCTCCAGGATCTGCAGGCGGCGGTGAAGCTCGATCCCAAGGGCGTTCTCGCGCGGCTGCATCTGGCGGAAGCCATGGCCATCGCGGGCCAGGGCGACCAGGCGCTGGCCCTCGATCAGGAGACCCTGCAGCTCTTCCCGGCCCAGGCCGGGGCGGTCTATCGCGAGCGCTGCCTCCATGCGGCGATTCTGGGCAATGCCGCCGCCGCGGTTGCCGACTGCAATCATGCGCTCCAGCTCCAGCCCAAGGACGGCCTGGCCCGCGCCTATCGCGGCTATGCGCATTTGCGGGGCGGCGAAAGCGATGCCGCCATCGCCGATTACACCGCCGCCCTCGCCCTCAAGCCCCATGACGCGCCCGCCCTCTACGGGCGCGGGGCCGCCCATGCGGCCAAGGCCGAAATGGACGCTGCCGGCCAGGACATCGCCGCGGCGCGGGCCGCCGATCCGAAGATCGATGCCCTGATGGCCCGGCTGCATGTGACCGCGCCGCCCGGCCTTGCCGCCGGCGCCACGGCAGCCGCGGCCGATGCGGGCAGCAGCGCGGCGCAGCCGACCCCCGATAGCGCCACGACGGGCGATGCGGCAACGGGCGATACAGCGGGCGGAAGTGCGGCACTCGACGACAAGACACTCTGCAGCGGGCGAAAGCAGGCGCCGCTGCCGCAGGAAGTCGCGGCTTGTACCCGGCTGCTACAGGGAAATCTCTCCCCGGCCGACCAGGCCTGGGCCTATAGCCGGCGGGGCACCGCCTATACGGACCAGCGGGATTTCGACCACGCGATCCAGGATTACAGCACCGCGATCGGAATCAGCCCCGATCAGGCCTATGCCTATAGCGGTCGCGGCCTCGCCTACTACTACAAGGGATCCCTCGATCAGGCGATCGCCGACCAGGATGCGGCCCTCCAGCTGATGCCCACATTTTCCGGCGCCTTTGGCGCCCGGGGCTATGCCCATCTGAAGGCCGGCGATAGCGCCGCGGCGCACGACGATTTCGACTCGGCCCTCAAAGCCCGGCCGGATCAGGCCATCTGGCTGTTCGGCCGGGCCACGGCCGCCGCCGCGCTCGGCCAGCAGGCTGAGGCTGAGGCCGACCTCGCGGCCGCGCATAAGCTCGACCCGAAGGTCGAATCGACGGTGCAAGATCTTTTCGATTTCAAGCCGGCGGCGCCCTGAAGGGCCTCGCCATGACCCAGCCCGAAGGGAGCATCGGATGATCACGGAATACACCGTCGGCCTGAGGCTGGGACGGCGCGCTGACGCGATGACCATCGAGGCGGAAGATGCGCTGATCGCCGCCCTCAGGGCCAAGAGCGCCAATCCCGAGGCGATGATCACCTATGTCCGCCGGGCCAATCGGCGCGGCGACCGCCGCCATCCCCATCACGGCTTGGCGCGCAAAGGTGCCGATTGATCATGCCGGTCAAAGCAAGGGCCTCCGTGCGCATCGAAGCGTCTACCGGAGGCCCAGCGGCGAAGTTGCACTTCGCGATCGGGCTTGAGCCCGATTCAATCTTGGACTTTAGGATCAGCCGCCGATGCCAAGCGGGTCGGCGACTAGAGGGTAGCCCGGTGGAGTCTGCATGATGCACTCCCAGCCTGGGTTTCGACCGGGAAAGTCTGCGCCCCCCGGCTGCAATCGTCAACACCGCCCCGGGAACCGGAAATCCGGCCCCGCGTTCTTTTTCTTCGAAGAGCAGCAATATTAGCCTGGCATAAACGAAGCTCGGTTACTCCACCTCTTGGCTGATTCCTCCCGGCGTCCCATACTCGCCCCCAGCCGCCCCGCCGACCCCGAGTCTTGGGACCCGACGGAGGGGCGACCGGCGGGTCCCTCACATGAATGCGTCCCAGATGCTTGATGTCGTTGTGATCTTCGCCAATCTGCTGATCGGCTTGTCGCTGTTGTTGCTGGGCGTCCTGTCGCTCAATTTCAGCATCATCGTCGGTCTCCATTTGTTCCATCGGCGCCGGGCGCTCGCCAAGGAGGAGGCTCTGCTGGCAGAGCCGCTGCCGCCGGCAGCGCTCCTGCCCCGGGTCATGGTCCAGCTTCCGATCTATAACGAGCGCAATGTCATCGACCGGCTGATCGAGGCGGCGGCGGCCATCGATTGGCCCAAGGATCGTCTGGAGATCCAGGTCCTGGACGACAGCACCGACGACACCACCGAGCTCGCGCGCATCGCCGTGGAGCGGGTGCGCGCCAGGGGGATCGACGCCAAGCTCGTGCGGCGCGCCGATCGCTCGGGCTTCAAGGCGGGGGCGCTGCGCTACGGCCTTACCCAATCCGATGCCGAGTTCGTCGCCATCTTCGACGCCGATTTCCTGCCGCAGCGCGATTTCCTCACCCGCTGCATCCTGCCGCTGCTGGCCGAACCGCGCTTGGCCCTGGTCCAGGCACGCTGGGAGCATCTGAACGCGCGGGAAAACCTCCTGACCCGCGCCCAGGCGCTGGCGCTGGACGCCCATTTCGCCGTCGAACAGAGCGCGCGGGCCTGGTCCAATCTCTACATGCCCTTCAACGGCACCTGCGGCTTGTGGCGCCGGCGCGCCATCGATGACGCCGGGGGCTGGCATGCCGATACCCTGACCGAGGATCTCGACCTCAGCTATCGCGTCCATCTCAAGGGCTGGCGGACAACGATCCTTCTCGGCGTCGGGGTGCCGGGCGAGCTGCCCGACGGGCTGGCCGCCTGGCGGGCACAGCAGCACCGCTGGAACAAGGGCTTCGCCCAATGCTCCCGCAAGCTGATCGGGCCGATCTGGCGCTCCCATTTCCCCTGGTGGCGCAAGCTCGCCGCCACTTGTCATCTCGGCCAATGCTTCTTCTCGCCGCTGGCTCTGATCGCGCTCGCCAATGCGCTGGGCTCCCTGCTACTGAGCCATCAGCAGCCCTTGGCCCTGATCCTGCTCGGCTGCCTTGCCACCGGGCTGGGCGCGGGCTCCGTCCTCCTCATGACCTGGCTCGCCCAGAGGCGCCTGCACCGGCTCGGGCTCGGCGAATTCATCGCCGCCTATCTCTCCGTCCTGGCGCTGAATGCCGGTCTTGCCTTCGCCAATGCCAAGGCGGTGACGGAGGGGCTGCTGGGCTTGCGCTCGGGCTTCGTGCGCACGCCCAAGCGCGGCGATGCGAAGAGCTCGAATTATCGGGCCGCCATGCCAACCGGCGTGCCGGAGCTCGCCTTCAGCGTCCTGGGCGCCGCGGCGCTGGCGACCCACCCCAACTGGACCGTGCCGTTCCTCTGCATCTCGGTGGCGGGGTTCATCTGGATCGGGTCGGGATTTGGCTGGGCCCAGCTGGGGCGCGTTGGGCTCCGGCTCCGCGACAAGCCGCTGCCGGCCATGGCAGGTGCGGGCTCTCCGCCCGCCGGGCCGGCAATGGGGGATCGGTCGGGCGGCTCGCTCTCCGATCCGGCGGATCGATAGGGCGGGGTAATCCTCATTTCCCTCGGACAAGCGCCTGCCGATTCCCCCAGCTCCAGCAGCCTGATCCAACCCACCTCCCCGATGGGAGGGGGCGCTCGGATTCTGATCGTGACCGACGCCTGGCATCCCGCCGTCAACGGCGTCATCCGCACCATCGAATCGCTGACCCGGGAGCTGGAAGCGATGGGCCATCAGGTGCTCGTGATCGGGACCGATCGCTTTCGCACCTTGCCGCTGCCGAGCTATCCCGAGATCCGGCTGGCCTGGAATGCCTGGCGCCTGCCGGCCATGATCGACGCCTTCGCGCCCGATTCGATCCATATCGCAACCGAGGGCCCCCTCGGCCTCGCCGCCCGGCGCTATTGCCTGCGGCGCAAGCGGCCCTTCACGACCGCCTTCCATACGCGCTTTCCCGAATATGTGGCGAGCCGCCTACCGGTGCCTCTGGCCTGGAGCTATGCGTCGCTGCGCCGGTTTCACGCCCCCGCCGCAGCCGTGATGGTGGCTACGCCCACCCTCCAGGGCGTGCTCAGCGCCCGAGGCTTCAAGCGCCTTCGCATCTGGACCCGAGGCGTCGATACCGAGCTCTTCCGGCCCCGCGACAAATCCTTCCTCGATGCCCCGCGCCCGATCGCCCTCTATGTCGGCCGGGTAGCGGTGGAAAAGAATATCGAGGCCTTCCTCGAGCTGGAGCTGCCGGGATCGAAATTCGTGGTCGGGGACGGGCCGCAGCTGGCGTCGCTGAAGCGCCGCCATCCGGGCGTGCATTTCGTCGGCTATCAGCATGGCGAGGATCTTGCGCGCTACTACGCCGCCGCCGACGTCTTCGTCTTTCCCTCGCGCACCGACACCTTCGGATTGGTGCTGCTTGAATCCCTGGCCGCGGGCGTGCCCGTCGCCGCTTATCCGGTCGCAGGCCCCCTCGACGTGATCGGCGCGTCGGGGGTCGGCTGCCTGCAGGAGGATCTGGGCGAAGCCACCCGCGCCGCGCTCTCGATCTCCGCCGAGAGCTGCCGCGCCTATGCCCTGGGATTCTCCTGGGAAGCCTCCGCCCGGCAATTCGCCGATATCGCGGTGTAGCGGCCCTTATCCGTCTACAGCGTAAAGCCGGCGGCGGCCGCGTCGGTGTGGAACATTTTCACGGTATCGAGCGAGTAAGCGCCCAAATCATAGCCGACGAGGGACAGCTTCTTCAGGATATCGTTGGTCACGGTGATGACGTGACATCCGATCGCATCGGCCTGGAAGATGTTGAGCAGCTCGCGGGGGCTCGCCCAGATCAATTCGGCTGCGGGCGCTACCTTGAGCAGTTCGACGGCGGCGGTCATCAGCGGGACCGGATCGCGTCCCGTGTCGGCGATCCTGCCGGCAAAGACCGAGACGTAGCTCGCCACCTCCGGATTGAGCGCGGCGGCGACGTCGCGTACCTGGGCGAGCGTCATCATTGCCGTGACATTGACTTTCACACCGCGGTCGGCCAGCCGCTTGACGAGCGCATAGGCCGGCTCCTGACGCGTGTTTGACACCGGAATCTTGGCATAGACGTTGTCGCCCCAGCTGGCGATCTCGACGGCTTGGCGTTCCATCTCTCCAAAATCATCGGAGAAGACCTCGAAGGAGATTGGCTTGTCGCGGATTTCCGCGAGGATATCCTGGGCAAATGCCCGATAGTCGCGAATGCCGGCCTTGCGCATCAAGGTGGGATTCGTCGTCAGCCCCTTGATGAAAGGCTTGGCATACATCTCCAGCATGCCGCCTTTGTCGGCGCCATCGGCGAAGATCTTGACCGTCAACTTCTCTACCGTCGTCATCTGGTCCCCCCATTCAGGATGATCTGCGCCGCCTCCAGCAGAGAGCCCACGACATAGTCATGGTTCTCCGGACGAGGCTCCTCGTAATGATAATCGATGAAGAAGGTGCGGCAGCCTGCCCGCCGCCCCGCCTCCATGTCGCGCCAGCGATCACCGATCATATAACTCGCGGAAAGGTCGAGATCCATCTCCTCGGCGGCCGCCAGCAGCATGCCAGGCCTCGGCTTCCGACAGGGGCAGTCATCCGCTGAATCGTGAAAGCAGGTCCGTATCGAATCCAGGGGCAGGGCGCGTTGAAGCGTCTCGTTGATCAAGTCCACCAGGCTCCGGGGCGTCGTGCCGCGCGCGACATCGGGCTGATTGGTCACCACCACGAGGCCGTAGCCCGCCTCCTTCAACCGCGCCAATGCCTCCTCGACACCCGGCAGAATCTCCAATGCCGCCAGCGATCCCGGCGGGTGGGGTCTCCCATCGCGCAGGATCGCGCGATTGATCACGCCGTCGCGATCAAGGAAGACGGCAGGCTTCTTCACCGGGTGGCGGATTCCCATTTCGTCTGGTTGGCCTTGAGCCTGGGATGCGAGACCAGGAGATGCCAAACCACAGCCTGGAATGCCTCCGAATGTGGCGTGATGGTATCGGTATTGACCACGGGTACGATCAGACAGACATCGGCGACCTGTGCCGTGTAGCCGCCATCGCGGCCGACCACGCCCGTGATCGCCGATCCGATGGTCTTCGCGTACTTCAGGGCCTCGACGAGATTCGGGCTGATGTTCTTCTCGAGATTCCCACCACCCACCGAAAACACGAAGATCGCGTCCTTGGCGGTCAGGCGGCTCGTCTTCAGCCACTCGACGAAGACCGTGGCCCAACCCTCGTCATTGGTACGGGCCGTCAACTCGGAAACATTATCCGTCGGCGCATAAGATTCGATCCCGACGATCTTCCGGAAATCATTGACGGCATGCGAGCAATTGCCAGCACTCCCGCCGACGCCGAGAAAAAAGATGCGCCCGCCTCGATGTTTCACCTCGGCCAGCAGATCGGCCATCCGCTCGATCGCGTCCGTGTCCATCTTCCGGATGATCTCGACCGCCTCATTCAGGTGTTGGATTGCGTAGCTCAAGTTTTCCCTCGCTCCAGCAAGTAGGTTTCGGTTTCGCGCATGCCATCGAACGACCCGATCTCATAGAAGCGCTGCGTCACCTCGAAGCCGGCCAACCGGCCATCCCGGGCCAGACGACGATAGACATCCGCGAGATCGAAGGGCCCGTCGGCGGGTTCGCCCGCAATCGCATCCCTCGACAGGAGGCCGAGACCGTAATCGATATGCTCCGCCCCATCGGGTCGTGGGCGCTTATCATACGCCAAGATCCGTCCGTCCCGGAAAATGACATTGCTCCTGTCCCATTGGTCGCGATTGTGGAGCACGGTCATTAGGGCCGGTTGGCCACTCGCCAGGAATGCCTGCTGGATCGGGGGGAAGGCAACGGGAAGAAAGGAATCGCCATACAGCACGAACCAGCGATCCCCGAGAAGCGGGAACGCCTGCCGCAATGCGCCCCCCGTGCCGAGCAGGACCGGGCCATCGAAGGAATAGGCGACGTCCAATCCGAAGCACGACCCGTCCGCCACTGCTTCCTGAATTCTCTCGCCGAGAAAGCCGACGCACAGGACGACCCGGTCTATGCCCTGGTCCCGCAGATAGCGCAGCTGATGGAAGATGAACGGCTCGCCGGCTATCTCTATGAGGGCCTTCGGAATCCGCTCCGTCACCGGTCGTAAACGCGTCGCCAGGCCGCCCGCCAGGATGGCGACGGGAAGCATCACGAGAGAACGACCTTCGTTCCCTCGAAATCGAAACGGAACCGCACCTCCTCGAGCCCCGCCTCAGCCATGGCAAGACGCAGCCTCTTGCGGTCTGCGGCATAGAACATCAGAAATCCGCCGCCACCCGCGCCCACCAGCTTCCCCCCGACGGCGCCATTGGCGATGCCGAGCTGATACCACTCGTCGATGTGAGGGTTGCTCATGCCTTGCGAGCGGCGCTTCTTATGCTCCCAGTGCTCGTGCATCAACTGGCCGAACCGCAAGGTATCGCCGGCCTCGAGCGCAGCTTTGCTCTGATAGCCCAAGTCTTTCACGTAGTGCAGATTGGCGATCATATCGGCGTCGTGCCGCTGCGATCGAACATCCTGATCCCTTAGGATGCCGCCGGCGTTTCGCGAAAATCCGGTGAAGAACAGGAGGAGGTTGTCCTCCAGATCGAAGAGCGTTTCCATGGAGGTGCGCAAGGGCTCGGCATCCACCCGCTCGTCTTCCCGGAAGGTGAAGCAGGTCAAGCCGCCATAGGCGGCGATATACTGATCTTGCTTGCCGATCGGCTCGCCCAGCCTGTCGATCTCGATCTGACAGGCGAGCTCCGCCAGCTCCTGCGGATGGATCAGTCGTCGGCGATGGGCATAGAGCGACTTCAGAAGCGCGGTGGTGAAGCTGCCCGACGACCCCAGTCCGGTTCCCGCCGGGATATCCGCCAGCGTCGTGATCTCCAGCTGCGGCGTTCGCAGAATTCTGCATCAGGATCGCTTCGCGGATGATCGGATGGTGGACCTCGGAAGCCTGGGCGACATGCTCCAAGGCCGAGTATTTGAGATAGATCCCCTCGGTGAACGGGCGCATCACCGTGACATAGACATATTTGTCGATGGCCGCCGCGATCAGAAACCCGCCGTGATCGCGATAGTAGGAGGGCAGGTCCGTACCGCCCCCGCCCAAGGTTATCCGCAAGGGACTACGCGCTATGATCATATCCCGAACGCCGATAAATGTTGTCCACCACGTCCAGTGCCGCCGCCGCATCGGCCAGGCCGCAAGCCGGCGGGCGCCCGAGTCTGATATCCTCGAGAAACTCCGCCATCTCGACATCCCAGGAATTGTCCCCCATCGGGTACTCCCAGCTCGTCGTCTCCGGCGGCCCCATTCCCGGCAACATCTTGTAATACGTCAAGCGTTCGACGCCGTAGCTCCCGCCCAGGCCATCCACCTGCAGCTTGCCCTCGCGGCCATAGAGCTCGAAGGAAAACATGTTCTTCCATTCCGTACAGCTCGCATGCAGGAAAGCCACCTGCTTCTGCGCCGTCTTCAACAAGAGGAAGGCATTGTCGTCGACCGGCATATCCCAGAAGAAAGTGTGGGCCGAACCGTCGACTTCGGCGATCTCGCCCAGGAACCAGCGCGCCAGATCGATCAGATGAACCCCTTGATCGATCAGCTCGCCGCCGCCGGAGACCGCCGGGTCCGCCCGCCACTCCTTATCATAGCCGACGCGCCCGCCATGGCCGTAGCGGGCCCGCAGAAACATCAGGGGACCAAGGGCGCCGGCATCGACAATCTGCCTCGCCTGGCGAAATGCCCGGTGATAGCGATGGTTGAAGCCGACATGCACGAGGACGTTATTTCGCTCGGCCAGGGAGATCAGGGCGCGCAGCTCGCTGACGTGCCGTGCCGCGGGCTTTTCCGCCAGCACATGCTTGCCGGCAGCCACCGCCGCCTCGGTGATCTCTGCCAGGCACCGGTGCGGCGTGGCGACGATGACGAGCGATACGTCGGTCCGGATGACGGCTTCGCGCCAATCGGCCGTCGCGACGCAATCCGGTACCGTGCTCGCAAGGTCGGCGGCCCGCGCGAGATCGGAATCGGCGCAGACGACGAGCCGCGCTTGACCCAGCGCCTTGGCCCGCTTCCGGCCGATCAGCCCGCATCCGACGATCGCAACATTCATCACTCAGCTTCCCCAGCTCATTCCCCGGTCCTTGGGAACAATTCGGCGCAAGGTATAGATATCCGTCCCCGTCAGATCGCCCAAATGTCCGGGAAGGTCGGCCCAGGGGTCCCAGACAGCCGAGATCAGCTTGCCGGTAATGCCATCGCTCAGCGATGAGCCGAGGAAAACGGCCAAATCGGCCCCCTTCTCGAGTGGCGTGCCGCCGGCGTCGCGTTGCTTCAGCGCCCGCTCATGGAAGGCAGCGCCGACCTTCGCCGGGCCCGCTTCGAGAATTTCTTCAAGCATGCGCGTGTTGAGGGCACCGGGGGCGATGGCGTTCACATCGATACGATGCTCCCGCTCTTCCTCGGCCAAGGTCTCGATGAACCGGATCACGGCCGCTTTGGACACAGCATAGGCGCTGATCATGGGCAAGGGGTTGGTGGCGCCACCGCCCGACAGCTGCACGATCTTCCCCCGACCCGCCGCCCTCAAGTGAGGAAGCGCGGCGCGGCACATCAGCACCGACCCGAAGAGATTGATCTCGATCGCCTTGACCCATTCGAGCCAATCGACCTTGTCGATCCCGCCCTTGGGGCCATAGACCCCCGCATTGTTGACCAGAACGTCGAGCCGGCCGAATTGGCCGATCGTGCCGTCGACCAGCGCGGCCACATCATCCCGACGCGCTACATCGGCCGCCTTCGCGACCACCGTCTGCCCGGGCGCCGCCACCGCCATGAGCTCCTGACGCGCCTTTTCCAACAGCCCGGCATTTCGCGCGCAGATCATCAGATCGGCACCGGCCTCGAGATACTTCTTGGATATTTCCAGCCCCAGCCCCTGGTTGGCGCCCGTGACGATTGCGACCTTCCCGGCCAGTATCTTTGACATCGCGCTCACCTCGGCTGGTCCGGGGTGCCGACCGCCACATATCTCACGCCCGACACCGCGGCCCAGCGCGGCAGGAAGCGATTGGCATCCAAGACGACAAGACCACCTGGATCGCCTTTCGACCCATCGAATGACATATCGCGGTACATGGGCCACTCCGTTCCAATCATGAGCGCCTGGGCGCCGCGGAGCGCGGCGAGGGGATCGTCGAACCGCCGCACACGGCCGATCCAGCGATCGGGAAGCTCCTTGACGACAGGATCATGCACCTGAACGGCCATGCCCCGCTGAAGGCACCAATCGCAGAGCTCCACCGCCGCCGACCGGCGAAGGGTATCGGTGCCCGGCTTGTAAGTCAGCCCCCATACGGCGATGGCGACCCCCGCGAGCCTGGGAAAGAAGGCTTGCAGCTTGCGCCTCGCCCATTTCTTATGCTCGTCATTGCTCGCCTTCACGGAGGACAGCAACGGCGTCGACAAGGATTTCGCCCCACCGACGATGTTGAGAAAGGCGATATCCCTTGCGAGCGTTCCGCCGGCGAAAGCACCCCCCGGGGATAGATAGGCCTTAGGGCCGATGCGGGCCTCCGTCTTGAGGCCGCGTTCGACTTCCTTGGCATCCGCGCCGACCAGCTCGCATATCGAGGCGATCTCATTGGCAAAAGTGACGGAGGTCGCGAGAAACGCGTTGATCGCGTGCTTGGTCATCTCCGCGGATTCGACCGACATCCACTCGATGTGGTCCGTGATCGGCCGCAGCAACCGATCCAATTTCGCCTTATCCGCCTCGGATCGGACGCCGACAATTATCCGGTCGGGATGCAGGAAGACCTCGATCGCCTTTCCCAAGCGAAGATTTTCCGGAGAATAGGCGAAGCTGAGCCGGGCCGTTGGAAACCTCGCTTCAGCGACCTCCTCCAGATGACGAACGGAGCCGACTGGCATTTGCGACGAGACCAGCACCATGACGCCCGATGCGAGCGAGGGAAGAACCTGCTCGATCTGGGCAAGGACGAAGGCCACATCGGCATTGTCGTCATCGTCGACCGGGGTATCGTAGGACGCCCAGAGAATGTCGATGTTCCTCACCGCCGCTTCGATATTCGTGGTGAAGCGCAGATTTCCGGCGGCGAGGCCGGCCTCGAGCAAAGCCTGCAAGCCGGGCTCCTGCAGGGGCGGCACGCCCTTGCTCATCGCATCGATCGTCGTTTGATCGAAATCAAGCCCGACAACCTCATGCCCGACCGAGGCCAAACAAGCGGCCGTCACGGCGCCGAGATGCCATATGCCCTGGACGCAGATCCTCATTCGCGCGCCCCGAAGACCCATTCATTCGCCTGAAGGAACTCGACCGTCCGCACAACTCCTTGGCGAATATCGAGCTTCGGCGTCCAACCCAGGGCGCGAATCTTCGCCGTATCGAGAAAAATGAAGGCGTTGTCGCCGATCCAGCCGCGATCGCCGCCGGTATAGTCACGCCGGGGCGCCAGCTTCAGCGCATCGCAGATCCAGCCGATGGAATCGTCGACCTGGCAGTAACTGTCCACGCCCAGATTGAAGACATTCACCTTGTCGTCCGCCCGATCGACCGCCAGGAGCACGGCATCGATGCAATCCTGGACGTGGAGGTACGACTTCCGCTGCTTGCCATTGCCCAAGACGCGAAGGTGGTCTGGATCGCGCTTCAACTGCTTGTAGAAATCGAAGACGTGACCATGGGTGTAGCGTTCTCCGAGAATCGAAACGAATCTGAATATCCAGGATTGAAACCCGAAACCCTCGCAATAGGCGGCGATCAATCCCTCTCCCGCCAGCTTCGAGGCCCCGTAAAGCGAGGTTTGGATCGGGAAAGGTGCTGTTTCCGGGGTCGGAACGACCGTGGCCTCGCCATAGACCGATCCGGTAGAGGAAAAGGCAACCCGCTTGATGCCATTTGCGCGCATCGCCTCCAGGACATTGTAGGTGGCGATCGTATTCTGCTCGAGATCCCTGCGCGGATGCTCGGTGCCGAAGCGGACATCCGCATTGGCAGCCAGATGGAAGACGCAGTCCCCGCCCTCCATCGCCGCCGTCAATGCCGGCAGGTCAAGCAGATCGGCTTCGACCAATCGGAATTCCGGATGCCCGAGGGCGCCTTCGAGGAAGCGCCTTTGGCCGGTGGAAAAATTGTCGATGCCAACGACCTTATGGCCCAGGAGCAACAGCCGATCGACCAGGTTGCTCCCTATGAAGCCGGCGCAGCCGGTAACAATCTTCATCGCGATTATCCAAAGTCTCGAAAACGGCCTAACAGATAGCCCAAAGGTTCCCTCGCCGCAGCAGGTTTCGCCGCCAGGCTCAGCACGGACGCTTGACGAAGACCCAGGTCTGAAGCATGACGAAATTCACGGCGGGTATCACGACAAGGACTGTCAAGATCCCAATGGCATAGGGCCAATGCATCCGCGCGACCACATAGGTGGCGGCCGCGGAGAGCAGGTAGGTCAAGGCGATTTAAATCATGAAGCGCGGGAAGTAGCGCCCATGATCGCTGTCCGCCCGGAAGGTCAGATAGTGATGGCCGAGATAGGAGCATAGCGACGCCACCACCAGCCCCAGGATATTGGCCAACTGCCTGCCCGACCCGAGAAATTCGATGGCGCCGGAGACCGACGCGGCATAGGCGAGGGCGCTCCCCCCGCCGACGACCCCGAACCAGCCGATCCGCCGAAGCCATCGGCGGCATCACGAGCCGATCTCGGCGCGCTTTCGCAAAACCATGCCGATGCACAGATTGAGATCGATGAGCGGCACCCGCAACGGGAAGAATCGCCGATGAACGATCCGGAAATGCTGCGTCAACTGACCGATGATTTCATGGGGAGAATTGATGTGCTCCCGCCTGATGAACCAATCGTAGGATTGCCGGTAGCGTTTCCGAAAAATGCGTTCGGCCGAGATCTTGCGAGCAAGGCCGTAGGCAAGTCCCGGATCGCAGGGAATAACCACGCATAGGACACCGGTCGCAGCGAGCAGGCGCTCCACCTCCACAACGGCGGCAGGCAGGTTCGGCAGATGCTCCAGCACATGAATGGCCAGAATGCGGTCGAAATGACCATCGGCGACGGGCAGGCGCTGCTGGCAATCACCGACCAGGGTTTTTGCCGCCGGATATCTGCGCTGGATCTCCTGGGCCATGTTTTCGCGGAGTTCGAGGCAGGTGTATTCCTGTCCGTCGAGCGCCTCATATGCCAGGTGTTCCCCGAGTCCGGCGCCGATCTCCAGGGTCCGACAGAGCGGCTGCGGGGGCGCTGCAGCCACTGGGTAGCCGTGATTGAAACGCTCGATCACGCCGTAGCGTCGCGGCAACACCTCATGCCAATACTGCATGAAATCGTTGCTAATGGCGATCTGTTCATCTGTAAGCGCTGGGAACGTCTTCGGCCAGGACCCGCGGCGAATCTGGTCCATCAACCCATAGCCTCCGAAAGCGCGGACGCGTCCTGAAGACGTCCATCGACCGCGACTGCCAACCTCAGCATCATGATTTCGGTTCTTCGAAGTTGACCTTTCGATCAACAATGGTCATCGGCCGCCGCTTTACCTCGTCATATATTCTGCCGATGTATTCTCCAATGAGACCAAGGCCCAGCAATTGGATGCCGGAAAAGAACGAGACGACCAGCACGGTCGTCGACAGGCCGGGCGTCAGGTCGACGCCGACCAACCTCTGGAACACGTACCAGCCGCCGAGCAGAAAGCTGAAGCCCGCCAGGATGAATCCGGTGATCGACATCATCTGCAAGGGTCGGCTGCTGAAGCTGATCAGGCCGTTCAGGCCGATCTTGATGGAGCCTGTGAGGCGATTGTAGTTCCCCTTTCCGGCATGCCGCTCGTCCCGATCATATTCGACGGAGGCCTGCTTGAAGCCGACATAGGCGACCAGGCCCCTCAGGAAGCCATGGGATTCATTCAGCCGCTGCAATTCCGCGATCACCCGCCGGGTCATGATCCGGAAGTCGCCGGTGTCCCGGGGTATCTGAACATCACTCAGCCGATTGATGACGGCATAGCCAAATGCCGAGACCAATCGCTTGACGAGCGTCTCCCCTTTGCGCGAGCGGCGCTTGGCGTAGACGACCTCATAGCCTTCGCCCAGCTTAGCGAACATGGTCGCGATCAATTCCGGCTGATCCTGGAGATCGACATCGATCACCGCGCAAGTTTCTCCCGTGCTACTGAAAATCCCCGCCAGGGTGGCGGCCGGCTGACCGAACCGGCGGGAGAACACCAGGAGCTTGATTTGGCCGTTGCGGGCGATCTCCTCGAGGATCACCTCCTCGGTCCGGTCTGGCGAGGGATCCAAGGCGAATATGATTTCGTAGCCCCCACCGATCGCCGCGAGGACGGGTTCCATGCGGGCCAAGAAGGGGCGGATATTGTCCTGTTCCTTGTAGACCGGAACGACCACAGAAATGCGGAGATGGCTCAAGGTCTTGATCCGGGCTTGCTCGATCCGGGCTTGCTCAGCGGCGCAGGGGCTCCCGGCACCTGCCAGCGTCGGCGCGCCCCGCGCGGGGGTGGGAGCCATCTGAAACACCTCGCAGCCCGGTTCTACCGCTTGAGCGGGCATATGTCCGACCTCTTGTCCAACGCCAAAATAAGAATTGACCGGAGCAGTATAGAAGAAGGGTATTCGGGCCTCAAACAACGCAATGGATACGAATTGGCGATAAAATGGATCGGGCGCTATGATCTTGACGACCCGACAATCCCGGACTCGATGCAATTGATCGGAGATGTCCCATCCTATCAGCTTTTTATAGGTAAGGTCCGCCGGATATGGGGCGCGCAGACGAGCACCATAGGGGTCACTGAGTCCGACCACGGCCATTCCCACGAAGCAAAGCTGGGCTACCAGCCAGGGGACGGGTCCGAACGAGGCCGCCGCCCCAGGCCTTCTCTCGATCATCGCGGGAGCCACGATGGTAAGACACAACAGCGGCGCAGCAAACGATAGCGCCTTGCCGGCGGCCCAGGCCTGGCCCATCTGCAGGATCAGCATCGCCCCGAGCAAACCGAGACCGGCGCAGACCAGAAGCAACCGATAGGCCCAATTCCGGCTCCTCAGCCCGCCATAAACTCCGGCCACGAGACCCACAAGAACGAGGAACAGCAAAGCACCCTTTGCGACGTCGAGCGCGCCGATATGGAGCAGACTGACTGGAGTCAGGAAATATACGCCGAGGACGCCGCTGACGCCGGTCATGAGGGACGCGCCGTGAGACGGAACAAGAACGATATAGGGACGGACTCCCGATAGTGCATTCGCGAACGAGTCCAGGAGCGCCTTGTTGACCTCCGGATCCATGCCGAAGAGATAGGCGTCGAAGTGTCGCCACCAAACGACCGGACTGGTCGCCGCTATGCGGATCTGGCTAGCGCCAAATCCCAGCGTGCCCTTCCAGAATAGAAGCGACGTAGAGGCGCCCAGGATGAGCGAGAGGGCGATATCGCGCAGACGGTAGAGGCGCCGACGTCCTGCAGCAACCATGGCGCCCGCCAGAACCAGGGCGTGAAAGCTGATTCCCTCGGGATAAAGGTAGATTCCGCCAGCGACGAGAATTGCCAAGGCGATGATTGGCGCAATCTCGGCCCTGATCCGGCTGCCCCCCGGGGTCACTACAGCGGGAGAGGTCAATGCCACAAAGACGATCGTCCATGCGGAAAGCAGCAGAGGCATGACTGCAACTTGGCTCCACGCGTTGATATCCAACGAATATTGCCCCCAAAAGCCGCATGCATAGGCACCGGCGAGAATGACGGCCATAACGCAGGCGGTCGTCCCGGAGCGAGGGAAGACCTGCAAAAGAAATGCGCAAAAGGAAAGGAGGCCGGCAACCGCGAAACTGCAGAGGAAGGCGTATCCACCGACGGTCGTAGCACCGCGCAACAGACTGCCGATCACCGCAAACAGGATTGAGACGGCCGGACGAGCGTGGAGATTTGCACGGGCATAGAAAAGCAATGGATTGGAAAGGTGATCCTGCGGGGTCGCTCCGAGTATCTGCTGGAAATCCATCTGCGAGTAGACCACCGAGGTGGCCATATAGCCAAAATGATCCGCGATATTGGCCTGAAACACCGTGAGCGCCGCGCGGTCAGCCAGGACAGGCGCCAAAATAACGATAGAAAATACCAACACCAGGCAAGACGCCATCCATGCCTCCCGGATCCCGGAAAGCATGAATCGAATGGTCTTTCTGAAAACAACGACGGATATCAATGAAACTGCGACGGCACCGACCGCGATGACCGAGAGGTGAAGCCCGAATGAGAAAAGAACGGTTGCGAGGACCGCCAGGAGGCCGACGCCAAATGCAGGCGCTGAAAGCACCATCATCGGCATCGCGCCACGTAGTGCCGCGGCAACCGGGAGCCCCCAGGTTGCGAAGAGCAGAAGCGACAGCAAGAAAACGCCGAGCTGGAGGATCATCGCGAGGCTACCGGATGGCAACAGACTGTGGCCGCTTTCAGCTTCAAATTCAGCGGTGACCTGCTGCCATCGTTACCATCGAAAGCATCCAGAGAGCTTACAGCCTCGTTGGAGGAAGTATTCCTGCGAGCTATCGTGTCGCATTCAGCGTCACCAAGCATCCAATCATCGATAGGTTAAATCGGCAAGGTGGATGACGAAGGAGTCTCCCGGTCGGCCCTTCACTGATATCGAGCGCTGGCGGACTCCTACCGTCATCGCCCAGCTCAGCCCTTCCAATGCGGCGGGATGGTCTTTTCGTAATAGGGTAGGGCTTCGATCTGCTTGACCCAGGCCGCGAGCTTCGGCGGCAGGCGGTCATTGCCGATGCCCTTGCCCGGCTTGCGGTCCTCGAACTCGCTTGAGCAGGCGCAAATGCGAGAAGACCGCGAAATCGGCTAAGGACAGCGCGCCCAGGAAATAGGGGCCCGTCATCTGCCCTTCGAAGCGCGCCAGCTCCTCCAGGACCTTCTGTTGGGCCTCCCCGATCTCGGCCGGGCTCGCCGGCGTCTCGGCGTAGAGAGCGAGTTCGACCAGCCGGCCCACGCAGGGCGCCAGATAGGCTTCTGCCTCCGCCGCGAGCCGGCGTGCCGTGGCTCGCGCCTTGACATCCTTGGGCAAAAGCGGGTTTTGCGGATAGCGTTCTTCGAGATATTCGGCGATGGCCGATGATTCCCAAAGGGCGAAGCCGTCATCGAGGATGGCCGGCACCCGGCCTCGAGGATTGACGGCGAGGAACTGAGGGGTCTTGGTGTCGCCGCCGTCGAAGGACAGCAGCCGAAACTCGTAGGGAATGGCTTTATGCTCGAGGACGAGCCAGACCTTCCAGGCATAGGGCGAACCGGACCCATAGTAGAATGTCAGCGACATCGGCGACCTCCGGGGGATATTTGGGATGCAAGGCGGGAATGCGGGACGGGTTATACCATGCTTGTGGCCCTGGGCGATGATCTCGCTCTCGGTCTCTATCCTCGGCTTTCCTCCATGATGCGAGATTCCATCAGCCGATGAGCGATATGACCTATGAAGGCCGGGATCTCGAGGTTCTCGGCGACATGCCGAATTACTACGGCTGGATCATGAGCTGGTTCGCCCCCTATGTGCGAGGACGCGTCGTGGAATACGGGGCGGGCGCCGGGACCGTTTCGAAGCTACTGCGCCCGCTGGCCGACAAGCTGACCCTGGTCGAGCCTTCAGCCAATCTGCTGCCGGTGCTGCAGGCCCGGTTTCCCCGCGACCTGGGCGTCGAGATCGGCAGGGCGACGCTGGAGGAGCACATCCGGCAGCTGCCGGATGGCGCAATGGACACGGTGGTGCTCGTCAATGTGCTCGAGCATATCGAGGATGACAGAAGCGCGCTCGCCGACCTGTCTCGCATTCTGGCGCCCGGTGGCCATCTGCTGATCTTCGTCCCCGCCCTGCCCGCCCTGATGAGCAAGATCGATCATATTCACGGGCATTTCCGTCGATATTTGCGGCCGGACCTTCGGGCGAAGCTGGAAGCAGCAGGCACCGAGGTCGCCACCTGCCGCTATTTCGATCTGCCGGGCGTCATCCCCTGGTTCCTGATCAACAAGCTCCTCGGCAGCACCGGCTTTAATCCTGCGCTTCTCAAAATATATGACGGCGCCGTGGTGCCCCTCGCCCGTGGTTTCGAGGCCATCGTCTCCCCGCCCTTGGGCAAGAACCTGATTGCAATTGCCCGTAAGCCTGATGGGCCTTCCGTGTCGTGACACGCTTGCGATGCGCGGCGGATGAGCCGCCGAATGGAGGATGCCGGCTTCATGGCCGTCGCCGCCTGCCTTGCGCTCGCGACCAACGGCAAGCTGCGCTTCCATGCTGGCGGTCTACACGAGAGATACCCGACAGGCGCCGAGCGACCGGACTGGCCAGGGAGCGGCGGGGGTGCTATAGGGGCGGCGCCTTCTTTCGCTGGGGTTAAGATCGCGATTCCATGCTGCGCCTGACCATCATCATCCCCGCGTATAATGAAGAAGCCACCATCATTCCCCTCCTCGAGCGCGTGCATGCGCAGAGCGTTCCCGGGGTGGAATTCGAGGTTCTGGTCGTGGACGACGGATCGAAGGACCGCACCGCGGCCCTGGTGGAGGCCCATCTCCATCTCTGCACGAAGCTCCTGCGCCAGCCCCGCAATCAGGGCAAGGGGGCCGCGGTGCGGGCGGGGCTTGCCCAGGCCACGGGGGACTACATCCTGTTTCAGGATGCCGACCTCGAATACGACCCTGCGGATTATGCGAAGCTGCTCGAGCCTGCCTTGCGCTTCGACGCCGACATCGTCATGGGCAGCCGGCTGCTGGCGCCCGCCTTTACGCGAGTCCATTACTATTGGCACAAGGTGGGAAACCGGTTCATTACCTTTGTTTTCAACATCCTGAACAATACGACCTTCACCGACATATATTCCTGCTATCTATTGTATCGGCGCAGCCTCCTCAGGCCCGAGGAACTGATCTCGAACGGCTGGGAGCAGCATGCGGAGATTCTGGCCCGCAGCTATGCCCGCGCACGGGCTTGCTACGAAGTGCCGATCAGCTACCGGGGACGCACTTATGAGGAAGGCAAGAAGATCAGGGCTCACCATACATTGTCGGTGCTGGCGATGATCATCCGCGCACGCTTTACGTTCAGGAAAGGGAACTAGGAGAATGCCCCATCCCAAGATCAGGCCGCTCGACGCGGCGGAAGAGGCTTCCTGGCCGAAGAGCGTGATCGTCGAGCTCGAAAAGCCGCATGTGGACGATCGCGGTTCCATCCAGCCGCTGGTGGACATGCCGATGGAATCCTGCGTCCTCATCACCTCGAAGAAGGGTACGGTGCGTGCCAACCACTATCATCAAACCGATTGGCACTACTGCTACGTGGTGGACGGCGAGATCGAATATTACGAGCGGCCACACGGCTCGACGGCAGAGGCGAAGAAATACCTCATCCGGAAGGGTCAGATGTTCTTCACCGGACCGATGATCGACCACGCCATGGTCTTCACCCGCGACACCACCTTCCTCACCTGGGGCCGCAACTCGCGCGCGCAGGAAGTCTATGAGGCCGATGTCGTGCGCATTCCCCCAATCAATGCCTGAACCGCTCCATGCCTGACTCCCTCAATGCCTGAGCCGAGGGCGCCCTCGGTCCGCCGTCGCGTCGATTGCCGGCTCTGCGCCGGCGGCGATCTCGAACTGGTGCTGGCGCTCACGCCGACCCCGCCAGCCAATGCGTTCGTGTCGCCGGCCGAGCGGGACAAGCCGCAGCCTGTCTTCCCACTCGACCTGTTCCTCTGCAAGAGATGCTTCCATCTGCAGATGCTCGACGTCGTCGATCCCCGGCTGCTGTTCGAGAACTATGTCTACGTGTCCGGGACCTCGCCGGTCTTCGTACGTCATTTCCAGGACTATGCGGCCGAGCTCATCCGGCGCTACACACCTGCGCCGGGCTCCCTGGCGTTGGACATCGGTTCCAACGACGGCACCTTGCTCCGCTTTTTCAAAGAGGCCGGGCTCGCGGTGCTGGGCATCGACCCGGCACGCTCGATCGCCGAGGCGGCGACGCAAGCGGGCATCGAGACCGCGGTCGGTTTCTTCACGCCCGAGTTCGCCGAGCGGTTGCGCGCCGAGCGCGGGCCCGCGGCCATCGTCACTGCCAACAACGTCTTCGCGCATATCGACGATCTGGCCGGGGTCGTACGCGGGGTCCGCTCGCTGCTCGCGGCCGACGGGGTATTCGCCTTCGAGGTCTCATATCTCGTCGATGTCGTCGAGAAGACCCTGTTCGACACGATCTATCATGAGCATCTTTCCTATCATTCGGTCCGTCCCCTGATCCGCTTCTTTGCCACCCATGGGATGGAACTGATCGAGGCGCAACGCATCTCCCCCCACGGGGGCTCGCTGCGCGGCATCGCCCAGCTTCGAGGCGGTCCCTGGAAAGTCCGGCCCTCGGTCGGCGAAGCACTGGCCGTCGAGGCGAGGCTGGGGCTCGACAAGGCTGAGAGCTTTCGCGCCTTCGGACGCGACATCGACCGAGTGAAGGCCGAGCTCCGCCAGCTTCTGCACGGCTTCAAGGCGGCGGGAAAGTCGATCGCAGGTTTTGGAGCGCCGGCCAAGGCGACCACGCTGATGTATCATTTCGGCATCGGCCCCGAGATCGTCGATTTCATCGTCGATGATTCGCCGCTGAAGCAAGGTCTATTGACGCCGGGCATGCATATTCCCGTGCTCGGCAGCTCGGCCCTGGCCGAGCGTCATCCGGACTATCTGATCGTGCTGGCCTGGAATTTCGCGCAATCGATCGTGGCCAAGCACGAGGATTATCGCGCTGCCGGCGGCCATTTCGTCATTCCACTCCCCGAGATCGAGCTGATCTGAGGTGAATGCCATCGTGTTGCCATCCGATATCGAGGAGATCGCCCGCCGCCTCGCCGAGCCGGCCCAGGATCTGGCCGGCAAGACGGTGCTGCTGACCGGGGGGCGCGGCTTCCTCGGCCGCTATTTCGCCGAGGTCATCCTGGAGCTCAATCGCACCATCCTGAAAAGCCCTTGCCGATTGGTTACAGCCGACAATTTGATCACCGCCGGCGAATCAGGCAGCCGAATCCCCGAGCAGCCCAACGTCATCTTTCGCCAGCACGATGTGATCCAACCGATGGCGTGGGACGGGCCGTTGGACTACGTGATTCACGCCGCGGGCATCGCCAGCCCCTTCTACTATCGCGCCTTTCCGCTCGAGACCCTCGAGGTGGCAATCACAGGGACGCGAAACATGTTGGAGCTCGCTCACCGCCATCATGCGCGCCTCACCTTCTTTTCCTCCTCGGAGATCTATGGCGATCCGGATGCGGTGCATGTGCCGACGCCGGAATCCTATCGCGGCCAGGTCTCCTGCCAGGGCCCGCGCGCCTGCTACGACGAATCCAAGCGGGTGGGCGAGACGCTCTGCTACATCTTTCACGAGAAGCACGGCGTCGCGACGACCGTCATCCGGCCCTTCAATGTCTTCGGGCCGGGCATGCAGGAGACCGATTATCGCGTGCTGCCCAATTTCGCCTCGCGCATCAAGAGCGGCAAGCCGCTGAATATCTACGGCAAAGGCAGCCAGACCAGGACCTTCTGCTATGTGACCGACGCGATGGTCGGATTCATGCTGGTCATTCTCAAGGGGGTTCCGGGCGAGAGCTACAATATCGGCAATCCCGATCCCGAGATATCGATGCTCGATCTGGCGGGGCGGGTCGAGAGCGTCATCGGCCGGCCGATCGCCCGCAATATCATCGAATATCCCAACTCCTATCCGGCCGATGAGCCGAACCGCCGCTGCCCCGACATCCGCAAGGCGCGCCTCCAGTTGGGCTATGCGGCCCAGGTCAAGCTCGACGAGGGGCTGCGCCGCTTCCTCGGCTGGTCGCAACAGACCTATGTCGGCGAGTCCTGAGCTTCCGCAGCTCCGGCGGCCGAGCGGCGGTGGGCAAGGCTCGAGCGATGACCCGATAGGCTTCGGGCGCGTGGCTGGCCGGTGATTGCGCTTCGCCTGGGCCTGATCGGTGCCGGCAGATGGGGCCGGATTTACATCCGCAGCATTGCCGGCGTGGAAAGCCTGGCCCTGGTGGCGGTGGCCAGCTCCAATCCCCAGACGCAAAGCCTTCTACCCCCCGGTTGCCGGCAGCTGGACGACTGGCGTGCAACGATCGCGCTGCCGGAGGTCGAGGCGGTGATCGTCGCCACGCCCCCCAGCCTCCATTTCGCCATGGCAGAGGCGGCGCTCGAGGCCGGCAAGCCCGTCCTGGTCGAGAAGCCCTTCACCTGCGACATCGCGGAGGCCGAAGCCCTGGCTGCGCTGTCACGGCGCCTGTCCGTCCCGCTGCTGGTCGAACACACCCAGCTTCACGCACCGGCTTTTCGGGCCCTGGCGGCGCTCATCCCCGGCATGGGAGGCCTGCGGGCCATCCATGCAAGGGCCAATGCCGAGGGACCCTTTCGCCCGGACGTGCCCGTGCTCTGGGATTGGGGGGCGCATGACGTCGCGATGTGCCTATCCCTCGCCGGGGTTCCCTCGCGCGCCGGGGCGCGGCGGCTGCAGCGCCGGCCCGGCCTCGCCCATGCCGAGACCATCGCCCTGGATCTGGCATGGCCGGACGGGGCAACGGCGGACATCGTGGTGAGCAATATCACGGGGCCCGGCCGGCGCTTGTTCGAGGTGACCTGTCCCGCCGGCAGGCTCGTTTATCAGGCGCCGTCCCAGCTCCTGCGCATTGAGAACGGCCAGCCGGCCGAGCCGATACAGGTTTCGGCCGCCCTGCCCCTCACGGTCGCCTTGGAGAGCTTCGTGCTTGCGGCACGCCAGCCACCCGACGAGGCCGCGCTCGATCTGGCCGTCGCCACGGTGCGGGTGTTGTCCGACGGACAGCGGTCCTTGGCTCCGTGATCACAGCGCGCCGCCATGGACCCACCCCCCAAGGTGAGGGATCTATAGGCGGCCGGCTTGGCGGAGCGTCCCGCCCATGCGCGGCCGCCGGCATGATCGTAGATTCGGCGGTGAAAAAGGCGAAAGTCGGTGACCCGGGAGGCGATGGCGGGGTAGGTTGGAATCAGGCCTTCGAGCCGCAGGGATGCCCAGCATCCCTGCGGGCCCAGAGGCCTGCTCGGCACCTTGACTTAGGCAACCCCCGCTGCGTAAAGAATGAGACTATTGCGAGCGCGTGACCCGTAATCGGATTATAGAGCTAGGCCACTCTTCCCACGACAGGGGTTGCGCCCGGAGCAAACGATGAGTGCATCCCCCGACGTGTCGGAAAAGGCGCCAATGGCCGCAGCGCAAGACGATGCGCTGCCCGCGGGTGCACCGGTCCAGGGCGCCGGTGCTCGTCGCCGCGTGATCCTCGTCCTCGGCATGCATCGCAGCGGCACCTCGGTGCTGACAAGGCTATTGGCCCTTTGCGGCGGCGACCTGCCGAAGACCGTCATGAAGCCGAACTACGCGAACCCGACGGGCTTTTGGGAGCCCTCGGCCATCGTCGATATTCACAACGAAATGCTCGCCGCCGCGGGGTCTTCCTGGGACGATACGGCGGAATTCCCGCTCAAATGGCTGGATTCGGCCGCGGCGGAAAAGTTCCCGTCTCGGTTGCGTGGCGGCTTCACAGAAGCGTTCGGCGATTCGCCCTTGGCAGTCCTCAAAGACCCCAGGATATGCCAGTTCGTCCCTCTTTGGACCTCGCTCCTGGAAACCATGGGGATCGACCCGCTGGTCGTCATCCCCATCCGCAATCCCCTCGAAGTGGCTGCGTCCTTGAGGGTGCGGGCCGAGCAGGACGCCGCCAACGTGCTCGGCACTTACGGCGGCATGCCGGACGCCAAGGCGCTGCTGCTGTGGCTGCGAAGCTTCCTCGATACGGAGCGGCATACCCGCGGCTTCCCGCGCAGTTTCGTCAGCTATGAGATGCTGCTGTCCGATTGGCGCGCGGTCATAACCAAGGTCGGCGCCGATCTCGGAATCACATGGCCCGTTCCGCCGCGGGATATCGCGCCCGAAGCCGAGGATTTTCTGTCGGTGGACATGCGCCACCATTTCACCTCCGCTGAGGAGTTTGAAAAGCGCGCGGATATCGCGCCCTGGTTCAAGCAGGCATTCCGCTGGGCCGAAAACGCGGCGTCCGGGCGGGTAGGCGACGAGGAAGAACTCGATCGGCTCCATGAAGTTCTCCGGCTGTCGGACAGGGTCTTCCAGCCCATCCTGGCCGCCAACAAGGCGAGCTTGATCGAGAAGACTCGCGCCCTTGCCCTGCTCCAGCAGAAGATTGCACAACGCAATTCCACGGCGGCACAAACCCGGCGCGCGCAGGAACTGGCCCCGGCGTTTGCGGCGCAAGATTCCGATCTCGTCGAGCGATTGAGTCGCGAGCAAAAATTGGCTGCGGCGCTCGCCGAACGGGATTCCGCGCTGACTACGCTGACCTGCTCCAGCCAGGAACTCACGAGGTCGCTGAGCCGCGTAACCGCTCTGTTCGAGCAGCAGGTCGCCGAGCGGGACGCGGCGCTTAGCGCCCGCGTGCGCTACGCGCGGGAGCTGGAAGCCGAGCTGGCTGACTTGGATTCCGCCCTCGAGTCCCTGGAGGGCCGCGAAGATCAGCTGGTGGCGGCACTTGCCGAGCACACCAGACGCGAACAGGAGTTGGTAGCGGCACTTGCCGAGCGCGCCAGACACGAACAGGAGCTCGTAGCTCAGAGCCAGGAGCTCATAGCCCAGAGCCAGGCGCTCGCCTACAGCCAGGCGCTCGCCGCGGTGCATGAATCCACGTCCTGGCGCGTGACGGCACCCCTGCGCTGGGTCAGCCGCCGGCAGCGGCGTCTGCGCCAGATCCTGGGGCGCCTCTCCAGGGTCGGAAGACGGGTCCTCGCGACCCGTTCGACCAAGCCGCTGAAGTTGTGGCGTTGGGCGCGTGTGATTGCCAAATCCGGTCAGCTCGACCCGACTTGGTATCTGGCGACATATCCGGACATCGCCGGTGCCGGCCTTGATCCGATCGAGCATTATCTGGCCTATGGGGCCGCGGAGAACCGCGACCCCTCGCCTCATTTCGAGACCGCGGCCTATCTGCTCGCCAACCCTGACGTCGCACGCTCCGGGCTCAACCCCCTCGTACATTTCATCCTTCACGGGCAGGCGGAGGGCCGCAATAGGGTTGTCAACGAGCCGCCCGCCCCCCAGACGCGGCCGACGCGCGTCGCCGAGATTCGTTCCAGCCTCAGCCCGTCGAGTGCCTATGAGAGCTTCGACCCCTCGATTGCGGCGACGGCGCAGCCGGTGGTCGAGGCGATCGCCTTCTATCTGCCCCAATTTCACAGCATCCCCGAGAACGACGCCTGGTGGGGCGCCGGCTTCACCGAGTGGCGCAATGTCGTCCGCGGCGTGCCACGCTTCGTGGGACACTATCAGCCGCGGATTCCGCGAGACCTGGGTTTCTACGATCTGACTCATCCCGACGTCATGCGCCGACAGATAGAGCTGGCAAAGGCCGCCGGGCTGCGGGGATTCTGCTACTACTTCTACTGGTTCGACGGAAGGCGGTTGCTCGAGAAGCCTGTCGACATGCTCCTTGCCGACGCGTCGCTAGACTTTCCGTTCTGCATCATGTGGGCCAACGAAAACTGGACGAGACGCTGGGATGGGTTCGAAGCCGATGTTCTGATCGCTCAATCCTATGCCGAGCAGGATGAGGGCCGGCTTCTCGACGAATTTCACCGGCATTTCTCCGACAGCCGCTATATCCGCGTCGAGGGGCGGCCTCTCCTGCTCATCTATCGGCCAAGTCTCGTCCCGAATGCGGCCGAGACCTTTGCCCGGTGGCGCGAGCGCTGCCTCGCGACCTACGGCTATGCTCCGCTGGTGTTGGGCGTTCTCGGCTTCGGCCTGACGGATCCTCAGACGTTCGGTCTCGACGGTGTGCTGGAGTTCCCGCCGCATTTTCTGGCCGAGGGGCTGGCGCCGATCACGGCGGAATTCGAATTGCTGGATCCCCAGTTCCAAGGTCACGTATTCGACTACGAAGATGTGGTCCGGCGTTCCCTGGAACGGACGACCTCAGCCTACCCGTTGATCAGAACGGTCATGCCGAGCTGGGACAATGATGCGCGCCGGCAAGGCACGGGGGCGGTCTATCACGGGTCGACACCGCAGAAATACGAACACTGGCTTCGCGAAATGGTGGCGTATGCGAGGCGCAATCCCACCTGGAACCGATCCTTCGTATTCATCAATGCCTGGAACGAATGGGCCGAGGCGGCGTATCTCGAACCGGACGTCCACTACGGTTCGGCCTACCTGAACGCGACTGCCAGGGCCCTGACATCCTCGCCGGCGGCGGCGGCGGCAGAGCGTTTCACGTCGATCCTGCTGATCGGCCATGATGCCTACAACCATGGCGCCCAAAGAAATTTGCGCGCGATGGGCGAAGTCCTGACCCGCCGTTTCGGCATGCAGGTGACGTTTGTCCTGCTCGAAGGCGGACCCCTGCTCCAATCCTATCAACGGATCGCCTCCTGCTCGGTGCTTTCCGAACCCCTCGCGGAGTTGGCCCTGTCGAATTTCTCTCGTCTGCATGCCGAAGGATACGGGCGAGCCATCGTCAATACGACCGTCTCGGGAAAAGTCGTCTCAGAGGCAAAGAGCATGGGCATACAGCTCTTGTCCCTGGTGCACGAGCTTCCCGGCCTTCTCAAGGACTATGGGCTGGAGACGGCAGCATGCTCCATTGCGCAGCACAGCGATGTCATCGTCTTCGCGGCTCCGAATGTCCGCGACAAATTCCAAGCCCTGAGCGGTGCCGCGAGCGAGCGTTGTCAGGTTCGCCCGCAAGGCCTCTATCGAACGGAGATCTCGGCGGATCCCTCCGCCAGAGAGCGAGTGCGCGCAGAACTCCGGATACCCACCGATGCGCGGATCGTCCTCAATGTCGGATATGGCGACCTGCGCAAGGGCTTCGATCTGTTCGTGCAGACGGCCGAATTGCTATCGACGCAACCGGATATCTACTTCGTCTGGATCGGCCAAATCGCGCATGACATGACGCAATGGATTCCGGCGGCGCCCGAGCCGGAGCAGCCGGCGCCGCAGCTCCTCATTCCGGGCCAGCGCGAGGACGTCCGCGACTACTACAATGCGGCGGATGTGTTCCTGTTGACGTCCCGCGAAGATCCCTTTCCTTCCGTCGTCCTCGAAGCCTTCGCGGCTGGCCTGCCCGTCGTCGCGTTTGCCGATACGACGGGTTGCGAGGAACTCATTGCCGAGCATGGCTCGCTTGTCCCGCTCGGCGACCTCAGCGCGGTCCGGACGGCGTTGACGAAGCAGTTGAGCATCACCCCCGGAGATCACGAGGCGGCTGATGCCCGGCGCCGCGAGATCGCCACCCGCTACGACTACGCCGATTATTGCTTCTGGTTGCTTCAATGCCTGGACCCCGCTCTTCGCCGGGTCTCCGTCATCGTTCCCAACTACAATCATGAGCGCTACCTGCCGGAGCGTCTCTCGAGCATCTTCCGGCAAGACTATCCGGTCTATGAGCTGATCGTCCTCGATGACGCCTCGCCCGACCGAAGCGTCGAGGTGATAGAGACGACGGCGCGTACGGCGGGACGCGACGTGCGGCTGGTCGTCAATTCCGTCAATAGCGGCCGCCTGCCGCAGCAATGGCGCAAGGGGCTCGACCTCTGCAGCGGCGACTATGTCTGGATCTCGGAGTCGGATGACGTTTGCGCCCCGAGCTTTCTTCGAGAAGCGGTCGGTGTCCTGGAAGCAACAGGATCGGGATTGTGCTTCTGCAATTCCTGGCAGATCGATGGCGAGGGGAACAAGATCGGGAGCAGCTATACATCCTATGTCGACGATATAGAGCCCGGTGTCTTCCTTCGGGATTTCACCATGCCGGGCCGGGAGTTTCTTGCCCGATTCCTCGGGATAAAGAACGTCATTCTGAATATGAGCGGTGTTCTCTGGCGCCGCTCCGTTCTGGAGGCCGCGCTGACGGCCGCCGGCGCCGAGATCGAGAATTTGAAGCTCGCTGCGGACTGGCGTCTCTACGTGCAGGCCTGCCTGGCGGATGTTTCCGTATCCTACATCGCACGGGCGTTGAACGGGCACCGTCGGCATGAGAAGGGCATTACCAAATCCCTGGACAAGGGTTCGCATCTGGCCGAGTTGACCAGGATGCAGAACCTGGTCGCCAACCTGGTTCCGCTCGACGTCCACCAACAATGGCTGGCCCGCAAGCATGTTCAGCAGGCGCGGGAGTATCTGGGTCTTTCTCATGATCCCGAGCACTTGACCTTTGCCGAACGCGGTTTCTGCGAGACCTATGCGCAAGAGCTGAACGTCGCGCCCATGATCGATGACGGCGACACCGCGTTTCGCTCTCTCCTCGCAAACCCCACCATCGAAACCCGCGAACATGCGATCCGGCAGTATTTCGAGGAGGGGCGGCGCTCATGCGGGGTGATTCGAGACCTTCTCGTCTCCCTGGGTTACGACCTGAAACAGCCTCTGAGTCTCCTGGAATTCGGCGCCGGCTTCGGAGATCTGACGCGACATTGGGCCCAGGCCCTCCCCAAGGCCCGGATCACGGTGTGTGATCCACGCCAAGAGGCCGTCGACTTCATCGCGGCTCATTTCGGCGTCGAGGCGGCTCTTTCGCCCAGCGTCCCGGAGCAATTGGCGGCCGGAGGGGACTTTGACATCGTCGTCGCGCCCTCGCTCTCCCCGCTGGCAGCACCGCAGGCAGGGGGAAATTGGCTGAAAGCGCTCTATGGCCAAGTCAAGAAGGGCGGGCACCTCATCTTCGCTGCGCAAGGGCTATCGAGCACAACGCCTGTCGACGGCGCCGAGATCCCGGCCAGCGGTGTATGGCGTCGCCCGGAGACCGGGAGGGATGCGGAAGGCAGTGGATCGACATTCCTCGACCGCGACGAGATCGCCATCGAAGTGCGGTCCCAGCTGGGAGAAGAGATATCCGTCTACGGTCCCGATCTCTGGCCGGGTCATCGGGATATCTATGTCGTTCGGCGCAGCCTGTCCTAGAAGGCAGTCTGTCAGGCCACCTGCCGATCAGCTTGAATGGCGCAGGCTGAGGAGGATTGCCGCGAGCGGCCTGTCCCCGTCTTTTTGCCAGGTCGCGAATTCGAGCCTCAACGTCCTGCCGGTTTCCGCATTGGCGAGGTCGAGTTCGATCCGGCGAATCGCACCGCCTCTCCGAGACGCGAAGATCTCGATGGGCTCCGCCGCCAGCAGTCGGCCGTCCACCGTAATCCGAACGCTTTGGCCCTCGAACAATGTGGTGAGCTCCAGGCTCAGCATTCCCGCGACGGGCGGATTGAGATCGAGTTCTGCAACGGGACCGTAGATCCAACGAAAGCGCGGCAGCTTTTGCGCCCTATATGGCCCTTCCAGCGGGCCGAAGCCGGCCCGAAGCGTCACGGCTCTCGGAACGATCGCCTCCGGCGCCTTCGATAGGCGCGGCGACGGCCCCGCCAGCCGGCTTATCAGCGCGTTGCTGAGCCGAAGGCTTCCGGCCTTCCACTCGTTGTGATGATAGCCATGCCGGCCGAGCCGCGCCCGCAGGGCCGCCAGCGGGGAATAGGGGGCGGCCAAGGCATGGTGATAGGAATCGTTCTGGTCTTCGGCATCCCTGAAGGCGCCATAGGCCAAGGCCTCTTCGCGCGTCGGAGTCGCAGCAAAGCAGGCGAGATTCTCGAGCACAAGGTCGGATAGCGCCGAAAGCGGCGTGTCCCACAAGGGGCTATCCGCGAGAAACCGCGCGAAGGCAGCGATGGCCGCCTGCTGCGTCGCGACGGGCCAGTCGGCGGTCGCCATGGTCGCCCGGAAGTCGGGTACCCATCTTTCGCCGATCTGCTTGTACCCGTTCACGCCGGGATGCGTCGCGGCGCAGAAGAGCTCGATGAGCGGAACGATATAGCCGATCTCGGCGAAGCGATCCTGACGGCCGACATCGGAGAAGCAGGCGGTCATCTCGTCCGCGGGCTTGTGCTGGCGGCGGCTGCGCAACCCCATGTAGTAGCCCCGCACCGGCGGCGGCTCGGGCGAGCAGGTCTCCAGCAAGGCGCTGATCGATCGTTGCAGCGTTCCATTCCAACCCACATCGACAATCGCAAAGGGCACGCCGTCCAGCATCCCCTCCTGCGCCAGATAGGCGAGGGTCTTTTCCCGCGCCGCGGCCGCGCTGATCCGGATCGTCGCCGCCAGCCTGCCCGCCAGAAGCGCGTCGCGGAACTTGACCAGGCGGTCTTCCCGCAAATGCGTATCGAAGCTCGATCGGGGAAACCCCGCGGCCTCGAGCGATTGCTCGACCGCCGGATCGTCGACATCGATCGCGGCGCGCCGCAGTGCAATTCGCGGCGTCAGCAGGCTGCTGCGAGCGAGAATCCAGCTCATCTCCGGCTCGAGGTCGTCGCCTATCGCCGGCAGGAGCAAAGACTGTCGCGACACATAGAGATACCTGCAGTCGGGGGCCTTCGGATCCCGCCGGCCGAGGATCCCGGCCACCTGCATCATCACCTCGCCGTCGCGCGACAGGAAGTAGAGCCGTTCGATTCCGGCAGCTCGGCTTTCGCGCAGACACCAATCGACGAACAGTGCGATCAGCGGCGCGCTTACATTGGCGCTCACCTCCCAGATGACACGCTCGACTTCGGAAAGCCCCGTCGGAGCCGCCAAGCGGGTCTGGCGGCAGAGGCCGAGCCAGAGAGACGGCTCCAGCTTCCGGGTCTCCGGAGCGATCTTCTCGTAGCGGTTCGCAACCGCCTGCTTGAACGGCGTCGCCCGCAATCCCGCGGCCCGGGCCCGCCCGACATCGCTGTCGTCATTGTCGCCGAAATGCTCGATCTGAGCGGCCGGCAATCCGAGCAGGCGAGAGACCTCGGCGTAGAGCTCGCCCGTGGATTTCATTTGTCCATAGCTGCTCGAGCAGATGAGCAGATCGCCGCTTTGCAGAATGCCCAGGGCTTCGAGCACCCCCTGGACGAAATCCTCCGGCAAATAGGTATCCGAGATGAAGACCGCGCGTCCGAACCGGGCACGGCTTGCTGCCAGCAGAGGGAAAGCGGCAGGCACGGCAATGATGGAATCGGCCTCGACGGCCATTTCCACGGATGCCAGATGCTGGGCGGCGACGCGGTCCCCAGGGAGGCTTTCCAGGCGGCGAGAGACCTCGGCTGCGATGGCCGCCAGCGTGACTTCGCGCTTGAAGCCACCGTCACGCCGCAACGCCAACTCGCTCTCCTCGCGCAGCTCGGCGTATTTCTCCGGGGGCAGATCCGGCAAATCCAATCGTCGCCCTATGAGCAGGAAGAGGTCCTTGGGCCGGATGGTCGCCCGGGTCACGACCGTGTCGAAGACGTCGAAAGTCGCGATACGGCTGGAGGAATGAAACACCCCGGTCACGGCATCAAACAATCGAGGAGAGAATCATTTCCCATCGGCTCGATGCGAAGGACCAGCTGATGGTCGGACCCAGCAGCCATTCCCACTCCAGCTGCAAGAAGGGCAAGAGCGGCCTCCCCCGGCGCGCATTGAACACGAACCGGCGCGTGCTCGGCAGATGGCCCAAGGCCTTGTACATCCGGCACCAGCCGGGGGGCATGCCGGGATTGGGCGGGAGCTCCGAGAGATATTTCTGCGGGTCGGCCGTGATCTGATTGCCGTGAAAGCGATATCCGCCGAGGAAGGAGTTCAATTTGACCAGCTCGGTATGTTCGGCGAAGGAGCGCCAGAGCTGGAAATCGGCAGCATATCTGAAGCGGTCGTCGAGCCTGCCCCCCGCCGCGCGCCAGAGATCGGCGCGCCAGAAGCTGCAATCCTGGGGTATCCAATTCATGCCCCAGCTCAGGTTCTCGATTTGATACAGGCCCCGGCGAACGAATTCACGGGAATAGGCGGGCGGAAACTTATCGAATCCCGCGCGCGAGCCCCTGGAATTGAAGGAATTGGCAATTCCCGCGACCCAATGCGCGGTGGGATTCTGGCTGAAGGCCTCCGTCACGGTCTGGAAGGCCTTCGGATGATAAAGATCGTCGCTATTGACCCAGGCCATGACATCGCCGCTGCAGCGGGCGAAGCCGCGATTGATCGCGTCATACATGCCGGAGTCCCGTTCATGCACGACCAGGAACCGCAGTGCCCGGCAGCGCGACTGCAAGGCGCCCGAGGCAAGCTTGCTCTCCCAACGGTCCAGGATCTCGCGGACCGCCGCCGACTCTCCGGCATTTTGAATCACATATTCCAGATCGAAATCGCCGGCCTGGGTGAGCACGCTCTCGATCGTATCGTCGAGATAGTCGGCACGGTCGAAGCTCGGCGTGACGATGGAGATCTTCATCGACGATCCCGGCCTCGCAGGAGGCGATTGAGCAGCCGCAGGGGCGCCATCGCCTCCCAGCGACGGGAATGCAGCACCGCCCAGACCGCCCATAGCTTCTCCGAGACGCTACCCATCCCGGCAATCTGATCGGCGGTCAGACGCGCTTCCCAGACCGGTGAGGCGGCCGAGCCGCCAGGAGCGGGAGGAGAGCAGCAAATCGGCCTGATGATCGAGCTGAGCCGAGATGCCCCGCCATCTCGGAATCGAGCGCGGCAAGCCGGGCCGCCGCCGCGGCCTGCGGCGTGATGTAGCGGTCGGTGCCGCTCGCATAGCGTTCATGGGCGGCCCTGACCTCCGGCCTGGTCATGCGCGGCGAGACGAGATTGGGAACAACGATCGCGCGCTGCCCATCCCGCTCGATCGGTTGCGCGGGCGCCTGGGCCGCGACCGGTGCCAGCCCCGGGCTCGCACGACATCTTCTCGAACAGTGCTTCATAGTTGCGGGCTTGAACATCGAGCGCGGCATGCTCGACCACCTCCCGCCGGGCTTCCGCTCCCAAGGCAGCGGCATGGGCCGGATCCATGATCAGGTCGAACATGGCCTGCGCCAGAGCGGCGATATCGAAGGGCCGCACCAGCCGTCCGTTGACGCCGTCCTTGATGACATCGACCATGCCGCCGATCGCGAAGGAAACGACGGGGGTACCGCAGGCCATGGCTTCCAGCAGGATATTGGGCTGATTGTCTTCCAGGGACGGAAGCACCACGAGATCGGCGGCGCTGTAGGCCTGGGCCAATTTGCCATCGTCGACCACATAGCCGAGATCGACCACGGGAAGGCCCTCTTCGGCCATTTCCGGCGTGGCCTGGCCGAAGATGAGAATCTTCAGCTTTCCTGTCATCGAGGATCTCGCGGACCTCCGGACCGGAGGCGCAGCCGCCGGATCGCCGCCATGAGATGGCGAAAACCTTTGCGGCGTTCGCTGTTGTGATAGGCCCCGAACAGGATCGTCCGGGCGTCGGGATCGATGCCCAAGGCGGCTCGCGCTTCGGCGGGGTCCAGGGGCCGGAAGAGATCGGTTTCGACCGAATTCCCGAGATGATGGACCGAGCCTGCGGCAAATACCCCCGATCGCGCCGCGGCCCCTGCCAGCCAGCGCGAAGGGGCGACCGCCGCCACATTGGGCCGGGCATAGGCTTGCCGCTTGAGGGCCAGCTGCGCGCGCGGCAGCTCGCAGGCGTCGTCATTCAGCTGCGGACAAGGCGCGCAGTCATGGGCATATCCGTCGCAGCCGGCCGAGTAGTGGCAGCCGCCCGTGAAGGGTGCCATGTCATGAAGCGTGAAGACGACCGGCCGACCTGTATCCACGAGCCGGGCAATAGCTTCCGGATTTAGAAAATTCTGCACCCAATGCAGGTTCAAGACATCGTAGCTGCGCAGCCAATCGAGACGGCCGAGGTCGTAACCGCGAGACTGCGCGCTGAAGAGCGTGTCCGACAGAGGGCTGCGCCGCCGAGGGATATAGTAATCCTCGACGAAGCGAGACAGCTCCAGCGCCTCCGGCGCGTCGTCTTCGGCAAGGAATTGGATCGCCGAAGCCGGCGCACGCCTGTCGGCGGGCAGCAGAAGATCGACGTGATGGCCCCGCTTCGCCAAGCCGGCGACGAGCCGGCGCATCGCCCGGGCCGCGCCGCTGCCGCTGCTTTCGGCGCTGAAGACGGCAATTCTCATCCTCCCAGGCCCGATCGCAAGGCTAGCTGAGGATGCCGATATAGGCGCGGGTCGTCGCGAGCTGGCGGCGCAGCTCGGCTACTTCGCCGTCACGCCGGCCGAGCTCTTGGCGCAAACTCGCGGCGGCTTCACGGATCAAGCGAGCACTATCACTCTCGCCGGCTTGACCGAACCTCCTGGCCAATTCCTCCAGGGATTTCAGAACCGGCCCTAGCGCGCCCATATCCGGCGCGGCCGGCGGACCCGTATCAGACGCGGCCATGGCTTCCCCGCTCCGCTGCTATCCAGATCGAAGGTCCGAATGTCATAGCAGGTTGACGCCAAGGGGGGAAAGCCGCTGGACGGGGGTGACTGCGTGGCGGCCATCGAATTCAGGTCGAGGACAATCGTCTCGTACGCTAGCAACAACCTCAATCGGCGCATTGGCCGGCCTGAACCGCCACAGGTACGCCGGCTTGGCGCAGGAAACCGGCTAGGCCCCCTGCCGCGAGGGCATAGCTGACGCGGCCCGATTGCTGCTCATCGACGGCGATATAGGTATTCATGCCGATGGCGCGGCCGCAGGCATCGACGATCGGCCCGCCGCTGCTGCCCTGCATGACGTCGCCCGAATGGACCAGCACTTCCGTTCCCGTGGCGGAGGGCTGGACGGCCTGGATCTCGCCCCGGCTCAAGACCAGCTCCGGGGCGGCCGCGGCATCACCCGACAGCAGCTGGCGGAAGCCATTGTCGTTCTGAATCGTGAGCCCGGGATATCCCGCCGAGACGATGGGCGTCAGGGCATCATGGGACAGCGACAAAGGAAGGGTGACCGGCGAATTCACGTCATCGAGGCGGATGACGGCGTAGTCGTCCGAACCCTTGGGCCCGGCCGAGGTGGTGGCGACCACCTTTCCGACATGGAGTTGGCCCAGGGTCTTGCTGGTCACGCCGACCCTGCCGTCCTTCGCCCCTTCGACGGCATGCCGGTTGGTCACGACATAGTTCGGCGCGATGAAGAAGCCGCTGGCGCTGCTGCTCTCGGTCAGCACGAGAACGACCGCATGGGTCAGGAGATCGACCAGCTCGCGCTGTGCCAGCTTATGCGCCGGCGTTCCGGGCGCGGCGGCAGCCGCCGCGGTGGCGTTGCTCGCCTCCTGCTGGACCGCCTTGGGAGAGACTTCCATTCCGAGCTGGCCATTGCCGGGCGCGAGCGAGCCGCTGCCGTCGGCGGGCGGGATCGAGATCGCCGGCGCCGCCGGATCCTTGATCGTGCCGGGCGGGCAGATATAGGCGGCGAGCGCCGCCCTCAAAGCGGCGATTTCCGCGCTCAGGGACTCCCCTTTCGTGCGCGCCTGGTCGAGAAGGGATTGCTGCTGCGCATCGGGCGGGGGCGGCGGCAGGGTGCGATAGACCGTTTCCGGCTTGCGCAGCGCCAGATAGACCGCCAGGGTCAGGATGGCGAGCAAAAGTGCTGCGAACACGACCCACCAAGCCCAGACAAGCAGCCGCGAGCGGGAATCCCGCGGATCGTTGGCCGGCAGCGTCGTCGATGCCTCAGGCATATTCTTCCGATTTAGCCTATTGCAGGGAACACCTGGCCGATCCCAAGGGTTGCCGCATCAAGACAAATTTCATGACCGCAGCCTGCATGGATCGGCGGATCTTTCCCTTCACCGGCCAATGCCTTGACAGCAATGGCACCCGCATGGTCGGTTGCCGGGCAGTCGCACGAGCCTGTCATCAATCATACGGGACGGCAAGGCGCGGATGACTCTCGTCACCTCCACCCATCTCTCCGGCCTGCGCCCCCTCGGCGTCGGCAGCCAGCAGGTCATCGACGGTTACCCCCAGCTGGTGCGGGTGATCGAAAGCCGCCTGGGCGCCCCGGTGGCCGGGCTCTTCGCCCGGCCGGAGCGCCGCTCCGATCCCTCCTGGATCGACTGGCACAGCGCCTATGAAGGCCCCGTCGTACCCCTCGCCGAGATCCCCCCGGAGCGCCGGGCCGCCGTGGAGGCGACGGTTGGGGATATCCTGGCCCGCGTCAGGGCCCTGGCGGAGAGCCTGCAGCAAGGCGACGGCAGCTCGCAATTCTTTGGGGATGTGCTCGCCCGTGCGGCCATCAACCCCGGCCCCGATAGCATCTATCTGGTGGGCGAGCATCCGGTGCTCGTGCTTTGGGGCTTCGAGGCGGAGAGCCGGATGCCGGTCTTCGTCCCGCCGGCCGCACCAGCCACGGCCGCGGCCGGCGCCACCGATCTGGGGGCGCTTGCGATTGGCCGCGCCGCCGGGCAGAGCTGGTGGGCCGCGCTCTGGCGCTGGCTCCTCCTGCTCCTCATGCTGGCGCTCCTGATCCTGCTCCTGCTCAAATCATGCACGCCTTTGGCGCCCCTGGTGGTGGATCGCCAGGACAAGGCGCCGGATCTGACGGGTGACATCGCGGCAGCCGACCGGGACGCCGACCGGCGCGCGGAAGAGCTGAAATCCCTCCAGGCGCTGCGCGACCGCCAGCTGGCGACCTGCATCCTGCCCACCCCACCCCCCACCGTCCCGGCGCAGATCGAGCCGGCGGTGCCGCCGGTGACCCCGCCGAAGGTCGCCCAGAACTCCGCCAAACACGCCGCCCAAGCTGCCGCCCTTGGCCGCTTTGCCGCCGCTGCCGGCGATCCCCAAGACGCCGCCGGCCAAACCGCCCCAGGTCGCCGCGAAACCGCCCGACACGACCACGCCGCCGGCCACCACGAAGCCGAAGCCGGCGAGCTGCGTGCCCCAGCGCATGCCTCATGACGCGCCGGAGGTGGTCATGGTCGTCGACGGGTCCGGCAGCATGGGCGAGCGGTGGGCCGGAACGGGGTCACGCCTGGACGCCGCCAAGCGCTCCATCGGCCAGTTCGTCGACGGGCTGCCCAACGATGTGGATGTCGCCTTGATCGAGTTCGGCGGCTGCAACAATATCCAACGGGATTCCTTCTACAGCCCGCCCCAGCGGGGCGTGCTGAAGGGACGGGTGAACGGGCTGCAGCCCATGAACGGAACGCCCTTGGGGCTATCGGTGGAGCGCGCGGGCCGCATCATCTCCAGCAAGCGGCCCGGGATCATCGTCGTGGTCTCCGACGGCGCCGACACCTGTCACGGCGATCCCTGCGCCGCCGCCCAGGCCATCGCCGCCGCCAAGCCGAATGTGCATATCAACGTGATCAGTATAGGCGGGGAAACCAACGGCGCCGCCCAGTGCATGGCGCAATCGACAGGCGGCCATGTGTACCAGCCCGGCAACGCCATCGAGATGGAAAAGGCAATAAGGCAGGCCAGCGGCGAGCCTGATGTGCGGCTATGCCAATAGACGTTGCCGGCCCCCTGCTTCTCACCACCCGGCCCGAGGGCTATCGCCCGCTCGGATTCGGCGGCGAACCTATTCACGCCGCCTATCGCAAGCTGGTGGCGGTGATCGAGAGCCGGCTGGGTCCCGAGGCGGCCCGCTATCTGGCCCGGCCGGAGGTCGACGAAGCGACTCACAGCATCGGCTGGCATGCCCCCTGCGAAGGCCCGGTCCGGCGCTGGAGCCAGCTCTCGCTCGAGGAGCAGGCTGCCATGGCCACAGCCTTCACCAATCTGCAGGCCCGGCTCGGGAATCTGGCCATCGAGCTGGAGAAGGCGGGTGCGGCCGGCGGGGCGAAGGAGAATTTCGGCCATGCCCTGCGCCTGGCCCTGCGCTCCCCCGGCCTCGACTATCTATTCTTCGTCGGCGACCAGCCGGTGCTGACCGCCTGGGGATCGGAGACGGGTTCGGGCGGCTTCGACAGCCTGGCCTTCGACCCCAAGGCGCCGGGACGCGCCGTGGCGACGGGACCCGTCATCGAGGCGGCGGCCCTGCGCAGCGGGTCCTCCTGGTGGCGATGGCTGCTCTGGCTCCTCGGCCTCCTGCTCCTGCTTCTATTGCTGCTGTTTTTCCTCAGGTCCTGCCTGAACGTGCCCGTTCCGCTGGTCGACAAGATCCTGCCCGATAAGCTGCTCCCGGCGCCCGTGGTCCCGCCGGAAACGCCGCCAGCCGGCACGACGACCCCTGTGCCGAATGGCACGACGACCCTCGAGCCGAATGGCACGACGACCCTCGAGCCAAACGGCACGACAACCGTCGTGCCCGGCGGCCCCGTCGTCGGGCCAGGCGATGGATCGGCGGTGCCCGGGGCCGAGGGCGGCACGGTAGGCACGGAAGGGGCGGTACCAGGGGGAGCGGAGAGCGGGACCACGCCTCCCGCCGGCACCATGCCGCCCGAGGGGACGGCCCCTGCGGAGGGAGCGACCCCGCCGGAAGGATCGACCAACCCGCCGCCGGCCGGCACGGAGCCGAACAACCCCGCCGGTACGCCGCCGGCGCCCGAAAACCCGGCCGGGACGCCACCGAACCCGGATTCTTCCCAAGCCCAGACCCCGGGATCGCCGCCTCAGCCGCCCGGTGCCGAACCCCCGACCCTGAAGCCGCCGTCCGATCAATCTTCAACCAACGGCAACAATCCGCCGGCTGAAACGTTGAAGATTCCACAACCTGGCAGCAACAGCCAGGGTCTCGGATTCCTGCAAGGCGAGTGGAAGTCCAAAACCAACCTCTACGATCGGGCCACCGGAAAGCCCCTCACCCAGACCTACAGCTTCGACAAACAAGGCAAAGGGACCGTCACGATCTACCGGGCCGATTCCAGCCAATGCAAAGGCGAGGCGCGCGCGCAGATGACAGCGAATGGTGGGGTGCGGATCCAGGATACCGGGCCCGTGGTCTGTCCGGACGGTACGACTTATGCGCCGTCGGTGACCCAATGCGAGCGGGGCAAGACGGGTGAGGCGACCTGCACGGGCGTGAACAAGGCCGGCTCGACCTATCATGTCGAGATCGCGCGATAAGCTTCTGCGCGGCGTCTTTCCTGCCGTGGTCGCCTTGCGCGGCCCCGGGCTTTCTGACAATGATTCCGCTTCTTCGGCCGGCTTGTGGCACAACACGGCTGCGGGCGAACGAGGTTTTATCGGGCCCCCATGACCATCAAAGAGCCGCTGCGTCACCACTCCCGGACGGTCACCGTCATTCCCCATAGCGGGATTCAATTCCTGGATTTCCGCATCAATTCCAAAGGGAGCGGCGTGCCCCGCGAATGGGGCTGCTATGACGTGACCACGAAGGAAGGAATCAAGAAGCCGGCGGCACCAGGGGTCACCGAGTTCTGTCTGGTGCGGCGCGATGAAGAGCCGCTCCAGCGCGAGACCGCCGCCCTTCCCGTCAAATACAGCCTGGGGCCGCGCGAAGTCTTCGAGATGTTCGAGCGCCGGTGGGTCCCGATCCCCCTCTTCCGCCGCGTCGGCCAGGGCTTCTTCAACGGCCCGACGAATTGGGCCCGTGCGCGGCTCATTCCCCTGCCCGCGCCGGATGCGGAGGGAAACGACTACCACCTGGTGCTGGCCCTCGACACCAATCTCATGCCCTTTACCGAGGGGCGCCCCTATCTGGCGCCCTCCGGCCGGGATGCCGAGGCGGGTCTCGTCTTCTCCCTCGCCAATCGGCTGGATGCGGTGAACTGGTTTCTGGGCGAGGAATGGGTGCGGCTCTGGATCGATGAGCTCTTCCGCGAGATGCTGGAGCATCGCCAGAGCCGGCGGGTCGGACGCCGCCGCGTCGATCCCGTCAGCGAGACGGATATCGCCGAGGAGTTGGCCGGCACCGGCCCCGCGGAGCCGCTGCTGCGCTACGCGGCCTTACTCGATCTTCTCGATCGGACCGAAACCCTGCCGGAAAGCTTTCGCCTGGTGGATGTCTCCTCCAAGCGGGGCCAGCGCTACATCGATTGCGATCTGATCCTCGATGTCGGCAATTCCCGGACCTGCGGGCTGGTGGTCGAGCGCGAGGGCAGCCGCGCCGATCTCGGCCGCGCGGCCAAGCTCGAGCTCCGCGACCTGTCATCGCCGCTGCAAGTCTATAGCGACCCTTTCGAATCCCGGGTCGAGTTCGCCCGCGTCACCTTCGGCAAGAACCATCTCTCCCATCGCTCGGGGCGCAGCGATGCCTTCGAATGGCCGACGCTTGCCCGCGTCGGGGACGAAGCGGCAAGGCTCGCCGGTCTCAGGGTCGGCAATGAGGGCAATACGGGGATGTCGAGCCCCAAGCGCTATCTCTGGTCGCAGGAGCCGACGAAACAGCCCTGGCGGCTGAACTACCATAGCGCCGGCGGCGATACCGAGCCGTTCGCCGCGCAGGGACCCTTTGCCGTCCTCATCAACGATCTGGGCGAGCCGCTGCATCTGCTGGCGGACGACAATCCCAACAAGCTGCCGGCCATGGATCCCCGCTATTCCCGCAGCAGCCTCTTCATGTTTGCTTTGGTGGAGATTTTCCTCCACGCCATCACCATGATCAATTCGCCGGGCCACCGGCTGCAGCAGCCGAACTCCGAGAATCCCCGGCGGCTGGCCCGCATCATCATGACGATTCCCTCGGCCCTCTCTTTGGCCGAGCGCCGGATCCTGAACACCCGCGCCCATGCCGCCCGCGATCTCGCCTATCGGCTGCTGCGCATGATCGGCGGCGAGGATATGCCGCCCCCCGAAGACGCCGCCTCAGCGGCCGCGGCGAGCGCCGAGCCGGCGAAGGCCAATGTCGATCTGCCGCAGATCCTGTTCGAATGGGACGAAGCCAGCGCGACCCAGGCGGTCTACATGTACACTCAGATCGCCCGGAATTTTGCCGGCCATGCCGGCGCCTTCTTCGACGTCATGCGCCGGGCCGACAACACCACGCCGAAATCGCTCCGCGTCGCCACCCTCGATATCGGCGGCGGCACCACGGATCTCGTGGTCATCGACTATCGCTATGACGGCGCCGGCGCCAATACGACCATCTTTCCCGAGCAGCTCTTTCGCGAAGGCTTCAGCATCGCCGGGGACGACGTCGTCCTCCATGTGATCCAGGAGCATGTCCTGGGGCCCATCGAGGATGCAGCCGAGGCGGCGGGCGTGCCGTCGGGGAGTGCCACGATCGCCGAGCTCTTCGGGGGCAATCGCGCCGGACAGGGCGTAGCCTGGGAGGTTCGCCGCCAGCAATTCGCCGTCCAGATCGCCCAGCCCATCGCGCTGCGCATGCTCTCGCGCTACGAAGCCTCGGAGGAAAGCGGCGACCGGACCGCCCAGACCTTCGGCTTTCCCGAGCTCTTCGCCGAGGGCAAGGCGCCGAGCCCCACCATCCTCGCCTGGGTCAATGACGAGATCGCGCGGCGCGGCGGGACCGGCTTCGACCTCAGCCACGTAAAGTTCACCGTCGATTTCGGCCATCTCGAGCGCACGGTGCGCAGCGTGCTGCAGCCGATGCTGGAGGTCTTGTCGGAGATCATCTGGCGCTATCGCACCGATGTCGTGCTCGTCTCGGGCCGGCCCTCGCGCCTGCCCGCCATTCACGAATGCCTGCGCGAGGCCCTGCCGATGTACAACGGCCGGATCATCCCGCTGCATCATTTCCACGTGGGCCATTGGTACCCCTTCCGGGATTTCCAAGCCCGGATCGACGATCCCAAGACCACGGCCGCGGTGGGCGCCATGGTCAGCGTGCTGGCCGAGGGCGGCATCGAGGGCTTCAATCTGCGCGGCGACAAGATGCGCCATCTGAAATCGACGGCGCGCTATATCGGCAAGCTGGACGGCAGCGGCCGCATCCCGGCGGAGGATACCTATTATTCGGATCTGGACCTCGACGATCCGGATCGCGAGCTGCCCGACAACAGCTTCGATTTCCGCGGCGTGATGGCGCTGGGCTTCCGCCAGTTTCCCAATGCCTGGTGGCCGGCGACCCGCCTCTACACCCTGGACTATGTGAGCGATCAGGAGCGCGCGCGGCTGAACGCCATGACGCCCATCTCCGTCAGGCTCGCGCGCCGGCGCCAGCGCCAGGACAAGCTGAGCGAGGATCTGATCATCGAGGAGGCCCGCAGCTCGCCGGACAGCGGCGCCAAGCAGGTCAAGGGCTCGCTGGCCCTCAAGCTCCAGACCCTCCCCGACAGCGAGGGTTACTGGCTCGATACCGGCATCCTTCGGCAAAGTTAGGAAAGGACGACTGAATGGCAGACGAGGCGCTTGCCCGCGCCGCCCGGGATCTCGGCGGCGCCGCCGTCGATGCCCGGCATTGGGTGGCGGAGGTCCAGGCGAACGCCCCGCGGGTGGCGAGCGAGGCGCTGTCGCTGGTCGACGGTGCGCGGCGCATCGAGAGTGCGGCCGGCAAGCTGGAGCGCGCCGCGGCCCGGCGCATGTGCATCGGCGTCTTCGGCCCCAGCCAGTCCGGTAAATCCTATCTCGTTTCCAGCCTGTGCAAGCCGCCGCCGGGCTCCTCCGCCGGCAAGGATACGGTGATTGCCGAATTCGACGGGCAGGAGCTGGATTTCCTGAAGGAGATCAACCCGCCCGGCGACAAGGAATCGACGGGCCTCGTCACCCGTCTCTCGACCCGGCGCCGGGAAACCCCGCCCGGCTATCCGGTCTCCCTGCAGCTCCTGTCGGAGACGGAACTCGTCCGGGTCTTCGCCAACAGCTACCTCTGCGATTTCGACGCCAACCGGCTGGAGTTCGATCCGCCGGTGCCCGGCCCCAACGAGGTCCGCGATCTACTGAATGAACTGCAACGGACTTCCGGCGGCGCGGTCATCGCCCCCCATCTCGACGACCAGACGATCTTCGAGCTTGGGGAATATTTCACCCGCAACTTCCCCACCCGGACGAGCTGGCTGGCCAGCGAGTATTGGAGCTTCGCCCAGCAGAACGCGGGGCGGCTTTCCCTGCCCGACCGCGCCCGCCTCTTCAGCGTGCTCTGGGGCGGCATCAAGGAATTCACCGAACTCTATCTCCGGCTGACGGCGGCCCTCGCGCAGCTCGATTTCGCGCCCACCGCCTTCGCCACCATGGATGCCATCCAGCCGCGCGATCGCAGCATCATCGATGTCGACCGCATCAAGCTCGAGCTCGGCACACCCGATGACGATCGCGACCTGGTGAAGGTGGTCGGGATCGGCCCGGGCATCCGGCGCGAGGCGCCGCTGCCGCGCGCGGTGCTCTGCGCCCTGGTGGCCGAGCTCCACATCACCTTGAAGAACCCGACCTGGCCGATCTTCGACGCCGTCGACCTGCTCGATTTTCCGGGCGCCCGCTCGCGCGAGAAGTACAGCAACATCAACGACAAGGCCGAGAGCGAGAAGGATCGGGCGCGCCGCCCGCGGGAGCTCTTCATCCGCGGCAAGATCGCCGTCCTCTTCCAGCGCTATACGGAAGAGCTGGAGCTGACCTCCCTGCTGCTCTGCATGCCCGGCGGCACCGCCGAGGTTAAGGATCTGGGCCTGCTGGTGCGGGAATGGATCTTCGCCACCCATGGCGAAACCCCGGCCGAGCGGCGCGAGCAGCGCAATGCCCTCTTCCTCGTGCTGACGAAATCCGATCTCGACTTCATCCGCAAGGATGGCGAAGACGAGGAATCGCGCCAGAAGCGATGGTACCGGCGCATTTTCGCCTCGATGATCGAGCTCTATCAGCGCGACATGTGGCTCGACGATTGGAACGGCCGGCCTTTCGACAATGCGCTCTGGCTGCGCAATCCCAGCATCGAGCAGAACCATCTGGTGACCTACAAGACCACGATCCGCGATGGACGCGAGGTCGCGATCGAGCCCAGGGTCGAGACGGGAGTTGCCCCTACGATCATTGGCGAACTGCCAAAGCTCCGGTCCTATTTTCTCCAGGACCAGATCGTGATCCCCTATTTCCGGGAGCCCGCCAAGGCCTTCGATGCGCTTCTGACGCTCAACGACGGCGGCGTCTCCTATATCGTCGAGCAGGTCTCGGCGGCTTGCGATCCCGCCGTCAAGCTCGAGCAGATCCGCCGGCGCCTTCTGCGCCAGGCCAGCCTGCTGGTCCAGCAATTCGCCCGCTTCTACGATGCCGGTGCGCTGGGCAGCCGGGATGAGACGCTGAAGCGCTCGCTCGCCACCGTGAATGCCGTCGGCGCCTCGATCCGCACCGAGGACGGCTATCGCGCCATGGGGCATTTCATCGCCGCCTTGTCGGCGCAGGAGAACGCCTTCTACGAGCTCTATCTGGACGTGGCCAGTCTGTCGGGTGTCGAGGAAACCGACAAAGGTGCCAGCGCGCTGACCCGCGGCCCCGGCCCCGCCAATCTCCTCGATGTCTTCGCCGAGCTGGAGACCAACGGGCAGGAGCCCCTGGAGTTGAATTCGAGCCGGGGCACGGCGGCGATCTTCGCCCACCGGGCGGTGCAGACCTGGATCCGCGATCTCAGGCAATTCGCGGCGGATGAGACGGATCCGCGCCGGCGCCATCTCGATCGCGATTCGGCGGAACATCTGGCCGAGCAGCTGATCGGCGCCATCCATCGTCTCGGGGTGGCCGCGGCGATCGCCCGCGAAGTGGGCGCGCTGATGTCGGTCTCGGCGAGCTGGGAGGCAGGTGCTGCGCTCGCCGCCTGCATCGCCGCCAACCGGATCAACGATGTGGTGGGATTTCTCGGCTATGGCGATCGGCCGGAGGGCGAGCGGCCCCCGGTGCCGCCGGCGCCGCGCACGCCCATCCGGCGGGCCTTCCGGCCGCCCGAACCCTTTCCCATGTTCCCGATCCTGGGCGACAAGGCCCGGCCCATCGCCACCGACTTCGCCATCGACTGGATGGCCTCCTTCATCCAGACATCGGTGGACAATATCGGCCATGCCCATGGACGGGATATCAGCCCCGAGCAGAATGCCGCGCTGGGACGGATCATCGAGCGGGCCCGGCTTGACGCCAAGCTTACCGCGGCCGGCGCGAGTACCCCGCGATGATCCGGATTACGGCAGCGCAAGAAGAGTCCGATCCCAATGGCTGGTGCCGGTTGCGCATCGAGGGGCTCGGCCTTTCCGCCGCCCAGCCGGTCGAGCTCTATTTCAAGCGCGGCGGCGAGCGGCAGCCCTTCCTGACGGAGCAGGGCTGGCAGCAGGCCCTGCACTGGCTGACCTTCAACGCGACGCGGCTGGACGGCGCCGACCTCGTCCTGCCCATCGGGCCGGCCCAGACCTGGTTCCTCAGCGATGTCGCGACCTTGGAGATCGGCGTCCGCCTGCCGGGCTCCAGCGCCGAGCCGGAGCACGCCCGCCTCGCCTGGCCGAAGATCATCCTCGATGCAAATGCGCGGCCAGCCGTTGTCGTGCCCCCGGCACCGATCGAGGAGGTGCCGCCGCCGGCCCTCCCGCCCGAAGCACCGCCACCCCCGCCGCTGGTGGCCGATACGCCGATCGCTCCTCTGGGCGACCCCGCCCCGGCCGGACGGCCTCTCTGGCCCTGGATCGTCGCCGCCATCGTCGTGATTGCGGCCTTGCTGCTGGGCGCGGCCTATCTGAAGCATTGGCCGCCCTTTGCGAGCGAGCCATCGGCGGCTTCCGTCCCGCCGGCCGCCACGCCCGCAACCGCGCCGGCAGCGACCGCGGCGCGGGTCTTCAGCGAGGACGAGGTCCGCAAATTCCTGGGCGCCAGCCCGGCTGCTCCGGCGGCCAATGACGAGGGCCAGGCCTATCTCAAGGCGGGGCATCCCGATCTGGCCCTGCTCATCTATCGCTATGCCCAGCGCAAGGGCGATGCGGCCGCCGCCAAGGCGATCGGCCGGATGTATGACCCGACGACCTACAGCAAGACGACCAGCGCCTTCGACACGCCCGACGCCGATCAGGCCGCGACATATTACGAGCAGGCCGCCAAGGCCGGCGATGTCGAGGCGGAATTCCTGCTCGGCCGGGTTCTGGCCAAGGGATTGACCAGCCAGCCCGATGCCGTCGAGCGCGGCGTGGTCTGGCTGCAGCGTGCCCAACAAGGGGGGAACAGTGAAGCGGCCCAGCTGCTGACCCAGATCAAGGGCGGATCCGGCAGCGGCAACTAGAGGAGTGTCGGCAGTGCGCAGAATCCTATCCGTCATCGGTCTTGTGCTGCTTGTCGGCGCCATCACCCCCGAGGCGGGAATCCCGATCGCCCGCGCGGATACCGCGCCGGCCAAGCCGTTGCTGCTGCCCGGCAAGACCACGCTCTATCAGCGGGTGCTGACGCGGCCCGGGGCGATGCTGGTGGCCAAGTCCGGCGCCGCCGCGGGCCAGGCCGTGCCGCCGCTCTCGATCTTCTATGTCTACGGCCGCGACAAGGATGCCGGCGGCAAGGACTTCGTCCAGGTCGGCGCGAATGCCGCCGGCCTCCTCAGCGGCTGGATAGCCGCCGCCCAGACCATCGAATGGAAGCAGTCCCTGGTCCTCAGCTTCGCCAATCGGGCGGGGCGCGACCGGGTGCTCTTCTTCGCCAATGAAAAGCCGATGCTCGATATCGCGGAGGCCGGCGACGCTGCGGCCAAAGTGGCCGCGCTGCGCAAGGAGATCGCCGCGACCGGCAAGACGGCCGACGGCACGGTGATCGCCGAAGAGCCGGCGCAGTATGTCGATATCCGCAAGCAGTTCTATCTGCTGCCCATCCTCCAGGCCCATGAGGCGATGCTGGCCTCGGGCTTCCGGGTCAACAGCGTCGAGGTCGCCTCGGTGACGGCGGGGTCGCAGACGCCGCCGCCGGTCCAGACGGAGCGGGTCGATACCACCCTGAAGAATTTCTCCGCCGCCATGGTCTTCGTCATCGACGCCACCGCCTCCATGGGGCCCTATATCGATGCGGCGCGCCAGGTCGTGGCGGATGTCTATGAGAAGGTCCAGGCAGCGGGCCTCGGCGACAAGATGCGCTTCGGCCTCGTGGGATTCCGCGACGATCCCAAGGCCGTGCCCAATATCGGATATCTCTCGCGCATCTTCGTCGACCCCAACAAGGTCAAGGACGGGGCCACCTTCATGCGCCAAGCCACCGCCCTTGCCCCCTCCAAGGTCTCGAGCCGCGCCTTTCAGGAGGATGGCTTCGCCGGCATGGTGCAGGCCATCGACAAGATCGACTGGAATAATTTCGGCGGGCGCTACATCGTCTTCATCAGCGATGCCAGCTCGCGCGAGGCCGGCAATCCCCTCTCCTCCACGGGGCTCAACGCCGCCCAGATCCGGGAGAAGGCCCTGGCCAAGGGGATCGCCGTCTATACGGTCTATCTCAACACCCCCCAGGGTGCGGCCGACCATGCTTTGGCGGAGCGCGAATACAAGGAATTGAGCGACTATCCCAATATCGGGTCGCTGTTCTATCCCATCGACGCCGGCTCGGTGGCGCTCTTCCGCAAGAGCGTGGACCAGCTCGCCAAGGCGATCACCGATCAGGTGGGGGCGGCCTCTCGCGGGCAGCCCGCCGTGGGCGCGCAGCCCGCGGCCCCGACCGCGCCGGCGGCGACCCAGGCCGAGGACCTGCAGCGCAAGACCGCGGCGCTGGGCTATGCCATGCAGCTCGCTTATCTCGGCCGCCAGCAGGGCGCTCGCGCCCCGGAGCTCATCGACGCCTGGGCCATCGACCGCGACCTCGAGCATCCCACCAGCAAATCGCTGGAGGTCCGCGTGCTGCTGACCAAGAACCAGCTGAGCGACCTGCAATCCGCCCTCAAGGAGATCGTCCAGGTCGGCATCGCCACGGAGACGAGCCGGAGCCAGTTCTTCGACCAGCTGCGCAGCGCCGCCGCCGCCCTCAGCCGCGATCCCACCAAGGTGGGCCATGCCGGGGCGACCAATCTGAAGGAGATGGGGCTGCTCGGCGAATACCTCGACGATCTGCCCTATCGCAGCCGGGTGCTGTCCCTCTCGGAGGAGGCCTGGAACCGATGGACCATCGGCGAGCAGGTGGCCTTCATGGACGACCTCGAAGCCAAGATCCGGCTCTATCAGAGCTTCCATGACGATACGGATGCCTGGGTCACCCTCGACAAGGGTGCGGCACCGGGAGATGCGGTCTATCCGGTCCCGCTCTCTGCTCTGCCCTAGGGCGATGGCGTTTTCGACGAGGGACCTGCTGGTGGATCTGGCGGGGGTCCAGCGATTGCGCGAGAGCAGCGATGGCCGCTTCCTCCTCGATATCCAGCGCCTCGCGATCCGGCCCGGCGACAGGCTCGCTCTGGTCGGCGACAGCGGGGTGGGCAAGAGCACCTGCCTCGACATGCTCGCCCTCACCCTCGCCCCGACCAGATGGGATCGCTTCGACGCCAGCTTCGACGGCGCCTCCCACCCTATCGGCGAGCTCTGGCGCCGCGGCGAGCGCTCCGCCCTGGCCGCACTCCGGGCCCGGCATATCGGCTATGTCCTGCAGACCGGCGGGCTGCTGCCCTTCCTCAGCGTGCTGGAGAATGTGGCCTTGCCTCGGCGCCTCCTGGGCGATGCCCCGGCGGAGGCGCGGCTCGAGGCCGAGAAGATGCTGGCAAGGCTGGAGATGGCAGGCTACGCCCGGCGCTTGCCCACCGATCTCTCCTTGGGCCAGCGCCAGCGGGTCGCCGTCGCCCGGGCGCTCGTCCACCGTCCGGAGCTGGTGCTGGCCGACGAGCCCACCGCCTCCCTCGACCGGCGCAATGCGGAGAGCGTGATGCGGCTCTTCGCCGAGCTGCTCGAGGAGCAAGGCCGCGCCGCCATCTGGGTCACCCATAGCGCAGAGCTTGCCACCGCCTATGGCTTCACCCCGATCTTCTGCCGCGTGCAGCCCGACGAGGCGGGGGGCAGCCGCAGCGTGATCCGTCATGGTGAGGTTGGGGGCGAGGCTGATGGCGACCTTGTCGACCTTGGCGAGGGGAGCGCCTAGGCGATGAAGCGGCCGCAGGTCTATCGCCTCGCTTTGGCCGACCTCCTGCATGACAGGCTGGTGAGCTTCTGCCAGCTCGCGCTCCTGGTCGCCCTGTTCAGCCCGCTGCTGCTGCTGTTCTCCCTGAAATACGGCATCGTCACCGACCTGCTGGACGATCTCTCGAGCAATCCCGAAACCCTGCGCCTGCGGGCCATCGGCTCCTATCACCTGCAGGAGGATTTCTTCGCCGCTTTGCGCGCGCGGCCCGATGTCCGCTTCGTCATCCCCGAGACCCGCGCCATCGCGGCGCAGATCTATCTCAGCCGGGAGCCTGGCGCCGAGGCGGCCCCGCCCGCGGCCGACGTCCAGATGATCGCGACGGGCCCCGGCGATCCCCTGGGCGAGGGCAAGCTCCTGGCCGATTCCGGCGGCGGCATCAGCCTGAGCGCTGCCGCGGCGCGCACCCTCGGCGTCGGCCCAGGCGCGCCGCTGCGGGGCCGGATCGAGCGCAGCCGCGGCGGCCAGACGGAGGTTGCCTCGATCCAGCTGCATGTGGTCTCGGTCCTGCCCGAGCGGCTGCATCCGCTGGTCAGCGCCTTCGTCGATCTGCCTTTGCTGGTGGCGGCCGAACGCTATCGCGACGGCTTCGCCGTGCCGCTGTTCAAGGTACCGGGCGACCGGCCCTGGGAAGAGATCAAGGAATTCGCGAGCTTCCGCCTTTATGCCGCCAAGCTCCAGGATGTGTCGGGTCTCGCCGCCTTCGTTCGCAGCCGCGGCGTGGAGGTCACCACCGCCGCCGATCAGATCGAGAGCGTGCTCTCCCTCGACCGGAATCTGAGCCTGCTTTTCGCCGCCATCGTCGCCCTCAGCGCCTTGGGCTTCCTCGGCGCCATCACCGCCAGCATGGTCTCCAGCGTGGAGCGCAAGCGCCGCTCCATGGCCGTCCTCTCCCTGATCGGGCTGCCCCGGGGCTCCATCGTCGCCTTCCCTTTGGTTCAGGCCGGGGTGATCGCGCTGCTGGGCGTGATCACCGGCACGCTGGTGGCCTTTGCGGGCATGGCGGCGATCAACGGCTATTTCCTCTCGATGATGCGCGAGGGGCAGCTGGCGGCTCGCCTCAGGCCCGAGCATCTCGCCGTCGCCGCCTTGGGCGCCATCATCCTGGTCGGGCTCCCGGCCATGGTCGCGGCCTGGCGCGCCTCGCGCGTCGAGCCCTCGGAGGCACTGCGTGAGATCTAGGGCTCACAGGGAAAGAGGCTGCGCTCGCCGTCTCTGGATACCGACCCTGCTTGCCCTCCTGATTCCCACCCTCACTCTCGCCGCCTCGCTCATCACCTGGAAGGAGCCGTTCTACAACCCCCATCCTCTGCCCAAGGATCTGATCCTGCCCATGCCCTGCGGCGGGGCGATGGTCTTTCGGCCGGTGGTCGTGCCGGCCGACCGGCTCCTGGGGGATCGGCGCATCACGCTGGGCGGGCAGGACGAGCGCTTCGGCTTCGCCGAGGGCATCCGCCAGGACTTCCTCGCCGGCAGCTTCACGGCTCCCGGGGCGGCGCCCGGCGCCCAGGGCGGGCGGCTCTACTACATCGGCAAATACGAGGTCACGGTGGACCAATATGCCACCCTGGGTTCACCGGGGGGCCCAGGGGGCTGCAAGCCGCCGACCACGCTCGGCCGGCTGCCCAAGACCCAGGTGAGCTGGAACGAGGCGGTGGATTTCTCCGTGCATTACACGGAGTGGCTCTATGCCAAGGCCCCCACGGCGTTGCCCAGCGAGGACAAGGTGCGGGGCTTCCTGCGCTTGCCGACGGAGGCGGAATGGGAATATGCGGCGCGCGGCGGCGCGGCGGTCAGCGACAGCGAGTTCATCCACCCGCTCTTCCCCATGCAGGGCCCGCTCTCGGATTATGCCTGGTTCGGCAGCCCGGATTCCTCCGGCTTCAAGCTCCAGGCCGTGGGCCTGCTGAAGCCCAACCCTCTGGGACTCTACGATATTCTGGGCAATGCGGCCGAAATGGTCCTGGACCCCTTCCGCCTCAACAAGATATCACGCTTGCAGGGTCAGGCCGGCGGGCTGATCGCCAAGGGCGGCGACTATCTGACCCCGCCCGATGCGATCCGCAGCGCCGAGCGCGAGGAGATCAACCCCTTCGACGCCAAGGGCGTGAAGCGGAGCGAGACCACCGGATTCCGCCTCGTGATCAGCGGCCCGGTTCTCACCTCTCCCCAGCGCCTGGCTCAGATCGCGCAAGAATGGCATGACCTGCCCAAGAGCGAGAGCACGCTGGCGGGAACCCAGAGGCTGGAAGACCCGTTGAATGAGATAGACCTGCTCATCAAGTCGACCGAGGACGAGGCGCTGAAGGAGCGGCTGACTGGGCTGAGGACCGTGATCGAAGCCAACATCGCCACGCGCAACGAGCAGCGCGACCGGGCGGCCCTGTCCATGCTGAACTTCGGCACTTTCCTCCTGACGCGGATCAAGGATTCGCAAGCCATGGTTGAGTTCAGGAAGAAGGCCCTGGTACCCCTGGAGAACGCCCCCGCGACGGACCCCAGCCGGCAATTGCTGCAAAAGTCACTGACCGAAGCGCAAGAGACGGCGGCGCTGGATATCAAATACTACCGAGACATTCTTTCGCAGATCGTTCAGGAATACCCACCCAAGACCATCGACAATGAATTGATCGTCCTGAAGCGCGAGTTCAACGAGCAGGGGCATGTGCGCCTCCTGCCCTATGCCGATCTGCTGCAAAGAAACCTCGCCCAATTCAGGCAGTCAGGGGACGTCGCTTCCCCGGAAATTTTGAAGGGACTAAGGTAAAATCATGCGATTCCCCCTGCTTTTCCCCATTCATTGTTGGCAAAGATGAACCTCTATTTGAAACGGAGCGGGGTCTGGGTCTGCCTCTTCGCCATGGCGCTCGGAACCTCGGCCTGCGAGAGCGGCGGCGGCCGGCGCTACTTCGAACTACGGCGGCGGATATTCCTCGGCCTCCACCGGAAACTCGGGAAACATGACCGCCGATGAGAAGCTTCTGCGCGAGCAATCCAGCTCCTTCGTGCAGGACAATACCTTCGGAGGTGCCGCCACCGGCGCCATCGTCGGCTGCGTCCTGGGCGGCGTGCTCGGCGCCCTTCTCGGCGGCAAGGCCCAGGCCGCGGCGATCGGTTGCGGCGCCGGGGCGGCGGCGGGCGGCATCGCCGGCGGCGTCGACGGCTATCTCAAGGGCAAGGCGGCGCAGACCCAGGCCAATGAAGTGCTGATGACCCGCTCGGTGACATCGGACGTCCAGAAGCAGAACGCCCAGCTCGAGGCCGCCGTGCAGACCGCCCAGCGCGTCGTCGACGACGACCAGAAGAAGCTGGACCAGATCCAGGCGGCCTTGGCCGCCAAGACAATGACCCTGGAGAACGCCCGGGCCCAGACCGCCGATATCCGCCAGAACTCGGCGGAGATCGCCAAGATCCTCGATGCCGCCCGCAAGAACCGGGACAAATTCGTCGATGCCCGCAACCAGCTCCAATCCGGCAGCGATACGACGGCGCTCGACGCACAGATCAACCAGCTCAATGGCCAGATCGCCCAGCTCGAAACCCAGCTCGCCTCGGTGAACAATTCTCTCAACCTCACCCACCTGAACTAGTCTTGGAGGAAGGTGTCTCATGTGGACGGGTAGATTTGGGTTACTGGCCGCAGCATCCCTGCTGATGGCGGGATGCGCCACCTATCAGTATACGAGCCAGCAAGCTCGACTCCGGCTACTACCAGGATCTGCAGATCCAGGCGGAGCGCGAGAAGCAATTGGCCCAGGACGACCAGATCGCGTTGCAGCGCGATCTGGCCACGGTGCAACAGAAGCAGCAGTCGATGTCTGCCCAGGAGCTGGCCGCGAGCAAGCAGCTCGCCAAGATCGATTCCGACCTGGCCGCCGCCAGCCAGCAGCTCGATGCGGCGCGCAATCAGAATCGCGTCAGCCGCGCCGACTATGACAAGTTGAAAGCCGAGCTGGACGCGCTCCAGCTCCAGCAGCAGTCGCAAACCGTGGCCCCGGCCGCGAATGCCGCGGAGAAACAGCGCCAGCTCCAGGCCCTGCAGAAGAAGAAGGACGCGCTGCAGCAATCGATCAAGGCGCTGGGCGCGACCTCCTAGCGGAGCTGCGAGCAGAAACCCCTACACGACCACCGGCACCATGCCGCCGTCCATCGTCACCGTCGCGCCGGTGATGTAGCCGGCCTTGTCCGAGGCCAGGAAGGCGACCGCGTTGGCGATGTCTTCGGGCGTTGCCATCCGGCCCAGGGGAATCCGGGCGATCGCGCGCTGCCGCGCCTCTTCCGGGGAGATGCCGGCGAGCTTGGCTTCGGCCTGCATGCCCTCGGCGACGCGCTCGGTCTCGGTCGCGCCCGGATTGAGGCCGACGACCCTGACACCTCTGGCGGCATAGGCCGTGGCCAGGCCGGCCGTGGCCAGCATCAGCGCGGCATTGGCGGCCCCGCCGGCGAGATGGGTGGGCGAGGCGACCTTGCCGCCATTGCCGATCACATTGACGATCACCCCGGCGCCGCGCTTGGCCATGCGCTTCACCACGGGATCGATCACGTTCACATAGGAGAAGTATTTCGCCTCCATGGCGGCCTTCCAATGGGCCGGGGTCAGGTCCTCCGGCGGCGTGCGCTTGGCAGCACCGGCGCTGTTGACCAGGATGTCGATCGGCCCCAGCGCGCGCTCCATGGCATCGACCATCCGGAGCGCGGCGTCCGGGTCGATCAAGTCGGCGGCGACGGTCGTCACCTCGCCGAGCGTCGCTTTGGCGCGATCGAGATTCGCCTGCGCCCGCGAGACGATTCCCACCCGCGCGCCCTCCGCCAGGAACAACTGGGCGCAGGCAAACCCGATGCCCTTCGACCCGCCGGTGATCACCACATTCTTGCCCTTCAGACCGAGATCCATCTTCGCCTCCGTTGATGCGCTCCGAAGCATAGCAGTCCCCTCCGCAGCCCACCCCATCGTCATCCCCGCGAACGCGGGGATCCAGGGTTGCAGATCTCGCTGGTGGCCCTATCCCGCTTTCGCGGGAATGACGGCAAGGAGGGTTTCACAAACCCCTTGACTCTTTTTACCCCGCCTTTGAACATTCGTTCACCTGATAAGACAAAAGTTCAAGACCGGCAAACGGCAGGCCGGTCTGGGAGGAAGCGAGTTGCGGAGCGAGATTCTGCGCCGCCAGTCCACGGCGCCCGGGCCCGCCCCCGGGGCTCTCGCCTTGCGGCTGCCGCGCTGGCTCACCTCCGAGCATCCCGCGCCCTGGCTCTTCCCGAGCCTCGCCATGATCCTGGCCTTCGGGATCTATCCGCTCGCCTACAGCCTCTGGCTCAGCTTCCATAAGCAGAACTTCTTCACCCGCAGCATGGATTTCTCCGGCCTGCTGCAATGGCAGGCGGCCTTCGCCGATCCGCGGATGTGGGGGGCGCTCGCCACCACCCTCACCTATACGGCGGTCTGCCTCGTCGTCGAGCTGGTGCTGGGCCTCGCCATCGCGCTGCTGCTGGATGTGGACCGCCGCGGCTACGGCATCCTGCGCGCCCTCATGACCTTGCCGCTGGTGGTGCCGCCGGCCGTGACCGGGCTCATGTTCCTGCTGCTCGAGGACAATCAATACGGCGTCCTCTCCTATTATCTCGGCGCCTTCGGCATCATCGATCCCAACAAGCCGATCCTCGGCACCACGGCGCTCGCCCTGCCGGGCGTCATGTTGACCGATATCTGGCAATGGACACCCTTCATGGTGCTGATCTTCCATGCGGCGCTGCGCGCTTTGCCGCGGGAGCCTTTCGAGGCCGCGGCCATCGACGGGGCCGGGGCCATCGCCGCCTTCCGGCATCTGACCCTGCCCATGCTGGGCAAGGTCATCGCGCTTGCCGTGCTGCTGCGCGGCATCGATCTCTTCCGCATCTACGACTACATCTATGTCATGACCTCGGGCGGGCCTGGCACGGCGACCGAGACCATCAGCTATTACGCCGGCAAGATCTTCGGCCTGGCCAATTTTCCCTATTCCGCCACCCTCAGCATCATCACTCTAGTGGTGATCAATCTGGCCGCGCTGATCTTCGTGCGCGTCGCTCGGATCCGCTTCTGATGCGCCGCCAGGGACTCGCCCTCTATCTGCGCGATCTGGTCGCGGTGCTGACGGTCGCCGTCTTCCTGTTTCCGCTGTTCTGGTGGGTGCTGGCGTCCTTCAAGCCCTATACCGCCATCTTCTCCCATGTGCCCAATTACTTCGATTTCACCCCCACCTTGCGCAACTACGGCGTCACCTTGCTGGGCTGGTCGCGGGTCGAGCAGGATCTGACCAGCGGCGGGGTCGGCGCGATCCATGGCGGCTCCAGCAGCTATTATTCCATCCCCAGCATCCTCCAGAGCTTTGCCGTGGCCTGCGGCTCGACGATCATCGCGCTGCTCCTTGCCACGCCGGCGGCCTATGCGCTGTCGCGCTTCAGCTTCCGCCGCCGGCACGACCTCGTCTTCTTCATCCTGGCGCAGCGCATGCTGCCGCCCATCGCGATCGCCGTGCCGCTGTTCTTCATCTTCCGCGATCTCGGCCTGCGCGATTCGATCCTCGGGCTGATCCTGGCACATACGCTGATGAGCCTGCCCATCGCCATTTTGCTCATGAAGAGTTTCTTCGACGACATCCCCATCGATCTCGACAGCGCCGCGATGATCGATGGCGCCGGGCGCATCGGCTGCTTCCGCCATGTCTGCCTGCCGCTGGTGCGCGGTGGGCTGGCGGCGACGGCCGTGCTCTGCTTCATCTTCTCCTGGACCGAGTTCCTGATCTCGCTGCAGCTCACCACGCAGATCCGGACCATCCCGGTGAAGATCTCGACCTTCGTCACCTCCACCGGCACCGAATGGGGCCTGATCACCGCGCTCGGCAGTGCGGCTTTGGTGCCGGCCTTCGTCGTCATCCTGCTCGTCCAGCGTCATCTGGTCCGAGGCCTCTCCCTCGGCTCCATCAAGGAGTGAGGGATATGCCCCTGACCGACATGAAATCGTCCTGCAAGCGCCTATCCAAGAAGCCGTCGACCGAAGAGCACGTCAATCCAACAAGACGTCCATTTTGGGAGGAAGAATCATGGATATGAAGGAATTCGACCGGAAGACCTATATCGCCGACAGCGCCCAGGCTTTTGCCGACCGGCGCATCACCAAGCGCCAGTTCCTGCGCCGCCTCGCCATCGCCGGCGTCGGCCTCTCCAGCTTCGCCGCCACCATGCTGGGGCGGACCCGCCCCTTTCCCGGCCTGACACCGCCCGCCGCCCGGGCGGATACCGGCGCCTCGCCGGAGATGACGAAGTGGCTCCAGGACGTGGGCAGCAAATACAAGGGCACGAAGATCCGCTACACCTCGGAAGCCACCCCGCCCACCATCGTCGCCAACCAGCTCGCCAAGGACGAGTTCACCGCCAATACCGGCATCGAGGTGGAGATCGAGATCGTGCCGCTGGAGCAGGTGCTGCAGAAGGCCACGGTCGACGTCCAGGGCCAGCTCGGCAGCTATGATCTCTATTACCTCGACCAGTCCTGGACCGCGCTGTTCATCAACGACACCATCGATCCGAAGCAGTACTACAGCGACAAGAAGGACATCGCGCTCCCGGATTTCGACTGGGATGATTTTTCCGAGCCCCTGGTCCAGGGCATCTCGACCTATAAGGACAAGCTGATCGGCGTGCCCTTCGACATCCCGATTTTCATCCTGATGTACCGCAAGGACCTTTTCGACAAGCATGGTCTCAAGGTGCCCACGACCATGGACGAGTACATGACCGCCGTGAAGACGCTGGACGCGGCCGAGCGCGGCAACGGTATCTACGGCACCACCGGCCAGCTGAAGTCCGGGCACTACTCCCTGAATTGCGACTGGACGGCCTGGCTCTGGGCCAATGGCGGCTCTGTCTTCGGCAAGGACGGCTTCTTCTCCGGCGGCGATGAGGACGGCATGCGCGGCCTCGCCTATATGCAGGAGCTGGTCAAGTACATGCCCCCGGCGGCCACCACCTGGACCTGGGACGGCGAAGGCCAGTCCGTGGGCCAGGGCAATGCCGCCATGCTGATCTCCTGGGGCGAATTCTTCCCCGGTTTCGACAGTAAGGATTCCAAGGTCGTCGGTCTGATGGAGGCCGTGCGCCCGCCGACGGAATCGAAGCTGCGCAGCCCCGACCAGACGGGCTTCCTGGAGATTCCCCATATCGGGCATCAGGGCGGCTCCTCCATCTGCCTGTCGAAATATTCGAAGAACCCGGAGGCCGCTTTCATCTTCATGCAATGGGTCTGCTCCAAGGATGTGGTCGCCCGCTCCTCCACCCTCGGCGGCGGCGCCTCCTCGGTGCGCAATTCCACCTACAGCGATCCGCGGGTCCTCGCCGCGGCCAAGGTCGGGCCCGGCACGACGCGCCACTTCCCGGCCATCGAATGGACCATCAACAATGCCATGGGATCGGAGCCCAAGCTGCCCGCCTGGGTCGAGATCTCCAACAACATCATCCCGGTCGAGCTCGGCAAGCTGCTGGCCGGCCAATACAGCAAGCCCGAGGACTGCATGGCCGCCATCAAGGAGCAGGCGGACAAATCGGCCGAGCCCTTCCGCAAGGGCTAGGCCACGTATGACCACTCCCTGCCCGCGTCGTGCTGCCCGTTCCTTCCCCGCAAGGGGAAGGAACGGGGCGAGTCCGGTCCGGCTCTCGGCTTTCTCCCTGGCTGACTGAGTCGGACAGATGGACCTCCCAAGGGACCTCGTTATCGGCCTCGACAGCAGCACGACAGCGACCAAGGCGGTCGCCTGGACCCGCAAGGGCCAGGCGATCGCCGAGGGCCGCGCGCCGGTGCCCCTGTCCACGCCGGGACCGGGCGCCTTCGAGCAGCAGCCGGAGGAATGGTGGCAGGCCGCCGTCACGGCGCTCCGCCAGCTCACCGCCAAGGTCGACCCCGCGCGCATCGCCGCCCTCGCCATCTCCAATCAGCGCGAGACCGTGGGATTTCTGGACGCGGCGGGCCGGTCTCTGCGCCCGGCCATCCTCTGGCTCGACGAGCGCTGCCGGCCCGATGTCGCGCGGGTGGCCGCGGCGCTGGGCGCCGAGCGCCTCAACGAGATCACCGGCAAGATGCCGGATCTGACGCCGGCCCTCTATTCCCTGGCCTGGCTCCAGCGCAACGAGCCGGCGAATTTCGCCGCCACCCGCTACTTCGTCGATGTCCAGGGCTATCTCGTCCTGCGCCTCACCGGGGCGAACGCGACGAGCTGGGGCAGCGCCGATCCCCATGGCCTCTTCGATCTGCGCAGGAAAAAGCTCTCGCCCGAGATCCTCGCCTGGATGGGATTGGGCGAGGACCAGTTCTTTCCGGCCCAGCCGCCCGGCACGGTGCTGGGCGAGCTGACGGCGGCGGCCGCCGCGGCCACGGGTCTCAGTCCCGGCACCATTGTCGCCGCCGGCGGGGGCGACGGCCAGGCGGCGGGGCTCGGCTGCGCCGTGCTGGGGGGCGGGCGGGCCTATCTCAATCTCGGCACCGCCGTGGTCTCCGGCGTCTTCAGCAGCGTCTGCCGCACCGATCCCGCCTTCCGCACCGAGACCAGCCTCTCCGGCGACGGCTATATCTTCGAGACCTGCCTGCGCACCGGCATGTTCCTGACGGATTGGGTGACCAAGCGCCTCTTCGGCCTCGACCCCGTCGGCGACCCCGGCTGCTACGATCGGCTGGAGGAAGCCGCCGCCGCCGTGCCGCCGGGCAGCGACGGGCTGCTGCTGCTGCCCTATTGGAGCGGGGTCATGTCGCCCCATTGGAATCCCGATGCCCGCGGCGCCATGCTGGGCTTCGCGCCCGAGCACGACCGCGGCCATGTCTATCGCGCCTTGATCGAGGGCATCGCCCTCGACATGGCCGCCGGCTATGACGCCATCGAGGCCCTGGGCGAGCCGGTCAAGGAGATCGTCGTCATCGGCGGCGGGGCGAAGAGCGCGCTCTGGCGCCGCATCTTCGCCGATGCCACGGGGCGCGAGCTGGTGGCCTCGGAGACGGTGGAGGCCTCCAGCCTGGGGGCGGCCATGCTCGCGGCCGTGGGTGCCTGCTGGTATGGCAGCCCGCCCGAGGCCGCGCGCGCCATGCAGGGCCGCCTCAGCGAGCGCCTCTCGCCCGACCCTCGCCATCACGCCACCTATCGCGAGCTCGGCGAGATCTATGCCGGGCTCTATCCCGCGATGACGGAGACCTTCGCCCGATTGGCCAGATTCCGGGAGTGCCGCACGGCATGAGCAATAATCTTGAGATCATCGAGGAGGTCGTGGCCGGCCGCTATTACGCCCCGGAGCTGGGCGGGCCGCTTCCCTCCCCCATCCGCCGCCTCGCTCTGGAGCGAAGCCTGGCGGGCCAGGAGCAGGCGCTGGTCGAGAGCGTCGATCTCGGGCCCAGGCTTGCCGTGGTGGCGGATGAGACGACCTTCGAGGTGCTGGGACGGCGCGTGCATGACGCTCTGCCGGGCGCCGATCTCGTGGTGCTGGATCACCCCAGGGCCGAGGAGAAGACCGCCGATCAGCTGCAAGAGCGGGTCGCCGGCGCCGACGGGCTCATCGCCGTGGGCTCCGGCACCATCAACGATCTCTGCAAATACGTGACCCATCGCACGCAGCGGAATTGCGCGGTCTTCGCCACCGCGCCCTCCATGGACGGCTATGTCACCACCACGGTCTCCATCACCCGGGACCAGTTCAAGGCCAGCCTTCCCGCCCATGCCCCGCGCGGGGTGTTCTTCGACCTCGAAGTGCTGCGCCATGCGCCGCAGCGCATGATCCTCTCGGGCTTCGGCGACACCATCTGCCGCAGCACGGCCCAGGTGGATTGGCTGCTCTCCCATCTCCTCCTCGACACCGTCTATGCCGAGACGCCCTATCGCCTGATGGCGGAAGACGAGCCGCTGCTCTATCGCGCGGCGGCGGGGATCGGCAAAGGCGAGCCCGATGCGCTGCTGCGCCTGACCCGGCTTCTGATCCTCTCGGGCCTGGGCGTGCTGGTGACCAACACCAGCCATTGCGGCTCCATGGGCGAGCATGGCATCAGCCATTACATAGACATGCTGGCGCGGCCCCATCCCGGCACGCTCCATGGCCAGCAGGTCGGAGTCGGCACCTGGACCATGGGGCGCCTCCAGGCAGAGATGCTGGCGAGCGAGACGCCGCCGCAGCTCGGCCCTTTGGCGGAGGATGGCGATTTCGACCGGCGCTTCGGACGCTTCGCCGATTCCTTCCGCCAGGCGATCGCGCGCAAGCCCTTCGACGCGCCCGGCACGGCGCGGCTCAACCGCCGCCTCGCCGAGTCCTGGCCGGAGATCCGCCGCCGGCTCCTCGCCGTGATGCTGCCGGTCTCCGAGATGGAGCGGGCCATCAAGGCGGCCGGCATGCCCTATCGGGGGCGGGATCTCGGCCTCGATCCCGCCTTCTACCGCCAGGCGGTCGCCCATGCCCATGAGATCCGCGACCGCTATTGCTTCCTCGACCTCGCCGCTCAGGCGGGTAGGCTCGATGCTTTCGCGGCGGAGGAAGAATGAAGCCCGAGAAGGGAGAAACTGCGGCGGCGTTGGAGGCTGGGAAAGCCGGTCTCGATATGTCCGGCGCAAGCCTGCCCGACGAGGAGGAGCAGCGCCGCACGCGGATCGCCTGGCTCTATTACGTCGAGGGCAAGACCCAGAGCGAGATCGGCGAGGCGCTGCGGCTCTCCCGGGTCAAGGTCAACCGCGAGCTGGCGATCTGCCGCGACAGCGGGCTGGTGCAGATCCGCATCAATGGAAGGCTCGCCGGTTGCGTGGCGCTGGAGCGCAAGCTGCAATCCCGCTATGGACTGGCCGATGCCGTCGTCGTCCCCACGCCGGCGGATCCCGAGGGTATCGCCCTCGCTTTGGGCATGGCGGTGGGCGCCTATGTCTCCGATCGGCTGAAGCCCGGGATGACCGTGGGCATCGGCTGGGGCCGGACGCTCCGCTGCTCGATCCGGGCCATGCGGCGGCGTCATGTGCCGCGGCTGACCGTGGTCTCGCTCATGGGCGGGCTCGGCCGCGCCTCGGAGCTCAACACCTACGAGACCGCCTCGCATTTCGCCGAGCTCCATGACGCGACCTGCTACTACCTCGCCGCCCCCACCTTCGCCGATTCGGTGAAGCTCCGGGACATGCTCCTGGACCAGGCCCGCATGCGGGAGGTCTACGACCGCTGCCGCCGCGCCGATATGACCATCGCCAGCGTCGGCGGCCTCGGCCGCCACAACCGCATTCACAGCCTGGGCCTCCTGACCGCCGCCGAGCAGCGCTCGCTCGCCTCCGCCGGCGCCGTCGGCGACTACCTCTGCCACTTCCTCGACCGCGACGGCGCGCTGGTAAAGCACCCCGTCAACGGCCGCGTCGTCGGCGTCTCCCCACGCGACCTCACCGAAGTGCCCATCCGCATCCTCGCCAGCGGCGGCGCGGAAAAGACCACCATCCTCCGCGCGACCCTGGCGGCAGGCTACGCGACGGTGCTGATCACCGATGAGAAGACGGCAAGATTGCTCGTAGCTGCGAACGCATAGCCGTCGCCCCTCCTCTTTCCCTCTCGCCCCCATCCTCTTTCCCTCTCGCCCCCCGCACCTTCTTTCCCCCTCGCCCCCCGAAGGGGGGAGAGGGCGGGGTGAGGGGGTGCCGGCGGGTCCGGACCGGGTACATATCGGACAAAATAGACCGGGAAGATACCTGACAGGTTTTCCTGTTCGGCAGGGAGGGCCCCTGCCGATGCCTTGGAAGGAAACCTGTGCGATGGACGAGAAGATGAGCTTCATCGTTGCGCGCCTGAGGGGCGATATGACGATGACGGAGCTGTGCGAGCAGTTCGGCATCAGCCGGGATACGGGCTACGAGTTGTGGCGGCGCTACCAGGCGCAAGGCGCGTCCGGCTTGGAGCCGCGGTCGCGTGCGCCGCATCGGCCTGCGCAGACGATGGCAATCGAGATCGCCGAGGCGATCATCGCGCTTCGATTGGAGAGGCCGAGCTGGGGTCCGAAGAAGTTGCGAGCCGTGCTGCAGCGGCGTTCGCCGGCGATCGTCTGGCCGGCGCCATCGACGATGGGAGACCTGCTGCGACGGGAGGGGTTGAGCAAGCCTCGCCGCCGGCAGCGCCGACCGGTGCCGCTGACGCGGCCTTTTCTGCAGGTCTGCGAGCCCAATGATCGCTGGTGCATAGACTTCAAAGGTTGGTTTCGGACCGGCGACGGTCAGCGTTGCGATCCTTTGACCCTCACCGATGCCTACAGCCGTTTCCTCATCGAGTGTCGGATCGTGCCGCCGACGACCGAAGGGGTCTGGGCCCTGGTAGATCGGGCCTTTGGCGAGCTGGGCTTGCCACGGGCCATCCGCAGCGACAATGGCATCCCCTTTGCCTGCACGACCAGTGCCGGGGGGTTGACCCGGCTCTCGGTTCATTGGGTCAAGCTCGGCATCGAGCTCGAGCGGATCGAGCCGGGCAAGCCGCAACAGAACGGCCGTCACGAGCGCATGCATGGCACGCTCAAGGCTGAGACCTCCCGCCCGCCGGCCGCAAGCCCGGTCGAGCAGCAGGCCCGGTTCGAGCACTTCCGCCAGGACTTCAACTATGTCCGGCCCAATGAGGCTCTCGATCAGAACCCACCGGCCAGCTGCTATAGCCCTTCGCCCAGGCCCTATCCGGCCAGGGTGGAGGATCCCTGGTATGACGCCGACCATGCCGTGCGCCGGGTGCGTTCCAATGGCGAGATCAAATGGGGCGGCGACTTCATCTTCGTCAGCGAAGCCCTCATCGGTGAGCTCGTCGGCATCGCCGAGACCGAGCAGGGCGACTGGATCGTGCGCTTCGCCGATATCGACCTTGGCCTCATCGACCGTAGAACCAAGAAGCTCCGCCGCTTCCAGGCGGGCCGGCCGGCCCGCCTGGAAGCACAACCAGAACAAACCGGGGAGACTGTCAGGCATGTTGCCGGTCTATAGCGTCAGGTATGTGCCCGGTTGCACAGTCACCCACGAGATCTATCCGACGATGCTTCAAGTCACTGGTGGGCCGGAGAGCGCACAGAGCTCGTCCCTCCTCTTTCCCCCTCGCCCCCCCGAAGGGGGGAGAGGGCTGGGGTGAGGGGGTCGTGCTACCCGCGAGATCTACCCGACGATGCTCCCAAGAACATCATCACGACGATCCGCATCGCGCTGAAACCAGCACCCCCTCACCCCGACCCTCTCCCCCCTTCGGGGGGCGAGGGGGATCGTGATAACCGCCCCAACACCGCCACCGTATCCGCCCCGAACGCCCGCCCGGGATGCCGGATCTCCCCCGGCGTATTCGAGAGCCGCGCCACGACATTCTGCATCACCACCCCCTCGACCTCGGTGATCGTCCCCCGCGCCTTGAAATGTTCATCGCGGAAGACGTCGCTCATGTCGAACACCGGCGCGACCGCCGCGTCGACGCGGCGGAATTCGCGGATCACTTCGTCCATCGGCCGCTCTGCAACCCACTCGCGTAGATGCTGCTCCAGCGCCTCGCGGTTGGCGGTGCGGTCCTGGAAGCTGGCGAAGCGCCCATCGCCGCTGAGCCCCAACAGCGCCAGCAGCCTTGCCGCGACGCTGTCGGCCGAGGCGGAGATGGCGACCCATTTGCCGTCGGCGCAGCGATAGGTGCCCCGCGGCACGGTATAGGGAATGCCGGAGCCCAGCCGCGGCTGGATATAGCCCAGATGCGCGAAGGCGGAGACCAGCGGGCCCATGATCTGGAACATCGAGTCCAGCAGGCTGACGTCGATCACCTGCCCCTCGCCGGTCTTCTCCGCATGGCGGAGTGCCGCCAGGATGCTGAAGGCGCCCACCAGCGCCGTCACCTCGTCCGTGAGCGCGATGGGCGGCAGCAGCGGCCCGCCCTCGGGCTCGCCCAGCAGAGAGGAGAAGCCGCTGAGGGCCTCGGCGATGGTGGCGAAGCCGGGATGCTGGGCATAGGGCCCGTCCTGGCCGAAGCCGCTCACCCGCAGGATGACCAGCTTCGGATTGGCCCGCAGCAGGTCATCGCAACCGAAACCCAAGGCCTCGAGCTTTCCCGGCCGCATGTTCTCGATCAGCACATCCGCCTCGGCCAGGAGGGCGCGAAGGCTCGCCCGGCCCGGCTCCGATTTCAGATCGAGGGTGACCGAGAGCTTGTTGCGGTTGAGCAGCTTCCAGAAATAGGAATCGGCCTCGCCCGGCCCCGTCCAGCCCATCCGCCGTGTGGGATCGCCGCCCGGCGCCTCGACCTTGACGACCTCTGCCCCGAAGTCGGCGAGGTATTTGCCCGTGCCGGGGCCGGCGACCACGGTCGCCAACTCGACCACGCGAACCCCGGCGAGCGGTCCTGAAGGCCCCTTTGGCATCAACCCGCCGCCGGCCGGCAGGGCAAGAGGACCGAACGGGTGAAGCTGCAGAGCTTCACCTCGTCCTGATTGAAGCCATCGGTCCGCACCGTCAGAATCCCCTGCCCCGGCCGCGAGGCCGAGGGCCGGACGCTCAACACCTCGGTGGTGCCGTAAAGCGTATCGCCATGGAACATGGGCTGGAGATGACGCAGCTCGCTCACCCCGAGATTGGCGATGGCGCGGCCCGAGATATCCGGCACGCTCATCCCCAGCAGCAGCGAATAGATGAAAGTGCCGACCACGATATTGCGCCCGAACTCGGTCTCCTTCGCGGCGTAGGCGCGATCCACATGCAGCGGGCTCGCCGCCAGCGTGAGGAGGCAGAACATATGGTCCTCGGCCTCGGTGATCGTCTTGCCGGGCCAATGGCGATAGATATCCCCGGGCTCGTAATCCTCGAGATACCCCCCGAAACGCCGGTCGCGCGCCGAGAAGATCCGTGCCATGTCAGGCGTGTCCTCCCCTCTCTCCCGTCATGGCCGGGCTTGTCCCGGCCATCCACATCGGGCAGCGCCTCAGCCTCAAACGCGAAGTTGTGATCGCTCGCACACCACCCTGCTTTCTCGCTCCCCACGACGTGGATGGCCGGGACAAGCCCGGCCATGACGATTGGGGGTAAGGCCGACGGTAGGCCCCGCCTTGCCATGTGTCAATCGATTGACCTGCATCCGGGATCAATCGGTTGACGGCCTTTCCCCGCCTACCTATCCTCCGCTCCAGCGGGTGGAAACCTCCGGGCGGCGGGGAATGGCAACGTTTTCGACCATTGTCGATGTGAGCGTCGCGACGATCCAGGGGCAGCTGCCGGCGCCGGTCGTCTTCGGCGACTGGATCATGAAGCAGCGCGAATTCGCCGTGGTCCGCCTGCGCACCCAATCCCGCCAGGAAGGATGGGCCTTCACCCTCACGCGCGACGGCGCCGTGGCCGAGCAGATCCGCAAGACCATCGGTCCCGTCTATATCGGCACCGATATCGCCGACCGCACCAAGACCTACCGCACCGCCTGGCGCCGCAGCCTCGCCTCCCATTGCGGCGGCATCGGGCTGCGCGCGCTGTCGCTCGTCGATCTCGCCGCCTGGGATGTCGCTGCGCGGCTGGGCGACCGCTCGATCGCCGAGTTGCTGGGTGGTGCGGCGGAGGCGATGCCCGCCACCGCCATCATCGGCTATCCCCCTGCCAGCATCGGCCCGAAGGAAATCGGCGCCCAGGTTGCCGAGCTCTGGCAGGCGGGCTGGCGGCGCTTCAAGGCGCCGGTCGGGGCGACGCCGGAGGCTTCGGCCGCGCGGCTGCGCGCCGCGCGGGCCGCCGCACCGGAGGGCTGGCTCGGCTGCGACGGCGCCTGGATCTTCGACGAGGTGGGCCCGGCGGCCGATTTCGCCCGCTCGATCTATGACGTCCGCCTCGGCTGGTTCGAGGACATCTTCCCGCCCGGCGATGCCCAGCAGCTGGCCGAGCTGCGCCGGCAGATCGACACGCCCATCGCCATGGGCGACGAGCAGGGCGGCGCCTATTACCCCCAGGCGCTGATCCGGGCGGGGGCCGTGGATGTCGTGCGCATCGACCTCACCTGCATGGGCGGCATCACCGGGGCGCGGCGGATCGTCGAGGAATGCCTGCGCGCCGGCGTGCGCTTCGCGCCGCATATGTTCGCCCATGTCCATAGCCAGGTCTTCAGCGCCTGGGGCTTCCCCGATCTGCCGATCGAATGGGGGCTGCCCTGGACCGGCGTCGATCCCTATGCCGACAGCCTGACGCAGCCGGTCCTGACATCAGGCGGAAGGATGCAGCCGCTGCCCCGCGGCCCCGGCTTCGGCGAGCTGCTCAATCGCGATTGGGCCCTCAGCCAGCCCCATGACGATCCCGACCACATACTGGACGATTGAAGATCCATGCCGCCGGAAGATGACGATCTATCGGTGCCCGCCGGCTATGCCGCCGGGCTCTTCGATCTCAAGGATCGGGTCGCCGTCGTCACCGGCGGCGGCAGCGGGCTGGGGGCGGCCATCGCCACCGGCCTCGCCCAGGTGGGCGTCAAGGTCGTCGTCGCCGATATCAATCTGAAGGGCGCCGAAGCGACCGAGGCCACCATCACGGCGCAAGGCGGCAAGGCCCGCGCCGTGGCCCTCGACGTGACCCAGCGTGAGCAATGCGTCGCCCTCGCCGACTCCGTCAAACAAGAGGAAGGCCGCATCGACATCCTGGTCAACAGCGCGGGCTCGGCCTTCCGCTGCGCGGCGGAAGATTTTCCCGAGGAGAAATTCGATTTCATCATCGACCTCAATCTGAAGGGCACCTATCTCTGCTGCCAGGCCTTCGGCCGCGTCATGCTGGCACAGGGCAAGGGCAGCATCATCAACATCGCCTCCATCGGCTCCTTCGTCGCCTATCCCTGGGCCAGCGCTTATCTGGCCTCCAAGGGCGGCGTGCTGCAGGTGACCCGGGCGCTCGCCTTGGAATGGCGGGATCGCGGCGTGCGGGTCAATGGCATCGGTCCGACCCTGATGGATTCGCCCTTGGCGCGGGCGGCGGCGAAATCCACCTCCATCACCTCGGATTTCATCAAGGCGCGGATGATCCGCCCGCGCCCCGGCCTGCCGCGCGAGCTGGTGGGGACCGCGATCTTCCTGGCGAGCGATGCCTCGGCGCTGGTCACCGGTCATGTCGTGATGTGCGACGACGGATATCTCGCGGTCTGACAAATTCAAGGAGGCGAGCTTGGCCCAGATCACCAAGGCCCATCACACCGGCCTCACCGTCAGCAATCTCGATCTCTCCATCGCCTTCTACCGCGACATCCTGGGCTTCGAGATCGCCTTCCGCTGGAATCCCCGCGCCCCCTACATCGCCGAGCTGGTGGGCTATCCCACCGTCGACCTCGAAGGGGCGATCCTGAAGATCCCCAATTCCGATGTCTTCCTCGAGCTGCTGGAATATCGCGGCATCCCGCGCACCAGCGTCGACATGGCCAATGGCAATATCGGCAATGCCCACATCGCCTTCTTCGTCGACGCCCTCGATCCGCTCTATGAACGCCTGACCGCGGCCGGCGTGAAGAGCGTCTCGCGGCCCGTCACCCCCACCATCGGCCCCAACCGCGGCGGCCGTGCGGTCTATATGATCGACCCCGACGGCTTCCGCGTGGAGCTGATTGAAACCACCAAGACCTTCGGGGAGTATCGGCCCGACCAGGAGGAAGCGAAGCCTTCCTGCTGCTGATGCCGGCGAAGGGGAGAAGCATGGCGCGGCCGCCCGGCGGCAAGGAGCGAAAGCGGATCACCATCCGGGACGTGGCCGCGCGCGCCGGCGTCGATGCCAGCCTGGTCTCCCGGGTGCTGAACGATCATCCCAAGGCCAGCGCCGGCCCCGCCACAAGGGAGCGGATCCTGGAGGCCGCCCGGAGCCTCGGCTATCAGCCCAATCTCGCCGCCCGCAGCCTGCGCATGGCCCGCACCTGGACCCTGGGGCTGATGCTGCCGAACCTCACCAATCCCCTCTATGCCGCCATCGCACGCGCCGCCGAGCGCCGCGCCCAGGAGCGCGGCTTCGGCCTCGTCTTCGGGACCCATGTCGAGGGCGAGGAGGAGGCGACCTTCACCCGCCTGCTCCAGCAGGGCCGCGTCGACGGCCTCCTCACCGCCAGCGGCGTGCTGGGCGATGCCTTCATCCGCCGCTTCGCCGGTGGCGAGCAGGGGCCGGTGGTGATGCTGAACCGACGCGTGCGCGGCGTGCGCGCCGCCGTCACCGTGGACGATGCCGCCGGTGCCGCCCTCGCCGTCCGGCATCTGGCCGATCTCGGCCATATCAAGGTCGCCGGCATCTTCGGCCCCGGCGCCATCGACACGACCCGCCGCCGGCGCGAGGGCTTCCTCGCCGCGGGCAAGCAGGCCGGCATCCGAACCACCCTGATCGACGCCATCGGCCTCGACCCTGCTGCCGGCAATGCCGCGGCGGTGGAGATCTTCGAGGCCCACCGCCAGGTCACCGCCATCTTCGCCTCGACCTTCGCCATCGGCATGGGCGTGCTCCGCGCCGCCCGCCAGAGCGGCGTCAAGATCCCCGAGCAAATCTCGGTGATCGCCCTCCACGACAGCGACTATGCCGATTACCTCGGGCCCCCGCTGACGACCATCGGCCTGCCGGTGGAGGAGATGGCCCGCCGCGCCGTCGATCTCCTGGTCGACCTCATCGACGGCGGCGCGCCCCATAGCGTCATCGTCAAGACCGCGCCCACGCTCATGCGGCGGGAATCCACGGCGCGGCCGCAGAAGACCAAACGGCGCTCTGGCTAGCCGGCAAGCAATTTGGTCGAATAAATCACCTTCTCCCTCTCCCGTCATTCCGGCGAAAGACGTAGGTGCGAAGTCACATTTGAAGGGCAACAGATTGAGCCAGGAATGCCTCGGCTGGGGTTTGGAAGTCCAGGCATTTTCGCGGGGGATTGTTGTAGGCGGCGACGACGGCTTTGAGGATGTTGGGACGGCCGGCGGCGATAGATGGCCTTGCCCTCGTCCTGGTCCATGCGCTCGCGCCAGACTTTGACGGGCTCCGGCTCGCGGCTGCGCTGCTGGGCCCGTTTGCGCTGGCTCTCGGGCTTGGCATCCGGCTTATCTGCCGGCACCGGCATATAGACCGCGACCCCTTGCGCCGCCAAATCGACGATGTCGTCCTTCGTCGCATAATGGGTGTCGGCCAGCAGGCGCTGCGGCAAGATCTTCAGGCGATCCTTGATCTGCTCCACCACCGGGACAGCCAAGCCGGTGTCATTGCGCCGGTCCGTGGTTGCCGCCGCCACGATGATGCCCGTGTCCGGCGTCACCGCCAGCTGAATGTTATAGGCCGCCCGCACAGCCCCGTCGGCAAAGCGCATCATGCGTGCCTCGGGATCGCTCAGGCTGGCCTTCACCTCCGTCTTCTTAGCCTCTTCCTCCTTCTTATGGGTCTTGGCCCGCTTGGCCTGCTCCGCCCGCAGCTTCTCCAGCGTGCGCGAAGCCTCCCCGGCCCGCCGGGCTACCTCTTCCGCCCCACGCTCCTGCGCCGCCCGACGGCGACCCTCGCTCGCCCCCGCATCGCTCCCCGAACCTCGCAGCTGTTCGACCCGTTCCCGGGCCCACCGCTCCAGCCGCGCCAGCTTCTTCGCCCCCTTGAACGACCCACGGCCCGCCCAGGCCCTCACCTTCGTCCCGTCGACCGCCACCTCCTCCAGCTTCACGATCCCCTCGACCAGCAACGCCATCAGGCTATCCGTCAGAAGACGATCCAGAACATCCCCGTGCCCGACCCGGAAGTCGCTCAGGTCGTGATAGTTCATCGCCACCCCACCGCGCAGCCAGCGGTAGGCCGTATCGCTCTCGCACAGCCGTGCCAGATGGCGCGCCGAACCAACACCCTCCAGCGTCGCGTACAGCCACAGCGCCAGAAATATCCGAGGATCGGGCGGCGGACGCCCAGGCTCACCCTCTCGGGCCCGGATCCGCTCATACAGCGCCGACAAGTCCAAGCTCACCACGAACGCCCAAACAATCCGAGCTCGGTGGTCCGACGCCAACTGGCTCTCAAGGTCCACGCTGTCCCAGCTAAGCTGGGATCGCTCCGCTTCCAGATACCGCGCCTTCCCCGTCATTCCCTGCCTCCTAAATCCTCGGCTAGGGAATCACAAATAGGCCCAAACGCCAATTCCTTCACACGCTCGAAAGCCGGAATCCAGGGCCACAGGGAGGGTGCCTGCCACTCGCCCCTGGACCCCGGCTTTCGCCGGGGTGACGGAAGAGAGATTCTCTTTTGCTCGGCACCCGCATCACGAGAGGAGACAACCGAGATGACCAATGACGAGCGTGAAATCCGCGAGCTGGTCGACCGCTGGATGGCCGCCAGCAAGGCCGGCGACCTTCCGACAGTGCTGAGCCTGATGACCGAGGATGTGATCTTCATGGTGCCCGGCCAGAAGCCCTTCGGAAAGCAAGCCTTCGCCAAGGCCTCCGAAGGCATGAAGGATGTCCGCATCGAAGGGACGAGCGATATCCAGGAGATCCAGGTGATGGGCGATTGGGCCTATCTGCGAAATCACCTCACCATGACGGTGACCCCGCCGGGCGGCGGCAAGACGGTACGCCGTTCCGGCCATACACTGACCATCTTGCGCAAGGAGGCCGACGGAAAGTGGCGGCTGGCGCGTGATGCCAATCTGCTGACGACGGACCCGTGATCGCGCGGTGATTGGAACGATCCCGACAAGTGACAACAACGGGGCGACGCGACGATCGCCGACCGACGGCCGCCGCCGTCGTCTCACCGAACGTCATGCAATCGTCATCGCCCATCGCACATAGATGCCACCTGTCATCCGCAGCTTGACGAACCTTCCAACCCATGCGGAAAGACAACATGCAACGCAGCATCGAAAAGAAGCGCTTCCTCTGCCACTCGATTGCCGCCGGCTTGCTGGCGGTGACTCTCTATGGTCACACCGGGGCGGCGCAGGCGCAGACGGCACCCGTCACCAAGCCCTTCCTGACCTTGAACGGACAGGCGCCGCTGGTGATCGGCCATCGCGGCCTGCCGGGGCTGATGCCGGAGGAGACCTTCCCGTCCTATGACATGGCGGCCGCCATGGGGACGGATGCCTTCGAGGAAGACCTGCATCTCACCAAGGATTGCATCCTGGTCGCGCGCCACAATCCCTGGCTCAGCGACAACACCAATATCGCCGAGGTCGCGAAATCCAATCCGACGGTTGCGGCACGGAAGCGAACCGTCCCCGGCCGCAACGTCAAGGTCGCCTGGGCCGCCTTCCCCGGCAGCGGTCCCGGCGATTATCTGGTCGACCTCACCGACCCCGCTGATCCGAAATCGGTCCTGAAGTCGCTGATCGTCGACGGCGAGGACCATACCGGCGATTGGTCCATCACCGATTTCACCTTGGCCGAATTGAAGGAATGGCTCGGCGGCACGACTTACGATGCCGCCAAGCAGCGGCCCGCGGAGTTCAACGGCAAGTTCCCAATCCTGAGCTTCCAGGAGATCATCGACCTCGCCAAGGCCAAGAGCCAGGCGACCGGCCGCGTGATCGCCGTCTATCCCGAGACCAAGAACCCGACCTGGAACGACGAGCAGGCGATCGCCAATGGCTGCGGGGCGCCCGGTAGCCACCCGCTGGAAGATGCCGTGATCGCCATCGTCGGGAAGAACGGCCTCAACGCTAAGGACGCGCCGATCTATGTCCAGAGCTTCGAGCCAGGCAGCCTGAAATACATGCGCACCCACGGGCTGAACACAAAGATCGTCCAGCTGATCGACGCCTCCGACACCGACTTCAAGATCGGCACCGTCGTCTACGACGAGATCACCGGTGGCCGGCCCTACGACTGGACGGTCGCCGGCGACCCGCGCTGGTTCGACGTGATGCTGGCGCCGACCGGGCTGGCGGAGATCAAGACCTATGCCGACGGCATCGGCCCGTGGAAGCCACAGATCGTGCCGCTGAAGATCGTGCCCTGGCGGGACAAGAACGCCGACGGCACGGTCTTCACCGGATCGACGTCACTGGCCACGACCCAGCCGCCGACCAGCCTCATCGCCGATGCCCATGCGGCCGGGCTCTTCGTCCATGTCTTCACCTTCCGCAACGAGCGGAAATATCTCGCGGCCGACTACGACGGCGATCCGCAGAGCGAATATCTGAAATTCTTCCGCCTCGGCGTGGACGGCGTGTTCACAGATTTCTCCAACACCGCTGTCGCCGCCCGGACCGCCTATCTCCACGAACTGGTCCGCTGAACGGTCGCCTGACATCGCTCGGTGGGATGAAGTCTCGGGCTTCATCCTGCCGGGATCGTTCAGTAGACGCCCCGCTCGTGAGCCTCGTTCCTTCGACTCAACCGCGCACCCGCGATCCCTTGACACCCCCCGCCCCCACCCGATAGCCTTTCAGTCAAACGATTGACCCGTCGGCGCCAACGCCGACAGCGCGCCGCGGGCATCGCGGCCATCGCCGGAGACGCCCGGCGCGGAGGAAGCGCGAGCCCATGACACCTGCGAGCGTCGTCGTCACCGGCTGCGGCTCCGGCATCGGCCGGGCCATTATCCAGCGCCTCGCCGCGGACGGCTGGCGCGCCGTCGGCATCGAGCTCGATTCCGCGGCGGCGGCGAGTCTCGGCAAGGAACTGGGCAAGGATCACAAGGTCATCGCCGGCGATGCCTCGGACCGCGCCGTGCTCGGCGCGGCGCGGGAGGCGGCCGAAGGCCTCGCGCCGCTCGGTGGCTGGGTCAACAATGTCGGCATCGCCCTCATGGGCAATCTGCACGAACCCAATCCCGCGGAAGTCGAGCGGCTCTTCGCCGTCAATCTGATGTCCCACTTCTGGGGCTCGAGCGAGGCGATCGCCCATTGGGTCCGCCATCGCCGCGGCGGGGCGATCGTCAATGTCTCTTCGATCCATGCCACGGCCGCCTTTCCCATGTGGGCGGCCTATGACGTGTCCAAGGGCGGCATCAATGCCCTCACCCGCTATATCGCGGTGGAATACGGGCCGGTCGGCATCCGCGCCAATGCGGTGGCGCCCGGCGCGATCGACACGGCGCTGAACCGCAAGGTGGTCGCCGATAGTCCGGATCCGGCGGTGGCCGCGCGGGAAATGTCCATCATTCATCCGCTGGAGCGGGTCGGCCAGTCCCAGGAGGTCGCCGCCGCCGTCGCCTGGCTGCTCTCTCCGGAAGCCTCCTTCGTCACCGGCCAGTCCCTGGGCGTCGATGGCGGTGCGGCCGCCCGCTGCTATCGCTACGAGCCGGATGCGGCCTTGATGGCCCATTACGCCCAGGGCAAGCCGTCCTGAGCCGCCCCGGATTGCCAATTGGCATGATGGCATGATAGGTATACCGGAAATCTAGTCGACCGAAGGTCGATCCAACGCTGAAAAATGGGAGGGACCATGCACGAGGACGATAAGGCCGGGAAAAGCCGGCCAGTTGATGTGGCGTCGGCCCAAAGTGGGACAGCTTCGTCGATCAAGGGCGGGCTCTCCCGCCGGCAGGTGATCCAGGCCGGCGCGTTGGGCGTCTCGACGGCGCTCGTCGGCAGCATGCTGGGCAGCGTGCCCGCGCGGGCCGCCGGCTACGATCCCAAGAAATATGCCGGCACCAAGCTCAGCATCCTGATGACCGGGGACGAGAACGATCATCGCGCTTTGGGCGATCTGCTGCCGCAGCTCGAGGAGGAGACGGGCATCAAGCTCGAGATCACTTCGCCTGCCCTGGGCGCGCTGATCGAGAAGACGCTGCAGAACCTGAAGGGCGAGCGCTCCTCCTTCGAGCTCATCGAATATCTGGGTTTCCTCACGACCCAGCAGGTGGGCGGGGGCTATTTCCTGCAGCTGAACGACCTCATCGCGAATGCCGACGAGACCCCGCCCGATTGGGACTTCGCGGATTTCATCCCGGGCGCGCTGAAGAACGTCGGCATCTACGATCTGAAGACCCATAACGTCGGCGTCGGCTCCGACGTCTACGGCATCCCGGGCCTGCATTCCGGCTCGGTCATCTATTTCTACCGCAAGGATCTGTTCGACGCCGCCGGCCTGCAGCCCGCCAAGACCTGGGACGATTTCAAGGCCTCGGCCCAGAAGCTGCACAGCGGCGATGTCGCGGGCTGCAGCTTCATCGGGGCGAACGACTTCTCCCTGGCGACGGTGGACTGGTACACGCGCTTCATCACCACCGGCGGCAAGCTCATGTCCGGCGATCCGAACGGCAAGGATTTCGCCCCGCATGTCGACACGCCCGAGGGCGTCGGCGCGCTGCAGATGCTGATCGACGTGCTGCCTTTTGCGCCGAAGAACGTGACGCAATACGGCTTCGCCGAGAATGTCGACGGCTTCTCCACCGGCAAGATCGCCCAGATGATCTTCTGGTCGACCATCGCGGGCCCGATCCTGGATCCCGAGAAGTCCATGGTCGCCGACAAGACCGCCACCGGCGGCGTGCCGGCAGCACCTGGCCAGGTGGGACGCGCGATCCAGGGCGGCTGGGGCGTGGGCATTCCCAAGAACGTCGACCCCGCGAAGAAGGCCGCGGCCTGGCGGGCGCTGACCTGGATCACCAACAAGAAGACCAACATCTACGAGATCGCGAAATACCAGATCGACGCCAACCGCACCTCGGCCTTCGCCGATCCGGAGCTGATCAAGAAATTCCCCTATCTGCCGGATTCGGCCCGGGCGATCGACGTCGCGGACACCATCCCGACCTCGAAGATCGACGAGTTCTTCCAGCTCAACGACGTGATGAATGTCGAGTTCAACAAGGCGCTCATCGGCGGCCAGGACGCCAAGACGGCCTGCGCCAATGTGCAGAAGCAGTGGGAGGCGATCCTCCGCAAGGCGGGCCATCTCGCCTGAGGGTGGAATGCACCGAATAGCTTTGCGGGCGTCCCATGCAGTTCCCCGCCCCCTCCTGGGGGCGGGGTTATTGCATCTGAAGTCTTTTCCCAGCCCTCTCTGCCGTCATTCCCGCGAAAGCGGGAATCCAGGGCGAGCGACGGGTCTTGAGGCCCTGGATTCCCGCTTTCGCGGGAATGACGGATCAGAGAATTCGCCTGACGCCGAACGAGCGCGGCTTTCGGCATGACCACCAGCACAATCGCCGCCCGCCGCACCACCGGCATGGCCCGGTTCGACCGCCGCGGGGCCGCCACCTGGCTGCTGCTCGGGCCCTGCCTCCTCTATCTCGCGGCCTTCGCGATCTATCCCCTCATCTACAGCCTGCGCCTCTCCTTCACCGATCTGACGGCGGCCGACGGGACCGGGCGCTGGGTCGGGCTTAAGAACTACGGCGATCTGCTGGTCGACCCGCTGTTCTGGAACGCCACCATGAACAGCGCGATCATGGTCGGCATCGGGGTCGCGATCCAGGTCGTGCTCGGCGTGGCCCTGGCGCTGTTCTTCAATCTGCATCTCAGGGGCTCGGCCATCGTGCGCGGCATCCTGGTGTTGCCCATGCTGATCACCCCGATCATCGTCGGCGTGATGTGGCGGGCGCTGCTGAACCCGGATTGGGGGCTGGTGAACTGGGCCATCACCCAGCTGGGATTCGAGGCGCCGAACTGGCTGGGCTCGATCGAGATGGCGATGAAGACCTTGATCATGGTCGAGGTCTGGCAATGGACGCCCTTCGTCTTTCTCATCGTCTTCGCCCGGCTGCAGGTGCTGCCGCTGGACGTCTTCGAGGCGGCCCAGCTCGACGGCGCCGGCGCCTTCTCCACCTTCCGCCATGTCACCTTGCCGCTGCTGATGCCGGCCATCGTCTTCGCGGCGGTTTTCCGCGCGGTCGATTCCTTCCGCTCCTTCGATCTGATCTACGGCCTCTCCTATGGCGGGCCGGCGCGGAGCACGACGACCCTCAGCTTCTTCTCCTTCCAGAACGGCTTCCAGTTCCAGAACTACGGCTATGCCGCCGCCGTCGCCTATATGATGCTGCTGATCCTGATGGTGGGAACCACCGTGCTGCTGCGCTATGTGCAGCTCCGTCCGGGGCACGCAAGATGAGACGCACAGGCAGGACGCAGCGCCTCATCGGCCGGACCATCGCCTATCTCGTGCTGATCCTCCTCGGCATCATCGGCATCGCGCCCTTCCTCTATCTTGCCATCCTCTCCATGAAGCGGCGGATCGAGATCCTGGCCCAGGTGCCGCCGACCCTGCACTTCGACTGGGCCACCATCTCGCGCACCTATCAGGAAGTGCTCTATGCCCAGGGCATGCTCTCCTTCGTCCTGAATTCGGTCATGGTGGTGGGCGCGGCCACGCTCATTGCGCTGATCATCGGCACCCCCGCGGCTTACGCCTTCTCGCGCCTGCCCTTCCGCGGCAAGGACAATCTCGCCAGCACGATCCTCAGCCTGCGCTTCATGCCGCCGGTCGCCGTCGCCATCCCGCTGTTCCTGATGATGAAGGCCATCGGGCTGCAGGACAGCTATTTCGGCCTCATCCTGCCCTATGTCGCCTTCTCTTTGCCGCTCATCGTCTGGATCATGATCGGCTTCTTCGACGAGGTGCCGCGGGAGATCGACGATGCGGCGCTGGTGGACGGCTGCAGCCATTTCAGCGTGCTCTGGCATGTGATGCTGCCTATCGTGCGGCCCGGGCTGGTGACCGCGGCGCTGTTCGGCGCCATCTTCATCTGGAACGAATTCCTCGTGGCCCTCTATGTCATCGATTCCCGCGACCACCAGACCCTGTCGCTGGGGGCCGCCACCCTCGTCAGCGCCCAGCGGCCCATCGATTGGAACATCGCCGCGGCCGTGGGGGTGGTGACCGTCATCCCGATCCTCCTCTTCTCGCTTCTCGTGCAGCGCTACATCGTGCGCGGCCTAACCGCAGGAGCCGTCAAATGAAAGATGATCCGAAGCGTCCGCCCAGCCTGGTGGCCTCCGATCTCGGCTGGCCCGAGGGACCGACCGTGCTGCCCGACGGCAGCCTCGTCTTCGTGGAGAGCTATCGCAGCCAGCTGACTATCGTCGGCGCCGACGGCAGGGCACGGCCCTTCGCCTATGTCGCCGGCGCGCCCAATTCCTGCGTGCTGGGCAGCGACGGCGCGCTCTATGTCTGCCAGAACGGCGGCACGGTGGGGCCTTGGCGCGCCGCCGAGATGACGGCGCCCTCGATCCAGAAGGTGCGCGAAGGCGGCAAGGCGGAGACCATCCTGACCCAGGTCGGCGATATCAAGCTGAACGGGCCCAACGACCTCGTCTTCGCCGGCGACGGCCGGCTCGTCTTCACCGATCCCGGCACTTACAACCCCGCCAATCCCGACCCGAGCTATATCCACGCCATCGCGCCGGACGGGACGGCCAGCGTGCTCGTCGCCTTCGATAAGCCGGTGTTTCCCAATGGCGTCGCGGTCGAGGCCGACGGCTCCGTCGTCTGGGACGAATCCTATACCGGCCATGTCGGCCGCCGGCGCCCGGACGGGACGCGGGAGGATCTGGGCCGGCTGCCCGGCGACAATCCCATTCCCGACGGCATGAAGATCGGCGCCGACGGGCGACTCTATGTGACGGATCTCGTCGCCAAGGGCATCCATGTGCTGGCGCACGACGGCAAGCCCGAGGGCTTCATCACCTGCGGCGGGGCGCCGACCAATTGCGCCTTCTCCGGCGAGACTCTCTGGGTCACCGATGCCGGGGTGCTCGCCGCCAGCACCGAGCCCTCCTACGCCGGCAAGCTCTGGCGCCTGATCGTGCCCGGCGGCGGCGCGCCGACCTCTAAGGGCAGCATCGGGAAGAAGACATGAGCGAGCGCACGGCCTTTCCCGGCCTCTCCTTCAAAGGCAAGACGGCCTTCGTCACCGGCGGCGGTTCGGGCATCGGGCTGGAGACGGCGCTGACCTTGGCCGATCTCGGGGCCGATCTCGCATTGCTCGATTGGACGCCGGGGGCGGCTGCCGAGACGGCCAAGCGCATCGAGAAGCTCGGCCGCCGGGCGCTGGCCTTCGAGGGCGATGCCGGCGACGAGAAGACGGTCGTCGATGCCTTCGCAGCGACGCAGCAGAAGCTCGGCCCCGTCGATGTGGCGGTCGCCTGCGCCGGGGTGCTGGGCGAAGGCGGGCCGGTCTTCGAGACGCCGCTGGCGGATTTCGAGCGCGTCATGGGCGTCAATGTCCGCGGCTCCTTCCTGCTGGTGCGCGAGGCCGCGCGCCAGATGCGCCCGCGCCGCAGCGGGGCCATCGTGCTGCTCTCCAGCCTCGACGGGCTGCAGGCGGAGCATGGCATGTTCTCCTACTGCACCTCCAAGGGCGCGCTGCTGAATCTGGCGCGGGCCGCGGCCCTCGACCTCGCCCGCGACCAGGTGACGGTGAATTGCGTCTGCCCGAGCGTGACCCGCACGCCGCTGCTGGAAGGACGGCTGGCGACGATTCCCAATGGCGAGGAGGTGCTGCGCTCCTATGCCGAGCGCCATCCGCTGGGCCGCGTGCTGACCCCGCGCGACATCGCCTCGGCCATCGCCTTCGTCGCCTCGCCGCTCGCCACCGGCATCACGGGCGCGGCGCTGCCGGTGGATGCCGGAATCGGGGCGACCTGGGACAATTACCGCGACCCGCCCTGGGTCGGCCGGGCCTCGTGAATGTCCCTCAGAGCAGCGCCGAGATGCCGCCGTCGACGAGATGGTAGGAGCCGGTGATGAAGCTCGCATCGTCCGAGAGCAGGAAGGCCGCCAGCCGCGCCACCTCGATGGGCTGGCCGATACGGTTGAGGGCATGCTTGGCGCCCCACAGCGCGAATTGCTTCTCCGGCGCGCCGGGGCTGTACATCTCCGCGACCGACTGCGCCAGCGGCGTCTGGATGGTGCCGGGGCAGATCGCCGTCACGCGGATCTTGTCCTTGCCATGATCCACCGCCATCACCCGCGTCAGCGCGATCACCGCGCCCTTGGTGGCGGTATAGGCCGCGACGTCGCGTTGCGTGGCGATCGCCTGCACCGAGGACATGTTGACCACCGAGCCGCCGCCGCCGGCGATCATCAGCGGGATGACATGCTTCGACAGCAGGAACACCGTCTTCAGATTGGCCGCGATGACGCGATCCCATTCCGCCTCCGGCATGCCCACCACCGTGCCATGCAGCTCGAGTCCCGTACAGTTGAAGAGCCCCGTCACCTGGCCGAGGCCCGCGGCCGTCTCGGCCACGCGCCGGCAATCCTCGTCGCGGGTGAGATCCCCCGCCACCGTATGGATGCGCTCGGTCCCAAGGCTCGCCAGCCCCTCGGCATTCAGATCCGAGGCCACGACGAGTGGCCCCGCAATCCGCAAAATGCAGCGCCGAAGCCCGCCCGATCCCCGACGCCGCCCCGCTGACCACCACGACACCGGACAGTTGGTTCATTCCCGTTTCCTCCCCTGGCTTTCTTGGGTTGGCTTCCTCTTGCGCTATTATGCCGATTGCCACCAACGAATCGACTTCCCCTTCTCGTCATTCCCGCGAAAGCGGGAATCCAGGGCGACAAGCGAGTCCCATGACCCTGGATTCCCGCTTTCGCGCTAGGGGATGTACTTGTCTCGTTGGTCGCCGCCGCTCCTTTCTTCCCCCTCCCCCTGCGGGCCGACAGGCCCGCGCTTTGAGGGGGGAGGGCCGGGGCTATGGAGTGGACACATCTTTCGCCGCGCCTCGGGCCAAAAAGCGCGAGAAGTCCCCGCAGATACGGGACTTCCTCGCCCTTCATAGCTATCGGCCGCACTACTCGACCCCTGTTGGCCAAGCCATTGATCGGACTCTGCTTTTTGAGATGTGTCCGTGCCATAGGGGCCGGGGTGGGGGTGGCCGTATTCTCAACTCTGCAATCGATACCGCAGAGACTCATCGTGGTCCGCGGACGCGGACCCCACCCCCCACCCTAACCCTCCCCCGCAAGGGGGGAGGGGATACAAAGGGACGCGGGGATGCCGGAAGAGGCTGCGGCGGGACCCGCTTCACGATATGAAAGCCAGCATGAAGCTCCACGCCCCGATCCGCCGCCGGAAACTCTACGAGGAAGTCGTCGTGCGGCTGGAGGCGATGATCCATGAGGGGGAGCTGAATCCCGGCGATCTCCTGCCCTCGGAGCGCGAGCTGATGCTGCATTTCGGCGTCGGCCGGCCGGCGATCCGCGAGGCGCTCTTCGCGCTGCATCGCATGGGGCTGGTGATCGTGGCCAATGGCGAGCGGCCGCGGGTCTCGAGTCCGACACCCAAGACCATGCTGGGGGAGCTCGCCGGGGCGGCGCGGCTGATGCTCTCCAAGCCCGAAGGCATGCGCAGCTTCCAGCAGGCCCGCAGCCTGTTCGAATGCGCGCTCGCCGAAGAGGCGGCGCGCCTCGCCACATCGGAAGATCTGGCGGCGTTGCAGGCGGCACTCGCCGCCAATAAGGCGTGCGATCGGCGACGATGCGCAATTCACGAGGACCGATGTCGCCTTCCATCTCGCCATCGCGATGATTCCGCGCAACCCCATCTATCTCGCCCTGCACGAGGCCATCGTCGAATGGCTGATGGACCAGCGCATCGTCTCTCTGCGCCGCGCCGGCACCGATCTCCTGGCCTATGAATCCCACAAGCGCGTCTATGACGCGATCAAGGCCCGCGATCCCGCCGCGGCCGGCACGGCGATGCGGACTCATCTCGGCGAGATCGCCGACCGCTACTGGAAGGTCATGGAGGCCGAGGGGTGAAAGACTGGGGCCGGACGGGCTACAGCCTCGCCGCCATCCGGGATCTGGCGCGCCGGACCCTGCCCCACCCCGTCTTCGATTTCGCCGATGGCGGGGCCGAGGACGAGCAGACCTTGCGGCGGAACGAGGCGGTCTTCGCGAGCCATGATCTGGTGCCGCGACCCCTCAACGGCGTCGGCGACCGCGACCTCTCCGTCGAGCTCTTCGGCAAGCGTCTGGCCCTGCCGGTGCTCATCGGCCCCACCGGCCTCTCCGGCCTGTTCTCGCCCGGCGGCGAGCTCGCCGCCGCCCGCGCCGCCGCAGCAGCCGGTACGGCCTTCTGCCTCAGCCACGCCTCGACCTGCACCATCGAGGATCTGGCCGCAGCAGGCAGCGCGCCGCGCTGGATGCAGGTCTTCCTCTACCGCGACCGCGGCTTCACCCGGGAATTCGTCGAGCGGGCGGCCGCCGGCGGCTATGACGCCCTCGTGCTCACCACCGACAACCAGCTGCTGGGCAATCGCGAGCGCGATCTCCGCAACGGCTTCACCATCCCGCCGAAATTCGTCCCCCTCGATATCCTGGCCATGGCAAGCAAGCTGCCCTGGCTGCTGCGCATGCGCCGCGACCTGCCGCGGGTCACCTTCGCCAATTACACCCGGCCGGGGGAGAAGCCCGATCTCGCGGCCATCGCCGGAAAGATGGGGAGCATGCTCGATCCCGCTCTGTCCTGGCGCGAGGTCGATTGGCTGCGCGGGCTTTGGAAGGGGCCCTTCCTGCTGAAGGGAATCCTGCATCCCGGCGAGGCGGCGGAAGCGCTGAAGCATGGGGTCGACGGGCTGATCTGCTCCAACCATGGCGGGCGCCAGCTCGACGGCGCGATCGCGAGCCTCGATGCCTTGCCCGCCGTCATCGCCGCGGTGGAGGGCCGCATGCCGGTGCTGCTCGACGGCGGCATCCGGCGCGGCAGCGACGTGGTGAAGGCCCTGGCCCTGGGTGCCGCCGCCTGCCTCATTGCCCGGCCGCAGCTCTTCGGTCTCGCAGTGGCGGGCGAAGCCGGCGTGGCCCGGGTGCTCGACATCCTCCGCCGCGAGATCGACCGCACGATGGGGCTGATGGGCGTCACCCGCATCGCCGAGCTCGGCCCGGATTACCTGCGCCGGCGGCAGGCTGGAACGCTCTCTCTTTCGTCATCCCCGTGAAAGCCCGGGATCCAGGGGATCAATGACCAAACAGCATGTCCGCTGTTGGAGGGTGAGCCGGCCTATGCAGGCATCGCGAAATCGACGCGATTGACCCGAAGCGGGCTTCGGGCTTTGTCGCTCCCTCCGAGGGCTTTATATTCGACGGATTGAGTGCCAGCGGCGATGTCCAAGCTCTCGGGAGGCCCGATGTCGGAAGCCACTCTCAAGCCGAGCCAGAGGTTCACTGTCAGCCATCTCGACGAGGCCGACTTCAAGATCGGAGGTCTGCGCGATTACTCAGCCTATCGTGATCTCGGCATCGCGGCGGCGACGAACGGACTGGCCCAGGCGCATGTGATCCGTATGATCAAACCGTTCAGGCCTGAGCTCAGCCAGCGCCATCATCATAACGTCGAGTTCCAGCTCGTTTATTGCCTTAAAGGCTGGTTCTCGACCGAATTCGAAGGCCATGGTGTTCAGACCATCAAAGAGGGTTCGTGCTGGATCCAGCCACCGGGCATCCGGCACACCGTCCGCGATTGGTCGAATGATTGCGAGTTGCTTGAGATTATCCTTCCGGCAGAACACGAAACGATTGATGACTCTTAGGAGTGGTTTTTCCGAAATACGGTAGTTGATGTTACTCTGAAGGAGTCGCGTCTCGTCACCGATCGGCCACGACGCTCAGTGCCGTCACCAATCTCCGCCCGCAAGGTCGCCTAACGGGACGAGAGCGAAGAGTGGGAGGGGTGCAGATGTCGGGCAATTCGTTGAAGCTCAGCGCCTGGGCCGCCATTGTCTTCTGGCTCGGCACAGCAAATGCCTGCGCCGGTATCACCTTCTGCAACAAATTCTCGAAGACTCTATTTGTCGCCATCGCCTATCCGCAGGACGGCGGCTCCTGGATGTCGCGTGGCTGGCTCGAACTCGCTCCTGGTGACTGCGCGCCTTTCGACAGCGCCATCCGCGTGACGACCTTCTACTTTCGCGCCGAGAGCACGCCCTATGTCAATTCCTCCGGCGGAAAGGTCCACGACTTTTGGGGGCAAGGGAAAAGCTTCGCGATGTGGGAAGACAACAACTTCCAGTATTACGATGCCGCGAACGAGGTTCTGAATTCGACGTTGAAGCCCTTTACCAGGGGCCCCGAAGGGCTGACCGACAGCAGCAAGGTTACGGTCACGTTTACGCAGGCCGGTTCGACCGTGGAATTACCACCTCAATAGCAATCCTGGGCGCACGGGAAGAATGCAGTCGGGTTCTCGGAACGGTAGCTGCCTTCGGTCGGCCCGCACTTCCGGTCTGGTCAGACCCGCACCTCGGTGAACGGCGGGCCGGTGTCCGGTTTTACCCCGAGAACGGACCTGATCTCGTCCAGCCCGTACGTCTCATAAGTGCCAATAGGAGACATGCTCTCAACTCCGGGTCACCGCAGCGGCGACCACCTCAGTGGCACTTACGTGCCGGTGGAGGAGCCGTCCACAGCATCAAATCCTGACATGGCCAGTCGGGGCGACCTCCGGCTTGCAAACGGGTGCAGTGAGTTCCGTAAATGTCACAATAATCATACGCATCGGTATCATTTCCGAGGTGGACAATCGATTAAAAGTGGTCTGAAGGATCAAAGTGGTCTGAGCCGAACATAAGAACGGCAGTGCCGACCTAAATGGGGGGCAAGCCATGATCGACAATTTCCATTTACAAGACGGGCGGGTCGAGTTTCGCTGGCGGCGGTGGCGGAACAAGAAGCGCCAGGAAGTGTCGGCTTGCCTGATGGTGCTGTTCAGCGGGGTGGCGCTGCTGGGTGGCGGCGGGATCGCGGAGGCGGGTCCGACCGGGGGTCAGGTCATCGGCGGCCAGGGCAACATCGCCTATGGCGGGGCGACGACGACAATCAAACAACAGAGCCAGGTGATCTCGATCAACTGGCAGACCTTCTCGACGGCGCGGAACGAGACGGTCAATTTCAACCAGCCGAATACCTCGTCCCTGGCGATCAATTATGTGGTGGGCGGCGTTCCCTCGGTCCTGCAGGGCGCGCTGAACGCCGATGGCCGGGTCTACATCCTGAACAGCGCCGGGATCACCTTCACCGGCACCTCGCATGTGAATGTCGGCGCCTTGCTGGCGACGACGGCGATGACCATCGACGGCGATCCGACCAAGAAGATCGACGTCAAAGGCTCGGGCTCCGGACGGGTGATCAACCAAGGCTCGATCCAGGTCTCCGATGGGGGCTTTGCGATCCTGGCCGCGCCCTATGTCGAGAACACCGGCTTCATCAAGGCCGATCTCGGGAACGATCGCGCTGGCGGGGACGAACAAGTTCACCCTCGATCTCCGGGGTGACGGCCTCATCAATTTCGTCGTCCCGCCCGAGGCGGTGGAGAAGATCAAATCCGACGGGACGCGGGTCGGGGTCAACAACACCGGCACCCTGCAGGCGCGCTCCGGCCAGGTCCTGATCTCGGCCAGCGTGGCGACCCAGGTCGTGAACGCGGCCGTGAATATGAGCGGGGTGGTGGACGCCAGCGCCTTTGCGCCGAACGGCAAGGGCGGCTCGGTGCTGATCACCTCCGAGGGCGACATCAACCTCAGCGGGCAGGTGAACGCGGCCGGGGCGGGCTCGGGCGCCGGCGGCCAGATCATCACCAAGGCGGTGGGCGCGGACAACATCGCCGCCAATGCCGTGATGACGGCGGCGGGGGGTGCTGCGGCCGCGGACCAGGGTGGCCAGATCGAGGTCAGCGGCCATGACGTGCTGCTCTCCGGAAACATCAACCCCGGCTCGGGCGGCACGCTGCTGATCGATCCCTTCAACGTCATCGTGACGGCGACTAAAGGCTTCAACGACGTCGCCGGGGCGACGGTCAGCGAAGCCTTCATCAGCAAGCAGCTCCGGCGCAATGTCTCGGTAGACATCCAGGCGAGCCACGACATCGTCTTTGTGGCCGCCGGCAACAGCCACATGCTCGTGGGCGGCAACGGCAATCTCACCCTCGACGCGGCCAACGATATCATTTTCAGCGCCGGCAATTATGTGATCGAGACCAAGGTCGGGGCCGTGACCTTGACCGCCGGCGGCGACATCGGCGCACCGGGCCATCGCCTCAGTGTCATCAGCGGCGAAGGCAATCATGGCCCCGGCGTGAACGTGGCGGGCGACATCCTGCTTACCGCCGGCAATGACATCTATGTCGACACCATCACCGCCAAGGCCTCGGGCAAGGGGCTGGTCACGGCCCTGTTCTCGGCCGACGCGGGCGGAACCTTCAGCGCCGCCGGACTCATCGACGTCGGGGTGCTCGCCAAGGGTCCAGGCGGCCAGACCGCCAATGCCGAGGTCGATATCACGGCGGGCAATACCCTCACGCTCCACGGACTCAAGGATGTTGCGTCTGCCCAAGAAGTCGGCATTGCCGGTAACGCGATCGCGCATGCAAACCTCGGCCTGCTCGCCGGCAGCGTGATTGACGATGGCAACATGACGGTCTTTGCCACGGTTCGTGGCAAATCGGGGCATTCCTTCTCGGCGGACGCCGAGCTAGCTGCCAGTGCCAATCTGGTTCAAATCGACGGCCAGCTGGACGTAATAGCCAAGACCGATGTGTCGAGCGGCGAACTGGTTATCGCCCGCGCGGTGACGCAGTTGGAGGGGACCACTCTGTCGGTGGCAAGCGGACCCGAAGACGAGGCTCTGGCCTGCGATCACGGCGTTGGAGCCGTGCTGGCGTCCGCGTTAGTCAATATTAAGGGCGATTTAAATCTGTTCGCCAACGCCATTAGTCTCGGCTCATTGTCGGACAAGGCGAGCGCAAAGAGCTGGAGCGGCGGTCCAGCGAGAGCTCTCACCGATGTCACACTCGCCGGGCCAGTGCCTATCCATATTGCCGGTGACGTAGCGGTTTCTGCGAACGCGCACAACTTCGGCGGCGCGGCGCTAGCTTCCGGTGGCATGGGCGCCTCGGCGAACGCCGATCTCGCCCTCTCGGCCCGTGTCGTCGGCCTCGGCGGCCAGGGCGGTCTTACTGCCGGTGACGTGTCGGTTGTGGCCCATGCGACGAATTCGGGCTCCGGAGCGGTAGGGGCACAAAGTCGAATTCGACCTGGGCGCGAGCGGCGGCGGCAGTTTGCAAAACGTTCTGGTCGATGCGGTGGCCCTGAACAAGAGCGGCGCCGCGGCAGGCGGTGCGGACGCGGATGCTTCGTTCCTCACCGCGGGCTTTCTCGCCGGCCAATTGAACCTGAACGCGATCAATTTGCAGGCGCAGGCCAGCGGCCAGGGTACAGGCGGCGCCCGAGCTATGGCGGTCGGCCGCGTGCAAGATATCCGGCACACCGGCAGCACCGGCGGTATTTCCGTCGCAGCGGGGATTACCATCAACGCGACCGCCGTCACTGGACCCCACGCACACTCGAACGCGTCGGCGCTCGCTAGCCTTTCAATGGTCGCGGTCGGGGACTTCCCGAGCCTCAAGGTGGGTGGCCCCGTCGATGTCGAGGCGCGCGCCCATGACCATGGTGCAGGGAATGCGGTCGCCTCGGCCCTCACCCTTCTAATCGGCACTGGCAGTCTAGCCCGGGTCGGCGCGGGCTCCTTGACCGACGTCGCGAGCGCCGACAATTGGGGCGGTGGATCCGCGCGGGCCCTCGCTAATGCTGTGGCCACCGTCTCCCCTTTGGTTCCCGGCGGTTCCATCCATGTCGGCGGCGACATCCACGTTACGGCCAACGCTGATGACGTCAGCGGCATCGCCGCTTCAGCCAATGCGGGATTGGCATTCGGATTTCACGGCGCTGGGGCCGTAACGGTTGATGGCGACATATCAATCATTGCCCATGGCACCAACGAAGTGGACGGGGTAGCCCAATCGCGAGCCCAGGTCAATTTCGGTACGCCGAGTGGTGCCGTGGCGTCGAGCATCCATCTCAGCAACGTGCTGCTCGAAGCGGTGGCCAAGGAACAGGGGTACGGCGCCGCCCTGGCGTCCGCCTCGGCCGATATTCAAGCCGCAAAGTCCGCCTTCCCGGTATCTCCGGGCAATCTATCGATCGGTTCCCTCACCGACAGAGCGAACGCCAGCAATCTCGGCGGCGGTCCAGCGAAGGCGATCGCCAACGTGATTCTCCAGGCATCCGGTGCGTTGCAAGTACCCGGCCCCATCGCGGTCTCTGCGGATGCCTATAATTCCGGGGGTGCCGCAGCGCCTGCCGGCGGAATCGCGGCGTCGGCCAATGCCGATGTCACCCTCGTCGCCGGTCCACTCGGGGAGCACACTCTTTCTGCCGGCGATATCTCTGTGACCGCCCAAGGGACGAATTTGGGCGGGGGCGGTGTCCGGGCTCAGGGCCGCCTCCATGCCACCGCCGGGACCGGAACCGGCGGAATCGGCCTTGGCAACGTGCTCATAGACGTGACGGGGCTGAACGCCGGGGAGGGCGGCGCCAATGGTGCGCTCGCCACGGCATCCCTCGACGCTCATGGAGCCAGCCTCCGCTTAGGCGCTATCGGCGTTCAAGCGCGCGCCAGCGACCATGGCGCGGGCGATGCAGTCGCCTCCGCGCTCACCAACCTAGTTGCCGTCGGAGCTGCCTTCGGAGGCTCCTCATTAGGAGGCTCCGCGGGCCTCAGTGTCGGCTCCTTGACCGACATCGCGAGTGCCCAGAATTGGGGCGGCGGGTCGGCGAAGGCTCTTGCCAATGCCGTCGCGCGCGCGCTTGGACGAGGTTTTGATGGCAGCCTCGGCGTAGACGCTCAGGTCCAAGCTCGTGCCAGCGACTATGGCGCGGGCGATGCAGTCGCCTCGGCACTCACCGACCTCGCTGCCAGCGGAAACTTCAGCGGCCGCCTCGGCGGCTCCATGACCGACATCGCGAGCGCCGAGAATTGGGGCGGCGGGTCGGCGAAGGCTCTTGCCAATGTCGTGGGGGGCGGATTTGGGACGTTTGGCGTCCTCAGCGTAGGCGCCGTCGACGTCCAAGCTCGCGCCAGCGATCACGGCACGGGCGATGCAGTTGCCTCGGCGCTCACCGCGCTCACTGGCGCGGGATCCCACGCGGCGGCCGGGGTCGGCTCCCTGATCGATATAGCGAGCGCCGAGAATTGGGGTGGCGGGTCAGCGAAGGCTCTCGCCGGTGGCGGGGTGAGTGCCGGTGGTGGCGACGGCGTGGAAGCAGACTTTGGCAAGATCGACGTTCAAGCGCGCGCCAGCGACCATGGCACTGGCGATGCAGTCGCCTCGGCTCTCACCAATCAGGGAGCCTCTGGCGGAAGCTTCGGCGGTGGCAATGTCACGATAGGCTCCTTGACCGAAATCGCGAGCGCCAACAATTGGGGCGGTGGGTCAGCGAAGGCTCTTGCCAACGCCGCCAGTCGTGCCCCGAAGTCTCTCGACGTTGGAGGGGACATACTTGTGACGGCCAACGCCCATGATTTCAGCGGCGCCGCTGCTACAGCGAATGCAGGTTTGGCTTTGAAGGAGAGAGGATTCGGCACCGGACTAGTGGCCGTCGATGGCGACATATCCGTTATCGCCCATGCGACCAATGACGCAGATGGCGAGGCGAGATCGCGAGCCGCCGTCGACATCAGCGGCGGGGCATCCTCTGCCCAGATTCCTGGTGCCAGCGTACATATCGCCAATCTGCTCGTAGACGCGCTGGCCAGCGAACGGGGCGCCGGCGCGGCGTCGGCCTCGGCGTTGACCGACATTCGCGCGCAGCTTGGCTCCGGAAGTTTCGGCCACAGCGGCAATGTCGACATCGCAATGGGCGCCCTCACCGACAGGGCGAGCGCCATCAGCCTCGGCGGTGGCACCGCCAAAGCGCTCGCCGATGTTACCCTTCAGGCCCCCAGCCAAGTGCAGGTCGGCGGAGATATCCTTGTTTCCGCAAACGCTCAATTCATCGGCGGTTCGGGCGGTGGCGCTGCCTCGGCGAATGCGGCGCTTGCGATTCTCTCCAGCGGCAATGTCACGATCGATGGGAATGTCGAAGTCCTGAGCCGCGCCACGGGCGCATCGGTCGATGCCGCCGAGGCGAATACCTTGATCCTCGCCAATCTCACGACCGGTAGCATCTTCATCAATGGGCGGGTCACGGACCTTGCCACGGCGAGCGGCGGGTCGGATCATGCCCTCGCCGTCCTAAAGATGGATGCCCGGAGCATCACATCCGGCGGCGAACTCGGCCTTGGCGACCCGATCGTGCGCGCGAGAGCCGGCAGCGCTGTGGCCGAATGGTTGGTCGACAGCAGCGGCACCGCGGCATCGGACGGTGCCTTCGTCCGCGTGAACATACCGCCGGGCTTCTAGGAGAAGCCATTCCTCGAGGTTGATTAGGCGCGAAGTGTTCGGCTGGCGGACTAACGTCCGCTCCGGGTCATTCGCTACAGGGGCGACCCAGCGGCAAGTCCAGCCATGTCCGCTGTGACACCGAAAGCGGAAGTCAATTCAGAACACAAGGTCAATCGGCAGCCCGTGGTCGCCCGGCCCCGGCGGGTGCCGCCACATCAAGGACCTGCGCGCTGACGACGAAGCTCCACCGCCCAGACCGAAGCAATCCTATTCGGCAGCTCGCCGAATCGGGTCGCTTGGCTACCCTTGACACCGGCACTATCCTATGACGATGGACAATAGCCAACCCCGCACTGGTGCGACCTACCGGATCGTCCGACGAATGGACCGCACCTATGGGGTTGAGTTGAAGCTACCGGGGGCTTTGCCCACACTCGTAACTAAAGCGGATTCCGCTCATATTGAAACATATCCGGCATGAGCGAAGTAGTTGGCGCATTCGTCTGCGCCGAGGCGAGGCACGAAGAGGCCAATTCGGCGGCGAAGGCTGCGCTGCGTCCGCTCGGCAGCTTTGCGCAGATACGCCTTGAGCTTGCTGAAGGACATCTCGATCGGATTGAGATCGGGCGAGTACTTGGGCAGATATAGCAATTCCGCGCCAACGGCCTCGATCGCTTGCTCGACGCCGGCAACCTTGTGGGCTCGGAGATTGTCCATCACGACGATATCGCCGTGGTTGAGCGCGGGAGCCAGGCATTGCTCGACGTAAGACAAAAAGATTTCTCCGTTCATGGCTCCTTCGATCACCAGGGGCGCCGTCATTTCGTCGCAGCGCAGGCCAGCCACGAAGGTCAGGGTCTTCCAGGTTCCAAGCGGGACGCGCCCGATCAGCCGCTCGCCGCGCGGGCAGCGGCCATAGCGGCGGGCCATGGTAGTGTTCACCCAGGTTTCATCGATGAAGACAAGGCTGGATGAATTGAGCAGGGCCTGCTGCCGGATCCAATGCCGGCGCGCCCGGGCGACATCGGCTCGTTGCTGCTCAGCCGCGCGCAGGCTTTTTTTTGAAGCTGATGTCGTGACGCTCCAGAAAACGCCACAGTGCGCCGCGGCCGCGCGGCATCCTCTGCTGGTGGAGGGCCGCGACGAACTCTTCGAGCGGTCCAATCCGGCCGCTCGCCGACCAGCGCGAGGAGCCCGTCCGCGTAGTCCTCCAGCGGCGATCGGCTGCCGCCGCGCGGCCGCGGCGCACGGCGCCCTTCCCGCCGCCACGACTGAAGCCATTTGACCGCCGAGCTGGCGCTGACTTCAAAACGCTCCGCCGCCTCACGCCGCGATGCTCCCCCTTCAACCGCTTCGATCACACGCTCGCGCAAATCCAACGAACAAGCCTTGGGCATGGCGCTCCTCCGCAAACCGAATCGCCCCGAGACTCTGCCCATTCGTCACCCCTGGGAATCCCGATTCAAATCTGCCGGGAACCGCTTTAGCTTCAGAGCAAGGGAGGCCGCTATCGAATGGATAGAGGGCCACCAAGGCCAATTGGAAAATCGCAATCTCTTCAGTGGACCACGTTCGGCTCCAGGAAGCGCCAAGAGCTGAACCGCAGCAATCTACTCATCGGAACGAGACAGGATCCGGCATGTTTTGGTCTGCGTACCTCATGACCAGACGACTTTCCGCAGGGGTGGCGAGTGCCAGGAAGAGACATGTCGAACCCGACGAGTGTAACTGATTAGTTCGCGGCTGCTGCGGTCAGCTCGCGAACGTGCCGTTCATGCTGCACTGCATTGCGCGCCGCATCATTCTGATTGAACAGCTCCAGCGAGTCCAAGTCTTCCTCGACTGCTGGCGTCAAAGCCTGGTCCATATAAGCCTTCTTCCGCGGATCGCCCTTGATCGTCTTCGCTAGGCCATAGAGGTGGCGCGCAGCTCGCACAACCCGCACGAGCTTGCCGGCCGTACCCCAGAGATACTTAGGATAGAAGGTCCATATCGGCTCGATCGCAAAACTCGGGCGCCGATCAAGTCGAAATTTAAGCCGGAAGATGCCGCCCTGCAGCGGGTGGACATTCTCCACAGAGGTGAATTGGGAAAAATGTAAGAGCGTTCCGGCGAGCGAGCTGAGATTGATGCCGGTGGCGCCGGCCCGGCGCATGATGCGTTCCAGGTGTTCCGGGGAGTAGTACGTATCCCAGGCGGCGCGGTAGATCCCTTCCCATTCCTTCTGGGTCATCTTGGGATGCCCAGTCACTACGTGCTCGGTGTCGTATTTGTTCATGTCGGGGTCCATCGCGACACCCTTGCGGTGGAGAATCTGGTGATCTTCGGATCCCGGCAGTGGCGTCAGGCAGAAGAACTCCATCATGTCGATCGGCAGCTCGCGCTGGATGATTGCAATGTCGCGTCTGATGGACTTGGGTGTATCGTTCGGGAAGCCGAGGATGTAGCCCGCGTAAGTGACCGCGCCGACGGCCTTCCAGGCGAGCAGGAGCTTCCGATACTCGCTGATCTTGTTCTGCCGCTTCTTGGCGGCAATCAGCGTATCGGGATTGACGCTTTCAATCCCGATGAAGACGCGCGTTACGCCCGCCGCCGCGCACTTCTCGATGAATTTCGGGATCTTGTGGCACAGCGCATCGACCTGAATCATCAGACTGACGCCGACACCCTCTTCCCTGCGCAGTTTGATGATGCGGTCAAGGATGGGCTCCCAATCCTTGTTGCGGGCGAGGTTGTCATCGGTGATGAAGAAGCGGTGAATGCCTTCCGCCCAGTTCTGCCGGATGATGTGCTCGACGTCGTCAGGCGAGCGCCGTCGAGATTTCCGTCCTTGCACGTTGATGATGGTGCAGAACGAGCATTGGTACGGGCAGCCGCGGCCGGCATCGAAGGTCGAGTAATTGCCCACCGTGCGCTTGACGTGCTTGCGCAGCAGGAACGGTACCGGCGCCGACTGGATCGACGGGAGGTCGTTGAGATAATTGTAGATCGGCTGGAGGGTACTCGTTGCGGCGTCGCGCAGCAGGGTGTCGAGCCGCTCCTCCGCTTCGCCCGCGAACAAGCTGATCCCCAGGTCGAGAGCCTCTTGAACGTCAGGCTGCATCTCGGCGAGCATCGACAGGCACCCGGAGATGTGAAACCCGCCAATGACCACAGGTACGCCTGCGGCCCGCAACGGGCGGGCGATGTCCATGGCGCGGGGAAACTGGTTCGATTGCACGCCGACTAGGCCGACCATGCCGAAGCCGCCGTGCCGCTTAATGCGGGCGATGATCTTATTCGGCTTGATTCGAGTATTGGTCTCATCGACCGGCGTCACATCGATGGACACGTCGGGTCCCAGCACCTGGCGCTCGGTGGCGTCGATCGCCAGCCCATAGAGCGCAGCCAGAGAGTTCGACGGCATGACCGAGCGTAACCACTGGATCACGTAGCCGTCGTCGTCGTAATGCGACGGCTTGATCAAGATAAGCTGGAAGCGACGCTGGGGTCGAAGGCTGTCGGACATCCGTCGGGCACCCTTCTAATTCAAATTCAGTTTGTCGAACCTTTACATCTATCAGTTATCAAAGCCGCGTCGACGTACCCATTAGTGCGCGAGGAACGCCGGGGAGATCTCATAAGCCGAGCCGCCACATTTGACAGCAATTCAACTTGCGTCTGGGAACTTAGGCTGCCCGAATTCTTCTAGCTCTTCGACTGTAGTCGCTAACGCCTCGTACCGATTTGCCATCCACTCCAGGTCCCGGCGCGGCTCCTCCGAAATCATCGATTGGGCACTCTCGCGGAGCTGCTGGGATTTGATACGATAGCGTTGAGCACGCTCTGATGCGGTGGGCATACGGCAACCTAACGCCCTTGAAGTTATCTGAAATTGGAGCAGAGCTGGATTGGTCTCGGGATACTCGGAATCGCCCTAGGAATGCGGCTCCCTCCGGTAGCGCGACTCCCCCGATCGTCACCGGGGCAGGCCGGCTGTGGCTGAGTAGTGGCTGCGAGTTCCTGTTCTAGCGCTACCTGGGACAAGGAGTTCGTTTTGCTCAGCCAGCGCCACCTCCACCCTAACCAGCCGCGAATACATCTCTCGACGGTCAGGACTTTTCGTGTGGCCCGCGCGCAGATGGAAAAGCCTGGCGCCTTCTCTATGAAAGCGCACCCGCCCGATACAACTCGTCACCGTAGGAACCCCATCCGCAATTGGTTAGAAACAGTAGGCGGAGCGGGAAGGCGGCGAGTGTTCAAAAAGGAACACTGGAAGTGACTTTTTTGGCGTCAATAAGGCGGGGAGCCCGCGCTGCCAACGGGGGCGAGAAGAAGGGCCCCGGCCATTCTGCGTCGCGACTATCTGTCCGAGGATCGCCGGCGTCGCTACGTGGACGCAATCTCCGACACCGCCGATTGGTCGGCAACGGACGCCAAACCAGGCCATGTCTGCTCGGGGTCAAACTCGGCTGTTTAGCGTTATGCGGGGCTCGTCTGCTAAGCCTCCGAAAGCGGACATATGAAAGCCGGCCGGCCATGTCGGAGAAGTGCCAGAGTCCTCTAAGATTGCTTCGAAGGCCCAGCATTTACTCGGGTTTCTCGCAGTGATGGCACTCCCCAGACACGCATGACTACGACGCCAGCTATGGAGATGTGCGCGCCGGTCCAGGTAAGGTAACCCAATCCGGGTTTGTCCCGATTCGAGCCCAGATGACTTCTTCACAGCCTGCTAACCGCATAAGAGTCGGTTCGGGAAGTTTGAGTCTCGGATCAGTCGGTTTGCCGGGTAAGGCGTCTGAGCATGAGGCGGATCATCGCAAGATGGATGTAGGCGACGGCGAAACGTGTCCTGTTTTCGTAGTCCTTGGCGAGGCGGCGGCAGCGACCGAGCCATGCGAAGGTACGTTCGACGATCCATCGCTGGGGCAGAACCTCGAAACCGACCGTATGATCGGAGCGCTTGACGATTTCTAGTTGCCAGGGGCCGAGGGCTCGCACTGCGGCGGCCGTGGCTTCTCCTTGATAGCCGCCGTCGGCGAAGATCCGCTCGATGAAGGGGAACAGCCGCCGCACGGCCTTGAGGACGAGCAGACCACCGTCGCGATCCTGGATGTTGGCCGGATGAACCACGACGTTCAACGGGAGGCCCAGCGTGTCGACCAGGATATGTCGCTTCTTTCCTTTGACTTTCTTCCCCGCGTCATAGCCCGACGGGTCGATCCGCGCCCCCCTTTTTCGGCGCCCTTGACGCTTTGGCTGTCGATGATCGCGGCCGTCGGGCTGGCTTCCTTGTCCGCCTGCTCGCGCGTGGCGAGGAAGAGCGCATGGTGCAGCCGCCCCAAGGTGCCATCCCATTCCCACAGATCGAGATACTCGAAGACTGTGGTTCGCGGCGGGAAATCCTTTGGCAAAGCGCGCCACTGACACCCCGTTCCGAGAACATACAGGATCGCGTTCGTCACCTCGCGCATGTTCGTCGTGCGTGGACGCCCGCCTCGCTTCGCAGCCCGGATATGCGGCGCGACCAAGGCCCATTCGGCGTCGGTCAGATCGGTCGGGTAGCGAAGCCCTTTGCGTTCATACCGGCAGCGGTTCCTCGATGTCCACATAGAGCACCCCCAGCGCAGGTGCCTGACACAGAATCACAAGCAATTCCAAAAACTTAACTTCTTTCCGAACCGCATAAGACCCAAGTAAGATCCTGCGAGCCAATGGTCTCACACCCTCCTTCACTCGATCCACCAAGGAACCATTTTCTATCCAAAGCTGCCAATTATTCCGAGCCGAGAGATCGTCATTCCGAGCCGAGAACCATCTCGCCTGTTTTCGAGCCGTGTGTGCGGCGGTTTGACGGGCACGCGCTCTCGAAAACCCGGGATACTTGTTACAAAAAACTTCCGCCACCCGCAGCAAATCGCGTACATTCTCACCGGAACGCATCATTGCTGCACTCAAATTGGAAGTGGATTGCCGGTAGCAGGCGAGAACATTCGTAGAAAGCACGCCGCCGCCTGAGGATATTGCCCGGGCCCACATCTCTCTATCGCAGTTCATTACCAGTAATGGCATGTAGCCACCATAGGCCTCGTAGAATTCGCGTCTGATCACCACCCCGGGAAATACTATTGGAGTATCGTAGTAAAGTGCCTCCACTGATCGACTGGCACTCTCCAACTCCGGAATACGTTTTGTCACACCGGTTATAACGTCGTTTTCCTCAACATAGAAACACCGCGTCGCAAGGAGCGCGACGCGCTCGTATAGCGCACTGAGTCGCTCGATCTCCGCATAAAATCCCGGCAAGAGGTAGTCATCAGAATGTAATATATGAATTAAGTGCCCACGACTTCTTTGGATGCATGCATTAAAATTGGCAACAGCGCCCTCATTTTTCAGCTGCCGGTAAAACCCCACGCGACTTCCGCACACTTCCTTCACTAGTGATTCCGGATCGTCGTCTGTCGAGCAGTTGTCCACCACGGCGATTTCCATCCGCTCCGGTCCGCGGTCCTGAGCCATCACGCTCTGCAACGTATTTCGCAGGCATTTTCCAGAATTGTACGTAGGGATCATCACCGACCAAAGGGGCCGGGCAATCCCCTCTTTAACGGGCTCGATGAGTGGAATTAAAGGCATCGCGGGGCCTCTCATATTGGCGCATCCTTTATGGAGTTCATTACCCCAGAGTTGCTCCCGATGCGTGCTACCTTCTTCCAAACCGAGCTGACCAGATGAAGCGGTCTATCTGTGGGATTGATTAGACGCGACCCCGGAAGCGGAACTGCGGCGTGGCAATACGCTTCCCCGTCGGTGTCGCGAACGGAACAGTCTTTGGAAAGCTTGCGAGGGAGTCGCCACCGTAAGTGCGAGCCAAGCGCCCCTTGGCGTGAACTCCCTTGCGCCCACGACGCGTGCAGTAAAAAATCGATCACCTGCCCGGGAAACGAAGCCATGGTCAAAACGGCTTGGTTCGACATATTCGCCTCCTTGTTGCTCGTCGGAACGATCGTCGCCCCGCCCGCGAACCTAAGGCCCCAAGGTGACGTCGCCACTGCTAGCGCTGCCGCCCCAATTGACGAAAATGCGCAATTGTTGAGAGTGAGCGCTGCATTTCCGAGAGTGGCGCGGCGTAGATAGTTTGGTGCCTAATCGCCAACGAAATAAGAGCGCGATCTATTCCATGACATTTTTTGCCAGAGGGGAGCGTCAAACAGTTCCCGGATGTCAGGGTGGATCATTGAGGGAACCTGACTCTTTGTCACAATGCGGTCGCCTGGGGTGGCATTCCAGCTAAGATAGCTTCTTCAGTTTTGGTGCTGGACAGGGCCCCGGGGGTCAAAAACCGCAGGTCTTCCGCCCAGCGACTAGTCCCATTCGCATAGCATCGGGTACCAGATCGGATCCTGGGTACAGCCGACATCCTTTGGTGCTCAAGGCACCGGCACCTATGGCACAAGTGCGTTGACACCAAAGGCAATTCAGACATTGAGCTCGTTGCTCTCTGCATCCTCTGCCTTTGTCAGGCTCGAGGCAGCCAAGGACATCCTTGATCGTAACGGGGTGGGTACAGCGCATGAAGCACCACGCAGCCAACAGCTCGTGGTGAACATCAACCTCGGTGATGGGAATGCTCTCCCTCCAACACCAGCCATTGTGTTGGATGTCGACCATTACTCATCTTCTGTCTCGGAGCTGGTAGGGGTTGAAAACTCCAACCCCGATGTCTCCTCGACCACCCTCCCACATGATTTTTCCACCGAAGTGCTCGATGACCGAATTGCAGCGCCGTTGGCTTTAGAACGTTCTTCAATACCATCTCGGTTGAAAGAAGAGGGCGCTCAGAATTTTTTTGCTGAGGAATCCGACTTCGATCTGGAATGAAAACAGGAGGTCTCTCGATGGCTAGAAAGCGCGTGCCGCGAAGCTTTCAGAATGGCGAGTATGCAGGGGAAGATGGCGCGGCGGCGGCCGGCCACAATTCGGAAAGCGCGATCATCAAGGATCCGGCCGAGCGGGCCGCTCTCATCGAAAGCACTGTGCGCGAGGTTGCCTTGCTGGAGAGCGAGCGGAAAGAGCTGGATGAACGGATCCGGGCGTTGAAGTCGGCCAACATCAAGGGCCGCCTCGGGCTCAAGATCGGCGACTTCAACGCCACCTTCCGCCTAAGCGGCAAACTCATCGAGGCAGATGCGGTTCGGGTATCCTCCTCGGCACATTCGGCCGTAGGCGAGGATCAGCGCTTGGGTTCAGATGCCGCGCGCCCCTGGTGAGCTGCCTCCACCGCCCTTCCAGCGCCCCGGCGATGTCGTGGCGATCGAGCTGCGCACTCGACAGCGTCCACGGCGCTGGCGAACTCGATCAATACCCCATCGCCCATCACTTTGACGATCCGGCCTCGATGTCTGGCGATCGCAGGTTGGAGAATGTCCCTTCGACGGGTCTTAAGAACGGCCAGTGTGCCTGCCTCGTCCGCTCCCATGAGCCGGCTGTAGCCGACTACGTCGGCCGCGAGAATGGCGGCAAGACGGCGTTGGGTTCGCTCTTCGGCCATGGGGTGCAATTGCCTCCAGAGAACGCAACGCGAAATTGTATGGCTGCCCCGCTGAGGAGTCTATCGGGCCGGAGGACCGCTTTGGGTTATTCGCTACAGGGGCGACCCAGCGCCAAGTTCAGCCATGTCCGCTGTGACGCCGAAAGCTGACTAAGTCCGCATCACAGCGAAACGACGCTAAGTGCCAACAGCAGACATTCGCCCGAGTGCGGAATAGCCGAATAGCCGGTCAGGATCGGAGGATGTGCTGTCACTTGGTAAACCGAGATGGAGCGACTAGGCGGATTCTGAACCCGTTAGCTCTGCTCGGCTGCGGCAGCTTGAAGGCGGCTCTCGAAGGCCTGGAAATCGGACCTGTCGCGGAGCGATTTAAGCTGGACGTCATGTTTCACAGTTCCTAACAACCACCGTCGCGCCCTAGGCACCCGCGAATAGATGTATTCAAGGCATTCGAGCGCTGCGTCAGGGTTGCCGACGACCGCGTGCACACAGGCCACATTGTAACGAACCGAATAACTTTCGGAATCGAGTACAATCGCACGTTTCGCCCATTCTACGGCTTTGGCATTTTCGCCTAGAAAGACCAGCAACGCGGCCCCAAGGGCGATCCCATCTGCATTATTCGGCCGCTGACCAAGAACGCTTTCGTATCGGGCCAACGCTCGCCGTGCTGCCGAGTTGCTTAAGTCATGTCGGCCAAGCAACTCGTATACATCTGCAAGCATGGCGAGGGAATCCCAATCGTCTGACTTGAGCTTCGCCGCGCGTTCGTAGTAAAGCGCAGCCTTCTCAAATTGACCTGTGGCTCTGCAGCTGTAGCCATATAGTGTATTTGCTGCCCATAGATCGGGATTTAGGGCGATGGCCCTCTCGAAGGCCTTTGTCGCCTCAGTGGGATCACCGCCCAGATAGAGCGCGAGTCCGTTGGACGCTTGCGCCTCCGCGAGGTTAGGTGAAAGATTGAGGGCCTTGCTGCTATTCGCGAATAACTCTTGGTAGGAGACGTCGAGATCACCAGCAATCCATAGGAATGCGTCGCAATCGGCCATGCCAGCAAAAGCCTCCGCGTATTCTCCGTCTATCTCCGTGGCCCTTTCGAACAGCCTCCTTGCCGACCTCAGCATCGCCTTATTGCTCCAATCTACCTGGAGTGTTGCGCGGGCGTGAAGGTAGCAATCATAGGCTTCTGCGCTTTTGGTCGACCTGGTTGTGATCGCCTTCAGTTCGTCTGGAAACAATTTTATTTTCAGAGCGCCGACAATGCTTTTCGCAATTTCATCTTGCAGTGCGAAGATATCGCCTAAGTCCCGGTCATAGCGCTCGGCCCAGAGGTGGCCACCCGTCGCGCCGTCAATCAATTGCGCGGTGATTCGTACACGGCCTCCGGCCTTTCGAACGCTACCCTCCAGAATATGCCCTACGTGCAGCTTCTTAGCCGTTTGCACGATATCCTCAGATTTGCCCTTAAGGGTGAAAGCTGTGTTGCGCGCGACGACAAAGAGCGCGGAAACTTGCGACAGGTCGGTAATGATGTCTTCGGTGATGCCGTCAGAGAAGTACTCCTGCTCTCGATCGCCGCTCATATTCGTAAATGGCAGCACAGCGATCGACGGTTTGTCGGTCGCGGCGGACGTGGTTGGTGTGATCGCAACGGCCGGCGTGCCGGTAACCCGGTAGGTGCGGACCGGTTCGGCAATGTTCTTTAGCGTTTGAGGGCCGAAGTCGTCGAACCCAACTTTGATCTTGTTTCGAACATAGTCATAGGCAGTGCCGGAGATGAGGATGCCGCCGGGCTCGGCGAGTGCTTCGAGACGGGCGGCGACGTTGACACCGTTGCCGTAGAGGTCGCTGCTCTCGACCATGACGTCGCCCAGATTAACTCCAATGCGCAGCACAATGTGGTGATTGTCGGTCTGATCGCCGTTGGCGGTAGCCATGCCGTGCTGGAGATCCACGGCGCATTGCACGGCGTTGACGGGGCTGCCGAACTCGATCAGGACACCATCGCCCGTTACTTTGAAGATGCGGCCTCGGTAGCGGCTGACCAGCGGCTCCAGGACCTCCCTACGGCAACTCTTCAGAGCGGCGAGCGTCCCCGCCTCATCCTGCTCCATGAGGCGGCTGTAGCCGACCACATCGGCTGCCAGGATGGCGGCTAGGCGTCGTTGGGCGCGTTCCTCGGCCATGTGGCGTGATCGCCCTCAGAGAACGCAGTGCAGCAAACTCTATGCCGGACAGCTTGGGGAGTCTATCAACCCTGACTTGTGCAACGGGTCAAGCCCGGACGTCTGGCTCTGCGCCGGGTTTGTCTGTGAAAACTCCGGAAGAATGTTGCGGAAGTGCCACAACCGGACGAACGTCCGGCCTTACTTCGCGGCCGGGTTGAGCGTCACTCCGGAAGCCCTGCCTTGCGGAGGCCGTCGAGGAAGCGCTGCAGGTCAGCGTCGTTCTTGTATGGAAGCCCCCTACTCCACGTTCCGATGGAAAAATCGGGTCTCACCTTGAGCGCTGACTCTGCATGTGCGCGCGCTTCCTCCATATGGCCGAGCTCGGCATGGCACGCCGCAACATAGGCATCGTAGAAGGAAGGCCGCTCGGCAATCCGGCTATAGGCGTCCAGTGCTTCGGCATAGTGACCAGCAGCGTGCAGCACGCGGGCAAAAGAATTCCAGTACCAATTGGGGTGATAGGGGTTCAGCCGCATCGCCTTGCGAGCCCACTCGACGCCCTCTTCTAATCGACCAAGATTGCGCAGCACGTTGGCTCGGGCGATCGCGGCATGCGCGTCGTTGGGATTAAGAGCGACGCTTCTCTCGGAGTGAAATTCTGCGCGATCAAACTGCCGCATATGTGTGTAGATGTGACTGAGAATCCGGTGGCAGCGGTTGTCGGTCTCGTCCAGCGCAAGTGCTCGGCGCGCGATGGTCAGAGCGCGGTCAAGCTCTCCCGGGGCCCTGTTCGCGATCCACTGGACGTAGATCGTCAAGGCCAGATAGGCGTGGCCCACGGCGTATTGGGGGTCCAATTCGACCGCCTTCTCGAAGAAGCGAAGGGCCTCCGCGTTGTGCGGTTCCCCTTCCAGGTTCAGTTGCTCCAGACCGCGCAGGACGCAGTCATAGGCGGCGAGACTCTCGGGTGGCTTGCGCTTGGCGACTTGGGCACCCGCCACTTCCACCCGCCCGGCCACAGTCGCCACGACGGTCCGCACGACTTCGTCCTGGACGGCAAAAATATCCTCCAGCTCACGATCAAACCGCTCAGCCCACAAGTGCGTGCCGTTCCTGGCATCGATCAGCTGAGTCGTGATACGCACCCGATTGCCAGCCCGGCGAACGCTCCCCTCCACCACGTACTCAGCGCCCAGTCTCCGCCCGACTTCCGCAATGCTGATCCTCACGTCGCGAAATGCGAAGGAGGAATTGCGGGCAATGACCAAGAGAGAGTGGAAGCGGGACAGTTCGGTGATGATGTCCTCCACGACACCATCGCTGAAATAAGTCTGCTCGGGATCGCCGCTGAGATTGGTAAAGGGCAGCACGGCGATCGATGGGCGCTCGGGCGTTCGGTCACTCTCGGACGCGACTGAAGACGGGGACAGGCGATCGGTGAGAATGTCGCGGTAGAGCTTTTCGGTTTTGATGTCCGGCGCGACCCCCAAATCTCGCTTCAGGGCATCGCGACAGGCCGCATAGATCTTCAGCGCTTCAGCGCGGTCCCCCTTCAGGACCGAGAGTCGCATGAGAGCGCGGTAGACCGGCTCCCGCAGCGGGTCGCAGGCGAGCAGATGTCGGCCGAGCCGTATTGCGTCATCGGTAGCTCCACTTAGAGTGGCGCAGAGGGCGAGCTGCTCCAGCACGCGCACCGCGAGATCACTGAGGCGCTCGCGCTCGGCTCGGAGGCATTCCTCGAACTCGGTTGTCGCACCATCGATGCCGTCTAGAAGGCAGCCACGGTAGAGCGCGACGGCCCTCTCAGGCGCCGACGCTTCCGTCGCCAGCCTTGCAAACTCTATGGCGTCGATTTCGACGCCCGCTGGCTCGAAGGTCACGGACTCGCGGTCGGCGCGCAGCGGATCGAGGCCGGTCTGCCGGAACACCTGACGAATCCCCGCCAGGGCTTGCTTCAGGCTGTCGCGCGCCTGGGCGTCGGCGCGATCGCCCCAGAGCAGGCCGGCAAGGCGTTCACGGGTCTGCGGCTTTCCTGCCGACAATGCCAGATAGGCGAGCAACAGCCGGTCCTTGCGGGTCGGCAGGCTCAACTGCCTGCCGTCACCCGTCACCAGGGAGAAGCCACCCAACAGGGTCAGCCTACACGCCACCAAGGAAGAAACCCTCCTGTTTGTGAGCGGCAGTGGACGAGCTGTCGATTTTACGCGCTTTTTACGCGAGGGACACCGCTAAGTCGGTCAAGGCGCGCCCCAATTTACGGAGCGGGCCCGGGCCGCTTTACGAGGGCCGTCCAATCTCCGCTTCGACGCCGGTTGTGGCGCAGACGAGGGAGAAGGGCGATGCAAGGGTGGTTACGCAGAGTTTGCGCGCTGATCGGGAATTCGCTGTCGCGCGAGTCGGGGATCCGCTTCGGCGAGAATTCAAGCCGGGATTGGCTTCCACCCGTCCTTGGCCCAAGCGACTGGTCCAACGGCCTACTCGCCGCTATGGCCGACACGAGTTCTGCCTGGTACTTCGACCGGTACTAGGCGGGTGGGCCTCCTGATGAGATTCCCCATGGCGCTGACGGCTGAACTGGTGGCCCGCTGCGAGCGAGCCGAGGTCGACCCAGGGCCCACGCCGGGTCTAACGCGGCTTACCGAGGAAGACTATGACGCTGTGGCCCATCGATTGCTGGAGCGACGCAGGCCCGGTCCGCTTTGGGTGTTCACTTACGGATCACTGATGTGGAAGCCCGCTTTCACCTCCCTCGAACATCAGCGCGCGACTGCGTTCGGCTGGCATCGAGCTTTCTGCCTGGAGCTGCAGCGTGGGCGGGGTTCCCCGCAGCTACCAGGGCTGATGCTGGCCCTGGAACACGGTGGCCGCTGCGAGGGTGTCATACATCGGCTGCCCGACGAGGACCACATCGGTCAGCTCGGCCGCCTGCTGCACCGTGAATTTGGATCGATGGAGGGCGCTCGCGCACACGGTGGATCACGGTTGAGACCGAGAATGCCAAGCTGCAGGCCTTGGCCTTCTGGGCTGGTCCGAGGGGAAGGGCCTATGCCGGAAAGCAACCATTACCCCAAGTTGCCCAGACTCTCGCCCGCGCTTGCGGGCATATTGGTTCGGGCGCAGCTTATCTGTTTCATACGGTAAGTAAACTGGAAGAGTTCGGCATCCGCGACCGCAATCTGTGGCGGCTTCAGCAACTCGTCGCCGATGAGATTCAAAGAGCCACTACTTAGGAATAGGTCAGAAGAGGCACTAGTCCGGTTTGGGTCAAACTCGGCCATCCCGGCATCGTCCGGAAACGTCAGCAAAGGGGCTGTGAGTTCAACCGGTCAGTGCAACGCCTCTCGTAGTTTATCGGCTGGCGTTTCGAAGCCCAAGGTCTTTCGCGGACGTTGATTGAGCCGCAGGGCGATGCTGTTGAGGTAGCTCTGGGAGATACGCGAGAAGTTGGTTCCTCTCGGGAAGTACTGACGCAGCAAGCCGTTGGTGTTCTCGTTTGAGCCGCGCTGCCAGGGGCTGCGAGGATCACAGAAGTAGACCTGCACGTTTGTGGCAAACGTGAAGCGTTTGTGGGCATGCATCTCCTTGCCTTGATCCCAGGTTAGCGAGTGTCGCAGCTCCTCGGGCAGCTTGCGGATGTGCTTGGCAAGTGCAGCAACAACAGTCGTTGTGTCCCTACGGGGAATCTTGACGAGCATCGTGAAGCGGGTGTTGCGCTCGACGAGGGTGGCGATGTGCGTGTCGTTCGCTCCGGTAAGAAGGTCTCCTTCCCAATGGCCCGGCACGGCGCGATCCTCAACCTCGGGGGGCCGCTCGCGAATGGAGACCATATCGAGGATATGTCCCTGTCCACTCTTCGCATTGTGGCTCTTGGGACGACGCATCCGCCGCGCAGTACGCAAGTGTGCCGTCAGCTCCTTCTTCAGCACGCCGCGGGTCTGGATGAAGAGGCTGCGATAGATCGCTTCGTGAGATATCTGCATATCCTGGTCGGTCGGGAACTCCTGCTTCAGCCAGCCGGAGATCTGCTCCGGCGACCATTGCAGCGCGAGCTTCTGCGCCACGCGCCATCGTAGCTCCCTATGCAGCGCCAGGCGACAAGGCTTGGGACGCAACGCCCGCTCCCAGGCGCTCCTCTCGGCCCGGTTTGCACGATAGGCCTGACTGCCGCCGTTGCGCCTGATCTCCCGACTTACTGTTGATGGCGCTCGTCTGAGGCCCTGGGCGATCTGCCGCAGCGACCGGCCCACCGAAATGCCACGGGAAATCTCTTCCCGCTCCTCAAGCCTCAGCGCTGACACCGCTCTGCGCCGTGGCGCCGGAGCGATCCCTCCATGGAGTACAACGATCCGCTCAACGCCGGTCTTGTTCCTCCTTTCCAGCGCCCGCGAGATAGCCGCAGCACTCTGCCCGTTCCTCCAGCGCTCCCACAGATCCGCCTTCTGCTCCGCCGTGAACCAAATCCGTGACGTCACCATGTCCCACCTCCTCATCCAGAAAGATTAGAAGGTGTTGCGCTGACCTAGTGAATCCGCCGGCCTAAACCAGACATACGGGAACCGGCCTGCCAAGATTTTTGTGTACAACAACGTACTTTATAACAATCAGAATTATATCTGTAACAAATATCAAACTAACCCCTGCAAAATTACGGACGGAGAAGGAATTATTGTTGAAAGCAACAAATCCTCCGGTTATAGTGGAAAAATCCAGATTTAGAATAACATAACTTACAATAATGGCGGCCCAGGGATCGCGGTTAACCGAAGCCAGCACGTGGATATTTTCAATAATACTACATACAAGAATAATATGTCCGCGACAGAACCTGCCCCTTTTACAGCTCATACTGTCGGCGGTGAAATCACTGCAACTCAGTCCAACGACGTCCGGGTGCTCAACAACATCAACTATGGGAACTCCTCTGTCCCAATTATCTACGCGGGCCTCACTTCGGTCACCAGCCTCGTCTGGGACTACAATATCCTTTTTAATGGCATTGGCACAGCGCCTCGGGGCGCTCATGACTTGGCCGTCAATCCCCTCTTTGTCCCCTCTCCCCCCTTCAACTTCCATCTTCAAACGGGCTCTCGTGCTATAGGAAGCGGAACGTCAATTTGGTACCCAAGTATGATTTCAACGGCAATCTGCGTTCGACCAGCAGCGTAGACCGTGGCGCCTATCGGCACTGACGCCAGTCGCGCGCCAGACTTCCCGGACGGTTGGATGGTGCGGTCGAAGTGGCATCAAGAGAGGTTCCTGGGACCAAAGGTGACTTCCGCTATGGGTCAAACTCGGACCTCCGTAAATCGTGGGGCGATGTCCGGTTTTTCCTGGAAAGCCGACCCGACCTCGCCCGGCCCGTACGTCTCATGAGTGACCAGCCGATATCCCTCCCCACGGCTTGAGGTGAAGGGCGATGATCTACGAATTGCGGATCTATCGCTGCGTGCCGGGGCGCAGGCCGGCGCTGCTGTCGCGGTTCGAGAACGAGACGCTGCGGATCTGGGAGAAGCACGGCATCCGCCAGGCCGGGTTTTGGACCACGCTGATCGGCAAGAGCAGCCAGGAGATCACCTACATGCTCGCCTGGGACAGCATGGCCGAGCGGGAGAAGCGCTGGGGCGCTTTTCTCGCTGATCCCGAATGGGCCGCGGTGGTCGCCAAGACGGAGAAGGATGGCCAGCTCGTCGAGAACATCAGCAGTCAGTTGCTGGCGCCCGCCGCGTTTTCTGCCGTGACGTGAGACTTTGGATTCGTTCCGCGATTGATCCGCCCACGACTTCCACGCGCGAGATCTCGGGTATCCGGTCCAAGCTGACCCGATCTTGCTTCAGGCGACTCTAGGAAATCTCCTCGACCCGCCCCAACTCCATGATCGCCTGGATGAAATCCGGGATCTCGAGACCGGCCTTCACCTTGGCCTCGAGGCTTGCTTCCGCCGCCTTGATCCCGCCGAGACGACCGAGCACGTTCGTCGCCTCGGCCAGCGGCACGATGACCACGCCGTCGCGATCGCCCACCACGATATCGCCGGAGTCCACCCGCACCCCGCCGAGCACGATCGGCAGGCCCACCGTGCCGGGGCCGTTGCGCGCCGGCGAATTGGCGGTGAGGCCGGCGCAATAGACGGGGATGTCCACATCCAGAATGCCGACGAGGTCGCGCACCAGCCCGTCGGTCACCAGGCCGGCCACGCCCCGATTGCGCGCCATGCCCAGAAGCAGATCGCCGGTGATCGCCGCGCCCATATAGGCATCGGTGGCGGCCACCAGCACATCGCCCTTGCGCGCCGCATGCACGGCGCCGAACAGCGCCAGATTATCGGAGGGCCCCGCCTGGCACGTCACCGCGGTCCCGACCATGACCGTCTTGCGCTGCACCAGAGGTTTGATGCGATAGTCGAGGCAGCCGCTCCCGTTCATCGCATCGACCAGATAGCCCGTCGGGATGCCGGCAAACCCGGCCAGCAGCGCCTCGGTCGGCCGCGTAAAGCCGCGCCTGATCCTCAGAAGCGGTGGATCCTTGATCATGCTGTGGGTCCTCGTAGGGGAATGATGGTTTGCCTCACGAATTCAGAGGCTTGCGATACCTATCATACCACAAGGAACCCCGCAATCCCCGGGCCTCGTCTTACCGTTTGACGGTTACGTGTTTTGCGTATATACTATAGGTTTAAGATGAGCAGGGGGTCGTCGCTGTTAATTCGCTGCAAAAACAGCGGAGACCGCCGGGAACGCCTCTCTTCGTTACGACGACTTCAACGCCCCGCTGTCGATGGGCAGCTTGCGCAGCCGCTTGCCGGTCGCGGCGAAGATGGCATTGACGACCGCCGGCGCGATGGCCGCGGTGCCGGGTTCGCCGATGCCGCCGGGGCCTTCGCGGCTGTCGACGATATGGACCTCCACCTGCGGGGCCTCGTTGATGCGCACCACCTGATAGCTGTCGAAATTGCCCTGCTCGACCCTGCCGTCCTTCAAGGTGATCTCGCCATAGAGCGCCGCGGAGAGGCCGAAGATGATCCCCCCTTCCATCTGCGCCTTGATGGTATCCGGGTTCACCACCTCGCCGCAGTCGACGGCGCAGGTCACGCGCTTCACCTGGACCTGGCCATCTTTGTCCACCGCGACCTCGGCCACCTCGGCGATATAGCTCCCGAAGCCGAAGAGCAATGAGACGCCGCGGCCCTGGCCGGCGGGCAGCTTCTCGCCCCAGCCGGATTTCGCCGCGACGAGATCGAGCACGGCCTTGGCCCGCGGCGATTTGGCCAGCAGCGCGCCGCGATATTCCACGGGATCCTTCCCCGCCGCGGCGGCAAGCTCATCGATGAAGCCTTCGACGATGAAGGCATTGTGCGTGATGCCGACGCCCCGCCACCAGCCGGTGAAGAGGCCCGCCGGCGGCTCCTGCCGGACATAATCCACCAGGACATTGGGAAAGCCGTAGGGCCCCGCGGCACCTTCCACCGCATCGGAATCGAGGCCGTCCTTGAAGGCCGGGGGATACCAGCGCGCCAGGATGGAGGAGCCGACGACGCGATGATGCCAGGCCACGGGCGCGCCCGTTGCATCGAGCCCCGCGGCGAGCCGGCCGTAGTAGAAGGGCCGGTAGATATCGTGCTGGATATCCTCCTCGCGGGTCCAGACCACCTTCACCGGACCCTCGACCTGCTTGGCGATCCGGACCGCCAGGGTCACGCCATCGATATCGAGCCGCCGGCCGAAGCCGCCGCCCAGCAGATGGTTGTGCACCTGCACCTTCTCCAGCGGCAGGCCGGTGACCTCTGCGGCCGTCGCCTGCGCCCTGGTCGCGACCTGGGTGCCCACCCAGACCTCGCAGGAATCCTTGGTCACATGCACCGTGCAGTTCATCGGCTCCATGGCGGCATGGGCCAGGAAGGGCATGTGATAGTTCGCCTCGACCTTCTTGGCAGCACCCGCCAGCGCCTTCTCGACATCGCCCTCCTTAGTGCCGACCACGCCCGGCTTCGCCGCGGCAGATTCGAGCTGATGCAGGATGTCGCCGGTCGAGAGCTTGGCATTGGCCCCTTCGTCCCAGGTGATCGCCAGCGCCTCCATTCCCTTCTTGGCCGCACCCATGTGGTCGGCCACCACGGCGACCGCATCGTCGAGCTTCACCACCTGGCGCACGCCCTTCACCGCCAGCGCCTTGCTGTCGTCCACCTTGGCGAGCTTGCCGCCGAAGACCGGCGAGATGGCGACCGTGGCGATCTTCATGCCCGGCAGCTTGGTATCGATGCCGAACACCGCGGTCCCATTGACCTTGGCGGGCGTGTCGAGCCGCTTGGCCGGCGTGCCGATGAGCTTGAAATCCTTGGGGTCCTTGAGCGCCACCTTCTCCGGCACCGGCAGCCCCGCGGCCTTCGCCGCGAGCTCGCCATAGCCGAGCTTGCGCCCGCTGGCCGTATGGATGACCACGCCCTTCTCGGCCTGGCAGTCGCCCGCCGCCACGCCCCATTGATCCGCCGCGGCGGAGATCAGCATGTTGCGGGCGGTGGCGCCGGCGCGGCGCAGCGGCTCCCAGAAGCCGCGAATGGAGGTCGAGCCCCCCGTCACCTGGGCGCCGATCAGGGGATTGGCATAGAGCTTGTCGTTCGGCGGTGCATGCTCGAGCTGGACCGTGGCGAGCTCCACCTCGAGCTCCTCGGCGATGAGCATGGGGATGGAGGTATAGGTGCCCTGCCCCATCTCCACCTGGGGCATGACCATTGTCACTTGGCCGCTGGTGTCGATGCGAATGAAGGCATCCGGGGCGAAGACATCGGTTGCGGCCTCGCCATCGCCCCTGAACACAGGCAGGCCGACACTCAGCAGCAGCCCGCCGCCGGCGGCAGCACCCACCTTGATGAAGGCGCGGCGGCTCAAGCCGCCCGCGCGGGCCCGGGCGATCTCATTAATGCGGTCGATCAGCATGGTCATTCCCCTCTTCGTCAGCCGTTGGTGGAACCCGCTGCCTGCTTGATGGCAGCGCGGATGCGAAGATAGGTGCCGCAGCGACAGATATTGCCCGACATGGCGTCGTCAATGTCGGAATCGCTGGGATGCGGATTGCTCGCCAGCAAGGCCGAGGCGGACATGATCTGCCCGGATTGGCAATAGCCGCATTGGACGACCTCGCGGTCCAGCCAGGCCTTCTGGATGGCCTTGCCGCTGGGCGTCTCGCCGACCGCCTCGATGGTCGTCACCTCGGACTGGCCGATGCTGTCGACGCTGGTGATGCAGGACCGCGTCGCTTGACCGTCGATATGGACCGTGCAGGCCCCGCAGAGCGCCATGCCGCAGCCGAATTTCGTGCCGGTCATGCCGAGCACGTCGCGCAGCACCCAGAGCAGCGGCGTATCGCCGTCGACATCGACGGTCTGGTCGCTCCCGTTGATCTTGATGGTATAAGCCACAGGCCTCTCCCCGGATTTGTGATCGGGCTGATATCGGAGGCCTAAGCCTCCGCTATTAGGGGATATAATCCGTAAACGCTTTGAAAGAAGATTTCACAATCGCCGGATAGTTTTTCCCCGCCCCGGCAGGGCATAGAGTGGTTCCGATGCATGTCTTCAGGGGCTAATGGATTTCCTGTCATGAATGATCAGCACGCTTCCCCCGCCATCGACATCGCCGAGCTTACCGTCGAGCAGGTCCAAGCCGGGTTTGCCAGCGGCGCCTTTACGGCGGAGTTGCTGGCCCAGGCCTGCCTCGATCGGATTGCCACCTACAACCCGCGCTACAACGCGATCATTCTCCTGAATCCGGACGCCCTCGCCGATGCCCGCGCGATCGACCGGCGCCGTGCCGCGGGCGAAGCCCTGGGGCCGCTGGCCGGCGTGCCGGTGGTGATCAAGGATCCCATGGACATGGTGGGGTTTCCCACCACCGCCGGATGGTCCCTGCTCCATAGCAAGACGGGCGGGGTGGATCTTATGCCCGCCTTCGACGCGCCCGTGGTCGCGCGAATGCGGGCGGCCGACACCGTGATGCTGGGCAAGACCAACGTCCCCGTCCTCAGCCATAGCGGAACCCATGCCAATGACAGCTGGGCCGGCCCCACCTTGAATGCCGTGGTGCCGCATCTGGCGCCCGGTGCCAGCAGCGCCGGCACGGCGACGGCGGTGGCATCCGGCATGGCCGTGCTGGGGCTTGCCGAGGAAACCGGCGGCTCGATCCAGAACCCCGCCTCGGCACAAGCCCTCGTGGGCATCAAGCCGAGCATGGGCCTCGTGCCCAATGCCGGGGTGATGCCGCTCTCCGCCAATCGCGACGTGGTCGGCCCGATCGCCCGATGCGTGCGCGACGCCGCACTCTGCCTCGATGTCCTGGCGGGCTATTCGGGCGAGGATCCCAAGACCATTGCCGGCGTCGGGCAGCGGCCGAAGGGCGGATATACCGCCAAGCTGCGGCCCGACGCTCTCGCCGGCAAGCGCTTGGGCCTCTACGGTCCGGGCTGGCGCGATGAGCCCTTGTCCGAGGAGACCAGCAGGCTCTATCGGCGCGTCCAGTCCGAGCTCGAGGCGCAGAAGGCGATCCTGGTTGCCGATCCCTTCGCCGGCTCGGGCTTCGCCAAGCTCACAGAGATAACGCCGGGCACCACCTTCGACGGGCGCGGCATGGAATCCATCCCCTACGACATCACCCGCTATCTCGCCCGGCTGGGACCCAACGCGGCCCTCAAGAGCTTTGCCGATTTCGCCAGGGCGACCGCGTCGGCGGATATCTTCGGGCCGGAAGGGCAGCTGAGCTACATGCACAACCTGCCGGGGTTCGCGGCCTGCCTCGCCGACCCGTCACGCCCGCCGGATCTGTCGGAATTCATGGCGGCCAAGGAAGCCTATCTCAAGGTTTTCGACGAGGTGTTCCAGCGCCACAACCTCGATGCCCTCGTCTTCCCGCAAATGCGCGAGGAGCTTCCCCCCTTGCAGGGGAAGCAGATGATCCGGGAAACGACGGTGAGCGAGATCAACATCGCGGGCCTGCCGGGGGTCACGGTTCCCGCGGGATATCATGCCTCCGGCGCACCCTTCGGCTTGATCATCGTCGGCCGGTTGTGGAGCGAGGGCGACCTGCTTGCCTATGCTTATGCCTATGAACAGGCGACAAGGCATCGGCGGTCCCCCGCACTGAGCGCCGAGGTGGCCGGCTAGGCCACCCTCGACGCCCGCGCGACGACGCTACACGAACTTCGTCTTGAGCGTGATCTCCACGGCCTTCAGCGCCTTGGAGACCGGGCAGTTCTCCTTGGCGCCGGCGGCGAATTTATCGAAGGTTGCGGCATCGATGCCGGGGACCGAGCCTTCGGTCACCAGATCGATGCGGCTGATGGCGAAGCCGCCGGGCACGGGGCCGAACTGCACCGTCGCGGTGGTGTGGATCGAGGTCGGCGCATGGCCGCCCTCCGAGAGGGCATGAGCGAGCGCCATGGAGAAGCAGCCCGCATGGGCGGCGGCGATCAGCTCCTCGGGATTGGTGCCCTTGCCCTCCTCGAAGCGCGATTTGAAGGAGTAGCTGCCTTCGAAGGCGCCGCTGCCGAGCTTGATCTTGCCTTGGCCGCTCTTGAGATCGCCACGCCATTCCGCATCCGATGTCCGATTTGCCATCATCTTCTCCTGGGTTGAGGGGCCTGAAATCTATCCCGTCACGCGCGCCGTGGGCGTGGCGGAGAGGGTCGTGCAGAGCTCGATCAGGCGATCGACCTCGCTCTCGGTGTTGTAGTAATGCGGCGAGGCGCGCACCAGCGGCGGCAGGGCGCGGGCCTCGGAATCGAGCAGGGTGCTCGAAGGGTCGGAGGCGCCGATGGTGATGCCGGCCCGATCGGCGGCGCGCACGACATCGCGCGCCTTATGCCCCTCGAGGGTGAAGCTCACGATGGCCGAAGGATCGCGGCCGAGATCGCGGAGCTTCACGCCGGGGATGACCCTGAGCCCTTCGCGCAGCCGCCGGGCCAGCATCCGGCAGCGCGTCTCGATCTCCTCCAGCCCCACCGCCAAGGCGTAATCGACGGCCACGCCGAGCCCGAGCCTGGCCGCATAGTTGTTCTCCCAATTCTCGAAGCGCCGGGCATCGGGGCGCAGCTCATAGCGGTCGCGGGCGACCCAGGGGGCGGCGAAATGATCGATCATCGGCGGCTCCAGCCGCTCCAGCAGATTCTTGCGGACATAGAGAAAACCCGTGCCGCGCGGCCCCCGCAGGAACTTCCGCCCGGTGGCCGAGAGCATGTCGCAGCCCAGTGCCTCGACATCCACCGGCATCTGCCCCACGGCCTGGCAGGCATCGAGCAGATAGGGAATGCCATGGCGCCGCGCAAGCTTGCCGATCGCGGCGGCCGGATTGGTCAGCCCGCCATTGGTCGGGATCCAGGTGACGGTGATGAGCTTCACTTGCCCGTCGATCATCCGCTCCAGCGCCGCGATATCGAGCTCGCCGCTGGCATCGCTGGGCACGACCTCGATCTTGGCGCCCGTGCGCCGGGCGACCTGAAGATAGGCCACGTAATTGGCGGCATATTCGGCTTCGGCGGTCAGTATCCGGTCGCCGGATTGGAAGTCGAATGAATAAAAGGCCATCTGCCAGGCGATAGTCGCATTCTCCATCAAGGCGATCTCGACGGGGGCGGCGTTCAGCAGCTTCGCCACCGAGGCATAAACGCCTTGCAGCCGCTTGGCCTCGCGATCCGCGGCCGCATAGCCGCCGATCTCCGCCTCCAGATCGATATGCCGCTTCATCGCCTCGACCACGGGGATCGGCATGAGTGCCGATCCGGCGTTATGCAGATAGGCCCGGCGCGCGGCGGCGGGCGTGTCGGCGCGGATGCGGTCGATATCGATCATGATCGGGACCATCGGAAGGAGAGCCGGCCGACAGCAAACCAGCTTTCATTTCCCCTGACCAGAGGGTGTCGGCCGCCCTATCAGTGCGCGTCCGCCGAAGGACGCCTTGGGCGGGGCCACCTTGCGCATCAGCGGCACCATGATGGTGGCGGTGACGAAGCAAAGGGTGAGCGCCAGGAAGATATCGGCGCAGGTCATGGTCTGGGCCTCGCGCATGGTGAGGGACCAGAGCATCTGCAGCGCGGCCGACTGGCCATGGACCGCATCGCCACCGCCGCCCGCGGTCTGCAGGGCGGCGACCCGCTGCGTCAGCGCGACGACTGCCGGATTGGAGGTCGTGAGATGCTCCGCCATCCGGAGGAAATGCAGATTGACCCGGTCGTTCAGGAAGGTGCCGCAGGCGGCGATGCCGATGGCGCCGCCCAGATTGCGCATCAGATTGAACAGGCCCGAGGCGAGCTTGAGCCGGTCCGGCGCCAGGCCACCCAGAGTGAGCGTCACGGTCGGCGCCACGGCGAATTGCTGGGCGAAGCCGCGCAGCGCCTGAGGCAGCAGCAGCTCGCGCCAGCCCCAATCATGGGTGATGGGGGTGAAGTTCCACATGCTGAGGGCAAAGCAGGCGAGACCGAACATCATCAGCCAGCGCAGGTCGATGCGCCGGGCAATGAAGGTGTAGATGGGGATGGAGAGCACCTGGAAGATGCCGGTGGAGAAGACCGCGATGCCGATCTGCAGCGCGCTGAAGCCGCGCACCCGGCCGAGGAAGACCGGCGTCAGATAGATGGTGGCGAAGATGCCCATGCCGATGACGAAGGAGAAGAAGCAGCCCAGCGAAAAGTTGCGGCTCTTCAACGCCCGGAGGTCGACCACCGGCCGCTCGAAGGTCAGGCTCCGCCAGACGAAGGCGATGCCGCTGATGCCGGCGATCCAGGCCGTCGTGCGGATCGTATCGTCGCCGAACCAGTCCCAGCGCGGCCCCTCCTCCAGCGTGTACTCGAGGCAGCCCAGGAAGATCGCCATCAGGATCATGCCGGCGTAGTCGGCACCCCTCAGCAGCGACAGATCCGGCTTGTCGATGCGCACCAGCAACGGCACCGCCACGGCGACGAAGATGCCGGGGACCAGATTGACGAAGAAGAGCCAGTGCCAGGAGTAATTATCGGTGATCCAGCCGCCGATGGTGGGGCCGAGGGTCGGCGCCAAAGAGGAGAGCGCGCCGACGGTCGCGGCGGCCGCCACGATCTTCTTGCCCGGGAAGAAGGCGAAGGCCGCGGTGAAGACGGTCGGGATCATCGAGCCCCCGAGGAAGCCCTGGAGCGCGCGGAAGACGATCATGCTCTCGATGTTCCAGGCCCAGCCGCAGAGCAGGCTGGTCGCCGTGAAGCCCGCGGCCGAGACGCAGAACAGCCAGCGGGTGGACATGACCCGCGACAGCCAGCCCGAGAGGGGAATCACGATGATCTCGGCGATGAGATAGCTGGTCTGCACCCAGGCGGTCTCGTCGGCGCCGGCAGAGAGCCCGCCACCGATGTCCCGCAGCGACGCGGAGACGATCTGGATATCCAGCAGCGCGATGAAGAAGCCGACGCACATGGTGGCGAAGGCGAAGATCTTCGCGCTCGGCGAGAGCTCGCCGAGGGGCGCGGCTGCCGGCGCCTTCCGCGCCGCCGGCGCCAGGGCCAGGGTCCGGGCGGCGAGCGTGCTCACTTTGCGTTCCCTTCGCCGCGCTCGTCCACGGCGACCGTGACCGAGAGGCCCGGGCGCAGGCGGCCCAGCTTCGCGGCATCGCCGTCGAGCAGGATGCGCACCGGCACGCGCTGGACGATCTTGGTGAAATTGCCCGTGGCGTTCTCCGGCGGCAGGATGCTGAACTCGGCCCCGGTCGCCGGCGCCAGGCTGCCGACATGGCCGATGAACACCTCGCCGGGCAGGACGTCGGCCTGGATCCGCACCGGCAATCCCGGCTGCATCCGGGCGAGCTGGCTCTCCTTGAAATTGGCATCGATCCAGAGCCCCTCGGCCGGCACCAGGGAGATGAGCTGGGCGCCCACCGGCGCGAAGGCGCCGCGGCGTGCGCTGCGGTTGCCGATGACGCCGTCGATGGGGGCGCGCAGCTCGGTATAGCTGAGGTTGAGCTGGGCGGTGTCGCGATCGGCGATGGCGGCGGCGAGATCCGCCTGGGTCTGCTGCTTCTGGGTATCGATGACGTCGAGCTCGCGCTCGGCCGCCGTCACCGCGGCGCGGGCCTTCTGATCGGCGGCCGTCGCCTTCTTGTAATCGGCATCGGCCTGCTGGAAGCGCTGCAGCGAGGCATATTGCCCCTGGATCAGGCTGCGGTAGCGGTCGACATCGTATTTCGCCCGCGCGATCTCGGCCGCGGTCGCCGCGAGCTCGGCCTCAGCCTGGGCGATCATCGCCTGCTGAAGCTGGCGCCGGGCATCGAGATTGGCCAAGGTCGCCTGCTGCCCGGCGACGCTTGCCGTCGCCCGCGCCAGCGCCGCCTTGTAGTCGCGGTCGTCGAGCTTCACCAGCAGATCGCCGGCATGGACCGCCTGGTTGTCGGTGACCGCCACCTCGGCGATGAAGCCCGCGACCTTCGGGGCGATCACCGTGATGTCGCCGCCGACATAGGCATCGTCGGTGCTTTCGATGAAGCGCCCGACCGTCCACCAGTCATGGCCGTACCAGGTCGCGGCACCGGCAAGCAGGAGGGCCGCGGCGGCAAGGCCCAGATGCTTCGGGCGCGGGCGCTTCCTGGCGGCAGAGGGGATCGTGACACCGGTCCCGTCGAGCACGGCGCTGGTCATGACGCGGCTCCTTTCGAGGCAATGCATTTTTCGGCGATGAAGGCCTGGCGACGCTTCGTCTGCTCATCGGCGGCGGGGCCAGCGACGGAGCGGAAGGCCGGGGCGGTCAGCGGCCGGCCGCTCGCCCGATCCACCAGGACCGGATCGGCCGGGACGCCGGTCTGGCTATCCACCAGCTGGACGCTCGGGACCCTCGGGCGCCAGATGCTTGTTGCCCCAGGCGAGGAGCGACCAGATCACCGGGCGGAAGTCGCGGCCTCGTTCGGTGAGGAGATATTCGTCCCGCGGCGGGTGCGCGCTATAGCGCCGGCGCTCCAGCAGCCCGGCCTCGACCAGGGATTTCAGCCGCCGGGCCAGGATGTTGGGGGCGATGCCGAGGCTCGTCTGGAACTGGTCGAAGCGGGTCAGCCCCTGGAAGGCATCCCTGAGGATCAGGATGCTCCAGCGCTCGCCCACCCGTTCCAGGCTGCGGGCGATGGGGCATTGGAGGGTGTTGAAACTCTTGTGCTGCATGGGGTCTCACAACGAGGTCACTTTCGTTATGAAAGCCATATAGCGCCAAGACTATCATTATGCAAGTATCTTTTTCAGCCCGGACCCAAGACGGCAAAGCCGGGTTCCTGCCGCCGCCGCCAGAAGGGCCGGTCGGACCATCGCTGCTCCATTGCGTAGTAGTGCTGGAGAGTCCGCCGGTAAGCGGCAAATTCGCGAGGGATTAGAGCGCGATAGCGGGCAAGCCCGCGGTCGTCGCCGCGGCACAGCCAATCCGCAACGGCATAGGCCGCGAAGATGCCCGATCGCAGGGCCTTGACGATCCCTTGGGAGGAGATCGGGTCGAAGCAGCTTGCCGCATCGCCCACCGCCAGCAGCGGGAGATCCACCCCTGCTGTCAGGCAGCGGGAGCCGGCAGGATGCAGGCTGGGCGCGGCCAGCGGTCTTGCCTCGCATGCCGTTGCCGCGATGAACCGGGTTTCGCCGAGGGATTGCATCCAGGCTTCCGGACCGCGCAGTCCGCGGCGCCGGAGGATATCGGCATCCGTCATGCAGGCGATCACCCGCCTTCCCCCGGGAAGGGCGGCCGAATACCACCAGCCATCGGCAAAGGCCTCGATCATCGTGCCCTCGCCTGCCTCGCTTCCGCCCTCGAAATGGACGTAGCAGCCGATCAGCCCGTCGCGGCCGGCCGGTCGGGCGCCCTGCATCCGCGATAGCGCCGCCGCACGCCCCGTCGCATCCAGGACGAAGCGCGCCGTCAGCGCTTCGGCATCGGCACCGCATTCGATCCGCCAAACTCCCGCTTCATGGGCCAGCCGCCGGACCTTCGCCCGCAAGCGGCGAGCACCGCCCTCTTCGGCCGCCTCGGCCAGCATCAGGTCGAAGCGGGCGCGGTCGAGCCGCCAGCCGCACTGATGTGCCGACAGCAGGAACTCGTTGCTCGCGAGCGCGGGCCCACCCCAGGCCGCCACCGTGCGATAGGAGGCGGCGTGGCCGGCCCGGCGGAACCGCTCCCACAGGCCAAGCTGGGCGAGGATGGGCTGAATCGGTGGCGGCACCGTCTCGCCCACCCGCAGCGTCGGGGGCGGCGCGGCATCGACCAAGCAGAGCGTGAGTTCCGGCGCCACGATCCGCAGCATGATCGCCGCGGCCGCGCCCGCCGGCCCTGCGCCGGCGATGACGACGTCGAAATCAGACGTCAGGGACGACATCCCCGATACGGCTCAGCCGCGCTCCAGCACGACATATTTCGGGGCGTTCAGATCCGAGGAGGGCTGGGCGAAGGCGCTCGGCGGGAGGGCGGGATTGCGGAGCACGAAGCCGAGCTTGGACCACTCGGTCACCATCCTGAGATCGCCGGCATTGGTCTGCGGAATGCCATTGCTCCAATCGACCTGAACCCCGTTCTGGTCCCAGACCTGCACGGGCCGGTGCGCCGGCCACCACAGGGTCTCCCAGATCATCTCCTCCGCGATCAGCCGCCGGTCGCCGTCGCTCTCGGGCGAGATCACGTTCCAATCGGCATAGGTCACGTTGATCGGATTGGTCGTGCATTCGTTGAAATCGCCCTGCCAGGGCAAAGCCATGGATTTGGTCAGATCGCCGGGCTGGAGGCCCGTCGCGTAGTCATTGTCCTGGCTGAGCGGGTTCTCGACGTTGAAGGTATAGGATGCGAGGTCGGCAGCGTGAAACTGGATCGCCGTCGCCGCCGATTGGATGAAATCCGACAGGCTCCGGTCGGCCTTGATCCGATAAGGCTCGCGATAGACCGAGGGATTGCGCAGGATCCAGCCGACCTCGCCGCCCGGACAGAAGGCGCCGCCCAGCGCGTTCGACAGCACACCGCGATCCAGCTCACGTCCGGTCTTGGGCGGCGTGGTCGGATAGGGCAGGTAGGGGTTGTAGGTCTTCTTGTCGAGCCAACCCTGCTCGATCTCATTGATGAACTTGCCCTCGGCCCATTGCTTCAAAATGAACAGCTGATAATCGGTCAGCCGCAGGAATTTCGAGGGAAGCAGATTGTCCAGCGGGTTGTCGCCGCAGAGCAGCGGCATCAGCGGCAGGTTGTGGAGGCGGCTGCTGACCCGATCGACCACCCGGAACTCGTTCTCCTCCCCCGGCAGGCGCAGGAGGTCGAACAGGAAATTGCGCATCGGCCAATAGGGGTCTTCGATCCACCGCCCCTCCTCGTCCTGGTCCGGCCGCTTGTCCTTGGGCCGCCGGGCCGCCGTCTCGACCACGGCCTCGCCTTGGCTGGCGTCGCGGGCGGCCTGCCGGGCATCCCGGGCCGCGTCGCGTTCGGCGCGTGTCCCGTGGCGCCGCGGCGTCACCCCCAGCTTGCAGGGATCGAAGGTGCCGCGCTGCTGCTGGTCATGGGGAAAATTCGACTGGCCGAGGATGTCGGTCAGGAAGCGAAACTCGTCGGGCCGATAGAGAATCGGCCAGATATCGCGGTAGAACCAGGGCCTGACCGATCTATTCCAAGTCAACCTTCCCGCCTTCCAAAGCCGAAGGGCGGTCTCATCACTCGGATCGACGCGATCGGGATTGTCGAAGCTGTCGAGCCGGCCATAGAGCGCGGTGTCGCCGGCAAGCTCGCGAACCGCCGTGTCGTAGACCACCTCATCCATGGTCACCATGTCGAGCATCTCCGGCACGAAGCGCGGATAACCCACGACGACCCAGGCCGGATACTCCACATCGACAAAACGATTCTGCTGGACCTGGTCCGAGAGCATGACGAGGCGCGCCATCACGGGACCATCGGCCGTGTCGTCGTACCAGCCGTCGTTGTTGGCATAGTCTTCGATATGGGGCTCGCCCGGGCCGGTCAGCTCGCTGCCGGAGCGGCCATAGCCGCCCAGGACGAGCAGCCTTCCGGCATCGTCCGTCATCATCTCGCCCAGCGTGTCGATGGGATTGGGCGCGAGCTCGGCCGGCGGAAAATTCGTGGCATAACCACCCTCGCCGCTGCGATCGAAGGGCGCGCGGCGCCGGGTGGTCACATTGACGCTGCGCGGGCCGGGATCGATGATGAGCCGCTCGCGCCGGGAATCGGGCACCGCGGCGTTGCGCCGCGCCGTACCGTCGGGATGGCCATGCTCGCCGGACAAGCCGTCGAACTGGTACCAGCAGGCTTTCTTATTGGCGACATAGACGCGCCACTGGATATCGACGAGTTTGCCCCTGTTGCCGCCGCCCTCTACATGATCGCCGAGCCTGAGCGGCCGGCCTTCCGGCGATTCCTCGTCATAGACGAAGATCTGAAACCGCGCGGCCTGGCGCTTGATGCGCCCCTCTGCATCCTTGAAACGCTGGACCAGCCGCGGCGTCACCCCATCGGGCTCGAACAGCGGGTTGCCATCGGCGCCGCATTCCTGGGGCAGCCCTGCCGGAGTCTCGGGCGCCAGATAGAAATCCGTCTCGCTATTGCCGAGGCGCGCGATGCCGATACCCGGATGGATCTTGTAGGTGGCCACGGGGCAAATTCCTAATCGAGGAAATTGAGCGATACGCCTTCGAGCTTCAGCAGGTCCGACTCCTCCTGATAATCGACGCCGATCACCAGCAGCGTGATCTGCAGCGAGTCGGCGGTTTCCAGGAGCCGGCGCGCGCATTGGGTGACATCGATCCGATGGTTGCGCGGGGTGTTATGGCTTCTCGGCCGCCGGTCGTAATCGCGCGACTGCGCCGGCGGCAGATCGCAATGACCCGGGCCGCCATAACAGCCGCCATGGCCGAAGACCGCGAGATAGCCGGCGAAATTCGGATTGTCATGCACCGGCGTGGCGGCATCCGCCCCGGGCTGGTTGAGGAAGGCCCGGATGAAGCAGGAGCGCATGAGCTGGGGCACCCAATGCAGCCGGATCTCCGCCTTGCGGAAGGCCTTGATCTTCTCGTCGATCTTGATCGGCGTCGAGACGAAGCGTGCGATCGGCGCCTCGAGCCCCACCGGCATGAAGAAGGAGCCGCGGACATATTCATAGCCGAACCGGTCGATGCTCAGCATATCCCGGATCGTGTAGCTCCAGGGCGACAGCACCGCATCGAGGTCGTCCGGCAGACCGTTGGGATTGCGCTTCTGCCACTCCCACCAGATGCGGTCGACATTGACATGGATCGGCCAGAAGACCGGGTCGTAGGACGCCGTCAGATTGCTGAACATGTCGCCCACACCGGGCTGCGAATAGAGATCTTCCCGGCTGTGGAAGCGCCGACCGGAAACCTGGGCGAAGGCGTTGCGCCTGGCACCTATCCGGGACGGCGAATCCTCCGCACCCGGCGCGGCGGCCGGCACCGTCTTGCAGGCAAAGGCTGCGCTGTCCTGGTCGGGGTTCTGGCCACCGGTCCAGATATGCATGGTGTTGTGGGGATTCTGGTCGAGAAAACCGAAGGCGGCGTTGTAGATGCTGCCGCCGCCGAAATCGCGGAAGTTGTTGAGCTCGAGGATCTGCTCCATGTCGCCGGCGGAGGGGTAATGGTAGTGGATCACATTGTTGATCGTGCCGCCGCCCTTGTATTCCGCCGGATAGCGCAACGGGTACCAGAGGGCATTAGAGGCGAGCAGCGCATCGATCATCCGTCGCCGGTTCGCATCCTTGATGCCGGGCGTCACCGCCTGATAGCCGATGGTCTCGATCACATGGCAGAAGAAGCGGTGCTGGGAGGTGAAGTACCGGCGCTCGCGGCCGAGCGCCAGGAAGGCTGCCTTCTGCGCCGGCGTCGGTGCCGGGTCCAACACGCCCACCAGCCATTCCGCCTGCTCCTCCGTCAGGAAGGCCCGCAATGATGGCGGAATGATCCAGCCGGTCTCCGGCTCCTCCGGCCGGTACTGCGGCATCGTCCAGTCCCAATAAGGCAAGGTCAGATCGGGCTCGAAATCCTGCAGATTCTGCTCGAACTCGTAGAGATAGGCGCGATGCCAGGGCAGGAAGCGCTCCCAGCCATGCTGGCAATGGTTCTGGTGGATGAGGGCCTGGTTGTTGTAGCTGCGCCGGTCCTCGGGCCAGGCGTTCAGATCGTAGAGATGCCGGAAGGCCCCGCGCAGCCGCTCGATCTGCGCCTCGCTCAGGCAATCGAGATTGGCCCGCTGGCGCGGCTCGCCAGGACGGCGGGCGCGGCGATTGACCCCTTCGGCAAAGACCGCCAGATCCGTCACATCCGCCAGCCGGGCCTTGGCAGGCCCATCCCCGGGGCTCTCCAGCCGCGCGGCCGCGATGCTGTTCAGATGGTCATCGCTCGGGCAGCCGTCGTCGATCCATTCCGCAATGAAGGCGATATCGCGCCTCCGCAACGCGGGAGCCGCCCCAGGGCAGCGGCGGCAGGCGCCCGCCGTCGAAGGGCGCCTCGCCGCGAAGGCCCTTGATCAGTCCGGAGGCGGCGCCGCGCGAGGCGGCGGGCTCGCAGCAGGAGGACGGCGACTCGGGAGCGATGAGAGGTACGCCCTCGAGCTTCAAGGTCTTGAGCTGCGCCGCGCTCAGCTCCCAGAACCGTCCGATCCCACCGTAGTCGGCAGCACTCGCGCCCGCCGCGGCATTCAGGATATCCCTGACCCGCTGATGCCGGGTCTTCTGGTCACCGGCCGCATTCGCCGATCCCGCCTCAGCCATGCCGCGCCCTCCGCGACACCGCCGTTACGGCGCCGGAAACCACTGGGCCTTCTGAAGCATCAGCCAGGAGAAGTCGCCACTGAGCTGGCCCGAATGGGTGCCCTTCTGGGTCTGCGGGTCGTAGCTGGTCCAGATGCCCGCCGAGGAGTGGCAGCCCATGCAGCTTTCCGTGGCGAGGATCTGGGTCGAGATGCCCGGCTTGACGGGTGAGGTGCTGTTGTTGAGCAGGGCGTTCCACCAGACCGGATCGGGGGTATAACCGGCAATCGGCGTGCCCGGCGGGGTGACGGAGGCATAGCTGGGCGGGCAGTTGGCGCTGGCGGGCACCGCCTCCTCCAGATTGCAAGCCGGCTGATTGCCGCTCTGGAAATAGCTCTCCATGGTGATGTTGGTGAGGAAGACCGGCGTCGGCTGGCCGCCCGGCTTGTTGGTGACCGCGTCCGGCAGCCCGGCATCCCAGGCCGCCGGCAAGGCGGTGGGATCGGTCGGCCATTGGGTATCGATCAGCTGGTAGTACTGCCAGATCGACCCGGCCTTCCCCAGCGCCGCGGCAACTTGGGTATTGAGGCTCACTTTGTCCGCGGGGATCGGGATCGTGCGGGAGATCTGGACCGGAATCCTCGGGTAGACGCCGCTCTTATCCGCCTGCGGCTGGACATCGGTCATGCAGATCGGGCAGCCGGGACCGTTGAACGAGGCCTGCAGATTTGGGATGGGCCACATTGTCGACGGAGAGATTGTCGACCTGCTCGAAGGTCGCCCAGATCCATTGCGGCGCGGCCGTCGTCTTGTGCGCGATATGCATGCCGACCAGACCGACCTTGACCTTCCGCTGCACCGGCTTGCCGTCGGAGCCCTGATCCATGACATAGGCGTCCTGGACGAAGAAGCGGGTCAGATCGTCCTTTCCCGGCACCATGATCTTCCAGGCAAGCTTCAACTCGAAGGAGCCGCTCCAATCCTGAGTCTCCTCACCCCAGGGCACAGATACCTTGGCCCCGGATTTGGAAAAGACGACTTGGCCGTTGATGTTGTAGAGCTTGTTGTCGCAGAGATAACCCACCTCATTGGGATCGATGAGGATCTCGTAGAAGACGAAATTCCCGTTCTGATCGATCAGCGGACCGCTGAAGGCCTGCGAAATATCGCCGCCCAGATTGGCGGCATTGAGCTCGCCCACCGCGGAGATCACGCCGAGGAAGCGGGTCGAGCGAGGGTTCACGGGCGCAGCGGTATTGAGGCGGAAGGGCGCCAGCCCCTTGCTCACCGGCAGCGCCGGGTCGCGGGTGAGGACGAGCTTGCGCATCGCGGCCGGCTGGGCGCAGGCCGCGGGCACGGCGCCGCCGACCTGGAAAATCGTGCTGCCCTCATGCCACAGCGTCCAATGGGGCGGGCCGAAATAGCTGTCCTCGAGATTGGGCGCCGGCTGGCCCTGGTTGTTCGTCGGCCAATTCAGCGCCAAGAACATCTGCCAGGCATTGAGATCGAACTCCCGCTGCAGCAGGGCGAATTGCCCGGCATTCCCCAGCTTATCCTTGAGCGCGATGTCGACATCGCCCGGCATCTGCGGCGTCACTGCCGGCGAGAAATCCGGGAAGGCCGCGAGATAAGCGGGAGTCGCCGGCTGAGCGCTAAGCTCCGCGGCCGATGTCAGCGTGAGCAGCAAGCTGGCCGCTGTGATTCCAAGGCGGCGAGACAAACCTCCGGACATGCCGATCTTCATGATCCCCTCCCATTGCCATGCGTGAGCCGAGGATCATCAAATACGAATATTGTTTCTTTTCAGTAAACGCGGCTATTTGACTCCGCGGGTCTTGGAAAATTTCATCAATATCAAGAAAATTTCATATCGCCGCGATGGACGCCAATGCGGTGACTCGTCTTCGGCAGTGCGACCCTGTTGCTGTCATCTGGCCTGTCGGACGGGGATCCGCCAAAACGTCATCACGATTCTCGTCTTGCTCAGGCTTGTCCCACGGCTGTCCGGTTCGGATTCCACGAACGAAGCGAACAACGCCAGCGCCAGTGGCCGCCCGCTGGGAGGCGGGTTGTCAGAATACGGAATGGCAAACGCTGCTCCCATTCGCGTCATGCTCGGGCTTGTCCCGAGCATCCACGCCTTTACGACAGCTGACCTCGTGAGTTGATCGACAAAAGGGCGCGAAGCGTCTCGGCTCAGGTCTATTTCTCCGCCATCCCCCAAGCGGAGCGGCCCTAAGACGTGGATGCTCGGGACAAGCCCGAGCATGACTGTTGGGAGAGCGAGGCTCACTGACGTGAACCGGACAGCCGCAGCCGCGCGATTGAGGGTGGCGCCGACAACCGGAGCCGGACATCTGTCGACCATCAGGGCTGTGAGAGTAGGTTTGCCCAGCTTCAACCGGCTAGTCGCCCCGGCGGGCCTCTTCCCCTCTCCCGCGCCATGAAGCGCGGGAGAGGGATCGTCAGATCAAGGGCGCGCTTATCCCGCGCCGTTGAACCTCGCATAGGCGGTCTGCCAGAGCTTCAGGCCTTGGTTGGTGAGCGCCGCCTCCTGCAGGGAATCCGGGCCCAGATCGTCCGGCGTCATGACCGCCGCGCGCAGGCTTTCGGGGATCAGCTTGCTGGCGATCAGGGATTCCGCCGTGATCGAGGTGATGGGCGGCTGGTAGCCGTTGAAGTTCACGAAATTGCTGTAGGCGTTCTGCTCGTCGAGCAGGAAGTTCAGCCAGAGATGGGCCAGCACCGGCTTGGTCGAGGTCGAGCAGACGGCCCACATGTCGTTCTGGATCGGTCCCTTGCCGCGGGCGGGCGTCCAGTAGCTGAGCGCGTTCGGATCGCCGCCCTTGGGCATATAGGCGAAGACGCCGCTGAGCAGATTGCCCGACCAGGAGTGAGCGAGCCAGCAGGTGCCTTCGGGCAGGGTCTGATAGCCCGTGATGTTGACCTTCACATTGCTGATCTTGACCAGCTCCAGAAGGTCGGCCAGCGCCTGGTCGATGATCTTCGGGATCCTCGGTGTTGAGGTCGTATTCGCCGCGATAGAGCAGGGCCATGGCGACGGCCTCGCGGGAATCGTCCAGCACCGAGACATAGCCCTTGTACTTCTCCGAGTTCCAGAAGATCGACCAGGGATTCTCGAGCTTGGCGATATCCTCCTTGACCTTGTCGTTCCGCCAGCCGATCCCGGTCGTGTAGATCGTGTAGGGAATCGTGTACTGCGCATCGACGTCGTAGAAGGGGCTCATGAACTGCGGCCAGCAGTTCTTCTTGAGGTTCGGGATGTAGTCCTTGTTGATGGGCTGCACCAGCTTGCCCGCGACGGCCTGGGCGATGCGGTTGCTGATGATCTCCGTGACATCCATGTCGCGGACCCCGCCGGTGGCCAGCCGGGTGATCCCTTGATCCATGCTGTCGAAGGTCGTCACCCGGACCTCGACATCGTATTTCTTGCCGAAGGCGTCGAGCAGGTTCTTATCGACGTAGTCGGCGTAGTTGAAGATGTTGAAGACGCCGCCCTTCTCGGGCTCCAGCCCGCTCTTGATGGGGTCCTGGAAGACCGGCAGCTTCACCGGCCGGTTCGGGCGCGCCAGCGGAATGCCGCCGGGACCGACCGCGGTGCCGGCGGCATCGGCGAAAGCCTCGCCCCCCAGCAGGCGCAGCGCGACGGCGGAGAGCCCGGCGGTTCTCAGCGTCTGCAAGGCCTCGCGGCGGGAGAGTCGCCCCTGGAGAAAGGCGGTCATGATTCGGTTGGCGACGCGATCTGATTTTTCCATGTGAAGCCCCTGTTTCCTGTTGTTTCTGGTTGTCCTCAGGCGGGCATGTGCTCCTGAAACCAGGAGACGACACGCGCGCCGTAGTCGGCGATGGCCGGGTGATGCTGCACCCAATGGCCTTCCTTGGGATAATGCACCAGCATGGAGGTGACGCCGTGCTGCAGCAGGGCCCGGTGGAATTCGATGGCCTGCACGGCCGGACAGTTCCGGTCCAGGGCACCGCAGATGTTGAGGGTCGGCGTCTTCACCCGGTCGGCGAACATGATGGCGCTGCGCTTGAAATATTCCCCGCCGGGGTTGGTGTATTTGTCCAGCAGGAAGTTCTCGCAGAACCCCGGGATATGGCTGGTCAGCTGCTCGCTGACATAGTCGGTCACCGGCGAGACAACGACGGCGGCGGCGAAGCGGGTGTCCTGGGTGATGATCCAGGCGCTCATGATCCCGCCATAGGAGACGCCGGTGACGCCGATCCGCTTGGGATCGACGATGCCGTCGGCTACCAGCCGGTCGAGGCCGGAGAGGATGTCCTGCGCATCGCCGCCGCCCATATCGCCGGCGACGGCGCGGGCGAAATCCTGGCCCCGCCCGGTGCTGCCGCGCGGATTGGGCTGGAAGATCGCATAGCCCGCCTTGAGCAAAGTGACATAGAGGGAGTTGCGGCCGACGGAGCTCGGCCGCCAGGACCAGACCGGCCCGCCATGGACATCGACGATGACGGCGCGCGGGCCGTTGCCGGCGGCGGGGCGCAGCAGCCAGCCATGGATCTCCCAGCCGTCCTTGGCCTGCCAGCGATAGGGCTCGGCACGGCCCAGGGCATCGAGCTCGGAGGCCGGCCCTTCCGGCCCCATGCGCCGCACGGTCTTCATCTGTCCGCCCCGGAACACCGCCAGGCTCTGGGGCGTGAAGAAGCCCTCCAAGGTCACGGCGCATTCGCCCGGTGCGGCAGCCGGACTCACGAAGGGAAAAAAGCGTTCGCCGCCCAAAGTGATCTCCGTCCCCGACCATAGCTCCTTCGTCCGGCCCGTCGTCGCATCGCAGAGCGCCAGCACGGACTCCAGCGAACGGATCCCGGCGATCAGCACATTCGTCTCGCTTTGCCAAGCGGTGAAGGTGATATCGGCACCTAGCGTATCCACCCGCCGCGCCGACCCGTCCTTCACCGAGATGAGAGTCAGATCGCCCGTCGTCGACTGGCGATCGCTGGAGAAGGAGGCGACCAGGGCCAGGGATTGGCCGCTGGGCGAGGCCGAGATCCAGCCGATCTGGTCCTTTGGCCGATAGACGGTGCGGGCCTTGCCGGAGTCGAGTTCGATCAGCCGCACGCTCGCCTTGTACCAGTCATTCTCATGGGGGTTGTCGGAAGCGATGCAGGCGATGGACTCTGCCCCGGCCCAGCAGGCCTCCCATGGGTTGAGACCCTTGGCCGTCAGGCGGCGGAGCGTGCCGCTCGCGACCTCGTAAATCCAGAGGCTGCGCCATTGGCTGTCGTCGACACCGACATCGACCTGCGGGCTCCAATCGGGAAGATCGGGATCGATCGTCTGGAAGGTATAGCCGCCCTGAAATCCCGAGACGTCCACGCCACGCTCGGCCGCACCGATCAGGATCCGCGCGCCGTCCGGCGACCAATGGGCATATTCCATCCACAGCTTTTCGATTGTGACCCGGGTCTCCCGGCGCTGGGCGAGATCCAGCAGGCAGAGCTGCATGATGCCGGCTTCGTCGCGATCGGAGAGATAGGCCAGGCTGCGCCCATCGGGCGACCATTTGGGCGCCATGTCGATATTGGGGCCGGCGGAGACCACCTCCAGCTTGCCGCTATCGACATCCACCAGGCAGATGCGCTGCGGCAGCGATCCTTCCAGCGCCTCGGCGAAGACGCCGCTGCCGGCGATGGTGGTGCCGTCGGGCGAGAGCGCGATGTCATAGAGGTCCGGCGGACGGCGGGCGCCCAATTGCAGCCAATCCGCATCCGCCTGCTGCAGGCGCTTGAACAATTCCGTATCCCGCAGATCGTTCTGCAAGACCATCTCTCCCTGTTCGACCAGGACTTTGGCATCCGGTCGTCTTTTTTCAGCCGAAACCACCCCATCGCTGCCTCGCGGGGAAGGCAGCTAGTGGCGCGTCAGCTTGCAGGAAGAATAGGGGTGAGATCGGCGCGCGGCAATTGACTTATGCGAGGGATTCGCAGTTGCCTCACCCCACCATGCGGCGGAAGACGGAATCCCGGCGGACGAGCAGATGATAGAGAGCCGCCCCGATATGGAGGACGACGAGGGCCGCCAGAGCGAAGGCGCCCCAGATGTGAATCGCGAAGAGGGTATTGGCGAGGGGCCGGTCGGGTGCGACCAGCGGTGGAAGGTCGAAGAGCCCATAGAATATGCACCGGCGCGCCGAAGGCCGAGGAGCCGAGCCAGCCGATGATGGGCAGGATCAGGATGAAGGCATAGAGCAGCCGGTGGCTGAGCCAGGCCGACAGCTTGATCCAGCCGGGCGTCTCGGGCGGCAGGGGCGGCGGCGGGTGCCAGAGACGCCACAACAGGCGCAGCGCCGCCAGGGCAAACACCGTGGCACCGAGGGAGCGATGCAGATCGAACAATTGGTTCTGCAGTTCGCCCTGCCCCACCCGCAGCATGGTGAGCCCGACGAAGAAAGCGACGATGACAAAGACCGCCGTCAGCCAATGCGCCACCCGAGCCGGCAGGGAATAGATCGCCGAGGCGCCCACGCCGCTGTCCAAGGCGGCGGCCCGGGTCATCGGCTCCGCCCGCCCTCGGCGCGACGCGGCTGGCTCAGGAGCTTCTCGAGGGTATGGCCCGCGCGCTTGGCCTTGGTGGAGAGATAGCGGTGGTTTTCCCGGGTCACCAGACCGGTCAGCGGCTGCACTTCCGCGACCTCGATGCCGGCGCGTCCGAGCGCGGCGATCTTGTCCGGGTTGTTGGTGAGCAGGCGGATCCGACGATAGCCGAGCTGCAGGAGCATGCTTGCGGCGATATCGTAGCGGCGCTCATCGGCGTCATAGCCGAGCATCGCATCGGCATCGATGGTATCGAGACCGGCATCCTGCAGGGCATAGGCCCGCATCTTGTTGCGGATGCCGGTGCCGCGGCCTTCCTGATCGAGATAGAGCAGCACACCGCTGCCGGCCTCGGTCAGGCGGGCGACGGCCTTGCGCAGCTGGTCGCCGCAGTCGCAGCGCAGCGAGCCGAAGAGATCGCCCGTCAGGCAGGCCGAATGCAGCCGCACGGTGACGGGACCCTCCGGATCGGGAGTCCCGAAGACGATGGCGATCTGATCGCGCAGCACCGAGCCGCCGCGAAAGACGATGAAGCTGGCCTCCACATCACCTGCCAAGGGAACGACGGCGCGCGAGACGATCTCCAGGCGGTGGTGGTTGCGGCCGAGGGCCGATTGCGCCTGCTCCAAGGTCAGGCGGTGGACCGGCGGCACGACGGACCGGCCCATCTCAGCGACCAGCACCGCCGGCAGGAGCAGCGCATGCTTGCAGAGCTCGATACCCATCAGCGCCATCGCCTCGGCGGGGATCCAAATCTTGGGGGGCTCGGCATCCGATGGCCCGGCCAGGCGGCAAATCGCCGCATGATCGAGCCCGCCGACATGGATGGACACGCCACCCTCGACCGGCAGGCCGATGGCCCGGGCCCGGGTCTTCGACAGCGCAAGCGAGATCTCGATCTCGGGATTGGCGGCGATCGCCGCGAAGACGCTGGGCGAGAGCGCATCGACCGCCGCCAGCATCACCTGCCCCTGGGCCCCGTCCAGCAGGATAGGACGCCCGGCGCGCAGCTCGGCAAGCGCGCGATCCACCGCGACCTGCGCCTCGTCCTGGAACAATCCGCTGAAGGCTTTCCAAGCTTGATCCAAGGCGCGTTACTCTCTAGCTGATGGGAACCGTCGCGGGCGCCCCATGAATCGATACACCCGGGGACCCTCGCGAGACGTACAACTCTGCGTGAGGAACAGTTGAGCGGGCAGGACGTTGCAGCCGCTCACGGAGATGGGAACGCTCGGCATGGTGCGCAAGTCGATCTTGTCGAGCCTATGGTCGCAGCTCCTGGCGCAGGCGGCGGGCGAAGCCGTCCGGCCGCCGGCGCGGCTCACCGGCGCTGCGCGCGGCTTCTGGCAGATCTATGCGCCCATCGCCGAGGGCCGCGCTGATACGAGCTTCGTTCTCGGCCAGCTCGGCCAATCCCTGGATGGACGGATCGCCACCGCAACGGGCCATTCGCACTACGTCAACGGACCCGAAGCGATCGATCATCTGCATCGCCTGCGCGCGCTGGTCGATGCGGTGGTGGTGGGGATTGGAACCGTGATTGCGGATGATCCGCAGCTGACTGTCCGCCGCGCCACGGGTTCTCATCCCGCGCGGGTGGTGATCGATCCCAACGCTCGCCTGCCGCCGAATGCGCGGGTGCTGGCGGAGGACGGGGTGCCCGTCTTTCTCCTGCAAGGCCGGGAGCGGCAGGTGCCCAGACGCGCAACGCCGATCCTCCTGCCGATGCACGAGGGCCATATCCATCCGGGAGATATCGTGGCGGCGCTGGCAGAGCGCGGCTTCAAGCGGCTGCTGGTCGAAGGCGGTGCCAAGACTCTCTCGGCCTTCCTGGCAGCCGGCGCCCTCGACCGGCTCCATCTTTGCGTGGCGCCGCTGGTGATCGGCGCGGGCCCCGTCGGCCTCGACCTGCCGCCGATCGACCGCCTCGAGGAGGCGTTGCGGCCGGAGGTCTCGATTCACCGGCTGGGCGCCGATGTGCTGTTCGACTGTCGCTTCCTCGGAAAATGAGAAGCTAGGAAAGCGCCGGCGGTGCATCCCGCGTCGCAAAGCGTTGCAGCGCTGCGGCGACGTCCCGCGCGGTGTCCGGCCAGCCTGGCAGTTCGAGGGCCGCGGTGCGGGCGCCCGAGGCATAGCGCGCGCGCAAGGCGGGATCGCCGATCAGCTGCGCCAGCGCGCCGGCGAGAGCCGCGACATCATCCGGCGGCACGAGGATGCCGGCATCGGGCGGCACGGCTTCGGGGATCGCGCCCGCCGTCGTGGCGATGACCGGCAGGCCATGCTGCATGGCCTCGGCGAAGACCATGCCATAGCCCTCATGGCGGCTCGCGAGAACGAAGATATCGGCGGTGTCATAGGCTGATGAGAGATCGGCCGTCTCGCCCGCCAGGATGATGCGGGATTGCAGGCCGTGGCGTGCGATTCGCCCCCGGAGATCGGCAGCAGTTGCCGGCGCGCGATCCGGGCTGCCGATGATGCGGCAGGTCCAGGGCAGATCGGCGAGACGGGCCAGCGCCTCGATCAGCAGATCATGGCCCTTGCGCGGGGTGAGCGTGCCGACGGAAAGCAGATTGACGATGTGGCCTTGTCCCGGCGCCACCGCCGGCGGCAGCGATGCCGGATCGCTGCCGGGCCGGGCCACGGCGAGCCGCTCCGGCGCCACGCCATAGCGCTCGATCAACCGCTGGGCCGTGGTGCTGCTGGTCGCGATGATCCCGCGAGTCATCGCGAGAGCGCGGCGCTCCGAGTGAAAGAGCGCATCGGCGGCCGCAGCACTGAGGCCCGTCTCCTCGGCCAGCGGGTGATGCACCAGCGCGACGAGGCGAAGACGACCCGCCTCCGTCTCGGCGATCTCCGGCAGGGCGCCGAAGGCAAGCCCATCCACCAGGACCAGGCTTCCCTCGGCGAGAGCGGCGAAGCTCTCGCCTGCCGCTTCCAGATCCGCCGCATCGGGAAAGGGAAAGCTCGGCCCTAGCGGGAGATGGGCGACCTTCCAGCCCGCGCGGCAAAGCTCGGCGATCAGCCGGCGGTCATAACCATAGCCGCCGGTCAGCGTCGCGAGATCGCCGGGAATGACGAAGCAGAGATCAGCGGCCAATCGCCGCCTCGTACCAGCCCCGCGCCACATGGAACTCGTTCAGCTTGACGCGCAGGCGCTCGATGCCCTCGGCCCCCGCGCCCAGGCGACCGGCACGCAAGGCCTCGGCCATGCGGTCGAAGATGTAGCGGGAGAGAAACTCCGTTGTGGTCTTCTGACCCGCCACCGCCGGCACGGTATCCAGATTGGTGTAGTTCAGCGGCGCCAATACCTCATGCAGCACTTCCAGCGCGCGCCCGATATCGACGACGATATTGTCGGGCCCCAGCTCGCTGCGAAAGAAGGCCACATCGACGACGAAGGTGGCGCCATGGAGCTTCTGCGCCGGCCCGAAGACTTCGCCGGGCAGGCTATGGGCGATCATGATGTGGTCACGGACCTCGACGGCATACATGTCAGACCTCATGCTTGGGGATAGCGGATCAGATGAAGCAAAGCGCCGTGACGGCCGAGGATTCCGGGCAGGGCCGCCGGCAGATCGGCGAAGGGCGTCTCCGCCTGAAGGAGAATATCGAGCCGCGGATCGGCGCAGAGGGCGAGCGCCAGGGCCAGGCGCCGGCGATGATCCCAGCGGGCGCGGCGATCGGTTGCGACAGCGCCGACTTGCGAGGCGCGCAGGCTGAGACGCTGGCTGTGAAAGGCGCCGCCCAGCCCCACTTGCACGGCAGTGCTGCCATACCAGCTGAGCTCGATCACGCTGGCCTCGAAGCCGGCGAGGGACAGCGCGAGATCGAGGCCGGCGCCATCGCCGGAGGCATGGAAGACGAGATCGCAATTCCCAGGCAAATCGCCACCTGGCGCGGCGAAGCCGACGCCGAGGGCGGCCGCCACGGCACGGCGAGACTCGTCGCGATCAATCAACGTCACCGAGGCCGCCTTTATGCCGGCGGCCAGAAAGGCCGTGAGGCAGCCGATGCTCCCCGCCCCCACCACGGCGATGCGGTCCCCCAGGCGAGGGGCGGCATCCCACAGCGCGTTCAGCGCCGTCTCCATCTGCGCGGCGAGCGCCGCGCGTTCCGTCGGCACATCGGCCGGGACAGGGATCACGGCGCTGACCGGCAGGGTCATGCGGGTCTGATGGGGATGCAGGCAGAAGACACGCTGTCCCATGAGCTCCGCCGGCCCACCCTCGACCCGCGCCACCATGGAATAGCCATATTTGACCGGGAAGGGAAAATCGCCCTCCTGGAAGGGACAGCGCATGCGGGCCCATTCGCTTTCGGGCACCCGCCCTGCGAAGACCAGCGCTTCGGTGCCGCGGCTGATGCCGCTGACCAGCGCACGCAGGCGAAGCTGATCGGGCCCGGGCGCCGGCGCCGAGCCCTGCCGAATCTCGGCACGCCCGGCGCCCACCGTCCAGAGCGCTAGAGCCGCATTATCCGCGTCAGGCATCACGGCAGGTTCCCATCACACAAGAGTTACACCAGGGTGATCGGCGGCCGATATAACAGAGTGGTGATGGAAAGCTTCGCCGAAGAAACTCTCACGGGACGCCGGCTGGTCGTGTTCGGGCTGACCGCTGCGAGCCTTCTGGGCTTCGGCTTGGCCATGGGCGATGTCCTCGCCAGCGGCGGCTGGTCCTGGCCGCGCCTGGCGATCCTGATCCTGTTCCTCGCCGGCATGCCCTGGACCTTGCTGGCCTTCTGGAATTCGATCATCGGCTTCGTCATCCTGCGGCTGGTGGCCGATCCCGCCGGCTATACCAACCCCGCCCTTCGCCGCACGCCGGAAGAGGCACCGATCACCGCGCGGGTCGCGATCTGCCTCGCCATCCGCCATGAGGATGTGGCGCGCGTCTTCGCCCGGCTCTCTTCCATGATCGAGAGCCTGGAGGCCACGTCCTGGGCCCATCGCTTCGCCTTCCATCTGCTGAGCGACAGCAGCCTCCCCGAGATCGCCGCGGCCGAGGAGCATCACTTCGCAGCCCTAAAGCTTCATCATCCCCGCGCGGGCTTCCTCCACTACCGGCGCCGCCCGGCGAATGCAGGCTTCAAGGCGGGTAATCTGCGCGAATTCGCCGAACGGACCGACGGCACCTACGACCATATGATCGTGCTCGATGCCGACAGCCTGATGTCCGCCGCGGCCATGTTGCGCCTGGTCCGGGTCATGCAGGCCAATCCCCGTCTCGGCATTCTCCAGACGCTGGTCACCGGCCAGCCGGCCGAGAGCGCCTTCGCCCGGATTTTCCAATTCGGCATGCGCCACAGCATGCGCACCCACACCATCGGGATCGCCTGGTGGCAGGGGCCGAGCGGCCCCTATTGGGGCCATAACGCCATCATCCGGCTGCAGCCCTTCATCGCCCATTGCCGCCTGCCTGTTCTGCCGGGCCGCCCGCCCCTCGGCGGTCCTGTGCTGAGCCACGACCAAATGGAAGCAGCCCTGATGCGCGCGGCGGGTTACGAGGTGCGCGTCATCGCCGATGAATTCGAGAGCTGGGAGGAAAATCCACCCAGCCTGCCGGATTTCATCAAGCGCGATCTGCGCTGGTGCCAGGGCAATATGCAGTATCTGCGCCTCCTCGCCCGGCCGGGGCTGAAGCCCATGGGACGCTTCCAGCTGGTCAATGCGATCTTCATGTATCTGGGTGCGCCCTTCTGGATCCTGATGCTGGCCGCGGGCCTCTCCGCCGCGCTCATGCCCACCCCTGCCGGCGCCGCGCAATTCCCGGCGGCGCTCGCCTTCGCCCTCTATTTCGCCACGCTCGCCATCGGCTTCGCGCCGCGCGTCCTCGGCGTGATCGATATCCTGCTGCAGCCCGCTCGCCGCGCTGCCTATGGAGGCAGCGCAAGGCTGCTGGCAGGCGCGGTCATCGACGTCATCTTCAGCCTGCTCATCGGACCCATCATGATGGTGGCCCAGACGGTCTTCCTGGCCGGCCTCTGCTTCCGGCGGCGCGTCGCCTGGCAGCCGCAGAACCGCGACGGCCGAGGACTCTCCTTCGCCGAGGCGCTGCATGGGCTTTGGCCCCAGCTCCTGCTCGGCCTGCTGCTGGCCGCCGGCCTCCTCGCGCTGGCGCCCGGGGGCCTGCCCTGGGCGGCGCCGACCCTGGTGGCGCTTGGCCTCGCGATTCCCTTCGCCTGCATCACGGCGGGGAGAGGGATGGGGCGGTGGATGAGGCGGCTGCATCTCTGCGCCGTCCCGGATGAATTTGCGCCCGCGCCGGAGCTGCGCCGGCTGAGCAATCTTGCCACGGAGACCCCGCCCAAGGCGGCGTGAGAAAGCTCTACGCGTCCTTGGGCAATGGCCAGGGTGCCGAGGCCATCCGGCCGATGAGCCCGGACAAGCCTGCGGCCGCCCTCTCGACCAGCTGACTCCCCAGTGCCGCGGAAGCCAGAAGCGGATCGCCGATAACTCCGCTGGGGTTCAGATCCGTCGTCATCCAGGCCCAAGGCGCCGGCCCGTCCGGCGGCAGGCCCTCGGGAAAGCGCATCTCGCGCCGCGCCGCTTTGTCCAGCGCCACCAGCTCCGGGTGCAGATGAAGCATGACCGAGGTCTCGATCCAGCCCGCATGCCAGTCCCGCGCCGGTGCGCCCGCCGGCGCTAGCGCTGCCGGCTCGGCCAACGCCTCCCAATGGGTCTGGACGACGAGGAGACCGTGTTGGGCGCGAAGCCGCATGGCGGCGAGCGCGATCGGTGGGGGATTGCCGCCATGGCTGTTCAGGATCAGGAGGCGCTTCAGACCCGCCGCGGCGACGGAAGCGCCAAGAGCGACCCAGGCGGCGGCAAGGAGCTCCGCATCGAGGGAGAGCGTGCCGGGCAGATTGCCATGCTCCGGCGACCAGCCGATCGCCTGCAGGGGCAAAGCCACCGCTTGGGTCGCCTCTTTCCGTTGCGACAGCGCCGCCAGGATGCCTGCCAGGATGAAGCTGTCCGTCCCCGTCGGCAGATGCGGCCCATGCTGCTCGGTCGCCGCCACGGGAAGAATGACGACTGTCGGATCGCCGAGAGCGGCGATCTCCGCCGAGGTCATCTCGTCCCACTGTCGCAACATGCGCTAGCCGATCCCGATGGCGCCGCCGATCATGACGTCTAACCTCTCCCGCATTGCCGGCGTGAGCAAGCGCCATCCTCGCCCGCTTCATCCCCCGGTATAGGTGCCGCCATTGACATGGATCGTCGTGCCGGTGATGTAGCTGGCGGCCTCGCTGCAAAGGAAGGCGACGGCCTGGGCCACGTCGCGCGGCTGCCCCAGCCGGCGCATCGGGATGGTCTCGATATAGCCGGGCCCGTGCTCCGCCAGGAATCGGGCGACCATGGGCGTATCGATGGTGCCGGGCGACACCGCATTGACGCGGATGCGCGGGGCCAGCTCCCGGGCGATGCTCCGCGTCAGCGCCAGCACGCCGGCCTTGGAGACACCGTAGTGGGAATGGCCCCGGCTGCCGCCGATATGCGCCGCTTCCGAGGCCAAGTTCACGATGGCCCCGCCCTCGGTCATCACCGGCACCACCCGGCGGCAGGCATAGAAGACGCTGTCGAGATTGGCCGCGATGGTCTTTCGCCATTGCTCGTCGGTCATGGACTCGAACATATGGTCTTCGTAGATGGCCGCAGCAGTCACCAGGAAATCCAGCCTGCCGAAGCGCTCGGTGCAGAGTCCGATGGCGCGATCCACATCGGTGGTGCTGCTGGCATCCAGCTTGATGACGGCGATCTTGTCCCCGACAGGGTCGAGCGAGCGCGCGAATTCCTCTGCCCCCTGGAGGCCGATATCGGCCATGACCAGCCCGGCCCCCGCTTCCGCGAAGAGCCGTGCGATCCCACGGCCGATGCCACCATTGGCGCCCGTCAGCAGCAGGACGCGCTGTGAAAAATCGAACAAGCTTCTGCTCCTGTCTTTCCCTCTCTCCTGCTTTCACCCGAGGAGAGACATATGTGCATCATACAAATCCATAAGCCGTCCAGCCGCCGTTCACTTCCAGCGTATGGCCGGTGATGTAGCTCGCCTGCCCCGGGGCCAGCAGGAAGGCGATCCCCTCCGCAACCTCCTGCTCCGTCCCGAAGCGACCCATGGGAGTCCGGCGGTTGATCGCCGACATGTCGAAGCTGCCGGTGGCCGCCAGCGCCTGGGTCGTCTCATTGGCGATATAGCCCGGCGCGATGGCGTTGACGCGGATGCCGCGCTCGGCCCATTCGATGGCCTGCATCTTGGTCAGGCTGATCAAGGCGCTCTTCGATACGCAATAGGGCCCCCGGGTCGGGGCCGAGACCTGGCCCAGCACGGAGGAGACATTCACGATGGCGCTGCCGGGTGCCATGCGCCGGACGGCGGCGTTGGAGATCTCGATGGGCGCCAGGAGATTGACGTCCAGGACCCGCCGCCATTGCGCCAAGCTCAGGTCCAGCAAAGGCGCGTGGTCCCAGACCCCGGCATTGTTGACGAGATCGTCGATGCCACCCCAGGCGGCGGTCATGTCATCGAGGACGTGGTCGATCGCGGCCGAATCGGTGACGTCTCCTTGATAACCGCGCGCACTGCCTTCCCCGATTTCCTTGGCCATGCGCTCGGCTGCCGCGCCATCCCGATCGAGGAGGGCGACGCGCCAACCTCTGCTGACGAGAAGCCGGGCGGTGACGGCGCCGATGCCGGCACCCCCGCCGGTGATGAGAGCGCGCCGGCTTGTGGTCGATGGCGCTGTCGACATGGGTGATGCCTCCCCTCGCTTCGTTCCGATGCAGCTTAGCCGGGCGCTCAGCGTCGCGCATTTCCTCATCGGCCAAATGAGGAAAATTCATTTTGGCGGCCGAGGCCCGCCCGTCATAGTCGCGGGGCAATGACACGCGCGGTCATCGTCGGGGCGGGGCCTGCGGGCATTTCGGCGGCTGCCGTCCTGGCCAGCCCATGGTATTCGCCCTCTTCTCCTGGACGAGGGACGCCTGCCCGGCGGCCAGGCCTATCGCCAGCCCGCCGAGAACCCCCGGCTTTCCCTCGACGCGCTTCTCGGCCGGGAAGCCGCCAAATACCGCCGCATCCATTCGAGCTTCGCGGCCATCCGGGCCCACCTCGATTATCGATCCGACTCCCTGGTCTGGAGCATCTTCGATCGAGAGGTGCATGCGCTCGACCACGGACGCTCCGAGGCCCATCCCTTCGATGCGCTGATCCTGGCGCCCGGCGCCATCGATCGCGTCCTTCCCATCCCGGGCTGGACTTTGCCGGGAGTCGTGACCTTGGGCGCGGCGCAGATCCTGCTCAAGGACCAGGGCTGTCTGTTGGGCCGCCGCGTGGTCTTTTGCGGCAGTTCGCCTTTGCTCTATCTGGCCGCCTTGCAATACCGGCGCTTGGGCGCCGAGGTCGCGGCCGTTCTCGACACCACGCCCTTTTCGCAGAAGCTCCGCGCCTTGCCGGATCTTCTCGCCAGCCCCGCCACGCTCCGGCGGGGGCTTCACTATCTCGCCGCTTTGCGCCAGCTCGGCGTGCCCGTTCGCCATGGCGTGCGGCTGCAGCGCTTCGAGGGAACGGCGGAGGTCCAGGCGCTGGCCTACCGCGACCGTCACGGCGATCAGCGCATCGATTGCGACACCATCGCCCTGGGCTTCGGTTTGCGGCCGGAGACGCAGCTAGCCGAGCTTGCCGGCTGCCGCCTGGATTACGATCCGCATTTCCGCCAATGGTTTCCCCTCTGCGATTCCGACGGGCGGGGCGGCGATGGAGTCTATCTGGCCGGCGACGGAGCGGCCGTCGGCGGCGCCGATGCGGCCGAGATCAGCGGGCAGCTGGCCGCCTATGCCCTGCTCGAGGATATCGGCGTTTCGTCGTCGCTTGCCTTGCGCCGGACGCTGCGACGTCGGCTCGCCCGGCTCCGCCAATTCCAGCGCGGCCTCGCGCGAGCCTTCGCCTGGCCTCACGACTGGCTGCGCGATCTCCCCGACGACAGCCTCGTCTGCCGCTGCGAGGAGATCAGCGCCGGCGCCTTGCGCGAGGCCTTGCGCGCATCCTTCGGTCCGACCGAGGTCAATCGCCTGAAGGCCTTCACCCGCTGCGCCATGGGCCGCTGTCAGGGGCGCTTCTGTGGGCTTGCGGCGAGCGAGCTGGCGGCGGCGGTGCTGGACCGACCGCATCGCGAGATGGGCTGGATGCGGGCGCAGGCGCCCGTGAAGCCTTTGCCCGTCTCGACGGTCTTCAGGGCCTAGCGCGCTTGATGCCGAGGCTCAGCAGCGATGTGGCGATCGTCGGCGGCGGCATGATCGGCTGCTGGAGCGCATTGTTTCTCGCCAAGCGTGGGCTCAGCGTCACCCTTGTCGAGAAAGGCGCGATCGGCGCCCAGTCGAGCGGCGTCAATTTCGGCAATCTGCGGCTCCAGGGCCGCTTTGGGCCGCAATTCCCTTTGGCGCTGCGGGCCCATGAGCTCTGGGAGCGGGTCGAGGCGCTGACCGGCGATCGCTGCGAATTCCGCGCCACGGGGCATCTGCGGATCGCCTTCACGGCGGAGGAGCTCGAGACGGTGGCGGCCCATGCGCGCGAGGCGCTGGGCTACGGCCTGAAGATCGAGCTTCTGGATTGCGCGGCACTGCGCCAGCGCTGGCCATGGTTGACGGAGAAGGCGCTGGGCGCAGGGCTCTCGCCGCGCGATGCCACCGCCAATCCACGGATCGCGAGCCCCGCCGTTGCCCGCGCGGCCGCGGGCCTGGGCGCGCGAATTCTCGACAATCTCAAAGTGACGGGCATCGAGAAATCCGGCGGTGGGTTCAAACTGGCGACCGACAGGGATGTGACCCTGGAGAGCCGCTTCCTGGTGAATGCGGCCGGCGCCTGGGCGAACGAGGTGGCGCGCTGCTTCGGCGAAGCCATTCCCTTGCTGGTAGGCGGGCCGCCGCAGTTCGTGACCGCGCCCATGCCGTTTTTCATCGAGCCTTATCTCCAGGCGGTCGACGGCAGCCTGATCCTGCGCCAGACCCGCCGCGGCAATGTTCTGGCGACGGGCTATCCCCGCGGCCCCTCGGACGCCGAACGCAACCGGTCACCAGTGCCGCCGCGCAAGACCCTGGCCACCATGGCGAGGCTGGTCGAGCTCGTGCCCTCGCTGGCGACCGCCCATGTCCTCCGGGTCTGGTCGGGGATCGAGGGTTATCTCGCGGATATGCTCCCCGTGATCTCGCCCAGCGGCACTACAGAGGGCCTTTTCCATGCCGCCGGCTTCTGCGGCAATGGCTTTCAGCTGGCGCCGGCGGTGGGGATGGTGCTGAGCGAGCTTATCGCCGATGGGCGCACGGCCACACCCATCGATCTCTATTCCATCGGCCGCTTCGCCACCGCGGCGCAGGAAACCGGCGCCCGCCACAGCTACGATTTCGACGAATCCATGGCGGCGCAACAGCCTTTCCCTCAGGAGGCAGGGCGCGCTTGAAGCTTCGCCCGCAGGGCTTCCATTTCCTTATGCACCGGCTCGATATCGCCGACGGCAAATCCTTCCGCCAAGGCCGGGCTCACGGCGCGAAGTTTTTCATAAAGGCGGCCGCTATAGCGCGCCCGGCCGGCCGCATCGACGGCCAGCCCATCCCTGGCCTCGAAACGGGCATTCCAGGCGACGGCCTCCTTGCGGCTGATAGGCGCCGGCAGATCCAGATCCAACACGCCCTGGCGCAGCGCGACCGGATAGCCGCCGGGTAGGCCGTTAGGCCCCGGCGCATGACCCTGCCAGTCGCTGCCGGCGATCATCGCCAAAATCAGCGGCACGCCGGTGGCGCCGGAGATGTCGATGACCGGCTCCGGCGTCAGTTTCACACCGGGGAAGGCGGCATAGATATCCGGGACCTCCACATCGTCGATCCAGACCCGGGCCGCAGGCATGCCAGGCCGTACCTCCGCCGGCCGCCGCCAAGCGCCTATGGTTTCGTAATGGGCGAGCACCTTGAGATGGCCGGGCGCGCGGATGCCCCGTTCTCCCGCGAAGGCGGTCGCCAGGATTGCCACATTGCCGAAGCCGCAGGTGATGGGCAGGCCGAGGGCGGCCAGGATCGAATTGACCACATCGGGAAAGCCGCAATTGACGAAGCGGGCCTTTGATCCCGCCTTCGTCAGGGCAGCGGCGACCCGGCCGGAGAACAGCGCATTGAACACGGCGGTGATGCCGAGGCCGCCCTCGCTCACCAGCTGTCCCCAGGCATCCTTCTGTCCGCTGATGACGGAGGATGTCTGGGTGGTCGCGGCCTGGACCACGACCTTCGGCCGATAGGTCTGGATCGCCTCGTCGGCGGCATCGGGCAGCGAGAGGTCGACGGCATGGGCGACAAAAAACGCCGGCCGGCCGAAATTGGCCGCTCGGGCATTGGCCGCCACCCGCAGCCAATCCCGCCGGATCGCATTGCGCCCGGCGATCGCGACTCTCACCGGCTGGGTTGCGGTCGCCGCGATGTCGAAGACGATGCGCGCGGCGAAGGCGCCGCTGCCGAAGAGGAGAAGGTCCGCGGGCTCGCTCATGATCGTCAACCCTGCAGGCTCTCGATGAAGTCGACCTTCTCCGACCAGACCTTGCGCACGATCCCGATGTCATGGTCGAGCTCGAACATCCGAACCCCCATCTCGTGATACTGGCGGATCTCCTCATTGCCGATGCCGAGCCCCATCATGACAGGCTTGCCCAGCTTCTTGGCCACGGCAATGGTCCGCTTGAAGGCACCCAGTACCTGCGGGTGGTCTTTCATGGTTCGGCCAAGGCCGAGCGACATGGAATAATCCGAGGGGCCGAAGAGCACGAAATCCACGCCATCGACCGCAATCATCTCCTCCAGGCAGGATTCCGCGCGGTGAGTTTCGATCATGATGCCGACGAGCGGTTCGGAATCGCTCCATTTCACCCAATCGGCGCCGGTCTTGGCACCGAAGCCACCGGACCAGCAGAGGCTGCTGTAGCCGCGGATACCTTTGGGCGGGAATTTCGTCGTCCGCACGGCATGGACGACCTCCTCCACCAATTCCAGCTGGGGAAAGAGGATGCCCCCGGCCCCCAACTCCAGGATCTTGCGGGCCATGAAATCGTCGTCGCGATCGACGCGGACGATCGCTGTCACTCCTGCGGTCAGCGCGGTCTGAAGGACGAATTCCATCCGCTCGTCGCGGGCGAACATATGCTCGGCATCGATGCGGATGAAATCCAGCCCGGCGAATCCCGCGGCATGCATCATCCCGGGCGCCATGCTGGTGATGACGCTGCCGACCATCAGCCGGTCGGTCGCCATCTTCTGGCGCAGCTTGTTGGGTTCGAATTGGATCGGGCGATGCATGTCTCTCTCCAAGGTGAGCGATGGGTGGAAAGGTCGACCGACGCCGCTTCTCAGATGCGTGCCGTCACGGTCTTGACCCGGATGTAGTTGCGCAAGGCTTCGAGGCCCTTCTCTCGCCCGAAGCCGCTGCTCTTTGTTCCTCCGAAGGGCGTCTCGACGCCACCGGCGAAATACTGGTTGATGAAGATCTGGCCGGCATCGATGTCGCGGGCCAGCTGCAGGGCGCGGGAGATGTCGCGGGTATAGATGCCGGCGACGAGGCCGAACGCGGTGTCGTTCGCCAGAAGCAGCGCCTCCTCGGCCGAATCGGCGATCTGGATGGCGAGCACCGGGCCGAATACCTCCTCCTGCACCAGCGGATCCTGTGGGTCGAGATCGGAGAGCAAGGTGGGCTCGTAGAACCAGCCGCCTTCCAGCCCTTTGATCTCGATGGGATGTCCGCCGGTAATGATATTGACCCCGCGATTGCGCGCGCCGGTCACATAGGCGGCCACCCGGGACAGCTGCTGCGGAGAGATCAGCGGGCCGATATGGGGATCGTCGATGCCGCGGCCCGCCGTCAGCGCCTGGGTCGCCACCGTCAGCCGCTGCAGCAGGATATCGGCGATCGGCCGCTCGACAATCAGCCGCGATCCAGCGGAGCAGAGCTGGCCCGCATGGGTGAAGATCGCCTTCATGATGCCGGCGAGGGCGCTGTCGAGATCGGCATCCGCCAGCACCACGATGGGCGATTTGCCGCCGAGTTCCAGCGTCACCGAGGCGACATGATCGGCGGCACCCTTCATCACCAGCTTGCCGGTCTCCACCGAGCCCGTGAAGGTGACATGGCTCACATCGGGATGCGACACCAGAGCGGCGCCGGTTTCCTCGCCGGTGCCCGAGAGCGCGTTATAGACGCCGTCCGGCAGGCCCGCCTCGGCCAGGACTTTGCCCAGGAACAGGGCCGTCAGCGGCGTTTCCTCCGCGGGCTTGACGATGGCCGCATTCCCGGCGGCCAGGGCCGGCGCCAATCCGCGGGCCGTGGTCGCCAGCGGGAAATTCCACGGGATGATGTGGGCGGTGACCCCCACAGGTTCGTGCAAGGTGAAGGAGAGATAATCCATCCCCAAGGGAATGGTGTCCCCCTGCAGCTTGTCGGCGATGCCGGCGTAATACTCGAAATAGCGGGCCGTCGTCTCCACATCGCCCTTGGCCTCGCGCAGCGGCTTGCCGCTGTCGAGGAATTCGACGAAAGCGATCCGCTCCACATCGCGCCGGATGATCGCGGCGGCGCGCTGCAGGATACGCCCGCGCTCGGCCGGCAAGGCCCGTCGCCAAGGCCCGGCGAGCGCGGCCTTTGCCGCCGCCACCGCCGCATCGACATCGGGTCCGTTGGCGGCGGCCACCTCGGCCAGGGGCTTGCCCGTTGCCGGATCGAAGGTGACGAACGTGTCGCCATCCTGCGCATCGCACCAGCGGCCGCCGATATAGAGCTTGAGCGGAAAATCGTCGGAGACTTGCGAGGATTTCATGCACTCTAGCCCAGGAAATCGTCGTCTGACGGGATCTCCGCATGTCCCGCATCCGGAAATGCCTCGCGCGGTCCGGCGCCCTTCATGGTCTTGAGCCGCATGCCGGGGGCCGCCAGCAGCCGGCAGGTCTGCACACTGCCCTCGCCCTCGAGCCACATCATGCAGTCCCAGCAGACACCCATGCCGCAGTAGTAGCCGCGGCCTTCCTTCCGTCCGGCGGTGACGCGCAAGGCCCGCCGGCCCTCAGCCATCAAGGCGGCGGCCACCGTTTCGCCGCCGAAGGCCGGCACGCTCTCGCCATCGACGTCGAAGCAGAAGGGCGCGCCGCGTTGCAGCCCCTGGTCGATTCGAATCGCCTTCGTCATGCCTCTCCTCACGCCTCGGCCATGGAGACAGCGATCACCGGGACCCGATGGAAGCGATCATCCGCGAGGCGGAAAATGATGGGAAATGAATATTTTTCACGGCGCGAATGAACGCGCCTCAGCCGCCCTGCGGGTGAACAGGATTCATTCCGGCCGTTGAGTTTTTTTCGTTTCTCCGGCACTCGAGCCAGGCCGATGATCGCAGCCGGATCTGCGACGAGGAGCATGATCGGCCTCCATGGCGAGCGGATCTCTCACCTCCTCGCTGGGAACCGAGATCGCCGTCATCGGCGGCGGCATCGCGGGTTTGAGCACGGCGCTGTTTCTTGCCCGGGACGGCGCCGAGGTCACGGTGATCGAGCGCGCCGAGCCTTGGAGCGAGGCCTCGGGCGCCAATGCCGGCACATTGTCGTTGCAGGTCAAGATCATCCCCGTCCTCGCTTTGGCCCGCTACGCCCTCGATCTCTGGGAATCCCTGCGCGGCATGGGGATCGAGACCGGAATCGCGCGGCCGGGGGGTTTGCGGGTGGCGACCTCCCAAGCGCAGCTTGGCGAGTTGCGTCGCTATGCCGAACGTCAGGCCAATGCCGGGGTGAAGACGGATTGGCTCGACGGGCCGGCGCTGCGGGAATTCGCACCCTGGCTGGGCGCTTCCGTGCAGGCGGCGAGCTTCTGCCGCGAGGATGGCTTCACAAGCCCGCTGCTGACCGGTCCGTCCTTGGCTGAGGCGGTTAGGCGCGCCGGGGCGCGGATCCTGTCGGGCTCGCCTGTCACATCGATCGAGCGCCAACGGGAGGGCTATCGCCTGTCGTTTCCGACGGGCGAGCTTCTCTGCCGCAAGCTCGTGCTGGCCGCCGGCCCCTGGACGGCCGAGCTCGGTGCCATGCTGGGGGTGAGGCTTCCCCTCTATGTCGATGTGAACATGCTCTCGGTAACGGAGCCCGCCCCACCCCTCATCGACCGGGTGGTCACCCATATCGGCGGGGTCCTGTCCCTGAAGCAACATCGCAACGGCACGATCCTCATCGGGGGCGGATGGCAGGGCCGCGGGGGCTTCTCTCCGCCGCGCAAGGAAATCGACCACGAACGGCTGATGCAGAATTTGAAGGAGGCAGCCTCGGTCGTGCCGGCGCTTCGCCAGCTCCGCCTCGTCCGCAGTTGGGCCGGATTCGAGGCCGTGACGGCGGATGCCCTGCCCTTCCTCGGCCGCCTGCCCGGCCATGCCAATGCCTATGTCTCGGCCGGGGCGCGCGGCGGGTTTCATCTGGGCCTGGCCCAGGGCCGGCTCCTGGCGCAGCTCATCCGCGAGGGCCGGACCGACCTGCCCATCGAGGCCTTCGATCCCGCCCGTCTCGAGGCCGCGGGCCAGCGGGCCACGGCGCCATGAGGGCGGTCGAGATCGCCGTCATCGGCGCCGGACCGGCCGGGCTGGCAGCCACGGCCGAGGCGGTCGCCAGCGGCGCCAAGGTGACCCTGATCGACGACAACCGGCAGCCCGGCGGCCAGTATTTCCGGCAGGTCTCCGGCGAGTTCCGCCGCAGCGCGGCGACAGTGTTCGACAAGGACCAGCCGCGGGCCGAAGCGCTGCTAACCATCATCAGCCATCCCGACGTCGATTACATGCCGGAGACCACGGTCTGGTCGCTGGACGATGACCGAATGGTCGCTTATTCCGGACCGCGCGGGTCGGGCCGGCTGACGGCGGGTTGCCTCATCCTCTGCACCGGCGCCCATGACCGGCCCGTGCCCTTTCCCGGCTGGACACTGCCGGGGGTCGTCACGGCCGGGGGCCTGCAGAACCTGGTCAAAGAGCACCGCATGCTTCCCGGCCGGCGCGCCGTCGTCGCCGGTAATGGACCGCTGCTTTTGGTGACGGCGGTGAGCCTGCTGCGCGGCGGGGCACAGGTGGCCGAGGTAGTCGAGGCGGCGCCCATTCACCGCCGGCTCCTGCCGCTGCTTCCCGCCCTCGCCGCCAGCCCCAAGATCCTTCGCCTCGCGCTGAGCTATCGCAGCGTGATGCTGCGCCATGGCGTTCCCATACGCAGCGGCGAGACGGTCATCGAGGCCTTGGGCGAGGAGTCATTGCAGGCGGTTCGCGTGGCGCCCATCGACAGGGATGGCCGCATCGCCCGCGATCGGGCACGAAGGATCGAGGCCGATACCCTGATCACCGGTTTCGGCCTGCGCGCCTCCACCGAGCTCTATCAGATGCTGGGATGCCGGCTCGTCTATCGCGCCCAGCGCGGCGGCTGGCTGCCGCAGCGCAATGACGATCTGGAGACAAGCTCGGCCAATATCCTCGCCGCCGGCGATGGCGCCGCCATCGGGGGAGTCGAGCTCGCTCTGCTCGAAGGTGCGCTCGCGGGGCTTGCCGCCGCCCGGCGGGTCGGTCGCGCCGTTAAGAGCGAAGCGCGCGAGGCCGGCTTGCGGAGACGCTTGGCCCGAATGGAGCGCTTCCGCCTCGGGCTGGAGTTCCTCTATCACCCGCCCGCGGATTACCTCCAGCTGGTCACGCCCGACACCCTCATCTGCCGCTGCGAGGAAGTGACGGCGGCAGCATTAAGCCCCGCCTCGCTCGGACCGGCCGGCAGCGCCTACGCCCTCAAGGCGGCGACCCGCATCGGCATGGGGCGATGCCAGGGCCGCTTCTGCCAAGCCACTTTCGCCTCGATGATCGCCGCGAGAGACGGCTGTGCCGTCGAAGATGTGCAGCTTCCCCGCCTGCGCCCCCCTGCCCGCCTCGTGCGCATCGGCGAGCTCCTGTCCGAGGAGGTGCCCGACGCCGTCCTGCCCGCCGACCCGCATCTGCCCCGGGGCGAAAGGATCGGCTGAGGTTCGGCTTTTCTCTCTCTCAGCTACTGACGGCCTTCGCCCCCGTTTCCGCGCAGAGGTGGTCCTGCTCGCCGGTGGCGCCGCCGCAGCCGATGCCGCCGACCAGCACGCCGTCGCGCGTGATGGGATAGCCACCGGCGCCGATGATCATGCCGTGACACTGGGTGGTATTCAGCCAGAATCCGGGATTCTCGCGGGCAGCCTCGACGAACTCCCTGCTCGGGCGGCGAAACGCGGCCGAGAGGGCGGCCTTGCCCTTGGCGGTCTCGAAGGTGAGGTAGCCGCAGCCGTCGGCACGCAGGAAATAGACGAGATGGCCGGCGTCATCGACAACAGCGATGCTCACCGGCGCGCCGATCTCCTTCGACTTCTCGGCAGCAGCCTCCGCCGCGCGGCGCGCCATGTCGGCATTCACGGCGCGTTGGGGCACCTTGGCCCGGGTCGATTCCTGCTGTGCCATCGTCACGTCCCTTGCTTGATTTGAAGGCCCGGCTCAGCCGAAGCGGCTGGCCCGATAAGGCGCCAGGTCGATGACCGGCTTGCGCCCGCCGACAAGCTCGGCGATCAGCCGGCCGGTGGTCGAGGCGCCGATCAGCCCGGTCTGACCATGACCGAAGGCATAATAGACATTGGGGACATGGGCCGCGCGGTCGATGACGGGCACGGAATCCGGCGTCCCCGGCCGATGCCCCATCCATTGGGTGGTGGGTTCGGTGCGCAGGCCTGGAAACAGACGTTTGGCCTGGTGGGCGATGATATCCGCCCGGCGGTAGTCCGGCTTCTTGTTGAAGCCGGCGATCTCGATGGTGCCCCCGCAGCGCAGGCCCATCTCCATCGGCGTGGCGGAGAATTTGCCGGTGACAGAAAGGATCGACATCTTGGTCTCGATGCCGGGATCGCGAAACACCACATGGTAGCCGCGCAAGGTCTCGACCGGAATCTTCTGGCCGAGCTCGCCCGCCAACTTGCCCGACCAGGCGCCCGCGGCCACCACCACGGCATCGGCCGGGTAGCTCCCCGCTTCCGTACGAAGCCCTTGGAGACCCTGCTCGCCGCGCTCGAAGGCGACCACCCGCTCGCGCTTCACGACACCCCCCCGGCGTTCCACTTCGCCGGCCAGGACCTGGACGATCCGCTCCGGGTTCAGGCAATGGCCGGCCTCGGGAAAGAACACGGCATGACGGATCAGGGGCGACAGGCTGGGCTCCATCGCCCGGGCCGCATCGCCGGTGAGGATCTCCATCTGCACATTGTGCCGGCGGCGGATGTCCAGCACCCCCTGATCGTGCTGGAAAGATTCTTCCGTCTCGTAGACGTAGATCTGGCCCGGCCGGCGCACCAGACTCTCCCCACCGGGAATTGCCTGGAGCAGCGGCATGTAATTGTCGAAAGTGCCCTGGTGCAGCGCGCGCAACGCCGAAGCCGCTGCCATGGCTTGGGCCGGCCTGCCCGCCCGGATGAAGCCCATCAGCCAGGGAAGCGCCGTGGGCAGATAGCGCCAGTCGACGCGCAGCGGCCCCTCGGGATCCAGCAACCAGGACGGGACCTTGCGGATCACCCCCGGCAGGGACAAGGGGATGCAGGAGCCGGGCGCGATGCTGCCCGAATTGCCGAAGGAGCAATTGCCGCCCGGCGCGACGGGATCGAGCACCGTGATCTCATGGCCGTCGCGCTGAAGATAGCTGGCGCAGCAAATGCCCACGATTCCGGCGCCGATGACGATGATCTTCATCACCGGCGAGTATCGATGGCAGCCGGCGGCAATTGAAACGAAAAAATCTCATTCGCACGGTGAATGGGAATCATGCGAGCGGAAGAAGAAGCGCCCTCAGGCCGCCTTGCCCGTCGAGGCGGTGCGGGCGGGGGTCCGAGGGGCAGCCTGCTTATGCTCGCCCAGCATCTCCATGAGCCATGTCCGGAACAGATTTACCCGCTCGATCTTCGCATGGCTCTTGGGATAGACGAGGTAATAAGCCTCCTCGCTGACGCAATGGTCCTCGAGCGGTGCCACGAGCTCGCCGGCGTTCACCGCGTGATCGGCGAGGAGCTTGCTCTCCAGCGCGATGCCGATGCCGGCAATGGCCGCGTCCAGCGCCAGGGTGGAGCGATCGACATGGATCTTGGTCGCCCGCTCGATGCCTTCGACCTGGCAGTTCGCCGCCCAGCTGTCCCAGCTCGTGTGCCGGTTGCTGTAGATGAGTGTGTGCTTGATGACGTCTTCTGGCTTCGTGAATGCCCCGGTCTCCGCCAAAGCCGGGCTGCAGAGCGGCGTCAACTCGTCATGGAGCAGGAGATCGGAGCATAAATTCAACCATTTGCCATGGCCGTAGCGGATCTCGCAATCGATGGAGGTCTCGGAAAAGCTGGTGGGATGGCGGTGGGTGAAGACCTGCAGCTCGAGATTGCGATGATTGCGCACGAAATGGGCGAAGCGCGGCATCAACCAGACGGAGGCGAAATGCGGCGCCACATTGACCTTCAGGGTGGCGCCCACCCGCGGCCCCGAGAGCGCCCTTGTGGCCGCCAGGATCTCGTTGAAGGCGCTGCGGATATGCGCGTAGTAGGAGGCGCCCGCATCGGTCAGCAGCATCTTGCGGCCGACCCGCAGAAACAGCTGATTCCCCAGGAAGGCCTCCAGGGATTTGATCTGATGGCTGACCGCCGACGGGGTGAGGAACAGCTCGTCGGCCGCAAGGGTGAAGCTTTCCCGGCGCGCCGCCATCTCGAAACAACGAAGCGCCGTCAACGGTGGCAGCTGTGTTTCCATCTCTCCCTTGGCGGGTTCAGCCCCCGGCGAATGGACGGCTGAGTTCCGCCCTTCCGAGCGCCGGCAGCGCCCGATTTGCGGTAAGCTTATCCTAGGCTTGTCGCGCGAGGCAAGCCGCTACCCCTGCATGGCGCCCATGGCTTCCCGCGCCCTCGGCGCGCGCCGTCCCAGCAGCACGTCGGCCATCTTCTCGGCGATCATGATGGTGCTGATATTGGTATTGGCAGCGGGGATGGTGGGCATGATGGAGGCATCGGTCACCCGCAGATTCTCCACCCCATAGACCCGGCCCTCGGGATCCACCACGGCGGCGCGATCCTCCGGGGCGCCCATCTTGCAGGTGCCGCAGGCATGCCAATCGCCTTGGACGCCCTGGTGGATCCAATCCTCCAGTTTGCGGTCGTCCTGCACCATATCGTCGATGGTGAGCTTGGATTTCATCGCCAGGCTCATCACCAGCTTGCGGGCGACGCCGCCGACATCCAGCAGATGGGCGGCCAGATCGGTGACGACCTTGTTCACCCGCGACTGGGTCGTGAGGTTGCGGATCATCTCGCCATAGATACCGGGGAAGATGGAAAAAGCGAGGTCGCGGGCCGGCGGGGTCTGGAGCACGCCGACGGCGAAGCGCACCGCATCCATGGTGCGGCGCAGATCGCGCGGGTCCGACATCAGGTTGAAGGCGACGATGGGCTCGGACTTCGGATTCTTGTCGCGCAGCCGGACGAAGCCCTTGGAATAGGCCTTGTTGGGTCCGAACTGGGTGGTCCCGAAATGTGCCCCCGCCTTGCTCCAGGCAAAGCGGTTGGAGACGGAGAGCTTCATATCCTGCCCGGGGCAGCCAGGAAGGCCCGATGAGAAGCGCATGTTCAGCATGAAATTATTGCGCATCGTCGGCGGCAACCTTCCCTCGGGCTTGAGATGGATGCCGATCCCGACGAGAGGATGCTCCTGCAGATTGGCCCCCACCCCGGGCCGGTCCGACCGGACGGCGATCCCGAGCGCCTGGAGCTGATCGCCCGGGCCGATGCCGGCCCGCATCAAGATGCCCGGCGAATGCAGCGCGCCGGCCGAGATGATGATCTCCCGGCCCTCGATCCTTTCCTTCTGGCCCCGCGGCGGACCAGGGCCGCCACCGCCCGCTTGCCGTCAAACTCGATCTGCTCCAAAGCGGTCTTCGCCAGGATATGCAGGTTCTTGCGCAGCCGCGTGGCGCCGTCGAGATAGCCCATGGCCGTGGAGACGCGATGGGTCAGGATATTGTTGCGGGGGAAGGGGAAGCAGCCGTCGCCGAACTGGCCGTGGCAATCGTCGTAATAGGGGATTCCCTTCTTCGCCAGGGAGTCGCGGAAGGCAAGCGAGAAGGCGCCCCAGTCCGGAGGAAAGGTGCGATGGATCGGGATCGGCCCTTCTTTGCCATGCAGGGGCCCGTCGAAATCCATGTCGCGTTCCAGCCGCCGGAAATAAGGCAGGCAGTCATCCCAGCGCCATCCGCGCGCGCCCAGGGAATCCCATTCGTCATAGTCGGAGGGCAGGCCGCGGATGGCGACCTGGCCGTTCACCGTCGAACCGCCGCCCATGATCCGCGCCTGCTCATAGCGGCGCGGCTTCTGGCTCCGCATCATCTCCTCGACGCTGTGATTGCCGATCGGGTCGACATAGGCCTCGAGCTTGGTCCAGTAGCATTCTTCGCCGAAATAATGCGGCAGGAAGGACAGCGCATAGATCTCGGTGGAGATATGCTCCGGCGGCGTGTCGGGGCCGGCCTCCAGCAAGGCCACCTGCTTGCTCGGATCGGCCGACAGCCGGTTGGCAAGCACGCAGCCAGCGGATCCGCCGCCGACGATGACGTAGTCGAAAATCATGGCCAATTATTTCCTTGCTGACGCCCGCGGCGCGGCGAGCGAACCTGGGGGTCGAAGCCCCGTGTCCTTGCGCTATTCCTCTGCAATGAGCTGGCTATCGCTCTCGTCCCAGGAGAGATGCACGGTCTCGCCGATGTCGAACTGCCGAGCCATGCTGCCTGCCTGGATCTTCTGATTGATCTCCATATCCGGCGCCACCCGGATGCGGTAATGCGCCGTGCCCGAGGAATAGACGACATCGCTCACGCTTCCCGTCAGCTGGTTCGCGGCTGTCGACTTCGCCGGCCCGACGGAAATTCGTTCGGGCCGCACGCAAAGGACGAAGCCCTTTCCGGGCGGCGGCGTGCCCGCGGCATGGATGCGGAAGCCCTGGCCCGTCTCGACCAGGGTCCGGTTGCCGGCGGCGGGTTGGTGGCTGCGGACCTCGAAGAGATTGGCCTCGCCCAGGAAGCTCGCGACGAAGCGATTGCGCGGGTTCTCGTAGAGCTCCCGCGGACTGCCGATCTGCGCCACCCGGCCGCCGTTCATGATCGCGATGCGATGCGACATGGAGGAGGCCTCGTACTGATCGTGGGTGACATAGATCACCGTCGCGCCGAGGGCCTGCTGGAAGGCCTTGATCTCGCGCTGCATTTCCTCGCGCAGGTTCTTGTCCAGCGCGCTCAGCGGCTCATCCATAAGCAGCAGGACAGGGTCATAGACGGCGGCCCGCGCCAAGGCGACCCGCTGCTGCTGCCCGCCGGAGAGCTGGGCGGGATAGCGATCCGCCATGCCGCCCAGGCGGACCACGCCCAGCATCCGCTTGATCCGCTCATCGGCCTCGGCCCGCCCCAGCTTCCGCATGCGCAGGGGAAAGCCGATGTTCTGGGCGACGGTCATATGCGGGAATAGGGAGTAGTTCTGGAACACCATGCCGATGTTGCGCTGGAAGGGCGGAATGCCCACCAGATCCCGGCCATCGACCAGAATCTGCCCATCGGTGGGCGGAATAAATCCGGCGGTGACGCCGAGCAGCGTGGTCTTTCCCGAACCGCTCGGGCCGATGATGGAAAAGAACTCGCCGGATTCGATCTCGAGCGAGGTCGGATGAAGTGCGTAGAGATTGCCGTATTGCTTGGTCACCCCGTCATAGACCACTCGCGCGCCGCGGCGCCTGGCAGGAGCCGTGGCGGGTGAGATCACCTCGCGCTCGGAGATTTCCTTGTTCATGCCTTGGCCTCCGCGCCGGCGGCGGCGATGCGCTTGCGCGACCTCTTCTCGATCAGGGCGACCGCCGTCAGCAGCAAGAGCGAGATGGCGATGATGACGCTGGAGGCGGCCGCGATGGTCGGCGTCATGTTGTAGCGAAGCTCGCTGTAGAGCTGCTTCGGCAGGGTCGTCGTCTGGGTATTGGTCAGGAACAGCGCGATGATGATCTCGTCGAAGGAAAAGGAGAAGGCGAAGATACCGCCGGCGAGCACGCCCAGGCGGATCATCGGGAAGGTCACGAACCAGAAGGATTTCCAGCCGTTAGCTCCCAGGGTCATGGCCGCCATCTCGAAGGTCGAGTCATAGCTTCTGAGCGCTGCCGAGACCGTGATGAAGACCAGCGGCGTCGCCACCACCGCATGGCCCGCGATGACGCCGACATAGGTGGCCGTAAGGCCGAATTTCGCCAGGATCGAATAGAGCCCGATGGCCAGGATGATCTGGGGCAGCAGGAAGGGCGCGATGGCGAGCGCCGTCAGGCCGCGCGTGCCCCAGACCTTGCCCCGCACCAGCGCCAGAGCCAGCATGGTCCCGAAGACGACCGCGAGCGCCGCCGCCGGCAGGCCGATCAGGACGCTGTGCAGGAAGGCGACGCTGTAGGTCGGGGAGTTCCAGAGCGCGACATACCACTGGGTCGACCAGCCCGGCGGCGGAAAACTGAGATAGAGGCTGCTGCTGAAGGAGAGCGGCAAAATCACGAAGGTCGGAAAGACGAGATAGAGGCAGGCGAGGCAAGTGAAGGCCAGCAGGAAAATCTTCCACAGGCGCATGGCGATCGGCCAGCTCATGGCGACTAGCCCTGGCCCATGCTGAGCGCGCCGCCCAGGCGCCGGGTCGCCCGCTCATACACAAGATAGAGCACCGTGGTGGCCACCAGCAGGATGGTCGCCAGCGCCGAGGCCAGCGGCCAGTTGAGGGTGCGGGTGACATATTGCTCGATCAGCACGGCGATCATCATCTGCCGCGGTCCGCCCAGCACCGCCGGGGTGACGTAGAACCCGACGGCGCTGATGAATACCAGCAGCACGCCCGCCGTCACCCCCGGCATCGAAAGCGGCAGATAGACGTGGATGAAGACCCGGAGCGGATTGGCGCCCAGGATCGCCGCGGCGCGGATCAGCGTCATATCCATCCGGCGCATGGCGTTCAGCAGCGGCAGGATCATGAAAGGCAGAAGGATCTGCACCATGCCGATCAGCACGCCGGTGTTGTTGTAGATGAACTTCACCGGCTCATCGACGATGCCCATCTGGACAAGCAGATCGTTTACCAGACCGCGGCGCTGGAACAGGGCGGCCCAGGCATAGGTGCGGATGACCACGCTGGTCCAGAAGGGGATCAGCACCAGGGCCAAGGCCACATGGAGCATGTTGTCCCCTGCCCGGGACATCACATAGGCGACCGGATAGGCCACGAGCAGGCAGATCAGGGTCACTTCACCCGCAAGCTCGAAGGTGAAGAGCAGGACCCGGATATGGGTCGTGCTGGCGAGGATGGTGACGAAGTTTGCTACGCCGAAGCTCGGCTGGAACAGGGCCTGGTAGACGACGGTGGCGAGCGGCCAGATGAAGAGCAGGCCGAGGAAGACCCCGGGCGGGATGAGGAGATAGAGATAGCCCCTCCCCGGAGTCCATATCTTCCTCTTCCGCATCGCTCTCCCGTACCCCAATCTTGCTTCCCGAGGGGCCTGCTCCCGAAAGACAAAAGGCCGGAGACCGGCCGTCGCCGGCCCGGCTCCGGCATTTTTTCGATCCGGGGAGCCATCGCCACCGTGCAGGACGGCGATGACTCCCGTCAGCCTTTTCTTGTCCGCTCGCTAGCCGAGCAGGTACGCGTTGAAGGCATCATACGCCTTCTGCCCGTCATTGGCCCACCAGTCGAAATCCTGGAAGACCGTCTTGGGGAAATTGTCCGGGCCGGTCGGCAGATTCTTCTGCACCTCCGGCGGGATCAGGGCATTGGCGTCCGTATTGGTCGGCCCGTAGGGGATGAGCTCGGACAGCGCCGCCTGGGTCTTGGCCTGCATCATATGGGCGATGAAGCGCTGCGACCAATATTGGTTGGGCGAGCCCTTCGGAACGACCATGGCATCGCCGTCGAGGAGCGCCTGGTTGAAGCTGTAGTCGACGGGCTGGCCGCTCATCTTCGGCTTATAGACGCGGCCGTTCCAGGCGAACTCGAAATCGACCTGATTGTCGATCAGCAGCTGAGCCGATTGGGCGCCATGCTCCCAGAAAACCAGATCGTCCCGCACGGCTTTGAGGGCCCCGATGGATTTGTCGATATCCAGCGGATAGAGCTTCTCCTTGGGCACGCCCGCGCCCATGGCCGCGATATCCATCGTCAGCGTGGCATTCTTCCACAGGCCGCGCGGCCCCTTGAATTTGCCCGGGGTGAAGAAATCCACCCAGCCTTGCGGGGCGGTCGTGGCATCGTATTTCTTGGTGTTCCAGGCGATCAGGCTCGCCGCCAGAAGCGACAGGACGTAATCGTCATGGGCCGCCTGCGGGACCATCTTGGGCCGATCGATCAGGCTGTAGTCGATCTTCTCCACCAGCCCCTGCTTGCTGGCGATCGCCGCCTCGCCAGCCGAGAGCGCGATGACATCGCCGCCGCCCCAGGCCTTGTTGTCCACCATGGCCTTCAGCTGCGCCACGCCCATGTACTCGGCCGGGACGATCTTGATGCCCGTCGCCGCAGTGAAGGTGTCGTAATGCGCCTTGATATAGGCGTCGCGCAGGATGCCGCCTGCATCCGGAATGATCAGCTGGTCGGGCTTCGACTGGGCGATGGCCGGAAAGCCCATGCCGAGGACCGTCGCGGCGGAAGCCGCCGCACCGGTCGTCTTGAGGAATTGACGACGGCTTAGTGAGCGTCCCGGACGTTGCCCACCCCGATTTGTTATGCGGTTCATTTTTCAGCTCCCTGGAGGAATTCTTTTACGCTGGCAATCTTCAAGTCGCCCCTGGCGGTTGTGAAACGAAAAAATTTCACCGTGCCAATGAACTGGCATCCATGGCTTTCCGCCGGCCTCGCGGCGCGGGTCATGTCCGTCCCAGGGTGACGCGGCCAGTGGTCGCATCGACCTCCGTCCAGACCCCGTTGAGGCGGAGATCGAAGGCTTCGAGGGGCCCTCCGCAGACAATCGGAATGCTTCCAAGGATGGCGCCCTGGACCACGCTGGGATCCGGGCGCTCCCGGATGACCAGAGCGGCCGGGGCATTCCCATGCTTCTGGAGCTGATGCAGGATTCGCCAGGCGCCGGCGGAACCGCGGGTGAGCGGCAGGAACAGCACGCAGCCGCGGATGCAGGCATTGCGGACACTGGGAATATCGCCGGTGATCCGACCCGTACGGATATCCACATCGCCGAAGAAGGAGATCGGCTCCAGGGCGACCAGGGCTGGTCCGGCGCCCGCGCCCATCACGATGCCGCGGCCCTGGAAAACCAGGGGAAGCGGCGGCAGAAGCGCAGGCAGGACGGCGGGATCGGACATGGCTTCGGCGCCCCGGGGTCAGAGCCGGCGCAGGTGGAAGCTGCCGGTCAGCGCCGCCTGCACCGCCTCCCGGGTCCCGGTCAGCAGCGTGTCGCATTGGATCATGTCGCGGACATATTTCGCCTGCTTGGCGGAATCGACCATGACCGAGCGGATGGGCGGCGGCACGATACCCAGCGCCGGGTCGGGCGAGGCGGTGCGGGCGAAATGGCACATGATGGGACAGGTGTCGGAGATCACCTTGGCCCCGGCCGTCTCCAGCGCCCGGACGATGCCGGCATCGGCCGCCATCTGTCGGACGGCCCGGCTGGTGGTCACCCAGAGCTCGACCCCCTCCTTGACCCGCTTGCCGCCCAGGAGCTCGCCGTATTCTTTCATCTCCTGGAAGGAAGCATGGGGGCAGCCGAGATGGACCAGGTCGAAATCCGCGGTCGACCCGGTGCAGAATCGCTCATAGATCGAATTGACCTCCGCCGGCCCGACGCCGACGGATTCCCGCGGCAGCACGCCGCCGAAGGCCTGCTCCGCCGTGGCGAAAGGCGGGGTCACCCCGGGCACGATGAACATGGCAACCCCGCCCGAGGTCGCCAGCGCCGCCCCCAGCGCGTCGAGATCGTCCAGGCTCGGCCGGTGGCGAAAGCCGGTGAACACCGGCACGCCATTGCCCACCATGAGCCCGACATAGAAGCCGAGGCAGGAATAGTCGCTGGTGCAATGGAGATCGACATCGACGGCGACCAGATGCGTGCCCCGGCGCGTCTCGTCCAAGTGATAGCCGAACTTAGGATAGCGGCCAGCGATGGCGGCATAGACGGCGAAGAAGCCGTCGCGGTTGCAGCGCGCGCCCACCACCGAATTAGCGAAGATCGTGACCGTCAATTCCAGCGAGGTCATATGCATGTTCCAGGAGGGCCAATGCCCCGCCCAATAGGGCGTGCAGGTATAGGTGCAGCAGCTTCCCATCTTGCTATGTGCCGCCTGGGTGCTGGCCTGCAGCCGCACCAGATTCTCCGGCGCCTTGGTGGCCCGCCAGTTCTCGATATCCGCATTGGCGATATTGATGGTGGAGGGGACCGCGACCTTGGCGCCGAGCGCCACGAGATCCTCTATCAGCTCGAGGTCGTGCACATACATCGGCAGGCCCGCATAGATATGGGCATAGCCGATGGTCACCATCTCCTTGGCATCGAAGGCATCGCCGAGCTGGACCAGCCCCTTCATGGCGATCTGCTTGGCCTCGCCCTGAGTCCCGTCCAGCATCTCCTGCTCGTCGCGGGTCAGTTGCATCTCCGGCTCCTTTGGGCGCTCCAGCGCAACGCCATCATCGCGGCAGCTTCAGCCCCATGTCCTTCTCGCAGGCCATGGCATAGATCATCGCGGCGATGGCGAGGTCCCCCAGCACCATCCCCGGGAACAGGAACAGCGCCCGCTCCGCCTGATTACGGCGGCCGGGATGGCGGCCCGTGATGAAATCGCCGAGATCGGCATCGAAGGGCCCGGCATAGGGCAGCTTGCCGGCCGCCCCCAGCGCCTCGCTCTGGCGATGGTCGTCCGTGATCATGAGATCGAAATCCTGGCGCAAGCGCGCGGGCTGCCAGTGGCGGCCGAGATCGACGGCGGCCACGAAGCCGCCTGGCGCGACCCAGGCGGGTTCGAGAAACGGCTGCAGCCCTGGTTGGGAGGGGACAGTGGTGACCACCACCTCGCAGCCTTCGACCGCCGCCCGGGGGTCCTCCACCACCCTGGCCGCCAGCCCGGCTTGGCGCACCTCCTCGGCGAAGGCATCGCTGGAGCCCCGCCTCCGGCCATAGACCCGCGCATGGGTCAAGCCGGGCAAGGCGCTGGTGAGGGAGGAAAGATGGCTCCGCGCCTGAACCCCGCAGCCGATGAAGCCGATAGTCCGGCTATCGGCGCGCGCCAGGAAGGTGGCGGCGACCGCCGTCATGGCGGCGGTGCGGGCCGCGGTGATCCAATTGCCGTCGAGGATCGCGAGCGGCTGCCCCGTCGCAAGCTCGGTCAGGATGATCAGCGAGGTCACATTGGGCAGGCCCCGCCCGGAATTCTCCGCGACGATGCTGGCCCATTTCGTCATCGCCCGGTTCTCGTCCAGCGAGGCGCCCACCAGGGATTGGAAGAAATGCCCCGGCGCGATCGACATCGTCATCTTCGGCTCGTGGACGGTAAGATCCTGGTCCTTCGCGCGGAAGATCCGGATGATCGCCTCGCGCAGAAGCCGTGGCGGCGGCGCCATGGCTTCGACATCGGCGGCGGTCAGATAGCGGATAGGCCCCGGCTGGTCGGAACGGGGCTTGTCGGCGGCCATGCCAAACTCTCCAACAGCGGGTCTCGTCACGAGACCAGAATGCCTGGCCGGAACCCGGGTTTGGCTCCGGCCAGGCATCTTAGGCCGACTTTCCGATAGCTGGGCAAGGTCGGCGGTCAAGCCTAAGCCTTGATCGCGGCCGATTTCTTGAAGGCCGCCTTCAGCTTCTCCACGGTGAATTCCGGATCGCGCGAGGCTTCGATCACCACGGCTTCGCGCCGGCTCATCAGGTCGAAGGCGCCGGCGACCTTGTCGGCCACGTCATGGGGGATGACGACGGCGCCATGCTTGTCGGCATGGATGAGATCGCCGGAGCGCACCACCATGCCATGCACGTTCACCTCGCAGTCGAAATGCACGAGATGGACGAAGGCGTGCGACGGTCCGATGACGCCCGCCAGCATCTGGAAGCCTGGGGCGATCATATCGAGATCGCGGACGCTGCCGTTGGTGACCACCCCTTCGCAGCCCAGCGCCTTATGCACATTGGAGTTCACCTCACCCCAGAAGGAACCGTAGCCCGGCTGAAAATCGTCCAGGTCCTGGATCACGCTGATGCGCGGCGTCGGGCCCGAGGCCACATAGTCGAAATACTTGAACCGGAGCTGCATGTAGTCGTCGCCGGCCAGCGGACCCGGCTCCTTGGCGCGGATGGTCGCTGTCCGGGCATAGCCCACGATCGGCGGCAGATTCGGGAAGGCGCAATGCAGGAACTTCGTCGTGAAGCCGGTTCCGCGCCGGCTCGGCGCCACCATCTCGAGCAGATTGCAGATCGTCGGCGTATCGATCTTGCGCAGCGCCTCGATCTGCTTGGCGTTCAGTGGTTTTGTCATCGGCCAATTCTCCTTGGGTGATCATGAATTGAAAGCGTCCGATAGCTCGGCCGCTAGTTCTGCGCAAACCAGATCGCCTTCTGCCGGAGATAGCCCTCGATTCCTGGGCGTCCCCAATCCTTGCCGAAGCCGGAGCCCTTGTAGCCGCCGGCCGGTGGCGCGAAATCGGAGGGGCGGCCGTGCTGGTTCACCCAGACCGTGCCGGCCTCGATGGCATGAGCAAGCTTAAGGGCCTTGTTGATATCCGAGGTGAAGACGCTGGCCGCCAGCCCATAGACGGGATGGTCGGCCAGGGCGATCGCTTCGTCCGTCTCCTCGAAGCTCTGGACCGAGAGGACGGGGCCGAAGAACTCCTCGCGATGGGCCGTCATGCCTGGCTTGACGTCATCGAGGATGGTCGGCTGCAGATAATCGCCCTCGTTCTGCAAATCCACCCGGCTCCCGCCGGCAACGAGACGGGCCCCCTCCCCGATCGATGTCTCGATCAGACCCTCGATCCGCTTGAATTGCTTGGCGCTGATGACCGGGGGCAGGTTGCTGGTCGTGCGCCAGGTCGGGCCGGCCTTGACCTCGGACGCCAGATTCGCGACCCGTTCCACCAGCTCGTCCTTGACCTTGCGGGCGACGACGAGGCGCGAGCCCGAGGTGCAGACCTGGCCGCCATTATAGGTGAAGGCCCGCAGGATATTGCGCGAGATGGAGTCCAGATCGGCTGCATCGGCGAAGACGACGATGGGGCTTTTCCCGCCCAGTTCCATCACCACCGGCTTCACGCCGCCGAGCGCTGCATCGGCCATGATCCGGACGCCCGTCGCCGTCGAGCCGGTGAAGCTGATCTTGCGGACCAGCGGATGGCGCACGATCGCCGATCCGGCATGGGGCCCATGGCCGTTGACGACTGTGAGGATGCCCTTGGGCAGCCCGGCCTCCACCGACAAGAGGGCGAGCGCCGCCAAGGAGAAGGGCGTCATCTCCGACGGCTTCAGGACCAGGGCATTGCCCGCCGCCAGGGCCGGGGCGATCTTCATGCAGGCATTGATCAGGGGGAAGTTCCACGGAATGATCGCGCCCACCACCCCATAGGGCTCGTTGACCACCAGGCTGAGGGCCTTCGACCCCGTCGGGGTGATCACCCCTTCGAGTTTGTCGGCATATTCGGCGTAGTAGCGGATCAGATCGGCGCCGGCGACCACATCGCGCAGCCGGACCTCGTTGATGAGCCGGGTCGAGCCCGCGGATTCGATGCGCGCCAGCGTCTCGGCATGGGCCTCGATCACTTGCGCCCAGTTGCGCAGGACCTTGGCGCGCTCCCGCGGCGGCTGGTCGGCCCAGCCGCTGGTCCTGAAGGCCTTGGCCGCGCTCGTGACGGCGCGATCGACCGTTGCCTCGGAAGCATCATAGGTGAAGCCGATCCGGCGATGATCGGAGGGCCGGAGCACTTCGATTTGGGGATCGCCTGCGCTCGTCAAGGCGCCGTCGATGAAATGCTCGCCCGACACCGTGATCGCATCGGGATCGAAATCGCCGCGGTCGGTCATGCTGCTGTTCCGTTGGGACGATCGGTTTCGGCGCGAGCAGCGAAGGTGGCCATACGACCCCTTAGCCGCTCTCCATAAAAGCAATGCCAAAGTATCGAGGGGGCATTCCCGCGGGAAAAACGAAAAATTCTCATTGGCGCTGTGAATGAGAATCATGGCGCCGAGAGGCGCCGTCGCGGCTCATTCGGCGAGGATTTCGGCCGCGATCTTCTCCCCGATCATGATGGTCGAGATGTTGGTATTGGCCGAGACGATCGTCGGCATGACAGAGGCATCGACCACCCGGAGCCCGCCCATTCCCCGGACGCGGCATTTCGCGTCGACCACCGCCGCCGGATCGTCGCGCCGGCCCATCCGGCAGGTCCCGGAGATATGCCAGCTCGGCCAGACATTGTCGGCGATCCATTGCGTCAGATAGTCATCGTCGCGCCCCAGGCGATCGCAATCGATCCCCGGATTGAGCTTGTGGCGATAGACGAGATCGCGCGTCCAGCCGCTGAGCTCGATGAGCCGCGCCGCCATCCCCGTGGCCAGGTAGTTGCGCAAGCTCGGTATCGCTAGCGCGCGAACCCGGTCGCTATAGCCGGCCGGAAACCAGAAATTGATGGCGCTCTTCAGGGCCGGCTGCGCGAGGATGCGCTGCATGAAGCGCATCCCATCCATCAGCCGCCTGAGGTCGCGAGGATCGGAGGCGAGGTTCATGGCGACGATGGGCTCGTCGGCCGGCGAGGCGCTTTTTAGCCGCAGCAGCCCCTGGGAATAGGATTTGTGCACGGTCAGGACGAAGGTGCCGAGCTGCTTGCCCAGCGGATGCCAGCCCGCCCGATTGACCGGCAGTAGGAACATGTCGCCCTGAGGGCAGTCGTCGAGATGCGAGGAGTAGCGCAGCCCCATGAAGATATGGCGGCGTCGGCCTTCCGGCAGCCGTGCCTCGGGCTTCAGATGAATCGCGACGCTGATCGAGGGATGCTCCAGCAGATTGCCACCCACGCCCGGCAGATCGGCGGCGATCGCGACGCCCACGGATTTCAGATGATCGGCCGGCCCGATCCCCGCGCGCATCAGCAGCGCCGGCGAATGCGCCGCCCCGGCGGAAAGGATGACCTCGCCGCCCTCGAAGTGCTGCTCAGCGCCGCCCGGCAAAGTGGCGTGGACGCCGGTGACCTTGCGCCCCACCATCTGCAGGCCGGTCACCAAAGTGTCGGCGAGGATCCGCAGATTCGGGCGGCGGCGCGTGGCGGAATCGAGATAGCCGACGGCAGTGGAGACCCGGCGGTCATACTGGTTGGAGACGGTCATGGGAAAGCAGCCGTCGGCGAAATCGGCGTTGAGGTCCTCCCTGACGGGAAAGCCTTCGGCCTGAAAGGCCTCATGCACGGCCGTGGTGAAGCCCGGCCAGCGGTCTTCGAACACCCGGCGCACGGGAATTCGCCCGTCGCGCCCATGGGCTGGCCCCTCGAAATCGGTGTCGCGCTCGAGCTTCTTGAAATAGGGCAGCACGTCGTCGAAGGACCAGCCTTCGAGCCCCATGGCCCGCCATTCCGCGAAGTCGCCGGGCAGGCCGCGCAGCGCGAATTGGCCGTTGATGCTGGAGCCGCCGCCCATGACCCTGGCCTGCTCGAATTTGCGCAGCTTCAGCGGCGCGCCGCCTTCGCGATAGGCCTCATGGCAGACCCGGAGCTCGCGCCAGTGATAGCGCGGATCGAAATAGGCCAGGCTCGGATAGCTGTCGTAGATGATCTCCGGGACATTGTCCGGCGGCGTATCGGGGCCGGCCTCGATGAGCAGCACCTGGCGTCCCGTCGACGAAAGCCGGTTGGCCAGGACGCAGCCCGCGGAGCCCCCGCCGACGATGATGTGGTCATAGCTCACGGGGCGCCTCGCTTGCCGCCGCCGTCGGAATTCGCGGGCACCGGCGCGAGACGGTCCCAGGCGCCGGCTATGTCGCGCGGGAGAGCATGCTTGATGATCCGCTCGCTCGCCGTCTTGTCGAAGCGGTCGACCTCGACGATGTAGCGCGGAAGCTGGAACCCCGCCAGGCGATCGGCGCACCAGGCCACGAGCCTGCTGGGGCTATGGCGGCGCCCCGGCTTCACCTTGACGAAGAGCTTGATGTCCTGCTCGCCGAGCTCGCCCGGCACACCGATGACGGCGCATTCTTCCACATCGGGATGCTGGCGCACCACATCCTCCACATCGAAGGCGGAGACGTTCTCGCCCCGGTGACGCAGGCTGTCGCTCCTCCGGCCGTGGAAGTAGAAATCGCCCTCGCTGTCGCAGGAGCCAAGGTCGCCCGTGTAGAGCAGGCCATTGCGCAAGGCCCGGGCCGTTGTCTCGGGGTCGCGAAAGTATCCCGCGAAGAGCACGCCCGGCGCCCGCTCGCGCACCGCGATCTCGCCGAGCTTGCCCGGTGGAACGGGATGCCCCGCCTCATCGACGATCGTCATCTCGAACCAGGGCAGCGCGCGTCCCACCGAACCCAGCTTGCCCGTGAAGTTGCAGCTGACGATGCTCGAGGTCTCGGTCATGCCGTAGCATTCGCGCAGCGAGAGGGCGAAGCGCGCCTCGACCTCGCGCCAGATATCCCGCGGGCAGCCCCCGCCCCAGGCGATGCGGGCGCCATGGCTGCGATCCTCCGGCCGCGCCGGCTGCTTCAATAGGACGGGGAGCACGCTGCCGAGATAATGGATCTGGCTGGCCCCGTTCTCGCGCACCTGATCCCAGAACCGGCTGGCGCTGAAGCGCTCCACCAGGGCCAAAGTCACCTTGTACAGCAAGGGGATGATGAGGAGCTGGCTGCCGCCGATATGGAAGAAGGGCTCCCAGACGATCATGCGGTCGCCGTCGCGAATCTCGGCCAGAGACAGCACCGCCTGGGTCGCGGCCTGGAGCATGCGATGGGTGACCAGCACTCCCTTAGGCCGGCCGGTGGTGCCGGAGGTGTAGCTGATATTGAGCAAGGCGGCTGCCCCTTCTTCGGACACCGCCTGGCCCCAGGACGCGCCGGCACTCTCCAACGCCCCGAACAGCCCGTCCTCACCGGGCGAACGCAGCAGCACGGCGCCGGCGAGCCTTGCCGGTAAGGCCGCCTCCAGCACCGGACCGAAGGCTCCCTCTGCCAAAACCAGCCCGGGCGCCGAATGCTCGAGAATATAGGCGAGCCCCTGGCCGCGAAGGCGCGTATTGACGGGGATCCAGACCATCCCGGCCTTGGCCAGGCCGAAGATGACGGCGAGATGATCGGGCGAATTGTCCAGCATCACCGCGACGCGTTCGCCCTGCTGCAAACCGCCGTTGACCAGCGCCCGGGCGAAGGCAGAGGCCCTCGTCGCCAGATCGCCACGCGTCATCACCTGATCGCCGAGGCGGCAGACGACATGATCCGGATCGGCCGCCGCGGCGCGGGTCAGCAGATCGTAAATATTGCCATGATCGGGCGGCGCCGCGGGCAGCATGGATACCATCGGGCGAGACTACTGCGGCTCAGCCGCACGGGCGATGGCGCGCGGCCCGTTCGGCCAGGAATTTCTCCATCATGCGCCGCGGCTCGCCGGTCGCGTAGGACACGCGATGGGCGCGCTTGCCGGCGGCGAAGGCCTGTTGGAACCCCGCCTCCGTCATCTCCGCCAGCCACTGCTTGTCGAGCTTCATGGCCACGGGCGCCTTGGCCCCCAACTCGCGGGCGAAACGCAGCGCCTCGGGCATCACCTCGTTCTGAGGGACGAGGCGGTGGATGATTCCGACCGCGTGGCATTCTGCCCCGCTCATCATCCTGCCCGTCAAGGTCAGCTCGATGGTGCGCGACAGACCCAGCATCTCGCGCATGATCCAGGGGCCCGTGATGCTGCCGATCCCGGCATTGATCTCCGGCTGGCCCATGGTCGTGCCGGGATGGCCGACCCGCACATCGGCCAGCAGCGCCACCTGGAAGGCCGATCCCGCGGCAACGCCGTTGAGGGCCGCCACCAAGGGTTTGGAGAGAGTGCGGATCCGGCGATAGAGCCGCTCCCACTCGTCCATCCAGAGCTCCGCCCGCGCGACGTCGAAGGTCTTGGTCTCGTTCAGATCCTGCCCCGCCCCGAAGGCGCGATCGCCGGCGCCGGTCATGATGATCGCCCGAATCTTCTCATCCGCCTCGAAGCCATCGAGAGCGATCACCAGCTCGTCGCGCATAGGTTTGTGCCAGGCATTGAGCACCGCCGGACGGTTCAAGGTGATAATGCCGACCTCGCCATCGACCGCCGTCAGGATAAATTCAGCCATTGCCCGCCCTATTGCCATGCGATAATTATTATCGAACTATGATGATGCTAGGATCGCCGGGGGCTGGGAGTCAATGCGCAGCACCGCGCTGACGCTAAAGAAGGCGCGCACAAAAATCGGCCGTCCGGGCGGCGAGAGGCCGCCGGCACCTCGCGGCAGCGAGAGCCTGATGGTCAATTCCGTCGACAAGGCGCTCAAGGTCCTGCGCGCCTTCGACGGCAGCCGCCGCCGGCTCGGCCTGTCGCAGATCGCCGAGGCTGCGGGGATGGGGCTGAGCGCGACCCAGCGCTTCACCTATACGCTGCTGCAGCTGGGTTATCTTCGGCGGGACGAGGCGAGCCGCCTCTATGCGCTGAGCCCGAAGACCCTGGAGTTCGGCCGGCGCTATCTGCAATCCAGCGAATTGGTGGAGCGGGCGATGCCCTATCTCCTCCATCTGCACCAGACTTGCGGCGAGACGACCAATCTGACCTTGCTCGACGGCGAGGAGATCGTCTTCGTCTCGCGCTTCCTCAGCCGCAATGTCTTCAATGTCGATGTGGTGGTGGGAACGCGGCTACCCGCGTTTTGCACGGCGCCGGGGCTTGCCATGCTCGCGCGGCTGGACCCGAGCGAAGCCGAGGCGATCCTCCGCCGCACCGACCGGCGCGCCTTCACCACCCATACGGTGACGGATCTCAAGCGGATATTGGCCCGGCTCGCGGCCATCCGCAGCGACGGCTTCGCTATCGCTTATCAGGAGATCTTCCACGGCGATATCTCCGTGGCCGCCGCCATCACCGATGCCGCCGGCAGGCCCGAGGGCGCGATCAACCTCGCGTCCTCGACCACCCGCTGGACCCTGGCCCAGGCGCGGGAGACCTTCGCCCCGATGGTGGTGGCCGCGGCAGCCTCCGCGTCGAGCAAGCGCGGAATTCACTCCGGGAGGGAGCCGAAATCGTGACCCATGTCTTCCACCGCTACCCGCGAACGCAATTGGCCACCGCCGTCGCCGGCCAGGGCATCCACATCACCGATTCCACCGGCAAGCGCTATCTGGACGCCTCGGGCGGAGCGGCCGTTTCCTGCCTGGGCCATGGCCATCCCCGCATCATCGAAGCGATCCGCCGCCAGGCAGAAGCGCTGGAATATGCCCATACCTCCTTCTTCACCACCGAGGCCGCGGAGAGCCTGGCGGACCATCTGGCGGCCAGCGCGCCGGACGGCCTCTCCTATGCCTATTTCGTCTCCGGCGGGTCCGAGGCCATGGAGGCTTCGCTCAAGCTGGCCCGGCAATATTTCGTGGAGATTGGCCAGCCGCAGCGGCACGCCTTCATCGCGCGGCGCCAGAGCTATCACGGCAATACCTTGGGGGCGCTCGCGATCGGCGGCAATGCCTGGCGGCGCAAGCCTTTCCTGCCCATCCTCGTCCCGGCCCATCATGTCTCGCCCTGCTATGCGTATCGCGGGCTCGAGCCAGGCGAGGACGAAGCGAGTTATTCGCGGCGTTTGGCTCAAGAGCTGGAAGCGACGATCATCGAGATCGGACCGGACAAGGTCGCGGCCTTCGTGGCCGAGACCGTGGTGGGTGCGACCCTCGGCGCCGTCCCGCCGACGGCGGGATATTTCCGCGAGATCCGCGGCGTCTGCGACAAATATGGCGTGTTGCTGATCCTCGACGAGGTGATGTCCGGCATGGGCCGCACGGGCCATCTCTTCGCCTGCACCGAGGACGAGGTCATTCCCGATATCGTCGTGATCGCCAAGGGGCTGGGTGCCGGCTATCAGCCCATCGGCGCCATGATGGCCCATCGGCGCATCTATGAGGCGATCCTGGCGGGCACCGGATTCTTCCAGCATGGGCACACCTATCTCGGCCATGCCATCGCCTGCGCCGCGGCGCTCGAGGTGCAGAAGGTCATCGCCGAAGAGGATCTGCTTCCCCAGGTGCGCCGGCTGGGCGAGCGCCTGCAGGATCGGCTGCAGGCGCGCCTGGGTCAGCACCCCCATGTCGGAGATATCCGCGGCCGCGGCCTCTTCCGCGGCATCGAGTTCGTCGCCGACCGCGAGAGCAAAGAACCGCTCGATCCTTCCTTGCGCACCCATGCGAAGCTGAAAGCCGAGGCCATGCGCCGCGGTCTGCTCACCTATCCCATGGGCGGGACCGTCGATGGGGTTCGGGGCGATCATGTGCTGCTGGCCCCGCCCTTCATCTGCACCGAGGCGGAGATCGATGAGATCGCCGGGCGCCTCGCGGAAGCGATCGATGCCGTCATCCCCGGGCATTGATGCCAGGAAGATAGAGGCGCCGGTCCCCGGCGTGGTTGTCCTCGCCGTGGCGCCCAATGGCGCCCGGAAGACCCGCCAGGATCATCCCGCTCTGCCGATCACCCCGCGGGAGCTCGCAGACTGCGCTGCAGCCTGCCGGGATGCCGGCGCCAGCATGCTCCATCTTCATGTCCGCAATGCCGAGGGCGGACACAGCCTGGCGCCCACGGACTATCGTCCGGCCGTCGATGCGGTGCGTCGGGCTGTCGGACACTCCCTGGTCCTCCAGCTCACCTCGGAAGCGGTCGGAATCTACGCCCCAGCCGAGCAGCAGGCCATGGTGCGGGAGTTGCGGCCGGAGGCCGTCTCGCTCGCGCTGCGCGAGATCCTGCCCGACGTTGCGTCGGAGCCGGCGGGTGCTGGTTTCCTCGTCTGGGCTTGCCACGAAGAGATCGTGGTCCAATACATTCTCTACGATGTCGTCGATGTGGAACGCTATGGCGAGCTGCGCCGGCGCGGGCTCATTCCCGAAGGGCGGCATTGGGTGCTTTTCGTGCTGGGGCGCTACGCGGCCGGGCAACGCTCCAGCCTCGGCGATCTCCTTCCCATGCTCGCCGCCTGGCGTGCCCTAGGCGAGATCACCGAGGGCATCGCCTGGGCGACCTGCGCCTTCGGCCCGCGGGAGATCGAATGCAGCCTGGGCGCCGTCGCCCTCGGCGGCCATGTGCGGATCGGATTCGAGAATAATCTGCTGCTCCCGGACGGCCGGACCGCGCGCGACAATGCCGAGCTCATCGGCTGCTTCGCCGAGCTCGCCGGGCGGCTCGGCCATTCCTTGGCCGATGCGGATCAGCTGCGCGCCCTCTTCGCCTAGCGACCGAATCTTGTATTAGGTTTGTCGACATGGATTTCGCCCTCGGCTAGGATCCTGCCGCGGTATTCATAGGCCGCCGGCCCGGCTGGGACCGGCTCGGCAAAATCAGGAGAGCGGCGATGAAAGACTTCAAGGGAATGTGCGTTCCGATCGTCACGCCATTCGCAAAGGACGGGAACAGCGTCGATGAAGGCGCGCTGAAGAGCCACATCGATTGGATGATCGAAAGCGGGGTGCACATCATCCTCGCCTGCGGCGGCACCGGCGAGTTCGCCTATCTGCGCGAGGCCGAGCGCCGGCGCGTCTCCGAGATCACCTGCAAGCATGTGGCGGGCCGCGCCCATGTCTTCCTGCAGACCTCCGCCATCAATACCGCCGACACAATCGACAATTCCAAGGCGGCCGCCGATATGGGCGCCGATGCCATCATGGTGCTGCCGCCCTATTTCGAGGGTCCGACCATGGACGGGGTGACGTGGCATTACGAGAAGGTCGCCAAGTCGGTGAAGCTGCCGATCGTCGTCTACAACATCCCGCAGAACACGAATATCGACATCACGCCGGAGATCTTCACAGAGCTCATGAAGATCGAGAATATCCAATACATCAAGGACAGCACGGCGAACCTGGTGCGCATCCAGCAGCTCGTCGCCACCGGCGGAAAGATCTTCAACGGCGGCGATCCCATCGCCTTCCAGGGTCTGCTCGCGGGCTGCACGGGCTGCATCTGGGGCGCCGTCAATGCCATGCCGAAGGAGGCAGTCGAGCTCTATCGCCTGGTTGCCGGCGGCAAGCTCAAGGAGGCCGCCGCCCTCTGGCAGAAAATGCTGCCGGCGCAGCTCTTCTTCTGGACCCACGACTACAATCCCTCGATCAAGGCGGCGACGAACATCGCCGGCCGGAGCGTCGGGGAATGCCGCAAGCCGCTGCAGCCTCTGGGCGAGGCGGATATGGCGGCGTTGCGCAAGGCCATGAAGCCACTGTCTTTGCCGGCCAGCCAAGCGGCGCAATGACGAAGGCGAGGGCCTTCGACTACATCATCATCGGATCCGGCTCGGCCGGCAGCACGCTGGCCGGCCGGCTGAGCGAGGATCCCGCCACCAGCGTGCTGCTGATCGAGGCGGGACCCCGCGACAAGAGCATCTATATCCAGATGCCGGCGGCGCTTGGCGTTCCCCTGACGAACGACCGTTTCAACTGGGACTATCACAGCGAACCCGATCCCCATGTCGAGAACCGGCGCATCTATGAGGCGCGCGGGCGGGTGCTGGGCGGCTCCTCCTCCATCAACGGGATGAACTGGGTCCGCGGCAATCCCTGGGATTACGACAATTGGGCCAGCCAGGGCCTCAAGGGCTGGGCCTATGCCGACTGCCTGCCCTATTTCAAGCGGGCGGAGAGCTTCGACAAGGGCGCCAATCTCTATCGCGGCGGCGCCGGCCCGATGAAGATCGAAACCTGCCCGGCCGAGGGGGAGTTGTTTCAGGCCTTTCTCAACTCCGGCGTCGAGGCCGGCCATGGCCGGGTCGAGGACCACAACGCCTTCTCGCAGGAAGGCATGCATGTCACCCAGCGCAATGTCCATAAGGGCATCCGCTGGAGCACCTCGCGCGCCTATATCCAGGAGCCGGGCCCGCGATCCAATCTCACTGTGCTCACGGATACCCGCGTCACCGGGATCGAGCTCTCCAACAAGCGGGCGGTGCGCCTGCAATGCAGGACCAAGAGCGGCCCGCTCAGCTTCGAGGTGGGGCGCGAACTGGTGATCGCCGCGGGGACGCTGAACTCCCCCCAGCTTCTGATGCTCTCGGGCATCGGGGATGGCGATGCGCTGAAGCAGCTCTCCCTTCCGGTCCGGGTCCATCTGCCGGGGGTGGGCCGCAATCTGATGGATCACCCCGCCGCCTCGGTCCAGCATGTGGCGAAGGGCAATGCCTCTTTGGCGGGAAAGCTCGGAACCGCCGGCCGGATCAAGATCGCCGCGCAATGGCTGCTGTTCAAGAACGGCATCGGCACCACGAATTTCTTCGAGACCGGGGCCTTCATCCGGACGGACGAGACCATCAAGATCCCCAATCTCCAGTATGAATTCATCCCCGTCGTCGGCGATTTCCAGTTCGGCAGCCTGGCGCTCACCAAGGGCTTCCAATATTTCTTCGCCCTGATGCGCCCCACCAGCCGCGGACGGGTGTGGATCGACAGCGCCGATCCCATGGCCGCGCCCAAATTCGTCTTCAACTATCTCTCCACGGAGGAGGATCGGCGCGACGCCGTGGCGGCCGTCAAGACGACCCGCCGCATCATCGCCCAATCGGCCTGGAACAAATGCCGGGACCGGGAAGTGACTCCCAGGCCCCGATGTGACGAGCGATGAGGAGATCCTGGCGCATCTGCGCCAGACCGTCGGAACGCAGTATCACCCCTGCGGCACCTGCCGCATGGGCCATGACCCGCTCTCGGTCGTCGATGAGCTCGGCCGGGTGCATGAGACGGACAATCTGCGCATCGTCGATGCCTCCATCATGCCGAACATCGTGACGGGTAATCTCAACGCGCCGGTCATCATGATGGCGGAGAAGCTCGCCGACAGCCTCCGCGGCCTCCCGCCCCTGCCCGCGGAGCCGGCGCCCTATCAGAAATACTAAGACCGTCATCCCCGCGAAAGCGGGGATCCAGGGCAAGCGGCAAAGTCCCTCGCTTGTGGCCCTGGATTCCCGCTTTCGCGGGAATGACGATGGGGGAAGTCACTCCGATCGAGGCGCTGGCCTCTGCAGGCGAAACCCTACCGCTGCACTGTTCTGCTCGAGATAACTCGTGAAGCGCCGGCGGAATTCGACGGAATGCAGATGCGCGAGCTCCTCCGCGCGATCGAGATCGCCATCCCTGATCGCCTGGGTGATGGCGGCATGTTCCGACAACAGCGTCTCCAGGCCGCGGACCCGGCTCTCGGCCGCGAAGGAGAAATGCATATGCAGCATCCGCTTGCCCTCGTCGAGGATGCGGCCATAGAGCGAGGTGAAATAGGGATTCGCCCCCGCTTCCGCGATCGCCATGTGGTAGTCGTGATTGGCGTTGATCATTTCGGGAAGCTGGCGCCGGTTCACCGCTTCGGCGAAGGCCGCCTCCCCGGCCTCGATCCGTGCGATATCCCGCTCCGTCCGGTTCTGCGCCGCCAGCCGCGTCGTCAAGCGCTGCATCAGCTCGAGCGCATCGAGATGGGCGGGAATGAGCCGGAGATCCAGGGGGGCGACGATGCTGCTGCGATTGGGAAAGACGGTGACGAGCCCTTCGCCGGCGAGGCGGATGATCGCCTCGCGCACCGGCGAGCGCGAGAGGCGAAAGCGCTTGCTGAGCCCGACCTCATCGAGTGGCGATCCGGGCTCGAGCTCCAGGCGCAGGATCTCGTCGCGCAGCCGCTCATAGACGAAGGCCGCGCCCGTCCCGCGGGGCTTTCGAATATCGGTGGCGCGAAGCGCGGGCTTTGCCGCCGCCCTGGTGCCGGAATTGATGATCTTCACTGGCTTGCCATCACCTCCTCCAAAGCGCGGCAGGTGGTGATCGTCGCCACATTCCTGAGGGCGAAGTCGATCGAGGCGCGCTGCCAGGCTTCATCCACCGTCGAGCAGGCATCCTCGGGTACGATCATGACATAGCCCTTGTCGGCGCCGGTGCGGGCCGTGTGTTCCACGGACATGTTCGTCCAGGCGCCGGTATTGATGATCACGTCGCGTTTCTGCGATTTGAGGATGGTCTCCAGCCGCGTGCCTTCCCAGGCGCTCATGCGCATTTTCTCGACCACGAAGTCGCCCGGCTCCGGCTCGAGCCCGGCGACCGGTGCCGCTCCCCAGCTGCCGCAAATCATCGCCTCGCTGCCCCGAACGCTCTGGAAGAGAGGGGCGTTGAGCGTCATGCCCGGCGCGCCGGGATCGACCACGAACCAGACGTGGATCACGGGAATGCCGAGAGAGCGGCAGGCCCGCGCGAGGCGACTGACATTCTGGACGATGTTCTGCCGGGTCGCATGGCCGGGCGCCCCGGAGCTTGCGAAGGCGCCGCCCTCGCTGATCACGTCGTTCTGCAAATCCTGAATGATGAGAGCGCAGCGGGCGGGGTCGAGCGCCAGACCCCCAGCCTCGCCCTCCTGCTCGCTCTCCGGCTTCGCCCCAGCCTGGGCGCCGGCGGCGGGTGCGCGCCGCCTGTGCATGAAGGGCTCGGGACGCGGGCCGACCTTGGTGCGAAGGCTGTAGATGGAGGTGCTGGCCGCCAGAAACAGCGTCTTGAAATCAGGTCCGCCCCAGTGAAGATTTCCGACCACTTCGGGCACGGCGATCCGGCCGAGGAGCTCGGCCTTGGGCGAGAAGACCCAGACACCGCCCGGACCCGTGCACCAGATATTGCCCCGCTCGTCGCATTTCATGCCGTCGGGAACGCCGGCTTCCTTCTGCGAGATCATTCCCTCGGCGAAGATCCGGCCGCGCCGGAGCGCGCCGTTCGCGGCGACCTCATAGACGCGAATCAGGCCCCCTTCGGTATCGTTGATGTAGAGGAGCTTCTCGTCGGGCGAGAAGCAGAGCCCGTTGGGCATGATGAAATCGTGGCGCGGGACGACGAGATGCAGCTTGCCGTCCGGGGCCAGGCGGAACACCCCCTGCCAACCGAGCTGTCGATCGCGCTCGACGCCATAGCCCGGCATGCGGCCGTACCACGGGTCGCTGAAATAGATCGATCCGTCCGACCGGACACAGACGTCATTGGGGCTGTTGAGCTCCTTCCCCTCGAAATGCGAGGCCAGGATCTCGCGGCCGCCGGCCGGTGTTTCGCGGATGAGGGAGGAGGTCGCATGCTCGCAGACGATCAGGTTCAGATCGGCGTCATAGGTCATGCCGTTGCATTTGTTCGCGGGCCGGCGGACCTCGCGGACGCCGCCCTCGGCATCCCATCGCCGCCGGACGTCGCCCGGCATATCCGAGAACAGGAGATATTGGCCCGTCGGGTGCCAGATGGGCCCCTCGGTGAAGATGAATCCGCCGGCCACGGTCTGGATCGGCTCCTTCTGATCCACCAGGGTCTCGAATTCCGGCGCCATCACGCGGTAGGTCATCGCTCCCCTCCCGGGCTTCTTCTATCTCTTTCGACTCTAACCGGCTCCTCAGCGGCCTGCTACGCGCTCATAGGGAATGCGGCGCGCGAGCCAGCAACCGACATCGACGCCCTCGACCCGGCCGGCCTGGCCGCGCCGGAAGGCCAAGGTCCAGTCACCGGGTGGGGTGTGATCGAGCGCACGGTAGCAGGGCAAGGTCCAGACATCCGGTCCGACCGGGTCGAGCATCTCCATTCGCCCCTGGCCCAGAAAGCCTGAGAAGGCGCCATAGAGCACGCCGCCGGTGTCGGCTACCGTGAGTTCGGCATCGAGCTCGGCGCAGCGATAGCGGCCGGCGACATCGGTGCTGGGTGCGCCCTCGCAGGAGCGCAGGTACGAGCTCTGGTTTTCTTGCGGCCGGTTCATCCGCAGTCCGGCATCGCTGAAGCTGAGGCAAGTTCCGGACGCGTTGCTTGCCGAACCGTCGGCCTGGAGGTTCAGCTCTTCCTGGGAATGGCCGTAGCGCAGTTTGATCTGTCCGGCCGATGCCGCTGCGATGCGGACCGCAAGCCCGGTCTCCGGCTCCAGATAGCTGCCGAGCCATGTCGGCGCCGGGATGGCGGCGTCGGGCTTCGGCCGCTCTTCGCCGAGGAATGCGGCGAGCAGATCCAACGCCGCGGACCGCGCATCCGACAGGTGATTGAACATGACGACGACAGAGACCCGCTCCGAGGCAAGATGGAGACGATGGATGCGCCAGCCGCGCAACGCGCCGCCATGGCCGGTGGTGGCGCGGCCGAACTCGGTCGACCGGGCCAGGCCGAAGCCATAGGCAGCAAGGACCCCATCGGCGAAGTTGACCGGTGCGGAGAGCCGCCGATACAGAGACCCGGGCTCATCCCGGGTCGCATCGATATGCCGTTCCCAGGCGATCATGTCGTCCAGGCAGGCACCGAGCCCGGCATCCCCTGTCCAGATGACGCGATTCTCCGCGGCGCGGAAACCACTGGCCTGCGTACCCTCGTAGCCCTCCGTCCCATCCGGCAGGGCGCGCGTGTCGGCGGCCAGGACGGCGCTGGACATCCCGGCGCGCTCGAAGATGCGGCTGCGCAACAGCTCCGCGAAGCTCCGTCCCGTGCGCTCCTGAAGGATGTCCGACAGGATCCGAAAATTCTGGTTGCAGTAGGAGTATCGGCTGCCCGGGGCAAACTGGAGCTGCCGGGTGGCGGCCACGAGGCGGGCGGCTTCGACGTCACCGAACGGCGCCTCGGCTGGCGAACCCTGCAGCATCGCCACGGCCCAGTAGTCGCGCAGACCCGACTGGTTGTGGCACAGGTGCAACGCGCTTGGCGCCGCCTGCTCCAACAGCGGCAGGCGGGCACGCACGTCGTCATCGAGCACCGACGGGTCGGGAAATGCGTCCAAGATCAAGCCGCAGGTGAACTGCTTGGTGACCGAGCACAGGCGAAACAGCGAGTGCGGCGTGAAGGCAAGGCGCCGCTCGGCATTGGCCCAGCCCCAGGCGTGACGAGCCAGCACCTCGCCGTTGCGCAATACGCCAATCGCCCCACCGGGTCCGGGGTAGTTGCGAGGCAGAGTGTCGATTGCGCGGTCAAGGCCGCCGGAATGCAAGGTCATCATCCCAGACACTTTCGCGTCTTCGCTCCAGGAGGGCAACTGCCGTCACTGATGCACCGCGACTGGTCACCCGCAGGCTGATCTCGGTTGCTCAAAATGGAAATGGATGATCTCGCAGCGCATAGCTTGACGCATTCCGAGCACGACTCGATCCGCACACGTCCATCATCGCGATATGGCTGAGAAGACCGGGAGCGGATGCGCATTGCATCGCGGCGTTCGGCGAGCCAGCACGACAAGCAAAAGGGCTGGAATCTCAGTCGCCGTGCGCTGGCGTTTTCGTGCACGACTAGTGTGGACGAGCCCTGATGCGCGTACTTGTGTAAATCATTGATATATAACAGATTTCAAGATTTGGCTGGGGCGCCAGGATTCGAACCTGGGATCACGGGACCAAAACCCGTTGCCTTACCGCTTGGCCACGCCCCAATACCGGCCCTTCGAGGGGCCGCAACTTAGGCCGAAAGCAGGGCCGAGTTCAACGGGCGCGGGAGGCGGCGGCAGTCGCCGATCCTGATCGGGCGGCGATTTCGATTATAGTGGGTTGGATGGCCGATCCGAAGACTCCCCCCCTCACCGAAAGCTCGCGTGCCGTCTTGCGCCTGCTGGCCGCGCAAGGACCGATCACGCGCCCGAAGCTGGGCGCCATTCTCGAGCTGTCGAAGCCGACCATGTCGGCAGCGGTATCGGAGCTGAGCAAGGCGGGGCTGGTCACCTCTTTCGGCTCCCACAAGGGCGCCACGGGCCGGACCGCCAAGATCTACGGTCTGGGGCCGACGGCGGGATATGTCATCGGCATCGATGTGGGCGAGGCGCAGGTCCGCGCCGTGGCGCATTCCCTGGACGACAGTCCCCTGGCGGCGATCGAGGAACGCATTCCCAAGCGGAGCAAGGCGACGGTCGATGAGATCGGGGAGACGATCGATTCCGTCGCTCGGGCGACGATGCTGGCGGTCGGCGAAAAATATAAGGTTCTTCGCAGCGTCGCGGTCGCCGTCCCGCGCATCGTGTCGACGCATCGGCTGGGGCGCAGCAAGCGCAAGGGGCCCGAGGCGGTGCTGCGCCAATTGCGGCGCCGGCTCGCAGCGCCGATCATCCTGGAGAACAACGTCAATTGCGCCGCCCTCGGCGAGATGCATTACGGCGCCGCCAAGCACCGCGCGGCCTTCTCCTATCTCCAGGTCGGCGTGCGCATCGGCCTCGGCATCGTGGTCGGCGGCAAGCTGCTGCGCGGCGCGAACGGGGCTGCCGGGGAGATTGGCCGGCTTCCCTTCCCCTGGTCGGCGACGGAGACGCCCAGCCGCGAGGGGCTGGAGCATTACCTGGGATCGGCGGCGCTCATCGAGCGTTGCGCCCGGGATTGGCCGGAGACCGAAGGTCCGCCACCCTCCTCCGCCAAGGAGCTCTTCGCCTGGGCCGAGGACGGCTCGGCGCCGGCGCTCGCCTGGGTCAACCGCCATGCGCAGGATATCGGCCGCCTCGTCGCTGCCTGTGTCGGCATGCTCGATCCCGGGCTGATCGTGCTGGGCGGCGGTGTCGGCCAGAACCCGCTCGTGGTGCAGGAGGTCCAGCGCGTGATGAAGGAGCTGACCTGGTCGACGGAGATCGCCGTCAGCTCTCTGGGGACGAACGGCACCGCTTTGGGGGCCATGCGGCTGGCGGCGGATTACGGCCTCGCTCTGATCCTCGGCGAAGACGGCCATCCCGCCGTCGTCCTGCCGACCTTCGCCGCACCCTAGGGCCTGATCTTGCTGGCCCGCCTGGCTAGACCTCGGTCGGCGACCAGGGCTTCAGCTTCGTATCCGTCTGGCGGTAGCGGAAGGTTATGTTGGTCAAACCTGCCGCATCCTGCATCTCGGCGACGATGAGCTGCGCGGCGGCGATCTCCAGGATGGCATCGGCGATCGCATTGCCGAAGCTCGGCACCGCGATCACCGTCAGTCTGTCGCCGGGGGAAACGTCGGTGCGGCTGGTGATCAGCACCGAGGGGCAGCCGAAGGCCGCGACATCCCTGGCGATCTGCACTTCCCGGCCGGTGCCGAAGGCGATGAGGCCCGTCTTGGCATCCTGGGATTCCATCGGCCCATGGAGATAATTGAGGGTATCCCAGCCGGCGGCGGGCACCCGGACCGCCTCGCGGATGAGCATCGCGGCCTCGCCCGCGGTCGCAAAGCCCGCACCCGCACCGACCAGATCGATGGACGACCGTCCCGCGAGCAGCGCCGCCGCCTGCTTGGCGAGGCCGGCGGTGGCGCTGAGGGTTTCAGCGACGGCGACGGGCAGGCGGGCCCAATCCGCCGAGGGCGCGCCGCCCAGAATTCGATCGGTGAGCAGCCCGATTGCCAGCAGCATGCCGGTGTAGCCGGTGGAGCTGGCGCCATTGTCCGCGCCCGAGTTGGTGGCGATGACCGCATCCGTGACCTTGGCCAGCGGATTGTCGCTGCCCCGGCAGATCGCGATGCGCGGCAGCTTGGGCCGCAACCGCATCACCTCGGCGATCTCGCGGCTCTGGCCCGATGCCGACAAGGCAACGAAGGCCTCCGCCGCTGAATCGACGGCGTCGTAGAGATCCGTCGAGCAATAGGCAGAGGCCCGAGTCCCCCGGGCGCGCAGGAAGACGGCGGCAGCGAGCGCCGCCTGGTAGCTGGCGCCGATGCCGGCAAAGCCGATCGCCTTGCCGCGAAAGCCGCCGAGGTCGAGGGCGTCCAGCGCCTTGGTCACCGACCGCAAGACCTCTTCGAGGCTTTCCGGCTGCCGGGCGACGGCGTCGCGATAGCCTATCCGCTGCATGGCGATCTTCGTAGTCATCTGCTGTCACCTGCTTTGAGAGTCGCACCCGCCGGCATGACGCGTTCGGCCAGGGCGAGGGCGCCCATGACCGGGGGCTCGCGCAGCAGTACCACGGCACTCTTGGGCGAGACCTTCTTCATCGCCGCCGCGAAGGCCGCCATCAGCCGGGGCTGCTCGACGATGACGCCGCCGCCCGCCACCACGCTCGCCGCATCGGCCCCGCGCTTGACGATGACGCCCACCAGCGCCGCCAGCGCAGCACCACCCTCGATGATGACGCCTTGCGCCAGGCGCGAACCCGCATCGGCGGCCGCGAAGACGGCATTGGCGTAACGCCCCCAAATGACCGCGCTGCGGGTATCGTTGAGCAGGCGGCCCAGCATGGTGGGATCGTCCGTCCCCAGCTCGGCCATCAGGGCATCGGTCAGGGGATCGGCGCCGTCGCCGGCGTCGATGGCACCGCGGATGGCTTTGGCGGCGTCGCGCACCAATGCGGGCGCGCTGCCCTCGTCGCCGAGGATCCAGCCCCAACCGCCGGCTGCCAGCATGCGGCCATCGGGCGCGCGGGCGACGGCGATCGAGCCGGTGCCTGCAACCACGCTGATGCCGCCGAAATAACCGGCGGCGGGGCCCATCAGCTCGGCATCGTTGACGACCTGCACCTTGCCTGGCAGGCGGCGCGCGAGGCTCGCCTGGAACTGCCGGCACTGCTCGTCGGTATCGCAGCCATGGGCCCCGACCACCAGGGCGCCAAGGCCGCCGGCGTCGAGGCCTTCATCGCTGCAGAGTGCCTTGACCAGGCCGGCGAGCGCCTTCCCATCCGTCTCGACCTCGCGGATTCGCCAGGAATCCGTCGGCAGGGTCCGGTCGGCGACGGGCTTGCCGCCGCGGGCCAGCATGATCCGGGTCTTGGTGCCGCCGATGTCGATGCCTGCGATGAAGCTCTCTGTCACGGATCCGCCCCTGGTCCAACACTCGCCAATTTAGTTAGGAAGATTTACGAACTATCTAGCCAAGGGGCAAGAACTATGATTTCCTCGGCATCGTCATAAGCGCCAACAGGTGCAAAAGGGAGGTCGGAAATGAAGTTCAGGGGCATGGGACGGATCGCGCTGGCGGCGGCCGCCGTCTGGGGTTTGGCCACGAGCATGGCCCAGGCGACGGAGATATCCTTCTGGACCTGGCGCCAGGAAGACAAGGCGGCGTACAACGAGATGTTCGCCGACTTCACGAAGCTCAATCCCGATATCACCGTGAAGTTCGAATCCTTCCCGGACGAGAACTATCCCACCATCGTCTCCACCGCACTTGCGGCGGGCCATGGCGGCGACGTGATTCACACCCATGCCTATGGCTGGCTGGTTCCCTTCGTCAAGGCGGGGTATTTCGTGCCGCTGGATCCCGCGACCGTTCCTTCGATCGCCAACATGCCGGCCGATGCGCTGATCGCGGGCAGCTACAACGGCGACGGCAAGCTCTATTCCCTGCCCTTTGCCTCCCAGACCCTGGGGCTCTTCATCAACAAGGATGTCTTCGCCAAGGCAGGCCTTACCCCGCCGACGACCTGGGACGAGTTCATCACCGTCAGCAAGGCGCTGAAGGACAAGGGGATCATCCCGCTCGCCAACGGCCTCGGCACCAGCTGGTTCAACGAGATGTTCGTCGCCATCTTCACCAATCCCTTCCTGGGGCCGGATTTCGTGAAGGATCTGACCACGGGCAAGACGACCTTCAAGGATCCGCGCTATGTCGCCGCCCTCGGCAAGCTGCTCGAGCTGCGGGACTACATGCCCCCGGGCTATGAGGGCGTCGATTACGACACCGCGGGTCAGCTCTTCCTCACGGGACGGGCGGCGATGCTGGCGGGCGGCAGCTTCGATATCGCGACTTACCGGACGGCCAATCCGCAGATCAATATGGAATTCATCGCCCCGCCGGCCGCGAAGGCGGGCGATCCCCGCTATGTCACCAAGTTCTTCGACGGTGGCTATGCCGTGAACGCCGCCTCGCCGAACAAGGAAGCCGCCTTGAAGCTGATCGACTACATGGGCACCAAGGCCTTCGGCGACAAACAAGCTTCCCTGCTCGGCAATATCTCGCCGATCAAGGGCGTGGAGATCAAAGACCCGATGCTCTCCGAGGTGGCGGCGCTGAACCAGTCTGCCATGCCGCATATCAATGTGGTCTACTTCCGGTTCCAGAAGCCGACGGGGTCGGAGCTGCTGCAGGGCGAGATCACCAAGATGATGGCCGGCAGCATCACCCCCGAGCAGCTGGCAACCGACCTCACCAATGGCATCGCCAAATGGTACGTGCCGTTCCAGGGCAAGTGACGTGACTCCCGATCGGCGCCGCGCGTGGATCCGTCTTCCGCGGCGCCGATCGCTCTGGATCGCTTTTCTGCTGCTGCCGGCGGCCCTGATCCTGTCGGTCTTCGTCCTCTGGCCGCTGATCTCGGCGCTCCGCCTATCTTTCTATAGCTTCAACGGCCTGCGGCCGGCGGGGTTCATCGGCCTGGAGAATTTCCGCCAGGTGCTGATGGAGCATCCCTTCAGCGACTGGACCTATAACGCCTTCCTCCACAACGTCATCGTCTTCTTCGCTCTTATGGTGTTCGAGAACGGCACGGCCTTTCTGCTGGCCTTCGCCTTGCTGAAGGCGCTGCCCGGACATCGGGTGCATCAGGTGATCGTCTTCCTGCCGGTGGTCCTCTCGGCGGTGATCGTCGGCTTCCTCTGGAAGCTGTTCCTCCATCCGCTCTTCGGCCTCGTCAACCAGGCCCTCGCCCTTGTGGACATCCAGGGCCGCGCCTGGCTCGGCGACGAATCGACGGCGCTGGGCAGCATCGTCCTGGCGAATATCTGGCATTGGCTGGGCTTCCCCACATTGGTGCTCCTGGCGGGCATGCAGCGCATCAGCAAGGAGGTGCTGGAGGCCGCCCGGCTCGACGGCGCCGGGGATATGACGCTTCTGCGGAAGATCATCTGGCCGCTGATCGCGCCCAGCGTCACGATCATCTGCATCCTGACCTTCATCGGCAGCTTCAACTGGTTCGAGCTGCCCTACATCATGGCCGGCCTTACCGGCTCGCCGGGCGGATCTACCGACGTGCTCGGGCTCTATTTCTATCGCACCGCCTTCGGCAGCACGACGACCGGCATCCAGGATTTCGGCCAAGGATCGGCGCTGGCGGTGCTGATGTTCGTCTTCATCGCCGGCGTCACCGCCGTGGCGCTCAGGTTCCTCAGGCGGCGCGAGATCCAGCTGTGAAAAACTCCGGCCAGTTCCTGAAGAACGGTGCCATCCAGGGTGTGTTGCTGCTGAACGCCTTCATCATGGTCTACCCGCTTTTCGTCATGCTGATCTCGTCCTTCAAGACGAATGCCGAGATCTTCACCTCGCCCTTCGCCTTGCCGCACAGCTTCTCCCTCGCCAATGCGGAGAAGGTCTGGACGGACACGAATTTCGTCCGCTATCTCGCGAATTCCATCGGCGTCACCGGCGCCTCGATCGTGCTGATCGTGGTCTTCAGCACCATGGCCGCCTATGCCATCGCCCGCTACGAGTTCCGGGGCAATGCGCTGATGCTCATGTTCTTCCTCAGCGGCATGACGGTGCCCCTGAAGCTCGCCATCATCCCGCTCTTCATCCAGCTCGACACGCTGCATCTCATCGACAGCTATGCCGGCCTGGTGCTGGTCTATGTGGCGATGGGCATTCCCTCGGCCGTCTTCATCATGACGGGCTTCCTGCGCTCGCTGCCGCGCGAGCTGGAGGAGGCCCCGCGCATCGACGGCGCCAGTGAATTGCAGGTCATGATGCTGGTGATGCTGCCGCTGGCCCGCCCGGCCATGGTGATCGTGGCGATCCAGAATGCCGTGCCGATCTGGAACGACTTCTTCTTCCCTCTGATCCTGATCACTTCGGACAGTCTGAAGACCCTGCCCCAGGGGCTGACGGTCTTCATGGGCGAGTTCACCACCAATTGGGGCGTGCTCTTCACCGGCCTGTCGCTGGCCGCCTTGCCCATCACCTTGGTCTATATCGCTTTGTCCCGGCATTTCATCGCCGGCATCACCCAGGGTGCGGTGAAGTAGGGCCTCTAAGCCACCTCGCGGCGGTGGGCGACGAACCAGTCGTAGCTCTGCTTGAGGCCGCTCTCCAGGCTCGTGCTCGCCCGCCAGCCAAGTGCGGCCAGCCTCGAGACATCCATGAGCTTGCGCGGCGTGCCGTCGGGCTTGCTGCGGTCATAGACGAAATCGCCGCGATAGCCCACCACCCCGGCGATGGTCTCGGCCAGCTCGCGGATCGTCAGGTCGACGCCGGTGCCGATGTTGACATGGTCGCTGCCGTTGTAGTGCTTCAGCAGGAAGACAGAAGCGTCGGCCATGTCCTCGACATAGAGGAACTCGCGCTTGGGCGTGCCCGAGCCCCAGATCTCGACCTGCGAGGCGCCTTTCGCGCGGGCCTCGTCGATTTTGCGCATGAGGGCCGGGACGACATGGCTCGACGCCAAGTCGTAATTGTCGCCCGGACCATAGAGATTGGTCGGCATGGCCGAGATGAAATCCGCGCCATGCTGCTTGCGATAGGCCTGGCAGAGCTTGATGCCGGCGATCTTGGCGATGGCATACCACTCGTTGGTCGGCTCGAGCGGCCCGGTCAGAAGTGCATCTTCTTTCATCGGCTGCGGCGCCAATTTGGGATAGATGCAGGAGGAGCCGAGGAACAGCAGCTTGGCCACGCCCAGATCATGGGCGGCGTGTATCAGATTGGCTTCGATGGCCAGATTGTCGTAGATGAAATCCGCGGGCCGGCTCGAATTGGCAAGGATGCCGCCCACGGTCGCCGCGGCGACGATGACGACGTCGGGGCGCTTGGCCTGCATCCAATCCTCGACCGGCTGCTGGCGCCGGAGATCGACCTGGCTGCGGCTCACCGTAAGGATTTCGCAGCCCTCGCCCGCCAAGCGCCGGACGATGGCGCTGCCCACCATGCCGCGATGGCCGGCGACGAAGACCCGCCGCCCCTGCAATGAAAAACTGTCAGCGGCTGTGTCGGCTGCGTTCATGCTCCTCGCTCACAACCTGCAGATCGGATGCCACCATCTCGGACACCAGCTCGCGGAAACTCACCTTGTGCTTCCAGCCGAGCTTCGCCTTGGCCTTGGCCGGATCGCCATGAAGATAATCCACTTCCGTCGGACGGAAATAGCGCGGATCGATGGAGACCAGCACCTGGCCGGTCTTGGCGTCCACCCCATGCTCCTGCGTACCCGCACCCTGCCAGGCGATCTGCCGGCCGGTCTCGGCAAAGGCCAGCTCGACGAACTCGCGCACCGTATGCGTCTCACCGGTGGCGATGACATAATCGTCGGGCTTGTCCTGCTGCATCATCAGCCACATCGCCTCGACATAGTCGCGCGCATGGCCCCAATCGCGCTTGGAATCCAGATTGCCGAGATAGAGGCGGGATTGATAGCCATGATGGATCGAGGCGACCGCCCGGCTGATCTTGCGGGTGACGAAAGTCTCGCCCCTGGTCGGGCTCTCATGGTTGAAGAGGATGCCGTTCGAGGCATGCAGGCCATAGGCCTCGCGGTAGTTCACCGTGATCCAATAGCCGTAGAGCTTGGCCGCCGCATAGGGGCTGCGGGGCTGAAAGGGGGTCACCTCGTTCTGGGGCGGCTTGGCATTGCCGTAGAGCTCGGAGGTCGAGGCCTGATAGAAGCGGGTCGAGCGCTCGAGCTTCAGGATCCGGATCGCCTCCAGCAGCCGCAGCGTGCCCAGGGCATCGGCATTGGCCGTGTATTCCGGCGTCTCGAAGCTCACCGCCACATGGCTCTGGGCCGCGAGATTGTAGATCTCGGTGGGCTGGGTCTCCTGCACCAGGCGGATCAGATTGGTCGCATCGGTCAGGTCCCCATGATGCAGGAAGAAGCGCACTCCGCTCTCATGGCTGTCGACATAGAGGTGGTCGACGCGGCCCGTGTTGAAGGAGGAGGACCGGCGCTTGACGCCATGGACGACATAGCCTTTGGAAATCAACAGGGCGGCCAGATAGGCGCCGTCCTGCCCGGTGACGCCGGTGATGAGTGCGACTTTGTCCGCCATGATTCGGCCGGTTCATCCTTTGCTGATACCTCCGAGGCGCCGCCAGCATGCCGCCGGCAGATCGGAAGGGCGACCCTATAGCTCATTTCCCCCGCGGGTGGAAGCAAGGCCTCCAAGTCCCTATACTGATCACAGAGTTCCAATATCGGGGGTGTTCATGGCGGCGGAGGAGGACAAGGGCGCGGAGAAAAACCGGAAGCCGGAGGAGGCCCCGTCGGGCCTGATTACGCCCGCCCCCGTTACGCCCGTCGCCCCGCCTGCCGCGGCCCCGGGCTGGGTGGTGCCGCCGAACCTCCGGCGCGCCCCGCTGGTGCCGGGCACCGCGCCGGCCCCGCGGCCTGCCGCCGCGCCGGCCCCGCGGCCGCCGGCCGCCCCGCCCCCGGCCCCGCCGCCAGCGGCCGTCCCGCCACCCGCCGCCCTACCTCCCGCCTCTTCGGCCGCTTCGGGGACCGAAAGCCCGCCGGCGCCGAGGGTCGAGCTGCCCCCGGGCGACCGTCCCCCTCCTCGAGCCGCATCTGGACAGGATTGACCCCCCCGCCCGCGACGAAGGGAGCCGGGGGACCGAAGGCATTGAGCCGCAGCTCGGACCGGTGGCCGTCCCGCCGGACCCGCCGAAACCGAAACGCTGGTCCAAGCTCCCGCCGCCGCTGATGGCCCGGACAACCGATCGCCTCATGGACGAGGGTGAGAAGCCGCGCCGCTATGGCGCCTGGATCGTCCTGGGGGTGGTGATTCTGCTCGGCGCCGGCGGCTTCTGGCTCTGGCGCGAGGGCCGGCTCGAGCCGATTTTGACCCCGGCCCATAATCTGATCGCCAAGATCGAATCCTACTTTCCCGGCGCCGAGCCCGAGACGACCACGCCCGCGGGCTCGGCCTCCGGCAGCACGACCGCAGAGGGCACGCCATCCAGCACGACGGCCAACGGGGCCGCCTCGACCGCGGCGGCGCCGACCGCGGCGGCGCCGGATGCCGCCATGGTTCAGGAGATCAAGCAGCTCCTCGCGAAGCTTAATCTCTCGCCCGGCCCCATCGACGGCAATCTCGATCAAGCGACGCAGGACGCCATTCGCAGCTATCAGGAAATGGCCGGCGAGCCCGTCACTGGCCAGCCGAGCCAGGCCCTTCTCACCGATCTGCGTGTCGTCGTGGCCTATCAGCAGCCGCCCGGCTAGCGGCCTGCCGTCCTCGCGGCCTCAGGCCTGGACCAGCAGCGGGACCTTGCAGGACATCACGACCTTCTCCGTCGCCCGGCCGAGCCCCAGCATCGCCGTGATCTTGCTTTCGCCAAAGGCACCCATGACCAGGAGATCGGCGCCGGCGTTCCTCGCCGCCTCCAGCATCGAGCGGCCGCGGGCGCGCGCCGTCAGCTTGTCGGTCCGGAAGGTGGCGGACTCGCTTTTGATGCCGTAGCAGTCGAGATAGCGGGTCAGCGCCGAGGGATCGGCATGGGGATTGTCCGCGCTCGACAGGATGGTGACCTTCTTGGCGATGCGCAGGATCGGCACCGCCGCGCGGATAGCCCGGGCCGAGGGCAGTGAGGCGTTCCACACCACCGCCGGCGTCTCGGCCACCGTCGCCATGGCCGCCGGCGGCGTGATCATGACCGGGGCGCCGGTACCGAAGACCGCGGTATTGAAATCCGCCACCTTCGATCCTTCGCGCTCGGTCAGGCGCTCGACCACCGTCAGGTCGTGCAGCAGGCCGTTCTGAGTGATCATCTCCACCGAATCGATGTCGGCCTCGGTATAGGAGATGAAGGAGAGACCGTCGCACATCTCGCGATAGGCGCGTTCGGCCTCGGGCGCCGCCTCGGTCTCCGTTTCATAGAAGGCGCCGGGAATGCCATCCGCCGGGGCGGGAATGAATTCGCGGGTCCGCCGGATGAAGACGACGCTGAGCCGGGCATTGAGCTTCCGGCAGAAGTCGATGGCAGAGGCGAGCGACGTCGTATCCGACGAGCTCCCATGCAGATGAATGACGACGCGGCGCATTGTCCCCAGATCCCCCCTCGTTCGCGCCCGGCGGTTCGATGCCCCGCCAGGCGGCTTCCCATACCCACAACCCCGGGCGATAGGGCCCAACCGGCCCCGGCTTGTCAATCTCCCCCGGGCGCCCGCCCCGCGGACGCCCACTTATCAATCTTTCTTCGAACGCCTATTCCCCTTCGATGCGCAGCCTTTCGCAGAGCTCCTCGATCAGCTTCAGGGTCTCGAGCCGGTCATCCCTGGATATCTTGCGGAAATCGACATCGATCCGGGCACCCGGCCGGTGATGGCGCACGACGCTGGTCTCGGCGACGTCCACGTCCAGGATGTCGAGCACGCGATAGGTGCGGACCGGCTGGCTGACGCCCTTGACCATGATCGGGGCCAGGGCCTCGGCATGCACCTCGTCCTTGACCAGGGAATAGGTCTCATGGGCCATGAGGATGCCGCCGAGCTCGGCATGGGATTGCAGCCGCGCGGCGAGATTCACCTCGCCCCCGATGATCGTGTAGTCCATCCGGTCCTCGCTGCCGAAATTGCCGACGGTGCAGAAGCCGGTATTGATGCCGATGCGGAGCTGAAAGGGCTTCTCGGTCCCGACGTTCATCCATTCGCCCTGCAGCTCCCGCATGCGGCGCTGCATGGCGATGCCCATCTTGACGCAGGCCAGCGCATCCTCGCGGACCCCGCGGGAGTCCGGATCGCCGAAGAAGGCGAGGATCGCATCGCCGATGTATTTGTCGATGGTGGCGCCGAAATCCAGCGCGATCTTCGCCATCTCCGTCAGGTAGTGATTCAGCAGGCCCGTCAGCTCCTCGGATTCGAGACTGTCGGTCGTCTGGGTGAAATCGGCGATATCGGAGAAGAAAATGGTCAGCTTCTTGCGCTTGGCCGAGATCTCGGCCGTCTGCTGCCCGGTGAAGATCGAGTTGTAGATCTGGGGCGAGAGGTATCTGGCCAGCTTCCGCGACAGCCCCTCGAGCTTGAGGTTGGTTCCCGCCAGCTGGTCCTCGACCGCCTCGGCATGCTCGAGCGTCCCGTCATAGAGGAGCTGCAGATCCGAAAGCTCCTCCTTCAGGGTCTTGATCTCGGCCTCCGCGGCGATCAGCGCGGCCGGCTTTGGCCTGTTTTTTTCGCGGGTCTGGGCTTTGGCGCGAGACTTGGCCTTGGGTCCGCTTGTCGCCTTCTTCATAGCCGCATGCCATCCTGTTCAAATGGGCTAGACACTATCCCAATCCCGACTGGGCTAGTGGGAGGACTTAACGGAGAGGGCTTGTGAGAAAGGCCCCCATCGGTCCGCTTACCCTTGAACGCGCAACTAAATTATCCTGTCAGGCTGTAATTTGCCACTAGCCAACGGGCGCTTGCGGTAAACGTTGATTTGCCTTACTTACTTCCGCTTAAGGAATAGCTCGCACGGGGCGGGGAAGAAAACAATGAGTGCCGCGGTCGATGGACCGTACGCGCCGACGCTGGAAGTTACGATCAGCACCGGCGCTTTTGATGCCAATTGGGCGAATTGTGACCGGGTGGCCTCTTACCTTGCCCGGGCGGTGAGCCACAACCGGCGGGACTCCTTGCTCCACTATAACTTGCTGTCCTCCGCTCTGAACGAGATCCTGGAGGTGGCCTTTCGCTCTCACGCGCCGGGTGCTGCGATTACCTGCAGCCTGCTGCGCAAGGAAGGCCTCGACCGCATCGTATTGAGCGTGCCGGGCAATGAGGAGCTTTCGACCGCCTATCGCAAGATGGTGGGAGAGGCCGGCCGCGACAATTCCGCCGAACGGCTGGCGAGCGAGATTCTCGCCGGCGCGCCGGCGAGCGCGGGGCTCAGCCTGATGGAGCTGGCCGCGAACTACAAGGCCGAGTTCCGTCTCGAGATATCCGACGATCGCCGGATCTCGCTGGTGACGGATCTCGCCCTTGAAGACGATGAGCTCTAGAAGCGACGAGCCATAGACCTAGCGGATAGGCAGAACAGGGACCGAGGCGCGTGTCATTCACAATCTCCTTCGACGACAACAACCAGGAGTTGGTGATCAGCGGGGGCATGACGCCGCGCTGGGCAGAGGACCTGCACGATCTCAGGTCCCAGTTCATGGCGGCCCTCAAGGGCGTGCTCGGCCGGCTCTATGTCAACGTCAAGAACCTGCGCCGGCTCAACAATACGGGCTTCGTCGAGGTGGCGAAGCTGGTCCTCGATGCGGCGCGTCAGCGGCCCGACCTCAGGATCACCATCATCACCTCCAGCGCCTTCGGCTGGTCGACCCGGCGATTCGGCCTGCTCTACAACCTGGCGCCCAATATCACGGTCGAGGAGTACGACAAGGACTTCTATCCCGGCCAGACGATGACGGAGGACGCCGGCTTCATTCCGATCCTGCGCAATCAGACCAAGATCACCTGGCGCCACGAGCGCAACATCCTGCCGCGCCACGGCCTGAAGCCCGGGCTCGAGGTCGCCGACATCTGCTGCGGGATCGGCGATTTTCCGGTGCTGCTCTACAAGGAGTTCAAGCCCTCGCGGCTGGTGGCCATGGATCACTCCAAGCCCAGCCTCGCCTATGCCCGCAAGGTGGCCGAGGAATTCGGCATCCGCGACATCGAATTCACCTTCGGCGACGCGGCCGACATGCTGCTGGACGACAATCAATTCGACTTCGTCACCTGCCGCCACTCGCTTCTGGTGTTCAACCGGCCCGAGCTGATCGTCAAGGAGCTGTTCCGGATCTGCAAGCCCGGCGGGCGGGTCTATATCACCAATGAGAAGAATTCCCATTGCCTGGGCGAACCGCGGGGTGAGAGCATCCAGTGGTCCTATAACCAGGTGCCGGCGCTCTATACCCATTTCCAGATGGATATCGAGCTGGGGCCGAAGCAGCGGGGGCTGATGGTCGACGCGGGCTTCGATGACGTCCGCATGGAATCCTTCATGGTCACCAATTTGGACGGCGACCCGCAGGAATTTGCCGACGTGATCCGGAGCTGGGAGCGGCTGTTCTGCGACAAGCTGGCCCGCCAGCGCGGCGACAGCGAGGAATTCATCGCGAAGTTCCGCAAAGGGCTTCAGGACCACGCCGACGCGGCCCTCAATCCCAAAGGCTATGCCGGCTGGCCGATCTGGGTGGCCTCGGGACGGAAGCCCCTGTGAACGTCCAGACGGTCGAACCGCTTCTGCCGGAAAGCGGGCGTCTCGCCCGGCCCTTCCGCGGATTCCTGCCGCGCAGCTTCCGCACCAAATTCATGCTCGTCGTGGGCTTGGCGGTGCTCTTCACGCTCTCCATCAGCGTGATGATCGCGCTCTGGACCATCGACCGCCTCGCGCGCGACGCGTCGCGCGAGGTCGAGCAGGGCCTGACCAACGCCAACCAGGAATATCTGCGCAATTACATCGACACCACAGCGCTTCGCACCGAGGCCATGCTGGAGGGGGTCTTCGCGCAGATCTCCTCGCTGGCGGGCTCGATGCAGACCTTGATCGACCGCCCGCAGACGATGACGGCGATCGGCAAGGCCGTCGCCGAGGATCCCTATTTCGGCGATACCCTGCAATACGACAGCACGGGCAATTGGGCGCAGAACAAGAAAGGCGCGGCCTCGGTCCTCAGCGTCTGGGGCTATCTCCTGGGGCCCGACCACAAGCCGCTGCCCGAGGTCCAGCAGCAGATCGACAACACCTCGATCTTCGATCTCTTCAGCGTCAGCCTGATGGCGACGGGCGCCAGCAAGCTGCAGATGTATTACGTCGGCCCCAAGAGCGCGCCGATCCTGCGCACCACCCCCTATTCCGATCAGGCCCAGGCCTTCGACAAGCTCTATCCCGGTCACAACAAGGCGAATTTCTGGGATTTCTTCTTTCCCGGCGTGATCGAGGGATGGCAGGCCTGGCTGAAGACGCCCGCCTCCAAGCCGGTGCCGAGCGACATCACCGCGACCGAGCCCTATGTGGATGCCACGACCGGCAATCTGATCGCGAGCTTCTTCCATCCGCTCTGGACCCAGGACCGCACCGACGTCGCCGGCATGGTCGCCGCCGACATCACCCTGGAGCAGCTGGCCGATCTGGTGAAGAGCGTCAAGGTCGCCAATACCGGCTTCGGCTTCCTCACCATGTCCAACGGCAATGTGCTGGCCGTCAATCCGGCGGGCGAGAAGGCGCTCGGCCTCAGCATCAACAAGGATGCCAGCAGCCAGGGCGTGACCGGCCTCAGCCGGAACCTGTCGAAAAGCACCCAGACGGCCATCGCCTCGCTCAAGCTGCCCTCAGACGGCAGCACGGAGATCGAGCGGCTGGTGCTGAAGGACGGCGACAAGAACCGGCCCTATATCATCGCGCTGCATCGCCTGACGCCGATCAATCTCTGGAACGCCCAGGGCAAGATCGTCGGCGAAAGCATGACGCTAGGCTTCGCCGTGCCGGAGGACGAGGTCTATGTCGCCTTGCATCAGGCGCAGACCGAAATTACCAATGCCGCGCAGCGGATCCTGAAATGGGAGACGGTCAGCTCCGTGATCAGCCTGCTGCTGGTCCTGATCGCCGTCTTCGCCGTGTCGCGCAAGATCACCTCCGGCCTGATCGCGCTCGCCAGCGCCGCCCGCCGGATGAAGGACAAGGACTACGGCACCCGGGTCGCCATCTCCTCCGGCGATGAGGTCGGCGAGGTCTGCGTCGCCTTCAACAGCATGGCCGACGAGATCCGGAACTATACCGAGAACCTCGAGCGCCTCGTTACCGACCGGACCCGCGAATTGGGCGAGGCGGTGAAGGAGATCAACCTGCTGAACGAGCGGCTCAAGGGCGAGAACACGCGCCTGGGCGCCGAGCTCGATGTCGCCCGCCAGGTCCAGATGATGGTGCTGCCGCGGGACGAGGAACTGAGCGCGGTCCGCCAGCTCGATATCGTCGCCCATATGAACCCGGCCGACGAGGTCGGCGGCGACTACTACGACATTCTGACCCAGGACGGCCGGGCGAAATTCGGTATCGGCGATGTGACCGGCCATGGGCTGGAAAGCGGTGTGCTGATGCTGATGGTGCAATCCGTCGCCCGCGCGCTGTACGAATCCGGTGAGCTCGATTCCAAGCGCTTCCTGGAAATCCTGAACCGCACGATCTTCAAGAACGTCGCGCGGATGAAGTCCGGCAAGCATCTGACGCTGGCCTTCGTCGACTATGACAACAACAAGATGACGATCACCGGTCAGCATGAGGAAGTCATCGTCATCCGCCGCGATGGGCAGATCGAGCGCTTCGACACCGGCGATCTCGGCTTCCCGGTCGGGCTCGAGGACGATATCGCGCCCTTCATCGCAAGCCACGAGCTGCCGTTCGAAAAGGGCGATGTGCTCATTCTCCATACTGACGGCATAACCGAGGCGGCGAACGAGCGGGACGAGCTGTTCGGGGCCGAGCGCCTGTGCGACAGCGCGCTTCGCCATAGCGCCGGGACGTCCGAGGAGATCAAGAACGGCATCATCCGCGACCTGATGGACCATGTCGGAACCCGCAAATTCGACGATGACATCACCCTTGTCGTCATCAAGCACCAGTAAATCCATGACAGCACATTTCGGGCATACCCAACTCGACGCGGGTCCCGAGGCGCCCCGGCTGCGAATCGTGCTGTCCGAGGGGCCGCTCGAGCTGCGCTGGACCCATTGCAGCCTGACCGCCGATTTCATCGCCGATCTCTTCGCCGGGCTTGCGGCCCGGGCCCAGATCGACGAGGACGGGGCCCGCCATACCATCGGCTACCTCGCCAACGAGCTGCTGGAGAATGCGGTCAAGTTCCGCGCCCCCGGCGATGTCGTCGTCGAGGCCGCCCTGGACGGGGCGGAGTTCACCCTCGCCATTTCGAACTATGCCACGCCCGAAATGGCGAGCGGGCTCCAAGGCTTGATCCAGGAGATCACCAGCCGCGATCCCAGCGATTTGCTGATCGAGCGCATGGAGCGCAATGCCGAGGATCCGGATTCGACCGGCTCGGGGCTTGGCCTGCTGACCCTGGTCAACGATTATGGCGTGCGGCTCGGTTGGACCATCGAGCCGCAGGCCGCCGGCGCATCGGTGCAGATCCGCACCATCGCCAACGTCACGCTTACCTGAACGAACGGGACGCATCAGATGGAAATCAAGACCGCCGAATACCGGGTGTGGTCCGAGGGCACCACGATCTTCTACGAAGGCACCATGCGTCTATCCGGGACCGAGGCCTATGCCCCGATCCAGGAGATGATGGACAAGATGCTGGAGGCCAAGCCCGCCCTTATCATCCTCGACCTGCGCAATCTTGAATTTCTCAACAGCTCCGGCATCAATCTGCTGGCGAAGTTCACCATCAATGTCCGCAAGAATCCCGGCACCGGCCTCGAAGTGCGCGGCACGACCCGCATTCCCTGGCAGGGCAAGTCGCTGCAGAACCTGAAGAAGCTGCATTCCGCGGTGAATCTGATCATCGACTGATCGGCGGCTCGCCGGCCGCCTCACCATCTCTTTCCGTTATCCCCGCGAAAGCGGGGATCCAGGGCCGCAGCCTCATCGCTCGCCCTGGATTCCCGCTTATCGCGGGAATGACGAGGAGAGATGACGCCCGCCCCTCGTCGATCTCGCCCTCAGGCGATCGCCGCCACCGCACCCCCAGACGCAATCGCGGTCGCACGCACCCACCAATGCGGTGCGCCCACCTGCAAGGTGGCGGCCGCCGCCGCCGCCGCCCGGGGCGATTCGAACAGGCCGAAGCAGGTAGCGCCGCTGCCCGACATGCGGGCGAGCAGACAGCCGGACGAGCCGCCCAGCGCCGTCAGGATCTCGGCGATCTCCGGCAGCAGCTCGAGGGCGGCCTCGGTCAGATCATTGCTGCGTTCCGCCAGAAGCGTCGCGAGCCCCCTCGCATCGGCCGGCGGGGCATCGAAGCGACCCGGGGTAGAGAAGGAGCGGCGATAGCGGCGGAAGACATCGATCGTCGGCAACGGCCGGCGCGGATTGACCAGCAGGAGATAGGCCCGCGGCAGGGTGGGTGCGGGCAGCAGCTCTTCGCCGATCCCACCCACGAAGCGCGGGCCATCGGCCAGGCAGACGGGAAGATCCGCTCCCAGGGCGACGGATGCCGCCGGCGTCGGCGCCGGCAGGTTCCAGAGTCGCGACAGGCCGACCAGTGCGGCGGCCGCATCGGCGGAGCCGCCGCCGATACCCGCGGCAACCGGGAGATTCTTCACCAGATGCAACGCGGCGCCGCGCTGGGCATCGAGGAGGCGGGCCGCCTTCACGGTCAGATTGTCGGTGCTGCCCAGCGCCGGGGCGAAGGGCCCGTCGATCTCGAGGCTGAGCGTCTCGGCCGGGCTCAGATGCAGCTCATCGCCCAACTCGGTGAAGCAGACGAGGCTGTCGAGCAGGTGATAGCCGTCGGGGCGCCGTCCGACCACATGGAGATAGAGATTGATCTTGGCCCTGGCCCTGAGGCTGAGGGACGGGCTGGCGGAGGGCTTGGCCGCCGCGCTCAGCCCCCGCTCCCCTTCGGATCGAGCCCATGCTGGAGCTTCGCCTCGATGGGGGCCACCCGGTCCGCATCCGGCTTGAAGGCCAGCGCCCGCTGCCACTGGAAGCGAGCCTCGTTGTGCCGCCCGAGCTTCCAATAGATATCGCCCAGATGGTCGTTGAGCACGGAATCGCCGGGCTCCAGCGAGACGGCCTTCTCCTGGTAGACGACCGCCTTGTCATACTGGCCCAGCCGATAATAGGCCCAGGCGAGGCTGTCGACGATGAAGCCGTCGTCGGGCTTCTGCTCCACGGCCTTCTGCAGCATCTTGATCGCTTCCTTCAGATGCTCGCCCCGGTCGACCCAGGTATAGCCGAGATAATTCAAGACATAGGGATGGTCCGGCTGAAGCTGGAGCGCCTTCTTGAAGTCCTTCTCCGCCAGGGTCCATTGCCCACTGCGCTCGAGCGCGATGCCGCGGAAGTAATAGACCGCCCAATCCTCCGGCCGCGTCGGGCCCATCCGGGCAATCGCGGTGTCATAGGCCTTGACCGCATCGGCGAACTGCTTGGTGGCACGCAGCGTGTCGCCGAGCTCGATCGCGGCCTCCGACCGGTCCGTCCGAGTCTCGACCAGCTTCTTCAGATAGGCGACCGCCTCGTCGTCGCGGCCGAGCCGATGCAGCTCCTCGCCCACCTTGACCTCGGCCTGCCAGCCATAGGGCGCATCGGGCGGCACCTGACGATAGGCGGCCAAAGCGTCGGCGGTCCGGTTCTCGGCGTCGAGGATGTCGGCCAGCAGCGCCAGATAGATCGGGTCGTCGCCGCGCGCATAGAGCGCCATGCGGGCCAGCAGCAGAGCGGCGTCGTTGGAGGCCTCGGTCTGCAGCAGGACGGAGAGCTGGAAGAGCGCCTCCCCCATGCCGTCGAGGGAGGTGGCAACGATGGGTGCCGTCTTCGCCCCGCTCTCGGCGGCCTTGCGCAGGGATTGGGTCAGGAGGTTGTTGGGGTGGCCCTGATCGAAGCTGTCGTAGAGGGCGAGGGCCTCTTTCTTCTTGCCCTGGCGGAGATCGAAATTCGCCACGATCTCCACCATGCGGAAGGCCTGCTCATTGGCGAGCTGCATGGCCTTAGCATAATGCTCCGCCGCCTCGGTGGTCTTGCCCGCCTTGTCGGAGAGCAGGCCGAGCTGGAGCTGATAGAGCGGCTCGAAGCCGTTGACGGCGCCCAGCGGCTGCAGCGCCTTCTCCGCCGCATCGAGCCCGGAGAGCTCGAGCTGGGTCCAGGAGCGGAGCATCGGCTTCAGGAAGCGCTCCAGCCCCTCGCCCTTGATATCGGCGAGATAGGCGTCGGCGGCCGCATAGTCGCCGGCCTTCGCCCGATCGACGGCGAGCCCGACCCGCGCCACCCCGTCCAGGGAGCCGGCGGCTTGCAGTCGCTTGGCCAGAGTGAGGGCGTCGCTCATCTGGCCCTCGCTCACCATCAGATTGTAGTCGGTGCGCAGGAGCTGGACATTGTCCGGGTCGGCGGCCAGCGCGAAACCCAGGAGATCGACCGCTGCCCCTAGATCGCCCGAGGCCTGGGCAAAGCGGCTGGCCAGATAATGGCCGAGCGGCGAGGGCAGCATGTCGGGCAGGGCTTCCGTCGTCGGCGGGGTATCTGCCGTGGCGGCAAGGGCAGTCAGCATCATTCCGCCGAAAGCGGCCGGGCCGGCAAGATGCCGGAGGGAGAGTCCAAAGGGAAAGGGCAAGACGGCAAGCTCCCGCTGTCGATCAAGGAAGCCGAGAACATAGTCCAAGCCACCGCCCGGCGCCACCCGGGCGGCAAGCGCCGCCGGGAGCCCCCAAGGGGCTTCCGAGCGCTACATGTTCGGGTAGTTCGGCCCCCCGGCACCCTCGGGCACGACCCAGTTGATGTTCTGGGTCGGATCCTTGATGTCGCAGGTTTTGCAGTGGACGCAGTTCTGGGCGTTGATCTGGAGCCGCGGATTGAGTCCATCGGCATCGCGCACGATCTCATAGACCCCGGCCGGGCAATAGCGCTGCTCCGGCGCCTCATAGAGCGCCAGATTGATCTCGATCGGAACGCTCGGGTCCTTCAGCACGAGATGCGGCGGCTGATTCTCCTCATGGTTGGTGCTGGAGAGGAAGACCGAGGACAGCCGGTCGAAGGAGACCACCCCATCGGGCTTGGGATAGTCGATGGTCATGGCCTCGCTGGCCTTCATCAAATGCGTGTGATCGGGCGTGTGGTGGAAGGTCCAGGGCGCATGGCCGCGCAGGACATAGGTGTCGATGGCCGATCCCAGCAGCCCGCCCCACATGCCGAGATGGAAGGAGGGCCGGATATTGCGGACCTTCTTCAGCTCCGCCCAAACCCAGCTCTTCCTGACCTTGTCGCTATAGCCGGCCAGATCCACCGGCGCGCCATCGCCCTGGGCGGCGACAAGTCCCTCGAAGGCCGCCTCGGCAGCCAGCATCCCCGTCTTCATCGCGGTATGGCTGCCCTTGATCTTAGGCACGTTGAGGAAGCCCGCGGCGCAGCCGATGAGCGCGCCGCCGGGGAAGGTCAGCTTGGGGATGGCCTGGAAGCCGCCTTCATTGATCGCACGCGCTCCATAGGCGATGCGCCGTCCGCCCTCGAAAATCGGCCGGATGGAAGGATGGGTCTTGAAGCGCTGGAACTCCTCGAATGGATTGAGCCAGGGATTGGCATAGTCGAGGCCGATAACGAAGCCGACGGCCACCTGGTTGTTCTCGATATGATAGAGGAAGGAGCCGCCGTAGACGTCGCTGGTCAGCGGCCAGCCCACGGTATGGACGATCTTGCCCGGCACATGCTTGGCCGGATCGATCTCCCAGAGCTCCTTGATCCCGATGCCATAGGTCTGGGGATCGATGCCCTCCCTCAGATTGAAGCGATGGACCAGGGTCTTGGTCAGCGAGCCGCGGCAACCCTCGGCGAACAAGGTCAGCCGGCCATGGAGCTCGACGCCGGGTGTGAAATTCCCCGTGGGCTGGCCGTCCTTGCCGATTCCCATATTGCCGGTCGCAACACCCTTCACCCTTCCGGCCTCGTCATAGAGCACCTCGGCGGCGGCAAAGCCCGGATAGATCTCCACCCCCAGCCCCTCGGCCTGCTGCGCCAGCCAGCGGCAGAGATTGCCCAGGCTGATGATGTAATTGCCCTTGTTGTGCATCTGGGGCGGGGTCGGCAGGCGCAGCGCATGCTTCTTGGTCAGCAGCAGGAAATTGTCGTCCACCGCCGGCGTATTGAGGGGCGCGCCCTTCTCCTGCCAGTCCGGGATCAGCTCATTGAGAGCGATGGGCTCGAAGACCGCGCCGGAGAGGATATGGGCGCCGATCTCGGCCCCCTTCTCGATGACGCAGACCGAGGTCTCGCGCCCCGCGGCGGCGGCGAGCTGCTTCAGGCGGATCGCCGCCGACAGGCCGGAAGGCCCGCCGCCGACGATCACCACGTCATAGCTCATCGATTCCCGTTCCATGGCGCCCTTCCCGTCTTTGACCCCCGAGGCCGGCAGCGGCGATTCCTGCAACCGGCGGGATGATCTATCGCAGCGTCCTTGGCTTTCACAAGCCCGTTCAGCGGCGACGGCAGATATCGCGGCGGCGGCGTCTTGGCGCTACATTCCCTGGCCATGGCCGCTTCCGACTCCAATCTCCCCGCCGACCCCCGCGAGCTGGCTGCGCTGCTCGCCTGGCAGGTGGCCGCCGGCGCCGATGAGGCGATCCTCGACGACCCCGTCGATCGCTTTCAGGCAGCCCCACCCCCGCCGCCTCGCCCGATGCTATCGGAGGCGCCGCCGCTGCCCGCCCCTGCCGCTAGCTTCGCCGCCCCCCGGCCGGCGCCGCCGGCAGCTGCGAAACCCGGCAGCTCTGCCGCCCGCACGCCCGCCGCGCCCAGGGGCACGGTCGTCACGCCGGCCGTCGCAAACCCCGGTGCCCTGGGGCCGGGCGTCGTCGGGGCGCGGGAGCTGGCGGGCGCCGCCCAAAGCCTGGAGGAGCTGGTGGAGGCGCTGGCCGCCTTCGACGGCTGCGCTCTCAAGAAGACGGCGACCAATCTCGTCTTCGCCGACGGCAACCCCGCCGCCCGTGTCATGTTCGTGGGCGAGGCACCCGGGGCCGATGAGGACCGGGCCGGCAAGCCTTTCGTCGGCGTCAGCGGGCAGCTGCTCGACCGGATGGTCGCCTGGATCGGCCTCGACCGGACCAGCTTCTACATCACCAACATCCTGTTCTGGCGGCCGCCCGGCAACCGCACGCCGACCTCGGACGAGGTCGCCGCCTGCATCCCCTTCGTCATCCGCCATATCGAGCTGGTGGCGCCGGCCGTGCTAGTGCCGGTCGGGGGACCTGCGACCGAGGCCCTGCTCCATCGCCGCGATGGCATCACCAAGCTCCATGGCCGCTGGTTCGACTATCAGAGCCCCGGTTTGGCGCAGCCGATTCCCACATTTCCGATCTTCCATCCCGCCTTCCTGCTGCGCTCCCCCGCACAGAAGCGAGCGGCCTGGCGAGACTTGTTAACATTGCGTCAAAAACTGGGTTCCCTGGGGATTATCAATAAGTAGTATGTCAAGCATATTCCGCCTCAATATGTAGTAGGGCTTGTCATACAAATAGGGTTGACCGCCTCCGGGCTTTCCCCGTAAGTAGGCCCGATCATGATTGGAAAATTGATGAAAGGCCTCCGGCCGGGCTGGGGGCGGACAGGGAATTTGGCTCCACTTCTGGTCGCGGCAGGCATCAGCCTCGCCCCTGTGATCGCTGGCGCCCAAAGCCAAACTTCCGTCCCCACACTTCGCCCCAATGAGCTCGGCGGTGCCCGCGGCGCGGAGACGGCCTCCCTCTCGCCGTTGCCCGACGGCGGGGCCAGCAGCATTACCCTCCCCCAGCCCCTCGGCCTCGCCGATGCCGACCGCTACCGCCAGATCTTCGACCTGCAGCGGGCTGGCCAATTCCGCGACGCCGAGGCCATCCTCGGCTGGGTCAACGACCACCGCCTCCTGGGTCATGTCATGGCCCAGCGCTATCTCTCCTCCAGCTACCACACGACCTATCCCGAGCTCGCCGGCTGGCTCCAGCTCTATGCCGACCATCCGGAGGCTCCGCGCGTCTATGCGCTGGCTCTGAAGCGCCGGCCGGCCGGGAGTGCCGCACCCCAGCGCCCCCAGGTCGATCTCTTTCAGTCCGGGACCACGGACGACAGCTCCATCGCCGGGGATTCGCGCTGGCGCACCGGCTTGGCCCGCTGGCGCAAGCATGATCTGGATGGGGCGGCGACCGCCTTCGAGAGTCTCGCCCAGTCGGCGCAGGACAGCGCCTGGGACAAGGCCACCGCCGCCTATTGGGCGGCCCGGGCCCATCTGAAGAACCGCGAGCCGGAAAAGGTCAGCACCTGGCTGAAGGTGGCGGCGCAATATCCCCGCACCTTCTACGGCCAGCTCGCCCGCGCCGCGCTGGGCCTGGATTCCAGCTTCGACTGGTCGATGAAGCCGCTGACCCCGGCGGGCGTCAGGGCCGTCGCCGCCAATGGCGGCGGGCAGCGCGTGCTGGCTCTGCTGCAGATCGGTGAGATGGATCTGGCCGAGGACGAGATGCGCACCCAGCTGCAGGGCGCCAATCCCGATCTCGCCGCCGGCCTGCTGGGCATCGCGCAATCCTTCCAGCTGCCCTCCATCTCCCTGGGGCTGGGCGTCATGGCCGAGCAGCGCGACAATGTCCAGGCCGACACCGACCTCTACCCGCTGGTCCATTGGACCCCCAAGGGCGGCTTCACCATGGACCGGGCCCTCCTCTTTGCCCTGGCGCGCCAGGAGTCCGGCTTCAACGTCAGGGCCCGCAGCAGTGCCGGCGCCGCCGGGCTGATGCAGATCATGCCGAGCACGGCCCGCGCCTTGGGTGGGCGCCCGTCGGATCTCCACGAGCCGGCCGCCAATCTCGCTTTGGGCCAGAAATATCTGCGCCGCCTGATGGCCGATCCCGCCATCAATGGCGATCTGATCCTGACGATGGTCGCCTATAACGCCGGACCCGGCAGCCTGCTCAAATGGCGCAACAGCTATTCCTATGCCGATCCGCTGCTCTTCCTCGAGAGCCTGCCGAACCGGGAGACCCGGAATTTCGTCGAGCGGGTGATGGCCAATTATTGGATCTACCAGAATCGTCTGGGCCAGGACACGCCCAGCCTCGACCGGGTTGCCGCCGGGGGCTGGCCGGTCTATCAAGCCCAGGACGGCTTTGCCGCCGCCGGGGGCGACACGACCACGGGGGGCGGCCTGTTTAACGACGGGGTGCTCGGTGGCGGGCAGAATTGACGAGAGCCGACGCTTTCAGCCAGTCCATATCGCGGTCCTGACCGTCTCGGACACGCGCGGCGAGGCCGAGGACACCTCCGGCCGCACGCTCATCGAGCTGATCACCCGGGACGGTCACAAGCTGGTCGAGCGCGCCATCGTTAGGGACGATCGCGCCGCCATCACCGAGAAGGTCCGGGCCTGGATCGCCGATCCGCGGATCGAGGCGGTGATCTCCACCGGCGGCACCGGAGTCACCGGCCGCGACATCACCCCGGAGGCCTTCGAGGCGCTGTTCGAGAAGAAGATCGACGGATTCGGCGAGCTGTTCCGCTGGCTCAGCTTCCAGAAGATCGGCACCTCCACCATGCAGAGCCGCGCCGTGGGCGGTGTGGCCGGCGGCACCTATCTCTTCGCCCTCCCCGGCTCCCCCGGCGCCTGCCGCGACGGCTGGGAGGACATCCTTCGCTGGCAGCTCGACATCCGCTACCGCCCCTGCAACCTCGCCGAGCTGATGCCGCGCCTGCAGGAGCATCTGAAGGCTTAGCCTAGCACCGACCAAGGCTGAAGCCGCTTCCCCGAACGCGCGCCTTAACACGACCTTAAGGCGAGCAAGCTATTGGAAATACAGGCATCGCTTTCGGGCGATGCAAGCCGGCACGCTCGCGACTCCCGATCTGCGAGCGAAGCGCCGCGCAATAGCAGGGGGGAAATGCGTTGAGCGCTCCAAATCGAAACCCGCAGCCTGGCGCGCGAACGCGCTGCGGCACCGCAATTGCCCTGGTTTCCGCGGCGATCCTGCTGCTGGTGGGTTGCTCCGTCCAGCTGGCGCCAAGCTACGACACGACGATCGTCGACGGTCTGACCAGCGCCAACGAGCAGGCCATGACCTTGTTCGCCTCGGTCTCATCGGGCACCGAAGGCTCTCCCTTCAGCGACCGGGAGACGACCTATAACGAATTGATTGGGAAGTTTGGCGCCCTGCGCCTGCAAGCGCTTGCACGACCGACCCCGCAGCCGCTCATCCTCGACTATCTCGGACTTGCCCCGAGTGCTGCGACGGCGTCCGAGCCGGAGAATCGCCTGAAGGCGCCCACGGCCGACATCCTGGCTACGATCATCGATAAGCTCACGCGAATGCGGGACAAGGACAAGACCGGCTCGCTGACCAAGGAGTTCGTGGAGCTGTTCGAGAACAGCTACGAGCTGTCCATCACTCAGGCCATCGCCTACGAGAAGGCTCTGCAGCGATAAGGGAGGCCGAAACATGGCGACCGCCATCGATGTGAACGCCTTGATAAGCGAAATCGTAAAAGCCGCAACGGATCGGCTGGGCCGGGACATAACCTCTCTCGAAGGCTTCGCCGAGCAGCAGCTGCGTGGCCTGGCGCGCCAGGCTCAATTGATCGCGGGTGCCTTGGCGAGCGGCCATCTGAGCGATGACGATCGCGACTTTTTCTTGGCCGATCTCAAGAGCACCGCCCGAGACTTCGCAAATACCTTGGCGGGGCTCCTGGTGCTGGAGATAGAGATCGTCTGGAACGCCGCGGTCGACGCGCTCTGGAAGGCGATCAGTGCGGCGGCGGGCATAGCGCTTCCCCGGCCATTTTAGCGGCTGGTGGGGCGTGGCCCCCATGCGGGCCCAGAAGCGGGGCTTCAGACCGTATCGATCGTCTCGCGAATCATCCGGCGCGCATCCTCGATCAAGGCCGGGCTGGCGACGGGCCGGCTGAGGAAATCCGCCCAGGCATAGAGATCGGCGAGGCGGGCGATGGCTTGCCAATCCGGCGGCAGCCAGCCCCCGGCCCCGAGATAGGCGGCGGCGAGAGCGGCGGTGAATTCGTAGCGTTGTCCCAGGGGTGGACGCAGCAGATTGCCGAAGTCGACAGCCGGCGTGCCGCTGAAGGCGAATTCCCAATCCAATACCGCGGCGACTTCCCAGGCCGCACCGACCCGGCGGACGAGGATGTTGGATCCGTTGAAATCGGCATGGGTGAGACAAGGCCGGCCGAGCCAGGCCTCGAGCCGGCTGCCCTGGCGCTCGACATAGGTCAGCAGCGCCGCCGTGAGCTGCGACCCCAGGCGCTCGCCGCCCACACCCTCCACCAGGCATCGGCGCAGAAAACCCCGCAGCCCCTCCAGGCCGAGATCGATCGGTTCGGCGACCGCGAGGCGGGCATCGAGGAATCCGGCCCGCTCGAAGGCGATCGCGTGAATCGACGCCAGGAGCCGGCCGAGGGAACGGCCCAGCGAGACCAGGTCCTCATCCGCTCAGCCCGGGCGCCACCGTCTCCAGTCGTGACCCCGCGATCCATTCGAGAACCGCATAGGGCCGGCCATTCCTGTCGCCGATATGGAAAAAACGCGGCACCGGCACGGCCTGTTGCAGGACAAGGGCGCTGAGGGCGGCCTCGCGCTGCGCCGCCGCGCGATCGCGCTGATAGAGGCGCAGCAGGACCCGAAGGGGCGCGTCTGCAAGCTCGACCTCGATATTGGTATTCGACAGGCCGCCGACGGCCGGCCGAAACGCGGTGACCGACGCCGAGGGGATGGCATCTCGGACGAGCCGGCTGACCTCTGCGGCGGCGAGGGTCAGCTCTCCGTCGCCGCGCTGCCAGCCCTCACGCATTCGATCGTCGCTTCCCGCGTCGCGGGGAGGGCAAAATTCTCCACCCGCCGCGCCTCGCGGGATCGTAATCTGTCGCCTCCTTCGTCCCATCACCCCTCTCACGGAAATCCATTCATGAAAGTCTATATCAGCGCCGACATCGAAGGCGTGGCCGGGATCACCAATTGGGAGGAGGCCCGCAAGGAGCATCCCACATATCCGGAATTCCGCGAGGAGATGACCGCCGAGGTGGTCGCCGCCTGCGAGGGCGCCATTGCCGCCGGCGCCAGCGAGATCCTGATCAAGGACGCCCATGGCAGCGGCCGCAACATCATCGCCGCGCGCCTGCCCGATTGCGCCCGGCTGATCCGCGGTTGGAGCGGCCATCCGCTCTGCATGGTGCAGGAGCTCGACGAGAGCTTCGATGCGCTGATGTTCCTGGGCTACCACTCCAAGGCCGGCAGCGACGGCAATCCCCTGGCCCATACCCTCTCCCTCAAGATCAGCCGGCTCGCGATCAACGGCGAGACCGCCTCGGAGCTGTTCATGCACAGCCTCGCCGCGGCCATGTTCAAGGTGCCGGTGGTCTTCGTCTCCGGCGACAAAGGGATCTGCGCCGATGCCAAGGCCCTCATCCCCGGGATCACCACCGTCCCCGTCAGCCAGGGCATCGGCCCTTCGACCGTGAGCATCGCCCCGCGCCGGGCGCAGAAGCTGATCCAGGAAGGCGTGCGCGCGGCTCTCGGCGGCGATCTCGCCGCCTGCCGCCTGGCGCTGCCGGAGAAATTCGCCCTCGAGATCACCTATGACAATCCCGTGGAAGCCTATCGGGTATCCTGGTATCCGGGCATGACCAAGACCGGCCCGCAGACCGTCAGCTTCCAGAACTCGAGCTATTTCGAGGTCTTGCGCGCGATCCGATTCGTCATCTGAGCGGCGGCGCCCGGGCCGTCGGGACGGCGCGGGCGCGGCAGCTTCACCTCGCGGCTGAAGCAGAGCGATAGCATCTCGGCCTTGCCCCTGCCCCGGTTGAGGAAGGCATGGCGCATCTTGCTGTCGATATAGGCGCTGTCGCCGGCGTCGAGCAGGGCGGGCGCGTGGAACTCCGTATGCAGCTCGATCCTGCCCTTCAGCACATAGATGAACTCCTCGCCCTCATGGGAGCTCCAGCGGGTCAGGTCCGAGAGCTGCCGCGCCTTAACCTCCATATGGAGCGGAATCATGTGCTTCTGGCGCAGCTCGGCGGAATGGACCTCGTACTCGTACATATCGGTCGAGAAGAACAAGCCGGCGCCGCCGCGGGTCAAGGTGAAGCGGGTGGCGGGGCGGCGGGGCGGCGCGACATTGAGCATGGCGTCGAAACCGAGGCCGAAGCCCCGAGCGATCCTGAGCAAGGTATCGAAGGAGGCGGCCACCTGGGCGTTCTCGATCTTCGATAGCGCCGAGATGGAGACCTTCGAGCGCCGGCTCAGCGCCTGCAGCGTCCATTGCCGGTCGCTGCGGAGCGCCTTGATGCGCTGGCCGATCTCTTGCGGAGTCATCGTCGTGGCTAGGGCAGCGGCAAGGAAGCCGCGCGATTGAACTGGTCCCACATCGCGCGATAGGCGGCGTTCTCGATGAAATAGTTGCGGGCCTCCAGCCGCTTGACCCAGCGGGCCTCGGCCTCGTCGGCCAGGCGCCAGCAATGCGCGACGAAATCCGCTTTCTCGCGCAGACTGCCCTTGCGCGCCGTCTCGGAGCCGCGGAAGAAGCCATCCTCCAGCGTCTCGAACTCGCCGCGGATCTCCGGCATCAGGCTGCGGTAGTCCGCCATGGCGCGGCGGTGCAGGAACTCGTGGCGCCACCAATAGGCCTCCGGCGTATAGGATTCCCGGGGCATCGGCCCGAGATCGGGCAGATCGACGCCGAAGAACGCGGGCTTGAAGATCGAGACGTCATTGCCCGATGTCGCGGTGACCCAGCCCATGACATCCGCGCCGCGGGTATCGGCGATGAGAGCGCCCGTCGCCTGCCAGAAGCGGTACTCGTAAGGGGCGGCATGCATGCAGACCCGGGTGGGGCGCTCACCCTGCATGGGCTCGTAATCCTCATCCTCGCCGGTGTAGCGAAGGAGGTCGGCCATGGTCCTGACGCTGATCTTTCCGGCATGGCGGGCGAGGAAGTCATGGGAGGCCTTCTGCCGCTCCCGCGCCGCCGTGCAGCGGGCCTTTTCCTCATCGCCGACCCGGCCGGCGAAATCGGCCTTGCTGCCGTTCGCCGGCGTGAGGGAGGACAGGTCCCAATCGTCGCGGATGGTGTAGCCGTTGGAGATCGAGGCGAAGCCCTTCACTTCCCTGGCGGCCCATTCCTTCCCGGCGGTTTCCAGCACCACCGCCCCGGCCTTGTCCGAGACGATGAAGCTGCCATCGAAATGGCTGTTGCCGCGCAGCTCGCAATTGCCGCCCTGGCCGAAACCCGCCAGCAGCTGGGCCGTCAGCTCCACCGCCTCATGCCGGTCGCTCGCCCGCTCCAGCATCAGCCGCAGCAAATCGATCAGGATCACCCCGTCCTTCTCGGAAGCGAGATTGCTGAACACCGCCTCATTGCCGATGGCCACACCCTGCTCGTTGACGCCGATCTCACCGCCATAGAGCCAGAAGGATTTGTCGAGCAGCACCTCATGGGTGTGCCGGGCCTGGGGGATCACCAGATGTGTCAGCCGGACCATGGCGCCCTCCGGGTAGTCGCGGCGCGGCAGCTTCAGCACATGCTGCGCCTCGTTGATCTCGGTATCGGCACTCTTGGCCAGCAGCACCGCGCCATTGGCGGTGGCCTCGGGCAAAGCGACGAAGGTATCGCACATGGGTTTCTCCCTCCTTCTGTCAGGGCGCTGCGAAATGGCAGCGCGCCATATGGGTCGCTGACAAGGTTACTTCCGGCGGCGTCTCGGTGCAGCGGGGGGCCGCCATGGGACAGCGGGTACGGAAGCGGCAACCCGTCGGAATATCAAGCGGGCTCGGAATATCGCCCTGAAGCACCGCGGCCCGCTGGCGCTTGGCCGGCTGCAGCCGCGGGGCGGCGGCCAGCAGACCCCGCGTATAGGGATGGCGGGGCCGTTCGAAGATCTCCTCCGTCGTCCCGATCTCCATGATCTGGCCGAGATACATCACGGCGATCCGGTCCGACATATGCCGGACCACGCCCAGCTCATGGGCGATGAGCAGCATGGTGAGGCCCAGCTCGCGGCCAAGATCGCGCAGCAGGTTCAGTATCTGGGCCTGGATCGAGACGTCCAGGGCGGCGACGGGCTCGTCCAGAACGATGAAGCTCGGGCGGACGGCGAGACCGCGGGCAAGCCCGACGCGCTGGCGCTGGCCGCCGGAGAGGTTGCGCGGCCGGCGCTGGGCCATATCCGCATGCAGCCCGACGATGCCCAGCAGGCGCCGGACCTCGGCATCGACCTCCGCCACCGGGACGATCTGGTGGAAGCGCAGCACCTCGGCGATGGCGCTGCCGATGGGAAGTTTCGGGTTGAGCGAGGAATAGGGATCCTGGAACACCATCTGGACCTGCCGCCGGAATTTCCGGAGGCCCGCGCCGTCCAAGGCGCCGACATCCTGCCCTTCGAAGAGGATATGGCCCGCGCTCGGCCGATGCAGCCCCAGGATCGCCCGGCCGATGGTGGTCTTGCCGCTGCCGCTCTCGCCCACCAGCCCCAGCACTTCTCGCGGCGCGACCGTGAGCGACACGCCGTCGACGGCCCGCACGACGGGCGCGCGGCGACCCAAGGCCAGATCGACCGCCGAGCGGGTCTTGGCGAACTGGACGACCAGCCTCTCGATCTGCAGGACCGGCGTTGCGGCCGTCATGCCGCGCTCCAGTCGAGGGTGGCGACCCGCTCGGGATAGAGGCAGGCTGCCAGGTGATCCGGCCCCACTTGCCGCAGTGCGATCGGCGCGCTGCGGCATTCGGCCGTGGCCAGCGGACAACGCTCGGCGAAGGCGCAGCCCAGCGGCAGACGTGCCAGATCCGGCGGCTGGCCGGGGATGGCGGCGAGCGCGGTGCTTCGCCCGTCCAGGCGTGGGATCGAGCGCAACAGTCCCTGGGTATAGGGGTGGGCCGGCGCCTCGAAGATCGCGGCGGTGGGCGCCAGCTCGACGATGCGCCCGGCATACATGACCGCCACCCGGTCGGCGGTCTCGGCGATGATGCCCATATCGTGGGAGACCAGCACTAGGGCCATGCCCGTCTCGCGCTGAAGCTCCAGCAGCAAAGCCAGGATCTGATCCTGAATCGTGACGTCCAGCGCCGTTGTCGGCTCGTCCGCCAGCATCAGCCTCGGTGCGCCGGCCAGCGCCATGGCGATCACGGCGCGCTGCATCATCCCGCCGGACCATTGATGGGGGTAGTCGTCGATCCGCTTCTCCGGGGCGGGAATGCCGACGCGGCGCAGCAGGTCGATGGCGGTCCGTCGGGCCTCCTGCCGGCCCATGCCGCGATGCAGCCGCAGGGGCTCGGCCACCTGATCGCCGATGGGCCAGACCGGATTGAGGCTGGTCATCGGGTTCTGGAAGATCATCGCGATGTCATGGCCGCGTACCCCGCGCATCGCGACATCGTCGAGGCGCATGAGGTCGCGGCCGGCGAAGAGCAGGGACTTGGCCGAAACCTTCGCCGGGGGCGAGGGCAGCAGCCGCAGGATCGCCCGGCACAGCACCGATTTGCCGCTGCCGGATTCCCCGACGATGCCCAGGGTCTCGCCGGGGCGGATATCGAGAGAGACCTTGTCATTGGCGCGGATGGGCCCCGCTCGAGTCTTGAACTCGACCGTGAGATCGGCGATCCGCAGCAGGGGCTCGGCGCCCGCCACCGCCTCAGCAGTCGAGAGGGGTGCCAGATCCGTCATACGATCCCGTGATGGCGCTCGCCCAGGCGCTGGGCGAGGCCGTCGCCGATCAGGCTGAGGGCCGTGCCGGTCAGCACCACGACGAACCCCGGCAGGGTGCAGATCCACCAGGCCTGGAGGATGAAATCCTTGCCCTCGGCGATCATCGAGCCCCATTCCGGTACCGGCGGCTGGATGCCGAGGCCGAGGAAGCTGAGGCCCGAGACCAGCAGGATGTTGAGCACGAAATCCGACATGGAGAAGACGATGGAGGAATTGATCACATTGGGCAGGCCGTGGCGGAAGACGATGCGGTGCAGGGGGAAGCCCAGCACCCGCGCGGCGGTGATGTAGTCCTTGGTCCGCTCGACGATCATCTCCGCCCGCGCCAGCCGGGCATACATGGTCCATGCCACGAGAAAGACGGAGATGTAGATGTTCTGCACCCCCGGCCCCAGGATCGCGAGCACGACGATGATCAGCACCAGGAAGGGAAAGGCCATGGCGACATCGAGGATGCGCATGACCACTGCATCGAAGCGCCCGCCGATATAGCCGGAGAAGGCCCCCAGCAGCACGCCATAGACCATGGGCACATAGGTGGTGATCACGCCGATCTGGAGATCGATGCGCCCGCCATAGAGGACGCGGGTGAAAATGTCGCGGCCGAGGCTGTCGGTCCCGAACAGATGTTGCAGGCTCGGCGGCTCGAGCGCCGCGGCGAAATCCTGGTAGTAGGGATCGTAAGGGGAGATCAGCGGCGCGAAGATCGCCCCGCCCAGGATCAGCAGCATCATGACCGTGCCGGTCTTGAGGGTCGGGCTCCATGACCGGAGCTCGGCGCCCAATGCTGCCGCCCAGCCGCGACGAAGGGTGGATGCCGCTTCGCTCACGGCCTCAGGCCTTCAGCACGCGCCGGTCGATCAGCATATAGCTGAGGTCGGCCGCAAGATTGACCAGGACGATGATGATGGCGAAGACCAGCGACAGCCCCTGGATGACGGGATAGTCGCGAAACCCCACGGAGCGGACCAGCAGCGAGCCCAGCCCCGGCAAAGAGAAGACATATTCCACCACGACGGAGCCGCTCAGCAGCCAGCCGATATTGACCGCCAGCACCGTGACGGCGGGGATCGCGGCATTGCGCAGCACATGCTTCAGCAGGATGCGCCATTCGGAGAGGCCCTTGGCCCGGGCGACCTCGATATATTCCGCCGCCAGCACCTCGAGCATGGAGGAGCGCAGCGACTGCACCAGGATCGGCGCCAGGAACAGCGCGATGGTCAGCCCCGGCAGGAACATATGGTGGAAATGCCCGCCCATTCCCTGGCCGAAGCCGGCGATGGGAAACCAGCCGAGCCAGAGCCCGAAGCCCAGGATCAGCAGCAGCCCGATCCAGAAGGGCGGCATGGCGAAGCCCACCACGCTCGCCACCCGGATGACGTGATCGGCCCAGCGGTTGCGGTAGAAGGCCGCGAGGATGGCCAGGGGAACGGCCAGCAGGACCGAGATGATCGCGCCCGTGGCCAGCAGCCAGATCGAGGGCCAGAGCTTCTCCAGGATCAGCGAGCTGACCGGCGCGTTCTGGATGATGCTGAGACCGAAATCGCCGCCGGCCGCATGGCGCAGGAAATCGAGATACTGCACCACCAGCGGCCGGTTCATGCCCAGCCGCTCATAGATGGCCTGGACCTCCTGATCGGAGACGCGGCCATGCATCATGATCCGGATGGGATCGCCGGGCACGAGCTGGATGGCGAAGAAGACGAAGATCGTCACGCCCAGCAGCACCGGCAGAGCGTGGAGGATCCGCTCGAGGATATAGCGCAGAGAAGCCATTGATGAGGCGGCCGCCCGGGCCTCGCAGCCCGGGCGGCCGTTCCGCCCCCTTGTCTATTGATCCAGCGTCTATTGATCCAGCCAGACCTGCTTCAGCCACCACCAGCCGACGGTGATGTTGAGCCAGCTCTTCACCTTGTTCTCATAGGCGTTCACATAGGGCAGGAAGTTGAGCGGCACGCTATAGGCATCGTGATAGACGATGTCCTGGATCTTGCCATAGAGCTCGGCCCGCTTGGCCTTGTCGCTGGTCTGGCGCGCCTGGGCCAGGAGGCCCACCACCTCGTCGTTCTTGTAGCGGGAGAAGAAGGCCTCGGTCGAGCCGTGGTAGTCGCCCTCCAGGGTCGCCAGCTCGTCATCGTCGTTGATGTCGCTGGTGATGTAGCTGACATAGGCCTGGTAGTCGCCCTTCTGGGTCATGTTGAAGCCGGTGCCGATGTCGTATTCGACGATCTCGACATTCAGCCCCGCCTGGCTCCAGCCGTTCTGCAGGATCGTGGCGATCTGCTTGGAGGGCGCGTTGCCGGTATCGACCATCAGCTTGATAGGCGTGCCGTCATAGCCCGCCTCCTTGACCAGGGCCTTGGCCTTTTCGAGGTCGTAGGGCAGCGCCTCGACCTTGTCGGACCAGAAATTGACCTTGGGCATGAAGGAATTGGGAATCTCGCCATAGCCGAAGAAGACCGTCTTCAGGATCGCCTCGCGATTGGCCGCGTAGTTCATGGCCAGCCGGATGCGCTTGTCGTCGATCGGCTTCTTGGCGTGGTTGAGATAGACATAGTCCAGGCGATAGCCGGGGGTCACCTCCAGGGTCACCCCGTCCAGCGCCTTGACCGAGGCGGCCTGGTTGAGCGGCACGGCGATGATGGCGTCGAAATCGCCGTTGCGCAGGCCCAGCACCCGCGAATTGCTTTCCGGCACGTATTTCAGCACCACCTTGTCGAGATAGGGCAGCGGCTTGCCGTCCTCGCCCATCTGCCAGTAGTTCGGGTTGGGGACGAGCACGACCTGGCTGCCGCGCTCATAGCTCTCGACCTTGTAGGGCCCGGTGCAGACGGGCTTGACCCCGAAGGCCGTGGGATCCTTCTCGTAATCGACCTTGGAGACCACCGAGGAGGAGAAGAGCGAGACGGCCGAGAGCAAGGTCGTATAGGGCGATTTGAGGGTGATGCGCAGATGGCTGTCGTCGACCTTCTCGATCGACTTCACGGGATCGAAGGCAAAGCCGTAGGAGGCCGCCGGATCGGCCACCTTGCGCAGCGAGAAGACGGCATCGTCGACCGTCACCGGCTGGCCGTTGCTGAATTTGACCCCCGGGCGCAGCTTGAAGGTGTAGGTGAGCAGATCAGGCGAGATGTCCCAGGATTCCGCGAGCCCCGGCACCAGGTCCTTGCCCGTCGCATCGGCCGAGATCAAGGGCTCGCAGACCTGGGCGATGGCATAGATCGAGCCGTTGTCGGAGGGAATGAAGGGGTCGAATGTCAAAGGTTCGTCGGGCCGGGCGATGGTCAAGGTCCCGCCCCGCTTGATGCCGGCCGCGTCCGCGGCGGTGGTTCCCGCAACCGCCACGATCGCCGCAGCAGCCGCCATCGCCGCTGCCCGGCCACGCCAACTTCTCAGGCCTCGCATGATGTCCTCCCTTGCGTGAGATGAATGCGCCAATCCCTGTAACCCTGGGCGGGATCCGCCCAAAATCGCGGCCCTTCGCGCGGATATCCGCAGCATGAGGCTGGCCGAGGCGTCAATCCAACGGCATGCCGCCGATTTCTGTCAACGGCTATAATTTTCCTATGAGAAAATGGGCAGGCCGCCAGAAAAATGGGCAGTCCCCGGCTACTTCGCGCCCATCACCGTGACGGCGGCCCAATCCGCGGGCGGCGGATCGATCAGGAACTGCCGGCAGCGCGCGAGCAGCATGGCCGCCGGCTCATCGCCGCCGGGGCGAAGTGCAATCGTCTCATCGAAAGCGGCGATCGCCTCGGACCAGCGCCGCCCGCGATAGGCGGCGAGCCCCGCCTCAAAGCGGGCGACCCAAGGCTCCGGCGCACCGCCGCCCGCCTCGGCCATGGCGAGAAGCTCGAAGATCGCGGTCGCCCCTATCCTGCCATAGACCGCCACGGTATCCAGCTCGCGGACCCGGATCGCAGCGCCCGCGGCGCGACGGGTGGCTTCGCCGATGACGATCTCCGTGCCATAGACCTTGTTGACCGCTTCGAGCCGGCTGGCGAGATTCACCGCATCGCCGATCACGGTGTAGTTCAGCCGCTCTTCCGACCCGATATTGCCCACCAGCATGGCCCCGGTATTGATGCCGATGCGCAGATGCAGCGCGCTGGTCCGGCCTTCTGCCTCCGGCACGCGGATCTGGGCCAGGGCCTCGCGGCAGGCGAGCGCGGCGCGGCAGGCGGCTTCGGCGTGATGCTCGATGGTTTTGGGTGCACCCCAGAAGGCCATCACCGCATCGCCGATGAATTTGTCGATCGTGCCGCTCTCCCGCGCGATCGCATCGGAGGCGCTGCTGAGATAGCGGGTCAGCACCGGCACGACGGCCGCCCCCAGCCGCTCCGAGAGCAAGGTGAAGCCGGCGAGATCGGCGAAGAGCACCGTCAGGGTTTCCTGCTGGCCACCGGGCTTGGCCTCGATGCCCTGGGAGACCAGGGTGCGCACGAGCTCCGTCGGCAGATATTTCTGGAAGGAGGTCAGACCCTGGGCCATCTGCATCATCGCGCCCGAAAGGTCGTCGAGCTCCCGCAAGGGCGAGGCGACGCGGGAGATCCGGTCCAGCCGGAAGCCTTCGATATGGCGCAGCTCGCGCGCAATGCGGATCAAGGGCCGGCCCAGCAGCCAATCCGCCAGAAGAACGGCCGCCAGGATCATCGCCAGGGTGAATCCGGCGAGGAGCCAGAGCAGGCGCCGGGTATTGCGATCGATATTGGCAAGGAAATCCTTCTCGGGGATCACCGTCACGATCTTCCAGTCGAGGAAGTCCAGGGGTGAGAAGGTGACGAAATAGACGGCGCCGTCTCCCGCTCGGTAAGGTGCCAGGGGCAAAGGCATCGTCGATTTATACGCCGAGACCTGCATCTGGTTGGCGGCCAGGGCGTCGCGAGCGACGGCCAGCAGCGGGCTGTCCTTCGCAGAGAGGGAATCGAAGCTGCGCATCTTGCCCGCCTCCTCCGCCGCGCGCTGGGCGGCTTCCGGAGAGGCGATGATATGGCCGGCCCCGTCGATGATGGCGACGGTGCCCGTCTGGCCGACATGGATCCCGGCCAGGAAGCGCGACAGCCGGCCGAGCTCGATGGTGACGTCGATCACGCCGATGAAGCGGCCGTAGAGGATAAGCTTGCCCGAGATGTTGATGCCCGGCTGTTGCCGGCCGGGAAACCCCGTCGTCTGGGTCCAAACCGTACTATCCTTGCGAATCGCCTCGCGATACCACTTCTGATCCTGGACCGTATAGGTCGTAGGCTCATAGGTGCGGTCGATGAAGTGCGGTTCCCCCGGCTCCGGGATATAGCGATCGGTCCGCCGCTTGGCCTGATGCAGCAGCGGATTCCACACCACCTCCACCATCTGCACCAGATCCTCGCTCACCTTTTCGGCCCCGAAGAACTCGCCGGTCGGCCAGCCGAAGGCGACCCAGGAGAGCTCGGGCTGGGCTTGCAGCAGCGCCAGGAAGATGAACTCGCGCTTGCCTTCATCCAGCGGCGTGATCGCACCCTGGACGAAGATGGAGCGAACCGCATCCTGGGTCGCCGCGGCATTGCGCTGGATATCGCTCAGCTTGCCGCCGATTGAATCGGCGATCTGGCTATTGAGCTGACGCGCTACCTCGACGACGTTGTCGCGCGCGGTACGGGACCAGGAGAGATGGATGAGGAGCGCCGTGCTGAGGACGCTCAGCATGACGAAGAGGGTCAGCGCCGTGCGCAGCGCCACGCGCCGGCGCGGAACGGGAGCCGCCGCAGCGGCTGCCGGACGGTGGGCGCGACCGGGCGCCGCCTCAGCTATCGGAGCCGGTGATGAGTTGGGCGCCACGGCGGAAGCTGACATAGGCCCAGAGCCACTCCGTAAGGACGGCGAGCCGATTGCGCGAGCCGACCAGGAAGAACATGTGGATCATGCCCCAGAGCAGCCGGGCGAGATAGCCGTTCATCCCGATCCAGCCGAAATCGGCGACCGCCGAGGCCGGCATTTCGGGCAAAGCGGGGCGTGGGCGCCGGCGCGTGTCAGTCAGGGGCCCTTGTTTCCCACCAGCCAGCCCTTCAGCAGGTGATCGAGGGAGATCGGCCCCGGCCCGCGCGTCAGAAGAAACACCAGCATGGCGGCCCAGGTCAGATGCTCCACCCAGTTCTCCGGATAGATGAAGGTCTGGATCACGAGGATCATGCCCAGCAAAGGCAGGGTCGCCAGCCGTGTCAGCAGACCGATGAAGATCAGCGCGGAGCAGCCGAGCTCGCAGCTCGCCGCCAGGGCCGCCGCGACCTCCGGGCTGAGCACGGGCACCCGATATTCATTGGCGAAGAGCAGGATCGTCGTATCCCAGCTCAGGATCTTCGAATGGCCGGATTTGAAGAACACGCTGGCCACGCTGAAGCGGAAGATCAGCTGCAGGATGGCAAGAGGAAAGCGGCCGAGGCGCTCGGTCACGCTTCGACCCGCCCCCGCAGGGGCTGAGCCCTCGTATCGGACTCATCGAGGGTCATCATCATCGACGTCATCTCCCGTGGAATCTGAATGCGCGAGGGCCGGCGACGAGCCCCTCGGCCAGGAGCCGGCGCAGCGCCATCGCCAGATCGAACATGGGATCGACGGCCAGGGCGGCTACAGCCGCGCTTTCCAGCGTCTCGCCAGCGAGAAGCGCGCGGCGGAGCGTGAATTGCGGCGCATCGAGGCGGCAAAAGACGACCTCCTCGCCGCGCTGGCGGATCTCCAACCGGCAGCCACCTTCACCGAGATCGACGGCGGCCTCCCGACCCTCCTGCTGGCCGAGCCATATGCGATCGACGGGCCAAGGGGATTCGAGATAGCGAAGCGAGGGCAGCAGCCGGAATACCAGCCGGGGATAGTCGCGCACGGCCACATCGAGAAAGGCCTCTGTGCCCGCGGCCTTCTCCGACGGTGAATGGAGGGAGGCATTGATCTGCTGCTCGAGCCGGGCGACATCCGGCAGATAGACCAGCTCGCGGCAGGGCGGGAAGCCGGCCAGGAATTCCGCGAAATCCGCGCCATATTCATGCAGGCAAACCCGGCGCGGCGGCGATGATCTGATGTATTCATGGGCCGCGAAGGCGAAGAAGCGCTCATCCACCAGCCGGCAGACCACGGGATAGATCGCCTTCAGGGCCTCGGCCAGGGACGATTCGTAGTGATGGCGATAGATCCGGAGGCGGGCCGCTGCCTCGATACCGTCGTCATGTATGGCATCGCCGAGCGAGGGTTCGTCCTGGCCGAGCACGGCACGGCCGACGGCAGTTTGCAGCTCACGCAGCCCGGTCATCTTCCGCCTCCCTCAGATTCTCGGAGGCGGCATCGGCCTTTGCGGCCTCGCCCAGTAGTACCGATAGATCCGGCAGGCGGCTGTCCCATTCGACCAGGGTCGGGCGCGGACCGAAGCGCCTCAGCGCCGCGCGATAGAGGGCCCAGACCGGCTCGGCAACGGCGGAGCCGTGGTCGTCGATCAGGATCTCCTGGCCATCGACGTCGTTGACGCTGTGGCCCGCGAGATGGAATTCGCCGATGGCGGCCGCCGGCAGCCCGGCGAGATAGTCCAGCGGATCGAACCCAAGATTGCGGCCGCTGACATGGATGTTGTTGATGTCGCACAGCAGGCCGCAACCAGTCCGCCGGGCGAGCTCGGCCAGGAATTCCGGTTCCTCGATGGTCGAGTGGCGATAGCGGAGATAGCTCGAGGGATTCTCCACCAGGATCGAACGGCCGAGGCGCGCCTGGACCTGGTCGATATGCCGGGCCGTGATATCGAGTGCCTCCTCCGTATAGGGCAGCGGCAGGAGATCGTTCAGATAGATCCCCTCGACGATGCTCCAGGAAAGATGCTCGGAGACCAGGGCGGGCTCCAGGCGCTCGACCAGCGCCGCCAGCCGGGCGAGATGGCCGGCATCGACGCCGTCGGTGCCGCCCAAAGATAGGCCGACGCCATGCAGGCTGATCGGCCGGTCGCGGCGCAGCCGCTCCAGAGCGGACAGCGCCGGCCCGCCGCCCATGTAATTCTCGGGATGGACTTCCAGGAAGCCGACGGCCGGAGGTGACGCCACGACCGCCGCCAGATGCGGGCCGCGCAGGCCAATTCCGGCCCTGCGCGGTGCTTCGGCGAGGGGATTTGTCATGGCGCTCTCCGGCCCTCCGAGGCTTGGGGTTAGGACGGCTGGATATTGCCGCCGGCGATCTTCGCGCAGGTGCCGGCGGGCACGTAGATCCAGGACGCCGGATCCATGTTCTTGGTCGAGGTGCCGGCGCAGGAATGGGTGGCGGTCTGGCAGTCGTTGAGTCCGGCCTTGGCTACGCCATAGCACTTCTCTGCCTGGAAACTGGGCACCGGCGCGGGGGCCGCGAAGGCCGCCAAGGGGGTGGCCAGGGCGGCAAGCAGAGTAGAAGCGGCGATCATCTGGGTCTTCATCGGGTTCTCCTGTGGCTTGGGTGCAAGTGGATCGTCCTTCGCGCTGGTAATGTGAGCTTTGGACGGCCCAGCGGAAATGCCGTCTTCTCATCAATTCGATACCGCCTGTGCATCGGGAGATCACAAGCCTGTGAGGTCGGGCCGGCGTTCGGGTAGCGCATCCGGGCCGGGTTTGCCGGCTCGCCCGTCACAGTGAAATTAAATCACCTTCAAAGCCGCCCGCCTCAAACGAGCCAGCGCTTCTCGCCGGCCATGGCGGCCTTCAGCAAGACCGTGACGCGCTATCCCTGGCCGATCTCGAAGACGCCTTCGACTTCGACGGCCACGTCATAGGGCAGCGCGGCCACGCCGATGGCGAGGCGCGCATGGCGGCCGGCTTCGCCGAAAATCTCGACGAAGAGATCCGACGCGCCGTCCATCACCTTCGACTGGTCGGTGAAGGACGGCAGGGAATTCACATAGCCTGCCAGCCGCAGGCACCGGCTCACCCGATCGAGGTCGCCGTCCAGCGCCGCCCGCAGATGGGCGATGAGATTGAGGGCCGAGAGCCGGGCCGCCTGGCGCCCTTCCTCGATGCCGAATTCACGGCCGAGCTTGCCGATGAAGCGCCGCTCGCCGTTCCACTGGGAGAGCTGGCCCGTCAGGAAGAGCTGATTGCCGCTGCGGGTGAAGGGTACGTAATTGGCACCCGGCTTGCTGGGCTGCGGCAGCTCGATGCCGAGCGCCGTCAAATGACGATCGATCTTGCCCGTCATCTGGTTTTTGCTCCCGCCGATGGCGTCGATGCCGGCGGCAGAAAATTTCGTGCCAAGGCGTGATAGACGCTGACCGGGGCGATAAGGCGCGAGACCGCAGTGGCGATGACGGCGGCGGCCATCAGCGGCACCATCATATGGTGGTTGTCCGTCATCTCCGTGACGATGACGAAGGCGGTGATCGGTGCCTGCACCACACCGGCGAAATAGGCGACCATGCCCAGCAGTACCATGGCGTTGAGCGCCGCCCCCGGAAACAGGGGCGCCAGATTCACCCCGATGCCGGCGCCGACGGCCATGGAGGGCGAGAAGATGCCGCCAGGGATGCCGCAGATGGAAGACAGCGTATTGGCGACGAACTTCAGCAGGCCGAAGCTCGCGGGCGGCGGCGTGGTCCCATCCAGCAAGGCGCGCGCCTCGGCATAGCCGGTGCCGAAAATGCTGCCCCCGGCGGCCACCCCGCAGAGGGCGACGCCAAAGCCGCAAAGGGCCGCGAAGGCGACCGGGTGGGCCTTGATCCAGCGGCCGACCATGCCGGGAAAGCCGCTCAGCACGACGATAAGGATGCGGCTGAAGACGCCGCCCATGACCCCGCCGATGACGCCGCAGACCGGCACCGCCAGCCAATCCACGATATGGCCGAGGCCGACATGCGCCGTGCCGAAATAGGTGTAGTCGCCCAGAATGGCCTGGGAGGTGAGGCCTGCCATGATGACGGTGGCGATGATCAGACCGCTGGTCTTCATCTCGAAGGATTTCGCGAGTTCCTCGATGCCGAAGACCACCCCCGCCAGCGGCGCGTTGAAGGCCGCGGCGACGCCGGCCGCAGCACCTGCGACGATGAGGCCGGGCTGGCGCAAGGGCGACATCCGCCCGGTGGCATACATGAGCGAGGCGCCGACCTGCACCGTCGGCCCTTCGCGTCCGATCGAGGCCCCGCAAAGAAGCCCCAGCGCCGTCAGGATGACCTTGCCGACGGCGATCCTGATCGAGACCAGAGCGGCCCGATGGGGCTGATCCTCGATCTCGCGCGCCGCGATCGCCTGGGGAATGCCGCTGCCCTGGGCGCCGGGGAAGAGGCGCAAGGTGAGATAGATGGAGACGGCAAAGCCCAGAGGGGTGAGCAGCAGCGGCGCATAGGGCCAATGGCTCTCGATGCTGCGGAAGCCCAGGCTCGACAGATCGGCGAGCTTGGCGAAGCCCGCCGCGGCCAGGCCGGTGAGAAGCCCGCCCATCAGGAAGATGATCTCGCGGCGCCAGCGGGCCAGCTGAATCGTTACCCACAGCTTCAGGTCGCTGACTTGCATGAGGAACTTTCTTTGCCGGGGCGACCCGCCCTTGCGGCCCGCGATCATGCCCAAGCCCAGCCCCCTGTTCCACAGGCGATGAAGATTGTTCTTGTTTTGTTCCGATCAACCGGCTATCTTCTTTCCCAGCGGCGACGGAAGGGAGGTGTCCGGTGGAGGACGCGGCCAGAGAGCTCATCCACGACTACCTCGAGAGGCATGATCTGGCGGTGCTCGCCACGGCCTCCCCTTCCGGTTCGCCGGAAGCCGCTCTCATGGGAATCGCCGCCGGCGCAGATCTCGCGTTGATTTTCGATACCCTCACCACGACGCGCAAATACGCCCGGCTGAAGGCCAATCCCCGGGTCACCCTGGTCATCGGGCTGGAGAGCGAGACGACCCTGCAGCTCGAGGGCGAGGCGGAGGAGCTTGTGGGCGAGGCCCTGGCCGAGGCCAAGGCGATCTATTTCCAGAAATGGCCCGACGGCCGCGCGCGGGAAGCTTGGCCCAACATCACCTATTTCAAGGTCCGCCCGCGCTGGTTCCGCCACAGCGATTTCAGCCAGCCGCCGCCGAGGATCGTCGAGCTCGACGCCCCGTAATGACGCGCCCGGTTACCCGCGAGAGCCAGGAGCGCGGCCGCTCCCAGGAATTGCCGGTGGATGCCGACGGCACGGCCATGCCCGCCAGCCAGCTACCCGATCTCGCGCGCAAGGGCCGCGGTGCGGTCTCCAACCGGCCGGGACGCTATGAACCGGGCAACCGCCCGCGGGAGGATGACGGCTGGTCCGGTCCTGAGAGCGAGGATGAGGATCTGCCGCCGCTCAGGACCACCGTCACCATCGACGCCACCCGCAGCGCCATCGCTTGGAACGAATCTCCCGATATCGGCTTCGACCGCTCTCTCAACGCCTACCGGGGCTGCGAGCATGGCTGCGTCTATTGCTTCGCCCGGCCGACCCATGCCTATCTCGGCCTCTCGCCGGGGCTGGATTTCGAGACCAAGCTCTTCGCCAAGCCCGAGGCGCCGCGCCTGCTGGCCGAGGAGCTGTCGAAGCGCGGCTATCGCCCCGCACCGCTGGCGCTCGGCACCAATACCGATCCCTATCAGCCCATCGAGCGCGAGATGCGGATCACCCGCGGTGTCTTGGAGGTGCTGGCCGCCTTCAATCATCCCGTGACCATCGTCACCAAATCAGCGCTGGTGACCCGCGACATCGACATTCTGGCCGAGATGGCGCGGAAGTCGCTGGCCAATGTCAGCCTCTCCATCACGACGCTGGACAAGCATCTCGCCCGCCGGATGGAGCCGCGCGCCACCACGCCGCCCCGCCGTCTGGAGGCGGTGCGCCAGCTCGCCGAGGCCGGCATACCCGTGGGCGTGCTGGCCGCCCCCATGATCCCGGCCCTCAACGACATGGAGCTGGAGGCGATCCTGGCGGCCTCGGCCAAGGCAGGCGCCACCAGCGCCGGCTATGTGCTGCTGCGCCTGCCGCTGGAGATCAAGGAGCTCTTCACCGAATGGCTCGAAGCCCATGAGCCCGCCAAGGCCCGCCATGTGCTGAACCTCATCCGCGATACGCGCCGCGGCGCCCTCTATGTCGATAAATTCGGCGAGCGCGGCCGTGGCACCGGCCCCTATGCCGAGCTCCTCGCCAAGCGCTTCCGCCTCGCCGTCAAGCGCCTCGGCCTCGAGCGCCGCGACGCCGGCCTCCGCTGCGACCTGTTCAAGCCGCCGCCGAGAAGGGGCGATCAGCTGAGCTTGCTGTGAAACAAGAGCCTCACCGCCCGCGCCGCAAGTGAGATCGCTTCCTAGCGCGTCACTGCCCCTCCACCGTCATCCCCGCGAAAGCGGGGATCCAGGGCAACCCGCGAGGTCTCAGCCCGTGGCCCTGGATTCCCGCTTTCGCGGGAATGACGGAAGGATAGGGCGTGACTCCCTCTCTACCGGGCGTCACTGACCCCACCGCTTCTTTTCTTCCCCCTCCCCCTGCGGGCCGTAAGGCCCGCGCTTTGACGGGGGAGGGCCGGGGTGGGGGTGGCCATAAACTCAATATTGCAGCCGATGTAGCGCAGACTCTTGATGATCCGCGGACGCGGGTCTAACCCCCCGCCCTAGCCCTCCCCCGCAAGGGGGGAGGGGATACAAAGGGATCGGGGCAAGAAGCGAGGACAGCCTCTCAGAAATCGAAATTATTGATGTTGTCCTTCGTGAAGATAAACGGCGCGCCCAGCAGCACCTCGCTGCCGTTGATGATCTGCAGTTCGCCCAGCTTGCCAGCCTTCACCGAGGTCGCGCCCGGCTTCAGATCGCCATCCACCGCGGCCCGCAGCACATACATCGCGGCATAGCCGAGATCGATGGGATTCCACAGCACGACGGACTTCACGCAATCCTTGGCGACATAGGGCTTCATCGCATTCGGGAGTCGCGAGGCCGACCACGGCGATCTTGCCGCAATTGCCGGATTGGGTGACGGCTTCGGCGGAGGCCGGGGTGGCGACGCTGGTCATGCCGAAGATGCCCTTCAGATTGTCGCCATATTTGTTGATGAGGGTCGTCGCCTGGTTGAAGGAGAGGATGTTGTCCTCCTGGGCCTCGACCGTCTCCATCCAATGCATCTTGGGATGGCATTTCGCCTGATAGGCGGCCATCTCGGAGATCCACCTTGCCTGGTTCGGCGTGGTGAAGGTCGAGGTCACGATAGCGAAGGATCCGTCCTCGCCGATCTCCTTGGCCATGTTGTCGACCATGGCCTTGGCGATGCCGTTGAACTGGGCCTGGTTGACGAACCATTCGCGGGCGTCGGGGGTGGAATTGGCGTCATAGCCCACGACATGAATCCCCTTGCCGAGCGCCTTCTTCAGCACCGGGGCGATGGCCACCGGGTCATTGGCGGCGAAGAGGATGCCGTTGACGCCGCTGGTGATGTAATTGTCGAGGAAGGTGATCTGCTCGTCGATATTCGCCTTGGTCGGGCCGTCGGTCTTGACGTCGACATTGCCCAGCTCCTTGGCCGCATCGGCGATGCCCTTGGAGGTCGCATTGAAATAGCCGATGCCGATCAGCTTGGGCACGTCGACCACCGTGATCTTCTTGCCTTTCAGGTCCGGCGCGCCGGTCGGCTGGCCGCCGTCATAGGGCATCGAGGCCGCCGTCCCCGGCGTGTTGTCGCAGGCCAGAGGATTGGTCGGCAGGCTGTCGCCCCCGGTCCAGGGCGAATCCGCGAGCGCCACCCCGGTGCCGGCCAAGGCAAGACCAAATGCCAATATCATCGTCTTATACATCGCTTCCTCCTCATGTTCGGCGCGGGTTGTCCCTTGACGGCGAGTGCCGCGCCTTCAGCTCAGTATCAGCCGTCGCCGTTGCGACTCAGTAAATTTCCGATCAGCACCGCGGCGATCAGCACCAGGCCGATCACCACGATCGTTCCATCTCCTTTCACTCCCGACAAGGACAGCCCGTCCTTCAGCGCCTGCATCAAGGCGAGGCCGAGCGCCGTGCCGATGATCGTGCCGCGGCCGCCGAAGATCGAGGTCCCGCCCAGCACCACAGCGGTGATGACGTCGAGCTCCAGCCCCGTGCCCATATCCGAGCGGGTGGTGGAGACGCGCGAGACGAAGATGACGCCGGCGAGGCCCGCCACCAGGCCGGAGCAGCCATAGATCACCATCTTGGCCCGGTCGACATGGAGGCCGGAGAACCGCGCGGCGGTCTCATTGCTGCCGATGGCATAGACCGTCCGCCCGAAGGTGGTGAGGCCCAGCATGACGGCGGCGGCGATGGCCAGGATGACCAGCAGCCAGAGCTGGCTCGGCACGCCGAGCAGCTCGCCCTGTCCGAAGACGAAGAACCATTCGGGATATCCCCGCACCGAGCGCGCCTGGCTGATGCCCTCGGCAAGGCCGCGATAAAGCGCCAAGGTCGCCAGAGTGGCGATCAGCGGCGGAACCCGGAAGCGCGTGATGATGAAGCCGTTGACGAGACCCCCGACACCTCCGACCAGCACCGCGGCGACCATGGCGATGGGTAAAGGCACGCCCAGATTCTTCCAGAACACGCCGAGCAGAATCGCTGCCAGCCCGAAGATCGAGCCCACGGAGAGATCGATCCCGCCGGTCACGATGATGAAGGTCATGGGCAAGGCGACCAGCCCCACCTCCGCCATCAGCCGGCCCTGGTTCAGCAGATTGTCGGTGGTGAAGAACTTGTCGGATTGCCCCGCCAGCACGATCAAGGCCGCCGCCAGCAAGACCGCGAGAATAGCTTCATGGCGCAGCAGGCGGGTGAGATTCATGGCCCTCATCCCCGGATCCGATGCCGCCGCGCCATATCCGCCAGCACGGTGGCGAGGATCAGCAGCCCCTGCACCGCGCGCAGCCAATAGGCCGAGACGTTCAGGAAGATCAGCGAGGAACCGATGGTGGCGAACAGGATGGCGGCCAGGGTCGAGCCGATCACCGTGCCCGTGCCGCCCAATATGCTGACGCCCCCGACGACCGAGGCGGTGATCACCGTCAGCTCCAGATTGGCCGGCACCGTCGATTGGATGACCTGGAGCTGGGTCGCGAAGAGCACCGCGGCGATACCGGCGAAGAGGCCATGGATGGCGAAGACCGTCACGACGGAGGGTTTGATGCGGATGCCGCTCACCCGCGCCGCCTCGGGATTGCCGCCGATGGCATAGATATTGCGCCCGAAGCCGGAATGCCGCGCCCAGAGCGCCGCCAATATGGTGAGCACCACCATGAAATAAACCGGCGAGGGAATGCCGAAGAGGCGGAACTGGGCGATGAGATAGTCCGGCGGCAGATTGGTGATCCAGGCGCCGGCCGTGACGCTGATCAGCCCGCCCTTCAGGATCGAGAGCATGCCCAGCGTCGTCACGATGGAGGGAATGCGCAGATAGGCGATCAGCACCCCGACGAAGGCGTTGATCGCCATGCCGAGGATCAGCGGCGCCAGCCAGGCGATGATGATGGGATAGCCATGGACCGCGAGCGTGCCGGAGATGGTCGCCAGCACGCCGATCAGCGAGCCCACGGAGACGTCGATATGGCCGGAGATGATCACCAGGGACATGCCGATGGCGGCCACGGCGATATAGGCATTGCCGGCGAAGAGGCTGATGAGGTTGGAGCTGCCGAGGAAGCGCGCGTTCGCCAGTCCGACCACCAGGAACAGAAGCAGGATCACCGCCAGCAACACCAGCTCCTGGCCATAGGATTCGAAGAACGTCGCCCAGCGGCGGACTGGCACCGGGCCCGCGATGCCGAAGATCCGCGCCGTCATGCGACGGCCTCCGCGGCCTGGCCGGCGGCGGTCATCGCCGCGCCCACGGCATCCGGTGTGGCGTCCCGCCGCTCGAAGGCCTCCACGATCCGGCCGCCGCGCATGACCAGCACCCGGTCGCTCATGCCGAGCACTTCGGGCAGCTCGCTGGAGATCATCAAAATGGCGAGTCCCTGGCCGGCCAAACGGCTCATCAGCCCATGGATCTCTGCCTTGGCGCCGACATCGATGCCGCGCGTCGGCTCGTCCATGATCAGGACCTTAGGCTCGGTCGCGACCCATTTGGCGAGCACGACCTTCTGCTGATTGCCGCCGGAAAGCTGCCGGACAATCTGCTCCGGCCCGCGGGCGCGGATGCCGAAGCGGGTGATCGAATCCCGAGCCAGCGCATTCTCCTTGCCGCGGTCGACCAGGAGCAGGCGGGAGATGCGGTCGAGAATGGTCAGGGAGACATTCTCGCGCAGAGTCTGCGGACGGATCAGCCCCTGCAGCCCGCGATCCTCCGGCACATAGGCGATACCCAGGCTCCGTGCCACCGAGGGGCTCCGGATCGAGACCGGCTTGCCCTTGACCAGGATCTCGCCCGATGTCGCCGGGGTGATGCCGAAGATGGTGAGAGCGAGCTCGGTCCTGCCCGATCCGATCAGACCGGCGATGCCGAGGATCTCGCCGGCGCGCAAGGTCAGATCGATATCGCGGACCGTCTCGCCGCAGCATAGGCCGCGCAGCTCGAGAGCGACCTCGCCCGGCACCGTCTCGGCCTTCGGGAAGAGCTGATCGATAGCGCGGCCCACCATCATCGAGACCAGATCGGATTCGCCGACCTCGCCGATCGGCTTGGTGGCGACATGGGCGCCGTCGCGCAGCACCGTCACCCGGTCGGCAAGAGCGAAGACCTCCGACAGCTTGTGGGTGACATAGGCGATGCCGACGCCGCGCTCGCGCAGGCGCCGGACGACCTCCAGCAGCCGGCGCGCATCCGCATCCGCCAATGCGGCCGTCGGCTCGTCCATGATGACAAGCTTGGCATTCTGCGACAGGGCCTTGGCGATCTCGACCCGCTGGCGGTTCGCCACCGAGAGGCGGCCGACGATGGCATCGACGTCGAGATCATGGCTGTCGAGAGAATCGAGCAAGGCGCGAGCGCCGGCCCGCATGGCGGACCAGTCCACGCTACCCCAGCGGGTGCGCGGGGCATGGCCGATATAGATGTTCTCCGCCACGCTCAGCTCGGGGAACAGCAGCAATTCCTGATAGACCGTGGCGATGCCCTGAGCCGCCGCCTCGCGGGGCGATGAAAACCTCACCGGCTTGCCTTCGACCCGCATCTCGCCGGCATCGGCCGTCTGCACCCCGGCAATGATCTTGATCAGCGTGGATTTCCCGGCGCCGTTCTCGCCCAGCAGCGCATGGACCTCGCCCGGCCGGACATCGAAGCTGATGTCGTTCAGCACCAGCACCGGGCCGAAGGATTTCGACACCCCCGCCAATTCCACCAGAGGGGTCATTCCGGCAGCGCCTCCCGCCAGGCACGGCGATAGGCGTCGAAGGGCAGGCTTAGCGGTGCCGCGACCCGCAGCGGATCCGGGATCTCCTCGCCCGCCAGGCGAGCAGCACCGCTCACGGTTCCGGTCGGATCATTGGAGACCAGCACCGTCTCCGGCTGGCGCAGCGCGGCGAGTGCGGCCAGGAAGATCTCGTTGCCCCTCAGGCTGCCTTCGACGATGACCGGTCCCGTCGCCTTGATGAGGCCGAAGCAGTAATCCGTCATCAGCGCGAGATAGAGGCTCGCCCGGGCGACGATCTCGCCTTCCGAGCCCGGCTGCGGCCCGCGCGGCTCACCCAAGGGCCGGCCGGCAAAAGGGCCGCCGTAACTCCCGACCGGCGGCACCAGCATGGCGCCGCTCTCGATCACCGCGGCGATATCGCGGGGAGTGGCGGCCGCGCTGCTGGCACCCTCCGTCAGCTGGGCGTATTCCCGCCCGCCGAGGAACAGGCCGCAGGGGACGGGCGAGCCCAGAGCATCGACATTCACCAGGCAACTGCGGTTCTCCGGCAGGCCGGCGACATCCGCGCCGGCTGCCATGGTGACCACCCAGGTGCCGGTGGAGGCGACGGCGAAAGGCATCGGTCGGGTGAGGCGGTGGCGCAGGAAGGAAGCGCTGCTGTCATGGATCCCGACCCGCACCCGGCAATCCCGGGGCAATCCGGTCTCCGCCGCGATCGCCGGCAGGATCGGGCCCAGGACATCATCGGCCTTGCGCAACGGCGGAAACAGCCTTTGCCAGCCCATGCGCTCGACCAGCCCGCTGACCCGCCCCGCCACCGGCTGCCAGAGGCCGGTATGGCAGCCGAGATAGGTGAGCTCGCTGCTGGCGACGCCGCTGAGCCGAAAGCTCCAGTACTGGGGATAAAGCAGGAGATGGCGCGCGCGCCGGAACTCGGCGGGGAATGCCTTCTGAAACCAATGCAGCTGCCGCGCGATATTGAGCCCGCCCAGCGGCGGCGAGAAAGTCTCCGAGAAGGGCGAGGCGACGCGGTCGTAGTCGTCATCCTCGATCGGCATCTCGTAGTCGAGCATCGGCAGCACCAGCGCGCCCGCCGCATCGACCAGGCCGCAGCCCCCGCCATGGGCGACCGCGACGATATCCGTGATCGTGGCAACGGCCCCCAGACGCGTAAGGCCCCGCATCAGGAAGGACCAGATGCCGGTCTCGTCGTAATGGGGAAAGGGCGGGCCGGGCAGGATTCGGTTCGGCGCCGACAGCGTCTCGCGGATGGCCCCGGCCTCCACCAGGGACAGCTTCACATTGGTCTTGCCGACATCGAAGATCGCGATCGCCATAAGCGGGGCCGGGCTCAGCGACGCGCCATCGCGAGAATCCCTCGCTCGGCCGCTCCATCTTGCCGGACATCCTTCCGTCCCATCCAAGCCTCCCAGGCGACCGGTCCGCGATTGACGCCGGCTCGTTATCCTATTGAATCGCGATTGGACGGAAAGGGGAAGCTGCAATGAGTCAACAAACTCTGAACGTGCCCTTGGCCCCCGGGCCGCGCCTGCGGCCCACCGCCCTCATGGTACGGCCGGAGCCATGGGACGACGGTCGCGCGCGGCCTGGCGCCCTCGCCCAGGCCTTCGGCCGCGTGCCGCCGACGGCGCTTCTCCTGCTGTCGATCCTCTCGATTCAGCTGAGCTCGGCGCTGGCGACCATGCTGTTCGCCGACCTCGGTCCGTCGGGAACGGTCTTTCTCAGCACCGCCTTCGCAGCCCTGCTGTTGGCCATCTTCTCCCGCCCGAAGATCGATCGCCGGATCCGACAGGGCGCTTGGCCGATCCTGCTCTTCGGTTTGGCGGATGCCGCCACGGCCCTCTGCTTCTTTCGGGCACTGCAATACATCCCTCTGGGCATCGCGGCGGCCATCGCCTTTCTAGGCCCGCTCGGCCTTGCGGTCGCGACATCGCGCCGTCCGCTCCATTTCCTCTGCATCGCCGTCGCCGCGCTCGGCATCGGCCTGCTGACGCCGGAGATCGGCGGCAATCTTGATCCCCGCGGCCTCGGCCTTGCCGCCGTCGGCGCCTTGGGCTGGGCGGCCTTCGTCCTGGTGAGCAAGAGGCTGGGCAAGATCTTCGATGGCCATGACGGAGTCACCTTCGGCTTGGTCGTCGCCAGCCTGATGCTCCTGCCCTTCGCCTTGGCGGAGGGACGCATGATCCATGGGCATCCGCTCGAGATCGGCGGGGCGCTGCTGGTCGCTTTGCTCAATGCCGCCCTACCCCTCGTCCTGGAATTCCGCGCTCTGCAGCGGATGTCGGCCCGGACCTATGGCGTGCTGGTGACCCTGGAGCCCGCCATCGGCGCGCTGGTGGGCGCCCTGTTTCTGGGCCAGGCCATCGGGGTCTCGATGTCGGCGGCCATCGCCTGCGTCACCCTCGCCGCTTTGGGCATCACCTTGCTCGACCGGCAGGACCGCCGATGAGCCTGGCCGAGCGGCGGCCCCTGGGGCGCCTCCTGCCGCTCTATGTCGTGGTGTTCATGGGCTTCGTCGGCTACAGCCTGATGATCACCGTCTTCACCCCCATGCTGCTGCGGGGCGACCGCGCCATGCTGCCGCCGGGCAGCTCGACCTCGCTGCGCACCATTATGCTGGGCGTATTGCTCTGCCTCTACCCGTTGGGCCAGCTCATCGGCTCGCCGATCCTGGGATCCCTCTCCGATCGCTTCGGGCGCCGGCCGATCCTGCTGGTCTCGCTTACGGTGACCACCGCCTGCTATGTGTTGATCAGCCTCGCCATCACGACCAATAATCTGGCCCTGCTGGGCGTCGCCTCGCTGGCAGCCGGCTTCGCCGAGGCGAATATCGTGACCGCCCAGAGCGCCATCGCCGATCTGGTCGCCCCCGCGCAGCGCAACCGCTACTTCGGCTATATCTACATGGCGGTGAGCCTCGCCTATATCGTCGGCCCGCTCGGGGGCGGCAAGCTCACCGATCCGCATCTCGTCGCCTGGTTCAGCGATGCGACGCCCTTCTGGGCGGTCTTCCTCCTGCTCGCTCTGACCACGCTCGCCGTGCTGCTTCGCTTCCGCGAGACCAAGGCGCCCGGCCGGGACGAAAGCCAGCCCCGGGAGAGTCTCGCCAGCCTGGTCAAGGCCTTCGCCGATCCGCGCCTCAGGCGTTTCTACCTCGTCAATTTCCTGCTCTATCTCGCGATCTTCGGCTTCTTCCGCTCCTATCCCATGTATCTCGTGGACGAATTCCACCTCGATGTTTCCGCCATGTCGGAATATGTCGCCTGGGTCGGTGTCCCCATCGTGCTGGCCAATCTCTGGCTGACGGGATTCCTCTCGAGCCGGTTCGCCATCAAGACCCTCACCATCTCGTCGGCGGCGCTCACCGGCGTCTTCATGATCGCGGTGATCCTGCCAAAGGGCCAAGCCCCGCTCTGGCCGCTGCTGTTCCTGACCGGTGCGGCCCTGGCGGTCTGCCTGCCCTCCTGCGCGACGCTGCTCTCCAACGCCGCCGATCCCGCCGGCCAAGGCCGCGCCATGGGCAATAACCAAGCGATCCAGGTGGGTGCGGAGGCGCTCTCGGAACTCGCCGCCGGCTTGCTGGCGGCGCTGGTGGTCAAGCTGCCGCTCATCGCGCTCGGCGGCGTCTCCATCTTCGCGGCGATCCTGGTCGCGCTGCTGCTCTGACGGAGAACGCCTCGGCCAGGGATTAAGGGTTCACCACGGAGGCACGAAGGTCACGGAGGTCACGGAGAAGGGAGTAGGTGCGTCTTCCGCACTTATAGACGCGTGTCAGCATTTCTTTCTTCTCCGTGACCTCCGTGCCTCCGTGGTGAATCTTCCTTGGCATCTATGCAGGGCGGCTTTCATCCGAGGCCGCGACACTGCCCGCCGATAGCTCGACTTTGCCGGCCCGCACCCGCCAGGGCATCATGCTGGTGAAGACGCCGTCGCGATAGATGAGGCCATGGAACAGCGCGGCGCCGAGATGGCCGAGGAAGGTCGCGAAAAGCAGAAGCGCCAGATAAGTGTGGAGCTGGCGCAAGGTCGCATAGAGCGTGGCGTCATGGGACAGGATTGGCGGCAGATGCAGCGGCCCGTAGAGCACGATGGGATAGCGGGCGGCCGAGAGCATCGCCCAGCCGACCAGCGGCAGGACGAACATCAGCGCGTAAAGCAGATAATGGGACATCGTCGCGGCCAAGCGCTGCCAGAGCGCCAAATGGGCGGGCAGCGGCGGCGGCGGATTGAGCCACCGGTTGATGAAGCGAATGACCACCAGCACCAGGATCGCGATCCCTAGCGGCTCGTGGATCGAAACCAGCAGATGGTAGCGCTCCGAGACCGAGGCGGCCATGCCGACGCCGATGAACAGCATGGCGAGGACCATCACGGCCATCAGCCAATGCAGCAGACGCGAGAAGGCGGGGAATTGCGCTGGGTTTCTCATAATCCTGCCGCCACCCCCAGCGCCGGAGTCTGAACGGCGCTGGGCGCCTTGGCTTCCCCCGCACGCCGGGTGAAGGAGCTCGAATAAACCGCGGAGCGGGCGCTGAGCAGCGGATCGTCGGATGGCTCGATGCCGTCGGGCAGGACCAGGGGATCGAAATTGATGTCGCGGCAGACGCCCTCGTCCTCCCCCACCAGCCGATTGACGCTCAGCGTGCCGACATCGACCTCCTCCCGATCGGCGGGCCAGGCGATGGTCGCGTCATTGGTCGGGTCGCCGGGCTGCCCGAGAGTGACGATGAGATGCCATTGCAAGGGCTGGCGCCGAAGCGCGGCCATCAGATCCTCGAACAGATAATTCTTGTCGGGCTGGCTGGCGTCGGCTTCCGCAGGCGCGGGCGCAAAGGGCTGCGCCGACGCCATCGACCAGCGGACCGGGATGGCGTGGCCGGCGGCATCGACGAAGCGAAAGGCGTCCAGGCTGTTGTAGGTCGCGTTGTAGAAACCGGAGGACATCGGCGCCGCATGGATGGCGGCAACGGCCCCGACGGTCTCGGGATGCCTCTCGAGGAACGCCTTCATCTTCGCCGGGTCCGGCTTTCCGGTGGCGGGATCGGGCCGGGAGGCGGCCAGCTGCTCATAGAAGGCTGCCGGGGTGCTCACGGGGAAGACGGGGATATCATTGATGCCGGTGCGCCATTCCTCGCCATCGGGCAGAGAGAAGCGCAGCGCCATGCTGCGGACGTTCTGGGGCGTGTCGGTGATGAAGGGCCGTCCGCCCGCCAGCGCAAAGCGCCCGATCACCGCGACGCGGCCGGGCGCGAAGACCTTGGCTCGGGAGAGTCGGGCACCCTGGCCGTTGCTGTCGAAGACGCCGATGAGGCATAGCCCCTTGGCATGATTGCGGCGGAATCCGGGATAGATGCCGTTCACCTGCTGGAACTCATCGGCGAACCGCCCCGGCGTCAGGCGACCGGGCGACAGCCATCCGCCCGTATAGGCAAAGCCCGCCGCGACGATCAGCAGGACGAGACCGATCGCCGCCAGCCGCGTCAGCAGGGCATTCCGGCTCAGCGCGGGCGGACTGGGTTCCGGCGCTATCATGAGGCGATCCGTTGACATCGAAGCATGTCGCTCCCGCCTCTCCCAGCAAAGAAGGCCGCAACATCGGCAAGCCTGGGAGATGAGGTTTACCCGGCACTCCGTCCAGCCCCAAAGTCGTGACGACAGGCTATGACAGACCGGGTAATCAAACTATTAATGGACTACGTCGCAATCTCGCATCTGCCCTGCCGCGTCGACCGATGGCCGATGATGGCCGCGCCCGGCATGGCTGAGCTCTCCGCGCAGGCTTGTGGCCTTTCACGTAAAGCGTCATTATTGCCACTTGCTCGCCTGCCGAATCCCAATTAGCGGATTGGCAGCCGGTAATGGAGTCTCATTTGCCCGAGATCGAGCTCAAACTATCCGCCCTTCCCCATCATATCCCCGAACTGAGGCAAGCCCTTGAAGTCCATGGGGTCTTCGTCGGCGCGGCCGCCTATGCTCTTCAGCAGCGCCTATTATGATTCCCGGGTCTCAAGCTGCGGCGCCATGGTTTGAGTTTCCGTCTGCGCGCGGAAGAGGGCCGGTGGATTCAAACCCTCGAATCCCATGAATTCATTTCCGCAAATTTCCTGTCCCGGGATGAATGGGAAGACGTGATCGCCGCCGACAGCCCGGACCCCGCCGCGCCGGAGACCGGCCCGCGCTTGCTGGATGTCGTCGGAGTCGAGGATTTGCGGCCCTTGTTCAGAACGGTCTTGCAGCGGACCGTGATCGAGCTCGAGCTCCCCTCGGCCGCCCGGATCGAGATCGCCATCGAGGAGGGCGACATCCGTGGCGCCGAGATGGATGTGTCGGCGCCGCTCTGCGAGATCGAGCTGGCGTCGAAGAGCGGGGATCCCGCTGCCGTCTACGAGGTGGCGCTGCTGTTGCTGAAGGTGGCACCCCTGCGGATCGAGACGCTCAGCAAGTCGGATCGGGGCTACAGGCTTGTCGCGCCCAGAGGGCGGCGCGGCCGCCGCGATGCAGGCAACACCCGTTGCTCTCGACGCAGCGATGACGGTCGAAGCCGCATTGCAGAATATCGGCCGCGCGTGCATCAGCCATCTGCTGCGCAACGAGCCCGCCGTTCTGGCGAGCCAGCCTGACGGCATCCATCAGATGCGCGTCGCGGCACGGCGCCTTCGCGCGGCGCTCTCGGCGCTGAAGCCCATGATTCCGGCGGCGCAGTATCAATGGGCCCTGGACGAGTTGAAATGGCTGGCCGGCACGCTGGGGCCGGCGCGTAATTGGGATGTCTTCGCCGAAAATCTGCTCGAGCCGGTCGAACGAGCCTTGTCGGTCGAAAAGGATCTGAAGCGGCTGGCCGAAGCCACGGAGCAGCGGCGCCGGATGGCCCATGAACGCGCCAAGGCGGCGGTCGAGATCGCCGCGCTACACGGGCACGATGTTGAGCCTCGCGCGTTGGTTCGAAGCGCGGGGCTGGCGCGATCAGCCGGCATCGGCGCAGGCAGCACTCCTCTTCGCGACCATCGGTGACGTCGCGCCGGGGCTGATCGAGCGCTGCTGGCGCCGGGCGCGCAAACGCAGCCGGCAGTTCAGCGAGCTGTCGCTGGAGCAACGGCACAAGCTGCGGATTTCGCTGAAGAAACTGCGGTATACCATCGAATTCCTGAGGGATCTGTTCGACAACGGCGAAGTGAGGGCCCTGGAGAGGCGGCTGAAGCCGCTGCAGGAGGACCTTGGCCGCCTCAACGACGTGCGGACGGCGCATGCCTTGGTCGACGAGGTCTCGCGACATGTCAATGAGGGCGGCAGCGAGATCGGCTGCGCCGGCGGCATCGTGCTCGGATGGCACGTCCGCGGATTGAGCGATCAGGAGCCGAAGCTTCGAAAGGACGTGCGCCGCCTGAGGGGGGCGAAGCGCTTCTGGCCGCGCGAGGCGCCGGCGCTGAAGGCAGAAGCCGAGCCGCTGCCGGCCCAGGCGCGGAACACGGCCGACAATTCCGAAGGCCGCAGCGCGGCCTGAGCCTGACGACCGCTCCGCTGCCGGAAGGCAGCTCTGTGGTTCATCTGCCGGCCGCGAAGCGATCCGTGGCGGCAACGACGCTCTCGGTCATGTCGGGATCGCCCGTACCATGCCCCGCCCCGCCGATGACGACGAACTCGCTGCCGGGCCAATGCTGATAGAGCTGCCGGGGCGTGACAGGGGCGTGCCGAGATCCAGGCGGCCATGAATTAAGACGCCGGGGATGCCGGCGAGGCGGCCTGCGCCGCGCAGCAGGGCGCCGTCGTCGAGCCAGGCATTGTGGCGCCAATAATGCGTGACCAACCGCGCAAACCCCAGCCGGAAGGTGGATCGCTCGTAGCGGGGATGTGGCTCGTCGGCAGGATGCAGCGCGACGAGGGCGATCTCCCAATCGCACCAGTCCCGCGCCGCCTTCTCATGGATCGCGGGATCGGGGTCCATCAGAAGCCGGTGATAGGCATCGACGAGGCGGCCGGCTCGATCCGCTTCGGGAACGCCGTCGCGAAAACGCGCCCAGGCCTCGGGGAAGTAGATGCCGATGCCGCGGGTTATCCATTCGATCTCTGAGGCCGTGGTGGTCGCGACGCTGGCAAGCACCATTTCGCTGACGCGCTCGGGATGCTGCTCGGCATAAGCGAGCGCCAGAAGTCGACCCCCAGGACAGGCCGAAGACCAGCCATCGCTCGACACCGAGATGCTGCCGCAGCCGCTCGATATCCGCCAGCAGATGCGCCGTCGTATTGCTGGAGAGATCGAGATTCGGCTCACTGGCATGCGGCCTGCTTCGGCCCGCGCTGCGCTGATCGAACAGAACGATCCGATAGCGCGCGGGATCGAAATACCGCCGCATGCCCTCGCCGCAACCGGAACCCGGTCCGCCATGGAGGACGAGCGCGGGTTTCCCGCCGGGATTGCCGCATGTCTCCCAATAAACCCGATGTCCGTCACCGACATCGAGCATGCCGGCGTCATAGGGTTCGATGTCGGGATAAAGTGCGGCCATGATTCGGCTTACTCGGCTGCCGCTCTGGGGTCGCGATCCTAAATCAGGGTTCGCCACGGTGCCGATGATGACAGAAATTTAAGGTGCTCTGCATCGGTCCCCGGGCTTCCTGTCCGCGCCCGCCGGATATTCGGCGGGTCGAAAGTCAGGTTTCCGTCAGGTAGATGGGTCAGCTTCCTGTCGAGCCGCGCGGCGGCCCCAAATGGCGGGCGGCCGCCGTTCCGACAACTTGGAAGGACGAGGTGATTCCGTGAAGCAGTTTCGATGGCGGGCTCGTGTGGCCGCCGCTCTGGCCGTTCTCCTCACCGCCGGGGCCGCCTTTGCCATGACCGGCGCGGAAGTCGTCCAGACCCGGCGCTCGGTCTTCGGCGAAATGACCAGTGCGCTGAAATACATCGCCGGCCATTGGGACGATTCCGCGAGCTACGGCGATCTCGCTCAGGCGGCCGCCGTCATCGAGCGCGACGCCAAGAACCTGCCGAAGCTCTTCCCCGCGGGAACCAGCGAGAGCGACGGCCTGCGCACGGCGGCCTCGGATGCGATCTGGACCGGATCGGGCGGGCTTCGACCAGCTGGGCGAGCCAGCTCGCCGCCCAGGCGGCAAAGCTCGCCCGGACGACGGCCACCAGCGACAGCGCCCAGGTCAAGAGCGAGATCAGGGTGGTGGTCGCCACCTGCAAATCCTGCCATCGCGACTACCGCAGCAATTGAGCGGCATAGCGCGATCTCGGGCTCGACCCCGGCTGTCGGAAGAGGGAGCGATGAGGGTCTGGGACCTGCCGCTGCGGCTTTTTCATTGGAGCCTGCTGCTCCTATTCGTCATCGCCTACGCCACCGGCAATCGCGAGCAGTATTACGGCCTGCACAAGGCGGCAGGCTTCGCCCTCTTCGGCCTGCTGATCTTCCGCCTGATCTGGGGTTTTGCCGGCAACCGGGCAGCGCGCTTCTCGAGCTTCATCCGGGGACCGAGGGCGGCACTCGCGCATGTCCGCGAGCTTCTTCGAGGCCGGGTCCATCCCGTGCCCGGACACAATGCCCTGGGCGGCTGGGCGGTCGCCGTCATGCTCATCCTGCTGCTGGTCGAAGTGGTCTCGGGTCTCGTTCAGCAGCACCTTCGACTACGAAGGCCCGCTGGCACCGCTGGTGTCGGATGCCTGGGCCGACAGGATGGCGGCCATCCATTCCATCAACCTGGATCTGCTGCTCGCCATGATCGGCCTGCATCTCCTCGCTATCGCCGTCACCTCGATCCTCGGCCGCGAAAACCTGGTGGCCAGCATGATCCATGGCCGCAAGAAGCTGGCGGAGGCTTCCGGCGTCCCTGCGCGAAAGGATTCCTGGATCGTTGCTGCGGGCGCGGCCGTCGCAGCGGTGGCGGCCACCGGCGGGCTGATCCTCCTCGGACGCTTTCTCGCCTAGAGCATGTCGCGCGCAAGCGGATCATGCTCTGAAGCCCGCGCGGCGTCTGAGCGTAACAACAGTAAAAGCTAGAGCAATTCCGCGTCAGCGGAAATCGCTCTAGAGCGCTCGCATCGCCGCCCGCTATTGCCCCGGCGACGCCTGCTTGAACATCGGGGCGTCCGGCCTCCGCCCCTCAGGGCAGGGTTGGGGCGCTGAAGCCGTATTTCACGAGGGTTTCCTGCCCCGCGGGCGAGAGGATGAACAGAGCGAGGTGATAGGCCTCGGGATTGGCGCCATCCAGCACGGTCAGCCCATAGGCAGCACTGGTGGCCAACGCCTTCGGCAGCTCGACCACCGTCACGTCAGCCATCGCCTTGCGCAGCTCATCGGCACCGGAGCAATAGGAGATGAACATATCCGCCTGGCCGTCGCCCATCAGATAGGCCTGGGCATTCTGGCCGGACGGGAATCTTCACCGCCTGCGGACCGCCGACCAGCTTGAGGGCCTTCGCATCCAAAGCGGCGAAAGCGCCTGGGGACTGGCTGTCGGCCTTATGGAACATCTCCCAGGTGTAATCGCCGCCGGGGTCGGCCTTGGGCGTGGAGGTCCCGAGCTTCACGCCGGGGTCGAGCGCCTTGGCGAGGAAGTTCTCCGTCGTCAGCCCCACGGAAGGCTTGGCATAGCCGCAAAGGCGGTTGCGCGCGAAGAGCACCACAATGGCCGCGCGATGCGCATCGACCAGCTTGCGCGCATTGCCCATATCGGCCGAGGTGAAGATGTCGACATGCTCGCCCTTCTCGATCCGCTCGCGCATCATGCCGGAAGGACCGAAGGTGACCTTGGTCGTCGCGCCGAAGCGCTGGTCGAACTGCTGGGCGATATCCGCCATGGCGCCATGCAGGCTGCCGGCGCCATAGAGGACGAGATCGCCAGCGGATGCGGCCGTCATCGTCGCGAGCAGGAAAGCGAGGGCAAGGGAGCCTAAGCGAAGCATGGGCGTCTCCATTCGAATGCCGGGCGAGGATGGCGGGCGAGCCAGCGATATATTTGGTTGTATATATCGATAGTGGCAGGCCGCGAAAAATTCCACAAGTCAGCCGCCGCCTGAACCACTCACGGACGCTTATTGCATTGACTATTACGTATTTTACGTATACACTAAAATGATGATCTGGAATTGTCCGTGGCGGTGGGTGGCGGCCCAGCCACGACGTGACGGCATCCCCCGACATCGAAGAACGCGGCACCCGGATTGCGGACATGACTGTCCGATTGGTCGGCCTCCCTCTCTCAACGGTCATGACTCCGGCTCTAGGGGCCGGAATGACTGCAGATTCCCTGCAGAAGCAGTCTCCGGACGGAGTCACCCTCTGCAAGAAGGGCTCTTGATTTCCCCAGGAGCCACTCCATTTACCATCCGTCTGGATGGTAGAGGGATGGTCTCACATGGTCGGAAACGTGCAGGAACTTCGGCCCAAAGCCAGCGATAGCGAGAAGATCACCATCAATCTCGGCTATGTCGATCTCGGCCATGTCGATCTGCTGGTGCGGGAGGGCTTCTACTCCAATCGGACCGATTTCATCCGCACGGCCATCCGCAACCAGCTCGATCGCCATGGCGAGGCCGTCAAGCAATCCCTCGCCCGGCATCGGCTGGATCTGGGCCTGCACCACTACAGCCGGCAGGATCTGGAGGCGGTGCGAGCGGCGGGGGAGACGCTTCACATCCAGGTCCTGGGGCTGGCGATCATTGCCGCGGATGTCTCGCCCGAGCTGGCACGTCAGACCATCTCCACCATCGAGGTGCTCGGCGCCCTGCAAGCCAGCCCCGAGGTGAAGGCGGCGCTGAAGGACCGCATCCGCTGACGCCAAGCAGGGCCCGCACGACGACCGCAGACAGGATCACCATGAGACATTCCCTGAAGACCGCCATGATCGAGGCGACACGGCTCACGCGCGCCGGCCGGCTCACCGAGGCGATGGCCGCGATCCGGCGAACCCTGACGGGCGGCGCGGCGGCCCCGCCTGAGAGCAAGCCTCGAGCAGACGCGCGAGCCTCAAGCCACCGCCGGCATCATCGACATGGTGGCGCCATCGCGCGAGGGCGGCGGCGCATGGACATCGCCGCCGGCCGGTGAGGCCCGCTCGGACGGCGGAAGCTTCGAAGAGCGAAGCTATGCCAACGCCGCCGGCCGGCGTTCCTACAGGCTCTACATCCCCAGCTCCTACCGCGGACAAGCGCTTCCCCTGGTGGTGATGCTGCATGGCTGCACCCAGTCGCCGGAGGATTTCGCCGCCGGCACGCGAATGAACGAGCTGGCCGAAGAGCAGGGCTTCTTCGTCGCTTATCCCAAGCAGACGCGCGCGGCCAATGCCCAGAAATGCTGGAACTGGTTCAGCGCCGCCGATCAGCAGCGCGACCGTGGCGAGCCCTCGCTGATCGCGGGGATCACGCGGCAGATCATGGCGGAGGTCGCGGTCGATCGGGCCCGTGTCTTCGTCGCCGGCCTCTCCGCGGGCGGCGCCGCGGCGGCCATCATGGGCGCCGCCTATCCCGATCTCTATGCCGCCGTCGGCGTCCATTCCGGGCTGGCCTGCGGGGCGGCCAGCGATGTCTCATCCGCATTCGCCGCGATGAAGCAGGGCGGCAGGCCGATCGTCACGGCCTCACACCGCCTCGTTCCGACCATCGTCTTCCATGGCGATGGCGACACCACCGTCAATCCGATCAATGGCGATCAGGTCATTGCCCAGGCGAAGGCGGCGGCGAACCTCCGCCTCACCGTCAGCCGGGGCGAGGCGCCCGGCGGTATCGGCTATGTCAGAAGCATCCAGTCGGATGAGAGCGGTCGTCCGGTGCTGGAGCAATGGGTGCTCCATGGCGCCGGCCATGCCTGGTCCGGCGGCAGCCCGGCGGGATCCTATACCGAGCCGCGCGGCCCCGACGCCTCGCGCGAAATGCTGCGCTTTTTCCGCCAGCAGCCGGCGCCGCTCCATCGCTGAGCTGAGCCGGATTCTCTCGATCCTAACCGTGCCCCTCGCCCCAACTCGGCTGCCGGTGCTACGCTTCCCTCATGCCGCATTGGAAGCTCGAGCGCAGCATCGAGGGAATCGTCGTCGGGGTCGATGAGGTGGGTTGCGCGCCGCTCGCGGGGCCGGTGGTCGCCGCGGCGGTGCTGCTCGATCCCAAGCTGCCCCGGCGCCTCGCGCGACGCATCGATGATTCCAAGAAGCTGCCGCCGGAGGAACGGGAGGAGATCTTCGCCCGGCTTCCCGAGCATGCGAAATTCGGCGTCGGCGAGGCCAGCGTCGATGAGATCGAGCAGTTCAACATCCTGCGCGCGGCCCAGCTCGCCATGCGCCGCGCCGTCGAGGCCCTCGGCTTGACGCCCGCGCTCATCATCGTCGACGGCAACCGCCTGCCGGGCTTTTCCTTCCCCACGCGATGCGTCGTGGGCGGCGACGGGATCAGCCTCTCCATCGCCGCCGCCTCCATCATCGCCAAGGTGACGCGCGACCGCATGATGAAGGCGCTGGCGGAGAGCTTTCCCGGCTATGGCTGGGAGCGCAATGTCGGCTATCCCACGCCGGAGCACCGCGCGGCGCTGCGCCGGTTGGGGCTCACGCCCCATCACCGGCGCACATTTAGGGCAGTTTATGAGGTTCTAGCCACAACCTATTGATTCGATTTTCTTTTATTGACGACCCGACTCGGCTGAACTCATGCTCCCCCTCATGGGGGATACCAGCATGAACCGCATTATTTCCGGCGATTGCATCGAAACGATGCAATCCCTGCCCGAGGCCTCGGTCGATATGGTCTTCGCCGACCCGCCTTATAACCTCCAGCTCGAGGGCGAGCTGCACCGGCCCAACAACAGCCGGGTCGACGGCGTCGAGGAGGCCTGGGACCGCTTCGACGATTTCGCCAGCTATGACCGCTTCAGCGAGGCCTGGCTCAGCGCGGCGCGGCGCATCCTGAAGCCCGAGGGCACGCTCTGGGTCATCGGCAGCTATCACAACATCTTCCGGGTCGGCGCGCGGCTCCAGGATCTGGGCTACTGGATCCTGAACGACGTCGTCTGGCGCAAGACCAATCCGATGCCGAATTTCCGCGGCCGTCGCTTCACCAATGCCCATGAGACGATGATCTGGTGCGCGCGCGACCGCGAGGGCCGCTACCGCTTCAATTACGAGGCGATGAAATCCCTGAACGACGATCTGCAGATGCGCAGCGACTGGCTGCTTCCCATCTGCAGCGGCGGCGAGCGGCTGAAGGATGGTGGAGGCAAGAAGGCCCATCCGACCCAGAAGCCCGAGGCCCTGCTCCACCGCGTCATCCTCGCCTCGACCCAGCCGGGCGATCTCGTCCTCGATCCCTTCTTCGGCACCGGCACCACCGGCGTGGTCGCCAAGCGGCTGGGGCGGAACTACATCGGCATCGAGCGCGATCCCGGCTATATCGCGGCCGCCGAGAAGCGCCTCAGCGCCACGCCGGCCAATACCGATGCCGAGATCGTCGCCACCCCCGGCAAGCGCGACGAGCCGCGCATTCCCTTCGGCTGGCTGGTGGAGCGCGGCTATCTCTCCCCCGGCACCCTGCTCACCAGCGTCAACCGGCGCTGGACCGCCAAGGTGCGCGCCGACGGCACCCTCATCGCCGCCGACTGCCGCGGCTCGATCCATCAGGTCGGCGCCCAGGTCCAGGGCGCTCCCGCCTGCAACGGCTGGGAGTTCTGGTATTTCGAGGTCGAGGGCAAGCTCGTGCCCATCAATCTCCTGCGCCAGAAGCTGCGGGCGGAATTGCACTAGACTGCCGCGGCGGCGATGCCCGGCCGATATGCCAGACCGGCGATCGGCGAGGCGATGACCCCGAGCAGGTGACATGCTTCTCGTCTTCGGATTCATCGCTCTGACGATCATGGTGCTGTCCGGCTTCGGGGCGGCACTCTCGGGCGATCGGCAGACAAGCGACAGATCCTTCTTCGATCTCGCGATCCTGGGCCTGCTCCTGGTTTCGGCGATCGGCCTCATCGCGAATTTCTTCGTCCCGCTGAGGCTCTCTCTCGTCGTGGCGACTGCGAGTAGTGGGGATCGCCTGCTTCGTGCTCCACCGCCGGCTGCTGTGGGCCTCCCTGGGCCAACGCCCGCTGGCCATGCTGGCCGTCCTCGCCGCCATTCTGGCGATGGATAGCCTCGGCGTTCTGATCACGCCGCTGAGCTACGATACCGGCCTCTATCATCTGCAATTGATCGAATGGCTGGAGCAGGCGCCGAAGGTCTTCGGTCTGGTGAATTTGCATTACAGGTTTGGCGTCAATTCGATCTGGTTCGTCGACGCCGCGATGTTCGACGTCATTCGAGACACCCACGCCGGCATCTTTCTGCTGAACACGACCCTGTTCACCATCGTCATCGGCGCGCTGATCCAGCCGGTGCTCAGCGGCGCGGCAAGCGATTCTCTCCCCCGCATCAGCGATCTCTTTGCGGTCATCGTCGCCGCCGCGCTTCTCGTCAATCCGACAACCATCATGTTCAACCAGCTGTTCGCCAGCCCGGGAAACGATCTGCCGGGCGCGCTGCTGCTGGTCTATGCCTTCTGGGCATTCCTCAGGATCTTCGAGGCGGATCGCGACAAGGAAGCCTGGCTCCTGCAGCTGTTTGTCGCCGGCATGCTGGCGGTCATGACCAAGATCGCGACCGCCCCGGGGCTGCTCCTGTTGCCGATCGCCGGCTATGCCGTGTTCGCGCGAGACCCCCGGCGCGTGTGGGGCTTGGCGCGCAATCCGATCCTGCTCTGCCTGGTGACCGTCGGCGCCGCGTGGATGGCCACGGGCATCATCTCATCGGGATGCATCGCCTTTCCCGCGGGATCGACCTGCATCGCCGCCCTGCCCTGGACGCCGCCCCTGGGCGATATCGCTGACTTCGCCACGCTGGTGACCGCCTGGGCCCGCTTGCCCGATGCCGCCCATGTCTGGGAGGCCGCTCACGGCTGGGCCTGGCTCAAGGATTGGCCCAGCATGATGCTCGCCCGGCGCATTTTCATCCCCGGCATGAGCTGGAGCTTAGCCCTGGCCGCCGGCATCGGGGTCGCCCTGGCCCTGGCCGAGCGCGTCGCCCTGAAATCCCGGCGGCAGGATCGCGGCTTCGGGCCAGGCCCCTTCGTCATCGGCTATGCGATCGTGATCGGCTGCCTGGGTAATCTCTTCTGGTTCCTCGCCGCGCCCGATCCCCGCTTCGGCATCGGCTTTCTGCTCGCCTTGCCGGCGCTCGTCATCGCCGCCGCCACGCGGGCGCTGGCCGCCGACGGCGCGGTCATCCGCCTCGTCGTCAATCGCATCATGCTGATGGGATTTGTCTTCGTCTGCGTCGGCCTCTTCCTGCTGCATCAGCGGACTCACGGCCTCGAAGGCGGCGGAGTCATGGCCGTCGATTCCCGATGTCCCGGTCTCCCAATATGATTTCGGCCCGCAGCTTCGCGTCAACATCCCCGTCGGCGGCAATCAATGCTGGGACGCACCGCGGCCCTGCGCCCCGGGCCGAGGCCCCGACGCACCTACCCTCTCCCATCGCAAGCTGTTGCTTTGGGAGTTCATCGAACCGGAAGCTGCCGCCGCGTCACCTGCGGCCAAGTGAGGAATGGCGGAGCGGCAAGGCGAGCGGCTTGCCGCAGCCAGGCGCCACCGCATAGGATTTCGACGCAGCCGGAGGAATTCATCCATGCCCTCTCCCCTCACACGCCGGGCGGCGCTCGTGGTCGCTGTCCTGCTCCTGCTCTCGCTCCTCGTCCGGCCATGGCCGAGGACGCGCCCAGCCCTGCCGAGGCCAAGGCCTTCGTCGAGAAGGCCGAGGCCGAGCTGGCGCGGGAGAGCGAATATCTCGGCCATGTCGAGTGGGTGCAGAACACCTACATCACCTACGACACCAATTGGCTGCTCGCCCGGGCCAATGGCGAATCGACCGATCTCTCGGTGCGCTATGCCAAGGAGGCGGCGCGCTTCGACAAGACCGATGTCGATCCGGTGCTGCGGCGCAAGCTCGAGCTGATGAAGCAGGCGCTGGTCCTGCCGGCGCCCTCGCGGCCCGGCGCGGCCCAGGAGCTGGCCGAGATCGAGGCCCGGCTCGACACGGCTTATTCCACGGGCAAATTCACCTATCACGGCAAGACCCTCACCCTCGACGATATGGAGGAACTGCTCCGCACCAGCCGCGATCCCCAGGAGATCCGCGCGCTATGGGAGGGCTGGCGCCTCGTGGCGGTGCCGATGAAGGCCGATTACGCGCGGCTGGTGACTCTCACCGACGAAGGCGCGCGCGAGCTCGGCTATGCCGATACCGGCGCCCTCTGGCGGAGCTGGTACGACATGCCGCCGGATGCCTTCGCCCGGGATGTCGACCGGCTCTGGGCCCAGCTCGAGCCCTTCTACAGGAACCTGCATTGCTATGTGCGGGCCCGGCTGAATGCGCGCTACGGCGATGCGGTGCAGCCGCGGAAGGGGCCGATCCGCGCCGATCTCCTGGGCAATATGTGGGGCCAGACCTGGAGCAATATCTACGACATCGTCCAGCCCCAGGATCTCTCCATGGGCTACGACCTGACCCAGGCGCTGCGCAGCCACGGCTACGACGCCGTGAAGATGGTGAAGACCGGCGAGGACTTCTACACCTCCCTCGGCTTCGCAGCCTCTGCCGAAGACCTTCTGGGAGCGCTCCCAGCTCACCCGGCCGGTGGGGCGCGAGGTGGTGTGCCATGCCTCGGCCTGGGACGTGGACAACAAATCCGACATCCGCCTCAAGGCCTGTCTCCAGGTGAATGACGAGGATTTCTACACCGTGCATCACGAGCTGGGCCACAACATGTACCAGCGCGCCTATCAGGATCAGCCCTTCCTCTTCGAGAACGGCGCCAATGACGGTTTCCACGAGGCGATCGGCGATTTCGCCGGGCTGAACGCCCTCACCCCCACCTATCTGCATCAGCTCGGGCTGATCGACGCACGTGCCGGGCACCGACGCCGATATCCCCTATCTCCTGAAGATGGCCCTCGACAAGATCGCCTTCCTGCCCTTCGGCCTGCTGGTCGACAAATGGCGCTGGGAGGTCTTCGCCGGCGAGGTGGCGCCGGCGCAATACAACGAGGCCTGGTGGGCCCTGGTGAAGCAGTATCAGGGCATGGTCCCGCCCGGCCCGCGCCCGGCGGACGCCTTCGATCCCGGCGCCAAATTCCACGTCGCCGACAGCACGCCCTATGCCCGCTACTTCCTGGCCGCGATCTATGAGTTCCAGTTCTACCGCGCCGCCTGCAGGCAGGCCGGCTGGACCGGCCCGCTCAACCGCTGCTCGGTCTATCAGAACAAGGAGGTCGGAAGCCGCTTCGACGCCATGCTGCGCCTCGGCCAATCCAAGCCCTGGCAGGAAGCGCTTGCCGTCTTCACCGGCGAGCACGACCTCGACGCCTCGGCGATCATCGACTATTTCGCGCCGCTGGATGCGTGGCTGACGAAGCAGAACAAGGGGGAGGCTTGCGGGTGGTAGAGCGGTGACCGATGGACTGGCGCTAGGCGCCGGCTGGGCTCAATCTACGAGAGCCTCCGCTCTCACGCCGCCTGCAATGCCTTCTGCACCGTCTTGGTGCGCGCTCGATAACGAGCGATAGGCCGGGTCGGGCCCTCCGGCTGGCGCTTGCCCTGTTCCCAGTGGCGGAGCGTATTGACACTGAATCCAAAGCGGCCGGCGAACTCCTCCTGAGTCATCCGAGCTTTGTGCGGATCGCCGCACATCGATCGAGCAGGCTCATGAACGCCGGTAGATCGCTTTCCTTCGCCTCGCCGCATGCATAGCAACAGCCTCTTGCAGGCCGCGACCGAATGCTCGGTCAGCTACCTTGGTCATCGTTTCGCCCTTCGATATGTCTCCGCTAACAGCTAGTCAGTTGCCGGAAATCATTCCGATCCTTCTGCTGAGGTCTGCGCGCTCGTACTTCGCATAGGCCGTGAGCGCGAACAGCGGAATGTCCGCGCTGTGAAAACAAGTAAACCACGCGAGCACCACCGCGCTTTCCGCGCCCGTCCAGCCCCCATCGCAGCTTCCAAACACAGCCGGATACTACTGGCCATTCTCCAGTCATCGGATTTTGTCGCTAAGTAGTCCACCAATAGGTTCGCTCATCATCTGTCAGACAGCTTGCGTGTCGCGACAGAAATTCCGGAGTTCAGCAACGGTGATCGGTAGCTCCCGCAGGCATGGCGGAATGTAGTCCATTGGTAAGTGCATTCAAGTCCGATCGAGGCCTTATGCGAGGCACCCTAGAAGCCTCTTCTTTCTCCGTGCCTCCGTGCCTCTGTGGTGCTTCTTCTTTCTTCGCTTTGCCCTTCCCCACCGCCCCCAGCGCATGCCGCGCGACCTTCTTCATCAGCGTCGGCAGCGCCATTTCCGACAGCCGGTCGATCGCGGCACCACACCCCCGGCGCCTTGCCCGCCACCCGTCCGCTCAGCACCACCAGCTCCAGCTCGAAATGGGTGAAGCCGTGGCGCACCAGCCCGGGCAGCCGCTCCCAGCGCGCCGCGACCGGCGCCTGGGACTTCGCCTCGCTCTCGCCCCAGGGTGTAGCGCGCCAGTCCGTGGAGGGAAACTCCATCATCCCGCCCAGCAGCCCCTCCTCCGGGCGGCGGCGCAGCAGCACGGCGCCGTCGCGGCGGACGGCCCAGAAGACGGTGCCATGGCGCAGCGGCCGCGCCCGCTTGGGCGAGCGCGCCGGGAGATCGGCCGCGATGCCTTTGGCGCGGGCGCGGCAATCCTCGGCCAAAGGACAGAGCATGCATTTCGGCCGGCCGACGACGCAGATCGTGGCGCCCAGATCCATCATCGCCTGGGCGAAATCCCCGGCGCGCTTCTCCGGCGTCAGGGTTGCGGCCAGGCGCCGGATCTCCGGCTTGCTCCCCGGCAGCGGATCCTTCAGGGCGAAGAGCCGCGTGACGACCCGCTCGATATTGCCGTCGACGGCGGTCGCCTTGCGGTCGAAGGCGATGGCCGCGATCGCCGCCGCCGTATAGGGGCCGATGCCCGGCAGGCCGGCGAGGCCGGCCTCGGTATCGGGAAAACGCCCGCCCAGCTCGCGCGCGACATGGATCGCGCAGCGATGCAGGTTGCGGGCCCGGGCGTAATAGCCCAGCCCCTGCCAGGCATGCAGCACCTCGTCGAGCTCGGCGGCGGCCAAGGCCTGCACATTCGGCCAGCGCGCGAGGAAGCTCTGGAAATAGGGACCGACGGTCACGACCGTGGTCTGCTGCAGCATGATCTCGCTGAGCCAGACGCGATAGGGATCGGGCCGCTCCCCCGGCTTGGCCCGCCAGGGCAGGCTGCGCCGGTGGCGGTCATACCAGGCGAGAAGGCGCCGCGCGACCGCACTCACGCGTGAATTCTCACAGATACCAGTCGTATTCGCGCCGCGCGATATGGTCGAGGAAGCGGGCGCGCTCGCCGCGCTTCACCTCGGCATAGACCTGGAGATAGCCGGGATCGATGTACCGGCCGAGCAACTCGCTCTTCGCCAGCCGGTCCAGCGCCGTCGAGAGATCGAAGCTGAGGCCCGGCGTCCTCTAAGGACCACATTGCCCTGGCGCGGCTCACCGGGATCGGCCGAGGTGGCGATGCCGTGATGGATGCCGGCCAGGATCGCGGCCAGCACCAGATAGGGATTGGCATCGGCGCCGGCGATGCGATGCTCGATGCGCCGCGCGGCCGAGGGCCCTGCCGGCACGCGGAAGGCGACGGCCCGGTTGTTGTAGCCCCAGAAGCGGTTCAAGGGCACGAACTGCCCCGGCCCGAAACGGCGGAAGGCGTTGAGGCTAGGAGCGAAGATGGCCTGGGACTCCGGCATCGCCTGATGCAGCCCGCCGATGGCCTGGCGCAGCGTCGCGCTGCCGGCAGGGGTGCCGTCGTCGAACATATTCCTGCCGCGATCGTCGACAATGCTGACATGGACATGCATGCCGCTGCCCGCCGCATCGAGAAAGGGCTTGGCCATGAAGCTCGCGCGCATGGCGTGGCGCTTGGCCGCCGCCTGGATGACCCGGCGCAGCAGGAAGGCATGGTCGCCCGCGGCCAGCGGCTGATCCACATGATGCAGATTGATCTCGAACTGGCCGGCCGCCATCTCCGAGGAGACGACCGAGGCCGGGATCTGCTGCAGCCGGCAGAAGCTCTCGACCTCCCCCAGGAACCCGCCGATCGCTTCCAGCTCCTCGATGCTGTTGGTGCTGGTGGTGGTGCGCCCGCCGCCGAAGGGGGCGGCCGAGAGGCGCGGGCGCCCTTGCGCGTCGGGCTCGAGCTCGAAGAGGTAGAACTCCAGCTCCACCGCCATGACCGGCTTCAGGCCCAGCTCCGCCAGAGGGCGTACGGCGGCGGCCAGGATCTGGCGGGGATCGACGGGGAAACCTTCGCGATCTCCCGCGCGTTCCCCGATCAGGAGCTGGGCCAAGGGCTCGCTGGCCCAGGGCACGGCGGCGAGGCTGCCCGGCACCGGATAGAGCGTCGTATCGGGATCGCCGTCGCTGAAGCCGCGCCCGACCGGATCGCTGGAATCGCCGTTGGTATCGAGGAGGAAATGGGATTGCGGCGACTGCACCCCCTCGGCATAGAGGCTGGCGAGCTTGTCGACGGGACAGCGCTTGCCGCGGGGCCGGCCGCAGATATCGACATAGAGCGCATCGACATAGCGGATATCGGGATGGCGCTCGAGGAACAGCCGCGGCTCGGCGAAATCGGCGATGTCTTTCATAAACCTCTCCCAATGCACCGCTCAGAAATTCCGCTCGAATTTCTGAACAGCGCACTAGATCTAACAGCATGTGTCCCGCATCCCCGAAATTCGACAGTCGGAATCCCAGCATCGGAGGCGGGCCATGATTGGTAACATGGCCCCCGGGAACGACGATAGGCGCCCGAAAGGCAGGGCATGAGCGAGGAAGCCAAGCAGAGGCCGGCGGCCAAGGATGCCAAGGCCGCGCCCAAGGAAGGGCCCCCGGCCGACCGCCGGGGCCGGATGCGGCCGATCGCGGCCGAGCTGCCGGGCCTGATCGGCAAGCCCCTGGGCCGGCGCGGCTTCGGCGAGGGCGGGCTGATCAAGGATTGGGCGGCCGTGGTCGGCGAGGAGGTCGCCCGCCATGCCAAGCCCCTGAAACTCGCCTTTCCCCGCGGCGAGCGGCGGGACGGCACTTTGATCCTCCGGGTCCGCGGCAGCTTCGCCATCGAGCTGCAGCATATGGCCCCCCAGCTCCTGGAACGGATCAACGGCTATCTCGGCTATGGCGCCGTGGCGCGGCTCAAATTCGAGCAGGGCCGCCTGCCCCGCCCCAAGCCCCCCGCCCTGGCCGAGCCCGATGCTTTGGCCCCGGCGGAGGAGCGCCACCTCGCCCGGGACCTGGTCAAAATCGACGATCCCGAGCTCCGCCAGGCCCTGGAGGGCCTGGGCCGGGCGGTCAAGGGGTTGCGCCGCCACCCGAATCCTGCCAAATAGCCCGAAAATACGGCCCTCGCAGCCAGGAGGCACTATGCGCAAGATATGGATCGTCGCGGCTCTGCTGGCACTATTAGTGCCGGTGACCGTCATGGCCGCCGATGTGGATCAGATCTATCCCGACGATATGTATCTCGGCAAAGCCGATGCCAAAGTCACGGTCATCGAATATGCCTCCCTCTCCTGCCCCCATTGCGCCAATTTCAACAAGGATGTCCTGCCCAAGATCAAGGCGGAGTACATCGACAAGGGCTTGGTGCGCTGGGTCTTCCGCGACTATCCCCTGAACCGGCCGGCCTTCCAGGCGGCGATCCTCGCGCATTGCGGCTCGCCGATGCGCTATTTCGGCCTGATCGACACCCTGTTCCAGAGCCAGGATTATTGGCTGACCCAAGCCGACCCGATGACGGCCCTGAAGCAGATCGGCGCCAGCGTCGGCATCGACGACAAGGCCTTCGAGGCCTGCCTCCATGACGACGCGCTGAAGACCAAGATCCTGACCCGGGTCCAGGAAGCCAACGACAAATACAAGATCGACGCGACGCCCACCTTCGTCATCAAGGGCGTGACCCATGCCGGCGAGCTGCCCTATGACGATTTCAAGAAGCTGCTCGATCAGGCGCTCGGACAGTCCTAATGGCGATTATCGCGGCCTGTTCTGCTGACGCGGCCTGACCCTTGGTCCAGTTCACCAAGCTCCGCCTCACCGGCTTCAAATCCTTCGTCGATTCCACCGAGCTTGTGATCAATTCGGGGCTGACCGGCATCGTCGGCCCCAATGGCTGCGGCAAATCCAATCTCGTCGAGGCGCTGCGCTGGGTGATGGGCGAGACCTCCGCCAAAAGCATGCGCGGCGGCGAGATGGACGATGTCATCTTCGCCGGCAATTCGGGCCGTCCCTCGCGCAATGTCGCCGAGGTCGAAGTCGTGCTCGAAAATGCCGACCGCAAGGTGCCGGCGATGTTCAACGAGTTCGAGCAGCTCGAGGTGCGCCGGCGCATCGACCGGGGTGCCGGCTCCTCCTATGAGGTCAACGGCAAGGAAGCGCGCGCCCGCGACGTGCAGCTGCTCTTCGCCGATGCCTCCACCGGCGCCCATTCGACGGCCCTGGTGAGCCAGGGCCGGATCGGCGCGCTGATCAACGCCAAGCCGACCGACCGCCGCGGCCTCCTGGAAGAGGCCGCCGGGATCACGGGACTGCATTCCCGCCGGCACGAGGCCGAGCTGCGCCTGCGGGCGGCCGAGGCCAATCTCGCGCGCCTCGACGACGTCATCATCACCCTGGAAAGCCAGCTCCAGGCGCTGAAGAAGCAGGCCCGCCAGGCGGTGCGCTATCGCAATATCGCCGGTCAGCTGCGCCGGGCCGAGGCGGTGCTGCTGCATCTGCAATGGCTCGAGGCGGCCGCCCGCAGCGAGCAGGCCGATGCCGCCTTCGCCGCCGCCGAGACGGCGGTCGCCGAGACGACGGGCGCGGCCGCGGCGGAAGCCACCCGCCAGGCCGATGCGGCGACGGCCTTGCCGCCGCTCCGCCAGACCGAGGTCGAGGCCGCCGCCGAGCTGCAGCGCCTCACCATCGCCCAGGCCAGCCTGGAAGAAGAGGAGAAGCGGGTCCTGGCCGCCGCCGCCGAGGCCGAGCGCCGGCGCAGCCAGACCGAGGCCGATATCGGCCGCGAGCAGACCCTGGCCGCCGATGCCGCCGCCGCCATCCAGCGGCTGATCGAGGAGCGCGCTTCCATCGAGAGCGCCGAAGGCGAGGCCGCGGCCCTGGTCGAGGAAGCCGCCCGCGCCCTCTCCGCCGCCGAGACCATTGCCGCCGAGACCGAGGCGGAGCTGCTGAATGTGGGCCAGGCGCTGGCCGCCGGCGAGGCGCGGGAGACCGCGTTGACGCGACGGGCCGAGGAGCTGGCCCAGCGGCTGGCGCGCCTCAGCCAGCGGCGCGAGGAGATCGCGGCCGAACGCGCGCCGGTCGAGGCCGCGCTGCGAGACGATGCGACGCGTCTGGCCGCCGAGGCGGCGTTGACCGCCGCCGACGAGACGCGCCAGAAGGCCGAAACCGCCGCGGACGCAGCGGAGATCGCGCGCAACCAGGCAGCAGCCGTGCTCCTTACCCGGCGCGAGCCGATGGATGCGGCGCGGGGCCGGCGCGACAGGCTCGACGCCGAGGCCTCCGCTCTGGCCGATCTCATCGCCACCCATGGCTCGGGCCTCTGGCCGCCGGTGATCGACAAGCTGGTGGTGGCGGCCGGCTACGAGACCGCCCTGGGGGCCGCCCTGGGCGACGATCTGACGGCGGCGACCGACGAGGGGGCGCCGCGCCACTGGCGCGAAGCCGCCGGCGAGGCGCCGATGCCCTCCCGCCTCTCTTTGCCCGAAGGGGCCGAGCCGCTGTCGGCTCATGTGCAGGGCCCCGCCGTCCTGGCGCGCCGCCTCGCCCAGATCGGCGTCGTGGCCGATGAAGCGACCGGCCGGGCTTTGGCGCCCTCCCTGCTTCAGGGCCAGCGGCTGGTCAGCCGCGACGGCGCGCTCTGGCGCTGGGACGGCTTCACCATCGCCGCCGGCGCGCCGACCGCGGCGGCCGTGCGCCTCAGCCAGCGCAACCGCCACACCGAGCTCACCCGCGAGCTGGGCGAGGCGAACGAGATACTGAGGGAGGCCGAGGCCGCCTTCACCGAGGCGCGCAGCGCCGAGCGCGCCGCCACCGCCGAGGATGATTCCTGCCGCCAGGCCCTCCAGGCCGCTTATCGCGCCGCCGCCCAGGCGCGCCAGGCGGTGACCGAAGCCCATGCCCGCGCCGCCCAGCTCGACGGCCGGCTCTCGGCCCTGGATCAGGCGGCCGCCGCCGCCGATGCCAGCCTGGCGGAGAGCGAGCAGGAAAGCGCCGCCGTGGCCGAGGAGCGCTCCCGTCTGCCCGATCTCGGCGAGGCCCGCGCGCGCCTCGGCGAGTTGAAGACGCTGCTGGCCGAGAAGCGCGGCCATCTCGTCGAATGCCGCAGCACGGCGGAGCGCCTGCGCCGCGAAGCAGAGACCCGGCGCCAGCGCCTGAGCGCCATCGAGCAGGAAAGCAACTCCTGGCAATCCCGCGCCGAGGCGGCGGAACGCCATCTCGCCAGCCTGGCGGAGCGCCGCCAGGCCATCGAGGCGGAGATCGAGAGCCTGTCGCGCCGGCCCGCCGAGATCACCACCCAGCGCCAGGCGCTGATGGAGCTGATCGAGAAGGCCGCGGGCGAGCGGCGCGAGGCGGCGGACCGCCTGGCCGAGGCCGAGGCGGCGCTGACCGCCGCCGATCGTGCTCTGAAGCGGGCGGAAGCCGATCTCGCCGCGGCGCGCGAGGCGCGGGTCCGGGCCGAAGGCGCCGTCGCCCAGGCGAGCGAGGCCCGCGGCGCGCTGGTCGAGCGCTTCCGCGAACGCCTGGAATGCGCGCCGGAAGAGGCGCTGGCCATCGCCGAGCTCGATCCCGGCGAGGAACTGCCCGAGCGCGAGCAGACCGAGAGCCGCATCCAGCGCCTGGTCCGCGAGCGCGAGAATATCGGCCCGGTCAATCTGCGCGCCGAGACCGAGGCGACGGAGATCGAGACCCAGCTCTCGGGCCTGCAGAACGAGCGCGGCGATCTGGTCAGCGCCATCGCCCGGCTGCGCCAGGGCATCTCCAGCCTCAACCGCGAGGGGCGCGAGCGGCTGCTGGCCGCCTTCGAGGTGGTCAACAAGAACTTCGAGGAGCTCTTCACCCGGCTCTTCGGCGGCGGTCGCGCCCATCTGGCCTTGACCGAGAACGACGATCCGCTGGAGGCCGGGCTCGAGATCATGGCGAGCCCGCCGGGCAAGCGGCTCCAGGTGCTCTCGCTGCTCTCCGGCGGCGAGCAGGCCCTGACGGCGCTGGCCCTCCTCTTCGGCGTCTTCCTCGCCAACCCCACGCCGATCTGCGTGCTGGACGAGGTCGACGCGCCGCTGGATGATGCCAATGTGGATCGCTTCTGCACCCTGATCCAGGAGCTCGGCCGTTCCAGCGCCACGCGATTCCTGGTGATTACCCATCACCGGATGACCATGGCCCGGATGGACCGCCTCTTCGGCGTCACCATGGCCGAGCGCGGCGTCTCCCAGCTCGTCTCCGTCGACCTGCAGCAGGCCGACGAGCTGCGCGCGACGGCGTGAAATCCTCCCGTCATCTCAGATACTTGGCTGCGGCTTCCTGTCGCTTGACAGGCCTGGGCCTCAATCTTAAGGTGCCGCCGCCTTGCGGTTCCGGGATGATGACATTCGCCGCTGGGCCGCCTGACCTGCGCGACCGATGAGCGAGGGTGAACCCCCGACCGAGGGTGAGCCGTCCAAGCGGTTGAACGATCTCGATGACCGCCTGCGCCGCTTGCGCGAGCGGGCGCCCGAGGAGGAGGAGAAGGTCGTCTCTCGCGGCAGCTCGCCGCAGACGGCTTATGGCTTCGCCTTCCGGATCGGCGTGGAGTTGGTGGTGGCCCTGGCGGTGGGCGGAGGCATCGGCTGGCTGCTCGACCATTGGTTGGGCACCTTGCCGCTGTTCCTGCTGGTGTTCTTCGTTCTCGGCGCCGTGGCTGGTTTGCTCAATGTTTTCCGGGCGGCCAAGCAGATGAACCGGGACGGTTAGGGGAATATCGACGTGGCCGAAGGCGCTAGCCCCCTCGAGCAATTCGCGATCCATCGGGTCGTCGACATCCATATCGGCGGCATCGATGCGTCGCTGACCAATTCCGGACTCGCCATGATCACGGCGACGGTCCTCGTCACCTTGTTCCTGACCTTGGGCATGCGCCGCCACGCGCTGGTGCCGGGGCGGTGGCAGTCGATGGCGGAGATGTCCTACGAATTCGTCGCCAATATGGTGCGCGAGAACGCAGGCTCCGCGGGGATGCGCTATTTCCCCTTCATCTTCACCCTCTTCATGTTCATCCTGTTCTGCAATCTCCTGGGGCTGATCCCCTATAACTTCACGCCCACCAGCCACATCATCGTGACCTTCGTGATGGCGATGGTCGTCTTCCTGGGCGTCACCGTGATCGGCTTCGTGCGCAACGGCGCGGGCTTCCTGCGGCTCTTCGTGCCCTCGGGCGTGCCGATCTTCCTGCTGCCGCTGATCGTGATCATCGAGATCATCAGCTATCTGACCCGGCCCATCAGCCTGGCGATCCGGCTCTTCGCCAATATGATGGCCGGCCATACCATGCTGAAGGTCTTCGCGACCTTCGTCGTCTCGCTGGGCATCCTCGCCGGCTGGGCGCCGCTCGCCTTCATCGTGGCGCTGACCGGTCTGGAGCTGCTCATCGCCTTCCTGCAGGCCTATGTCTTCGCCATCCTGTCCTGCATCTATCTGAACGACGCTCTCAGTCAGCCACATCACTAGACTTCCCTCGTTTCACTCAAGCCAAGAAGGATCGACTTTCATGGACGCAAATGCCGCCAAGCTGATCGGCGCCGGCCTCGCCACCATCTCCCTCGCCGGCGTCGGCGTGGGCATCGGGCAGATCTTCGGCAGCTACATCTCCGGCTCGCTGCGCAATCCGGCCGCCGCGCCGAAGGTGTTCGGCAACGTGCTGCTGGGCTTCGCGCTGACCGAAGCCGTCGCGCTCTACGCCCTCGTCATCGCGATGCTGCTGCTCTTCGTATTCTAATCCGCCGATGCCGCAGCTCGTCTTCACCGACTACGGGCCGCAGGTGGTGTGGCTCGTCATCACCTTCGTGGCGCTCTACGTGCTCCTGTCGAAGCTGGTCCTGCCGAGCATCGCCCGCACCTTGGGCGAGCGCGACCAGCGCCTGCAGGGCGACATCGAGCGCGCCGAGAAGCTGAGGGCGGAAGCGGAATCGACCCTGGCCGCCTATCGCCAGACCATCGGCGAAGCCCGCGCCGCGGCCCAGGCGGAGATCAAGCAGGCGACCGAGACCATGGCGGCCGAGGCCTCGCGGCGGGAAGGCGAGCTTGCCGCCCTCTTCGCCGAGAAGTCCAAGGCCGTGGAGACCGGTATCGTCGAGGCCAAGACCCGGGCGATCGCCGATCTGCGGAATGTCGCCGGCGAGGCGGCGCGCGAGCTGGTGACGCGGCTGGTCGGGGTGGCCCCCGCCCCCGCTGACGTGACCGAGGCCGTGGAAGCCGTGGGCCGGGAACGGACCGCGGCCATGGACGCCCTTGGCGGGGAGCGCGCGTGATGGAATTCCTCAGGGATCCCGAGACCTGGATCGCCGTCGCCTTCATCGTCTTCATCGTCGCGGCGGGCCGCCCGATCCTCCGGGCCATGAACAAGGGGCTGGACGAGCGCGGCGCCCGCATCAAGGCCAATCTCGAGGAGGCCCGGCGGCTGCGCGAGGAGGCCGAGGCGCTGCTGGCCGAATATCTGGCGAAGCAGCGCGCGGCCGCCAAGGAGACGGCCGAGATGCTGGCCCATGCCCGCGAGGAGGCCGAGACCCTGAAGAAGGAAGCGGCCGCCAATCTGGAGGCGATGCTGAAGCGCCGCGAGCGGATGGCCCTCGACAAGATCGCCCAGGCCGAGGCCCAGGCCCTGGCCGAGGTGCGTGCCGAAGCCGTCGACGTCGCCGTCGCCGCCGCCACCCGCATCCTCACCCGGCATCTGGCCCAGGAGCGCGCCGGCGCGCTGATCGATCAGGCCATCGGCGAGCTCGACAAGAAGCTGCATTGAGATAGTTAGTCACTGTTGACTGATCAAAAGCCCCGCGCGAGCCGCGGGGCTTTTGCTTTTGCCCGGCAAGCCTGTCTCTCCCTATACCGTCATGGTCGGCGAAGGCCGACCATCCACGAGTTTGCCAGCCTCACGTTACGGCGCCGCCCCGTTGAGGGACGCCGAGAGGCCACGCTCCAAGAATGGCGAACGACTCCACTCTTGCGCACAAACTCGTGGATGGTCGGCCTTCGCCGACCATGACGGCATTTAGAGCGAGCCTACCGGCAACGGCTGGTGCAGCCGGGCCGCATTAACCCTTATGCCTCAATCATGACTCATGCATTCCGCGGCCTCTCGCACAAATCTTGCTGAGCCTCAACCGAGCAAGAAGGTGCAAGGCCGGCATGACGGAAAAGCAATACATCACCCCGGAGCAGCAGCAGGCGATCCGCGCCATTCCGCATTTCGCCCGCGGCGTCTATCGCGACATCGATCTCAATGGCGCCATCGACTACTACACCCGCCGCTATGTCGGGCCGCTCGGCGCCTTCACCGACCTGGGCGCGGAGGATGTGGTAGCGGATATCGGCACGGGCTATGGCTGGCTCGCCATCGCCTTCGCCCTTCGCCGCCGCGCCCGGGTCATTGCCGTGGACATGGATGAGGCGCGGCTCGACGCGGCGCAGCGGATCGCCGAGATCCTCGGCGTCGGGGATCGGATCGACTGGCGCGTCGGCATGCTGGGCCAGCTGCCGCTGGCCGACGGCGAGGCGCGCGTGACCTATTGCATCGAGGTGATCGAGCATATCGGCCGTGCAAGGCCGGCGATCCACGACCTTGCCCGTGTCTCCGCCGAGACCTTGGTCGTCACCACGCCCAATCTGTATTTTCCGGTCATCGCCCATGATACCGGCCTGCCCTTCTGCCACTGGCTGCCGCTCGCCTGGCGCGAGCGCTATGCCGCGCTCTTCGGCCGGTCGGATCGCGAGAACACCAATCTCTTCTGGTCGCCGCCGGACCTGCTCGGCGAGTTGGAGGGCTTCGAGGTGGCCTCGCGCTTTCTTCACTACGCCTCGCGCCGCGACTACATCGCCACCTTCCCCATCTATGTGCCCTATGTCGGCGGGGGGATGAGGCGCCGCGATGGGCGGCTGAAATCGCTCTACTATCGCGGCGCCGCCTTGCTGGGCCGCCGCTCCCTCTATGCCATGCCCTCGCTCGCCTGCACCTTGCGCCGCCGCGCCTGACGAGCGTCTCGCGGCGGATACCCTCCGCCGCGGCCTTCCGCAAAATCATGGGGGTCAATGTTGGAAAGACGTTATCTGGGCCAAGTCCTGTGCCTGCTGTTCTGCGCCGCCTTCACCGCGATGCCCGCCGGCGCAGCCGTGATCCATGCGAGGAGCGGTCACGCGGCCGATCTGCAGGCAGCGATCAATGGTGCCAGCACCGGGGACACGATCTCCATTCCTTCCGGACGATACAGCTTCACGGGGACGGTCTACGCCCCGGACGGCATCTACATAAGAGGTGCGGGGCGGGACAGCACCTTCCTGGTCAAGAGCGACAACAGCAGCGTTCCCATGATCATCGTCGATGCCAAGACGGGACTGCCCTTCAAATTCTCCGACATCACGCTGCAGGGCAGGCTCGACGCCTTGCAGAAAGGCAATCGAACGACGGCCGTGACCACGGTCGCCGATGGGGGCCTCTACATCAAGGGCGCGGCGAAGAACTTCAAGATCTTCAACGTTCGCTTCACGAAGTTCCTGCGGGCCGGGATCGAGTTTCAGGGCGACGCCGGCTCGACACCCGGCGAACAGATGGGAGTCATCTACCACAATGAGTTCATCGACAACTGGTCCACCAGTCTGGGATATGGCGTGGCGGTCGACGGCTCGGTCGCGAGCTGGAACAGACCGATCGCGCTCGGCACGGCCAATGCGGTTTTCATCGAGGACAATCTGTTCGTCCTCAATCGCCATTGCGTCACCTCGACGAACGGCGCCAATTACGTGGCCCGACACAACACCGTCAAGGACAACTACCAGGACGCCCAATCCTTCGACGCGCATGGGTTTTCCTCCGCCTGGCCCCGGGGAACGAGAAGCGTCGAGATCTACGAAAACCTCGTGACCAATTCCATCATCCGCTGGGCCGGTGCTGGAATCCGGGGCGGCAGCGGGGTCATCTGGGGCAATATCTGGAACGGCGTGTCGCATGGCGTGGTGGTCTCTCTCGAGGATCCGCCCCCGGCGCATCCCCTCGCCGTCTATCCGGCCCTCGATCAGATCGGCAATCCCTATGACCTTTATATCTGGAACAACACCTCCACCGGCGACAGCGTCTACAAGAATCCGACGTCGAATTCCCGCGGCATCGACTATTGGCTGAGGCTGGGCCGCGACTATTTCACGACGGCCAAGCCGGGCTACCGCCCCTACGCCTACCCGCATCCGCTGAGGGCGATCAACTAGCCGCACGCATGAAAAAAGCCCCGCGGCCAGGCCGCGGGGCTTTTGCATTCAAAGACGCCTCTGGACTAGAGCGCCTTCAGGATCGCTTCCGCGCTCGAGACCTCGAAGGCGCCGGGTGCCTCGACATTCAGCGTCTTGATCACGCCATTGTCGAGCACCATGGCGTAGCGCTGCGAGCGCAGCCCCATGCCATAGCCCGTGCCGTCCATGGTCAGCCCGACGGCCTTGGTGAACTCGCCATTGCCGTCGGCGAGCATCAGCACCTTGTCCTCGACGCCCTGGTCCTTGCCCCAGGCGTCCATGACGAAGGCGTCATTGACCGACAGGCAGGCGACGGAGTCGATGCCCTTGGACTTGAGGGCCTGATGATTGTTGACGAAGCCCGGCAGATGCTTGGCCGAGCAGGTGGGGGTGAAGGCGCCCGGCAGCGCGAACAGCACCACCCTCTTGCCGCCGAAGATCTCGTCGGTGGTCTTCGTCTGCACGCCGTCCTTGGTCTTGATCTGCAGCTTCGCCGCGGGAATCTTATCGCCGACCTTTATCGCCATGATCTTTCCTTTCCATCAAAACAAAACCCTCGAAACAGGCCCCTAACATAGGGATGCGCCTTGCCCGGTCAACCGCGCAAAGAATAGGGGAATTCTAAGTATTTCCGGCTTGCTCCACCGCCTGGCGCACCGCTTCCTCGCTCAGCACCGGCGGCAGGGCCAGCCCCTGCGGCGCGCGCGGTCCGTAGACCGCGTTGAAGGGAATGCCGTAGCGCGCGAAGCCCGCGAGATAGCGGGCGACGGCAGGATCGGGATTGGTCCAATCGGCCTTCAGCCCGATGACCTTTCCGGAGGCCAGGGCGTCGGCCGCCCAGCCGCGGTCGAGGACGAGCAGCTTGTTGATCTGGCAATTGATGCACCAATCGGCGGTGACATCGACCAGGACGACATGGCCTTCGCCCACGAGACGGGCGATGGCCCCCTCGTCGAACTTGCGCCAGGCCCCGTCCTGCGCCGCCACCGTCGCCGGCACCTTGGCCAGGACCATCGGCGCCAGAACGGCGACGAGCGCCATGGCCGCGACCGCGGTCCAGCGCTCGGCCGGCACCAGACGGCGCAAGGCGAGGATGACAAGCAGGCCGACCAGGGCGGCCCCCGTCAGCAGGCTGGCCTTGATGCCGGTCTGGGCGGCCAGCACGGCCAGAAGCCAGAGGGCGGTGCCCAGCAAGGCGAAGCCCAGCGCCCGCTTCAGCCAGACCATCCAGGGCCCCGGCCGCGGCAGATATCGGGCCAGCGCGGGGGCGGCGGCCAGCAGCAGATAGGGGGCACCCAACCCGAGGCCCAGCGCCAGGAAGATGGCGAAGATCTCCGCCGGCCCGCCGGCCAGCGCGAAGCCCAGCGCCGTCGCCAGGAAGGGCGCGGTGCAGGGGGTGGCGAGCAAGGTCGCGAAGGCACCGGTGAAGAAATCGCCCAGCAGCCCGCGGCGGTTGGAGGCGCTGGCCAAGGTCCCGGCGAAACCCGGCAGCGGGACCTCGAAGAAGCCCCAGAGATTGGCGGCGAAGACCGTGACCAGAAGGGCCATGGCGGCGAGGAACAGCGGCTGCTGGAACTGGAAGCCCCAGCCCACGGCAAGCCCCGCGGATTTGAATCCGGCCACCAGGGCCGCCAGCACGAGGAAACTTGCCAGCACGCCCGCCGCACTCGCGAGGAAACTGAGGCGCACGCGCCCGGCGCGGCGTCTCGCCATGGCCGACGAAGGCCAGCAGCTTCAGCGACAGCACCGGCAGCACGCAGGGCATGAGATTGAGGATGAGGCCGCCCAGCAGGGCCGCCAGCAGAGCCGTGGTCCAGGCCGAGCCGCCCATCGCCGGGGCCGGCACCGCCTTGGCCTCGAGGCCGCGCGTGCCGTCGGCCACCGTCAGCAGCAGCGGCGTGCCGGCCAGCGCCGGGCCCTTGGCGTCGCGTTTGACATCGATGGTGAAGCGGGCACCCAGACCGCCGCGCTCGAGGGCCACTTTCGGGGCCGGGAAATAGAGCCCGGCCGGCCCCTCGACGAAGAGATCCGGGGCGACGAGCGGCAAAGCGGAAAGCACCGAGACGACGAGGCGCGGATTCGCCTCGCCGCCCTCCGCATGGGTGGAGACGAGGCTGAGGCCATGGCCGTCGCTCGGCACCTGGCTCTTATAGCGATCGATGAGCTGGGCGAAATCGCTGGGCGCGGGCGCGCTCGCCGGCAGATCGAGGGCGAGGTTGGCGCTCTGGGGAATGCAGATCTTCTCGCAGACGAGATAATCGACCTTGAGCCGCAGGGTCAGCGGCTTGGCCGGATCGGCCGGACGGGCCGCGATGGGAAAGACCACCTCGTCCTCATAGCCGAAGGTATCGAGGCCGAAGAGGGTGAAGCGGCGGGGGACCGGCCAGGCGATATCGGCACCGGCGAGATTGGTCGATCCCGACCAGTCCAGGCTCACCGGAATGCCGGCGTCGCCCGGCGAGCGCCAATAGGTCTTCCAGCCGGGCGCCAGCTCGAATTGCAGCCCCAGCGGCACCGATTTGGCGCCGCCGCTCCCGGTGACGGCGGAGACCAGCCGGAGCTTGGCCTGGGGCGTGGCGGCCCAATCGGAGGCCGCGGGCTCGGCGGCGGCCCAGCCGGCGCTGGGCACCCCGACCAGGGCGGCCGGTGCAGCGCCCAGCAGCAGGGCCACAAGAAACTTCCGGAACCATTTCATCGGCCAGGACTATAGTCTGAAGAAGCTATCCCGGCCGCCATAAACTCAGCCCCGCCCCTCACAAAACCGTGCTAAACTCGGGCTTGTGAGGGACAGGCTCGACACCCAGGTCTAGACCATGGTTGAGCAAATCAACGCCGGCTATATGACCGGCCAGCTGCTCGTCGCGATGCCGAGCATGCGCGATCCTCGCTTTACCCGGACGGTGATCTTCATGTGCGCCCATAACGCCGATGGGGCCATGGGGCTGGTGCTGAACCGACTGGTCGGCTCCCTCACCTTCCCCGATCTCCTGGCCCAGCTCGGCATCGAGCGTCCGCCGCTGGGCCGCGATATCCGCGTCCATTTCGGCGGGCCGGTCGATACCGGCCGCGGCTTCGTGCTGCATTCGGCGGATTACAGCGACGAGGGCACCATGCAGATCGGCGAGGATGTGGCGCTGACGGCCAGCCTCGACATCCTGCGCGGCATCGCCGGCGGCGGCGGCCCGCGCCAGAGCCTGCTGGCGCTGGGCTATGCCGGCTGGGGCGCCGGCCAGCTCGATTCCGAGATCCACGCCAATGGCTGGCTCTCGGCCCCGGCGGATGAGGCGCTGCTGTTCGACGCCCGTCTCGACGACAAATGGGAGCGCGCCATCGGCAAGATCGGCGTCCGCGTCGACCGTCTGTCCGGCGAAGCGGGGCACGCTTAGCAGGGCGTCGTTACTCCCTTCGTCCCCGATACTCCTCGGCCAGCAGCGCATGCAGGACATGATCCTGCCAGACGCCGTTGATCTTCAGATATTTGGCCGCCTGGCCCTCCTCGCGGAAGCCGAGCTTGGCCAGCAAAGCGCGGCTGGCCTTGTTATGGGGCAGGCAGGCGGCCTCGATGCGATGCAGGCCCAGCCGGTCGAAGGCATAGGGCAGCAGCGCCGTCAGCGCCTCGCCCATCATCCCCTGATGGGCAAAGGCCTGGCCCATCCAATAGCCGAGGCTGCAGGTCTGGGCGACGCCGCGGCGCACATTGCTCAGATTGACGCCCCCCACCAGCGCCCCGCCGGCATTGGCGAAGATGAACAAGCCATAGCCCTGATCGCTGCGCCATTCCGACGCCATCTGGCGCAGCCGGCGGCGATAGGCGGCGATGCCGAGAGCGTCTTCCGGCCAGCTCGGCTCCCAGGGGACGAGGAAATCGCGGCTGGCGCCGCGTAGGGAGGACCAGGCGCGCCAATCCATGAGGCGCGGCCGGCGAAGATGAAGCCTCGCCGTCTCCAGCCGCGGACCGCGACCGATGGCGAAGCCGATCATCCCCCGCTCACATTACGACGTCAGGCGGCGAGGCGGGCGGCCACCTGGTCGAGGCGCGCCAGACGGCCGAGCGGACCGAGCGCGGCCAGCGTCGGCGCCCCTGCCGTGAGCCGCCGGGCGATGCGGGCGATATGGGGGACATCCACCGCCTCGATGCGGGCGACGATCTCCTCCGCCGGCATGGGCCGGCCATAGGTGAGGATCTGGCTCGCCAGCTGCTCCGCCCGACTGCTCGTCGATTCCCGCGCCATCAGGATCCCGGCCTTGGACTGCGCCCGGGCCCGGGCCACCTCCTCCTCCGTCACCGTCGCCGGGAGCCGGTTCAGCTCCTCGATCAGGAGCGGCAGGATCTCCGCCGCCTCCTTCTCGCCGGTGCCGGCATAGACGCCGAACAGCCCGCCGTCCTGGAAGGAGGAGGCGAAGCTGTAGATGCTGTAGACGAGGCCGCGCTTCTCGCGGACCTCCTGGAACAGCCGCGAGCTCATGCCGCCGCCCATCAGGGTCGAGAGCAGGCCGAGGGCATAATAGTCGGGGTCGAGATGGCTGACGCCGGGCAGGCCCAGCACGATATGCACCTGCTCCAGATCGCGCTCGACGCGAATCTCCCCGCCGGTATAGCGGGCGGGCTCCGGCGCCCCGGGATCGCCCGCGGCCAAGCCGCCGAAGGCCGTTGCGTGCGAGCTCGACCAGCTTCTCGTGATCCACCTGGCCGGCCGCGGCGAGGACGAGACGGCCCGGCGCGTAATGGCGATGCATATAGCCGCGAATGGTCTCGCCCGAGAGGCTGCCGACGATCTCGGCCTTGCCCAGCACCGGCCGGCCCATGGGCTGATCGGGGAAGGCGGCCGACTGGAAATGATCGAAGACGATATCGTCGGGCGTGTCCTCGGCCTGGCCGATCTCCTGCAGCACCACGGCGCGCTCGCGCGCCAGCTCCTCGGCGTCGAAGGTCGAGTGCTGCAGGATGTCGCCGATGATGTCGACCGCGAGCGGCAGATCGGCCGAGAGGATCTTGGCGTAATAGGCCGTCTGCTCGCGGGCGGTATAGGCGTTGAGATGGCCGCCCACCGCCTCGATCTCCTCGGCGATCGCGCGGGCCGAGCGGCGCTCGGTGCCCTTGAAGGCCATATGCTCCAGCAGATGGGAGACGCCGTTGATCTCCGCCGGCTCGTTGCGGGTGCCGACATCGGCCCAGACGCCGAGGGAGACGGTCTCGACGGATTCCATCCGGTCGCTGGCGACGGTGAATCCGTTGGCTAGGCGGGTGACGCGGATCATGCCGCCTCTCCTTTGGCTATTTCATGGCGGATATGGGCTTCGACCACACCGAGGTCCTTGGGCAGGACCGTGAAGCGTTCCGGCCGCTCATAGAGATCGGCCAGCGCCGGCGGCAAGGCCGGGCGGATGCCGGTCGCCTTCTCCACCGCATCGGGGAATTTCGCGGGATGGGCGGTGCCCAGCGCGACCACGGCGATATCGGGGTCGAGGGGCACGGCGCGGGCCGCGGCCACGCCGATGGCGCTATGGGGATCGATCAGCTCGCCGGTCTCGCGATAGAGAGCCGCCATGGTGGCCAGGGTCTCGCCGTCGTCCAGCCGATGGCCGGCGAAAAGGGCCGTGAGCTGGGCGTGCTGGGCCGGATCGAGGGCCAGGCGGCCGGTCTTCCGCAGCCCCTTCATCGCCTCCGCCAGCCTTGCCCCGTCCCGCCCGTAAAGATCGAAAAGCAGCCGTTCCGCATTGCTCGATACCTGTATGTCCATGCTGGGGCTCAATGTGGGATGCACCTGGCCGATTTCCATGGCACCCCCGGCGATGAAGCGGGTCAGGATATCGTTGCTGTTGGAACCGACGATCAGCTTCTCGATGGGCAGCCCCATGGCCCGGGCGGCATAGGCGGCATAGATATTGCCGAAATTCCCCGTCGGCACGGCAAAGGCGACCCGGCGCTGGGGCGCCCCCAGGGCCAGGGCGGCGGCCACGTAATAGACGATCTGGGCCATGATCCGGCCCCAGTTGATGGAATTGACCGCCCCCAGCCGCATCTCGTCCCGGAAGGGAACATCGGCGAACATGGCCTTTACCAGGTCCTGGCAATCGTCGAAGGAGCCCTGGATGGCGATATTGCGCACATTGGGGGCCAGAACCGTCGTCATCTGGCGGCGCTGGACCTCCGAGGTGCGGCCCTCGGGATGGAGGATGAAGATGTCGATCCGATCCCGGTCCCGGCAGGCCTCGATGGCGGCCGAGCCGGTGTCGCCGGAGGTCGCCCCGACGATGGTGACCCGCTGGGCCCGCTCCGCCAGGAGATGGTCGTAGAGCCGGCCCAGGAGCTGCAGGGCCACATCCTTGAAGGCCAGGGTCGGCCCGTGGAACAGCTCCAGGAGCCAGGTCCGGGCATCGATCTGCCGCAGCGGCGCCACCGCCTTATGGCCGAAATCGGCATAGGCGTTCCGCACCAGGCCGGCGAACTCCGCCTCCTTGATCCGCCCGCCGAGGAAGGGTTGCATGACCCGCGCCGCCAGATCCGGATAATCCAACCCGATCAATGAGTTAAGATCAAGGCTCGGCCAGGTTTCAGGCAAGAACAGCCCGCCGTCGCGGGCGAGACCCGTCAGCAAGACGTCATCGAAGCCAAGCGCCGAGGCGGCGCCGCGGGTGCTCAGATATCGCAAGGCGGTGCTCTTGGGGTCCGTCAGGGGGTTCGGGAGCGCGGCTACCCTATCGCCCGGGGGGCCGGGAGGCAAGGTGGTGGGCGGGGCGCCGGAGGCGGCCTTTCTTTCCCTCGCCCGCGGGAGGGCAATTCCCGGCGGTCCGCGCTGTTTTTACAGCGAATTAACAGCGGAAGCTCCCGGCGGCGTCTAAACCTATAGACTATACGCAAAAGGCGTTTTCGTCAAACGACTTTTCCGTTATTCTTTTCCGTCATTCCCGCGAAAGCGGGAATCCAGGGCCACAAGCAGGAACCCATCCCAGGAGGCACGAAGGCGTCTTCCTTCGCGGCATGGCATCATCGCCCCCATGAAGGCGCCCTGCGTCTACATCCTCGCCAGCAAGCCAAACGGCACGCTGTACATCGGTGTGACGGCCAACATCCTCCGCCGGGTGTGTGAGCACAAATCGGATGCCGTGATGGGCTTCACCAAGACCTATGGCGTCCATCTTCTCGTCCATGTCGAGTTCTTCGGGACGATGCCCGAGGCAATCCAGCGCGAGAAGCAGATCAAGAAATGGCAAAGGGCCTGGAAGGTCGAATTGATCGAGCGCGACAATCCGCAGTGGCGGGATCTCTACGAGGAGATGCAGCGCTAATTAGCAGCAGCACGTCGCTCGCCCTGGATTCCCGCTTTCGCGGGAATGACGGAGGAGAGACCGGGCCTCTATGCCCAGACCTCGCCTGTGGCCCTGGATTCCCGCTTTCGGGGAATGACGGAGAGTTGGAGCCGGCTCTACTCCGCCGCCACCCCGTAATCGCCCCGCGCCGCGCCGGGCGACACGACGCCGTTCTCCAGATCGGCCGCGGTCGCGCTCGCATCGCGCTGCCGGGCATCGCCGATGCCCCCGCCGCCGGCGGTGCGGAGCAGCAGGCGTTCGCCCGGCGGGATCTCCTGCAGCCCCTTGCCCTCGAGGCGCTGGCCCGTCGACTTCAGCCCGAGATAGGCGGCCTTGCCCGCCTGGCCGCCGTCGCGCCCGCGGGGCGGGAATTTCATCCGGTCGAAGGCGGCGAGGATCTCGATGGCACCCGTCGAGCGATTCTCGATCTCGAGCTCCAGCCCATGGCCGCCGCGATGGATGCCGGCACCGCCGGAATCGGCGCGGAACTCCTTGCGCCAGAAGAGCAGCGGCGTGGTGGTCTCGACGATCTCCACCGGCGTTCCCTTGACGCCGCTGGGATAGGCCGTGGCCGAGAGACCGTCCTTGCCGGGACGCGCCCCGGTGCCGCCGTTGGTGACGACGGAGATGGCGAAGCGGTTTGCTGCCTCGGCGTCGCGGGAGCGGAAGGTCATGAGATAGATGCAGGAGGCACCCTCGGCGGGGACGCGATCCGGGAATTGCCTGGCGGAGGCAGCCGAAGACGACATCGGGCAGCATCTGGCCGATGAGATGGCGCGAGGCCACCGGCGCGGGCGCCAGAGCATTGACGATGGTGTGGGGCGGCGCGCTGACATGATAGGGCGAGAGCGAGCCGGCATTGTTGGGCACCCGGGGCGCGATGGCGCAGGCGAGACCGAAGACCGAATAGGCGGTGGTATAGGCGAGCGGGCTGTTGATGCCGAAGCGCGCGGCGGGCGAGGTGCCGGTGAAATCGACCTGGACCTTGCCGTCGGAGACCGTGGTGGTGGCGGCCAAAGTGAGAGGCTCGTCATAGCCGTCGATGGTCATCTCATAGCGCCAGCTGCCGCGCGGCAGCTTGGCGATTTCCGCCAGGACCGCCGCACGCGAGCTCTCGAGAATATGGCCGGAGAGATCCTCCAATGTGGCGAGGCCGAACTCGGTCATCATCTCGCCGAGGCGCCGGGCGCCGATCTCGTTGCAGTTGATCAGGGAATAGATGTCGCCCTCGGTCTCCACGGGCAGGCGGGTATTGGCCTTGACGATCGCCATCAGGGTCTCGTTCACCCGGCCGCGATCGACCAGCTTCAGGAAGGGCAGCGAGAGCCCCTCCATGAAGACATCGGTGCCGTCGGGCCCGAAGCCGATCCCGCCGAGATCGACGATATGGCTGGTGCAGGAGAAGAGCCCGATGAGCCGGCCGTGATGAAAGGCCGGGGTGGTGACGACGAGATCGTTCAGATGCCCGGTCCCCTTCCAGGGATTGTTGGTGCAGTAGACATCGCCCTCCGCCATGGATTGCGTCGGGAAGGCCTCGATGAAATGGCGCACCGATTCCGCCATGGAATTCACATGGCCCGGCGTGCCGGTCACGGCCTGGGCCAGCATATTGCCCTGGAGATCGAAGACTCCCGCCGAGAGGTCGCCGGACTCGCGCACGATCGGGCTGAAGGCCGTGCGCAGCAAAGTCTGGGCCTGCTCCTCGACCACGGCGAGCAGCCGGTTCCACATGATCTGGCGCCGGATGGCGGAAAGGCCGCTGGGTGTGTCGGTCATAGGAGATCCTCGATCCGATCGATAGATTTCTTACTTCCGTCATTCCCGCGAAAGCGGGAATCCAGGGCAACAAGCGAGCCCTGCGGCCCTGGATTCCCGCTTTCGCGGGAATGACGACAAGGAGAAGGGGAGCCACTCACCTCTAACTATCCTCCAACGCCGCGCGGCGATCCAGGACGATGCAGCCTTGCGCATTGATGACGGCGTCGAAGGCGGCGGTGACGAAGGTGGTGGTCTCGTCCTCGGCGATGAGGGCGGGGCCTTCGATGCGGGCGCCGGGCGAGAGATCGGGGCGCCAGTAGACCGGGACCTCCATCGAGCCGCCGGTGTCGGGATCGAACATCCGCCGCCGCCCGGCCTCGGGGGCGGCGAAGGCAGCGGCAGGGGCGCCGTTCACTGCACCCGCGGGCTCGGGCGCCGTGCTCACGGTCAGCGACCAGGTCAGGATCTCGACCTCCCCATGGGGAATGATGCGCGAGAACAGCGCGCGATACTCCCCCTCGAAGGTCTCGCGCAGCACGGCGGCGTCCGCTTCCGTCAGAGTCGCGCGCCGGCAACGCCACCACGATCTCATGGCCCTGGCCGACATAGCGCATGAAGGCCGAGCGCGGCTCGATGAGGGGCGCATCGCCCGCACCGGCGCGCACCACCTCCAGCGCCTCCTCCCGCATCTCGGCGATGATCGCATTGGCCAAGGCGGGCTCGAAGGCGGAGAGGCGCATATAGCGGCTGCGCACCACCTCGAAGGCGATGGGCGCGCGCAGGAAACCCACCGCCGAGCCGACCCCGGCATTGGGCGGCACGATGACCCTGGCGATGGCGAGCTTCTCCGCCAGCCGCGCGGCATGGAGCGGCGCGGCGCCGCCGAAGGCGATCAGGCTGTGCTCGGCGATGACCTTGCCCCGCTCCACCGAATGGACGCGCGCCGCATTGGCCATGTTCTCGTCGACGATCTCCGCCACGCCATAACCCGCCAGCATGGCGGTGAGCGAGAGCGGTGCGCCGATGTCGGCCGTCAATGCCGCCGCCGCCTTGGCGCCGTCGAGCGGCAGCCGCCCGGCGGCAAAGCGCGCCGGATCGATGCGGCCCAGCATGAGATCGGCATCGGTCACCGTCGGATGGGTGCCGCCGCGGCCGTAGCAGGCGGGCCCCGGCTCCGCCCCCGCGCTCTCCGGCCCCACCGTGATGCGGCCCATGGCATCGACATGGGCCAGCGAGCCGCCGCCGGCACCGATCTCCACCATCTCGATCACGGGGATGCGCAAGGGCAGGCCGCTGCCCCTGAGGAATCGCGCGGCGCGGTCGACCTCGAAGCTGCGCGAGGATTGGGGTTTCTGATTCTCGATCAGGCAGATCTTGGCCGTGGTGCCGCCCATGTCGAAGGAGAGCACCTTGTTCTCCTGGCATTCCGCCGCAACGAAGCTGGCGAGAATGGCGCCGCCTGCGGGGCCGCTCTCCACCAGCCGGATGGGAAAGCGCCGCGCGGTCTCCAGGGTGGTGAGCCCGCCGCCCGAGGTCATGAGATAGACCGGGCAGCGAAACCCCTTGGCCGTGAGCGCCTCCCCCAGCCGGCCGAGATATCCCGCCATCATCGGCTGGACATAGGCATTGGCCACCGCCGTCGAGGTGCGCTCATATTCGCGCACCTCGGGGCAGACCTCGCTCGACAAGGTGACGGCGAGGCCGGGCCGGGCCTGGGCCAGGATCTCGCGGACCCGGCGCTCATGGCCGGCATCGGCATAGCTGTGGAGGAAGGCGACGGCGAGGCTCGAAATGCCGAGACGGTCGAGCGCCGGCAGCAGCGCCAGCACCGCCGCCTCGTCCAGCGGCTTCAGCACCTTGCCCGCGGCATCGATGCGCTCCGGCACCGTGAAGCGGCGGAAGCGCGGGACCAGGGGCTTCGGCTTGTCGATGAAGATGTCGTACTGGTCGTAGCGCCCCTCATCGGCGATATCGAGGATGTCGCGGAAGCCCTCGGTGGCGATCAGGGCGGTGACGGCGCCCTTGCGCTCGATGATGGCGTTGGTCGCCAAGGTCGTGCCGTGGAGGAAGAGGTCGATCTCGCCGGGCGCGATGCCGATCTCGCCCAGCAGCTCGAGCGTGCCGGCGATCACCGCCTGCTCCGGCGCCTGGGGCGTGGTCAGCAGCTTGCGCGTCCAGCGCTTGTCGCCGGCCTCGATGACGATGTCGGTGAAGGTGCCGCCGATATCGACGGCGAGGCGCTTTTGCTGCATGCGGTCAGCCACGGGCTGAGTCCCCGGCGCATCGTGAAAAAAGCCCTCTGCCGTCATCCCCGCGAAAGCGGGGATCCAGGGCCGCAGGTCCCGCTTGTTGCCCTGGATTCCCGCTTTCGCGGGAATGACGAAAAGAAAAATCGCAACACATACTCATATTCACACCGGGGTGAAGGAAGGGTCGATCGCGACGTCGATCAGGGTCGGGCCGGAGGCGGCGAAGGCCTTGGCGAGGGCGGCGCGGACCTCGTCGAGGGTCTGGGCCCGCTCGGCGGCCACGCCCATGGAACGCGCCAGTCCACCGAAATCGATCGAGGGATGGGTGAGATCCATGGCGACATAGCGGCCGGTCTGGTGGGCATGGCCGCGCAGCGCATTCACCCGCTGCTTCAGGATCCGATAGGCGCCGTTGTTCAGGATCAGGAACACCACGGCGAGGCGCTCATGGGCGGCGGTCCAGAGCGCCTGGCAGTTGAACATGGCGCTGCCATCGCCGATGAGGGCGAGCACGGGGCGATCGGGCAGCGCCAGCTTGACGCCGACGGCCGCCGGCAGACCCCAGCCGATGCCCCCGCCGCGCATGCCGAAGAAGCTCTTCGCATCATCGCCGGCAAGCAGCTGGCGCAGGCCCGGACCGGAGGAAAGAGTCTCGTCGATGATGACGACATCTCTCGGCAGGACCTCGCCGACCGCCTGCCACAAAGCGAGCGGCGCGATCGGAAGCTTGCCGGCTTCGGCGCGGGCGCGCTCGCGGAGTGCGGCGCGCTCTGCGGAAATCGCAGTGGCGAGCGCGGTATTCCGCGATCGGGCTTCGGCCTTCGCCGCAGGCGACATCGCCGCCGCGACGGCGGCGCTCAGCTCCGGCAATGCTGCCTTGGGATCGGCCAGGATCGCCACCTCGGCGGGATAGCTCTTGCCGAGCTGCCAGGGATCGCTGTCGAGATGGATGATCCGGAGATCCGGCGGGATCGGGCTGATGTCCGAGGGCAGCGACATGGTGAGGAGGTCACCGCCGATGGAGAGCAGCAGGTCGAATTGATCCAGCGTCTTGCGGATCTGGTGCGCCAGCCGCGTGATGGGCCCGCGGAACAGCGGATGGCTGCTGGGAAAGGGGGCGGTATTGTCCATGCCCTCGAGATAGACAGGGGCTGCGATCGCCTCGGCAAGCTGGACGAGCTCGGCCAGCGCCCCGCTTTGCGCCACGCCATCCCCGGCGAGGATCGCCGGGCGCTCGGCCGCCGCCAGCAGCTTCGCCGCCGCCTCGATCGCCGCCTTGTCGCCCCGGAGGCGCGGCGCAACACGCGTCGGCCGTCCCAGATCGATATCTTCCTCCGCATTCAGGATATCCGCCGGGATGGAAAGGAAGACCGGGCCCGTCGGCGGCGCCAGCGCGGTCTTGGCGGCGCGGTGGACCATGCGCGGCAGATCGGCGAGGCGGCGCACCTCGGCCGCCCATTTGACGAAGGGCCGCGCGATCTCCGGCAGCTCGGCCCAGAGGATCGGCTCGGTCAGCGCGAAGCTCTGGTCATGCTGCCCCGCCGTCACGAGGAGCGGCGCGCCGGCCTTCTGGGCGTCATAGAGCATGCCCATGGCATTGCCCAAACCCGGCGCCACATGGATATTGACCGCGGCGAGGCGCCCGGCCGCCTGGGCATAGCCCCCGGCCATGGCCATGACCGCGCCCTCCTGCAGCCCCAGCACATAGCGCGGCGTGGTCTCGACCGCGAGGGCATCCATCAGCGGCAGCTCGGTGGTGCCGGGATTGCCGAAGATCACCTCGACGCCCTCCTGGCGCAGCAGCTCCAGAAAAGCGCGCTTGCCGGACATCAAGGGCATAAGGAGATTACCCCTCTTTCGTCATCCCCGCGAAAGCGGGGATCCAGGGCCACAGACCCCGCGGGTTGCCCTGGATTCCCGCTTTCGCGGGAATGACGGCGGTGGTGCGGCGCTTCCATCAATCCTCCGCCACCGGCACGGTGTAGTTCAGCACCAGCCGCCCGCCATCGGGATAGATCGTCTGCCCCGTGATGTAGGAGGCATCGTCGCTCGCAAGGAAGGCCGCGACCGATGCGACTTCCGAGGCCTCGCCGCAGCGCCCGATGGGGGTGCGAGAGAGGATCTTGCGATAGGCGGCCGCGTCCTTCAGCACGGCGTTGCGCGCCAGATCGGTCAGGATCGTGCCGGGGCCGATGGCGACGACACGGATATCGTGGGGGGCCAGCGATACGGCCATCGCCTTGGTCAGCTGATTGATCCCGCCCTTGGAGGCCGCATAGGCGACCTGGTTGGGAATCACCAGGATGGCGTTGACCGAGGACATGTTGATCACCACCCCGCCCCCGCCCTGGGCCACCATCTGGCGCGCCGCCGCCTGGCCGCAGAGGAAGACGGATTTCATATTGGTGCGGATGACGCGGTCGAAATCCTCCTCCGTCACGTCGAGGAATTCGGCGCCATGGGTGATGCCGGCATTGGACAGCATGATGTCGATTCGGCCGTGGCTCTTCACCGCGCCCGCCATCAGGGCGTCGACATCGCTCTTCACCCCGGCATCGCAGCGCATGAAGGGCGCGCCCAGCCGCTCGGCAGCCGCGCGTCCGACCGTCTCATTGATGTCGGAGAGCATCAGCTTGGCGCCTTCCGCCTTGAAGCGCTCGGCGCAGGCCAAGCCAATGCCTTGCGCCGCCCCGGTGATGACGGCGACCTTATCCTTCAAACGCATCGATGAACTCCCCTGACTTGCCCTGCGGCCAAAGCGGCCTCTTCCGGACGATCTAGCATCTTCCGCCGCCGCGCGACAATCGCCCCGGGGTTTCCCATCCGGTCGACTGCGTCGCGCGCCCTTCCTTCTATTCCCCTCGCCCCCTGAAAGGGGAGAGGGTCAGGGAGGGGGTTCTCTCTGGACACATCACCCCGCCTCTCCCCCTGGCGAGGGGAAAACAAGGGGCGAGGGAAAGCCTCAATAGGACTTCGGCAACCCCAGCTCCCGCTCGGCGATATAGCAGAGAATCAGCTCGCGGCTGACCGGCGCCAGCCGCGCGATCAGAACCTCGCGCAGATAGCGCTCGACATGGAACTCCTTGGCATAGCCATAGCCGCCATGGGTCATGACCGCCCGGGTGCAGGCGGTGAACCCCGCCTCGGCACCGAGATATTTGGCGGCATTGGCCTCGGCGCCGCAGGGCCGGCCGGAATCGTAGAGCCGTGCCGCCTTCAGCATCATGAGGTTGGCCGCCTCCAGCTCCATCCAGCTCTCGGCCAGGGGATGCTGGATCGCCTGGTTCTGGCCGATCGGCCGGCCGAAGACGACCCGATCCTTGGCATATTGCGTCGCCCGGCGGAGCGCTGCGCGGCCGATTCCGATGGCCTCGGCCCCGATCAGGATGCGCTCGGGGTTGAGGCTCTCCAGGATGTAGCGGAAGCCCATCCCCTCCTCGCCGATGCGGTCGGCTTCCGGCACTTCCAGATCGTCGATGAAGACCTGGTTCGAATCGACCGCGGCCCGGCCCATCTTCTCGATCTCCCGCGCCTCGATGCGGGTGCGGTCGAACTCGGCATAGAAGAGGCTCATGCCGTCGGTCGGCTTGGCGCAATCGGCAAGCGGCGTGGTGCGCGCCAGCAAAAAGATGCGGGTCGCGACCTGGGCCAGCGAGGTCCAGACCTTCCGGCCCGAGATCACATAGCCCGCACCCCGGCGCCGCGCCATGGTCGTGATCCGGGTGGTGTCGAGGCCGGCATCGGGCTCCGTCACGCCGAAGGCGCAGATGTCGCGGCCCTCGATCAAGGGCGGCAGGAAGCGCCGGCGCTGCGCCTCGCTGCCGTGTTTCACGATGACCCGGGGCGCGAAGATGGAGATATGCACCGCAGAGGCGCCGGACATGCCGGCACCGGATTCCGCGACCGCCTGCATCGCCAGCGCCGCCTCGGTGACGCCGAGCCCGGCCCCGCCATATTCCTCCGGCATGGCGGTGCCGATCCAGCCGCCGGCAGCGAAGGCGGCGACGAACTCGCGAGGAAATTCCCCGTCCCGGTCGCGCGCCAGCCAATAGCCGTCGTCGAACCGCTCGCAAAGCCGCAGCACATTGTCGCGGATCATCTGCTGCTCGTCGCTCAGCATGGGCTCCCCTTCTTCGTCGCGGTCAAGTACGAATATCTAACACGGAGATAGCCGCAGCACCCTTTCTTCCCCTCCCCTGCGGGCAGGGCTCTCGCCTGTGTCGCCCTCAAGCGTCGCTCTATCCTTCCGTCATTCCCGCGAAGCGGGAATCCAGGGCAAGCGACGGATGCCTCGCTGTGGCCCTGGATTCCCGCTTTCGCGGGAATGACGGAAGAGAGGAAGCGTTCTATCCGCCCTACCGGAACGGCGGCTCTTCGAAGCTGCGCAGCTTGCGCGAGTGGAGCCCGCCCAATTGCCCCCGCAGAATATCCAGTGCCACGAGGCCGATGTTGAGATGCTCCCCCACGGCGCGGCGATAGAAGGCGCTGGCCGCACCGGGCAGCTTGATCTCGCCGTGGAGCGGCTTGTCGGAGACGCAAAGCAAGGTCCCGTAGGGCACCCGCAGGCGATAGCCCTGGGCCGCCAGCGTGCCGCTTTCCATATCGACGGCGATCGCCCGCGACAGGTTGATCCGCCGCCGCTCCTGTCGCCAGCGCAGCTCCCAGTTCCTGTCGTCATAGGTCACGACCGTGCCCGTGCGCAGGCGCCGCTTCAAGGCATCGCCATGCTCGCCGGTCACCCGGCCCGCGGCATGCTGCAGGGCCACCTGCACCTCGGCCAGAGCGGGGATCGGCACCTCCTGCGGCACGAGATCGTCGAGGATGCGGTCGCGCCGGAGATAGCCATGGGCCAGCACGTAATCGCCGATGGTCTGGGACTGCCGCAGCCCGCCACAATGGCCGATCATGAGCCAGCAATGCGGGCGCAGCACCGCCAGATGGTCGGTGATGTTCTTGGCGTTGGCGGGGCCGACGCCGATATTGACGATGGTGACGCCGTCGCGCTTGTCGCCGCGCAGCAGATGATATGCCGGCATCTGGAAGCGCTCCCAGGGCGCGGCCGCGACCGCGGCAGCCGCCACGGCCGGCGCGGTATCGCGATGGATGATCCCGCCGCCCGGCAGGACCAACCGCTCATAGAGGCTCTCCGGCGACGCCATCTCGTCGAGCCCCCATTGCACGAACTGATCGACATAGCGCTGGTAGTTGGTCAGCAGGATCCAGGGCTGGATCGTGCGCCAATCGGTGCCGGTGTAATGCCGGAGGCGCCTGCAGCGAGAAATCCACCCGCAAGGCATCGAACAGGGCGAGCGGGCGCGGCCGGTCCGTCTCGAAGACCCAGGCGCCATCCGCCACATCATCGCCCACTGCCGCCAGAATGGGCGTCGGGAAATAGCGGGCCAGCTCGGCGACGGAGATATCGCCATGGACGAGCTCGTCCCCCTCCTCGAAGACATAGGGATAGGGGATCTCGCGATCGCTCACCCCCACTTCGATCACCGCGCCATACTCGGCGACCAGCGGACGAAGCTGCTCCAGCAGATAGTGGCGGAAGAAGCCCGGCTGAGTGACCGTCGTCGCATAGGTGCCGGCGGATTGGAATTTGGCCCAGGCGCGGCGGGTGAAGGGCATCGGCCCCTGGGGCGACCAGATCAGCCGCAGCTCGGGATAGCGGAACTTGCGCCGCGCCGCCGGGCTCGGCGGGGTGCGGCGTGTGACGAAGCGCTCCAGGGCGCGCCGGAGCGCGCTAGTCGCGGTGGCGTGGAGGGTCTCCAGACGGTCGACGGCCTGGTCGGGGGTGAGCGCGGGCGCGGGCTTCTTTGGCATGCTGGGCATCCGATTATTCTGACCCCACTATGGCACTATGCCTGGAGTCCAGTCATGAGGCCGTCGCGGAACGACAGAGTCAAACACGCCCCTCATCCCATCGGACAATGTCATCCAAGGCACGCCGCATGCTGGGGGAAGGCCGCTGAGGCGAAGCCGCCGTCCCGCAGGGCGCTCAAAGCTACCGGAATCATGATACAAATCCGCAGCCGGCTCATCGGCAAGGGAATGGGGATAAACAGATGAAAACACGATACAGCATGCTATTGGCGATGGCCGTCGGCTTCGGGCTCGGGGTCGTCGCGATCCAGGGGCTGCACGCCCAGGCCAAGCCGCCCGTCTATTACATCGGCGAGATCGACGTCACGAACGCGGATGCCTATGCCAAGGAGTACCAGCTGGGCGCGGGAGCGACCATCAAGGCGGCCGGCGGACGCTATCTCGCCGCGGGCAAGGCTGTTCCCATCGAGGGCGCACCGCCGCAGTCGCGCGTCATCCTGCTGGCTTGGGACAGCATGGAAGCGCTGCAGGCCTGGCGCGATTCTGCAGCCTTCAAGGACGGCCGAAAGATCGGCGGCAAATATGCGAATTTCCGCTCCTTCGCCATCCAGGGCATGCCGCAATAACCTTCAGCCGCTGGCACGGAGGGCGGTAAAGCTCCGCGTCGCGGGCGGATGATCCGAAACTCAGGAAAGGCGTAGAGACCATGACCGTGCAGGTGCCACAGATATGACTGGGCCGGCGAAAGATGCGGCCGTGCGACCGCTAAGTGGCGGCTGCCAATGCGGCGCGGTGCACTACACCATCCACGCACCGCCACAAAGCCTCTACCACTGCCACTGCCAGGTGTGCCGCAAAATCCACGGCGCCATGTTCGCCACCTTCGCCGTCGTGCCGGTCACGGCCCTCGTCATCGAGCAGGGTGCGGACCAGCTCACCACCTTCGAAAGCTCGCCCGGAAACCTTCGGGAATTCTGCCGGCGCTGCGGCTGCCAGCTGTTCTGCCCCGATGCCTCGCAGCCGGATGTCATCAGCTTCACCCCCACGACGCTGGACGGCGGTGTGCATCCCGGCCATGCGGCGGGGATCGAGCGGCATATCTATGTCGCCTCGAAGGTGCCCTGGTACGACATCGACAGCCACCTGCCGCAGCATGACACCTACTGAGGACGGACCCGGTATGGCGAGTGACTGGCGGGTGACGGCGGATGCGGCCGCGGTCTCAGCCCTATTCCGTCATGCACGGTCGAAGGCTCATTCCCGCGACGAGCACGGCCAATGAGGGAGTGGGGCGAACCAGCGACATGACGAGATAGGCAAGCTTGAATTTGCCACACACGACCGAAAGGGCTGGCGAATCAGGCGATTGACGAGCCGCGTGTTTCACGACGAAACCTCCGAGCCTGTCCGTTAATCCTCCCGAAACGGGTGCGCCTCTAGGCTAGCCTCGCTCTGTTGAATACGAGTTAAACCTGCTGCGCAAAGAGGCGCCACGGAAGTGGGTGCGAATAAATCGGGGACTAAGATCCCGCTCGGGGGGCGTGTTATGCCTGAAGCGCGTCATGTTGACCTGCGCAAACGCAACGCTCGCGTAGCTCCGCTGGATAGAGCATCGGCTTACCTTGGGAAGCCCCCGCCCTTGTGGTCGGGCTTCTTGTTTTTCAGAAATTGAAACCATGTGACGCGCGCAGGGAATACCTGCGCCGAGGGAGGACGCCATGGCGATCAACATGCAAGGGTCGTGGACAGTACGGGTCAAGTCCAAGAGCGCGGCATTTGCCCAGCGTTTCGTGATATCGGGGGCGAGTTCGGGAAACGGGACATATGCAGGCAACACCGGCACCCCGGCCGTCGCAGTGACCGGCAGCGCCTGGGCCATTACGATCGAGAACGACCAGGGAAGCGGACACTGGGTTGCGTCGAAGGACGTGATCACCTTTCCCGCTGTTTCCGGACCGAACGTCCAGTTCGACATCAGGTCGGACGACGCCGGCGGTGATCTGGATTTCAATGATCTGGTCCTGACCTGTTCGACGGCGCACACGCTGGAGGATTTTATCGTCTACGGCAATGTCAGCTATTATACGGGATTTTGCCGCTTCAATCCGTGCTTTCGTTTCTCACTGGTAATCGACAACCTGGCGGGGCTGCTTGCGGCGCTGGAGAACCCTTATTTGCGAGTTCCCATCGAGAAGCTTTACCCGGACCGCGTCCGCGCCGCCTTGGCCGTGCCGCCACGCCCGCTGCCGGACCCGCCGCCATTCCGGCCATTGGTCGTTTCACTGCGCGAGTCAACGGCTCTGCCGCCGAAATTGGCGCGCGCCTTGACGCTGACTCGCGATTCGGCGTCCGACGCGAAAAAGACCGCCGCCGCCGCGGAGAACGCCCCGCAGGGAACGCCCGCCTCGGCGGTCGTTTCGTCACGCACGATTTAGATTTCGCAGGCGTCCGCTGCCGCCTTGGACTTCGACCGTGCAGCGGTGGCCGGCATTCTCGACCACATCTTCGCCCGATGCGAGACGGGGCCCTTGCCGGGAGTTGTCCTGGGTTTTCAGGAATATGACCGCACCAACGCCGAATTGGCGGGGGGTGCCTACACCGGAACGGGCGACCGCGAGAATCTCGGCACCTGCGCCACGGACCTCAACGGCAACTATATCTTCCGTTTCAGCAGATCCCTGGCGCAGTTCATCGAGGAAGCGACGGTCGACACCGCCCCCGGCGAGAACGCAGCGGTGGCCGCACTGCCGGATGCCATCGTCCGCTTGCTCGACCCGTCGAAGGCGCTCGGCTACTGCTACGAGAGCGCGCCGTACTGGAATATCCAGAACCTGTACCGGATCAACATCTGTGTGCCCAAGGACTGCATCGGCCGCCTTCCCACGGCTTGCCAGGGGGCAAACGCCATTCAGGCCATCGGCGACATCTTTATCGGCGCGCCGCAGCCGGATGGCTCCCGGGTCGGCTTCAGCAATTTCCTCGGTCCGGATGGGAAGATCACGGCCAGAAGCTCGCTCGCCGATGTGCCGCCGGCAAGGTGTGCGGCCTGGTTCGGGGTGCTCGATTTCTTCGCCTGCTTCGTCGACCATCCCGAAGTCACGCAGTACACCCTCCGTTTCAAGAACAGCGATGATCCCGGCTGGCGCTTCTTCCAGGAAACCTACCGTCACCCGCAGATCGCGCTCCTGGGCGTGCCGGGCTATAGCGGGACGCTCGTCGGCCCGTTCACGCGCTCGGTCCATGTGGACGGCGGGGCCGCAGCCGACCACCCCGTCTACAACAACATCGAGCTCGATGCGAGCTACGTTCTCACCCATCGCGACCGGAAGGCAATCATTACCAGCGCCCTGTATGCACCTGTCGCAGCGCCGCCGCACAACGATCTGCGCTACGGCCCGGTGCAGTTCCGCATCCAGGGCTACAACGCCACCGGCAACCTCGTGGCCGCCGCCGATGACACCATCACCCTGTTCATCGACAACAACTGCGCCACCTTCGACATCGCCTCAGTTGGCCTGCTGGGCCAGAGCGGCGGCGACTGCGCCTTGTTCGATCTGCCGGCAGATAACCTGGCCGCGCCGCTAACGGTGCAGTTCCGGGCGAACCAGTTCGCCGGGTTCATGAACTCCTATGGTTTGACCGTGCGGAAGGGAAATGCCGGGACAGGCACGCCAATTCGTATCAGCGGCGGGCAGATCAGCGGTGCCTATGTCCACGGCGACGACATCATCTGCAACTCGCTGCAGGGCACATTCGACGACCTGTCGCACGACGGCGCCGGCTATGTGACGGTGGATATCGGTCCGCCCAGCAGTGCCCCGTTCAACGGAAATTGGCTGGATGCCAATCAGCCCTTCTGCACATTTGCGGTGAACCTGAGCACGGATGTGCGGCTCACCAACGGCTATCTGGGATCTTATCCCGTCGGCTGCGGAACGGTGCAATACTTCCTTGGCATCCAGCAATCGCCATAGGCCGTGCAATTCTATTGGCTCGCGCTTGCTATCCTGGCTCTTTGGCGTGTTACCCATCTGCTCAACGCCGAAGATGGGCCGTGGGGCGCCGTCGCCTGGCTTCGCGGGCGGGCGGGTGACCGCTTCTGGGGCCAATTGCTCGATTGCTTCTACTGCCTGAGCCTTTGGCTGGCCGTTCCATTCGCCTTCCTTGTGGGAGAGGGGTGGAAGGAATGGTTTCTGCTGTGGCTCGCGCTTTCGGCGGGCAGCATTCTACTGGAGCGATGGTCTGCGGTCGGGCCATCCGTCTTGTATGCGGAGGACCAGCGCGATGGCTTGTTGCGGGAAGATGCGGCAGCAGTTTCAGAACGGGGTGCGGCAGCAACAGACCGGGATGGGACCTCCGACTGAGAGCGTCTCCCCCCAGCGTCGCGGCTTTCTCGCGCAAGCCCCGTTATATTTCGAGTATCTGGGCGATACCGGTTTGACGGCGGTCGGCCCGATCACCGGCCGGCGCTACCGCTTCAATGGCCCCGGCGCACGCGTCGCCGTGGACTCCCGGGACGCACCGTCGATGCGCGCCGTCCCCAACCTCAGAGAGACTTCTCTCGCCTGATCGATCAAGTTTGGATCCGGGGCGGCGCTACGTCGCAGAGGGCCGCGCATGCTCCCTTCGGTATTCGGGATCTCTACCGATCGCAGCGAGCCCGAATTTGCCACACGACACCGAAATTGCCTGCAAATCAGGTGATTGTACGGAGGCACTTATCGGCCGATGAAAACTTCGGCTCAGCGTTAATGCTCCCGAAACGGATGCGCGTTTAGTCTCGCTCTACTGAATTCGAGCGAAAGGTCGTTTGCGCGAAGCACGGCGCCAGGGAAGCACGCATCCAAAATCAGGCAGTAATTCCAATAGGGAGGATGTCATGGTTGATCCGCGTAAGCTCGAAGCCCTCGATGATAACCTGCTCTTCAAGTTTCGGTGGTTCACCGATCCGATCACGCCCTGGGTGCTGCAGGAGATCGCGGAGAGGGGCCTGAACGAGGTCGTCGCGATCCAGCTCGAGCTGCAGAAGAACATCTATCAGGCCAAGATCGGGGCCGTGGACAAGCTGCTGGCCCACGCCAAGGCAGGGGCGACGGCACAACGCAAATAAGGGCGGCCGCCGCGGCCTTGCGGCGTGGCGTCGCGCCCGCCGCAAGCGCCGTCGGCGATTGCCGCAGACTTCAAGGATTTCAAACGGACGGAAAGGGGTGCTGCCATGCAGACGACCTGCGATCACGCGCATCCGGAACTAGAGGCGCGGGCGAAGCCCGGCAAGGAGGCCGCCCAGCGCGTCGTGCTGATCGGCTTTCAGGATCAGGAGAATCTGGGCCTGGGCTATCTGGCCTCGGCGCTCCGAAGCCGCGGACATCTCGTGCAGATCGTCGATTTCGAGGTCGACTTCGGCGAGATACTCGACATCGTCCGCCGGATGGATCCGGTGGTGGTGGGCTTCTCCCTCATCTTCCAATTCTACGTCCGCCGCTTCGCCGATCTCGCCCGCTATCTCCGCGAGAACGGCGTCGACTGCCATTTCACCATCGGCGGGCATTTCCCGAGCCTCAGCTACCAGCATACGCTGGAGCTGATTCCCGAGATCGACAGCGTCGTGCGCTTCGAGGGCGAGATGACCTTGATCGAGCTGGTGGATCTCGTCGGCGCCGGCGAGGAGTGGCGCGGCATCGAGGGCATCGCCCATCGCCGGGACGGCGAGACCGTGGCCAACAAGCTGCGGGCCCTCGTCCATGATCTCGACGACCTACCCTATCCCGAGCGCAGCTACAAGCCCGATGCCGTGCTCGGCCGCAAGGTGATGCCGCTGCTCGCCAGCCGCGGCTGCGCCCGGACCTGCTCCTTCTGCTCCATCCATGTCTTCTACCGCTCGGCCCCGGGGAAGGTGGTGCGCACGCGCAAGCCCGCCGAGGTCGTCCGCGAGATGCGCTATCTCTACGACGAGCACGACATCCGCATCTTCCTGTTCCAGGACGACGACTTCCCGCTCTTCGGCAAGGTCTGGCAGCGCTGGACGCGCAGCCTACTGGAGGAGCTGCGGCGCGCCGATCTCGCCGACCGGGTGATCTGGAAGATCAACTGCCGCGCCGATGCGGTGGACCCCGAGCTCTTCCGGGAGATGAAGGCCTGCGGCCTCTATTTCGTCTATATGGGGCTGGAATCCGGCAGCGAGGAAGGGCTGGTCACCCTCAACAAGGAGATCACCGTGGCGGAGAACATCCGCGCGGTGGCGATCCTGAAGGAGATCGGCCTCACCTATGAATTCGGCTTCATGCTGTTCGACCCCTCGACCAGCTTCGAATCGGTCCGCGACAATCTGAAGTTCCTCAGGACCATCTCCGGCGACGGCACATCCTCGGCCGGGTTCTGCCGGATGCTTCCCTATGACGGCACGCCGATCAAGGAGCAGCTGGCGCGCGAAGGCCGGCTGCGCGGCGATGTCTGCGATCCCGATTATGAATTCCTCGACCCCAAGGTGAGCGAATATTTCCAGGCTCTGACGGGCCTGCTGCGGCTGACCGGCTGGATCCACGGCAATCCCGGCCTCTCGCCGCAACTGAAGTTTGCCTGGAACGAGGTCGGCATCATGGAGCGGCTGTTCCCGCCTTTGCCCGACATGGCGGAATATCAGGACACGCTCCGCGGCATCACGGCCAAGAGCAACGAGATGCTGTTCAGGGTCGTCGAGGACATGGCGGACACCGTCCTCAATGGCAAGCCGCAGCGCTGGACGACCGAGATCCTGCGCGCGGAATGCATGCGCTTCCTCGAGGAGTTCCATCGCGAGCGCGACGCCTTCGTGCTGCGCAACCAGCCGCTCCTGCTGCAGGTGCTGCGGGCGGACGCGGCCAAGGAGGACCCGCCCAGGGCGGCGGCGCTGGCCTGACGACGGACGGGGGTTTGGATACGGCCCTGGCCGATCCGGCCCTGCCCAGGGGCGGCAGCGCGGAGGCGCCTGCGCGCGACCCGCATCGCTTCGCCCCTGTCTTCCTGCTGGCGACGGCGCGGTCCTGCTCCTCGGTCGTCACCGCGATGATCGGCCAGCATCCCGCGGTTTGCGGCTTGCCGGAGCTGAAGCTCTTCGCCTCGCCGACCATCGGCGAGATGGAGGCGAGCCTGCCCCGCTTCTGGATCGAGCGGGGCGTCACCCATCGAAGCCCGGGGCTGGTGCGCGCCTTGGCCGAATATCTCTTCGGGAGCCAGGATGTCGCCGCGTTGAACGCGGCGCGGGAATGGCTTGCGCCGCGGCGCGATTGGCCGGGGGAAGCCGTCCTCGATATCCTGCTGGCGCATATCAGCCCGCGCCTGGCGATCGAGAAATCGCCGGAGAATGCGGCGAGCGACGAGGCGCTGGCGCGGCTCGCCAAAGCCTATCCCGAGGCGCGCTACATCCACCTCACCCGCGATCCCGCGGCGACTCAACGCTCGATGCAGGCGCATTGGGAGCGGGTCATGCCCGAGCATCCGCTGGAGGGCCAGCCGATGCTGGGCTTCGCCGCCTGGATCGACGTCAACCGGCAAATCCTCGGCTTCACCGAAAGCCTGCCGGCGGGCCGCGTGCTGCGCCTCAGGGCGGAGGATATTCTCGACGGAACTTCCGACAGCCTGCGTGAAGTCGCGTCTTGGCTCGGCCTCAGCACCGCACCCGCCGCCATCGACGCCATGGCCCATCCCGAAGCCTCGCCCTTCGCCCGGCCGGGACCGAGCGAGAGCGGGATCATCGGGGGCTACGACCCGGGCTTCCTCGCCGACCCCCTCCTGCGCAAGCTCGCACGCCCGCCGAAGCTGCGCCGGCCGGAAGGCTGGTCAGGTCATGAAACGCTGTGGAAGATGGTCGAGGATCTGGCGGCGCGACTGGGTTATGCGGGCGGGTGAGCTAGCGCCGTTTTTCATTTCGTGGAAAAGGGAGCGCTTAAGCTACTTGCAGGCGAAGAACCCGCCCTAATTCATCCCCATCATGCGGCGGTCCTTGTTTTCCTGCATCAGCATCGTCAAACCCGTGATGCTGACAAGGCCAAGACCACGGGGGATGCCGGTCTCGGGATCGGCCATGATCTCGCCGTAGGGCGCGCCCGAGACCTTTTCCCATTTGCCCGAGGGCTTCTTGATCTCGAGATTGGCGACCGTGCCCTTGAGCACGATGCGCACGATGGCTTCTTTCGGCTTGGCCGGCTTCACCAGGCTCGGGTGATCGCCGATCATCTGCCAGCCGTTCTGCAACGCCCAGGCGAGAATCTCTTCTTTGACCATGCTCGGATCCGTGACGAAGACCTAGAGTATCTCGGAGGTATCCGGCGCTTCCTTGGCCACCTTGGGCTTGCGAACCCGCTTGGGCTTGGGCCCGGCGGCGAGCGCCTCGGCTTCGGCCTTGGCGAGGGCGTCCCGGTCGGCTGCTTCCTTGGCCAGGCGAAGCGCGCGCAGGCGGATGAGCTTGGCGGCCTCGGCCTGCTGGAGCTGGCGCTGGTGGCCCATCACGTCCATGTCGCGCTGCTTGGCCTTGGCAAACTTGTCCTCGGCCCGGCGACGCACGCTGGCGTTCTTGGATGCCCCGTAGTCCATTCTGGCGCCCTCCTCTAATTCATTGATATTGTTACCATCCCCTCCGCTTTAGCTGGGACAGGTCGGGCGGAGCGGCGCGTAGCGCCGCCCCGCCTGATCCTCAGACTTCCTTGAGATTGGTCGCCGAGGCCTTGCCGCGATCCTGCTCTACGTCAAAGCTCAACTTCTGGCCTTCACGCAGGGTTCCCAGGCCCGAACGCTCGACGGCAGAGATGTGAACGAACACATCCTTCTGGCCGTCCTCGGGCTGAATGAAACCATAGCCCTTCTGGGCGTTGAACCATTTCACTGTTCCGGTAGACATCTTTAGCTTTAGTCCTTTTAGAGAAGAGTTGCCGCCATGCGACGCGCAAGACGGGCCGAACTTTTGAAGGGATTAAATCGGGCCGGCTCTGTGAGTCGAGCGGGGGACGAGGTCAACCCCTAGCGAGCCGACAGGGGATATATGCGCCTTTAGGGCGTGTTTTGCAATGGCAGGGCTTCCCGGCCGCCGGCCGGGCCCCTGGCCGGGCCTTATCGGCGCGCGTCGCGGAAGCCCACCAGCTTGTTGCGCCGCTCGTCCCAGAGCACCAGCCGGCAAGAGGAGATGCTCTCGGCGATGCTGAGCTTCTTGGCCTCGCGAAAGGCCGGAATCGCCTTGTAGGCGGCGTTCAGCCGATAACTCGGGATCATGATGGCGAGATGATGGATGTGGTGGAAGCCGATATTGCCGGTCAGCCAGTGCATGAACCGCGGCAGGTCGTAGAGGGAGCAGCCCTCGAAGGCCGCCGCCTCGAAATTCCACTCCGCGTCCTTGCGCCAATAGGTGTTCTCGAATTGATGCTGCACATAGAACAGCCAGATGCCGATCGAGCCGGCCAGGAAGGAGATCGGCAGATAGCCGATCACCAGCGGGCGCCAGCCGATGAGGAGCACGATCACCGCCGCGACCGCCGCCAGCGCGACATTGGTGCCCAGCACGCTGAGCCAGGCCTTGTGGTTGCGGGTCGGGCTGCCGCGGGGGATGCGATGCACCAGGATGAATTGGACGGCGGGCCCGATGACGAAGAGCAGCAGCGGGTGGCGATAGATCCGGTAGATGAGCCGCCGCAGCGCCGAGCGCGCGCGATATTCGCCGATGGTGAGCGTGGTGATGTCGCCGGTGCCGCGCCGGGAGAGATTGCCGGAGGTGGCGTGATGCACCGCATGGTCATGGCGCCAGAAGGCATAGGGGGTGAGCGTCAGCACGCCGATGACGCGGCCCAGCAGGTTGTTCGCCCAGCGCGCCTTGAAATAGGAGCCGTGGCCGCAATCATGCTGGATGATGAACAGCCGCACGAGGAAGGCGGCGGCCGGCAGCACGAGGATCAGCGCCGCCCAGATCTCATGGGCGAGGCCGAGGAAGATCCCGGCCAGAAGTGCCAGGAAGGGCAAGGCGGTGCAAAGCAGATCGAGAATGCCGCGCCCGCTATGCGGCCGCGCATAGGGCGCGATCAGCCGGCGCCAGCTCGGCCCAGCAATGGGCGGCCCCGCATTGGGCGGCCCCGCATTGGCGGGCTCGGCGTTGGCGGCCACGGCAATGGGAGCGGGATTTTCCGGGGAGACAGGACTCGAATCGGAAGAAAAGGTCGAAAGGCTGGCGCCGCGCGCCGCACCTGATGTCATGCAAACCTTCCCGTGTGGGCGTCCCAAGCGCCGGCGATCATGCCGGCCGGCGATGAGAGCCTGGAGGATGTTCGAGGTTGCGGCCTCGACGGAATCGGCTCGGCAGAAGCCGATGAGCGCGACGGACAGCTGTGATGCTTGCCGGTCAGGTGGAACCGCCCTTCATGTCACCCCCGCGAAGCCGCGCGGGCCCTGGAGCATGTTCCACGTCGTCGGAACCCGCTCTAACTGAACGTTCTTGGACGCAAAGACAAGGCAAATCTGCGATCCCGGCGATTTGGGACCGCTTTACATCCCTTGGGCCGGGCAGAGAGTGCTAGGCTGTTTTCCATCATAACTGCCCGGAAGGTCAAATTCATGACGGCAAACACCTACTGGCCCGGCGAGCAAATACCCAAATCCGGCGTCTACAGCGTGGTGCATACCAACAACCACACCGGCTCCCATGACGTGACCATCCTCAGGGAGGGTGATTTCCCGGTCTGCAACCAATGCGGCAGCCGCGTCTATTTCACCCTGACCCGGCCCGGCCAGAATATCGCTCTCAATCCGCATTTTCGCCGAACGGCGGAGTGAATGAGGATTTCAGGATTTGCGGCGCGCGCCGTAGAACGACCGGCGTCGCAGGGAATCGCCGCTGGCGATGCCCTTCTGATGCCCGGCGATCCAGCGCTCGGCCTCCGCTTCGCTGGGAAAGCTCGATACGACGGTGGGAGAACTATCGGGAATCGATACCTCGATCCCAAAGGTCGCGTCGTCATTTTTTAGGATCTTGTAACTGGCGCCGCTATGGGGATGTTTGTTGTCCATATCCCTCCATATGGTGTGTCCGCCTGGAATCCCAAACGCAACCCCTGAGAGGCACATGCCCTATTCGGTGAAATGGAAACTGACGCGGGGCGGCCAGGTGCTCGAATCGCCCACGGTCTTTCTCGTCCCGGCGGCCGCGATCGACTTCGCCTGCGCCCAATTCGACCGCGCGCTTTACGACATCTGGATCGAGGGCCCCAACGGCATCCGCATCGAACGCGACGCCATCTCGCGCAGCTGCCGCGACCAGGGCCCCCCGCGCGCCGCCGGAAAGCGAACAGCGCCGGAGGCTTGAGGGGCAGTGCGCCTTGCCTCTCCCCCGAGGGAAAGGACGCGAGCGGCCTCTACCCCAGATACCGCCGCTCCAGATGGGCCTTGAAGATCGCGGGGTCCAGCGGCTTGCCGGTGGCCCGGGTGATCAGCTCCGGGGCGCTCCAGCGCGAGGCCTGGCTGTGGACATGCTCGCCGAGCCAGGCGAGCAGCGGCTTGAAGTCGCCTTGCCCGATCGCCGCCGGGATCGCCGGCACCGCGCGCTTGGCGGCATCGTAGAGCTGGGCCGCGGTCATGGCGCCCAGGGTATAGGTGGGGAAATAGCCCCAGGCGCCGACGAACCAGTGGATGTCCTGGAGGCAGCCCTCCCGGTCGCTGGGCGGGGTGATGCCCAGGAGCTCGCGCATGCCCTCATTCCACGCCGCGGGTAGATCGGCGAGATCCAGGCTGCCGCCGATCAGCGCCTTCTCCAGCCGGTAGCGCAGGATGACATGGCTGGGATAGCAGACCTCGTCGGCCTCGACGCGGATGAAGCCGGGCTCGACCCGCGCGTAGAGGCTGCGGAGATTCTCCGGCGAGAACTCGCCCGGCTGGGCGCTGGCCCTGGCCCCGAAAGCCTCCTGCAGCAGCGGCGCCAGGAAGCCCAGGAACTCGGCCCCGCGGCAGACTTGCATCTCCACCAGCAGCGACTGGCTCTCATGGATCGCCATGCCGCGGGCGAAGCCCACCGGCTGATAGCGCCAGGCCTGGGGCCGGCCGCGCTCATAGAGGGCGTGGCCCGTCTCATGCAGCACGCCCATCAGCCCCTGGACGAATTCGCTCTCGCTGTAGCGGGTGGTGATCCGCACATCCTCCGGCACCCCGCCGCAGAAGGGATGGTGGGAGGTGTCGAGCCTGCCATGGTCGAAGACGAAGCCCAGGATCTGCATCAGCTTGCGCGCCAGGGTCTTCTGGCCCTCCAGCGCGAAGGGGCCCGCCGGCAGCAGGGGGGCGGGACGCCGGGCCTGGCGCTCGATCGCGGCGGCCCGCAACCCCGGCAGGAATGAGACCAGCCCGTCGAAGACCCGGTCGATCTCGGCCACGGTAAGGCCGGGCTCGTATTCGTCGATCAGCGCCTCATAGGGGCCGACGCCCAGCTTGGCGGCCTTGGCCGCCGCGGCCTCGCGCACCAGGGCCAATAGATCGGCCAGGGCCGGTTTCACCAGCGCGAAATCCGCCGCCGGACGCGCCTGGCGCCAGAGGGTCTCGGTCCGGCCGACGGTCTTGGCCAGCGCCTCCACCAGCCGCGGCTCCAGCGCCGTGGCATGGACCCAGAGCCGGCGCATCTCGGCCAGATTGGCCTGCTGCCAGGGGTCGAGATCCCTCGCCGCATCCTCCGCCCCGGAAAGCAGATCGCCGGTGGCCGGATCGGCCAGCAAGCCGTGGCAGACCACGTCGAGGGCCGCCACCTGCTCGGCCCGGGCCTCGGCCCCGCCGTCGGGCATCATCGTCGCCTGATCCCATTCCAGCACCGCGCGGCCGTCCTTCAGCGCCGTCCAGCGGTGGAAGCGGGTCTCCAGCTCGGCGTAAGCCTTGGGGCGATTCTCGAGGGTGAGGCTCATGGCTCCTCCGATGTCGGCTTGGTCTTCTGCGGCGGCCGGCGGTGGTAGATGAAGTAAATCACCAGCAGCGCGCCCGCCAGGCTGAACCAGGTGATGGCGTATTGCAGATGGTCGTTGGGCAGGTCGATGCGGGTCTGGCCGCCGATGGGATAGCCGCCGGGATTGGCGGCCGGCCCGGCCTCGAGGAAGAAGCGGGTCTCGGCCTGGGGCAGGTCCATGAGCTTCGCCATGGCGGGCAGATCGGCGAAGAAGAAGAAATCGAGGTCGGGCCGGTTGTCCGGCACCAGCCAGTTTTGCGTGCCCCGAAGCCGTATGACGGCGTCCAGCGCCACCAGCCCCGGGACCTCCCCCGCCGCACGGGATTCCGGCTTCTTGCGATCCAAGGGGATCCAGCCGCGGTCGACGAAGAGGATGCGCCCGCCCTTGAGCCGGAAGGGCGTCACCAGATGATAGCCGGCATTGCCGTTGAGGGAGCGGGCGCCGAGGTAGATCTCCTTGTCGTGGAGGTAGGTCCCCTGGACCTGGACGCGGTCGTATTCGAGATCGGCGACATCCGCCTCGGGTCCCGGCAGCGGGATGGGGGCCGCACTGGTGCGCTGGGTCCGCTCGGCGATGATCGCCGTCTTCCACTGCAGCCGCTCGAGCTGCCACACCCCCAGCCCCAGCATCAGCAGGACAGCGGGAATGGTGAAGACGGTGGGCCAGAAAGTGGGGCGGAAGTGGAGGTTCATGGAAGCCTTAAGTTAACCACAGAGACACAGAGGCACAGAGGGACCGGGGTAACGCGCCTCTGCTGCTGTCAGACGCGCGTCAAAATAGCTTTCTTCTCTGTGCCTCTGTGTCTCCGTGGTTCAATTTTTTTCGGCGCAGGCCCGTCAGCCGTGGCGGGACTCGCCGGAGCGGTGCTTGTACTGCAGCGCGATCAGGATCGCCTTGGCCGGGCGCAGCAAGGCGAGGGAGCCGATCACGATCAAAGGCCCCCAGAGCAGCATATGGACCCAGACGGGGGGCGAGAACCAGACCTCCGTCACCAGCGCCAGCGGCACAACGAGCGCGCCGACGATCAGGATGATGAAGACCGCCGGGCCGTCGGCGCTGTCGGCATCGGTCAGGTCCAGCCCGCAGCTGGCGCAAGCCGGCACCACCGATAGAAAGCCCCGGAACAACCTGCCGCGCCCGCAACGGGGACAGCGGCAGGCGAGTCCCGTGGACAGGACCGACAACTACTGCCCTTCGTAGGGGCCGGCGCCGGAACCGAAGAAGTAGATGCAGACGAAGAGGAACAGCCAGACCACGTCGACGAAATGCCAGTACCAGGCCGCGGCCTCGAAGCCGAAGTGGTGGTCCGGCTTGAACTGATTGGCCCGGGCCCGGAAGAAGCAGACGATCAGGAAGGTCGTCCCGATGATGACGTGGAAACCGTGGAAGCCCGTCGCCATGAAGAAGGTCGAGGAGAAGATGCCGCCGCCGAATTTGAAGGCGGCATGGGCGTATTCATAGGCCTGCACGCCGGTGAAGCTGAGGCCGAGGAGAATGGTCAGCGCCAGACCCTGAAGCAGACCCTGGCGGTCGCCTTCCCGGAGCGCATGGTGAGCCCAGGTGACGGTGACGCCCGAGGTGAGCAGGATCAGCGTGTTGAGCAGCGGCAACGAGAAGGGATCGAAGGGAATGATGCCCTTGGGCGGCCAGATCCCGCCTTCCGGATAGAGCCGGGCGTTGAAATAGGCCCAGAAGAAGGCGGCGAAGAACATCACCTCCGAGGCGATGAACAGCGCCATGCCGTAGCGCAGGCCGATCTGCACCACCGGCGTGTGATAGCCGCGGTAGGTCGCCTCGATGATCACGTCGCGCCACCAGAAGAACATGGTGGCCAGCACCAGCAGGAAGCCCAGCGGCCAGATCCAGACCGGGCCGCCATGGAACCACACCACCGCGCCGGCGGTGAGCACGCCCGCGGCGATGGCGCCGACGATGGGCCAGGGGCTGGGATCGACCAGGTGATAGGGATGCTTATGCGGTTCGGCGTGAGTCTCGGTCATCTTCCCGGCTTCCTCATTCAACGCAATTCGTTGTCAACTTAGTGGCCGCTCATGCGCACGATGGTAATGCCGTAGATCAGCGCCACGAAGCTGAGCAGCGCGATCAGCAGCGCGATATTGCGGGCGCGGCGGTTGCGGTCGATCACGAGAAGAGCCCAACCGGCAGGCCGCCCATCAGCCCCGGCGCCCGATCGACGATGATCAGCGCGAAGAGCAGGAAGAGATAGAGGATGGAGAAGGCGAACATGCGCTTGGCGCTGCGGTCGGTCTTGTCGAGGAAGACGCTGACCGCCGCCAGGATGAAGAACCCGCCCAGGATCACCGCCGCAATGCCGTAGAGATTGCCCGCGATGCCCAGCGCCCAGGGCGCCAGCGCGATGGGGAACAGGACCAGCGTATAGATCAGCATCTGGATCTTGGTCGCCCGCGCGCCGGCCACGACCGGCAGCATGGGCACGCCCGCCTTGGCATAATCGCCGGTGCGGAACAGCGCCAGCGCCCAGAAATGCGGCGGCGTCCACATGAAGATCAGCAGGAAGAGCATGATGGGCGCCAGGCTGATATGCCCGGTGACGGCGGCCCAGCCGATCATGGGCGGGAAGGCGCCGGCCGCCCCGCCGATGACGATGTTCTGGGGCGTGCGGCGCTTCAGCCAGATGGTGTAGACGAAGACGTAGAAGAGGATGGTGACGGCGAGCAGCCCGGCCGCGAGCAGATTGATCGCGAGCGCCATCAGCCCGACGGATCCTATGGCGAGCACGACGCCGAAGCCCGCCGCCTCCGAGGGCTCGATGCGGCCCATCGGGATCGGGCGGCCGCGGGTGCGGCTCATGATCGCGTCGATGTCGCGGTCATACCACATGTTGATGGCGCCCGAGGCCCCGGCGCCGACCGCGATGCAGAGCACCGCGACCGCCGCCAGCAGCGGATGGATATGGCCGGGGGCGGCCACCATGCCGGCGATGCCGGAGAAGACGACGAGCGACATCACCCGGGGCTTCAGGAGCTGCAGGAAATCGGCAACCCGCGCCCCTTCCGCCGCCGTGGCGAAATCCGTCGATAAATTCGTGACCGTGTCGCTCAAGTCTTCAGGCCCCTCGCCACAACTGCCTTACTTGACCACCGGCAGCTCGTCATAGCTGTGGAAGGGCGGCGGCGAGCTCACCGTCCATTCCAGGGTCGTCGCACCCTCGCCCCAGTAGTTGGCCCCCACCTTCTTGCCGGCGAAGACCGTGTAGAGGGCGACCAGGACGAACCAGATCGTGCCGGCGTAGGAGATGATGGCGCCGACCGAGGCGACCTCGTTCCAGCCGGCAAAGGCATCGGGATAGTCCGGGATGCGGCGCGGCATGCCGGCCAGACCCAGGAAATGCATGGGGAAGAAGGTCAGGTTGACGCCGATGAAGGTGACCCAGAAATGGATCTTGCCGGCCCATTCCGGATACTGCCGGCCGCACATCTTGCCGATCCAGTAGTAGAAGCCGCCGAAGATGGCGAAGACGGCGCCCAGCGACAGCACATAGTGGAAATGGGCGACGACGTAATAGGTGTCCTGCATGACCGTATCGACGCCGGCATTGGCCAGCACGACGCCGGTCACGCCGCCCACGGTGAAGAGGAAGATGAAGCCCACGGCGAAGAGCATCGGCGTGGTGAACTCGATGGCCCCGCCCCACATGGTGGCGATCCAGCTGAAGATCTTCACGCCGGTCGGCACGGCGATCACCATGGTCGCGGCCATGAAATAGGCCCGGACGTTGGTGCTGATGCCGGTGGTGAACATGTGATGGGCCCAGACGAGGAAGCCGACCACGCCGATCGCCACCATGGCATAGGCCATGCCGAGATAGCCGAAGACCGGCTTCTTCGAGAAGGTCGAGACGATCTGGCTGACCATGCCGAAGCCCGGAAGGATCAGGATGTAGACCTCGGGATGGCCGAAGAACCAGAACAGATGCTGGAACAGGACCGGGTCGCCGCCGCCCTCGGGCACGAAGAAGGTGGTGCCGAAATTGCGGTCGGTCAGCAGCATGGTGATGCCGCCGGCGAGCACGGGCAGCGAGAGCAGCAGCAGGAAGGCCGTCACCAGCACGGACCAGACGAAGAGCGGCATCTTGTGCAGCGTCATGCCCGGGGCGCGCATGTTGAAGATGGTGGTGATGAAGTTGATCGCGCCCATGATCGACGACGCGCCGGCCAGATGCAGCGAGAAGATGACCATGTCCATCGAGGGCCCGGGCTGGCCGAGCGATGAGGAGAGCGGCGGATAGATGGTCCAGCCGGTGCCCGAGCCGCCGCCCACCATGGTCGAGCCGACCAGCAGCAGGAAGGAGGGGATGAGCAGCCAGAAGCTGATGTTGTTCATGCGCGGGAAGGCCATGTCCGGCGCCCCGATCATGAGCGGCACGAACCAGTTGCCGAAGCCGCCGATCATGGCCGGCATGACCATGAAGAAGATCATGATCAGGCCATGGGCCGTGATGATGACGTTCCAGAGCTGGCCGTCGGGCGTGCCGTCGGAATTCTGCATGTACTGCAGCCCGGGATGCATCAGCTCGAGGCGCATATAGACCGAGAGGGCCCCGCCGATGATGCCGGCGACGATGGCGAAGATCAGGTACATCGTGCCGATGTCCTTGTGGTTCGTCGAATAGACGAACCGGCGCCAGCCTGTCGGGTGATGGGCCTCGTGCCCGGCGGCCTGTGGGGTGGATCCGCTCATCCTTGCTTCCCTTCCGCTTTCTCGATGTCTCTGTTCTTAGTTCGCGGGAACGGCAGCGAGCTGCGTCGCCGGCGTGCCGTCCGCTTTCGCGAACTTGGTCTTGGCCTGGGCCACCCAGGCGTCGTAATCGGCCTTGCTCAGCGCCTGGACCATGATCGGCATGAAGCCATGGCCGTTGCCGCAGAGCTCGGAGCATTGGCCGTAATAGACGCCGGGCTCATCGACCTTGAACCAGGTCTCGTTGAGGCGCCCCGGCACCGCATCCTCCTTCACGCCGAAGGAGGGGACGGCGAAGGAATGGATGACGTCGGTGGAGGTGGTCTGCACCCGCACGACGACGCCCGCCGGCACCACCAAGGGATTGTCGGTGGTGAGGAGCCGGAGCTGGCCGGGCTTCAGATCGGCCTGCTGCACCAGATTGGCGTCGAAGGAGAAGTCGCCGCTGTCGGGATATTCGAAGGTCCAATACCACTGATGGCCGGTCGCCTTGATGGTCATGCCGGCCTGGGGGATGTCGCCTTCGAAATAGAGCAGCTTGAAGGAATAGATCGAGATGCCCACCAGGATCAGGATCGGCACGATCGTCCAGGCCACCTCGACCAGGGTGTTGTGGGTCGTGCGCGAGGGGACGGGGTTCTTGCGGTGGTTGAAGCGAAACATGACATAGAGGAGCAGCCCGAGGACGAAGAGCGAGATCAGGCTGATGACCCAGAGCAACGCCGTGTGGAAATTCTCGATGTCCCGCATGACGGGCGTCGCCGCCGGCTGGAAGTTCATTTCCCAGGGCTGCGGCTCGGCGGCGAGCGCGCCCCCCGCGGCGGCAAGGGAGGCGATTCCCACGGCGGCCCAGCTCAGCGCTCTCGTGGGCATCCCTGCGACCCTGGACAGAGCCGCCGCAACTTTCGTCACACCCATATGTCAGCGTTCCTTTTCGCGACCGATGTCAGACCCGTCCCGAGATTCGGTCCCCCGGGGCTCGGTCCAAAGACAATCCGAGCCGCCTGCGAAGGCACCTGCGGCCGCCCGGCAAGCAGAGGAACCGACGGCCATTTGTTCGGGGCAAAGGCGCGCTTTTGTCGTGACCCCACGCCCTTGCGGCAGGGAAACTACACCGCTCGCCGGACAGTCACAAGCGGGTGGGACCAATGGCCTCAGGCCTGCGATGCGACGATCTGTCGCAAGCCGGCCGGGCCACCTATATGATGCTGAGGACAGCCGAAATTGGAGCATGCCGAGATGAACCCCCTAGCCACCACCGACGAGCTTTTCTTCACCCAGAGCGGGCTGGACCGCGGCCGGGTCGAGCATCTGACGCAAGAGGCGCTGAACGGTGCCGATGACGGCGAGATGTATCTGGAATACAGCCAGTCGGAGGCGCTGAGCTTCGACGACGGCAAGCTGAAGAGCGCCAGCTTCGACACCACCCAGGGCTTCGGCCTGCGGGCGGTGAAGGGCGAGGCGGCCGGCTATGCCCATGCCAGCGAGCTGTCGGAAGAGGCGATGCGCCGGGCCGCCGACCACCGTGAAGGCGGTCCATGGCGGGCGGGGCGGCAAGCTGGCCGAGGCGCCCGCCGGCACCAACCGCCGGCTCTATGTCGAGAACAACCCCATCGGCGGGGTCGATTTCGCGGTCAAGACCAAGCTCCTGGGCGAGATCGACGCCTATGTCCGGGCCAAGGATCCCCGCGTGCGCCAGGTGATGGTCTCCCTCAGCGGCAGCTGGCAGGCGATCCAGATCCTGCGCAGCGAAGGCCATCGGGCCGCCGACATCCGTCCGCTGGTCCGCCTCAACGTCAGCGTCGTGGTGGAGGAGAACGGCCGCATGGAGACCGGCAGCCATGGCATGGGCGGTCGCACCGGCTATGACCTCTATCTGCAGCCGGAAACCTGGCGGGCCGCCGCCGACGAGGCGTTTCGCCAGGCCCTGGTCAATCTCGGCTCCGTCCCGGCCCCGGCCGGGCGAGATGGAGGTCGTGCTCGGGCCGGGCTGGCCGGGCATCCTGCTGCATGAGGCCATCGGCCATGGGCTGGAGGGCGATTTCAACCGCAAGAAGACCAGCGCCTTTGCCGGGCTGCTCGGTCAGCGGATCGCCGCCAAAGGGGTGACGGTGGTCGACGACGGCACCCTGCCCGACCGGCGCGGCTCCCTCACCATCGACGATGAGGGAACGCCGACGCAATGCACCACGCTGATCGAGGACGGGGTGCTGGTCGGCTTCATCCAGGACCGCCAGAACGCCCGGCTCATGGGCATGAAGCCCACGGGCAACGGCCGGCGCCAGAGCTTCGCCCATAACCCCATGCCGCGCATGACCAACACCTACATGATGTCGGGCAAGCTGGCGCCGGGGGAGATCATCGCCTCGGTGAAGAAGGGCCTCTATGCCGTCAATTTCGGCGGCGGCCAGGTGGATATCACCTCCGGCAAGTTCGTCTTCAGCGCGGCGGAGGCCTATCTGATCGAGGACGGCAAGCTGGGCCCCGCCGTCAAGGGCGCGACCCTGATCGGCAATGGCCCCGATGTGCTTGACCAAGGTCTCGATGGTGGGCAATGACATGCAGCTCGATCCGGGCATCGGCACCTGCGGCAAGGAAGGCCAGGGCGTGCCGGTGGGCGTCGGCCAGCCGACCCTGAAGATCGACGGGCTGACGGTCGGCGGCACCGCGGCCTAAAGGCGCCGCAACAAGGGGGAGGTTTGCGATGGCGGAGCAGAACGACCGGGCCTTCACCGGCTCAATTCCCGCGCTCTATGAGCGCTACATGGTCCCGCTGCTCTTCGAGCCCTATGCCGAGGATCTGGCGGCTCGCGCCAAGGCCTTGGCCCCCCGCCGGCTGCTGGAGATCGCCGCCGGCACCGGTGTCGTGACCCGGGCGCTGGCCGCGGCCTTGCCGGCGACGGCGATCACCGCCACCGACCTCAACGAGGCCATGCTGGACTTCGCCATCACGAAGCTCACGGCCCGGCATGTGACCTACCGCCCGGCGGACGGGCAGGCCCTGCCCTTCCCCGATGCCAGCTTCGACATGGTGGCCTGCCAATTCGGCATCATGTTCTTCCCCGACCGGGTTCAGGGCTTCCGCGAGGCCCGGCGGGTGCTGGCCTCGGGTGGGCGCTATCTCTTCAGCGTCTGGGCCGATCTGGGCGCCAATGACATCCCCGAGGCGATCACCGAGGCGCTGGAGGCCCGCTTTCCCGCCAATCCGCCGCGCTTCCTCATGCGCACCCCCTATGGCCATCACAATATCGAGCATTTGACCCGCGACCTCGCCGCCGCGGGCTTCACCGATATCAAGGTCGAGAGCGTGGACAGCACGTCCCGCGCGGCCTCGGCCTATGACGCCACCATCGGTTTCTGCCAGGGCAGCCCGCTGCGCGCCGAGATCGAGGCGCGCGAGCCGGGCGGGCTGGAAGCGGTGACCGCCGAGGTGAGCCAGGCTCTGGCCCAGCGCTTCGGCCGCGGCCCGGTCGAGGGGCGCATGCGGGCCCATGTCTTCAGCGCGGGGGGTTAGGCCTTCCTCATCCGATAGGGCTGCATGCCCTCGCGGGCCAGCGCGTCGGCGCGCTCGTTCTCCACATGGCCGTCATGGCCGCGGACCCAGAGCCACTCGACCTCATGCGGCGCCTCGGCTGCTTCCAGCCGCTGCCAGAGGTCGACATTCTTGACCGGCTTCTTGTCGGCTGTCTTCCAGCCGCGGCGCTTCCATTGCGGCAGCCATTTGGTGATGCCGTCCTTCAGGTAGCTGCTGTCGGTATGGAGGCGGACCTTCGAGGGGCGCTTCAGCGCCTCCAGCGCGGCGATGGCCGCCATCAGCTCCATCCGGTTGTTGGTGGTCGCGGCCTCGCCGCCCTGCAGCTCGCGCTCATGGGCGCCCGAGCGCAGGATGGCGCCCCAGCCCCCCGGCCCCGGATTGCCGCTGCAGGCCCCGTCCGTGAAGATGTCGATGCTGGGTGTCGCCGGCGATGCGCTGCTCAAGGTGCCAGACCCAGGCCCAGCGGCGGGGGATCGAGGCCGTAGCCGCCGGGGCTCGAGACCGCGGCGTGGAAGCGCAGCTTGCGCAGATATTCCAGCGGGTCCTTGGGCTTCACGAAGGCGCCCGGCGGATGGTTCAGCCAGTCATAGAGGCGGGTCAGCAGGAAGCGCAGCGCGCTGCCCCTCGCCAGCAGCGGCAAGGCGGCATATTCGGCAGACGGCAGGGGCCGGATCTTGCGGTAACTCGCGATGAAGCCCCGCGCCTTGGTGGCGTTGAAGGAATTGTTCGGCTCGAAGCACCAGGCGTTGAGGCAGACCGCCAGGTCATAGGCGTAGAAATCCGTGCAGGCGAAATAGAAATCGATGATCCCGGAGAGCCGGTCCCCCAGGAAGAAGACATTGTCGGGAAAGAGATCGGCATGGATGGTGCCGATGGCGAGATCGCCGGGGCCAGCGCGCCTCGATGAAGTCGAGCTCGCGGGCGAGCTCGTCGGCCAGGCCGGGCTGGACCTCATGAGCGCGCTCGCGGCAGGCCTCGAAGAGGCTCCGCCAGCCCGCCAGCGACAGATCATTCGGCCGCTGCAGCGGAAAATCCGCGCCCGCCAGATGGAACTGCGCCAGCGCCTCGCCCAGGAGCTGGCAATGGCGCGCGGTGGGCCGGCGGGGCCACATGCCGTCGAGGAAGCTGATGATGGCGGCCGGCCGGCCGCAGAGCTCGCCGAGCGCGGAGCCGCCCCGCTGGTGCAGGGGCGTCGGGCAGGCGATGCCCTTGCCCGCCAGATGCTCCATCAGCCCGATGAAGAAGGGCAGATCGGCCGGCTTCACCCGCTTCTCATAAAGGGTCAGGATGTAGCTGCCGCGCTCGGTGTGGAGCAGATAATTGCTGTTCTCCACCCCCTCGGCGATGCCCTTGCAGGAGGCCGCCCGGCCGATGTCATAGCGGGCGACGAACTCCTCGAGCTCGTTGTCGGGCACTTCCGTATAGACGGCCATCTCTGTCGGGTGATCTGGAAACTAGGCTGGAGCCGAGAGCGCCTTGGGCAGCTTGAACTCGACGGTCTCGCGGGTGACGACGATCTCCTCCAGGGTGACGGCGAAGCGCTCCTTCGCCGCGGCGAGCACCTCCTCCACCAGGATCTCCGGCGCCGAGGCGCCGGCGGTGATGCCGAGCTGGGCGACGCCCGCCAGGCGGCTCCAGTCGATCTCCGCCGCGCGGCGGACGAGGAAGGCATCGGGGCAGCCTGCCGCCAGCGCCACCTCGACCAGCCGCATGGAATTGGAGGAATTGGGCGCGCCCAGCACGAGCAGGGCATCGCAGCGCTGGGCGATCGCCTTCACCGCCTTCTGGCGGTTGGAGGTGGCGTAGCAGATGTCGTCCTTGCGCGGCCCCTCGATATGGGGGAAGCGCCGGCGCAGCACGGCGACGATGGCCGCGGTGTCGTCGGCGGAGAGGGTGGTCTGGGTGGTATAGGCCAGGCGGCTCGGATCCTCGACCTCGATCGCCTCGGCCGCGGCCACCGTCTCGACCAGCACGACCGCGCCGGGCGGCAGCTGGCCCATGGTCCCCACCACCTCGGGATGATGGGCATGGCCGATGAGCAGGATCTGATGGCCCGCGGCGAAATGGCGCTCCGCCTCGCGATGCACCTTGCTGACCAGCGGGCAGGTCGCGTCGAGATAGAGCAGCTGGCGGCGCGAAGCCTCCGCCGGCACCGATTTGGGCACGCCATGGGCGGAGAAGATGACGGGCGCCCCGTCGGGTACCTGGTCGAGCTCATCGACGAAGATCGCCCCCCGCTTCTCCAGCCCCTCGACCACATAGCGGTTGTGGACGATCTCATGGCGGACATAGACCGGCGCTCCATAGCGCGCCAGCGCCTGCTCGACGATCTGGACGGCGCGATCGACGCCGGCGCAGAATCCGCGGGGCGCGGCCAGCAGGATATGGAGCGGCGGCGAGCGGGGCGGCTGGGTGTCGGGAGCCTGATTCTCGGGCGGAGTCATCGTCATGGAGCGGGCCTTGTGCGGGGGCGGAGCGTTTACTACAGTCCGGCTGCCCGGACAGTAACAAAGCCCCGGAGGCGAAGGAAGCGTATGATGGAAAAGGCCGTGGTAGCGCAGAAATCGCCCTATGAGGTCAATGTCGAGGCCGGGCGGAACTATTTTTGGTGCGCCTGCGGGCGCAGCCAGAAGCAGCCCTTCTGCGACGGCTCCCATAAGGGGACGGGTTTCGTGCCCCAGCAGTACAAGGCCGAGGAATCCACCACGGTCTGGCTCTGTGGCTGCAAGCAGACCAACAGCTCGCCGATGTGCGACGGGACGCATAACAGCCTGTGAGGGAACAGCCTGTGAGGGGGCGACCGATGCGCGCCGCTGCTCACACGATCCTGGGCGACCCTGCTTCCCTGCCTCCTGCTGGCCGGCTTCCTCCTGGCGGCTTGCGGGGGCGACGACGCGCCGCCGCCGCCCGCCCCCAGCACCGGCAGCGCCGCGCCCGCGCCCGCGCCAGCCAAGAAGCCCGCGCCCAGCGGCGGCGGGTTCTTCACCAATATGTTCAGCGCGCGCCGGGGCGATAAGCTGCCCGCGGGTGACCAAGGTCAATGAGGCCTCGCAGCTCACCCGCTTCGGGCCCGCCGGCCATGACATCACCGACGTGCAGTTCGAGGCGCTGATCGGCGACATCAACGGCAAATGCGAGGCCGTCGACAAAGGCGTGTCGGTGAAGATGACCGTCGATTTCATCGCCAGCCGCGGCCCCGCCGACAAGACCCGCAAGGCAAGCTTCGCCTATTTCGTCGCCATCACCGACAACAAGGACAATGTGCTGACCCGGCAGCAGTTCGATACCTATATCGACTTCCCCGGCAACCGGACGCGCGACGGCATCCGCGAATCCCTGGACGAGATCATTCCGCTGGCCGCGGGCCAGCGCGGCGACGACTTCCGCGTCTATCTCGGCTTCGTCGTGACCCATGACGAGCTGGCCTACAACCGGGCCCATCCGCAATAACCCCAGCTCGCAGGCCGGTTTCATGGCACGCCAGCTCAAGGTCTTCCGCACGCATCTCGGCTTCCATGATCTGATCGTCGCCGCCCCCTCGAAGAAGGCGGCGCTGGAAGCCTGGGGTGCCAGCCCGAATCTGTTTTCGCAAGGCTTCGCCGCCGAGACGACCGAGCCGAAGCTGGTCGAGGCGGCCCTCAAAAAGCCTGGGGTGGTCCTGAAGCGGCAGTTCGGCTCGACGGGCGAATTCAGGGAAAACGGCGAGGATTTGCAGATCCCCAAGGCGAGCGCGGCGGAAGCCGCCGCCCGCCTTGCCCGAGAACGTAAAAAAGAACGCGAAGAGGCGCAGCGAGGCCGAACGGGAGGAGAAGGCAAAGGCCGCCGCGGCGCGCGCCGAACGGCAAGCCGACCAGGCGCGCGAACGCGAGGCGCTCGCCGCCGCGCGGGCCGCCGAATCCCGCGACAAGACGGAAGCGGCCGAGCGCCGGCGCGAGGAGAAGGCCGCGGCATCGGCCGAACAGGCCGCCAAGGCCGAGCTCCGCGCCGAGCTGCAATCCTTGACGCAGCAGAGGAAGGAGCAGCTCCGCGACATCGAGCGGCGCGAGGATGCCCTCGCCAAGGAGCGACGGGAGCTCGAGCAGGACTTCGAGCTTCGCATCCACGCCCTTCGAAAGAAGCTCGACCAGCGATGATTTCGAAGTTTCATCAAGAGACCGGCGGCGACAGCCATTTCAGACTTGACCGGATGGTCAGGTGGGCGGAAGCTCTGCGCCGCCCGGTTCGACCCGCGCGGGAGAGACCGGCCTTCGGGCCGGCGCCGAAGGAGCAACCGCCCCGGAAACTCTCAGGCAAAAGGACCGCAAGGGACTAAGGGCGCTCTGGAAAGCAGGCGGAACAACCGCCTCACCGAAGAGGAAAACTGCGGCCGGTTTCAGCGTCATCGGTTGCGGCCAATCTTTCAGGTCCGACGACAGAGGGGGCACCGCAGCCAAGCCGCAAGGCCGGGCCGGGGTGCCGCAATCTGTTGGAGGATGTGATGATCGAATCGGCACTGAAACGCACCCCGCTCCACAATCTGCATCTCGAGCTCGGCGCCAAGATGGTGCCCTTCGCCGGCTATGACATGCCGGTGCAATATCCCACCGGCATATTGACGGAGCATCTGCAGACCCGGAGCCAGGCGGGGCTCTTCGACGTCTCCCATATGGGCCAGCTCCGGCTCACGGCCAAGCCGGGGGGCGGCAGCCTCGCGGCGGCGCTGGAGCGGGTCGTCACCTCCGATATCGCGGGGCTCGCCCCCGGCCGCACGCGCTATGCCCTCTTCACCAATGAATCCGGCGGCATCCTCGACGATCTCATGGTGACCAACACCGGCGATCACCTGATCCTGGTGGTCAACGCCGCCTGCAAGGAGGCCGATGAGGCGCATCTGCGCGCCCATATCTCCGAAGAGGTCGAGATCGAGAATCTCGCCTCGCGCGCCTTGCTGGCGCTCCAGGGCCCGGCGGCGGTCGAGGCTTTGGCGCGGCTGGTGCCGGATTGCCGGGAGATGCGCTTCATGCAATGCGCCTTCTGGACCATCGAGGGGGCGCGCTGCTTCGTCACCCGATCCGGCTATACCGGCGAGGACGGCTTCGAGATCTCCGTGCCCGGCGATGCGGCCGAGGCACTGGCCCGGCGCCTGCTGGCCATGCCGGAAGTGAAGCCCGTCGGACTCGGCGCGCGGGATTCCCTGCGGCTCGAGGCGGGGCTCTGCCTCTATGGCCATGACATCGACGAAACGACGACGCCCATCGAGGCCGGGCTCGCCTGGAGCATCGGCGAGCGGCGGCGGCGCGAGGGCGGCTTTCCCGGTGCGGCCATCATCCAGCGCCAGCTCTGGGACGGGACCCAGCGCCGGCGCGTCGGCATCCTGCCCGAGGGCCGCCAGCCCGCGCGCGAGCATACGGAGATCCGGAATCCCGCCGGCCAGCGCGTCGGCGAGGTGACCAGCGGCGGCTTCGGCCCCAGCCTCAACGGGCCGCTGGCCATGGGCTATGCCGAGATCGCCGCGGCCGCCCCCGGCCATCCCCTGACGCTGATCGTGCGCGGCAAGCCTTTGGCCGCCAAGGTCGTCCGCCTGCCCTTCGTCAAGACCAACTACAAACGCTAGCAAAGAGGAACCCCATGAGCGCGCTCAAATACACCAAAGACCATGAATGGATCCGGGTCGAGGGCGATGTCGGCACCGTCGGCATCACGCCCTATGCCCAGGAGCAGCTGGGCGATGTGGTCTTCGTCGAGCTGCCCGAGGTCGGCCGCAAGGCCGAGCAGGGCAAGGAGATCGCCGTGGTCGAATCGGTGAAGGCGGCGAGCGAGATCTTCGCCCCCGTCTCCGGCGAGGTGGTGGAATCGAACAAGGCCCTGCCCGAGCAGCCCGCCACGGTGAACAGCGACCCGCTGGGCGCCGGCTGGTTCTTCAAGCTGCGGCTCGCCGACAAGGGCCAGATCGACAAGCTGATGGATGAGGCCGCCTATAAAACCTTCTGCGAGGGCGAGCACTGATGCGCTATCTGCCGCTGACCGAGGCCGACCGGCGCAGCATGCTGGGCCGGATCGGGGTGCCCTCCGTCGAGAGCCTCTATCGCGACGTGCCGGAATTCGCCCGGCTCACCGCCCCCGTCGATCTGCCGGCCCATCTGGGCGAGCTCGAGGTCGAGCGCGAGATATCGAGCCTGGCGGCGAAGAATCTCGGGACGTCAGCGGTGCCGAGCTTCCTGGGCGCGGGCGCCTATCGCCATCACATCCCCGCCTCGGTCGATCATCTGATCCAGCGCGGCGAGTTCCTGACCTCCTACACGCCCTATCAGCCGGAGATCACCCAGGGCACGCTGCAATATCTCTTCGAGTTCCAGACCCAGGTCTGCCTCATCACCGGCATGGAGGTGGCCAATGCCTCCATGTATGACGGCGCCACCGCCACGGCGGAGGCGGTGATGATGGCCAACCGCGTCACGCGCCGGCGCCGCGCGGTCGTCTCCGGCAATCTGCATCCCCACTACCGCGACGTCATCGCGACCCATGCCCGCTTCCATGGCTTCGACATGGCGGCCGGCGATCCCAGCCCGGCCAAGGCCGAGGATCTGATTCCGCTGATCGGCGCCGAGACTGCCTGCGTCGTCGTCCAGAATCCCGATTTCTTCGGCCATCTGCATGACCACAGCGCGCTGGCCGAGGCCTGCCGCAAGGCGGGCGCGCTGCTGATCGTCGCCGTCAGCGAGCCCGTCTCCCTGGGCCTCGTGGAATCGCCCGGCGCCATGGGGGCGGATATCGTCACCGGCGAGGGCCAGCCCCTCGGCAATTCGCTGGGTTTCGGCGGGCCCTATCTCGGCCTCTTCGCCTCGCGCGAGAAATATGTGCGCCAGATGCCGGGGCGCCTCGTGGGCGAGACCGCCGATGTCGAGGGCAAGCGCGGCTGGGTGCTGACGCTCTCCACCCGCGAGCAGCATATCCGGCGCGAGAAGGCGACGAGCAACATCTGCACCAACTCCGGCCTCTGCACCTTGGCCTTCACCATTCATCTGACTCTGCTGGGCGAGGCGGGCTTCACCCGGCTGGCGGCGCTCAACCATGCGACGGCGGTGGAGCTGGCCGAACGGCTGGGGAGAATTGCCGGCTGCAAGGTGATGAACGAGAGCTTCTTCAACGAGTTCACGCTGCAATTGCCGAAGCCCGCGGCGGAGGTGGTCGAACGCCTGGCCGAACGGCGCATCCTCGCCGGCGTGCCGGTCTCGCGCCTCCATCCCAAGCGCCCCGAGCTCGCCAATCTGCTGTTGGTGGCGGCCAGCGAATGCACCACGAAAGACGACATGGACGCGCTCGAGGCCGGGCTGAAACAGGTGCTGCGTTGAACGCGAATCCGGAGACCCATCATGGTTGAGACCCCCGTTCCCCCCACCTTCACCGGCAATCGCGGGCTGATGATCGAGGAGCCGCTGATCTTCGAGCAGGGCGAGGCCGAGCGCTGCGGCGTCGATCTCCCGGCGGTGCCGCCCCATCGCGACCGGCTGGGCGGGCTGAAGCGCAAAGGCGCCCATCGGCCTGCCGGGACTGGCGGAGCCCCAGGTGGTCCGCCACTACACCCGCCTCAGCCAGAAGAACTACGCCATCGACATGGGGCTCTATCCCCTGGGCTCCTGCACCATGAAGCACAACCCGCGCCTCAACGAGAAGATGGCGCGGCTGCCGGGGCTGGCCGATCTCCATCCCATGCAGCCCATCTCCACGGTGCAGGGGGCGCTCGAGCTCATCGATCGCGTGGCCCATTGGCTGAAGACCCTGACCGGCATGCCGGCGGTCGCCATGTCGCCGGCGGCCGGCGCCCATGGCGAGCTCTGCGGGGTGATGGCGATCCGCGCCGCCCTCGAGCATCGCGGCGAGCATCGCCGGCGCATCCTGGTGCCGGATTCGGCCCATGGCACCAATCCCGCCACGGCGGCGGCCTGCGGCTTCGAGGTCGAGTCGATCCCGGCCAATGATCGCGGCCGCGTCGATCTCGCGGCCTTCGAGGCCAAGCTCGGCCCCGATATCGCCGGCATCATGATCACCAATCCCAATACCTGCGGGCTGTTCGAGAACGACTTCGCCCGCATCGCCGAGGACACCCATAAGGCCGGCGGCTATGTCTATGCCGACGGCGCCAATTTCAACGCCATCGTCGGCCGCGTCCGGCCGGGCGATCTCGGCGTCGATTGCATGCATATCAACCTGCACAAGACCTTCTCCACGCCCCATGGCGGCGGCGGCCCGGGCAGCGGGCCGGTGGTGCTCTCCGAGGCGCTCGCGCCCTTCGCGCCGCTGCCCTATGTCGTCCATGGCGCCAAGGGCTTCGAGCTGGTGGAGCAGGACGATTCGGGCCTCAGCGTCGGCCGGCTCAAGGGCTTCCACGGCCAGATGGGCATGTTCATCCGGGCGCTGGCCTACATGATGAGCCATGGCGCCGATGGGCTGCGCCAGGTCGCCGGCGATGCCGTGCTCAACGCCAATTATCTCATGGCCGCGCTGAGCGGCGATCTCAGCCCCGCCTTCGAGGGCCCTTGCATGCATGAGGCGCTGTTCGACGACAGCTTCCTCAAGGGGACGGATGTCAGCACGCTGGATTTCGCCAAGGCGATGATCGACGAGGGCTTCCATCCCATGACCATGTATTTCCCGCTGGTGGTGCATGGCGCGCTGCTGATGGAGCCGACGGAGACCGAGAGCAAGGATTCCCTCGATCAGTTCATCGGCGCCCTCCAGCATCTGGCGCGCCGCGCCAAGGCGGGCGATACCGCCCTCTTCCACGAGGCGCCGCGGCTGACCCCGCGCCGCCGCCTGGACGAGACCGCCGCCGCCCGCCGCCCGGTCCTGCGCTGGCGCCCGCCCGCACCGGCGAGCGAGGCGGCGGAATAGTTCCGCCCATGCCCCAGCTTCGCATCCGGCCGGCGGTGCCGGCCGATATCCCCACCATCCTCGCCATGGTGCGGGAGCTGGCGGTCTATGAGAACGAGCCGCTCTCCACGGTGGAGGCGAGCGAAGCCGATCTGATGCGCGATTGCTTCGGCGAGAGGGCGAATTGCGAGGTGCTGATCGGCGAAGTCGACGGCGCGATCCAGGGCTTCACCTTGTTCCTGCACAACTACTCCACCTGGCTCGGCCGCGCCGGGCATGCATGTGGAGGATCTCTATGTGCGCGAGGCGGCGCGGGGGACCGGCCTCGGGCGCAAGCTGCTGGCCCATGTCGCCCGCATCGCCCGCCAGCGCAATTGCAAGCGGCTCGAGCTTTCCGTGCTGCATTGGAATCCCGCGCGCAGCTTCTACGAGAAGCTGGGTTTCCGCGAGCTCGAGGAGTGGCGGCCCTATCGCCTGAGCGATGAGGGCTTCGCCCGTCTCGCCGCCGAGGCGGATTTGGTGTAGGACCTCGCGCGACAAGAGTTGCGCCTGAGGATGGGAGAATAATCATGGATCTGGGAATTCAGGGCCGCCGCGCCATCGTCTGCGCCTCCAGCAAGGGGCTGGGGCGCGCCTGCGCCGAGGCGCTCGCCGCGGCGGGGGTCGATCTCGTCCTCAATGCGCGCAACCGCGATGTGCTGGATCAGACCGCCGAGGCGATCCGGACCACCCATGGCGTCTCGGTGACCGCCATCGCCGCCGACATCACCACCGACGAAGGCCGCGAGGCGGTGCTCGCCGCCTGCGCCGACCCCGACATCCTCGTCAACAATGCCGGCGGTCCGCCGCCGGGCGATTTCCGCAATTGGAGCCGGGAGGATTGGCTGGCCGCCCTCGACGCCAATATGCTGACCCCCATCGAGCTCATCAAGGCGACGGTGGACGGCATGATGGCCCGCGGCTTCGGGCGCATCGTCAACATCACCTCCTCCTCGGTGAAGGCGCCCATCGAGGTGCTGGGCCTCTCCAACGGCGCCCGCTCCGGCCTCACCGGCTTCGTCGCCGGCATCGCCCGCAAGACCGTGCGCCACAACGTCACCATCAACAACCTGCTCCCGGGCTCCTTCGCCACCGACCGGCTGGAGAGCTTCATCCAGGCCACGGCCAAGGCCCGCAATCTCTCGCGCGACGCCGCGGTCAAAGAGCTGGAAGCCGAGACCCCCGCCGGCCGCTTCGGCCATCCGCCCGAATTCGGCGCGGCCTGCGCCTTCCTCTGCTCGACCCATGCCGGCTATGTCACCGGCCAGAACTGGCTGCTCGACGGCGGGGCCTATCCCGGGACGTATTAGAAAAAAGCGGGAGACCGCGCCTCATTCAGTATTCGATGCAAAGATGCAGGCTGAGACTCCATTGTGCCGTGCGGATGACGGCAGAACCTGCCCGAACGGCGGACGCGCGGCGATGAGCCTGAATGGCACGGCAATCGGATCGCCGATGAGCCACCGAGGATGGGAAGCGGGAGAACAAGCCATGTTGGTCGCCGAGAAGACCGCCCCCGAACAATCGTCCTTCTGGGGTGCCGAGGCATATAGGATACTGCGCGCCGAAACCGAGATCGGCCGGATTGATATGCAGACCGCGCGCGCGCCGCCATAGCGGCGTGGATACGAAGATTCGCCTCCGGGATCATTCCTTCGAATGCCGCGTGGACGCTACGGGCCGGTCATTGCAGCGCGGCATTTTTTCGCGATGGCTGATGTCTGCGGGCGATGTCGTGGTGCACAGCGCTGTTTTCGACGGCAGGATGACATACCGAATCTGCGGGGACAGCCAGCTTCAGATGCGCCGCAAGGGATACTTCCGCAGCACTTTCGTGATCGAAGGCGAACCCGATCAGGCAGTCGTGGGTGACATTCATCGGATCAGAGGCGGCCACGCTGGGCTTGATTTCGAGCATTGAGCTTCCGGAGAAGTTTCGCGGTTTTTCTTCTCTGGATATACGTCGAAATGGACTACCGCTCGTCGTCCTCACTATAGCGCTTCATGCAGACGGGAGCCTGGCCTCACGGGCAGGGTTGCGTTCGGGTCGCCACTGTCGCAGACCGCCACCTGGTCGAAGAATTTCTGCCAGGCCGCCAGCGTCGCGCGATCGAAGGGCGGCTTGAGGGGATCGAAGGGCGCAACCCTCAGAGCGCGCTGGACGAGATAGAAATTCGCCTTGCCGCTGATCGCCTGGAAGTAAGTGATCTCGCCCTTGCCCGTCTGTTTCACCTTGCCGCAATAGGTGATCCAGCGCCCCGCCGGCAGGCCGCTGGTGGTGCCGCGGCCGAGACCGTCGACATGCAGCGTCTCGCAATTGACCTTGAAGCCGTCGGTCACCTGCTGCTGCAGCGTCTGGGGGCTGGCGCCGCCGCGGCCGTGGAAGACCTCGACATTGATCATCTCCGACCAGGACATCGAGGCTCTGGCCCGGCGGCACATATTCCACCATGTTGATGCCATTGCCCTGGGCGCCATAGGCCTTGACCCAGCCCGCCGGCATGGGCGGCACGAGCAGATTCTCGCCCTGCATGGCGGCCTCGGCCGCGAGAGGGAGCAGGGCGAACAGCAGGAGAAGATGAGCGAGCCGGCGCATGGCTCTCTACATGCTGAAGATGGGAGGCGCTGGCAAGAGTCGCGAAATAGTCAGTCGCCACCTCCCCCTTACGTCATGGCCAGGCTTGTCCCACGGCTGTCCGGTTCGTCTACCGCGAGTCAGCGTCGGATAGTGCCCGTAGCACTGGGTCGCCCGCTGGAAGGCGTGCTGTTTGACAGCGAGTGGCCAGGGCTGCCGCTATCTCACGTCATGCTCGGCCTCGTGCCGAGCATCACACGCCTTCCTGCACCCCGCCGCACCGGCAGCTAACTCTGTTAGTCCCGGTCCGACGGCGATCTTCGTAAGACGGGCCTGAAGTGCTCAAGCGAGCGCGTGGAAGTCGCCGCTAACCATGACGTTGTGACGAAGAAGGCGTGGATGCTCGGCACAAGGCCGAGCATGACGGTTGAGAGAGCGAAGCTTGCTGGCCCGAACCAGACAATCGGGGCCTTCTACCCGGCCATGACGTAAGGGGTGGCGGTGGCGCTTCGGCTGCCGCCGCCCTCGCCTAGTAAGCGAACTCCCCGAACACCGGATCGACCGAGCCCTTCCACCGCCCGTGGAACAGCTCGAGCTTCTCCTGCGCCGGGGTCTTGCCGGAATTGGCGATGCGGTCCAGGGCGTTGAGGAAGTGGCTCTCGTCGCCGCCCATGCGGTCGAGCTTGCGCCGCCGGGTCAGCCCGTCGCGGGCGATGCGCAGCACCTCGCGCGACCAGTCGCGGAGCTTGCGGCCGCGGAAGACGGCATCCAGCGCCTGGCGCGGCACCTCGCGGCGCAGCGCCTCCAGCTCTTCGACCGTCCAGCCCTTGACCAGATCCGAGGCGGCATCCAGCGCCTGGCTGTCGTAGAGCAGCCCGACCCAAAGCGCCGGCAGCGCGCAGAGCCGGTCCCAGGGGCCGCCATCGGCGCCGCGCATCTCCAGGAAGCGCTTCAGGCGCACCTCGGGAAAGGCGGTGGTCATATGATTGACCCAATCGCCCATGCTCGGGATCTCGCCCGGCAGCGCCGGGCAGCTTACCCACCATGAAATCGCGGAAGGACTGGCCTGTCGTGTCGAGGTAATGCCCGTCGCGGTAGACGAAATACATCGGCACGTCGAGCATGTAGTCGACATAGCGTTCGAAGCCCATGCCGGGCTCGAAGGCGAAGGGCAGCATGCCGGTGCGGTCGGGATCGGTATCGGTCCAGATATGGGCGCGATAGCTCTGGTAGCCGTTGGGCTTGCCCTCGGTGAAGGGCGAATTGGCGAAGAGCGCCGTGGCGAGCGGCTGCAGCGCCAGGCTGACGCGGAGCTTGCGCACCATGTCGGCCTCGCTCTCGAAATCGAGATTTACCTGCACCGTGCAGGTGCGCAGCATCATGTCGAGGCCGAGCTTGCCCCGGCGCATCATCTGATCGCGCATGATGATGTAGCGGCCCTTGGGCATCCAGGGCACCTCCGCGCGCGTCGATTTGGGATCGAAGCCCATGCCCAGCATGCCGATGCCGAGCTCGTTGCCGACCTCCTTCACCTGCTTCAGATGGGTCTGCACCTCATCGCAGGTCTGGTGGATCGTCTCGACCGGGGCGCCGGAAAGCTCGAATTGTCCGCCGGGCTCCAGCGTGATGTTGCAGGCCCCGCAGGTGAGCGCGATGACATTGCCGTCTTCTTCCACCGGCTCCCAGCCGAAGCGCTGCAGGCCGCGGAGCAGGGCGCCGATGCCCTTCGGCCCCTCATAGGGCATGCGGCGAAGGGTCTCCAGATCGAAGCCGAATTTCTCATGCTCGGTGCCGATGCGCCACTTCTCGGGCGGCTTGTTTCCCTGCTCGATATATTCCACCAGCTGGCGCTTGCCGGTGATCGGTTCGCCGCGCGACTTGGGAGGAGCCGACATCTCTGGGCCAACCTTTCAGATTGCGGGAATCGCCGAAAGAATCACCTTGCCGGCGGACGTTCGCGGCCATCGCCGAGAAGCGCCTGCCAGCAGGCAAGGGCCGCGATCGCAGCCGTATCGGCCCGGAGCACGCGGGGCCCCAGGCCAACGGGCGTAACAAATGGCAGTTTGCGGAGATGGTCAAGCTCGCTGGATGCAAAGCCGCCCTCCGGTCCGGTCATGACGGCATAAGGCACCTCGCGCGGCAGCCCGGCCAGGGCCTCGGCGATAGGCGCCGCGGCGCCGGCCTCGGCGCAGAGGATGATGCGCCGATCCGCCGGCCAGCTCTCGAGGAGCTCGCTCAGGCGCCGGGGCTCGCCCACCTCCGGCAGGTCGAGCCGCTCGGTCTGCTCCGCCGCCTCCATGACATGGGCGGCGAGGCGCTCGACATTGACCCGGCTCACGGCGGTGTGCTGGGTGAAGATCGGCTGCAGGCGCCGGCAGCCGAGCTCCGTCGCCTTCTCGGCCAGGAGATCGATGCGCTCGCGCTTCAGCGGGGCGAAGACGAGCCAGAGATCCGGACCCAGGCGCTGGGCCACGGTCTGGCGCTGGACGGAAAGCCGCGTGCCGCTCTTGGCGAGCGCCTCGATCTCGGCCAGCCATTCGCCGTCGCGGCCGTTGAAGAGCAGGACCGAGGCGCCCTTCTCCCGCCGCAGCACATTGCGCAGGTAATGGCCGCGGGCCGTATCCAGCGCGATCGCCGCACCGGCCGCCAGCGGCGCATCCACATAGAGACGCGGAATCATCCCGTCGCTTTCCGTGCCAAGCATTCATCCCGATCCGACCCAGCGCGATTCAACCAGCCCGATTCAATTGGCTATCGATCGCGCGGCGGTCCTAAACTAATCCGCCGACATCAGACAAGCCGAGGGAGAATGGCAAGCGCCAACCCGAGCCGCAGCTTCACCGACATCCGCCGGGACGACTGGGTCGATCGCCTGGTTCCCGCGGGTCTCAGGCCCTATTGCCGCCTGGCCCGGCTCGACCGGCCGATCGGGACCTGGCTGCTGCTCTTTCCCGGCTGGTGGTCCATCGCGCTTGCCGCCGCGCCCGGCGAGGGGCCGAGCCTCCGCCTGCTGATCCTCTTCGCCATCGGCGCCATCGTGATGCGCGGGGCGGGCTGCACCATCAACGACATGGCCGATCGCGATTTCGACCGGCGGGTGACCCGCACCGCCGGGCGGCCCATCGCCAGCGGCGCGATCTCGATGAGACGCGCCTTGGTCTTCCTGGCGCTGCAGCTTGCTGATCGGGCTTGTCATCCTGCTGCAACTATCGCCGCTCGCGATCATCCTCGGCGTCGCCTCGCTGGCGCTGATCGTCACATATCCCTTCATGAAGCGGATCACCTATTGGCCCCAGGCCTTCCTCGGCCTGACCTTCAACTGGGGCGCGCTTCTGGGCTATGCGGCGGTGACGGGACCGGCTCGATGCGGCACCGCTGCTGCTCTATGCGGCGGGGATCGCCTGGACCCTGGTCTACGACACCATCTATGCCCATCAGGACAAGGAGGACGACGCCCTCATCGGCGTGCGCTCCACGGCGCTCAAATTCGGCGCGGCGAGCAGGATCTGGCTCGCCTTCTTCGCCGTCGCGACGCTCCTGCTCCTGGCCGCCATGATCCAGACCGCGGGCCTCGGCCTCTTCGGCTGGCTGGCGCTGGCCGCGGTGGCGGGTCATCTCGCCTGGCAGATCTTCGCCGTCGATTTCGACGATCCAGCCGATTGCCTCGCCAAGTTCCGCGCCAATCGCTGGCTCGGCTGGATCCTTTTCATCGGCATCATCCTGGGACGGGTTCTGGCCGGCCGGCTCACGGGGTGAGCGATCCCGCTGTCTTCATCCGTGCCGAAACCGCGCTCGCCGCCCCGCCGCTGGTGCCCGAGATCCAGCTTTATCTCGCGAGCGAGATCCTGCCCATCTGGCATGCGACCGAGGCCGATCTCGAGCGCAACGGCCTGCCCCCGCCCTATTGGGCCTTCGCCTGGCCCGGCGGCCAGGCCCTGACCCGCCATCTCCTCGATCATCCGGACCTCGTCGCCGGCCGGCGGGTGCTGGATTTCGCCGCCGGCAGCGGGCTCACCGCCATCGCCGCCGCCATGGCGGGCGCATCTGCCGTCAGCGCGGCGGAGATCGATCCCTTCGCCCGCATCGCCATCGCCCTCAATGCCGCGGCCAATGGCGTCGCGGTCACGCTGATCGAGGATGACATCATCGGCACATCAGGCGATTGGGAGGTCATCCTCGCCGGCGACGTCTGCTACGAGCGCCCCATGGCCGAGCGCATCGCCGCCTGGTTCACCGAGCTCGCGCGTGCCGGAAAGCTGATCCTGATCGGCGATCCCGGCCGCAGCTATCTCCCGACCTCAGGCCTGAAGGAAATCGCCCGCTACCAGGTGCCGACGACCCTGGAGCTGGAATACTGCACGATGCGCGAGACGGTGGTCTGGGGCTGGGACGGCACGTAACCGATACCCGGCGCTCGACGAAGGAGGTCACTCCCTCCGGAGGACGTAAAGATCATGGTTCCCCCACCAGAACCCGCGCTGGTATCGGACAAGAGTCGCCTGCGGGATGTCGCGAAGAATTGCATATACATACCCGAACGTGGCGGCGGTGGTCCCGTATTCCAGCGGGTCAAGATCGAGTTGATCGCCGCCGATCTGCCAGAAGAAGCCGCGAGAATCGAAGCTGCTGAGCGGCAATTGCCATCTGTGCTGGAGGGTCACCTCTCCATGGGTCGTGAACATCATGATCCCGCCCGGCGCGACCGCCTCAAAAATCCTGCGCAACCACGGCCCGAAGCTGAGATCGGGCAGATGCGAGAACAGGGAAAGCACGAGCACTGCATCGTAGAGCTGCGGCGGTGCCCAATCGCGGGGATGCCGTGCGGATGGGATCGCCGGCAGCCCAAGGCCGCGCAGGAACTCCAGCGCTTCGGGGTGAATATCGCAGGCCGTCCACGAGGCATCCGGCATGACGCGCGCCGAATGCCGCGCGACGCGGCCAAAGCCGGAGGCGAAGTCGAGGACCCTCCTGACGCCGTCCGGCTTATGTTCGGCACATAGGCCGGCGAATCGACGACAGCAATCCTCGCCACCCTCGATGTAGCGCTTCAGCGCTGCGGCGTGATCCCCTTTGAATATGATGCGGTGGATATAGTCGAAAAGGAAGTCGCGCTCATGGACGACCGGCTGCGCAGGAGTCAATCTCGCCCCCATGGCTTCACGCTTCAGGTCCGGCGATCCTAGCAGCTTTCCCGAACGTCCTGGTTCACACGATTCGCTCGATCGGCATCACTGCGCCGCCGCCACATGCGCGGAAGCCAGCTGGCGCGAGACGAGCTGGGCGTAGAGGCCGCCTTTGGCCAGCAGCGTGGCGTGGTCGCCAACTTCCATCACGCGGCCCTCCTGCAGCACGACGATGACATCGGCATCCCTGATGGTCGACAGGCGGTGGGCGATGACGATGGTGGTGCGGTCGGCCTTCAGCACATCGAGGGCGCGGCGCACCGCCTGCTCGTTCACCGCGTCGAGATGCGAGGTCGCCTCGTCCAGGATCAGCACGGGGGCGTCCTTGAGGAAGGCGCGGGCGATGGCGACGCGCTGGCGCTGGCCGCCGGAGAGGCTGGTGCCGCGCTCGCCGACCTCGGAATCCAGCCCCTCGGGCAGGGCCTCGACCAGCTCGGCCAGCGAGGCATGGCCGATGGCCGCCGCCAGCTCGGCCTCGCTCGCCTCGGGCCGGGCGATCAGGATGTTGCGGCGGAGCGTATCGTTGAAGAGATAGGTGTCCTGGGCCACCAGCGCGATCTGGCGGCGCAGATCGTCGAGGCGATACTCGCGCAGATCCGCGCCGTTCAAGGTGAGGCTCCCGCGATCGGGATCCCAGAAGCGCATCAGCAGCTGGGCCGTCGTGGTCTTGCCCGCACCGGAGGTGCCGACCAGAGCCAGGGTCTTGCCCGCGGGAATCCGGAAGCTGGCCGCGCTGAGGGCCGGCCGGTTCTGGCCGGGATAGGTGAAGCTGACATCGCTCAAGCCCAGGGCGGCGGGTCCCGGCTGCGGCGCCACGCCGGGCCCGTCGCTCACCACCACCGGCTCATTGGCGAGGCCATAGATCCGCCGCGTCGCCCCCAAGGTATCGGCGAGCTGGCGGCCGACCTGGGCGATCTCGGAGACCGGCAGGAAGGCCGCCATGGCGAGGATGGCCAGCAGCGGCAGCAGCGCGGGATCGATCCCGCCTTGCCCCGCCACATAGGCGCCGGCCACCACGACGGCGAGGCCGCCGAGCCCCGTCAGGATCTCCAGCAGGCTCTGCTGCAGGCTGAGCTCGCCATAGAAAGGCAGGCGCAGCGCGATCATCCGGTCGGAGAGGGCATCGAGACGCTTTCCCCGCGCATCCTCTTCCTGGAAGGCGACGATCTCCGCCAGCCCCTGCACGGAATCCACCGCGAAGGCGCCGAGCTCGCCCGAGGCCTCGCGGGCTTGCGAGCCCAGCCGGTCGACGCGGCCGCGCATCAGGAAGGGGCTGAGGGCGACGGCGATGAGGAAGGGCAGCAGCGCCAGCGCGATCCAGGGGCTGGCCCAGCCCAGCACCACCAGGACGGCGGCCGGCACCAGCACGGCGACGAAGGCGGGTGCCACGGTATGGGCGAAGAAATACTCGACCATCTCCACGTCATGGGTCGCCAGCGCCATGAGATCGCCGGTGCGCCGGCGCACGAGATAGGCGGGCGCCAGGGCATCGAGCTTGCGGAAGATCGCGATCCGCATCTCGGCCAGGAGGCGGAAGGCCATGTCATGGGCGATCCAGGATTCGAGCCAATGGATCACGCCGGAGAGCGGGGCCACCACCGCCAGCGCCCAGAGCCAGGGCGCGATCGGCGCGCCGTTCTTGAGGGCGAAGACCGCCATGGCGCTCAGCACGCCGACGCCGATGAAGGCGATGACCCGGAGCACGCCCAGGATGAAGGTGGCGGCGAGCCGTCCCTTCCAGGGCAGGACCAGCTTCATCAGCTCGACGGTGAGCTGGCGCCAGCCCAGCCCCTCGGCCTTGATGATGCCTTCGGTCACCGTCTTGACCGCGCCCCCGGCGCCGTCGGCGACCCGCTCGAGGCCGCGCGGCGTCTCGGATTCCTCGATGGGCTCGGCGGGTTCCGATTCCCGTGCCTGCTCCGCCATGAGCCCGGCATAGATGCCGCCGGCCCGCATCAGCGCGCCATGGGCGCCGCTCTCGGCGATGCGCCCGCCGTCGAGCACGAGGATGCGGTCGCAGCCGATGACGCTGGAGAGGCGATGGGCGAGCACCAGGGTCGTGCGTCCGCGCATCAGCCGGTCGAGCGCCTGCTGGATCACCGCCTCGTTCTCCGCATCCACGGCCGAGAGCGCCTCGTCGAGCAGCAGGATCGGCGTGTCGCGCAGCAAAGCGCGGGCGATGGCGACGCGCTGGCGCTGGCCGCCGGAGAGCTTGATGCCCTTCTCGCCGATGATGGTGCGATAGCCCTGGGGCAAGCGCGCGATGAAATCATGGATATTGGCCGCCTGGGCCGCCGCCTCGACCTCTTGGGTCGAGGCCTCCGGCCGGCCCATGCGGATGTTCTCCTCCACCGTGCCGTGGAAGAGGAAAGTGTCCTGGTTCACCACCGAGATCAGCGAGCGGATCTGCTGGAAGGAGAGGCTGCGCAGGTCATGGCCGCCGAGGGTGACCCGGCCCTGCGCGGGATCGTAGAAGCGCAGCAGCAGCCGGACGATGGAGGATTTGCCGCCGCCCGAGGAGCCGACGAGGCCGATGCGCTCGCCCGGCGCGATGGCGAAGTCGAGCCCGCTCAGCACGGCGCGACGGGCGCCGGGATAGTGGAAGCCGACGCCCTCGAAGGCGATGGCCGGGGCCAGCGGCGCGGCGAGGGCGGCCGGCGGCGCATCGGCCACGTCGGGCCGGTCGTCCAGGATCTGATAGATGCCCTGGGCCGCCGACATGCCGACCATGCCCTGATGCAGCACCGTGCGCAGCTCGCGCATGGGCCGGTAGATCTCCACCCCCAGCATCAGGATCACCAGCAGCGCCGTCAGGCTCATGGCGCCGGCCTCGACGCGCCAGGCGCCGAGCGCGAGTGCGGCCGCCGCACCGCAGGCGATGGAGCTGTCGGTGATGCCGCGGGCCAGCACATTGGTGCCCAGCACCCACATGGTGCGCCGGAAGAGATCGCGGGCCTGGAACTCCAGCTTGTCGGCCCGCGCCTTGCTCTGGCCGAAGGCCTTGAGGGTGGCGAGGCCCTGGATCGAATCCAGGAATTCGGCGGCGAAGGCGGCATAGGATTTCTGCCGGCCGAGGGAATTGGCCACGTCATGGCGATGCCAGAGCGCCGGCGCGAAGAGGGCCAGCAGCGCGAAGGCCAGCATGACGGCCGCCACCGGCAGATCGAGGAAGGCGATGACGACGAAGATCATGACCGGCGCCAGCAAAGCGATCAGGAACTGCGGCAGGAACTGGCCGAAATAGACCTCGAGCTGCTCGACTCCTTCGATCAATGAGAGGGTGAGCGCGCCGGAGCGCCGCCGGCCGACGGTGCCAGGCCCGAGCGCGGCGATACGGTCATAGATCGTGCGGCGGAGCGTCTTCTGCACCCGCGCCGCGGTGCGATGGGCGACCTCCACCCGCCAATGCTCGGCGAGGCCCCGCAAAACCATGACCACGGCGATGAGCAGGATCGGCAGCGCCAGGCTCTTCAGATCATGGCCGGCGAAGATCTGGCCGATCAGCCAGCCCAGCAGCGCCAGGCGCGCGATGCCGAGCCCCACGGCGACCAGCCCGATGAGGGTCGTGCCCAGGATGCGAAGGCGCAGGCCCTCGGTGAACTGCCACAGCCGCGGCTCGAAATGCATGACTCGGTCCCTCGAAAATCCGATCTCGCAGTGCAGTGTAGGCTGAACGCTGACGTTCGGCATTCGACAAGATCGAAGACCACCTGTACATTTCCGTACAGGCAAATCCCGTGGGATGACCGCCATGAACGCCGATTGGAACGACCTGCGCGTGTTTCTGACCCTGGCCCGGGAGGGCAGCCTGACGGCGGCGGCCCGCCGGCTCGAGGTCAGCCATCCCACCGTGGCGCGCCGGATCAAGGCGCTGGAGGAGAGTTTCGGCGCTCGGCTCTTCGACCGGCTGCCGGACAAATTCGCCCTCACCTCGGCCGGCGAGGGGCTGCTGGAGGATGCCACCGCCATGGAGCGGGCGGCGGAATCCCTGCAGCGCCGCAGCGCCGGGCTCGGCGACACGGTCCATGGCACGGTGCGGCTCTCCGCCGGTGAGGCCATGGCCGCCTTCATCGCCCGCCATCTGCCGCGGCTGCGCCACCAACTGCAATGCATCGAGATCGAGCTGACGGCCAGCCACATGCTGGCCAATCTCTCCCGCCGCGAGGCCGATCTCCTGATCCGCGAGCAGGTGCCCGATCTCGGCAGCATCGTCACCCGCCGGCTCGGCCGCGCCGCCTATGCGGTCTATGGCGCCGCTGGGGCTGTGCCGGAGCGCCTCTCCCGCGAGCAGCTCCGCCGCCTGGCCTGGGTCGGCTTCGACGACGACCATAACTACATGCCCGGGCAGAGCTGGGTCCTCGATCTGCTGGACGGCGCGCGGCCCGCCGTCCGGGTGAACAATTGGCTGGTGCTGCAGCAGGCGGTGGGCGCGGGCGCGGGGCTTGCGGTTCTGCCCTGCCATATGGGCGACGCGGATCCGGCGCTGCGGCGGCTGGGCGCCCCCTTGCCGGAGGTCGCCGCCGATCAATGGCTGCTGGTCCATCGCGATCTGCGCGATCTGCCGCGGGTGCGCGCGGTGATGGATTCCCTGATCCGGCTGTTCCAGGAGGAGCGCGCCGCGCTCGAGGGCCGCAGCGCAAAAGACCGCGGCGAGTTCGGCGCGGCCAGTTCGACTCAAGGCAGCGGCAGAGGCCTAGCTCAGACTCTAGGTGCCGTAGCCCCGGCGCTCGACCCGGCGCTCGATGCGAAACCGCGCATGGGCGTCGTCGACGGTGGACCAGGCCAGCCGGTTCCACTCCGCCTTGGCCGATTCATAGCTCTCGAAGGGGCCGTACCAGCGCTCGCCCTGCTTGTCGGCGGGCTCGCAGAAGCGCGTGTCCTTGTAGGAGCAGCCGACGACCCAGTAGCGCAGGTCGCTGCCATCCTCCTCGATGCGATAGCGCGCCCGGGCATTGTCCACGGTTGCCCAGGCCCGGGCCTGCCAGACCGCCTTGGCGGCCTCGTAACTCTCGAAGGGGCCGATGCGCTCCTCTGGCCCTCCGGCGGCGGTTCGTTCGAAGGTCGTATCGGCATATTCGCCGCCGACCACCCAATAGTGAGTCATTCCCTCCTCCGGTGACGATCGGAGAATCATAGCCGATGCTGGGCGCCGGGCAAGAGTTGAGGCCACGCCATGCGCGGCGATTCATACCGCACTGCGGTAGCTATCGGCGCGCCGCGCGGATTATAGTTGTTAACCGCCCGGTGGTTTGATTCGGGAATCCATGACGGAGAATTGCGTCGCATGAAGTCCGCGCCCGTAACACCGGAAGACTTTGCCCGCGTCTATCAGATGTTCCAGGCGCCCATCTCGCGCTTCGACTGCGGCAAGCATTGCTCGCCGCTGAACGGCGGGGAGCCGGTCTGCTGCACGACCGATCATGCGATTCCCGTGGTCGATCGCGCCGAATGGGATTTGCTGCGAGGCCGCACCCGGCTCTGGCGGCGCTATCGCCCCACCGACCGCGCCGGCCAGGCCATCGTCGGCGACCTGCACAAGAGCTGCCTCGCCATCGAATGCAAGGGCGTGCGCCATTGCGAGCGCGACAACCGCACGCTCGCCTGCCGCTCCTTCCCCTTCTTTCCCTATCTCGACCGCAAGGGCGAATTCATCGGCCTGTCGATCCATTGGATGTTCGCCGACCGCTGCTGGGTGATCTCCAATTTCTCGGTGGTCGATGCCGAGTTCCGCCGTCAGTTCATCGCGGCCTATGAATACATGTTCAAGGTCGATCCCGGCGAATACGAGGTCCACAAGGAATATTCCGCGACGCTGCGCCGGGTCTTCTCCCGCCGGCGCCAGGCGATTCCCTTCATGGACCGCCAGGGGCGCTGCTTCAAGATCCTGCCCCATGGCAAAGGCATGCGCGCCTGCCCGCCCGAAGCCATGCCGAAGTTCGGCGCCTACCGCTCCGAGCGCAGCTACCGCGAAGCCGTCCGCGCGGCGGGCGGGAGTTTGGTGTAAAGCCGCAGGCTCGCTCCTCGCCCCGAGGGCAATACTTCTCCGCCGTCATTCCCGCGAAAGCGGGAATCCAGGGCCCCACGTTGTGCCGCTCGCCCTGGATTCCCGCTTTCGCGGGAATGACGGAGGAGAGATAGGCCGTAGCGGTCGGGCCGGGCGGGCTGGCAGCCCTCACCGATAGAGAAACGTCCCCAACAGCACCCACCTTCGCGCCTCGGCCTCGCGGCCGCGCTTCGCCACCAGCGGCGTGGTGTAATGCCAGAGCGGCAGGCGATAGGCGGTGATGCGGCCGGAACGCGCTGTAGTCTCCATCCGGCTGAAATGGCCCGAGACCGCATAGACCAGGAATTGCTGGGCGACCGCCGGACTCGTCAGGGTCAGATGAATATCGACATAGCCCTGGCGCGCTTCGGGCTCCTCGGGATGATGATCGTTATGCGGGCCCGCATAATCCCCCGGCCCGTAGCAAAGCGCCTGGATGCCCCAGCGCCGCGCCAGAGGGCGGCCGGCAAGCGCCTCGGCGAAGCCCCGAAAGCTCGCCGAGCCCAGCATGGCGGCGAGCCCCGTCTTCGCCGCGGCCTCCCAGGCGGCCCCGCGACGGCGCTCGAAGGTCGCGGTCGAGACCCGCGCCGTCTTGGGCAGGAGCTCGCCATAGTTCTCCGTCATCTCCCAGGTCGCCTCGGGCGGGATGGGGCGGTCGATGCGGGCCAGATGCGGCAGCAGATGGCGCTCCAGCAGCAGGCGCCCTGCCTCGACCCGGGCCGGATCGATCAGCCCGTCGGCGGCGAGGAAGCGCCGGCGCGGATCTGCCAGCGCCCCCGCCAGGGGCGACGCCCCGGCCAGCAGACGGCGCCCCTTGGGGCTCAGCATGTCCTCGAATTCGGCAGGAAACTTGCGCAAGCCTCGACCTCTCTGCCTAAGATGGCGCCGTCCAGAATAGCCCGCAGCACCCGCCCATGCCCTATCGATCGCTACGCGACTTCATCGAGCGCCTCGAGCACGAGGGCGGGCTCGTTCGGGTCGCAGCACCGGTCAGCCCCCATCTCGAGATGACCGAGATCCAGACCCGCCTCCTGGCCGAGGGCGGGCCGGCGGTGCTGTTCGAGAATGTCGTGGGGCTCGAAGGCCAGCGTTACGACATGCCGGTGCTGGTCAACCTCTTCGGCACCGTCGAGCGGGTGGCGCGCGGCATGGAGCGGCGGCCCGATCAGCTGCGCGAGCTGGGCGAGACCTTGGCCTTCCTGAAGCAGCCCGAACCCCCCGGCGGCTGGCGCGAGGCCCTGGACATGCTGCCGCTGGTCAAAAGCGTCATGACCATGCGGCCCAAGACCGTCGGCACCGCGCCCTGCCAGGAAGTGGTGCTCTACGGCGAGGACATCGATCTCGCTCGTTTGCCGATCCAGACCTGCTGGCCCGGCGAGCCGGCCCCCCTCATCACCTGGCCGCTGGTGGTGACCCAAGGGCCGAAGCCCGGCACCGACAAGGCCGATAATTTCAACCTCGGCATCTACCGCATGCAGGTGACCGGGCGGAACACCACCCTGATGCGCTGGCTGAAGCATCGCGGCGGCGCCCAGCATCATGCGCGCTGGAAGGAGCAGCGGCCCGAGCCTCTGCCGGCCGCCGCCGTCATCGGCGCCGATCCCGGCACCATCCTCGCCGCCGTGACGCCGGTGCCCGATACCCTCTCGGAGTATCAGTTCGCAGGCCTGCTGCGCGGGGCCAAGGTCGAGCTTGTGGATTGCAAGACCGTGCCCCTCAAGGTGCCGGCCGAGGCGGAGATCGTGCTCGAAGGCCATGTCGCCCTCGACGATTACGGCGATGAAGGGCCCTATGGCGACCACACCGGCTATTACAATTCGGTCGAGCGCTTCCCGGTCTTCACCATCAGCGCCATCACCATGCGCCGCCAGCCCATCTATCTCTCGACCTTCACCGGCCGCCCGCCGGACGAACCCTCGATCCTGGGCGAGGCGCTGAACGAGGTCTTCGTCCCGCTGCTGATCCAGCAGTTTCCCGAGATCGTCGATTTCTATCTGCCGCCGGAGGGATGCAGCTATCGCATCGCCGTGGTCTCGATGCGCAAGGCCTATCCCGGTCATGCCAAGCGGGTGATGATGGGCGTCTGGTCCTTCCTCCGCCAATTCATGTACACGAAATGGGTCATCGTGGTGGATGACGACATCGATGCGCGGAGCTGGAAGGATGTGATGTGGGCGATCTCCACCCGCATGGATCCGGCCCGCGACATCACTCTGGTCGAGGGCACGCCCATCGACTATCTCGATTTCGCGAGCCCCGAGTCCGGGCTCGGCAGCAAGATCGGCCTCGACGCCACCAATAAATGGCCGCCGGAGACCAAGCGCGAATGGGGCCGCAAGATCCGCATGAGCGAGGATGTGGTGGAGGCGGTGACGAAGAAATGGCCGAGCCTGGGCCTTCCCGGCAGCGGCAAGCCGATCTGGCGCTGATCCGCGCCGCGCGGCCGGCCGAGGCGGGCGCGCTGACCGCGCTTGCGCTCGCCGCCAAGGCCCATTGGGGCTATCCCGCGAGCTTCATGGCCCGTTGCCGCTCTGCGCTCACCATCGAGCCCGCCATGATCCGCCGCCATGTCTTCCGCCTGGCCGAAGGCGAGGGCGGATTCATCCTGGGGTTCTACGGCTTCGAGCCGGATCCCGCGGGCATCGGCCTCAGCCATCTCTTCGTCCGTCCCGATGCCATCGGCGGCGGCATCGGCCGCGCCCTCTGGGAGGATGCGGTGGCCCTTGCGCGGCGCAAGGGCTATGGGCGGATGATGATCGTGGGCGATCCCCATGCCGCCGGCTTCTATCACCGCATGGGGGCGGTGCCGGCCGGGGCCGTGCCCTCGGAGATCGACCCGGCTCGGGCCCTGCCGCTCTTCCGCCTGGAGCTCGGTTGAACGCCCCTCGGTTGAACGCATGGCTGACCGACCCAATCTGTGATCCGATAGATCTGTCGCCTTATTCCCCTGCCCCGATATTCGCCATAGGGATTCCCTCATGCCCATCGCCAAATACCTCGACATCCTCGACGATCTGCTGACGCGCGCCCGCAAGGCAGGGGCGGACGCCGCCGATGCGCTGGTGGTGGAGGGGGCTTCCCTCACCATCGCCGAGCGGCTGGGGCGGCCGGAGAAGCTGGAGCGCGCCGAGGGCCAGGATCTGGGCCTCCGGGTCTTCCTCGGCAAGCGCCAGGCCATCGTCTCCTCGACGGATTTCTCCTCGAAGGCGCTGGACGAGCTGGCGGCCCGGGCCGTGGCCATGGCCAAGGTCGTGCCGGAGGATCCCTTCTGCGGCATCGCCGATCCCGCCGATATCGCGAAAACCGTGCCCAACCTCGACCTCTGCGATCCCGAGGAGCCCTCGACCGAGACGCTGATCGAGCGGGTCCGGGCCGCCGAAGCCGCCGCCCGCGAAGTCCCGGGCGTCACCAATTCGGAAGGGGCGGAAGCCTCCTGGGGCCGCAGCAAGGTGGCGCTCGCCGCTTCCAATGGTTTCCGCCAGGGCTATGCCGGCTCCCATTCCGGCCTCTCGGTCTCGGTGGTCGCCGGCGAAGGCACCGGCATGCAGCGCGACTACGACTTCACCTCAGCGGTCTATGGCAGCGAGCTCGAGGATCCCGCCGCCATGGGGAGGCGCGCCGGCGAGAAGGCGGTGAAGCGCCTCAATCCGCAGAAGGTGGCGACGGTCAAGGTGCCGGTGGTCTTCGACCCGCGGGTCGCCAACGGTCTCGTCGGCCATCTCGCGGGTGCCATCAACGGCGCCTCCATCACGCGGGGCATCAGCTTCCTCAAGGACAAGCTCGGCCAGCGAATCTTTCCCGCCGGAATCGACATCGTGGAAGATCCCCTGCGCCCGCGCGGCCTGCGCTCCGCCCCCTTCGACGGCGAGGGGCTGCCCACCAGCCGGCGCAAGCTGGTGGCCGACGGCGTGCTGACGACCTGGGTGCTGGATCTGCGCTCGGCGCGCCAGCTCGGCCTCAGGAGCACCGGCAATGCCTCGCGCGGCACCTCTGGCCCGCCCAGCCCCTCGACGCGCAACCTCCATCTCGAGCCCGGCCCGCTGACGCCGGCGGAGCTGATGGCGGATATCGCCAGCGGCTTCTATTGCACGGAGCTGATCGGCATGGGCGTCAACAATGTCACCGGCGATTACAGCCGCGGCGCCGCCGGCTTCTGGATCGAGAACGGCGAGATCGCCTATCCCGTCGCCGAGATCACCATCGCCGGCAATCTGAAGGAGATGTTCCTGAATCTGGCGCCCGCCAACGACCTCGTCTTCCGCTACGGCACCAACGCCCCGACGACAAGGGTGGACGGGCTGACGGTCGCGGGGCGGTAAGAAAGTGGCGTAACACCGGCACTTCTGTCTCCCGCGTTTTCTTACTTCCCCCTCCCCCTGCGGGCCGATAGGCCCGCGCATTGACGGGGGAGGGCCGGGGCTATGGAGTGGACACATCTTTCGCCGCGCCTCGGGCCAAAAAGCGCGAGAAGTCCCCGCAGATACGGGACTTCCTCGCCCTTCATAGCTATCGGCCGCACTACTCGACCCCTGTTGGCCAAGCCATTGATCGGACTCTGCTTTTTGAGATGTGTCCGTGCCATAGGGGCCGGGGTGGGGGTGGCCGTAAACCCCGCTCTATTGCCGCAGATTCATCATGATCCGCATGCGCGGATCGACCCCCCTCCCCAACCCTCCCCCGCAAGGGGGGAGGGAGAAAGAGATCACGGCCGCCGCGCCTCCGCGCCGACGACGGTCAGCACCGGCCGCGGCTTCTTCGGGGCCTGGCGCTTCGAGCTTCCGAGCCAGCGGCCCAGCCGGTCGAGATAGAGATAGATCACCGGCGTCGTGTAGAGCGTCAGCCATTGCGAGACCAGCAGCCCGCCGACGATGGCGATGCCCAGGGGCTGGCGGAGCTCCGCACCGGCCCCCTGCCCCAGCGCCAGCGGCAGCCCGCCGAACAGCGCCGCCATGGTCGTCATCATGATCGGGCGGAAGCGCAGCAGGCAGGCCTGGTGGATCGCCTCGAGCGGCGATTTGCCTTCCTTGCGCTCCGCCTCGAGCGCGAAATCGATCATCATGATGGCGTTCTTCTTGACGATGCCGATCAGCAGGATGATGCCGATGAGGGCGATGATGCTGAGGTCGTAGCCGAAGAGCAGCAGCATCAGCAGCGCCCCCACCCCCGCCGAAGGCAAGGCCGAGAGAATGGTCAGGGGGTGGATGAAGCTCTCATAGAGCATGCCCAGCACGACATAGACCGCGAAGATGGCGGCCGCGACCAGGAAGGGTGTGGAACTCAGCGAGGATTGAAAGGCTTGGGCCGTGCCCTGGAAGGCGCCGTCGAGGGTCGCCGGGGTCTTCAGCGTGGCCTCCAGCGCCTGGATCTTCTCCACCGCCTGGCCCAGCGCCACGCCGGGCGTCAGATTGAAGGAGAGGGTGACCGCAGGGAACTGGCCCTCGTGATTGACCGAGAGCGGCTCGACCTTCGGGGTGAAATGCGCCACGGCGCTGAGGGGCACCTGCGCGCCGGTGGGCCCCCGAATGAACAGTCCGCCGAGTGCCGAGGGATCGGCCTGGAAGTCGGGCGCCACCTCGAGGATCACCTTGTACTGGTTGGTCGAGCTGTAGATCGTCGCGATCTGGCGCTGGCCGAAGGCGTCATAGAGGGTCTGGTCGATGAGGGAGAGCGAAAGCCCCATGCGATAGGCCATGTCGCGGTCGATATCGACGGAGAGATGCGGGGCCGCGACCTGCTGGTCGGAGGCGACATCCTGCAGCTCCGGCAGTTTCGCCATGGCATGCTCGATGATGGGCGCCCAGTGGTTGAGCTCCTCCGTATTCGTATCCGTCAGCGTGTACTGGTATTGCGTGCGCGCGAGACGCCCGCCGACATTGATGTCCTGCCCGGCCTGCATGTAGAAGCGCACGCCCGGCACGACGGCGGTCTTGGCGCGCAGGCGCTGGATCACCTGATCGGCGCTGACATTGCGCTGACCGAAGGGCTTCAGCTGCATGAACATGCGCGCCGTGTTCTCGGTGGCATTGCCGCCCGTGGCGCCGGCAAAAGCGACCACCCCCTCCACCGCCGGATCGCGCGCCACGATGGCGGCGAGGCGATGCTGGATCGCCGACATGGCCGCGAAGGAGATGTCTTCCCGCGCCTCCGCCTGGGCGAAGATGAAGCCGGTATCCTGCTGCGGGAAGAAGCCCTTGGGGATGATGACATAGAGATAGCCGGTGAGGCCGATGAGCCCCAGGGTCACCAGGAGCATGGGGGGCTGGTGCGACAGCACCCAGCGCAGGCTCCGGTCATAGCCGGCGAGGACGGCTTCGAAGACATGCTCGGCCCCGCGGCTCAGCCAATTGGCCTTCTGCTCGCTCTCGCGCTGCAGGAAGAGCGAGCACATCACCGGCGTCAGGGTCAGAGAGACGAAGGCCGAGACCAGCACGGCGATGGTGACGGTCACCGCGAATTCATGGAACAGGCGGCCGACGATCCCGCCCATGAAGAGCAGCGGGATGAAGACGGCGATGAGGGAGAAGGTGATTGAGATGATGGTGAAGCCGATCTGCCCCGCCCCCTTGATGGCAGCCTCCAGGGGCCGCATCCCCTCCTCGAGATAGCGCACGATGTTCTCGATCATCACGATGGCGTCGTCGACCACGAAGCCGACGGCGATGGTGAGGCCCATCAGAGACAAATTATCGAGGCTGTAGCCCAGCAGATACATGACCGCGAAGGTGCCGACGAGCGATAGCGGCACCGTGGCGCTGGGGATGATCGTCGCCCAGACATGGCGGAGGAAAATGAAGATCACCATCACCACCAAGGCGATGGTGATGAGGAGAGTCCATTGCACGTCATTGACCGAGGCCCGGATGGTGAGGGAGCGGTCCGAGACCAGATCGACCTTCACCGTCGGCGGGATGGATTCCTGCAGATGGGGCATCATGGCCTTGATGGAATCGACCACGGTGATGGTGTTCGCCCCGGCCTCGCGCTGGATCAGCAGCAGCTCGGATTTCTTGTTGTCGAACCAGGCGCCGATGCGGTTCTGCTGCACCGAATTGACGACATCGCCGACGTCCTGGAGACGCACCGGTGCGCCGTTGCGATAGGCGACGATGACCTGGCGATAGGCATGGGCGTCGAAGAGCTGATCGTTGGTATCGAGGGTGTAGGTCTGCCTGGTCCCTTCCAGCGTTCCCTTGGCCTGGTCCAGGGTCGCATTGCTGATCGCCGTGCGCACATCCTCCAGCCCGACGCCGCGCGAAGCGAGCGCCATGGGGTTGACCTGGATATGGGGCGCATAGGTCTGCTGCCCCGCGACGATGACCTGGGAGACGCCCGGGGTCGTCGAGAGCTTCTGGGCGAGGATCGTGCTGACGTAATCGTCGACCTTGTAGATCGGCAGATCGTCGCTATGCACGGCATAGATCAGCACAGGGCGGTCGGCGGGGTTGGTCTTGCGATAGGTCGGCGGGTTGGGGAGCGTCGAGGGCAGCAGCCCGCCGGCCGCATTGATCGCCGTCTGGACGTCCTGAGCCGCGCCGTCGATGTCGCGGGAGAGGTCGAACTGCAAGGTGATGGAGGTCGAGCCGAGCCCGCTGGTCGAGGTCATCTGGCTGAGATCCGGGATCGACCCGAATTGCTGCTCCAGCGGGGTGGCGACCGAGGAGGCCATGGTGTCGGGGCTCGCCCCCGGCAATTGGGCGCTGACGGTGATGGTGGGGAAATCGACATTGGGCAAGGCCGCCACCGGCAGCAGGAAATAGGCGCCGATGCCGAAGACGAGAACAGCCAGCATCATCAGCGCCGTCGCGATCGGGCGGCGAATGAAGGTCTCGGAGATGTTCATCGATGGGTCAGCCGCCTGCCTTGGACGCGCCTGTCGCGGCTCCCGGGGCGGCCCCTGGGGCGGTCGTTGCGGGTGCGCCTGGCGGCGCGGGGGGCGCGACCTGGACCTTGGCGCCGGGGCTCAGGCGGAACTGGCCGTCGACGACGATCTTCTCGCCCGCCGCCAGCCCGGCGGTGACGATCGCCTGTCCGTCCTGGATTCCGCTGACCTCCACCGTGCGGCGTTCGACGCTCTGATCGGGCTTGATGACATAGGCGTAATATCCGTCCGGCCCCTCCTGCACCGTGGTGGCGGGGACGGTGACCGCATCCATGCGGGTGCTGAGGACCAGCCGCGCATTGATGAACTGGCCCGGCCAGAGCTCCGCCCCGGCATTGTCGAAGGTCGCCTTGAGATGGATCGTGCCGGTCGTCACATCCACCTGATTGTCGATCAGGGTCAGCTTGCCGGTCGCCAGCACCTCGCGCGCATTGGCATCGAGCGCCTGGACCGCCAAAGGTTCTTTGGCCTGGTTGCGGCGGATATCGGTCAGATAGCTCTGGGGCACGGTGAAATCGACGAAGATCGGCTTCAGCTGGGTGATGGAGACCAGCGCGGTATTGTCGCTGGCATGGACCAGATTGCCCGGGTCGACCAGCCGGGCGCCGGTGCGCCCGGTCAAGGGCGCGCGGATATCGGCATAGCCCAGGTTCAGCTGAGCGGTATCGATCGCCGCCGCATCCGCCTCGATCGATGCCTGGATCTGGCCGACGAGCGCCTTCTGGCTGTCAAAGGATTGCTGGGTCTGGTAGCCGCTGGTGAGCAGACGGGAGAAGCGCTGCAGATCCGCTTTTGCGCTGACGAGCTGGGCCTCGTCCTTCTGCTTGGCGGCGTTTGCCTGATCGAGGGCGGCCTGGAAGGCGCGGGGGTCGACCTGGAACAGGGGATCGCCCTGCTTCACCTCCTGCCCCTCGGTGAAGAAGGCCTTCATGATCTGCCCATCCACCCGGCTGCGGACGGTGACGGAATTATAGGCCTGCACCGTGCCCAGCCCCACGACATAGAGCGGCATGTTGCGCGCCACCGAGAAGCCGGCGACCACCGGCACCGGCGCACCCGAGGCGGTCGGCATGGGCGCCGCCGCGAGATGGTCGTGCTGCGTCCACCAGAATCCGCCGAGACCGATCACAAGCGCGACCGCGCCCAGGAGAAGCTTTCTCATCATGCTGGCAACCCCTGCCGCGGCAGCCGCGCGCCGCCGTCCTTCGCGTCGCGCGGGGCTGCGGCATCCATCGAAGGTGAAAGGCTGTTCATCTCTAGGTGAGCCTCAGCGCGGTTCTTGCCAATTAATCTTCGGTAATTTGCGACGCGCCGCGAGAGCGGCTCGCCCGAGGAGCGATCGCCTCTCGAATTCACGCTGCTGTCTCTCAAATCCTGCGGCCGCAAAAGGCCTGCGGCCGTTAGCCGCTCGGCGATGTTTGCAGGTGAATTTCACAACTGCCGCTAAGGGCGCATAGGTATCGCAGAGGGCCCGACATCACATCGTCACACGAAGCCTTGCCGGTGCGAACCGATACCCCGCAAACCCCGGGGTCGCGCGATCAACAACCAAGGCCGATATCGAATCAATGGCTGACAAACTCGTGGATGGTCGGCCTTCGCCGACCATGACGAGAGAGAGGCCCGCGGCCCTGGATTCCCGCTTTCGCGGGATGACGGAATTGAAGAGATGCGCGCGCTCCCCGATCAGATGATCAAGGACGCATCAGCTCCAGCGAGACGGCGGAGAGCTCGATCGTCACCGGCAGGCGGGCGATGATGTCGCCGTCGCCTTGCACGGGATCGCCCGGCGGGCCGTCGATGACGACGCGCTGGCCGACGACGATCTCGATGTCGGGAAGCTTCGCAAGATTCCCCATGCCAAGAGCGATCGCATAGCGCAGCGTGCGGAAGATGCCGCCGCGGCGGAACAGGCAGACATGAAGCTCGGCCCGGTCGAGGCGGGCGTCCGGCGCCACGACGAAGCGCCCGCCGTAATAGCGGCCGCGGGCGACGACGACCGAGGCGGCCTCATATGCGGCGCCGTCGATGCTCACGCGATAGACGGGAAAGGGAAATCGGACGAGCTGGCGCAGCATCTCCAGGACATAGGCGCCCTTGCCGATGAGCCGCTTCACGCGGGGCGAGACTCCCGCCACCACATGGGCATCGAATCCGACGCCCGCCATCATGACGAAGCCCCGGCCATTGGCGATGCCGGGGCGGCAGAGAAGCGGCCGGCCTCTCACCGCCGCCTGGGCCGCCTGCGCCAGCGTCTCGATGCCGAGCTCGGCCGCCAGCACATTGGCCGTCCCCAGGGGAATGAGCGCCAGCCGCCCGCCACCCGCCGCGAGCCGGCCATTGGCCGCCTCATTGGCCGTGCCGTCGCCGCCGGCGATGATCAGCGTCTGCTCCCGCGGCGCGTCGTAGGCCAGGCGCTCGGCATCGCCGCGCGCCGTGGTGCGCTCGAGATCCACGGTCTCTCCCGCCCCTTGCAGCAGCGCCAGGGCTGTTGCGAGGCGCTTCGCCTTGCGCCTTCCGGCCGTTGGATTGAACACCACGGCCAAACGGTTTGGCACCGCGGCCAGGCTTCGGGCACCACTTCTGCGGGCACCCAGCGGCACCACTTCTGTCATCGGACCATCCATCTCGACACTTTCGATAACATCGCCATGTCAGTCCAACGACAAGATGATGAATATTTTGCGAAGCAAAACTATATCGCGCATTTTCGTTTGAGCGCCCTACCGAATATTGATATAGCACGAACGAGCCTCACGATAGCCGGCGCATTCATGAACACGATCGCAACGGCCAATCGCTATCGTTCGATCTGGATCAGCGACATCCATCTCGGCACCAAGGGCTGCAAGGCCGAATTCCTCCTCGATTTCCTGAAGCATACCGAGTCCGATTATCTCTATCTCGTCGGGGACATCATCGATTGCTGGCGCCTCCGGCGCAGCTGGTATTGGACTCAGAGCCACAACGATGTGGTGCAGAAGCTGCTGCGCAAGGCGCGCAAGGGCACCAAGGTGATCTATGTGCCCGGCAACCATGACGAGCCGCTGCGCGACTATACCGACATGCAGTTCGGCGGCGTCACGATCCTCGAAGAGACGATCCATGAGACCGCCGATGGACGGCGCTTCCTCATCATGCATGGCGACAAGTTCGACGGCATCGTCAAATACGCCCGCTGGCTCGCCATTCTCGGCGACCATGCCTACAACCTCCTTCTCACCGTCAACCACTGGTACAACCTCTGGCGCCGCAAGTTCGGCTATCCCTATTGGTCGCTCTCCTCCTACATCAAGCGCCGGGTCAAGGACGCCGTCAGCTATATCGACGATTTCGAGGTGGCGCTGGCCGATGAGGCGCGCCGGCGCGGGGTCGACGGCGTGATCTGCGGCCATATCCACAAGGCCGAGATCCGCGAGTTCGGCTCCATCCTCTATTGCAACGACGGCGATTGGGTCGAGAGCTGCACGGCCCTGGTGGAGCATCCCGACGGCCGGCTCGAGATCCTGGAATGGGCGAGCCTGCGCAGCTTCTCGATGCTGAGCCTGGCCACGAGCTGATGCGCATCGTCATTGTTTCGGACGCCTGGCTGCCGCAGGTGAACGGCGTCGTGCGCACGCTGATGCGCACGGTGGAGGAGCTGGGCCAGCTCGGCCATGAGACCAAGGTCATCTCCCCCGACCTGTTCACCAGCTTCCCCTGCCCCACCTATCCCGAGATCCGCCTGGCGGTGCTGCCGCGGCGGCGCCTGGCGCAGCTGATCGATTCCTTTCAGCCCTGCGCCATCCATCTCTCGACGGAAGGGCCGCTGGGCATGGCCGCGCGGCGCTATTGCCTGCGCCGCGGCCTGCCCTTCACCACCGCCTTCCACACGCGCTTCCCCGAATATGTGAAGGCGCGGATCGGCCTGCCGCTGCCCATCGGCTATGCGGCGCTGCGCCGCTTCCACGCCCCGGCGAGCGGGGTGATGGTGGCGACGGCGAGCCTGGAGCAGGATCTGGCGAAGCGCGGCTTCCGTAATCTGCGGCGCTGGACCCGGGGCGTCGATACCGAGCTCTTCCACCCCCGCGAGAAATCCTTCCTCGACCTGCCGCGCCCGGTGCATCTCTTCGTCGGGCGGGTGGCGGTGGAGAAGAACATCGAGGCCTTCCTGAAGCTCGACCTGCCCGGCAGCAAAATCGTGGTCGGCGGCGGCCCGCAGCTCCCCGAGCTCAGCCGGCGCTATCCCGAGGTGCGATTCGCCGGCCCCCGCGAAGGCGAGGATCTGGCCTGCCACTATGCCGCGGCCGATGTCTTCGTCTTCCCCAGCCGCACCGACACCTTCGGCCTGGTGCTGCTGGAGGCGCTGGCCTCCGGCGTGCCGGTGGCCGCCTTTCCGGTGCCAGGACCCCTGGATGTGGTCAACGGCTTCGGCGTCGGCTTCCTCGAGGAGGATCTGGCCTCGGCCGCCCGCCACGCCCTCACGGTTTCCCCCCAGGCCTGCCGCGACTTCGCGCTGCAATTCTCCTGGCGGCGCTCGGCGGAACAGTTCCTGGGCAATCTCCAGCCCTTCGATCCGGCCATCAACAAACCGGCTTAGGCGCTCCCTTTTATTCTCTTGACATTCGACGTTTTTTGCGTATAGATAAATATACGATCGGCCTGCGCCGGCACCACGCCCTCATCGATATCGAACAAAGCGACGGCGAGTCGAACGGCGCCCGGACAACGTCCTGTCAGCGCGATTGCCGCTCCCCTCCGTTTGCCTTCATCCGGAGGCCCGAATGACTGCAGATTCCCTGCAGAAGCAGATCGCGATGCCCGTTCACCCCAGTCTTGCCTTGCCAGCCGGGCCGGGCAATGTTACCCGCCGGACGCATGGAAGACAGCCCCACCACCATCACCAAGCTCTCCGTCCTGATCCCCGTGCTGAACGAGGCCGACAATCTCCCGGCCCTGCATGAGCATCTGACCGCGGCGCTGGAGAAGCTCGGCCATGATTGGGAGGTCGTGCTGGCCAATGACGGCTCCACCGACGGCTCGGCCGAGGTGCTCGACCGGATCGCCGCGGCCGACAAGCGCTTCAAGGTCGTGCATCTCCGGCGCAATTTCGGCCAGACGGCGGCGCTGATGGCCGCCCTCGACCATTCCTCGGGCGACATCATCATCATGATGGATGCCGATCTGCAGAACGACGCCAGCGACATCGTCCATCTGCTGGCCAAGCTGGGGGAGGGCTACGACGTCGTCTCCGGCTGGCGGCGGGAGCGGCGCGATACGGAATGGGGCCGGGGCTGGCCCTCCCGGGTGGTCAACCGCTACATCTCCTGGATGACGGGCGTGCATCTCCATGACTACGGCTGCACTCTCAAGGCCTATCGGCGCTGGGCGCTGGAGAACGTCCGCCTCTATGGCGAGATGCATCGCTATATCCCGATCTATGCCAGCTGGGAGGGGGCGCGGGTGACCGAGCTGCCCGTCGTCCACCACCCCCGCCTGCACGGCCAGTCGAAATACGGCTTCTCGCGCATCCCCAGGGTGGCCCTCGACCTGCTGGTGATCTTCTTCTTCGACAAGGCGCTGGACCGGCCGATGCAGTTCTTCGGCAAGATCGGGCTCTATTCCCTGGGCGCGGGCTTCCTCGCCGGGCTCTATGCGGTCTGGCTGCGCTTCGCCGAGGACACCTCCTTCATCAAGACCCCGCTGCCGCTGCTGGTCGTGCTGCTGACGGTGACAGCCCTGCTCTGCATCTTCTTCGGCGTCATCGCCGAGATCCAGATGCGGACCTATTACGAGAGCCGCGGCAAGCGCGCCTATATCGTGCGCAAGACGATCAACATCGATTAGGAGAAGGGCCTTGTGCGGCTTAGCCGGCTTCCTGCGCGACCCCGATCGGCCGAGGGCCGAGGATGAGGCGCTGCTGCGAGGCATGCTGGCGCCCATCGCTTATCGCGGTCCGGATGCGACGGGAATCCATGTCGGCGGCCCCATCGCCTTCGGCCATCTGCGTCTCGCCATCATCGATCTCAACGGCGGCCATCAGCCCCGCATCGACCCGCTCACCGGCGATGCCCTGATCTACAACGGCGAGATCTACGGCTTCACCGCTCTGGCCGCCGAGCTGGTGGCGGCGGGGGTCAATCTCATCGACCGTAGCGATACCGAGGTGCTGTTCCGCCTGCTCCAGCGGGACGGCGTGGCCGCGACCCTGGAGAAGATCGACGGCATGTTCACCTTCGCCTTCTATGAGGCGAAGACCGGCAGCCTGCATCTCGCCCGCGACCGCTTCGGGGAGAAGCCGCTCTATTACGCTGAGCCCAACGGCACCTTCGTCTTCGGCTCCGAGCCCCGCGCCGTGCTGGCCCATCCCGCCTGCCGCGATCTGCCGGTCGATCCCGGCGCCGTGGCGAGCTTCCTCGCCTTCGAATATCTGCCGGGTCAGAACGGGCTGCGCCGCGGCCTGAAGAAGCTCCCCGCCGGCCATGTCCTGACCCATGCGAAGGGACGCTCGGAGATCCGCTGCTACTGGCGCCCCGACCCCGATGAGGATGGCGCGGCCCGGGTCGGCGAGAGCGAGGGCCAGCGGCTGGAGCGGCTCGAAGCCCTCCTCGATGCCGGGGTGCGCGACCGGCTGATCGCCGATGTGCCGGTGGGGGTGTTCCTCTCCGGCGGCATCAATTCCTCCCTGATCGCCGCCTTCGTCGCCCGCCATGCGCCGGGGCTGACCGCCCTCACGGTCGCCGTGCCGGGCACCAGCTATGACGAGACGCCGGCGGCCAAGGCGCTGGCGCGGAGCCTCGGCCTCACCCATGAGGTGGTGGCGCTGGACGAGGCGGCGCTGCTCGACGCCTTCCAGGCGGTGACGGCGCGGATGGACGAGCCGCTGGCGGATTCCTCGCTGCTGCCGACCTGGGTGCTGAGCCGCGCGGCGCGGCGCCATGTGACCGTGGCGCTCGGCGGCGACGGGGCCGATGAGCTCTTCGCCGGCTATATCAGCTTCAAGGCCAATCGCGGTGCGGGGGCGCTGGCCCGTCTGCCCGCCGGGCTCGGCCTGGCGGCGCGGCGGATGCTGACCGGCCTGCCCCATGGCTCCGGCTATATGAGCGGCGGATTTCTGCTGCGCCAGCTGAGCCAGGGCAGCGGCCTCGACCCGGCCCGGCAATGGGCGGCCTGCATGGCGCCCTTCGCGCCGGAGGAGCTGGATCGGCTATGGCGGCCCGAGGCGCTGTCGGCCGCGACGGCGAGCCTCGAGGACCCCATCGCCGAGCGCCTGGCCGCGCGGGGCAACCGGCCCTGGTCGACCGCCGAGCTGATCCATCTCTTCGCCACCACCTATCTGCCCGAAGATATTCTCCAGAAGGTGGACCGCGCCTCGATGTATGTGAGCCTGGAGGTCCGCGCGCCCTATCTCGGCCGGGCTTTCGCCGAATATGCCCTCAGCCTCCCTTCGCGCGACAAGCTCCGCGGCCTCAAGACCAAGCTGCTGCTGAAGAAGCTGGCGCTGCGCCATCTGCCGCGCGAGATCGTCGAGCGGCGCAAGCATGGCTTCGCAGTGCCGCTCGCCCGCCTCCTGCGCGAGGCGCTGAAGGCGCCGGTGGGCGAGGCGATCCTGGGCGCCGGCTCGCCCCTGGTCGAATGGTTCGAGCGCGCAGCCGTCGAGCGCCTCTGGTCGGAGCATCAGTCCGGCAGGCGCGATCATCGCAAGAAGCTCTGGACCTTGTTCTGCCTGGCGACCGCCGTGCGCAATACGGCGCCGGGCATGGTGCACTGACGCCCTTACGGGGCCGGCGCCAGGATCTGCCCGGGGAACAAGGGCGCGCCCTCGATCTCCACCGGCTCGACCGACCAGAGATGTCCCGCCATGTCGGCGCCGGTGGAAAGGCCCTGATGGCCGCCGTCGGTGACATAGAGGGTGCGGCCGGCGAAGGCGCAATTGGTCGGGATCACCCCCACCGGCAGGAACCCGCCATAGCTGCCGTCCGGGCGGATGATGTCCAGCCCCGCCGCCGTGACGCCGGTGATGTAGAAATCGCCGTTGGCCGCGATCTTAAATCCGTCCGGCACCGATGTCGCCGGCAGGGTGCAGAGCAGGGTCACCTTCCCATCGGCGGTCCGCCGCTTCACCGCCCGGGTATAGGATTCGACCCAGACCACGCTGCCGTCGGCCTCGACCGCGATCCCATTGGGGTAGACCGGCGGCAGTTCGACCAGCAGCTCGCCGCTGCCGTCCGGCCGCAGCCTGTAGATGGCGCCGCCGTCGGGGCGATTGACGGGATCATAGGGCCCGCCGGGATCGGTGAAGTAGAGGCTGCCGTCGGGGCCAAAGGCCAGGTCGTTCGGCGCTTTCAAGGCGCGACCGTCGATCCGGGTCGCCAGAACCTCGACCTTGCCCTCGGGGCTCACGCGCTGGATCGAGGGTGGGCGCTGGTCCGCCGCGCGCCAGGGCCCCACGACGCCGCCGTTCTGCGTGACGTAGAGGGCGCCGTCGCCGCCTGAGATGACCGCGTTGGGTCCACCGCCGACCACCGCGAATGACTCGACCTCCCGGCCCGGCGCCCAGACCGAGATGCGGCTACGATAGGTCTCGACGAAGATGACGCGGCCGTCCGGCAACAGGGCCGGTCCTTCGGGCCATCCCAATCCATCGGCAAGACGCGTGGTCTTCATCTTCTCCCCTTGAGCAGACATCCGCTCCAATGCGCCCTTTCTCAGGGCGCCGCCGCCGGGCGGAAAACCACCATCGAGATGCGCCGGCCCTTGCTGTAGTTGAAGCCCTCGATCACCGGGCCGCGCTGAAACCGGAGGCCCAGCTTCTCGGCCTGCTTGGTGAAAAAGAATTCGAGCTGGGAATCGACGAAGGCGAGGCGGCAGCCGCCGGGCTTCAGGAAATCGACGGCGCCGAAGGGATCGGTGAGCTTCGTCTCCGTGCCGAGGAGGAAGACCAGGCTCGGCTCGTCATAGCCCACCGAGGCGACCATCGGATGGGGGCAGCCGGCCGCCTCCACCACCCGCGCCAGCTGGACGCTGGGAAAGAGCGGAATCATCGCCGGCAGAGCGATTCCGGCGACGGCAATGCCCATGAGGATGCTGGCGGCCGAGGCGCGCAGGAGGGCGGCTTCCGCGCCCTCCGCTTCGTAGCGCCGCCAGGCGAGGAATCCGAGCACCGTCGCAGCCAGCGCGAAGGGCCAGGCCAGCAGCCCCAGATCGCCGGTGAGATAGACGAGCCCGGCGATCGCCAGGCCTGAGAGGATCAGCGGGATCAGGAACCAGCCCACCGTGCCCAGCACCAGCCAGCGATTGCGGGAGAGCTTGCCGGAGTCGATGGCCTCGGCGATCAGGATCGCGATGGCGGGATAGAGCGGCAGCACGTAATGGGGCAGCTTGGTCGGCACCAGCTCGAAGATGATCCAGGCCGGCACGATCCAGGCCAGCAGGAAGCGTACCCAGGGCTCGCGCCGCAGCGCCCAGGCGCGGGGGGCGGCCAGCGTCGCCAGCACGGCGGCGGGAAAGAAGGTGACGACGAAGAGCACGAGATAATAGCCCGGCGGCGCGCCGTGGGATTCCTGCCCCTCCGCCACCTTGCCCAGCATGTCGTGGCCGATGGAATCGGCGAAGAAGCTCATGCCCGTCCGGCTGACGATGGCCGCTACCCAGGGCAGCAGCAGCACGACCAGCCAGATGACTCCCGGGATCGGCCGCAGCGTCCAGACCCAGCGGATCGACCGGTCGGTCACGACGAGGACCGCGGCGATCAGACCCATGAACAGCAGGATGAAGGGACCTTTCAGCAGCACGCCGGCGGCGATGGCGGTCCAGAAGATGGCGGGCAGCAGCCAGCCCTTTGCAGTTTCTGGCGTTCGGCGCTCCGCCAGATAGATCCGCGCCATGGCGCCGAGGGCGGCGAGGAAGACCGCCATCAGCACCTCATCGGTGCGGGCGAGACGGCCCTGCAGGTCGAACATCACGGAGGCCGCGAGCATGAGCGCAGCCAGCACGGCGGGGCGGCGGCCGATGAAGGCGAGCGCCGTCCAATAGGTGAGCAGCACGGCGGCGACTGCCCCGATCAGGGAGGGGATGCGATAGACCCAGATGCTGGTCATCGCCGAGGGCATGCCCAGCGCCACGGCGGTCTTCACCACGCCGGCCTGGAGCCAGTTGATCCCGGCGGGCTTCTTGTAGAAATCCTGTTCCTGATAATGGATGTCGACGTAATTGCCGCTCTCGATCATCTGCTTGCTGATCTGGGCGAAGAGCGCCTCGTCGCGATCGATGGGCGGGAGCCCGAAGAAGCCGGGCAGGATCGCAAGGAGGGTGACGATGGTCAGCAGCAGGGCGGCGGCCCGGTGGCTGGCCGCCGCGCGATCGAGCAGGCCCAGAAGCGTGACCGGCGATCGCGCGATGGGTGGCTGCGGCGGAGCGGTCGCCATTCAGTCTGTGTTCCCTGGCTATCTAGCCGGCAGCCGCGGTTCATCGCATTCGACCGGCCGGAAATCAAGCGGCCGATGGTCGCCGGACAACCTAACGCCATGGCGCGCCTAGCGAAATCGGCGCGGAAAGCCCCGCTTTCCTTTGCGTCCGGCAGCGCGCCATGTTAACCCCCGGCAGCAATTCTCCAGAGGCCCTGCATGGTCTTCAGCTCGATTGCCTTCCTCTTCTATTTCCTGCCGCTGTTCCTCCTGGCCTATTTCTCTCTGCCCTTCCGCAATGCGGTGTTCCTGGTCTTCAGCCTGATCTTCTACACCCTGGGGGAGGGCCCGCATCTCTTTCTGCTGCTGGCCTGCGTCGCCTATAATCACCGCTTCGCGATCCTGATCGAGAGTGAATCCGCCAGGCGCGGTCCCGGCGCCAAGCGCTGGATCTCCGTCGCCATCGCCGTAAATCTGGGGGTGCTGGGGCTGTTCAAATATGGCGGCTTCCTCATGGCCCAGCTGGCGCCGGCGATTCATCTCTTCGGCGTGCATCAGCTGCCGCGCTGGCCGCTGGCGCTCCCCTTCGGCATCTCCTTCTTCACCTTCCACGCCCTCTCCTATCTGATCGACGTCTATCGGCGCGACGTCAAAGCCGAGCGCAATCTGCTGGCGCTGGCCCTCTACATCACCATGTTCCCGCAGCTGATCGCCGGGCCCATCGTGCGCTTCAAGACCATCGTGGGCGAGCTGCATGGACGGCGCGAGACCATGGACGGGGTCGCCGAGGGTATCCGCATCTTCGTCATCGGCCTCGCCCAGAAGACGCTGATCGCCAATACCTTGGCACTGCCCGCCGACCGGATCTTCGCGCTGCCCACCGATATGGTGACGGCGCCGGTCGCCTGGATCGGCGCCATCGCCTATAGCCTGCAGCTCTATTTCGACTTCTGCGGCTATTCGCTCATGGCGATCGGCCTCGCCCGGGCGCTGGGTCTGCATTTCCCGCGCAATTTCGACTATCCCTATGTCAGCAAGTCGATCACCGAGTTCTGGCGGCGCTGGCATATCACGCTGTCGCAGTGGTTTCGCGACTATGTCTACATCCCCCTGGGCGGCAATCGCGAAGGCGCGCTCAAGACCTATCGCAATCTGATCATCGTCTTCTTCCTCTGCGGCCTCTGGCATGGCGCCGCCTGGACCTTCGTCATCTGGGGGCTGTGGCATGGGCTTTTCCTCGTCATCGAGCGGATGGGGCTGGGGCGGGTGTTGGCGCGCGTCCCTAGCCCGATCGCCCATGGCTATGCCTTGCTGGTGGTGCTGATCGGCTGGGTGATGTTCCGCTCGCCCGATTTCCCCCATGCGCTGACCTATCTGAAGATCATGGCCGGGCTCGGCCATCCCGGCGAGACGACCTTCGGCGCCGCCTGGTTTCTCACCACCGATGTGGTCCTCGCCTTCATCGCCGCCTTCATCGGCTCGCTGCCGACCCTGCCCTGGCTGACGCGCCATCTGGCGCGCTGGCGCGAAACTGCGGCCCTGCCCGCCTTTCTCGTCGCGGGGGCGGAGGTCGTGCTGCCTTTGGGACTCCTCATGCTCTGCACCATGGTGCTGGCGCTGGGCACCTATAACCCCTTCCTCTACTTCCGCTTCTAGGGAGATCGAGGAGCGATGGGGAAGACCGACAGCATGACGGCGGCGCCCGCGGCGAGGTGGAGCGACCGGCTGCTGATCCTCCTTTTCGCGGCCTTCATTCTGCTGCCGGTGACGCTGCATCTGACCGGCATCGCCCAGACCACCGCGCGGGACGAGATGCGCAATCTCGTGCAGCGGCCGCGGCTGCCGACGACGCTCACCGCCTGGCGCAATTTCGGATCGCAGATCAATTCCTATGTCTCGGATCACTTCGGCCTCCGGCCCTATCTGCTGGCAGCCGCCAACCGGCTGAATTTCGCGGTCCGCCTGCCGGGCGGCGGCAATCGCGTCGCGCTGCTCGGCAAGGACGACTGGCTCTACTGGCGCAACGACATCGAGCAGCATTCGGGCCTCAAGCTTCTTGGCCAATGGGAGATCGATGCCTGGACGCGGAGCCTCGACCATCTGCATGACTGGCTGGCGTCGCAGGGCATCCGCTTCGTCTTCGTCATCGCCCCGGACAAGAGCGAGATCTATCCCGAGCATCTGCCCGATGGCGTACCCGCCGCGCCCTTCACGGCGCTGGATCAGCTCGCCACCGCCCTCAGCGCCCAGACGAAATTCGACTTCATCGATCTCCGGCCGCTGCTGAAGGCCGCCAAGACCCAGGGCCAGCTCTATTACAAGACCGATTCCCACTGGAACAGCCTGGGCGCCCATCTGGCGCTGGAGCGGGTGCTGCAGGGACGCCTGCCCCCGGGCGATGCGCTGCCGGCTTTCGGCGACTACGACCTCGATCCCAAGCCCTTTGCCGGCGATCTGGTCCAGCTCCTCGGCCTCTCCTGCTGCATCAGCGAGCCGCGCGGCGAGCTGGTCCGCAAGTTCCCCGATCCGGTCAAGGACAGCGGCTTCGCCGTCAAGGACGGACAGGAAGCCCGCTGGGTCGACACCACCCATCGCGATCTGCCGGCGATCTTCGTCTATGGCAATTCCTTCTCCGACGCCTGGCTGGCGCCGCTATCCGATGTGGCGAGCCGGGTCGTCTACCGGCGCAACGACCATCCGCTCCATGCCTCGGAGGTCCTGGCGGAGAAGCCGGGCCTGTTCATCTATGAGATCGTGCAGCGCCGCGTGAGCGAGCCGCCGCAGCCGCTGGTCTCCCCGTGACCCAAGCGGCGAGCGCCGCAATAGCCTTGAGCCCGATCGGATCAGGCTGAACCAGCCCCCTTCAGCGACCGAACGCCGCCCCGGATGAGCATTCCTTCGCCGAGTCGCTATGCTATGGTGCGGCCGCTCAAATCCAGGGAACGGAAAGGGAATCTTGTCCTCGAAATCCGACCTCGTCTCGGCCCAGACATGGCATCTGGTCAAGCGGCTGGTGCGCGAATACGTCCACCCGCAGCGCTGGCGCATGCTCGCCGCCCTGCTCTTCATGGCGGTCTTATCGGGCTGCACGACCGCTCTCGCCTGGCTCATGAAGCCGGTCGTCGACACGGCCTTCGGCCAACACAATATTGGCAGCCTCTACCAGATAGCCGGCGCGGTGCTCGTCGTCTTCTTCGTCCGCGGCTGGGCCACCTTCGCCCAGTCGACCTTGATGAACTACGCCGGGCAGAGCATCGTCGTCAGGCTGCAGAACCAGCTCTTCGCCCATATCGTCCGCGCCGACATGGCCTTCTTCGCGCGCCGATCCCCGGGCTCGCTCACCTCGCGCTTCACCCTCGACTCGAATCTGATGCGCGGCGCCGTCTCCGGTACCCTCACCAGCCTCGGGCGCGACTTCCTCACGGTCGTCGGGCTGACCGGCATGATGTTCCATCAGGACTGGCTGCTGGCCTGCATCGCCTCCCTCGTCTTGCCCCTCGCCGTGCTGCCCATCGCCCGGATCGGAAAGCGCATACGCAAGAACTCCCATAGCACGCAACAGGAAGTGGGCCAGCTCGCCGTGCTGCTCGACGAGGCCTTCCAGGGTATCCGCCAGGTCAAGGCCCATAGCATGGAGAGTTACGAGGAATCGCGGGTCCGCAACACTCTCGCCCGGCTATTTCGTCTGGTGACGAAAGCCGAGCGCACGCGCTCCTACATCAACCCGGCCCTGGATGGGCTCTGCGGACTCGCCATCGCCACGGTCATGGTCTATGGCGGGCACCGGGTTATCCATGGCTATAGCACGCCCGGCGATTTCTTCTCCTTCCTCACCGCCGCCATGCTCTCCTATGACCCGCTGAAGCGCCTCTCCTCCCTCAATGCCGGCCTGCAGGAAGGTCTGGCGGCAGCCGAGCGCGTCTTCGGCATTCTCGATTCCAAGCCGGTCGTGGTCGACAACCCCGGCGCCAGGCCGCTGAAGATCGCCGGCGGGGCGCTGACCCTCAGTGACGTCACCTTCACCTATGACGGCGAGACCAAGGCGCTGGAACGCTTCGACCTCTCGATCCCCGCGGGATCGAATGTGGCCCTGGTCGGCGCGTCGGGCGCGGGCAAGACCACGGTCTTCAATCTGATCCTGCGCTTCTTCGATCCCGACAGCGGCCGCCTGCTGATCGATGGTCAGGATCTCCGCCGGACGACGCTGGAGTCGCTGCGCAGCTCCATCGCGCTGGTGAGCCAGGACAGCATGCTGTTCGACGACACGGTCCGTGAGAACATCCTCTACGGCAAGCCGCATGCGAGCCAGGCCGAGCTGGAGGCCGCGGCCAAGGCCGCCCATGCCGCCACCTTCATTGCACAACTGCCGCAGGGCTACGACACGCCGGTCGGCCCGCGCGGCGTGCGGCTCTCCGGCGGCCAGCGCCAGCGCATCCTGATCGCGCGTGCCATGCTGCGCGACGCGCCCATCCTGCTGCTGGACGAGGCGACCTCCTCCCTCGACAATGAATCGGAGCGCATGGTCCAGGCAGCCCTGGCGGAGCTGAAGCAGGGGCGCACCACCGTGGTGATCGCCCATCGCCTCTCCACCGTCGTCGCCGCCGATTGCATCTATGTCATGGAGCATGGCCGCATCGTCGAGCGCGGCCGCCATGTCGAGCTGATCGCCCGCGGCGGCGTCTACGCCCGTCTCTACGCCCAGCAATTCGTCGAGGAGGGTGGCGAGTCGGCGCCTGTCCGCGAGGCCATCGGCTGAGACATGAGATGACGGCGGCGGCATGATCCGCTCCCTCTACCGCGGCGCCACCTGGCTCGCGGCACCTCTGCTGCGCCGCCATCTCGCCCGCCGCGTGCCCCAGGGTAAGGAAGAGGCCGAGCGGATCGGCGAGCGCTATGGCAAGGCGAGCCTGGCGCGGCCGGCCGGACGCCTCGGCTGGCTGCATGGCGCCAGCGTGGGGGAGACCCAATCGCTGCTGCCCCTGATCGCCGCGCTGACCGCGCGCCAGCCCGATCTGAACTTGCTCGTCACCAGCGGCACGGTGACCTCGGCGCGGCTCATGGCCCGGCGCCGGCCGCCGCGGACGCTGCATCAATATCTGCCGCTGGACCGCCAGGCCTGGGTCGCGCGCTTCCTCGATCACTGGCGCCCGGATTTCGTGCTCTGGGTCGAATCCGAGCTCTGGCCGAATCTCCTGGGCGAGGCGAACCGGCGAGGCATCCCCCTGGGGCTGGTGAACGGACGCCTCTCCGCCCGCTCCCAGTCGCGCTGGGCGCTGGCCGCCTCGCTCATCCGGCCGCTGCTCTCGGGCTTCCGCGTGGTGCTGGCCCAGGACCCGGCCCAGGCCGCGCGCTTTGCGAGCCTGGGGGCGAGAAACCCGCAATGCCTGGGCAATCTGAAATTCGCCGCCGATCCCTTGCCCGCCGATGAGACCGCCCTCGCCGAGCTGCGCCGGGCTCTCGCGGGCCGCCAGATCTGGCTCGCCGCCAGCACCCATACGGGGGAGGAGGCGATCATGGCGGCCGCCCATGGGGCGCTCGAGTCGCGCCATCCCGGGCTTCTCACCATCATCGCGCCGCGGCATGTCGAGCGGGCGCCGGCGATCGCGGGCGAGCTTGCCGCGGCGGGCTGGCGGGTCGCGCGCCGCTCGCAGGGCGATCCCGTCACCGCCGCGACCCAGATCTATCTCGCCGATACCATGGGCGAGCTCGGCCTCTTCTATCGCCTGGTGCCCGTCGCCTTGGTCGCCGGCTCCTTCCGCTGGCAGGGGCATAACCCCATCGAGCCGGCGCTGCTGGGGGCGGCGGTGCTGAGCGGCCCGCAGGTCGCGAATTTCCAGGGACATCTTCGACCGCATGGCCACGGCGGGCGCGGTCAGTTTCGCCGCGGAGGCCGAGCTGCCGGCGGCGATCGAGAGGCTGCTGGCCGATGCCGAAGCGGCCGGCGCCCGGGCGCAAGCATTCGCCGAGGCCGAGCGTGCCGGGATATTGGAGCGCATCCTTACCGCTGTCGCGCCCGTGACGGACCCACCACATGCGTGAGCCGCGCTTCTGGCGGCGCGGCGGCGATCCCTGGCCCGCGCGGCTGCTGTCTCCCGTGGGCGCGCTTTATGGTGCGGCAACAATCCTCCGGCGTTGGAGTCACCAGCCCTATCGCGCGCCGGTCCCTGTCGTGGTCGCGGGCGGAATCAGCTTGGGCGGGGCGGGCAAGACACCACTCGCGCTGGCGCTGGCCGAGCTGCTGGCAGCGCGAAACCCGCATTTCCTCTCCCGCGGCTATGGCGGCAGCGAGGCGGGACCGTTGCGCGTCGATCCTTCGCGGCATAGCGCGAAGGATGTGGGCGACGAGCCGCTGCTGTTGGCGGGAAGCGCGCCGACCTGGGTCGCCCGCGACCGCGCCGCCGGCGCCAAGGCAGCGGCCGCGGCCGGCGCCGGGCTCATCATCCTCGATGACGGATTCCAGAATCCCTTCCTCGCCAAAGATCTGGCTTTCCTGGCGATCGATGGCGAAAGCGGGCTCGGCAATGGCCATGTCTTTCCCGCCGGCCCCTTGCGCGAGCCCATCGCAACGGCGCTGCGCCGCGCCCAGGCCGTGGTGCTGATCGGCGAGGATCGCGCCGGCCTTGCCGGGGTCATCGCCGGCCGCTGTCCGATCATGCCGGCCCGCCTGGTCGCGGCCGATCCGGGCGCCGTCGCCGGCAAGCCCGTCTATGCCTTCGCCGGCATCGGCCGGCCGGAAAAATTCTTTGCCAGCCTCGATGATGCAGGCGCGGTCATCGCCGGTCGCCGGGAATTTCCCGATCATCACCCCTTCAGCGAGAGCGAGATGGCCGAGGTGCTGGCCGCGGCCGCGGCTCTCGGCGCGATGCCCATCACCACCGCCAAGGACCGCCTGCGACTGCCGGCAGCAGTGCGGGATCGGGTCCAAGTCTTCGAGGTGAAGCTGGTCTTCGACGATCCCGCCGCCGCCGATGCAATGCTGGCAAGGTTGCAGCCGCGAGCGGCGTAGATTGCATGCAGATGCTCAGAGCTGCTTAGGGCGTGGACTCACAAGTACGCAGCCAGAGGCCGATCGAAGCAAGCTTGATGAAGGCGAGGTAGTTGGCTGCGAGCTTGTCATAGCGGGTGGCGATACGCCGGCATTGCTTGATCTTGTTGAAGAACCGCTCCATCAGGTTACGCACCCTATAGAGATGGGGACTGATGACGCCCCATTCGCAATCGCTGAGTTCATAGCGCATGATTCGATGCTCCACTTTGGGAGCAAGTAGACACCTTCACGGCGTCGAAGAGCTCAAAGCATCGCACAACGGCTCGGTGTGGAGAGCGCGGGGAAGAGGCGGATATGACGTGAGCACGAAAGATTGAAATCCCCACCGCCGGGAGGTTCGGCTACTGTTGTCAGCAAGGACGAGGCTCGGACAGCATGGCGGGCGAGGGAGATATCATGAACCACGAGACCGCACTTTCGAAGGCGAAAGACATAGCCGACCGCATTCTGGCGCCGGCGGCGGCGCAGCGCGACAAGGAAGGGAAATTCTCGGCGGAGTCGGTCAGCCGGCCTCGGCGAGGCCGGGCTCCTCGGATTGATGCTGCCCGCGGAGGTCGGCGGCGCGGGCCTCGGGCCGCGCAGCTTCGCGGCCGTCACCTCGACCCTCGCCGAGGCGGATGCGTCGGCCGCGATGGTCTATCTCATGCATGTGAGCGCCGCCGCGACGATCGCCGGGGCTCAGCCAGATGCAGCGGTGACTCCGGTATTGAAGGAGATCGCCGCGGGACGACACCTCTCCACCCTCGCCTTCAGCGAGGCCGGTTCGCGCAGCCATTTCTGGACACCGGTCTCCCGGGCGCGCCGGAACGGGGCCGGCTTCCACCTCACGGCGAAGAAGTCCTGGGTCACCAGCGCCGGCCATGCCCAGAGCTATGTCGTCTCGGCGCTCGCACCGGAGGGTGCGGGGCCGACGGATTCCACTCTGTATCTCGTCCCAGCGGACGCGCAGGGACTGTCGGTCGCGGGCCCCTGGGACGGCATGGGGCTGCGGGCCAACGCCTCGGCGCCGATGACCCTCGATGATTGCGCGGTGCCCTCCCAGGCCCAGCTCACCGAGGACGGCGCGGGCTTCCAGGCGATGTTGAATGTGGTGCTGCCGCTGTTCAATCTGGGCTCGGCGGCGGTCGCGCTTGGCCTCTGCCGCGCGGCGGTCGCGGCCACAGTCACGCATCTGAAGAACGCCCGATTCGAGCATCTGGGGCAGAGCCTCGGTGAGAGCCTGCCGACGCTGAGGGCCCAGCTTGCGACCATGCAGATCGATACCGATGGGCTCGCGGCGCGCATCGACGATTATGTCGATCACCTGGAAAAGCCGCGGGAGACGACGCTGCTGCGCGCGCTGGAATGCAAGGCCGCTGCGGGCGAGACGGCGATCGCTGTGACCTCGACGGCGATGCGGGTCTGCGGCGGTGCGGCCTTCTCGCGGCATACCTCCATCGAGCGACTGTTCCGCGACGCCCATGCGGGCGCGGTGATGGCACCGACCGGCGACGTCCTGCGCGAGTTCATCGCCAAGGCGATTCTGGGCTTGCCGCTCTTCTGAACGAGGAACTCATGAGCCGAACGATCTGGGTGGGCGCCGTCGCCTATGACCCCAAGGTGGTCACAATCTGGGAAGGCATGCGCCGCTACTTCCATGAAGAGGCGCATCTGCCGGTCGAGATCGTCTTGTTCCAGAGCTACGAGACGCAGGTCGAAGCGCTGCTGTCGGCGCTCGGCGATCCCGTGCCGCGCATCGACATCGCCTGGAACACGAATCTCGCCTTCCTCCAGGCGCAGGCGTGGAGCGGGCGGTCCTGCCGGCCGATCGCCATGCGCGACACCGATCTCGGCTGGATGACCAAGATCGTGGCACCGACCGGCGGCGCCGTTACCGGTCTGGCGGATCTCAAGCAGCGCACGCTCGCTTTGGGCAGCCGCGACAGCGGGCATGCGGCCATCCTGCCGGTCCATTTCCTGGAGCGCGAAGGCTTGGCCGAGGGTAAGGACTATCGTACGCTGCGCTTCAACAGCGATATGGGCAAGCATGGCGATACCGGCCGGAGCGAGGTCGATGTCGTGCGCGCGGTGCTCGACGGCCGTGCCGATGCCGGCGCGATCGGCAGCCCCTTCTGGAAGACGGTGCGCGAGGAGCGTCTGGTGCCCGAGGGCGCACTGACGGAGATCTGGACCTCGCCTCCTTACAATCACTGCATGTTTACGGCCCGACCCGATTTTGATCTCGCGCTGGAGCGGAAGTTTGCCGCGGCGCTATCCGAAATGAACTACGACAATCCGACCCACCGCGCGGTACTGGAGGCGGAGGGTCTCCGCCGCTGGGTCGAGCCGGAGCTCGGCGGCTACCATTCCTTGCGCGAGGCGTCCGAGCGGCAGGGGTTCTTCAAGCGCAGTTGAAGATCGTCGTCAGCCGCCGTCCGTGGGCGCTCTCCCGATCGAAAGCCTGGCGCACCGCGGCGAAGGCATCGGCCAGAGGGAAGATGTCAGGGGTGACGAGCAGGTCGGCGTCCTCGGCCCCGACGGGGTGCCAGTAGACGCCCTCCGCCGTGATGGTGATTTCGGGCATCAGATCCATGCGCGCCAGCGCCACGCCTTCGGTCGCGAAGCCGCGGAGCGCAACGCGGCGGATCACCCGATCTTCGTCGGCGATGTCCTCCTTGTCGAGAAAGCGTCGGAACTCCTCGGCCTCGTCATCGGTGGAAACGGTCGCCGCCAACCGCACCCGGAATCCGTCGGCGCGGGCGCGGCCGATGCCGCGCTGGGCTTTCGCCCAGCTGTTCCTGCCTCGGTGCTTGTCGTGTCGCTCGGGGGTCGGGCTATCGAGGCTGATCTGCAGGGTCAGTCGATCTCGCGGCAGCGCGCGCAGCGTCTCGAGCCGGCGCCCAACGAGTAGCATGCCATTGGTCAGAACGGTGGTCGGCGCGGCGGCGGTGCAGGCCGCCAGGATGCCGCCGATCTCCGGGAGCAGGAATGGTTCTCCACCCGTCACGAAAATTTCACTGACGCCAAGCCCGGCCGCTTCGCTTGCGATCTGCCGGACACGCTCGAGCCCCAGCGCCCGCCGCGGGGCCTCCGGGGAGGAGCGCACGCAACAATAGTCACAGCGCAGATTGCAGTCAAAATTGGTGTAGAGCCATAGACGGGCGCCCAGGGGACGAACCAGATCGACCTCGGCGGGCGCCTCGCCGTAGCGGAACACCCAGCGCATGCGTCCAGCCTCGGCGGTGGTCTCGATGAGGGCATTCCGGGTGAAGCGGCACCAGGCTTCCAGCGCCGGGCCGATGCCGGCGTCGTGGCTGGTGACGGCCAGAAGCTCCCCAGGCCGGCTGTCGCGCAAGGCGGCGATCAGCGCCGGGAGCAGGCCGGAGGCAAAGGTCTTGCCAGCGGTATCCAGCTCGATGCGTGCCTTGGTCGTCATGCGCAATACTATAACCGGGGAGGGCACTCGCCATTCACAAGAATGTTTGAGTATCGGAGCAGGCGGCGCCTATATTTGCCGCGTCCGCGTGCGCCATTGGGGGCGAGCTGCTATGAGGCCGAATCCTATTAGCGATGCCTTGGAGTTCCTGACTGGATCGGCGCTGTACTACATCTTCATCCTGCTGGTACTGATCAGCCTGATCGTCGCCGCCGTCAATCTGGCAAGGGACCCGGGTCAGCGCAATCTCAAGGACATATCGGTCTACGTCCTCCGGTTCTTCATCGGCTGCATGTGGTGGCAGCAGAGCCTGTGGAAGCTGCCGCCCCTCTATACCGACCATCCCGACGGGACGGGCGGCTTGCGCTACTGGGTCGACCGGATGGTGGATGGCGCCGCCTTCCAGATTCAGAGCGATTTCGTCCAGTATGTGGTGCAGCCCCATTTCTTCCTGTTCGCGCCGATCGTCTATGCCACCGAGGTGCTGATCGGTATCTCGTTGCTCACCGGCACGGCGGTTCGCCTCTTCGCGCTGATCGGTGCCGCCATGTCCGTCAATCTCTGGCTCGGGCTCTATCACGCCCACGGCGAATGGCCCTGGACTTATTTCTTCCTCATCGTTGTCATGCTGATGTTCGTCATTCAGCGGGCAGGGCGAAGCCTTGGCGTTGATGCGCTCATCGCCCCGTCCGTGGAGGACGGATCGTACCTGGGCGATTTCCGGTCACGGATCCTGGCGCTGATCACCTGACTGTCGCGCAGGCGCGTAGCTAGCGAAGATCTCGCGCCAGGCGCTGGAAGGTCCAGACGATCCGTCCGACGGCCTTCAGGCTGCCCGACAGATTGCCGGACACCTTCGATCGGCCGCCGCGGCGGTTTCGATGGTCGACGGGCACCTCTAGGATTCGAAGGCCCGCCCTCGCGGCGCGCATCTGCATCTCGAGGTTCCAGCCATAGGTCTCCTCGGCCATGCCGAGCTGCTGCAGCGCGTCGCGGCGGATGGCGCGGAAGGGGCACATATCGCTGTAGCGCACGCCGTAGAGAAGGCGCAGCAGCAGGCCGGCAAGCCAGCCGGCGATGAGCTGCGGCGGATTCATGCTGCCGGGCTCGCGCCGGCCCCGGATCCGCGAGCCGATGACGAAGTCCTGTTTGCCGGCGAGAATGGGCTCGATCAGCAGAGGCAGAAGCTCCGGGCAATCGCTGCCGTCGCCGTCCAGGAAGGCGATGATCTCGCAATCGGCGGCGACAGCGGCGATGCCGGCCTGGCAAGCCCGGCCGTAGCCGCGCCGGGGCTCGGAGACCAGACGCGCGCCGGCCGCCCGGGCGCGCTCGGCCGTGGCATCGGTGCTTCCATTGTCCACCACCAGCACCTCGTCGACGACGGCGCGGGGAATGGCGCGGACCACGTCGCCGATGGGCTCTTCCTCGTTCAGGGCGGGGATGACGACCGAGACCCAGGCGCCCTTGCCGTGGGCTAGAGGCTCCATCTGAGGCCGCAGCTCGCACAGGCCTTCGGCGGCTCCAGGGAGAGGAGGGCACGGCGGAAATCCTGATAGCGCGGGCCGTTCCAGATCTCCCTGAGGCTCTGCTGGGTCGCATTGCCCAGCGTGAAGCTGTCATAGCCCCGCATGGAGAAGGGGGCGACGCAGCAGGGGATCGCCCGGCCATGGGCGGTGAAATACATCAGGGTCCAGGGCCGCCGGCAGAGCGACCAGGGCTGATCGCCGCCTTTCTTCTTCAGGCTCGTTTCCGGCTCGGTCGCGCCTGAGGCGTTGAAGGCGATGCCGAGATCGGCAGCCAGCGCCTCCGCCTCCCGGATTGCCGCCAGCTCCGATTCCTGCATCCGCTCGAACAGGCTCGACTGGCCGCGCGCCAGCCCCTGGCCCTCGTCGAAATAGACCAGGCGCTGAAGGTAGACCTCGCCGATCTCCAGCTCCTGCGCCAGGCGGATGAAGGTCGGCAGCTGCCCGATCGTCTCCCGAAGGCCCGTGAGCCAGAGCGAGACTTTCGGCTTCAGCACGCCCTGCTCGCGCTGCAGGGCCGTGAAGCGCCGCAGGTTGCGGACGATCTGGGCGAACATGTCGCGGCCACGGACCAAGGCGAAGGCCTCGGGCTCGGCGGCGTCCAGCGACACCCTGAGCTCGTCCAGCCCGGACTCGATGAGCTCGTTCCCGCGTTTCGGACTGAGAAGGGTTCCGTTGGTGTTGAAGAGCACGTAGCTTCCGCGGTCCTTCAGATAGCGGATCATCCGCGGCAAGTCGCGCACCATCATCGGCTCGCCGACCCCGTGCAGCACGACCCGCGCGATGCGGGGAAACTGGTCGACGATCGAGGTGAACAGCTCCCAACTCATATCCGCCGGCGGCTCGAGGTCCTCGAAGGTGCGCGGGCAGGTGGTGCAGAGCAGATTGCAGCGGTTCGTCGTCTCCAGATAGAGACAGACGGGATCGGCATCGACCGTCGGCCCGAGTTGGTCACCGCTGCGCTCGAAATAGCGCCGCGGGTCAGGTGTCGCAGCCGGCAGGGCCGTTTCGTTGCTCACCGTCAGTTCGCTCCGGAAAGGGCCATCGCTCGCTGTCGGCGATGAAGGCATACCTGCACCAGCACCGCAAGGAGGAAGGGACCGTATAACAGAGAGTTTACGGCCAGATCGCGCCCGGGTGTCGCAAGCCCGAGGGTGGCGTAGAGGATGAAGCTGAGCGCCGTCAGCAGCAGAGCAGGCCAATAGGGGACCAGGCAGAGGATCGGCAGGAGCCAGAGGAAGTACCAGCCGTGATGCGGCGTCACCAGGACATAGAGCAGCAGGAGCATCAAGAGGGAACCGGCGGCGGCGGCATAAGGCCTCGGTCGAGGCCGCAACAGGACGAGCAGAGCGGCGGGGGCCATGATCGCGAGCACGATCGCCGCATAGGCCACGACCGGCGGATCGGTTATGCCGGCCAGATAGTCGAACAGGTTGAGAAAATAGAAGCCGGACCCGCCGGTAAAGCGCTCCTCCGCCACGTAATCGGGGAAGAAGCCCAGGACGCGCCATCCGACCGAAAGATAGGGCAAATAGAGAAGGGCTATGGTCGCGGCGAATGCTGCCGGCAGGCGCCAATCCCACCGGCGGTAGAGGGCGGGGATGAGCAGCACCGGCACGAACTTGATCAGCGTCCCGCCGGCGAGCGCAATCCCGGTCGCAAGCGGCATTCCCCGCTGCCGGAAGAGGAGAGCGAGCGTCAGCAGGAAGCAGAGGGCGGAATCGATATGGCCGTTCCCGGCGATCTCCCAGACGGTCAGGGGATGCCAGGCATAGATCAGGACCCGCTCCGGCGGCGCGTTGCCGCGGCGGAGCAGGAGCAGGATCAGAAGAATGGTTCCCACATCGAAGGCGACCATGGCCAGCTTCATCGCCGTCACCCCGTCGGCGATGCGGGTCACCAGGAAGAAGATCATCTGCGCCACGGGCGGATAGATCGTGCGGGCATAGCTGGCCCGGTTGATATTCGGGTAGATTGCTGCGTCGCGCAGGTCGGTCAGAGCCGGATCCGCGGGAACATAGCGGTAGGGATTGATTCCGGCCCCCTGGACCCGGCCGTCCCAGACATAGCGGTAGATATCCGTCGAGAGGGCCGGCGGCGCCAGGAGGGGGCCGAGGCGGAGAGCCAGGGCGATCAGAAAAATGAAGGGAACAAGTCGGCCCTGCCACACACCCCGGGCGATGCAGAGGACGGCGATGAGGTAGAGAACGCCCTGTATCAGGGCAATCACGATCAGGCTGTCGATATCCTTTCGGCCCTGAACATGGAGCCCGAGCAGGGTCAGGAGGACGAGCCCGATGCCCGTCGCATAGAGGAGCGTCTTGCGTAGATCCGCCTTCACCGCGGTGCGGCTTCCCCAGGGCTTCCGGCAAGCAGGCGCCGCACTAGCGCATTCCGCGCGACCAACTCCCCCAGGAATTTGCCGGTCGCGGGCGCAGCGAAACCTGGTGAATCCGGATGTCGGGCAGGAGGACGGGACAAAGCGAGTTCGTCATGAAGCCGGGCGAAGGTCGCGGCGTCATCGATGTCGTACCAGGGCTCCAGCCGCGCGACCTCCAATCCGATCTCACTCGCCCGCTCGACGGATTGGCCGAACACGCGCGAAGTGCTCCAGTCGATACAATGGAACATATGCTGATGCGCTCGCTTGAGCCCGATTAGATAGTAGCCGCCGTCATCGGCCTCTCCCAGAACGACCCGGTCGCCGGGCTGGCGCAGCGAGATTGCAGCCTCTACGAGGCGGGCCGGGGGCAAAGTCGGGCTATCGGCATTGATCAGGCAGAGGGCAGCGAAGCCCGCGGCCAAGAGGTCCTCGGCCGCATGCGACAGACGCTCGCCGAGATCGGCCCCTCGCTGGGGCAACAAGTGGAAGGCCGGCGGCAGCAGATCGTCGAAGGCCGCCGCGTCATCGGGAGGGGTGAAGGCCACGACGCCCACGCCCCGTTGGGATCGGGCGACCTCCGCAACATTTGCTGCCATATCGCGGATGAAGCATCGGCTGAGTTCCGTAGCCTCCTCGGCGCTCAGCGGCGGGATCAGGCGCGTCTTCACACGTCCGACTCGCGGCGCCTTGGCCATCAGGACGAAGGCGCTTAGCCGGTCGTCCGCCGCCCACCGCATCTGAGGATCGATAAGCCTATGCATCAGAGTCCTCGATCCGCGCTACGCGGGCAACGCCGCGCGCGTACAACGCCCAGGCCGCGCTATTCGGCTGTGGTCGCCCTCTAGTATTCTCCCACCTTCGGAAAGTCCGCATCCCACTGCATGGCGGTGGTGGCGGGTCAAGTCAACTAGGCGCGAGGCCGGCCTGTGTTATCGCCACGGCTGGGCAAAAAGCAATAGGATGCTCCTGAACATGACAGACCGAGGGGACACGCACATGGGACAACCGCCAATTCTAGGGCACAAGGATTATCGGGCGCCCTCGGTTTTCACCCCGGATGCGCTGCTGCGGGAGGCGCGTCGGCAGAAGAAGCTCGATGTTGGAGCCGTCCCGGATATCTGCATCCTCGACCCCGATGGCGACATCCTGCGCCATCTGCTGGTCACGGGACGGGCTCGCCGACTCCCGCAATGGGCTTGCTATCACACCAGCCTTCATGGTTTCGAGCAGGAGGGACTCCAATACGGCATCGTCGATTGCGTGGTCGGCGCCGCCTTCGCCGTGCTGGTGGCCGAGGAGCTCTTTGCGTCAGGCTGCAAGCTGATCATCAGTGTGACCTCGGCAGGCCAAGTCGTGCCGGTGCGCGAGCCGCCCTATTTCATCGTTATCGACCGCGCGCTTCGCGATGAAGGTACCAGTTACCACTACCTGCCACCCTCGGACTACAGCCTGGCGGAGGCGGGCCTGGTTCGGCTCGCCGCGGCCTCCCTCGCCGCCGCCGGCATGCCGGTCCAGACCGGCGCCGCCTGGACGACGGATGCGCCGTTCCGGGAGACCGCCGAGGCGATCGAGACGGCGCGGAAAGCGGGCATCCTCGCCGTCGAGATGGAGGCCGCGGCGCTCTATGCCTTCGCCGCCGCGCGGGAGCGGCCGGTGATATGCTTCGCGCATATCACAAACCAGATGGGCTGCGTCGACGGCGACTTCGAGAAGGGGGCGGCAGACGGCGCCGAGGAATCCCTGAAAGTGATCGCGCTGATGGGCCAGGCTTGGGACAGCTGGAACCCTCGTCATTAGAGGCAGTGCCGGCGGCAGACGGATCCCGTTTGATTGCTGGTACCTTGACAATTGCAGTGTGGCAACCCTTACCCAGACGAACAAGGGGAGACGCACATCCAGGGTGGCGAGGCAGGCATGCCGCTGCATGCCTGAGGCGCGCGCCGACCATCTGCACGCTCGGGCCTTCGCGACCCAGTGCCAGCCCCGAGCCGATGGCCAGCAGCCCACCAAAGAACTTCACCAGCAGCAATCGGGGCGGCGGTGGCGGCAGCTCGTCCTTGAGAATTGCCTCGACCTGGGGGATGCCGCTCCCCGACGCATAGGGCGAGAACCGTCGGACCAGCCACGCGGCAAGGGCGACCGCGGCGGTGCAGCCGCCCAAGACGAAGAGAAACCCGACAGGCTTGCCAATGAGAACGAATGTCTCCTTGTGGCACATTTCGAAAGTGCCACCTGCGGCGACTGAAGGCCACTCTTGGCTCCACAGCGGACTCTGGCAAACCGCCCGAGGGCGCGTTTATGAGTTCACGCCCTAGTCAGTTGCAGATTGCGCCGGACGTCAGGCAAGACGTCGTCACGACTCCAGGAGTTAGCGCGACCTCACCGCCGCCCGTAGCCTTGGGCGCGCATGCATGAATCGAACGTCGCGCTCCCCAGGGTCGTGCCGGCGGGAGTTTGCTGCCGGCAGGTGCTCGCGGCCGCCTGGAGCGCCTCCATGAACTGTCCCGAGGGAAGCTGGCGCCCGTCGAGGCGGTAGTAGACGGGATTGTGCGGCATCTCGGGGAATGCCGCCGCCTCGCGCTCGACGGCGGAGCAACCCGCCGCCAGCAGAGCGAAAGCAAGGACGGCCAGTAGCCGGGCCTTGCCGGTGAGACGGGCCCCGTCGATGAGATGGGTCTTCTCGATGAGATGCGGAAATGCGATGGCGGGCCTCGCTATCGGCTCACAATGGGATGGAACGCTTCCTTTTAGGTGGCGCCGCCGCCGTCCGATGACAAGGCAACCCCGACCGGCCGGAATGCCCGATCAGTATCCGCTCGCCGGTTTCTGCTCGCTGCTCGCGCTCGACTTCACCTTCATGCCGTCCTGGATGCCCACCGGCGGATTCAGGATGATGATGTCGCCGGGCTTGAGGCCGGCACGGACTTCGACCGTGGCGCCGTTGTCGCGCTCCAGATCGAGATGGCGCAGCCGGGCGACGCCGTCCTCGAAGACGGCGGCGCTGAGACCATCCTTGTCGAAGATCACGGCCTGCCCGGGGATGATGATCGTCGGCGCCTGGCGCGGCACCTTGAACCGCACGCTGCAATAGAGGCCCGCGTGCAGAAACCCCTCTCTGTTGTCGACATCGACCTCGGCCAGGAGGGTGCGGGTTGCGGGATCGAGGGAGCTGGCGTTGCGCGCGACCTTGCCCTTGAAGATCCGGCCCGGCACCTCCGGCACGATGACATCGGCCTCCTCGCCGTCCTTGATGCCGAAGACGTAATCCTGCGGGACATAGACCAGCACCCGGAGCACATCGGTCCGGTCGATGGAGAACATGGGCGTGCCGCTCGAGACATCGGCGGTGACGAGATTGCCGACATCGATCTGGCGGCTCGTGATGACGCCCGGGAAGGGCGCGGTGACGCGCTCGAAGCCGGTCTGAGCCTCGAGCCTGGCGACGGCTGCCTGCTGCGCCTTGACATTGACCTCCGCCACCTGAAGTGCCGCCGTCTGCGCCACGAAGGTCAGCCGGTCGATATCGCCCTGCTGCTTGGTCTGCCAGCCCTGCACGACCAGGGCTCTGGTTCGCGCATCGGTCGCCTGCGCCAGATTGGCATTCGCCCGCGCCTGATCCACAGCCGCCTGAAGCTGGGTCAGCTGCTCGCGCGCCTGGACGAGTTGCTGATCCAGGTCGGGGGCGGCGATCAGGGCCAGCATATCGCCCTGCTTCACCTTGCTGCCGATATCGACGAAACGTTCGGCGATATAGCCGGTGGCGCGCGCGAAGACGGTGGCGGTTTCGAAGGCCAGGGTCGATCCCGGCAGATCGATCTGCCGCGGCTCGGTGTCGGCGGTGACCAGGCTGGTCCTCACCTCCGGCACGATGGCCTGCTGCTGCTGGAGGGTCGCAATGGCATCGGTGCGGCGCTGCGCATGGGCCCAGACGCCGTAGCCGACGAGAAGCGCCAGGACCAGCACCACCCCGGCAAGAAGCAGCCGGGCGCCGCGCCGGCGCCGCGCCGGATCGCCAGGGGGATGAAGGATCGGATCGCTATGGGAGGATAGGGACTGCTCATCCTGCGGGTTCGGGGTCGCGTCATTCATCATGCGTGCCTTTCACTTGCAGCAGACGCGGGTTCTGTCCGGCGCTTCTCGAATCGGCCGAAGATGGAATAGAGGTAGGGCACGAAGAGCAGGGTGGTCATCGTGCCGACCAGGACGCCGCCGATGACGGCCCGCGCCAGCACGGCGTTCTGCTCTTCGCCCGGGGCGCCGATCGCCATGGGGATCATGCCGACAAGCATGGCCGCCGCCGTCATCAGCACCGGCCGGATACGGGTGTGTCCGGCGCTCAGCGCCGCTTCGACGGCATCGACGCCTTTCTGGCGCTGCTCACGGGCGAAGGCCACCAGCAGGATCGAGTTCGCCGAGGCGACGCCGATGGACATGATGGCGCCCATGAGCGAGGGCACGCTGAGGGTGGTGCCGGTGACGAAGAGCATCAGAATGATGCCGGCCCCGGCCCCGGGCAGCGCCAGGATGATGGCCAGCGGGTCCAGGAAGCTCTGGAAGTTCACGACCATCAGCAGATAGACGAAGACGGCGGCGAAGATCAGCCCCAGGGTCAGATTGGCGAAAGCCGTATTCATGCTTTCGATCTGGCCGCGGACGACGAAGCGGTTGCCGGGCTTCAGCTTGTGCTGGAGGTCGCTCAGAATCCCCGAGAGCGAGGTGGCCACGCTGCCGAGATCGCTGTTCTGGACGCTGGCGTAGAGATCGTAGACCGGCTGGATGTTCGACTGGTTGTAGACCGACTGCACGGGGCGGCGATGCATGGTGGCCACATTGCCCAGCACATTGGGGATGGGCGAATTCGTGTTGGGAAAACTCGCGATCGGCGTCTCGTTCAGCTCGTTGACATTGCTGATCCGATACTCCGGCGTCTGCACCGCGAGATAATAGGGAATGCCCTGCGCCGTATCGGTCCAGAAATTGGGCGTGACCTGCTCGGAGGAGCTGAGACTGATATTGACGTTGTTCACGACGCTGGCGACGTTGAGGCCAAGCTCCTGTGCCCGCGTCCGGTCGATCTTGTAGTAGAGCTCCGGGGCGTCCAGCTCCTGCTGCAGATGCGCATCGACCAGGCCCGGCACCTTCGTCATCCGCTGTTGGATCTCGCGTGCCAGCGCCCGATTTCCCTCCCGGTCGCGCCCCTGGATCTGCACGTCGATCTGCGAGGCGACGCCGAAGTTGAGGATCTGGGTCACCATATCGGCGGGCTGGAAATAGAACAGGATGTCGGGAAAGGCCTGGGTCAGCGCCAGGCGCAGCTTCTTGACGTAGTCGGCCGTGGGCGCATGGCCCTCCCTGAGCGAGATCAGGATCTGGCCGTCATTGACGCCGATGGTCGAGCCATCGGCGAAGGCGAGGTTATAGGTGCGCTGCGGCAGCCCGATATTGTCCAGGACGAGATCCAGATCGTGCTTGGGGACGACGTCGCGGATCTTGTCCTCGACCGATTGAAAGATCTGCTCGGTATGCTCGATGCGCGTTCGGGCCGGCGCGCGGACATGGAGCTGGATGAGCCCGGCATCGACCCGGGGGAAGAAATCGGTGCCGACCTGAAGCGACAGAACGACCGCCCCGGCGACGACGGCCAGGGCGACCGTGGGCACGATGATGCGCCGGTGCAGGATGCCGTCCAGCAGCCAGACATAGCCGTCGCGCATATGATCGAAGCCGCGGTTGAACCAGGCGTGGAAGCGGTCCAGTGGACCATGGGACCCGGCCATATGGCGGGCCTGCTCGCCACGCAGGAGCAGGCGGATGATGACGGGCGTCAGGGTGCGCGAGATCACATAGGAGGCGATCATGGCGAAGACCACGGCCATGCCCAGCGGTCCGAAGAGGTAGCGCGCCGGCCCCTGCAGGAAGAAGACCGAGACGAAGACGCTGCAGATCGCCAATGTCGAGACCAGGGTCGGCAGGGCGATCTCGGCGGAGCCATGGAGCACCGCCTCGTCGAAGGGCATCTTCTCCTCGAACAGGCGGTGGGTGTTCTCGATGGCCACCGTGGAATCGTCGACCAATATGCCGACCGCGAGCGCCAGCCCGCCCAGGGTCATGGTGTTGATGGTCTGGCCCAGCGCCGAGAGCACCGCGATGGAGGTCAGGATGGAAAGCGGGATCGAGACCATCACGATCAAGGTGGAGCGCCAGGATCCCAGGAAGATCAGGATCATCATGGCCGTCAGCCCGGCCGCGATCAGCGCCTCGCGCAGCACGCTGCTGATCGCCTGGCTGACGAAGATCGACTGGTCGAAAAGCAGGTTGATCTTCATGCCCGGGGGTGCCGCCGCCAGGATATCCGGCATCGCCGCCTTGACCCGGTTCACCACATCCAGGGTCGAGGCGTCGCCGTTCTTGATGATCGTCAGCAGCACCGCCCGCCGGCCATCCGCGCGCACGATGTTCTGCTGAACGGCCCAGCCGTCGCGCACATGGGCCACGTCGCGCAGGCGAATCGTGGTGGGGCCGACCTGCTTGATCGGTACCTGATCGAGGGAGCCCAGCGTCGGGGTGGTTGCGTCGATGGCCACGATATATTGCCGGTCGCCCATCTTGGCGTCGCCCGAGGGCAGGGTCAGGCTTTGGGCGTTGACGGCATTGACGACGTCATCGGGGGTGATGCCGTTGGCTTGGAGGGCCGCGGGGTCGAGATCGACCATGATCTGGCGGTATTTGCCGCCATAAGGCGTGGGCAGAGTGATGCCCTGGATCGGGGCCAGGGCCTGGCGCAGCCGGTAGATGCCGTAATCGTAGAGCTGCTGCTCGTTCATCCGGTCGGAGCTGAGACTGAGCTGCAGCACCGGCACGCTCGAGGCGTTGTATTGCACGATGACCGGCGGTTGGATGCCGGCCGGCATGAGGGCGCGGATGGCATTGCTCGCCGAGACGATCTGGGCGATGGCCAGGTCGATGTTCACATTCGGCTGGAAGAAGATCTTGATGACGGAGATGCCCTCGAGGGTCTGGGCCTCCATCGTGCGGATGTCGTTGACGTTGGAGCTGATGGAATATTCGCTATAGGTCGTGACCCGCGTGTCCACCTCCCGCGGGGTCAGGTTCGAATATTGCCAGATGACCGTGACGACCGGGATATTGATCGCCGGAAAGATGTCCTTGGGTGCCGTGGCCGACGCGCTGATGCCGAGGAACAGGATCGCCAGCGCCATCACATAGAAGGTGTGCGGAAACTTGAGCGCGAAGCGAACGATGCCCATGGATCAGCCCCTCGGAGACCAGGCGAGCGCCGGTCAGCCGGCCTGAAGCTGTGGTCGCGTGCCGGGGGCCATGAATTCAGGCCCGACCGGATCGGCGATCAGCTCTTTCAGGAGGCCGTCGATCTCCGCCTTGGTGGCGGCGTCGAGCGACCAACCCCCGACGCCCTCCACCGGCTGCAATTGATCGGGACGGCGCGCGCCCCAGAGTGCGGCGGTGACGCCCTGATCCAGGACCCAGCGCAGAGCGAGATGGATGACGCGCTTGCCATAGCGCTGCTTGGCGAGCTGATCCAGACGCGCGACCGCGTCGAGATAGCGGCCGAAGCGCGGCTGCTGGAATTTCGGATCCTGGCGGCGCAGATCGTCGCCCTCGAAGTGGGTCTCGTCGCGCATGCGGCCCGAGAGGAGGCCCCGGCACAAGGCCCCGTAGCCGAAGGTCGCGATGTTGTTGCGCCGGCAATAGGGCAGGACACCGGTCTCGATGCCGCGCTCGAACAGATTATAGGGCGGCTGCACCACATGCAGCGGGGCGATCTTGCTGAACCGGTTCATCTGCGCCACGGAGAAATTGCTGACGCCGATGGCGCGGATCTTTCCCTGCTTCAGAAGCTCGGCCATCGCCTCGGCGGTCTCTTCGATGGGCACCGTCGGGTCGGGCCAATGCACCTGATAGACGTCGATGACGTCGGTGCGAAGCCGGCGCAGGGAATCCTCGATCTCCCGACGGATTCGCGCGCGGCTGGCGTTGCGGAACACCTTTCCTTCACGCCACTCCAGCCCGACCTTGGTGGCGAGCAGGACATTCTTGCGCAGCTTGCCTTCCGCGATGGCCTTGCCGACGATCTCCTCGGACCGGCCGAAGCCATAGGCGGGCGCGGTATCGATGAGGTTGATCCCGCGCTCGACCGCCGCGCAAATCGTGGCGATCGATTGGCTTTCATCGGTGCCGCCCCACATCCAGCCGCCGATGGCCCAGGTGCCGAGCGCGACCCGCGAGGGCTTCAGCGAGGTGCCGGAGATTTCGGCATATTCCATGTGGCTGTCGAGGAGAGAGGCTTCCGGAGTCATGATTCGTCCTTTCAGAGGGGCCGCTACTGCTTCAGCGTGCCGAGATAGGCGATGACGTTCTGGCGGTCGGTGGGATTGGACACGCGGTAGAACATCTTGGTGCCGTGGACGAGGGCGGCCGGGTTCTGCAGGAACTTGTCGAGCGTGCTCTCGTCCCAGGTGAGGTTTGCGTTCTTCATGCCGGCGGAGAAGGCGTATCCGGCCACGGCGCCGCTCTTGCTGCCGACGATCCCCGCCAGCGACGGTCCGATCTTGTTCACGCCGGGGCTGGTGGAATGACAGGCTGCGCAGTGGCTGAAGACCGCTTGGCCGGCCGAGGCGTCGCCAGCTTGGACATCGGCTCCGCCCAGCAGCGAGGCCGCCAGAAGGAGCGGTAGGGCGAACCCGGTGGCGCGTGGCGAAAGGGTCGAATGGGCAAGGTCCATGGAGCTGTCGTCTCCTCTATTACGGTCCTCCTCCCATCTGGTGATCTAGGCCCCCGAACGCCCCGAGTTCCGTGCCGCGGCCTGGCGGAATTTGGGGCAAATACGAAAAATTGCGCGGCGAATTGGAAAAGCCTTTGGCTGCAATCTTGGGGTTTTTCGCCGGCTGACCGAGAGCCTCAAAAGCTATGCCGGGGAGGGTTCGATCCGCTCCGCCGGCTGTCTGAATCCCGGGTATCCCTATCCCCGGGACCTCAGGCCCCGGGGAAGCGATGTCAGTTGCAGTTGCGCGAGCAGCCGTTGCCGTCGTGACCGCTGTCCTGGCCGCCGCCGCTATGGCTGCCTTGTCCCGCATTCCCGCCGCCGCCGTCCGGACGACCCGCCGCGAAGGCCTGGTCGGCACCGAAGAGCTGCCCGCGGTCGATGCTCATGGGGACGGCCGCCAAAGCGGCGCCCAGAAAGGCAGACATGACAAAAAGGTGGAAGCTTCGCCGTGAAGAAATTTGCATGGGGACTCCGTCTGTTGATCCGGACGACCGGCTGGCGGCGTCCTCTTTCGACGGAATGGATATGGGGACGGGATGCTTCGCCCGGCTTCACCGTGGCTAGCGCGAATTGATGGATCTTGGCGCAATAGAACGCCGGCGCTTTTATTGTCCCTCACCCCTGAAAGGGCAGGGCAATCGCATATGACGACCTCAAGCCTCGCTCTACCCTCCATTATTCCCGCTTTCGCGCTAGGGCATATACACAAGTCCAGCCGGGTTTCCTTTGTATCCCTCCCCTGCGGGGGAGGGTTAGGGCGGGGGTCAGATCCGCGTCCGCGGATCACAAGAGTTGCGCTGCATCGGCTGCAATATTGATTATGGCCACCCCCACCCCGGCCCTCCCCCGTCAAAGCGCGGGCCTTACGGCCCGCAGGGGGAGGGGGAAAAGTAGCAGCGGCGCCCGGCGAGATATGTATGTGCCCTGGCGCTTTCGCGGGAATGACGGGGAAAAAAACTTTCCCCCCCCCCACCCGCAATCGTCCTGCCGATAGGGGGAGAGGAGGAAGAGGCACGGAAGAGGGATCAGTGCGGCAGGAGCTGCCGGCTGGCGAGGTTGCGCATCAGGGCGATGACGCCGAAGTCCCAGGGCGGAATGCGGTCGGCATGGTGGACGGTATTGGCCAAGGTGCCGAGCTTGTCGCTGGAGATGGCGACGCGGTCGCCGGGCTTGTGGGTGAAGCCCTCGCCGGGGCGGTCGCGATCCTTGGTCGGCGCGAACATGGTCCCGGTGAAGAGCACCATCCCGTCGGGATATTGATGGGTATTGCCCATGGTCTGGGCGATGAGGTCGAGGGGATCGCGGGAGATGCGCGACATCGAGCTGACGGCCTCCAGGCGGAAGCCGTCGGCGCCGGCGATCTCCAAGGCGAGATCGGCCTTGCGGATGTCCTCCAGCCCGAAGCTGCCGTCGATCAGCCGGATGAAGGGGCCGATGGCGCAGGAGCCGTTGTTGTCCTTGCCGCGGCCCAGCAGCAGCGCGCTGCGGCCCTCGAAATCGCGCAGATTGACGTCATTGCCCAGCGTGGCGCCGACGAGGCGGCCGCCGGCATCCACCACCAGCACGACCTCGGGCTCGGGATTGCTCCATTGCGAGGCCGGATGGATGCCGACCTTGGCACCATGGCCCAGCGCCGACATGGGCTGGGATTTGGTGAAGACCTCGGCATCGGGGCCGATGCCGACCTCGAGATATTGCGACCAGAGCCCACGTGCCGTCAGCATCTCCTTCGCCTTGCGCGCCGCTTCGGAGCCCGGCTTGATGGCGGTGAGATCGACGCCGAGCTCGGCCATCAGCTTGTTGCGGATCGCATCGGCGGCGCGCGGATCGCCCTTGGTGCGCTCCTCGATCACGCGCTCGAGCAGGCTCGCCGCGAAGGTGACGCCGCAGGCCTTGATGGCCTGCAGATCGACGGGCGCCAGCAGGAAGGGCTCCGCCTCGTCGCGCCGGGCCTCCTCGCTATTGTCGATGATGGCGGCGATGGGGCCGAGATCACGCCCCTTGGCCGCGGCGGCGGCGAGCGCCTTGGCGGGCTCGGCCTCGTTCAGCAGCAGGGCGCTGAGCGGAAACCTGTCCGAGATGTCGAGGGCCTTGCCCTGGCGGACCGCGATCACCGCCGGCCCCACCCCCGGCAGCCAGACCCGGCCCAGCAGCGCCGCCCGGTTGGCGTCGCGCGGCAGGACATTCAATTCCTTCGTCATTCCGTGATCCCTTTCTGAGACATCGGTAGCGACCGCTACCAAAGACTTCCTTGTTCCTTCGGCGCGGCGGTCCGCTTGGGACCCTGGGGCTTGGCACCCTGGGGCTTGGCATCCGGGGCTTGGCACCCAGGGGCTTGGCATCCACGGGCCTCGCACGCTCCGGAAGTCCACCTCCCGCGCCCGCGGACCCCGCCCGCTCCGGCGGACCGCCTTCGGCGGTGGCGCCCACCCTGCCGTCGGCGAATTCGATGGTGAGGGCGCTGCCCGGCTCGACCGCCGCGGCGCGCACCAAAGGATTGCCGGCGCCATCGCGCACCAGCGCGAAACCGCGGGCCAGCACCTGCTCATAGGAAAGGCTGCCCAGCAACCGGGCCAGGGCTTCGAACCTGTCGCGCAGCCGGGTCAGCATGTCGCTCAGCAACCGCCCCTCGAGGCGCACCAAAGCCAGGCGCTGCCCCTTCTCGCGCAGCAAGCCGCGCATCCCGGCCGCCAGCCGCTCGCCGGCATGGAGCACCGCCAGGCGATGGGTCTCCATCTGCTGGCGCGGGGTGGGAAGAGCCGCAAACAGGCGGGCGACCAGCTCCTGCCGGCGCTGGAAATAGCCGATGCGGGCATGGAGCAGCCGCTCGACGCAGCCGTCCAGGGTCTGGATGCGCTCGGCGATGAGCTGGGCGGGACGCGGCAGGCCGCGGCCGAGTCCTTCGAGGCGCAGCCGCGCCTCATCCGTCATGCGGCGCATCGCGCGCGCCAGACGCGCGCCGTCCTGCATGACATCGGCCAGCAGCTCGGCGCGCACCGGCACCGCCATCTCGGCGGCGGCCGTGGGCGTCGGCGCCCGCCGGTCGGAGGCATGATCGATCAGGGTCGTGTCGGTCTCATGGCCGACGGCGGAGATCAGCGGGATGCGGCTCGCCGCGGCGGCCCGCACGACGATCTCCTCATTGAAGGCCCAGAGATCCTCCAGGCTGCCGCCGCCCCGGGCGACGATCAGGAGATCGGGCCGCGGCAGGCGCCCGCCCGGGAGCATGGCGTTGAACCCGGCGATGGCGGCGGCGATCTGATCCTTCGCCCCCTCGCCCTGGACCAGCACCGGCCAGACCAGCACCCGGCGCGGGAAGCGGTCGGCCAGGCGATGCAAGATGTCGCGGATCACCGCCCCGGTCGGGCGAGGTGATGACGCCGATCACCTCCGGCAGGAAGGGGAGCTTGCGCTTGCGGTCGGCATCGAAGAGGCCCTCGCCGGCGAGTTTCTTCCGCCGTTCCTCCAGCAGCTTCAGCAGCGCGCCTTCCCCCGCCAGCTCCAGGCTCTCGACCAGGAGCTGATAGGAGGAGCGGCCGGGATAGCTGGAGACCCGCCCGATGGCGATGACCTCCAGCCCGTCCTCCGGCGCGACCGCCAGCCGGCCCGCGGTGGTGCGCCAGCAGACGGCATCCAGCTTCGCCTCGGCGTCCTTGAGGGCGAAATAGAGATGGCCCGAGCCGGCGCGCTTGAAGCCGCTGATCTCGCCCCGCACCCGGACCCGCTCGAAGGCACCCTCCAGGGTGCGCTTCACCGCGACGCTGATCTCGCTGACGGTGTACTCGGGCAGATTGCTGGAGTTGTCGGCCATCCTGGCGGCATCTTATGCTGCCGCGCGATTCGCGCAATCCGAGGGGGGTCGCGCTCAGGAGAAGGCAGGCATGCGGATATTGGTGGTGGGCGGCGGCGGCCGGGAGCATGCGCTGTGCTGGGCGATCGCCGCCTCGCCGCTCACGACCAAGCTTTTCTGCGCTCCGGGCAATGCCGGGATCGCCGAAGAAGCCGAATGCGTGGCCATCGCCGCCGATGACATCGAGGGGCTGACCCGCTCTTCGCCGTCGAGCAGAAGATCGACTTCGTCGTCGTCGGTCCCGAGGCGCCGCTGGTCCTGGGCCTCGTCGACCGGCTCGCGGCGGCCGGCATCAAGGCCTTCGGCCCCGGCGCCGCGGGGGCCGCTCTCGAAGGCTCCAAGGGCTTCATGAAGGATCTCTGCGCGAAACATGGGATCCCCACCGCCGCCTACGCCCGGTTCACCGAGCCGGGCCCGGCCAAGGCCTATGTCGCCGGCCATCCCCTGCCCGTGGTCGTCAAGGCCGATGGCCTTGCCGCCGGCAAGGGGGTGGTGATCGCCGAGACGCTGGCCGAGGCCACGGCGGCCATCGACAGCATGATGGCCGACCGGGTCTTCGGCGAAGCGGGGGCAGAGCTGGTGATCGAGGAGTTCCTGGAGGGCGAGGAGCTCAGCTTCTTTGCCCTCGTCGACGGCAAGACCGCTCTCCAGCTCATCTCCGCCCAGGATCACAAGCGCGCCGGCGACGGCGACACCGGCCCCAATACCGGCGGGATGGGTGCCTATTCCCCGGCCCCGGTGGCGACGGCGGTGCTGGAGGCGGAGATCATGGGCGGCATCATCCAGCCCACGGTGGCGGCCATGGCGGCGGCCGGGCGGCCCTTCAAGGGCGTGCTCTATGCCGGGGTGATGCTGACCAAGGCCGGCCCCAAGCTGCTGGAATACAACACCCGCTTCGGCGATCCCGAAACCCAGGTGATGTGCCTGCGCCTGATGTCGGATCTGCTGCCGGCCCTCCTGGCCTCGGCGGACGGGGCCTTGGACAAGTTCCAGCTGCGCTGGCAGCCGAAGGCGGCGCTGACCGTGGTCATGGCGGCCGAGGGCTATCCCGGCCCCTACAAGAAGGGGACGGAGATCCGGGGCCTCGATGAAGTGGCTGACATGGCGGAGGTGAAGGTCTTCCATGCCGGCACGCGCCGCGCGGCGGATGGCCGGCTGCTGGCCGAGGGCGGCAGGGTGCTGGGGGTGAGCGCGCTGGGCAAGGATGTCGCCGAGGCGCGAGAGCGCGCCTATCGCGCCGTCGATGCCATCGACTGGCCGGAAGGCTTCTGCCGCCGCGATATCGGCTGGCGGGCGATCCAGCGGCAGGAGGAACGCTGAGGCAGGCCTGAGTCGAGGCTGGCCTGATTCGATTTGCCGCGCCAAAACAGGCCCCGTGACGCTGGCGGAACCATCGCCTTTCCGCCATCATGCGCCGACATGGGGGAGAGCATTTTCGCAGCCGGTTATCAGGACAAGCCCTATTGGTGGGAAGCAGCACCGCGTCCCGATCTGCCGCCGGTGGCACCCCCCGCCCGCGCCGATGTCGCCATCGTCGGCAGCGGCTATACCGGCCTCACCGCCGCCATCGAGCTCGCCCGCGGCGGCCGCCAGGTGGCGGTGCTCGATTCCCAGGACGCCGGCTGGGGCTGCTCGACCCGCAACGGCGGCCAGGTCTCGACCTCGCTGAAGCCGGGCTTCGAGGAGCTCGAGGCGCTGCACGGCCGCGACACCGCCTTCCGCATCCGCCGCGAAGGCATCAATGCCCTGGAGTGGATCGGCGATTTCATCCAGCGCGAGCAGATCGACTGCGATTGGGAGCGGGTCGGCCGCTTCCATGCCGCCCATAACGCCGCCGCCTTCGAGACCCTCGCCAAATCAGCGACAAATCAGCCCAAGGGGCTGGAGGTCGAGGTCTTCGTCGTGCCGCGGGAAGACCAGCGCAGCGAGATCGGCAGCGACCGCTATTTCGGCGGCGTCGTCTATCCCGCCCATGCCTCGCTGCATCCCGCCAAATATCATCAGGGGCTGCTGGCCCGCGCCCAGGCGGCCGGCGCCCAGGTGATCAGCCATTGCCCCGTGCTTTCGATCCAGCGCGACAGCGAGGGCTTCCGCCTGACCAGCCCGCGCGGCACGCTGCAGGCGCGCGACGTGCTGGTCGCCACCAACGGCTATACGGGGACGCTCACGCCCTGGCTGCGCCGGCGCGTGATCCCCATCGGCAGCTATATCATCGCCACCGAGATGCTGGATCCGGCGCTGGCCAAGCGCCTCAGCCCCAACAACCGGGTGCTGAGCGATACGCGCAAGCTCGTCTTCTACTACCGCCTGTCGGAGGATCGCCGGCGCATGGTCTTCGGCGGGCGCGTCGCCTTCAAGGAGACCGATCCCAGGCAGAGCGCGCCCAAGCTCCACGCCCATATGACGCGGATCTTTCCCGAGCTCGCCCCGGTCAAGATCACCCATAGCTGGATGGGCTTCGTCGCCTATACCTTCGACACCCTGCCCCATCTCGGCCGGCAGGATGACGGGATCTACTACTGCATGGGCTATTGCGGCTCCGGCGTCTCGCTGGCGAGCTATTTCGGCACCCGCGTCGCCCAGCAGATCCTCGGCCGCCCGGAGGGCCGCACGGCTCTGGACGGAATCCAATTCCAGACGCGGCCCCTCTACAACGGCGACCCCTGGTTCCTCGCGAGCGCCGTCGCTTATTACAAGCTGCGGGATAAGCTGAATTTGTAGAGCCGATTTCTTCTGTCGTCATTCCGGCTTTCGAGCGTGTGAAGGAATTGGCGTTTGGGCCTATTTGTGATTCCCTAGCCGAGGATTTAGGAGGCAGGGAATGACGGGGAAGGCGCGGTATCTGGAAGCGGAGCGATCCCAGCTTAGCTGGGACAGCGTGGACCTTGAGAGCCAGTTGGCGTCGGACCACCGAGCTCGGATTGTTTGGGCGTTCGTGGTGAGCTTGGACTTGTCGGCGCTGTATGAGCGGATCCGGGCCCGAGAGGGTGAGCCTGGGCGTCCGCCGCCCGATCCTCGGATATTTCTGGCGCTGTGGCTGTACGCGACGCTGGAGGGTGTTGGTTCGGCGCGCCATCTGGCACGGCTGTGCGAGAGCGATACGGCCTACCGCTGGCTGCGCGGTGGGGTGGCGATGAACTATCACGACCTGAGCGACTTCCGGGTCGGGCACGGGGATGTTCTGGATCGTCTTCTGACGGATAGCCTGATGGCGTTGCTGGTCGAGGGGATCGTGAAGCTGGAGGAGGTGGCGGTCGACGGGACGAAGGTGAGGGCCTGGGCGGGCCGTGGGTCGTTCAAGGGGGCGAAGAAGCTGGCGCGGCTGGAGCGGTGGGCCCGGGAACGGGTCGAACAGCTGCGAGGTTCGGGGAGCGATGCGGGGGCGAGCGAGGGTCGCCGTCGGGCGGCGCAGGAGCGTGGGGCGGAAGAGGTAGCCCGGCGGGCCGGGGAGGCTTCGCGCACGCTGGAGAAGCTGCGGGCGGAGCAGGCCAAGCGGGCCAAGACCCATAAGAAGGAGGAAGAGGCTAAGAAGACGGAGGTGAAGGCCAGCCTGAGCGATCCCGAGGCACGCATGATGCGCTTTGCCGACGGGGCTGTGCGGGCGGCCTATAACATTCAGCTGGCGGTGACGCCGGACACGGGCATCATCGTGGCGGCGGCAACCACGGACCGGCGCAATGACACCGGCTTGGCTGTCCCGGTGGTGGAGCAGATCAAGGATCGCCTGAAGATCTTGCCGCAGCGCCTGCTGGCCGACACCCATTATGCGACGAAGGACGACATCGTCGATTTGGCGGCGCAAGGGGTCGCGGTCTATATGCCGGTGCCGGCAGATAAGCCGGATGCCAAGCCCGAGAGCCAGCGCAAACGGGCCCAGCAGCGCAGCCGCGAGCCGGAGCCCGTCAAAGTCTGGCGCGAGCGCATGGACCAGGACGAGGGCAAGGCCATCTATCGCGAACGCGATCGACGGGCATGACGGGATCCTTGCAAAGGGCGAGTTTGCTCATGCTGCGCTCATCGCCGGTCACCGCCGTCTCACGCTCGCGGGGACGGCCAGCCCTCGGCCAGCGGATCTTCGGATAGCGGCGGACAGAGTGCGAACGGCGCGCGTCTTCAGCGCCTCGCCTGAAAGAAGGCGCGCAGCAGCTCACTCGCCGGCCGCTCGCCGATGCCGCCGTAGACTTCCGGACGATGGTGGCAGGTCGCCTGGGCGAAGAAGCGCGGGCCATGCTCGACGGCGCCGCCCTTGGGATCGGCGGCGCCGAAATAGAGCCGGCGCAGCCGGGCGAAGGAGATCGCCGCCGCGCACATGGCGCAGGGCTCCAGCGTGACATAGAGATCGGCGCCCTCCAGCCGCTTCAGCCCCGCCGAGGTGGCGGCATGGCGGATCGCCAGCATCTCGGCATGGGCCGTCGGATCCTTCAGCTCCTCCACCCGATTGCCGAAGCGGGCCAGGATCGCCCCGCTGGCGCCGTCGACCAGCACCGCGCCGACAGGCACCTCGCCGCGCGCGCCGGCCGCCACCGCCTCCTCCAGGGCCAGATCCATCAGGCTGGATTTTTCCGTCATCGGTATTAAGTGACAGGCAGGGCTGGCACCCGTCAACGCCGGCCATCCAGCGTCTGGCGAATAGAGGGGAGACGCCAAACATGATCACCAATTCCGACAGCGGGACGCGCATCGACGAGATCGCCCCGGATGTCTATCGCATCAGCACGCCGGTCGCCGTCGTTCCCGGCGGCTTCAGCTTCAACCAATATCTGATCCGCGACGAGGCCCCGCTCCTCTTCCACACCGGCCCTCGGCGGATGTTTCCGCTGGTGCGGGAAGCCATCGCCGCCGTGCTGCCGGTGGCGACTCTCGGCTATGTCGCCTTCTCCCATATGGAGGCCGATGAATGCGGCGCGCTCAACGAGCTTCTGGCCGCGGCCCCGAAAGCCATTCCCATCGCCGGCCAGATCGCCGTCATGACCTCGCTGGCCGATTATGCCGATCGCCCGCCCCAGGCGCTGGCCGATGGCGAGAAGCTTCGCCTCGGCCGGCATGAGCTCCGCTGGTGCGCCACGCCGCATCTGCCCCATGGCTGGGAATGCGGCTATCTCTATGACGAGACCGCGCGCACCTTGCTCTGCGGCGATCTCTTCACCCAGGGCGGTGCGGAGCATCCGCCGGTGACGGAAACGGATATCCTGGCGCCCTCGGAGGCCATGCGCGGCGGCATGGACTACTTCGCCCATGCGCCCAATTCGGGGGCGCTGCTCGAGGGCCTCGCCGCCCTCGCGCCCACCACGCTCGCCTGCATGCATGGCGCCGCCTGGCGCGGCGATGGGGCCGCCGTGCTGCGCGCCCTGGCCGAAATTCTGGCGAAGGAGGACAGGGGCCGCGCCTCCGCCTGACCGCCTTGTTGCGGCCTTGCGGGCAAATCGGTGTAGGATGCGCCCGCCACAGACGAGGACGCAACTCGTGGCCCAGAGCTTCACACACCCACAGCGGAACCGATTGCCATGAGCCAGGGACAGCCCGTCATCGGCGTGACCCTCGATGCCGAAGAGCCGGGCGGCTATTCCAAGCTGCCCTGGTATGCGCTGCGCCAGAACTATTGCGAGGCCGTGGCGCGGGCGGGGGGCTTGCCCATCCTGCTGCCCCATGAGCCGGCCCAGGCGGCCGCCTATCTCGACCGCATCGACGGGCTGGTGGTGACCGGCGGGGCCTTCGACGTCGATCCCGCCCTCTTCGGGGCCGAGACCCGCCATTCCACGGTGAAGCTGAAGACCAAGCGCACCGCCTTCGAGATCGAGATCACCAAGGGTGCGCTCGCCCGCAACATGCCGGTGCTCGGCATCTGCGGCGGCCAGCAGCTTCTGAACGTGGTCCTCGGCGGGACGCTGATCCAGCATATCCCCGACGAGGTCGAGGGACCGCTGCCCCATGAGCAGCCCAATCCGCGCACCGAGCCCGGCCATCGCGTCGCCGTCGCCAAGGGGACGCTGCTGCACCGGATCTGCGGCGTCGACGAGCTCGAGGTCAACAGCGCCCATCATCAGGCGGTGAAGGCCGTGGGCGCCGGGGTCGTGGTGGATGCGCTCGCGCCCGATGGGGTGATCGAGGGCATCGAGGATCCGCGCTACCGCTATTGCCTGGGGGTGCAGTGGCATCCCGAATATTCCATCAGCCAAGGCGACGAAAAGATTTTCGATGCCCTCATCGCCGCCACCCGCTGACGCCCCGCCGCCGGCGGAAGCCGCGCCGGCCATCGCGGGCGGGGAGCGCATCGCCAAGCGCATCGCCCGCGCCGGGCTCTGCTCGCGCCGCGAGGCCGAGGCCTGGATCGCCGAAGGCCGCGTCATCGTCGACGGCCACAAGATCACGAGCCCCGCGCTGGTGGTGGGACCCGGCTCGCGCATCGTGGTCGACGGCAAGCCGCTGCCCGTCGCCGAGCCGACGCGCCTCTTCCGCTATCACAAGCCGCGCGGCCTGCTGACCACGGCCCATGACCCCGAGGGCCGCGAGACGATCTACGACAAGCTGCCGCGGGAGCTGCCGCGGCTGATGCCCATCGGCCGGCTCGACCTCACCTCCGAGGGGCTGCTGCTGCTGACCAATGACGGCGAGCTGAAGCGCCGGCTGGAGCTGCCGGTGACGGGCTGGCTGCGGCGCTACCGCGTGCGGGTGAACGGCCGCGTCGAGCCGGCGCGGCTCGCCGGCCTCGAAAAGGGCGTGACGATCGAGGGGATCGACTACGGCCCCATCCGCGCCACGCTGGACCGCCAGCAGGGCGACAATGCCTGGCTGACCCTCAGCCTCGCCGAGGGCAAGAACCGCGAGATCCGCCGCGTCTGCGAGTTCATGGGCTATCCCGTCAACCGCCTGCTCCGCACCGCCTATGGCCCCTTCCAGCTCGGCCATCTCGAGCGCGGCGAGGTCGAGGAGGTGCCGCCCAAGGTGCTGCGCGACCAGCTGGGTCTGGCCGCGCCGAGCCGCGAGGACCGCGACCGGATGGTGCGCGCGCCCGTAGTCCGCAAGCCTCACCCCGACGGCCCGCGGCCGGCGCGGTCGCAACCGGCGCCCACCCCGGCGGCGACGACGTCGCGTGCGGGCGAGCGCCGAATTCGACCGGAAAGCGGGCGCGAAGCCTTTCAGCAGCAACGACCGGCCGGGCCGCCGCGGCGAGGCCAAGCCCTATGCCGGCAATGAGCGGCCCGATCGCCGGCGCGAGGCGAAGCCTTACGCCGGGGAGCGGCGGGCTGATCAACGCGGCGAGGCGAAGCCCTACGCCAGCCAGGGCCGATCCGATCGACGGGAAACGGCGAAGCCCTACGCTGGCCAAGACCGGCCGGAGCGGCGTGGTGGGGCGAAGCCCCGCGCCGATGACCGGTTCGAGCGGAGAGGTCGGCCGAAGGCCTATGGCGGCGTTGAGCGGTCCGAACCGAGAGACGAGGCAAAGCCCTATGCCGGCGAGCGGCGGTTCGATCGCGGCGGCGGGACAAGACCCTATGGCGGCAAGGATCGGCTGGCGCGAAGCGATGCGGCAAAGCCCGCTGCCGCCCAGGGCCGGCCCGAGCGACATGCCGGGGCGAAGCCCTTCGCCGGCCAAGCTCGGCCCGAGCGCAATGCCAAACCCCATGCCGGCCAGGACCGGCCCCAGCGGCATGCGGGTGCCAAGCCCTATGCCGGGAAAGGCCGCTCCGATCAAAGCGATACAGCGAAGCCCCATGCCGGCAGTCGCCAGGCTGATCGCCGAGGCCCGGCGAAGCCGCAGGCGCGAAGTGACAGACCTGATCGTGAGGGGAAGCCCGCTGCCCGCCCGGCCCGGCCCGATCGAAGTGCGGCGAAGCCGCATGCCGGCGAGCACCGGACCGAGCGCCATCAGGAGACGAAAGCTTCCGCCGGCAAGGCCAAGCCCGATCGGAGGCGCGGCGCGAGGCCTTATGCAAATCGTCGCCGGCCGGTTTAGGGGCCGCCGACTCGAACTGCCGGCGGGGCTCGACATCCGGCCCACGGCGGACCGTACCCGCCAGGCCCTGTTCGATCTGCTGGAGCATGGCCATCTCCGCGCCGATGGCGGCTCCGCGGTGGTGGATGCGGTGGTGTTGGACGCCTTCGCGGGCACCGGCGCCCTCGGCCTCGAGGCATTGTCGCGCGATGCGGCCGCCGCAAGCTTCATGGATATGAGCCGCGCGTCTCTCGATGCCACGCGCGCCAATGCCAAAGCGCTGGGCCTCGACGGGCAATTCATCTTGGCCGATGTCACGAACCCGCCGCGCGCGCGCCGGCCGGCCGACCTCGTCTTCCTCGATCCGCCCTATGACAAGGCGCTCGCGGTGCCGTCACTGGCGGCGCTCGCCGCCGCCGGATGGATCGCGCCCGGCGCTATCGTCAGCCTCGAGCTCTCCGGCCGCGAGACCGCGGCCTTCGTGGCGCCGGCGGGCTTCGCCAAGATCGACGAACGGCGCTATGGCAAGGCGCGGATTCTCCTGCTGCGAGCGGCGACAGAGAGCTCGCAGACTCCCGTCGCGTAGACAAGGACGGAGCTCGCGGGCCCGCGGCCATCGGTCGCTATGACCAAGAAGGCTCGGCCGCTGCGGAACCAACCCGGCGATAGGACTTTATGCAGGGGCGCTCCCGAAATTCTCGCCGCGGCCCCTCACTCTGGTCGCACCCCACACATAGGAAGGAAACTCTATCTTGACCCCGAAAAAAGCCCGCAAGTCTGCGACCCGCAAGACCGCCGGCAAGACGCCGGTCCCCGCCAAGAAGCATCGCGGGCTGGCGCGGACAGCGTCTGCAAGCGTTCGTCAGGCTCGCGTCGGCCGCGAATTGGCCGTCGCATCGGCCAAGACGATGGCCCATCGCGGCGCCCTCATCGCCAAGGCCATGGGCTCTCCGGCGGGGCTCAGCGGGCCCGAGTTCGCCCGGATGAGCGATGAGAAGAGCGCCGTGGCGATCGAATCGAGCGCCGCGATGATGGACAAGCTGCCGGCGTTCAACCGCATCCTGATGGATTTCTGGTTCCGCCAGCTGCAGCGCTCCGCCTCATCGGCGCTGGCGCTCGCCGCCTGCCGCTCCGTGCCGGCGGCAGCCGCGGTCGGCATGCGCGCCGCGGAGGCGATGGTCGCGGACATGATCTCCGCCGGGATCCGGCTGACCCGCTCGACCCAGCATGTGGCCGATGCCGGGATGACGCCCATCCACCGCGTCGCCTCGGCCAATGCGGCGCGGTTGGGCCGGGCGGCAGCGCAAGCGGCCTGACACGATCTGGGGGAGCCTCGTCGCGTCATCTCCGGAAGACGCGATGAGGCCCCATTAGAAGTTCGACCCTGGCCGGTCACGGAAAGCTGGCAACGACCTCGATCTCGCCGATGATGGCGGCGTTGAAATCCACCAGCTCCTCGGCGGGAATCCAATATTCGAGATGGCTCCGCCCGCCGGCCTCGCGAATCTCATAGCGATCGAGGAAAGCGCGGCGCACCCGGAAGCGCGTGACATAGCCCTTGCCGCTGGCCGGCACGTTCCAGTCCCGGGCGATCTTGATGGCGTAGTCCTCGCTCAGCACGGGATAGAAGATCGGCTGGTCGGCCAAGCGCGGCGGAAATTCGCGCATGGCGGATTCCTCGATCAGGCGCAGCTCCGCCGGCCCGACCGGACGCCAGAGGGTGACGGCTTCTTCCTCGCTCACCGCCGCCCGAACAGCCGCTCGATATCGGCGAGCTTCAGCTCCACATAGGTCGGACGGCCATGATTGCATTGGCCGGAATGGGGCGTGGCTTCCATCTGGCGCAGCAGGGCATCCATCTCGGCGAGGTTGAGGCGCCGGCCGGCGCGCACGCTGCCGTGACAGGCGAGCGTGCCGCAGACTTCCTCCAGCCGCTCCTTGAGGCCGAGCGCGGCGCCGAATTCGGCGATCTCGTCGGCGAGGTCCTGCACCAGCCCCTTGACCTCCACCTCGCCCAGCATCGCCGGCACCTCGCGCACCACCACGGCGCCCTGGCCGAAGGGCTCGAGCACCAGGCCGAGCTCGGCGAGCTCGCCGGCCCGTGCCGTCAATCGCTCGGCGGCGGCGGAATCGAGCTCGACCACCTCGGGGATCAGCAGCCCCTGGCGCTTGACCCCGCCATCGGCCAGGGCCTGCTTCATCCGCTCATAGACCAGCCGCTCATGGGCCGCATGCTGGTCGACGATGACGATGCCCTCGGCGGTCTGGGCGACGATATAGGTCTCATGGAGCTGGGCCCGAGGCGCGCCGAGCGGAAAGCTCGCTGCCGCAGGAGCGCTTCCACTCTCGTCCAACACCCGGCCCTGCGGCCGCTCGAATCCGTCGAAAGGCGCATAGATCGCCGCCGCCTGCTCCGCGAGCCCGCGCGGCACGGCGGCGCTTGCAGGCCAGCTGCCGCGCCAGGCGGATTCTCCGAAGCTCGACTGGTTGGAGACAGCGCCGCCCGGACGAAAGCTGCCCATGGCGGCGGCGGCCACCGTGGTCGACGCGCGATGGCCGGCGGCGGCCAGCGCATGGCGCGCCGCGCCGACGATGAGGCCGCGCACCAGCCCGGGATCGCGGAAGCGCACCTCGGCCTTGGCGGGATGGACGTTGATATCCACCTCCTCCGCCGGCAGCTCGAGGAACAGCGCCACCAGGGGATGGCGGTCGCGGGCGAGGAAATCCTGATAGGCGCCGCGCACCGCGCCCTGTAGCAGACGGTCGCGCACCGGCCGGCCGTTGACGAAGAGGAATTGCTGGGCCGAGGTCGCCTTGTTGAGGGTCGGCAGGCCGATATAGCCGGTAAGCTTGTGCCCTTCGCGCTCGGCATCGATGGGCAGCGCATTCTGGGCGAACTCCCGCCCCATCACCGCCGCCAGCCGCTCCAGCCGCGCCGTATCGGCATCGGCCATCAGGTCCGGGGTGGCGGCATAGCGCAGCACCACGCGATCGCCGTCGCCGAGGGAGAAGGCGATCTCGGGATGGGCCATGGCGAGGCGCTGCACCACCTCCTCGGCATGGCCGAACTCGCTGCGGGTGGATTTCAGGAATTTGAGCCGCGCCGGGGTGGCGAAGAAGAGATCGGCCAGATCGACCCGCGTCCCGCCGCCGAGCGCGGCCGGCTCGGGCCGGGACTTGGCCCCGGCCTCGACGGCCAGGCGCCAGGCTTCCTCGGCCCCCTGCTTGCGGCTGGTGATGGTGAGCCGCCCGACGGCGCCGATGGAGGGCAGCGCCTCGCCGCGGAATCCCAATGTGGCGATATGGGTCAGATCGTCGCCCGGCAGCTTGGAGGTGGCATGGCGCTCCACCGCCAGGGTCAGCTCCTCGGGCGTCATGCCGAGCCCGTCATCCACCACCTGGATCAGATTGCGCCCGCCGTCCCGGAGGGTGACATCGATGCGCCGGGCGCCGGCGTCGATGGCATTCTCCACTAGCTCCTTCACGGCCGAGGCCGGGCGCTCGATCACCTCGCCGGCGGCGATGCGGTTGACGATATCGGGGGGCAGGAGTCGGATGGCCATGATGGGGGAACGGTAGCAGAACGGCCCGGGCGATGCCATCGGAGCGCCGTGCCGAATCCAGGTGGGCGCGAATCGCAGCCCCAGGGACTGATGGCGCTCGAATAGCAGCGGGCCGCGAGCCCCCATCTTTCCGTCATCCCCGCGAAAGCGGGGATCCAGGGCAACCGGCAAACTGCAAAACATGTGGCCCTGGATTCCCGCTTTCGCGGGAATGACGATAGAGAGAGCGCTAGTCGCCCGGCGGCGGGCTGGGCAGCGTGGCAGTCACGCCGGCCGCAGGATTGCCCAGAAGCAGGAATCGCAGGGCCGCGGTATCATAGAGCTTGCGGGCAACCCGCTTGGCGTCCTCCAGGCTCACCTGCCCGTAGAGCGTGGCGCGCCGGTCGATATAGTCGATGGGCTGGCCGTCGAGCTGGATGGCCAGCAGCGTCCGGGCGGCGCCATAGGTGCTGGTGAAGCGCAGCGGAAACTGCCCGATGACATGGGTCTTGGCATCGGCGAGCTCGGTGGCGCTCGGCCCCTCGTCATGCATGCGCTGCCATTCCTCGCGGACCAGCTGGATCGACTCGCCGGCCGTCGCATTCTTGGTCGCCAGCGAGCCGCCGAGGATGGCAACATGGTCGAAGGATTGATTGTAGGTGCCGACGGAATAGACGAGCCCGCGCTTCTCGCGCAGCGACTCCTCCAGCCGCGAGGTCAGATTGCCGCCGCCCAGGATGTCGTCCAGGAGGACGGCGGCATAGTAATCGGGATCCTTGCGCGCGGTGCCGGCCTCCCCGAATACGACGACGCTCTGCTCGAGATCGCGACGGATCACGGCGATGCCGCCCGGCGTTGCGAAATGCGCCGCGGGCACATCGAGGGGGACCGCCTTCGCCGGCAAAGCGGCGAAGGCCTTGTCCAGCAAAGTGGCGAGGGTGGCCGGCGCGATGTCGCCGACCACGGCGACATGGAGCTGATCGCGGGCGAGATGCTGGGCCACATAGCCCTTCAGATCGGCGGCGGAGATCGCCGCGATGCTGGCGGTCGTTCCCTTGACCGGCCTGACATAGGGATGGTCGCCCAGGGCGAGTCGCAGCCAGGCCTGCCAGGCCGACGTCTCGGGATCATCGGCGTCGCCGGCGATGGCGGAGAGCATCTGGGCCTTGACCCGCGCCACGGCGTCGGCGTCGAAGCGCGGCGCGGTCAGCGCCAGGCCGAGCAAGCGGAAGGCCTCCTCCCGGTCGCGGGTAAGAAGGCGCATCCCGCCGGTGAGGGTGTCCCAATCCGCATCGAAGCCCAGCTCGATTCCGAGCTCGTCCAACCGCGCCTGGAAGGCGGCCGAGTCCATATCCCCCGCGCCTTCGTCCAGAAGGCCGGCGGTGAGGCGCGCCAGCCCTGCCTTGCCCGCCGGGTCCGACGCCGAGCCGCTGGGGAAGCCGATGGTGACGGAGATCAGGGGGTTGGTGTGATCCTCGATCAGCCAGGCCTCGATACCCCCGGGACTTACCACCTTCTCGACGCCGTTGGCGGCCAAGGCGGCCGGGGCCAGGAGCGGCAGGAGACAGGCCAGAAGCGCGCCCACTCGCAGGGCCGCCCAGCACCGCATTTTGACCAGGCCCCGCGTCATGGCACGGGTCCTGCGAGCAATTGGCCGGTGACCGAGGTATTGAGCTGAAGCACCTGGCGGGCGGCCTGCATGACATCGGCGTCGGTGACGGCGGCGATCTTGTCCGCCCAGGATTGGACCTCGTCCAGGGAAAGGCCGGTCGCCAGCGAGGTCCCGACGAATTGCGCCGGCCCCATGAGCCCGTCCCGGGCCTTGATGGCAGAGATCTGAAGCCGCCCCTTGGCCGCCGACAGCTCGGCCGTGGTCACGCCCTTGGCCAGAAGCAAAGCGAGCGCGGCATCGACCGCTTGTCCCAGCTTCGCCATATCGCCGCCGACCGGGGGAACCGCCGTCACGGTGAAGCGGCCGTAGTCGAGATAGCTGCCGTCGTAATTGGCGTCGACGCCCGTGGCGAGGCCCTTGCCGATGACGAGATCCCGATAGAGGCGGCTGGTCGCCCCGCCGGCCAGCAGCTCCGCCAGCACGTCCAGGGCATAGCCATTGCGCGGACCGCGCGCGTTCGGCCCCTCGTCAAAGCGAATTCCTCCCGGGCCCAGGGAATAGCCTTCGGCCGGCGGATCGCGATAGGGCGGCGCCAGGTAACGCCGCATCCAGAAGGCCTGGTGCCCGGTCGGGTCCCGCAGCACCAGCTGCCGGGGGGCGAAAGCGGTGGGCTCCATGAGGCGATCGCGGGGCGGCACGGTCCGCGACGGGATCGGACCATAGATGGACTCGGCGAGGGGACGCACCTCCGCCGCCGTGACATCGCCGGCGATCACCAATATGGCGTTGTCGGGCGCATACCAGCGCCCATAGAAATCGAGGGCATCCTGGCGGGAGAGCTTCGCCATCTCATGCGCCCAGCCCAGCACCGGCAGGCGATAGGGATGGTTGAGGAAGAGGCTCGCGGTCATCATCTCGTCGAGCTTGCCCGCGGCGCTGTCGAGGTCGCGGCGGCGCTCCTCGATGATGACCGCGCGCTCGGAGGTGACCTGCCCCTCCGCCAGCACGAGATGGGTCATCCGGTCGGCCTCCAGCCGCATGATCTCGGCCAGATGGTCGCGGGCGACGGTCTGATGGAAGGCGGTGTAGTCCGCCGTCGTGAAGGCATTGTCCTCGCCGCCCATCAGGGAGACGCGATGGGAGAACTCCCCTTCCGCCACGGTGGGCGTGCCTTTGAACATGAGATGCTCGAGGAAATGCGCGATCCCCGATTTGCCCGGCGGGGCATCGGCGCTGCCGGCCTTGTAGAAGATCATCTGCAGGACGACAGGGGCGCGGTGATTCTCCACCACCACGACCTGGAGCCCGTTGCCCAAGGTGAAGGTCTCGGCGGTGAAGAGCGCGGCCCTGGCGGGGGAAGGCAAAGGAAGCAGCTGCGAGGATGGGCAGGAACAGGAGAGCAAGGCGCGCGAGGAGGCCGGGCGCTGCTCGCTTCGTCCGCCTCCGAGGGTAGCCTCCGCTCAACTCGAACCATCCTTCCGGGAGGGCGATGCGCGCCGCGCCTGTGTCTAGAAGATGCCTTCCAGCATGGCCCGCTTGCGCCGCACGATCACCGGCGTCGGTCCTTGGGTCAAGGGCTTGCCAAGCGACGCATTCTCCTGCAGGCGCTGCTGCTCGGCCTTGGCGTCGACGACGACGCCCGGCGGGGGCTGCGTCTGCCAGAACAGAATCTTGTTGTAGAGATCGTCCTTGATCGCATCGGTCTCGGCCTGGGCCTCGGAATCGACGAGCTGGCGGATCTTGGGATCGGCCTTGGCGACGCCCGCGTTCTGGAGGAAGGCTTCCTCGCCGGCCGATGCCGGTCCGGCGGGCAGGATCTGGGTGCTGCTGGCCGTATCCGTCCCTTCGGCCTGAGCCCCCGTTCCCACCACCGCCGCCTCGGCGAGTTGGGCCGCGGATTCCTCCTGCGGACGCGGCGCGCCGGGCTGCGGGGGAACCAGATCGAAATTCGCCGGGACCTGCAGGGGCGGATGGGTCACCACCACGAACTCATCCGGCGGATGCTTGCCCATGCCGAGCGCGTTCATCGTCGCCGAGCAGCCGCTGAGGCCAAGGCCCGCCGCGGCGACCAGGAGGAGGACGGGGAGAGACGCTCTCATTCCAGCTCTCAGCTTTGCCCCTCGGGAGTGGCCGGATTCTTACTCCTTCCCTGCCCTTCGAACAACCCGTCGATGACCAGCAGGGCGACGCCGACGCTCAGCGCCGAATCCGCCAGATTGAAGGAGGGGAAGTAATAGCCGGCCCAGTGGAACTGGAGGAAATCGAAGACGGCGCCATGGGTCAGCCGGTCGATGACATTGCCCAGCGCGCCCCCGATGGCGAGGCCCAGCCCCACCACCGGCAGCGGCCGGCGCGAGCGCAGCAGCCAGATGAAAAGGCCGATGGAGATGACGATCGCCAGGCCCGAGAGCAGATAGGGCCCGCTGTCGCCGCTCATGGTCATGAGGCTGAACCCCACGCCCTTGTTCCAGGCGCTGACCAGATTGAAGAAGGGCGCGACATAGATGTCGCCGCCGGAGAGCCAGTCGCGCATCAGCGGCTTGCTCAGCTGATCGAGGATGATGACCAGCGCGGCGCAGCCGATCCCCAGGCGATGCAGCGGCTTCATCCGGCTGTCGCCCCGGCTGGCGCCGCAAGAGCATCGGTGCAGCGCTCGCAGAGTCCCGCCCGGCCGTGATGGCCGACCTCGGTCAGGACGCGCCAGCAGCGCTCGCATTTGTCGCCCTCCGCCGGCGCCACCACGACCCCGATCTCGGGGAGGTCGGGCAGCATATAGGCGCCGGGGGGCGGTGCCTCGACCCGCAAGGTGGCGGTGGAGGTGATGGCGAGCTCCGCCAGATCCAGCCCGTCGACCGCTGCCGCATAATCGGCCGGGGCATAGACCGTCGGATGGGCCTGGAGGCTCGAGCCGATGCGCTTGGCGGCGCGCTCGATCTCGATGGCGCCGGTGACGACCCGGCGCAGATCGCGCAGGCGATTCCAGCGCTGGGCCAGGGCATCGTCGCGCCAGGACTTCGGCAGATGCGGGAAAGACGCGCAGATGCACGCTCTCCTCCCGCCCGCATGGCCCCGCGCCCACCAGGCCTCCTCGGCGGTGAAGCAGCAGATCGGCGCCAGCCAGGCGGTCAGGCAGGAGAAGAGCTGGTCCAGCACCGTGCGGCGGCGCGCCGGCGCGGCGCGTCGGGCCGGTCGCAATAGAGCGCATCCTTGCGGAGGTCGAAATAGAAGGCGCGAGAGATCGACGGCGCAGAAATTATGCAGCGCCGTGAAGTAGCTGTGGAAGTCGTAGTCGTCGATGGCGCGGCGGATCTCGCCGTCGAGCTCCGCAGAGCCGGTGCAGCACCCAGCGCTCCAGCGCCGGCATCTGGCTCTCGTGCAGACGCTCCGTCTCGGTCAAAGCCATCCAGCGCGCCCAGCAGATAGCGCAGCGTGTTGCGCAGGCGCCGATAGGCCTCGGCATGGTGCTTCAGGATCTCCGGGCCGATCCTGCAGATCCTCGGAATAGTCGGAGGCGACGACCCAGATGCGCAGGATGTCGGCGCCATACTGCTTCATCACGTGTCTGGGGCGCCACGACATTGCCCAGAGACTTCGACATCTTGCGGCCCTGCTCGTCGAGCACGAAGCCATGGGTCAGCACGGCGTCGAAGGGTGCCCGGCCGCGGGTGCCGCAGCTTTCCAGCAGCGAGGAATGAAACCAGCCGCGATGCTGGTCCGAGCCCTCGAGATAGAGCGAGGCGGGCCAGGCCAGGTCCGGATTGCCCTCCAGCACGAAGCTGTGCGTCGAGCCCGATTCGAACCAGACGTCGACGATATCCGTCACCTGCTCGTAATCGGCGGGATCGTAGTCATTGCCCAGGAAGCGGGCCGGGGGGCTGGCGAACCAGGCGTCGGCCCCCTCCTGCTCGAAGGCCGCCGCGATGCGCTCGACCACCGCAGGATCGCGCAGCAGCTCGCCCGTCTGCTTGTTGACGAAGACGGCGATGGGCACGCCCCAGGCGCGCTGGCGCGAGATGCACCAGTCCGGCCGGGTCTCGATCATGGAATAGAGGCGGTTGCGGCCCTGGGGCGGCACGAAGACCGTGTCGTCGATGGCGGCCAGCGCCTTCTTGCGCAGCTCGTTCGTCTCCATGGAGATGAACCACTGCGGCGTGTTGCGGAAGATGAGCGGCGCCTTGGAGCGCCAGCTATGGGGATAGCTGTGGGTGAGCTTGGCCTGGCCCAGCAGCCGGCCCGCCTCGGCGAGCGCCGCGATGACGGCGGCATCGGCGTCGCCGGGCTTGCCGTAGGGCGTCAAGACCCGCTTGCCGGGAAACAGCGGCACATGATCGAAGTAGCGGCCGTCGCCATCCACCGTCTGCGGCACCTCGACGCCGATAGGCGCGGGCGACCTCCCAGTCGTCGGCGCCATGGCCCGGCGCGACATGGACGAGGCCCGTGCCCTGCTCGGTGGTGACGAAGCCGCCCGGCAGCAGCGGCACAGGGAATTCATAGCCCCGGCCGGCCAAGCGGATGGTGGCAGACGATGCCGGCAAAGCGGCTGCCCGGCCCGGACCAGAGCATGCTGGATTCCGTGATGCCGGTCGCCGCGGCGAAAGCCGCCTTGCAATTCCTTGGCCAGGATCAGCTTGGCGCCGGGCGCGACCTTGCTGCCCTCCGCCACCGCATCGACCTGGAGCAGGACGTAATCGATCGCCTCGCCATAGGCGATGGCGCGGTTGCCCGGGATGGTCCAGGGCGTCGTCGTCCAGATCACCGCCGAGGCGCCGCCGAAGATCGGATCCGCCGATGTCCGCACGGGGAAGGCGACATAGATCGTGTTCGAGACATGGTCGTGATACTCGACCTCCGCCTCGGCCAGCGCGGTCTTCTCCACCACCGACCAGAGCACCGGCTTGGAGCCGCGGAAGAGCCCGCCGTTCATCAGGAACTTGCCGATCTCGCGCAGGATCTGCGCCTCGGCCGCGAAGGTCATGGTGGTATAGGGATGGGCCCAATCGCCCTCGACGCCCAGGCGGCGGAACTCCTCGCTCTGGATCCCGACCCAATGGCTGGCGAAGTCGCGGCATTCCTTGCGGAATTCGATGATGGGCACGGAATCCTTGTCCTTGCCCTTCTCGCGATACTGCTCCTCGATCTTCCACTCGATGGGCAGGCCATGGCAGTCCCAGCCCGGCACGTAATGGGCGTCCTTGCCCAGCATCTGCTGCGAGCGGTTGACGACATCCTTCAGGATCTTGTTGAGGGCATGGCCGATATGGATCGCGCCATTGGCATAGGGCGGCCCGTCATGGAGCACGAATTTCGGCCGGCCCTTGGCGCCGGCGCGGAGCTTGGCGTAGAGCCCCATCTCCGCCCAGCGCGCCAGGATCTGCGGCTCGCGCTCGGGCAGATTGGCGCGCATCGCAAAATCGGTGCGCGGCAGGAAGACCGTCGCCTTGTAATCCGTCGGCTTGGCGTCAGACGTCATCGTCTCAGCAGTCACTTCCGTTGCGGCTTGAGCGCGCTCTCATAGACGCTCGCGGCGGGTCTGTCGACCCGCCGGGGCCGGAGGCGCGGGGGCACATGGGCGGGCGGCGGGCCCTGATAGCCGGCCAGCCGCGCCCGCGCCTCGGCGCTGTCGGCGGCGATCTGGGCCTTGAGGGCCTCCAGCCCGTCGAACTTGCGCTCGGGCCGGATGAAATCGATCAGCGCCACCCGGAGATGGCGGCCATAGAGATCGCCGGCGAAATCGAAGAGATGGGTCTCGAGCTGGACCCGCGTGCCGCCGACCGTAGGCCGCCGGCCCAGATTGGCGACGCCGTCCAGCCAGCGGGTGCCGCGCCCCTCGTCGATACCGGCCTTGACCGCATAGACGCCCAGCGCCGGCTGGAGATAGCCCCCGATGGCGACATTGGCGGTGGGGAAGCCCAGCAGCCGGCCGCGCTTGTCGCCGCTCTCGACCCGCCCCTCGATCTCCCAGGGCCGGCCGAGGACGCGGGCCGCGCCCAGAGGATCGCCGGCGGCCAGCCGCTCGCGCACTTTGGTCGATGAATAGACCACGCCCTCGGCATCGGCGGCGGCCGGAACCGAGGTGACGGCAAAGCCCGCGGCGCGGCCGAGATCGCCCAGCATGGCGGCATTGCCGCTGCGGCCCTTGCCGAAGACGAAATCATAGCCGACCACGAGATGGATCGGCTCCAGCCCCTGGCCCAGCACCTCGACGATGAAGGATTCGGGGCTGCGCTCCGCCATCGCCCGGTCGAAGCTGAGGAGATAGAGGTAATCGACGCCGATGGCGTCGAGCTGGCGCAGCTTGATGCGGAAGGGCGTCAGGCGGAAGGCCGGCTTGTCGGGCTGGAAATAGGCCCGGGGATGGGGCTCGAAGGTGAGCACGCCGCAGGGCGCGTCGAGCTCGCCCGCCAGGCGCAGCGCCTCGCCGATCACCTTCTGATGGCCGAGATGCAGCCCGTCGAAATTGCCCAGCGCGACGACGGCGCCGCGCGCTTCGACCGGGATCTCGGTGTGGTGCCTGAACAGACGCATGGCGGGAAGATATAACCTGCGGGTCTACCGCTGGATAGCTGGGCTTCGGCTTATGGCGCGGCCCCTCGGGACCGGCGCTGGACGGGGAGCTACTCGGCCGCCTGGACGGCGGGCCGGCGCGGCACCACCAGCAGCGCATCGCCGGTAATCACCACCGTCTCGCCGACGCTGCAGGTCGTCTCCAGGGCGACCTTGCCCCGCTCCATATCGACCGAGGTCACCACGACCCGGGTCCGCACGGTATCGCCGATGCGCACCGGCGCGCGGAATTTGAGGTTCTGGCTGACATAGATGCAGCCGGGGCCCGGCAGGCGCGTGCCGAGCACGGTGGAGATGAAGCTCGCCGTCAGCATGCCATGGGCGATGCGGCCCTTGAACATGGTGCCCTTGGCGAACTCGTTGTCCATATGGACGGGATTGCTGTCGCCCGAGACGCCGGCGAAGAGAACCACATCGGCCTCGGTCACGGTCCTGGCGTAGGTCGCCGCCATGCCGGGCTCGAGATCCTCGAGGTAGTAGCCGTATTTCTCTTCCATGACAGGGGCCAGGTCCAGGGTTGCCGGCGAATCGGAGTACTTACGCTGCAACGCAATATAATGACCCGGAGTTCCCTCCGACAAGCTGGCTTTAGGGGGCTTTGCGGAGCAGCAAAGCCCGACTTTCAGGCCCCGGAGGGCGCCCGGGGATCGATCGGGAGCCTTGCGGCGAGGCCGAAGACCGCCTCCAGGGCGGCCCCGGCGGCCAGCAGGGCCGATTCCCCCCGGGGCTTGCCCACCAGCTGCAGGCCGATGGGCAGCCCCTGTGGCGTCAGGCCGCAGGGGATGCAGAGCACCGGCAGGGCGGTCAAGGTGATGGCATAGGTGATCCGGATCCATTCGACGTAATTCTCGAAGACCACCCCCTCCCATTCGCGGATCCAGCGGGTCTCGACGTCGAAGGGCGGCAGGATCGCGGCCGGCACCAGCAGCAGATCGACATCGCGCATGAAGCCCCGCATCCGGTGATAGAGCTGGCCCCGGGCGCGCTCGGCCCGGCCGATATCATCGGCGGCGAGGCTGCGGCCATGCTCGATGTTCCAGACGACCTCGGGCTTCAGCTGGTGGCGCTGCTCCTCGTATTCCTGGCGCAGGCCGGCGGCGAAGCCCGCCGCGCGCAGGGTCTTGAAGATCTCCGGCGCATCGGAGAGATCGGGGGTCGCCGGCACCACATCCACGCCCTGGCTCGCCAGCAGCGCCACCGCGGCGTCGGTCACCTCGCGCACCGCCGGGGCCACGCGGCAGATGCCGAGATCGGGCGAATAGGCGATCCGCCGCGGCAAATGGGGGGCGAGCGCCGCCGAGAGGAAGGAGTCGGCCGGCGCCTCCAGCGACATCGGATCTTCATCCACCCGGCCCACCATGGCATCGAACATCAGCGCCGCATCGGCCACGTTGCGCGCCATGGGGCCTTTGACGGAGAGGGTGTCGAAGGGAAAGTCCGAGGGACCGCTGGCGACGCGCCCCGGGCTGGGCCTGAGGCCCACCACGCCGCAGAAGCTCGCCGGGGTGCGGAGCGAGCCGCCGAGATCGGAGCCGGTGGCGAGCCAGGCCTGGCCCGCGGCCAGCGCCGCCGCCGAGCCGCCGGAGGACCCGCCGGAGGTCAGATCCGTCCGCCAGGGCGTGCGGGTGGCTTCGAAGAGTTGGTTGTAGCTGTTGGCGCCGGCGCCGAATTCCGGGGTGTTGGACTTGCCGATCACGATCGCCCCCGCCGCCTCGAGCCGCTCCACCATGAGGTCGGAGCTCGCCGGCACATGGGCCGCATAGATGGGCGAGCCATAGGTCGTGCGCACCCCGGCCACATCCTCCAGATCTTTGACAGCGATGGGCAGGCCCGCGAGCAGGCTCCCGGTATCGGCGCGCGCCGCCGCCGCCAGGGCCCGCTCCGGGCAGAGGGTGGGCATGGCATGGATGGCGCCATCCGTGGCGGCGATGCGCGCCAAGGCAGCCTCGACCAGATCCTGGGGCTGGATCTGGCGCCGCTTCACCAGATCTATCGCTGCCCGCGCCGTCAGGCGGAAGAGCTCCGTCTCGGATGCCGCCGTGCCTGCCATGATTTCCCCCGTGAACGTCACACAATTTGACCGTCAATAATTTTGCAACTGCGATTGCTCAATCGCCGCCGATCTTGTACCTCAAAGCCAGGGATGTTCGAGACCTATTACAATCGCTTTGCCGAGAGCCTGCGCGATTTCGCGCGGATCGAATCCGCCTCGGGCATCGTCCTGCTTGCGGCGGCCGTGCTGGCGCTCATCGCCAGCAATACGGCGCTGGCCCCGCTCTATGACCTCTTCCTGCAAACCCCCGTGGTGGTCCGGGTCGGCGCGCTCCATCTCGACAAGCCGCTGTTGCTCTGGATCAACGACGGGCTGATGGCAATCTTCTTCCTGGTCATCGGCGCCGAGATCAAGCGCGAGATGATCGAGGGCGAGCTCTCCAGCGTGAAGCGCGCGGCCTTGCCGGCGCTGGCCGCCGTCGGCGGCATGGTGGTGCCGGCGCTGCTCTATATCGCGCTCAGCGGCGGGGAGCGCGACATGCTCGCCGGCTGGGCGATCCCCGCGGCGACGGATATCGCCTTCGCGCTCGCCGCCCTTTCCGCCATCGGGCGGGGCGTGCCGTCGAGCCTCAAGGTCTTCCTGCTGGCACTCGCCATCATCGACGATCTCGGCGCCATCTTGATCATCGCCATCTTCTACACCAGCGAGCTCAGCCCCTTGGCGCTGATCCTGGCGGCCTGCGTTCTCGCCCTCATGGTCCTGATGAACCGCCTGGGCGTGCGCCGCGTGGCGCCCTATGCGGTGCTGGGTGTCATCCTCTGGGTGCTGGTGCTGAAATCGGGCGTCCATGCCACCTTGGCCGGGGTGGCAACGGCCTTCGCCATCCCGCTGAAGGGCAAGGCCGTGGGCGATGCCTCGCCCCTGAAAACAGTCGAGCACAAGCTGCATCCCTGGAGCTCCTTCCTGGTCATGCCGCTCTTCGGATTCGCCAATGCGGGATTGCACCTCTCCGGGGTGAGCATCTCCCAGCTCTTCCACGGGGTGGCCGGCGGGATCGCCGTCGGTCTCTTCATCGGCAAGCAGATCGGCGTCGTCGGCTTCACCTATCTCGCGGTCAAGCTCGGCCTGGGCGAGAAGCCCGAGGGCGCCGGATGGACCGGGATCTACGGCGTCAGTCTCCTGGCCGGCATCGGCTTCACCATGAGCCTCTTCATCGGCACGCTGGCCTGGGACGACGGCTCCCACGCCGCCGAGATCCGACTCGGCGTGCTGGTCGGCTCCCTCCTCTCGGCCGTCGCCGGCATCGCCGTGCTGAGCTGGGATCGGAGGAGGTTGGCGAAGACGCCGTAGGCAGCCGGGAAGGCCCGTCCACTATGCCGTCATGGTCGGCGCAGGCCGACCATCCACGAGTTCTCTGCCCGATCCGATTTCCGGCGCAAGTCTCGATCATGCGCCCCCATGATTCGGTCATCTCGGTCGCTCGCTGGATGGTCGGCCTTCGCTGACCATGACGAATGAGGGATCGGTCCCACGCCCATAGCCATGCGCGCAACGCTGGCCGTCCATGGCAAGCGCGAATTCGACAGCGCCCGTGAACGCGATGCTATCAATTTGAGGCTCGGGGAAGGAACGCGCGCGCGGGGGCTCTAAGAGCAGGCCCAGAGGCTTTTGTTCAAGCCATGACTTGAACGAGGACCTTTGCAACGACAGCGGGCGCGACGGATTGGTGTCGGGCTCGGCATGTCGGTGACGGCGGAACAACCGGTTTGGCTGCGGAGGGTGACGCAGCCAGGCATCGGCGTTTTCGGCCTCATGTTCGCGCTGGAATCCCTCTCCCGCTCAACGCTCGCGGCCCTGATCCCACTCCAGGCCTATGCGATCCTGCATGAGGCGCGCAATGTCAGCCTGGCCTATTTCGCCGTCAGCATCACCGGCTTCTGCGCCAGCTTCGTCATTCCGCTGCTGATCCGCCGCTTCCGCCGGCGCTGGGTCTATACCGCGGGCGTGGTCATGCTGATCCTCTGCGCCGGCTGCCTCGCGACGGCGACCTTCACCGGCCAGATCGCCGCCATGGTGCTGCGCTCCCTCGCCGCGGCCGCCCTCAACATCACCCTCAGCCTCTATACCCTCGACTATATCCGCAAGCGCGACCTCGTGCGCTCCGAGCCCTTCAAGGCGGTGATGAGCGCCGCCTCCTGGACGCTGGGCCCCGCGCTTGGGGTCTATCTCTATCGCGAGGTCGGCCATGGCACCGCCGAGCTGCTCAGCGCCGGTGCCGCCGCCGCCTTGCTCTGCTATTTCTGGTATCTCCGGATGAAGGAGAATCCCGCCGTCGCCGCGGCGACGCGGGCCGCCCCCAACCCCTTCCGCAGCGTGCGCCGGTTCATCTCGCAGCCGCGCCTCCGGCTCGGCTGGTTCATCCCCTTCTCCCGCTCCTGCTGGTGGTCGATGTTCTTCGTCTATCCCTCGATCTACATGGTGCAGAGCGGCAAGGGCGAGTTGGCCGGCGCGGCGCTGCTTTCCGCTGGGAATGCCGTGCTTTTCGGCGCCTTCTACATCGGCCGCCTGGCCCAGCGCCGCGGCATCAGGCAACTCATCATCGGTGCCTTCATCGGCGCGGGGGTGATGACGATCCTGGCCTCCCTCGCCTATCCCTGGCCTTGGGTCGCCGCCGGGCTGCTGCTGGCGGGCGCGCTCAATGTCATGGTGCTGGACGGGCTCGGCAACATCCCCTTCCTGCGCGCGGTCAAGCCCTTCGAGCGGCCGCAGATGGCGACCGTCTTCCGCACCTATATCGATCTCTCCGATCTGCTGCCGGCCGCCCTCTATTCGGTGCTGCTCAGCTTCTTCGACATCCGCGTGGTGTTTCTGGCTGCGGGGCTATGGATGCTGGTGGCCGCCGCCGTAGCGCGTCATCTGCCGCGGAGCATGTGAACGGACATGACGAGGGCGACCGCCTGGCGGCCGGCGATCTCATGCGATCCCGGTTCGAGACGTACCGTGTCGCCGGCCTCGGCCGTGACCCCGCCGGCCGAGAGCGCGCCCTCGGCGCAATAGACGAGGAGCCAGCCGGACTCCACGCGTCGCTCGACCGGGCTTCCGTCGAGGCGAAGCTGCTCGGTGCTGCCGTGGGCACGGCGGCGGTCGACCATCAGATTGAAATCGCGCACGGGACCGGCGACGAGGCTGCAGCGGCAATGCCAATCGCCGCTGAAATCGAAAGGCTCGAAGCGCCTCAGGATCGCTTTCTCCGGCGCCTCCTCGAAGGCGAGGCGCATGCCCGCGCCCTCGATCAAGGTGATGGTCCGGTCATAGCCGGGAAAGAGCGAGAAATCGCCGGAGGCCGCCACCTCGGCGATGCTGAGGCGCCAGAGGAAATCGCCGTCGCCCGGCTCGCGCGCGATCTCCCGCGTCATGCCCTGGCCGTTCTTCCAGGCCATGGCGCGATAATCCGCCGCGCGAATCCTCATTTGGTGCCGAAGAGCCGGTCGCCGGCATCGCCCAGCCCCGGCAGGATATAGGCGTGATCATTCAGGTGGTCGTCGAGGGCCGCGGCATAGACCTGCAGCTCGGGATGCGCACCGCAGAGCACCTCGACCCCCTCGGGTGCCGCGACCAGAGCGAGGAAGCGGATCGCCTTATCCGCTACCCCGGCCTTGTTCAGCACATCGACGGCGCCGGCGGCGGAATAGCCCGTCGCCAGCATGGGGTCGCAGAGGATGAAGATGCGGCCCTCCGGCTCCGGCAGCTTGACGAAATACTGCACCGGCCGCTTGGTCACGGGATCGCGATAGAGCCCGACATGGCCCACTCGGGCGGACGGGATCAGCTCGATCATGGCCTCGGCCATGCCGAGGCCGGCGCGCAGAATGGCGACCACGGCCACCTTCTTGCCGGCGATGGTGGGCGCATCCATTTCCTGCAGCGGCGTCTCGATGCGCTCGCGGGTCATGGGCAGGTCGCGCGTCACCTCATAGCCCATCAGGAGAGCGATCTCCTTCAGCAGCTGGCGGAAGAGGATGGTGGGGGTGCGCTTGTCGCGCATGATGGAAAGCTTGTGCTGGATCAGCGGATGATCGAGGACATGGAAATTCGGAAACTGGCGGAGCGGTGTTTTCATCTGTCCCTCTGATCGTCCGGGTGGGCGGCTCGCCTTCTATAGCGAAAGCCGGACGTCCTTGCCCATCGCTTTCAGCGCCAGCAGCAGGCCGAGGGCGGCGATCGCCGCCATGACGAAGAAGCCATGGCCGCCGAGGGCCGCATAGAGACTGCCGGTGGCCAGGGTGACGATCCCCGTCGTCGCACCCACGGCGATGGCCTGGAGCATCTGGGCGCTGGCGGCGAGGCCCGGCGGCGTGTGCCGGGCGAGATAGGTCATGGCCGCCAGATGGGTGGCAGCGAAGCTGAAGCCATGCAGGCTCTGGACCAGGCAGAGGAGCGGCAGCCCGGTGCCGAGCCCGGCCAGCAGCCAGCGGATCAGCGCCGCGGCCGCGCCCATGACGAAAAGCTCGGGACCCCTCAGCCGGCGCAGCAAATTCTTGCCGGCCCAGAACAGCATGATCTCGGCGATCACCGAGAGCGCCCAGAGCCAGCCGATGGTGCCCGCGCCATAGCCCGCGGCCAGCCAATGGATCGTGCCGAAGGCATAGAGCAGGGCATGGGAGGACTGGATGGTGGCCGATGTGGCCAGCATCAGCAGGAAGCCGGGATCGGTCAGCAGCGAGACCATGCCCGCCTCGCCGGCGCGGCGCCGCGGCAGGCGAGGCAGCAGGAAGGCGGCCCCCACCGTCATCACCCAGCCCGCCACGATAAGCCACATGGTGAGCGGAGAGCCATAGCGCGCGATGGCGACCCCGCCCAGGGTGGCGGCCAGGACATAGGTCAGCGAGCCCCAGAGCCGGACGCGGCCATAATCGAAGCCGCTGGCCGCGGCCGCCGATACCGCCAGGCTGTCCATCAGCGGCCCGACGGCGGTGAAGACCAGACCGAGCGCCAGGCAGAGCAGCAGCAGCCCGCCGAAGCCGTCGATGACGAGGAAGAGGGCAAAGCCCAGCAGGCTCGCCATCGTGAGGATGATCAGCGGCCGGCGCGCCTCGCCCCAGGCATCGGCGGCTCGGGCGATCAGCGGATTGCCGATGAGGCGGGAGATCTGGATGGCGCCCAGGAGATAGCCGATCTCCTCCGCCGTCATGCCCTTGCCCGCGAGATAGCTCGGCAGGAAGGGAATGTAGATCCCGTAGGTCGGGAAGAAGGCGGCATAGAAGAACGCGAGGCGCAGGGGCACGGGGATCGGATCGCAGAGGGGTGAGGTTCGCTGCAAGCTATTCCTTCCGTCATCGCGGGGAAAGCCGGGATCCAGGGCCGTGGTTCTCATCGGATGCCTTGGATTCCCGCTTTCGCGGGAATGACGCGAGAGAGAGCGAAGGAAGACGCGGCAGAATCCCGTAGACTCGGGCGGACACGCAGGCCATATAGCCGGCCATCATGACCGCGCTGCCTTTCCTCAAGATGCACGGCCTCGGCAACGACTTCGTCGTCATCGACGCGCGCCGCCAGGCGGTTGCCCTCGATGAGGCTGAGACGCGGCGTATCGCCGACCGGCGCCAGGGGATCGGCTGCGATCAGCTGATCCTGATCGAGCCGGCGAAGAACCGGCTCGCCGATGCCTTCATGCGCATCCGCAATTCCGACGGCGGGGAGGTCGAGGCCTGCGGCAATGCCACGCGCTGCGTCGCCGATCTGCTGATGAAGGAGAACGGCAGCCGCCACGTGGTGATCGAGACCGTCGTGGGGCTGCTCGATGCCGAGGCCGCCGGCAATGGGCTGATCAGCGTCGATATGGGGCCGGCGCGCCTCGACTGGCGCGAGATCCCCTTGGCCAAGGCCATGGATACGCTGCATCTCGATGTGGCGCTGGGCGCGCTCAGGGATCCCGTGGCGGTCAATATCGGCAATCCCCATGCGGTGTTCTTCGTCGATGATGCCGAGGCGGTGGATCTGACGGCGCTTGGCCCGGTGCTGGAGCGCCATCCGCTGTTTCCCGAGCGGGTCAATGTCGAGGTCGCGACGATCCTCTCACCCGAGAAGATCCGCATGCGGGTGTGGGAGCGCGGCGCCGGGATCACCCGGGCCTGCGGCACCGGCGCCTGCGCCACCTTGGTCGCGGCCGCGCGACGCAAGCTCACGGGACGGCGTGCCGAGCTCCTGCTCGATGGCGGCAGCCTCGAGATCGAATGGATGGCCGACAATCATCTGCGCATGACGGGGCCCGTCGCGGTCAGCTTCAAGGGCGAGCTGCCCCTTGGCGCAGCGGCGGCCCTGGTCCACGACCAAGTCATCCCATGATCGAGCTCGTCTCCTTCGGCTGCCGGCTCAACGCCTTCGAGACCGAGGTCATGCGCGGCCATGCCGCCGCGGCGGGGCTCAGCCACGCCGTGGTGATCAACACCTGCGCCGTTACCGCCGAGGCGACGCGCCAAGCACGCCAGGCAATCCGCAAGGCCCGGCGCGAGAATCCCGAGGCCCGCATCGTCGTCACCGGCTGCGCCGCCCAGATCGATCCCGCCGGCTTCGCCGCTATGCCCGAGGTCGACCAGGTGGTGGGCAATGAGGAGAAGCTCCGGCACGAGACCTTTGCGCGCCTCGCCGCCGGCGATCTTCCGCGGATCGAGGTCGCCGACATCATGACGGTGACGAAGACCGCTGCCACGGCGGTCGAGGCCGTCGAAGGCCGCCCCCGCGCCTTCCTGCAGATCCAGCAGGGCTGCGATCACCGCTGCACCTTCTGCGTCATCCCTTATGGCCGTGGCAACAACCGCAGCCTTCCCATGGGCGAGATCCTGACCCAGGCCCGCCGGCTGGTGGAGGCAGGCGTCAGGGAGATCGTGCTGACCGGCGTCGACATCGGCGGCTATGGCGGCGATCTGCCGGGCCGCCCGCCGCTGGGCCAGATGGTACGCCGCCTGCTGCGCCAGCTGCCCGAGCTAGCGCGGCTGCGCCTCTCCTCCATCGATCCGGTGGAGATCGACGAGGATCTCTGGCGCCTCATCGCCGAGGAGCCGCGGCTGATGCCCCATCTCCATCTCTCCTTGCAGGCCGGGGACGATCTGATCCTGAAGCGCATGAAGCGCCGTCACAGCCGCGCCGATGCGGTGGCCGCCGCCGCGCGGGCGCGGACTCTCCGTCCGGGTATCGCATTGGGTGCCGATCTCATCGCCGGATTTCCGACCGAGACCGAGGCCATGTTCGAGCGCAGCCTGGCCCTCATCGAGGATTGCGGCCTCGCCTTCCTGCATGTCTTTCCTTATTCGGCCCGCGCCGGCACGCCGGCCGCCCGCATGCCCCAGCTGCCCATGGCGCTCCGGCGCGAGCGTGCCCGGCGGCTGCGCGTCGAAGGGGCCGCGGCGGAGGCCCGCTTCCTCGACCGCCAGCAGGGCCGGTTGGAGCAGGTGCTGATCGAACGCCCGGGGCGCGGTCATGGCGAGAGCTTCGCCGAAGTCGAGACCGAAGGGGGCCTCGCCGGCGAGATCCTGGCGCTGCGCATCACCGGGACGAACGGCCGGCGCCTGGTCGGCGAGCCACGGCAGGGCCCGCTGGCGATCGACCCCAGGCACGAAGCCTATCTGAGCGCATGACCGAGAAGCGCGGTTGGCTCGGCCGGCTCGCCGCCGGTCTCAAGCGTACCTCCTCGCGCCTCAGCGAGGGCATCGCCGGCATTTTCGTCAAGCGCCGCCTCGACAAGGAGACGCTGGCCGAGCTCGAGGATCTGCTGATCTCCGCCGATCTCGGCCCTGCCACCGCCGCGAAGCTCGTTGAGGAACTCGGCCGCGACCGCCTCGACAAGGAGATCGGCGAGCAGGAGATCCGCGAGATCCTGGCGGGATCCATCGCCAGGCTGCTGGAGCCCGTGGCCAAGCCCCTGATCCCCGATCCCGCCCATAAGCCCTTCGTGGTGCTGGTGGTGGGGGTGAACGGCAGCGGCAAGACCACGACCATCGGCAAGCTGGCCCAGTTCCATCGCGAGGCGGGCCGGCGCGTCGTGCTGGCAGCGGGCGACACCTTCCGCGCCGCCGCCATCGAGCAGCTGAAGATCTGGGGCGAGCGCACGGGGGCGACGGTGGTCGCCGGCGAGCAGGGCGCCGATCCGGCCGGGCTTGCCTATGACGCCTTGGTGCAGGCGAAAGCGGAGGGTGCCGACCTGCTGCTGGTCGACACCGCCGGGCGGCTGCACAACAAGGCCCATCTGATGGACGAGCTGGCCAAGGTGATCCGGGTCCTCCGCAAGCTCGACCCGACGGCGCCCCATGAATGCCTGCTGGTCCTCGACGCCACCGTGGGCCAGAACGCCCATCAGCAGGTCGAGACCTTCGGCAATCTGGTGCAAGTGAGCGGGCTGGTGGTCACCAAGCTCGACGGCACGGCCCGCGGCGGCGTGCTGGTGGCACTCGCCCAGCGCTTCGGCCTGCCGGTGCGCGCCATCGGGGTGGGCGAGCGGGCCGACGACCTCCGCCCCTTCGAGGCCGACAGCTTCGCCCGCTCGCTGCTGGGGCTTCCCGCCGAGTGATTCGCAGGTCAGATTGGGGGTTCGCCTTCCCAGCCTGATCGCACCCGCCTCTTGGTTTCACCCGTCCTCATCATCCTGCTCGTGCTCCTGGCTGCCGTGCTTCACGCGGCCTGGAATGCGCTGGTCAAGATTGGCGGCGATCGCAAGCTGGCGACGGCGCTGGTGGCGCTGATGAGCGGCCTGGTCTGTCTGCCGCTGTTGTTCTTCGTCGCGCCGCCGGACCCGGCGAGCTGGCCCTTCATCCTGGGCTCGGTCACCATCCATATCGGCTATTACTACGGCCTCTCCGAGATGTACGAGACCGGCGATTTCAGCCTGGTCTATCCGCTGGCGCGCGGGCTCTCGCCGCTGCTGGTGGCGATCGTGGCCTCGGCAACCGCGGGGGAGACCCTCGACGGCTGGCAGATGCTGGGGGTGACCCTGGTGTCGCTGGGCATCGCGAGCCTCGCCTTCGGGCGCGGCTGGCCGCGCGGCGATCATGCGCGATCGATCCTCTTCGCCGGCTTCACCTGCCTCACCATCGCGGCCTATAGCGTGACCGATGGCTTCGGGGTCCGCCATGCCGGCTCCAGCCTCGGCTATATCGCCTGGCTCTTCGTCATCGATGCCTTTCCCTTCCCGCTCATCATCGCGCTGCAGCGCGGCCCCGCCCTTGCCTCTTACGTCAGGCGAAACTGGCCGACCGGGCTCGGGGCGGCGGCCATGTCGGCACTGGCCTATGGCATCGTCATCTGGGCCATGGACCATTCGGCCATGGCGGGGGTGGTCAGCCTGCGCGAGAGTAGCGTCATCTTCGCCGCCGCCATCGGCGCCCTCTTCATGGGCGAATCCTTCGGCCGCTGGCGCATCGCCGCGGCGGTCACGGTGACGTTGGGGAATATTTTGATTCACCTCTGAGGGGTGAAGACTATTTCAGACTGAGGCGACTCCTCCTCCACCCGTCATTCCCGCGAAAGCGGGAAGGTGGATTTACATTTGAAGTGCAACAGTTGAGCCAGGAATGCCTCGGCTGGGGTTTGGAAGTCCAGGCATTTTCGTGGGGTATTGTTGTAGGCGGCGACGACGGCGTTGAGGATTTTGGGACGGACGGCGGCGAGATCGGTTTTGCGTGGCAGGGGCCGGCGCATGCGTCCGATTGCGTTCTCGATCCCGCCCTTTTGCCAGGGGCTGTGGGTATCGCAGAAGAAGGTTTGGATACCGAGGTCGGCTTTGAGGCGGTAGTGCTCGGCGAACTCGGTGCCGTTGTCGAAAGTGATGGTTTGGCGCAGCTCGGGTGGCAGGGGTTCGAGCCAGGCGATGAGTTGTCGCGCGGTGGGTTCGGCAGCTTTGTTTGGCTGTCTGGCGAGGATGAGGATACGGGAGACGCGCTCGTGGGCGACCAGGATGGCCTGGCCATAGGTTTTGAAGAGCATGAGGTCGGCTTCCCAATGTCCTGGGAAGGCCCGGCCGTTGGCGGCCTCGGGGCGCTGGGCGATGGAGACACGGCCCTTGATGGAGCTCGCGGACGACCCGCCTTTGCGGCCGCGCCAGCCGCGTTTGGCTTTGGCCCTGGGAAGATAGTGCCGCCAGGAGCCGTCGTTGGTGCGGCGGATCTGGGCATAGATGAAGCGATAGATGCTTTCATGGCTGATGCCGGTTGCAGCCTTGTCGCAGGCCAGCCGGCCGGCGATCTGTTCGGGCGACCAGCCGTGCCGGAGGCGGTCGAGCACGAGGCGGCGCAGCTCGCCGTCGCGCTCCAGGCGCGATCCGGTCCAGCGCCGGGCTTTCGCCTGCTCATGAGCATGGCTCGGCCTGTAGCCGACCTGCTTGCCCCGGTTGCGCCTCAGCTCGCGAGAAACCGTCGATGGCGGGCGATCCAGAGCTGCCGCGATTTGGCGGATGGATTGCCCGTCTTCATGAAGACGGGCAATCCGGCACCGTTCATCCAATGACAGGTGCTCATATTGCTTTCCCATTGCAACACCTTAGACAGGTGTTGCACTTCGTTTGTGAACTCAGGGAATCCAGGGCCACAGGCGAGGTATCCGTCACTCGCCCTGGATTCCCGCTTTCGCGGGAATGACGGAGGAGAGAGTGAGGGACCGGGGCCGATCTATCCGGCGTGCGCCCGCTCAGAAATTGCCCAGCTCCCCCGGGGGATTCATCTGCACGGGGTAATGCGCCACCCCCTCGCCGGCGCGGTAATGCTCCAGGGCCCAGCGCACCGAGGGGAAGGCTAGATCCGGCCAGGGGATCGTTGCCCAGTCGAAGAGGCCGACCTCCGCGCTTTCCGGCCCCGCCTCGACCGCCGGCGACAAGAGGCGGGCGACATAGATGAGCTGGACCTGGGAGAGCCGGGGGATGTTGTAGACGGCGAGCAGGCGCTCGATCTCGATGCTGGCGCGGGCCTCTTCCCAGGCCTCGCGCTGGGCGCCCTCGAGGCTTGTCTCGTTCAGCTCCATATAGCCGGCGGGCAGAGTCCAGAAGCCGTTGCGCGGGTTGATGGCGCGCCGGCAGAGCAGGATCTTGCCCTCCCAGCGGCAGACCGAGCCGACCACGACCTTGGGATTCTCATAGGCGATGAAGCCGCAGTCGCGGCAGACGAGGCGCAGCTGCCCATCCCCCTCCGGAATCCGGCGCTCGAAGGCATGGGTTGCCCCCGCCGCCTTCCCGGCCGCGCCAGCCCCCTCCGGCTCCTTGCCCTCGTTCATGGCGCCAATCTGAGCCGGCGGCCCCGGGCTGACAAGGCCGGCCGGCGAGGGGTAAAAAAACCGACAATAGCCCTGCGCGCAAAGCGGTTGCGCCTGACCCTGTCGTGTTGCATCTTCCCGGGCCTCCGTCGGGCGCCGGTACTGGAATGCTGGCCACCCCGTCACCATCTTCGAGCCGGAAGAGACCGCCATGACCTATGTCGTCACCGAAGCCTGCATCAAGTGCAAATACATGGATTGCATCGAGGTCTGTCCGGTCGATTGCTTCTATGTCGGCGACAATATGCTGGTGATCCACCCCGACGAATGCATCGATTGCGGGGTCTGCGAGCCGGAATGCCCGCCCGAGGCGATCAAGCCCGATACCGAGGCGGGCATGGATCAGTGGCTGGAGGTTAACCGAAAGTATTCGGAGAGCTGGCCGAATATTACCCGCAAGGGCGAACCCCCTGCCGATGCCGAGCAGTGGAAGGCCGTTGACGACAAATTTACCAAATATTTCAGCCCGAATCCGGGAAAACCATAACTATTGCAATAAATTGGCCGATTCATTGAATCTGGCCGCAAAATCTGTTACTATCCTGCCACAGTGGTTGTCCCGCTTGGGTTGGCTACTGGTCTGAGCACATCATTCGGGCGGCTTCCGCCCGGCTTCGTATCAGGGGCACGAGGCGGCTTGGCCCGGCTATGCCGACGCCAAGCAGATCTTTGACTGTGCCTGGAGGCAGGCCCGGCCGGCGCTGGTAAGCCGGTCGGAAGACGGGAAAGCGCGGGTCGGAGAACGGTCAACCGTTCCGGCCGAGGGCGCAAGGCAAGGTTGGTATGAAGGCGTCCACTTCGAAAATCAAAACGAAAGCGAAGAAGATCGTGAGCAAGGATATCGGATTTCGCAAGGGTGACTTCGTGGTCTATCCGACGCATGGCGTCGGCCGCGTCCTCGGCGTCGAGACGCAGGAAATTTCCGGCCACAGCCTGCAGGTCATCATCATCAACTTCGACAAGGACCGCATGACGCTGCGCGTGCCCGTCGCCAAGGCCAAGAACTCCGGCCTGCGACGCCTGTCGACCCGCAAGATCATGGATACGGCACTGGCCACCCTGAAGGGCCGCTCCCGCATCAAGCGGGCCATGTGGAGCCGCCGCGCCCAGGAATACGAGGCGAAGATCAATTCCGGCGATCCGGTCTCCATCGCCGAGGTGGTGCGCGACCTGCATCGCAACGCCGATCAGCCCGACCAGTCCTATAGCGAGCGGCAGATCTATCAGGCGGCTCTCGATCGCCTGGTGCGCGAGCTCGCCGCCGTCGAATCGATCGACGAGACGGCAGCGACCCAGAAGCTCGAGCAGCTGCTGAAGGCGGCCTAAGCCCCCTTCGTCGCACGACCCCTCTTGCTGAAGGTGCGCACGCCGATTCCAGCGAAGGCGCTGCCGCGAGCTTGACGACCCGTCCGTCGAAGGGCGCTATGATAGGGCGCGCGGCAGAGGAGCGGGTTTCGTCGTGAGCAAGGATCGGGACAAATTCGCCGTGCTCCACAGCGCCCGGCGCGTCTGGGCGGTGGCCGCCATTCACGGCGAGGCAGTGCGCCTCGCCCGGCTGCAGGCTGCCCTCGAGCAGCGCTTCATGCCCGGCGACCGGCTGGTCTATCTCGGCAATTTCCTCGGCCGCGGTCCGCAGATTCGCGAGACCCTCGACCTGCTGCTGGATTTCCGCCGCCGGCTTCTGGCCAGGCCGCTGAGCTTCGCCTATGACATCGCCTATCTGCGCGGCGGCCAGGAGGAGATGTGGCAGAAGCTGCTGCAGATCCAGTTCGCGCCCAACCCCCGCGAGGTGCTGGGATGGATGCTGAACCAGGGCGTGGGCGCAACGCTTGCCGCCTATGGCGGCGATCCGCGTCAGGCCGAAATCGCGGTGCGCGACGGGGCGCTCGCGGTCACGAGGTGGTCGAGCGGGCTGCGCAGCGCCATGCAGGCGCAGCCCGGCCATTTCCAGCTCATGGCGGCGCTGCGCCGCGCGGCTTATACCGACGATCATCGCCTGCTCTTCGTCTCGGGCGGCCTCGATCCCGAGCGCCCGCTCTCCGAGCAGAACGACAGCTTCTGGTGGGGCGGGACCGGCTTCTCGCGGCTCGACCAGCCCTATGGCGATTTCGTCCGGGTCGTCCGCGGGCATGACCGCAGCCAGGGCGGCCCCGCCAGCGGACCCTACAGCGCCACCATCGACGCCGGTTGCGGCTATGGCGGATCGCTGATGGCGGTCTGCTTTCTCAGCTCCGGCGATGCCGATGATTTGATCGAGGCGTGATCCAGCCTGCCCTTATCGTCGTAAGACTCGATGAGGGAGCTACGGACCATGGCTGGCAACAACCACGGGTCGCTGGATCGAGCCGACATGCGCTTCATCCGGCACTGCATGAAGGCCCCGCTGCTGTCGCGCGACCGCGAGCAGGAACTTGCGCTGGCCTGGCGCGACCATCACGACCAGGGCGCGCTGCATGAGTTGATCCTGGCATATTCGCGCCTGGTGATTGCCGCCGCCGTTCGGCTTCGCGGCTATGGCCTGCCGCCGGGCGACCTCATCCAGGAAGGCAATATCGGCCTGATGGAGGCGGCCACCCGCTTCGATCCCGACCGCGCCATTCGCTTCTCCACTTATGCCGGCTGGTGGATCCGCGCCGCCATGCAGGATCACATCCTGCGCAACTGGTCGATCGTGCGCACCGGCACCACCGCCGCGCAGAAGAGCCTGTTCTTCAATCTCCGCCGCCTGCGGTCCCGCCTGGCCGATCCCTCGCGCCTGACCATGAGCGAGGGCGAGCTCGACCGCATCGCCGAAGCCCTCGGCGTGGCCCGGGCCGAGGTCGCCGCCATGGAGCAGCGCCTGGCAGGGGGCGATTCCTCTCTCAATGCCGTGATCGGCGATGAGGGCGAGGACAGCTGGCAGGATCTGCTGGCCGATACCCGCCCCACGCCGGAGGAAGCGGTGGGCGATGCCCATGACGAGGACCGGCGCCGCGGCTGGCTGTTCAGCGCGCTGGGCCGGCTGCCGCAGCGCGAGCAGCGGATCATCCAGGCGCGCCAGCTCGAGGAAGAGGCGAAGACGCTGGAAGAGCTGGGCCGCGAGCTCGGCGTCAGCAAGGAGCGCGTGCGCCAATTGGAGCAGCGTGCGCTCAGCCGGCTGCGCAAGGAGGTTCTCGCTCTGGCGGGAAATATCCCCGCGGCGGGAATGCAAGCTACAGCGGCCGCCGCGCCTTGAGAGCCGCCATCAGCGTTCCGTCGTCGAGATAGTCGAGCTCGCCGCCTACGGGCAGGCCATGGGCGAGGCGGCTGACGGTGACCGGCAGGCCGGCGAGCCGGTCGGCGATGTAATGGGCCGTCGTCTGCCCCTCCACCGTCGCCCCCGTGGCCAGCACCACCTCCTGCACCAAGGGATCGCCGGCCCGGCGCAGCAGCCCCGCGAGGTTGAGCTGCTCCGGCCCGATGCCGTCGAGGGCGGAGAGGGTGCCGCCGAGCACGTGATAGCGCCCGCGATAGGTGGCGCTCCGCTCCAGCGCCCAGAGATCGCCGACCTCGGCCACGACGCAGATGACCGCGGGGTCGCGCTTGGGATCGCGGCAGATGGCGCAGGGATCCTCGCTGTCGAGATTGCCGCAATTGGCGCAGCTCTTGACGCTGACCGCGGCCTCGGCGAGCGCCGTCGCCAAAGGCTGCATCAGGGAATCGCGCCTCTTCAGCAGATGCAGTGCCGCCCGCCGCGCCGAGCGCGGCCCCAGCCCCGGCAGCCGTCCGAGCAGCTGGATCAGCCGCTCGAGATCACTGGCGGCCATGGGTGGTCCCTTGCCTCCGGGGGCGGCGCGCCTTTCCCCTGCTTCGCGGGAATGCTGATAACGAGGGACGAAGCTGGAGCAGCCGCCCTCTCTCAATCGTCATGGTCGGCGAAGGCCGACCATCCACGAGTTTGCCGCCCCCATTCACGGCATGCTCGGGCTTGTCCCGAGCATCCACGCCTTTGTGACCTCTAAGCCGGTGGAATGATCCGTGAGAGGACGGAGACGCATCCTTTGACGGAGACAAACTCGTGGATGGTCGGCCTTCGCCGACCATGACGGCAGAGAGAGCGATGATCGCCGGCAACCGAACAGCCGTGGACATGTATTCCCGGTCGACTAGAACGGCAGCTTCATGCCCGGCGGCAGGGGCAGCCCGCCGGTGAGCTTGCCCATCTCCGTCGCGGTATGCTCGTCGACCTTGGATTTCGCATCCTTGGCCGCGGCGACGATGAGATCCTCCAGCACCTCGATCTCCGCGGGATCGGCGAGCTTGGGATCGATCTTCAGACCGCGCATCTCGCCCTTGCCGTTGAGGGTGACCTTGACCATGCCGCCGCCGGCCTGACCCGTCATCTCGACGCGCTCGAGCTCGGCCTGCATTTCCGCCATGCGGCTCTGCATCGCCTGGGCCTGCTTCATCAGCTGTCCGAGATTCTTCATGCTTCCTCGATTCCCTAGTCCTGTTCTGCTGCGGGCTCTTGTTCGCCCGCTTCCGATTCGCCCGCGGCTGCCGGCTCTGCCGGCGGCAGCAATTCCCGCACCGCCTCGACCACGCTGCCGGGAAAGGCGGCCAGCGCCGCCTGCACCAAGGGATGGCGCTCGGCGGCCTCGCGCTCGGCATCGATCGCGGCCTGGGCCTGCTGCTCCAGGCTGGGCGCACCCGCCTCGCCCGAGACCGAGACGACCCAGCGCCGGCCGGTCCATTCCGTCAGCCGGGCGCCCAGGCGATTGGCGAGATTGGTCGGCGCCTGGGGCCCCGGCCGGAATTCGATCCGGCCTGGTTCGAAATGCACGAGATGGACGTGGCGCACAAGGTTGGTGCGCAGGATCAGGTCGCCCTGGGCATCGGCCAGGGCGACGATATCGACGAAGCTGAGCGGCGCCAGGCTTTGGATCGCCGGCTCGGCCTGGCTCATGGTCGGCGCCGGGCGCGGGCTCTCCTCGATCGCCACCGCCGCCCGGCCCGCTCCCGGCGCCGCCGGGCCTGGTGTCGGGGCCGAGGCGCGGGGTGCCGAGCCGCCCATGGACGCCGAGGTGGGCACAGGGGCCGACACCGCGGCCGACGGGGGTGCGGCGGGCGTGGCGCTGCCGGCGGCACTCGCCTCCAGCAGACGGCGGGCAAGCTCGCCCGGCGGCGGCATGTCGGCGGCATGGGTGAGGCGGATCAGCGCCATCTCGGCGGCCTGCAGCGGCGAGGGCGCGGCCTGGACTTCGCCCAGCCCCTTCAGCAGCATCTGCCAGCAACGGGTCAGCACGGAGATCGAGAGGCGCCCCGCCAGCTCGCGGCCGCGCCGGCGCTCGATCTCGGCGGCCGCGGGATCATCGGCCGCCTGGGGCAGGAATTTGATCCGGGTCAACCAATGCGTGAGGTCGAGCAGATCCTGCAGCAGCAGCGCCGGATCGGCGCCCGATTGATAGAGCTCGGCGAGGATGGCCAGCGCCCCCGCCGTCTGGCCCTGCATCAGGAGATCGAAGAGATCGAACAGGCGGCTGCGGTCGGCCAGACCCATCATGTCGCGGATCTGATCCTCGCCGATCTCGCCCGCCACGCTGCCCTCCTCGCCCAGCGCCAAAGCGCGGTCGAGCAGGGACAGCCCGTCGCGCACCGAGCCGTCGGCGGCGCGCGCGATCAGCGCGAGCGCGCCCGGCGCCACCCGCGCGCCCTCGGCCGCGGCGATCTGTGCGTAATATGCGGCGAGCGCCTCCGCATCCACCCGGCGCAGATCGAATCGCTGGCAGCGCGAGAGCACGGTCACCGGCACCTTGCGGATATCGGTGGTGGCGAAGATGAACTTCACATGCGTGGGCGGCTCTTCCAGCGTCTTCAGCAAGGCGTTGAAGGCCTGGGTCGAGAGCATGTGCACTTCATCGATGATGTAGATCTTGTAGCGGGCCTCCACCGGCGCGTAGCGCACGCCCTCGATCAGCTCGCGGATGTCGCCGACGCCGGTGCGGCTGGCCGCATCCATCTCGATGACGTCGATATGCCGGTCCTCGGCGATGGCGAGGCAATGGGAACATTGACCGCAGGGGATGGCGGTGGCGCCGCCCTTGCCGTCGGGTCCGATGCAGTTGAAGGCGCGGGCGAGGATACGCGCCGTCGTCGTCTTGCCCACCCCGCGCACGCCCGTCAGCATGTAGCCCTGGGCGATGCGGCCGCTGGCGATGGCATTGGTCAGGCTGCGCACCAGCGATTCCTGTCCGATCATATCGGCGAAGGTCGCAGGCCGGTATTTGCGCGCGAGGACGCGATAGGGCGTGGGGGCGGCGGGCTGATCGGTCATCGGCACAGTGGGATCATGCGCTCGTGAGGGGTCATACGCTCATGCGGAACTGCGGCATGCGGGACCCCGGATGGCGAGGGAGCGGTGGGAGGCCGGCATGCGACCCGCACGGAAACTCGTTACGGCTGCTTCCTTCCGGACCTGACCGGGTTGGCGAGACGCGCGTCCGCCGCCGACCTCCCGGCCCCAATATCGGACCTGGGGGCCAGGGGTGCAAGAGCGAATCGAGGCCAGGAATCCGCCCTTGCGACGGCGGGGGGCGATTGCCTCCCCGGCCGCGGACATGCGAGTTTAGCGCCATGCAGGAAACCAATTTCTACGTCACCCCGACCCTCGACCGAGTCTCCCTGAACCGCCGCGACGAAGCCTGGGTCGCCCATCGGATGGCCGAGCCAGAAAGCCGGCTGCTGCTGGTCTGGCGGGGGCAGAATCTGATCCTCGAGGCCGCGGCCCCGGCCGCCGCCTTGCTCTCTCTGACCGAAGGCGGTGCGCTGCTGGCCGAGGCACGCGAGATCGCCTTGCTGGGGCTGGTCGGTGAGCGGGCGCTCTTCGCCGCCGACCTTTCCCATCGCGAGGAGCCGCCGGCACTGCCCGGGGCGCGCTTCGCCGATCTGCGCAGCGTCGGCCCGCTGCTCGCCCGCGAGGAAGGCGGGCTGCTGGCCTATGCCCGCGGGCTCATGCATTGGCACCAGCGCCACCGCTTCTGCGGCGTCTGCGGCAGCCCGACCGAAAGCCGCGAGGCCGGGCATATGCGCCGCTGCACCAACCCGGCCTGCGCCGCCGAGCATCACCCGCGCACCGACCCGGCCGTCATCATGCGGGTCGAGCATCAGGGCCGCATCCTGCTGGGACGCCAGAAGCAATGGCCGGTGGGAATGCATTCGGTGCTGGCGGGCTTCGTCGAGCCGGGTGAGAGCCTCGAGGACGCGGTCCGGCGCGAGGTGGCCGAGGAGGTCGCGCTGCAGCTGACCGAGGTCAATTACCATTCCTCCCAGCCCTGGCCCTTTCCCTCCTCGATCATGCTGGGCTTCACCGCCATCGCCGAGGGCGACCAGTTCAGGGTCGATGAGCATGAGCTGGAGATGGCCCGCTGGTTCACCCGCGAGGAACTGCTGGCTTCGCCGGAGGACGAGACCTTCCGCCTGCCGCGGCGCGATTCCATCGCCCGGCGATTGGTCGATGACTGGATCGCCGGCCGGCGCTAGACTATCGCTCGCATTCGGGGAAGCACGAGGGAATCCCGGCAGTAGCCGGGGTTCGACATCGATGCTGATCGGCAACGGGGGTCGTTGAGCCGATGGGCAGAACAAGCTGGGGGGTCCTGTCTCGGGACCTCGATCGTCGGGTTTGGGAAAGCGCGGCCCTTCGTGCCGGCGGGAGGGGCTGAGGCATGCTCGCTCAGCCACAAGACACGTCGGAATTGCAGGATCGCCTGGAAACGCTCGGCGGTCTGATCGCCCGCTACCGCCGCTGTCTCGAGCAGGGGGCGAGCCCGAAAACGGCCGCCGCCTATCAGCAGGCGATCCATGCCGCCGAGGCGGAGATCGCCGAGATCGAGCGCCGGATCGCCGATCTCATCCCTTCCGAAGAAGGGCCGGCGGTGCCGAAATAGGCTCGATCACGCAGGTTTGTACGATATGGCACAGACAAAGCCGTTGCTGTGGCCGACCCTGATCTGTAACTTTTTTTTCATTCACGGCCGTGTCGATTCGGGCGGCACACCGGGCAACGGTGTGGCATGCGCGAAAACAGCTTTCGAACTTCATCCGAGACGGTCGCCAAGGCACCCAATCCCTATGATCTGGTGCCTTATGAGAGCTATCCCTTCCCCCGGAGCCATATCCGCCACCTCCAGACGATCGGGCGCCTCTTCGCCCTGACGCCGGCCGCCCTCGACGGCTGCCGGGTGCTGGAGCTGGGCGGCGCCTCGGGCGGCAATCTCATTCCCATGGCGATCGACCATCCCGGCAGCAGCTTTCTCGGCATCGATCTTTCGCCGCGCCAGATCGAGATGGGGCAGCAGCAGATCGCCGATCTCGGGCTGAAGAACATCGAGCTGCGCACCGTCTCCATCATGGATGTGGATTCCAGCTTCGGGGAATTCGACTACATCATCGCCCATGGCGTCCTCTCCTGGGTGCCGCCGGTCGTGCAGGAAAAGACGCTGGCGATCTGCCGCGAGCGCCTGGCGCCCCGGGGTATCGCCGTCGTCAGCTACAATACCTTGCCGGGGTGGAGCGCCTGGCAGAACCTGCGCGAGTTGATCCGCCACCATTGCCGGCATATCGGCGATCCGCTGCAATCCGCGCGCCAGGCGCGCCGACTGCTCGAGGCGCTGCGCCGGGCCGGCCGCGAGGAGACGACGCCCTATTGGCAGATGCTCCGCGACGAGATCGAGCGGATGCTGGAGCTTTCCGACTGGTTCCTGCTGCACGACCATCTGGAAGAGGACAATACGGCCCTCTATCTGCATCAGTTCATCGACCGGGTGCGGACGGCGGGCCTCAACTATCTCGGCGAGGCGGACCTCACCGCCATGAATCTGGGCGCGCTGCCGGCAGGCTGCGCCGAGGGATGGGACAAGCCGGGCGACAAATTCGAGGAGATGATCCGCCGGCTGCAATTTCTCGACATGCAGCAGAACCGGCGCTTCCGCATGAGCTTGCTCTGCCACGAGAGCGAGACACCCGACCATGACTTGTCGGCGGATCGGCTCTGGGCGTTCTACTGGAGCACCGGGCTCAGGCCCCAGACCCGGGTCGAGGATCTCGCCGCGGCGGAACGCCCGCAGGCCTTCCTCGACCCCCTCGGCAATATCCGCCTCCGCACCACCGATCCCTTGAGCGCCGCCGTCTTCGATACGCTCTGCCGGCAAAGCCTGGCGCGGCGCCCCGACGAGCTGGTGGCCGAGACCATGCGGCGCTTCTCCATCGCCGACGAGGCGGGGCTGCGCGCCGCACTGGCGAAACCGGCCCTGGATCTGGTGATGAGCAATGCCATCCATCTCCATGGGCATCCCGAGACCTGGGTCGCGACCCTGTCGGAGCGCCCGATGGCGAGCCGCCTGGCCCGCTACCAGACGCGCCACTCGAGCTGGCTCACCAACCAGCGCCACGAGCCGGTGGGCGTCGATCCGGCGACCCGCGAAGTCATCCGCCTCGTCGACGGCCGCCGCAGCCGCACGGCCCTCATCGAAAGCGTCAAGGCCCTGGCCGAACGGGGCAAGCTCAATCTGCAGCAGGAAGGAAGGCCGGTCACTGACCGCGCCGCCATGACCCGGCTGATCCCCGCTCTGGTCGATCACGTGCTGAGCTTCATGGCCAGCCGCGCACTGCTGGTGGGGTGAGGAGTCTGCCCCTCGCCCTCGATCTCTCTCTTCCCCTCGCCCTCTCCTCTAGCCCCCTCGCCCCTCGATCTCTTTCTTCCCCCTCGCCCCCGGAACGGGGGAGAGGGGGTGGGAATTCAGGGCTGCGCCGGTCGCTGAGAGCGCTCGGCGGATTGTCCCAGCACACCATCTACGTCAGTGCCGTCGGATACACCCCCTCACCCCAACCCTCTCCCCCGCTCCGGGGGCGAGGGGGAAAAAGTCGGGGGCGAGGGAGATAGAAGTAGGGCCGAGGGGCTAGACCTCACGCCTGCCGGCGAACCCGTTGCGGACGTGCCGCCCAGGCTTGGCGCTCGATCACGAGGTCGAGCCAGCGGCTGGTGATTCGGCGCGAGAAATCGGCGCCTTCGGCGAAATGCGCCTCGACGGAGCGCACTGAATCGGCGGCGACGAGCTCGGCCATCTCGCCGTAGTGGCGCTCCATGGAGGACCAGCAGTCGCGGGGGAAGTTGACCGCATCCGCCTTCGTCACCTCGAAGTGGAATTGGAAGCCATAGGTCGTCCGCCCGACCCTGAGGCCCTGATTGGCGCAGACGCGGTTGGACATCAGCCGCACCGCGCCTTCGGGCAGATCGAAGCTGTCCTCATGCAGCTGCATGATCCTGACCTCCGGCGCCAAGCCCTTGAGCAGCGGATCACGCCGGCCGGCCGGCGTCAGGCGCACGGGCAGATAGCCGATCTCCAGCCCGCCGAAGGGCCAGACGCGCCCGCCGAAGGCGCGGCTCACGAGCTGGGCGCCGAGGCAAACTCCGAGGACGGGCTTGGCCTGGTCGTGGAATTGGCGGATGAGATCCAGCATCGGCGGAAAGGCGGGATAGCCGGCATCATCCCCGGCATGCATGGGCCCGCCGAGCAGCACCAGCCCGTCGAAGCCCGCGGGCGTCGCCGGCAGGGCCTCGCCGTGATGGGGCATGCGGATGTCGAGGGCGGCACCCTGGCCAGCGAGAGTTCTCGCCGAGGATTCCGACAGGGGTTACAGGGCAATGCTGCACGACCAGAATGGCGCTCGCGGGCGCTACAACCATCTCGAAGTCCCTCACAGGTTTCGGTCGCAAGACCGGTCAAACCGACAAAGGACGCCTAACGTCGTAGCATAACCACGGGAGGTAACTCGTACCTGGGGGCCATCGGCTCGTGCGCGTGCGTCTGATGCGAAATGTAGGAAAACCCGGCCGCGCTGCAAGCTAAATCAGCGGCGCCGGTAAAAATCACGGCCGGGCGTGGCGCTGCGGCGAGGCCGGATAGACGCCGACGATCCGCACCTCGCGGGAGAAGAATCCCAGCTCCTCCAGCGCCAGGCGCACCGGCTGCTGCTCCGGATGGCCGTCGATATCGGCGTAGAACTGGGCGACGGTGAAGGAGCCGTCGACGATATAGCTCTCGAGCTTGGTGATGTTGACGCCGTTGGTGGCGAAGCCGCCCAAGGCCTTGTAGAGCGCAGCCGGCACGCTGCGCACCCGGAAGACGAAGCTGGTGATGATCGGCCCCTGGCTGGGATCGGGATCGACGGGCTCGCGGCTCATCACGACGAAGCGGGTCGTGTTGTTGGCATGATCGGCCACATCGGCACGCAGCGACTGCAGGCCATAGATCTCGCCGGCCAGCGATGAGGCGATCGCCGCCTCGCTCGGATCCTGGCGTGCCGCGACATCGGCCGCGGCACCGGCGGTATCGGCATGCACGATCGGCCTCAGACCCAGTTCGGCGATGATGCGCCGGCATTGCGGCAGCGCGTGGATATGGCTGTGCACGGTCTTCAGCCCGGCGATGGTGGCGCCCTTGATCGCCAGCAGGTGATGCACCACCGGCTGGAAATGCTCGCCGATGATATGCAGTCCCGAATCCGGCAGCAGATGGTGGATGTCGGCGACGCGGCCGGCGACGGAATTGTCGATCGGGATCATGGCGAGCTGGGCGCGCTTCTCGCGCACGGCGGCGAAGGCCTCCTCGAAGGTCGCGCATGGCAGGCTCGTCATCGCGGGAAAGGCGGTGCGGCCGGCGAGATCGGAATAGGCGCCAAGCGCGCCCTGGAAGGCGATGGTTCGGCTGGGATCGCTCATCGGAGTTTGCGGGGCTGAAGGAGCGCTCGCGCGCGCTCGAGATCGGCCGGAGTATCGACACCGAAGGGAACCATGTCAACGAGGGCCACGTCGATGCGCATCCCCGCCTCCAGCGCGCGCAGCTGCTCCAGCTTCTCGCGCTGCTCGAGTCGGCCCGGGGGCAGCTGGACGAAGCGCGCCAGGGCGGCGCGGCGATAGGCATAGATGCCGATGTGGTGATAGAGCGGCCCGTCGCCCGAGGGGCAGGCAACCCGCGTGAAATAGAGGGCGCGCGCGACCCGCCGATCGGGGCCGAGCGCCGCCACCGCCTTGACGATGCTGGGGGTCACGCGCTCGGCGGCGTCGCGGATCTCGATCGCCAGAGTGGCGATATCGACGGCCGGCTCGGCGAGCGGTTCCAGCACCGCGCTCAGCGCCGCGGGCTCGACCATGGGCAGATCGCCCTGGAGATTGACGATCACGTCATGCCGGCCTGCCGGATCGAAGCGGCCGATCGCCTCGAAGACGCGATCGGAGCCGGAAGGGTGATCGGGCCGGGTAAGAACGGCATTGCCGCCGGCGGCCTCGACGGCTTGGGCGATCTCCGCCTCGCCCGCCGCCACCAGCACCGGGCCGATGCCGGCCTCCATCGCCCGGCGCCAGACATGAACGATCATCGGCTCGCCATGGATATCGGCCAAAGGCTTGCCGGGCAGGCGCGTGGAGGCCATGCGGGAAGGGATGACGATGAGCGGCTTCACCTGACGTCCGACGCCTCTTCTGCCCCGAGGGCAAGGCCAAGCCGGATTCAGCGCGACATTTTGCCGCGCTGCGGCCGCAATCGCCTCGAGAGGGGCGGGGCGGGCGCATCCTGCTTGGGCGGCAGAGATTATCGCCCTCAGGAGCCCAGGAAAACCCGGAAATTCGCCGCTTTCCGGCATTGGACAGCATAGGCGGGAGTCCGCTACATTCCGCCGCCGCGGCAGGGGCCTGCCCCAGGAATTCGCACGGGGTTCTCACTATGGAAACGCTGGAAGTAAACAAACTCGTCGGCGCCATTCTGGTCGGCGGCCTGGTGGCGATGGTCACCGGCGCGGTCGCCCATATGCTGGTGGCTCCGAAGCATCATGAAGGCGGCGAGATGGCGGCGATCTCCAGCGGCGCCGCGCCCGAGCCGTCAGCGGCCCCCGCCCCGGCCGCGCTCGAGCCCGTCAGCCCGCTCCTGGCCAAGGCCGATCCGCATAAGGGCCAGCAGATCGCGATGAAGTGCCAAGCCTGCCATGATTTCACCAAGGGCGGCCCGAACAAGATCGGCCCCAATCTCTGGGGCATCGTCGGCTCCAAGCCGGCGGAGGTGCCGGGCTACAGCTTCTCCGACGCCATGAAGGCGCGCGAGGACAAGCCCTGGACCTATGAGGCGCTGAGCGATTTCCTGGCCGCGCCGCGGAGCTTCGTGCCGGGCACCAAGATGACCTTCGCCGGTCTGCCCAAGGTCGAGGACCGGGCCGACGTCATCGCTTATCTGCGCACCCTCGCCGACAGCCCGCTGCCCCTGCCGAGCGCGGCCGATATTGCCGCCGCGACCAAGCCCGTCGCCGCTGCGGAACCGGCCGCCGCGCCGGCTGCCACGACCACCACCACCACGGCTGCCGCCGCGGCCCCCGCAGCCGCCACCACCGCCGCCGCAGAGCCTGCTGCTCCCGCCGCGGGCACCACGACCGCCGCTGCACCGGCCGCTCCCGCCGCGGGCACCACGGCCGCCGCACCGGCCGCTCCCGCGGGCGTCGCCCCCATCGCCGAGCGGCTCAAGGCCGCCGATCTCACCAAGGGCGAGTCCATTTCGAAGAAATGCATCGTCTGCCACAGCTTCGCCAAGGGCGCGCCCAACAAGATCGGCCCCAATCTCTGGGGCATCGTCGGCTCCAAGCCGGCGGAAGTCCCGGGCTACACCTTCTCCGACGCCATGAAGGCGCGGGAGGACAAGCCCTGGACCTATGAGGCGCTGGATACCTTCCTGACCTCGCCCAGGACCTTTGTGCCGGGGACCAAGATGACCTTCCCGGGCCTGCCGAAGCCGCAGGACCGGGCCGATATCATCGCCTGGCTGCGCCAGCAGGCGGACACGCCCGTCCCGCTGCCCTAGGGCGGCGACCATGGCGGCCCCAACGGCGGAGTGTCCGGCGGAGTTCATCTCGCTTGCCGAACGGCTGGCCGATGCCACCGGGCGGATCGTGCGCCATCACTTCCGCAGCCCGCTCGAGATCATCACCAAGGCCGACGACAGCCCCGTCACCATCGCCGATCGCGAGGCGGAGAAGGAGCTGCGCCGCATGGTGGCGCTGGCCTATCCCCAGCATGGTCTGATCGGTGAGGAGTTCCCGGCCGAGCGCCGCGACGCCGATTACGTCTGGGTCTTCGATCCCATCGACGGCACCAAATCCTTCATCACGGGACGGCCGCTCTTCGGCACGCTGATCGCCCTCCTGCATCGCGGCCGGCCCATCCTCGGCATCATCGACCATCCCGCCTTGGGCGAGCGCTGGATCGGCGCCGCCGGCCGCCCCTCGAGCTTCAACGGCGCGCCCGCCCGGGTCCGGCCCTGCGCCGCGCTCGCCACGGCCGTGCTGGCGGCGAGCTCGCCGCATATGTTCGGCACGCGAGAAAGCGACCGCCGCCTTCGAGCGCGTTCGCGCCAAGGCGGGCCTCACCATGTATGGCGCGGATTGCTATGCCTATGGCCTGCTCGCCTCGGGCTTCCACGACCTCGTCGTGGAGGCCAACAACGGCATCCATGATTTCCTCGCTCTCGTGCCCGTGATCGAGGGCGCCGGGGGACTGATCACGGATTGGGAAGGCCGGGCCCTGGGCCTCGATTCCGGCGACAAGGTGCTGGCCGCCGGCGACCCGCGGATGCATGCGCAAGCCCTGAAGCTGCTGGCCGCGCAGTAGGCCCGCCGCTCGCCATCACCCTCTCCCCCTTTCAGGGGGCGAGGGAAAGAGACTAATGCCGCATGCTGGGCAGCACGAGGCGCTCGATCCAATTGCGCACTTCGGCCAGCCGCACATCCTCGTTCATGACGTCGTCGTCGATGCCGAGCAGCCAGGCGATGTCCTTGCGGCTCGGGTCCTGATGCAGCACCTCGAGCTGGTCGACATATTTCTCCGCCGCCTCGCGATCCCGGAAGAAGCCGAGATTCACCAGCTTCGCGATCCGGCACCAGGTGAGCCGGGCGAGCTCATGCAGATTGTATTCGGGGTGATATTGCAGCCCCCAGAACTGGCCGCCCTTATGGCTGACGGCGACAGCCTGGACATGGGTGAAGGCGTTGGAAGCGAGCAGCACGCCGCCCGCCGGCAGATGGGTGATCTCGTCGACATGGCTGATGAAGCCGTCGAAGACGGATGTCTTGCCGAAGTAGAGCGGATGGCCGCGGCCCTCGGGCGTGAGCGAGATCTTGCGCCCGATGCCCATCTCGCGCCCGCGCGGATTGGCCCGCACGACACCCCCGGCGGCGACCACCGCCATCTGCGCCGCCCAGCAGCTGCCGAAGCTCGGCACCTTCGAATTCATAGGCGGCCTTGGCGAGCTCGATCTGCGGGCCGACCCGGGGATCGTCCTCATAGATGGTGAGGCTGCAGCCGGTCCAGGCGATGCCGTCATATTGCTCCAGCGCGGCGCCCTTGGGCAGGCTGGCGCCGGGATCGGCCGGATGCACCACCTCGCAGACCGCGCCGGGCAGGCAGTTCTGCAGCATGCGGACATAGAGGTCGCCAGCCGCCGAGGCGCCGCCGGCGGCGAGCTCCGCCCGCCCCGCCTTGTGATAGCCGTCGATGACCAGGAATCGCGGGCCGGCGCTCATCGCTTCGTCTCCTTCATACAGGTTCCCTCAGTCTATCGCCGGGGCCCGTCGAGGCAAGGCCGGGCGGCGGTGCCGTCGCCTGGATCGATTCCATGCGGTCCACCCGGCGCAGCGACGGGAACATGGCCGACCAGAGCATGGCCACGCCCAGCGTGAGGCTGCCCCCGACCACGACCGCCGCCACGGGACCCAGCAACGCGGCCCCGCTGCCGGCCACGAAGGCGCCGAGCTCGTTGGAGGCGCCGATGAAGACCGATTCCACGGCGACCACCCGGCCGCGGAGGCCGTCGGGCGTGGCCAGCGGGACGATGGAGCCGCGGACATAGACGCTGACATTGTCGGCCATGCCCAGGACGACCAAAGCCAGATAGGAGAGGACATAGTCGCGCGACAGGCCGAAGGCGATGACCGCCAGGCCGAAGATCCCGACGGCGAAGAACAGCCGCAGCCCGACATGGCGCTTCAGCGGCCATTGGGTGAGAACGACCGAGGTGAACACCGCGCCCAGCCCCGGCGCGCTGCGCAGGATCCCCAGCCCTTCCGAGCCGGTATGGAGGATGTCCTTGGCGAAGACCGGCAGCAGCGCGACCGCGCCGGAGAACAGCACGGCGAAGAGGTCGAGGGAAATGGCGCCCAGCAGCAGCTTGTGGCGGAAGATGAGCACGATCCCCGCCAGCAGCGAGACCAGGCTCGGCCGCTCCATGGTCGCCTTCGGCGGTTGCGGGCTGATGCCCATGATGGCAATCGTCGCCCCGAGCAGCGCCAGCGCCGTGGCGCTGTAGACCACCGCCGGCCCCAGGACATAGAGCAGGCCGCCGAGCGGCCGGGCCGCCGATGGTGGCGACCTGCCAGGAGAAGCTCGACCAGGCGACGGCGCTCGGAAAATCGGTCTTCGGCACCAGATTGGGCATCATGGCGCGCTGGGCCGGGGTCGCCACCGCGCGCACGACCCCGAAGGCGAAGGCCACGCCCAATATGCCGCCGGCGGAGACCCGGTCGAGCAGCACCATGCTTACCAGCACCACGGCGGCCACGACCTCGGCGGTGAGGCCCACGACCATGATCAGGCGCCGGTCGAAACGATCGGCGATATGGCCGGTCGCCAGCGCCAGGCAGAAGGCCGGCAGGAATTCCATCAGCCCGACCAGGCCGAGCTGGAAGGGGCTGCCGGTCAGATCATAGATCTGCCAGCCCAGCGCCACCCCCTGCATGGCGAGCCCCACCGTGGCCAGGAAGGACGAGGTCAGATAGCGGGAGAAATCGCGGTTGCGAAGCGCGGCGAGGCCGGCAGCGGAGGTTAGGCCCATGGGCGGGCGGTCACCCCGCCAGGCGGTCGATCAGGCCCGCCAGATCGGCATGCCGCTCGCAGATGGCATCGGCGCTGGTGCGCTCCTTGTCGACGGCGCGGGTGGCGGTGAAGAGGATCGCCTTCATGCCCAGCTTCTGCGGCCCCTTCACGTCGTTGTGGTCGCGGTCGCCGATATGGACCATCTCCTCGACGGCCACGCCCATCTGGCGCGCCGCCGAATCGAACATGCTCTTATGGGGCTTCGAATGCCCGACCTCGTCGGAGAAGGCGAAGCCGTCGAAATGGCGGGCCAGATCGTAGCTGGCGAGAAGCTGACGCAGGCAGCGGCCGGGCGAGACGATGGCGTCGGAGACGATGCAGGTCCGGTAGCGCCCATGGATCTCGGCCAGCGCCTCGGCGATGCCCGGGATCAGATCGGGGCGGATATCCACCTCCATCTCCTCATGCTTGCGCTGGAGCTCGGCGAAATCCTCCGCCGGCAGGCTGCGCCCCAGCCCCTTCATGGCCACCTCCAGCCGCTCCCCGATCCGCCAGGTGACATGCTGGTCGTGCCAGACGCGGTTGAAGGCCGCATCCGCCACGTCATAGGCCAGAGTCACCTCGGCCTCGCCGATGGGGGCCTGCTTGTTGAGGGCCTCCCAGAGCAGATGGCGCCGCTCGGCCTTCTTGCTGCGCAGCCCCTTGGCCTTGCGCTTGGGCTCGTCGGAATCGTCGTGGACGATGGTATCCCAGAGGTCGAAGGTGACCGCCTTGATCTTGTGATTCACGAAAGGTTCCCCCTAGAGAAGACCCGCGGAGAGAGGTTCGCCGGGCGGGCGGAAACTAGCCTCCGGCCCCGGTGAAGGCAACTGGGCCAAGCCGGCAAGATCACGGGGCCGCGAGCTTTCTCTACGCGCGCTAACTGGCCCGGCGGCGGGTAATGCGTATAGTAGGGCCCGTATCGACGTCCCGGAGCCGACATGCGCCTTGCCCGCCTGCTGATCCTCAGCCTCCCCGCCCTTCTCCTCCTCGCCTTCGTCACCGTCCCGCCGGCCCAGGCCGACAGCCCGGTCAAGACGCTCTACAGCCTCTCGCTGCTGGGGGAGCCGAAATATCCGACCGACTTCAAGCATTTCGACTACGTCAATCCCGATGCGCCCAAGGGCGGCGTGCTGAAGCGCGCGGCCATCGGCAGCTTCGACAATTTCAATCCCTTCATCGTCAAGGGACAGGCGGCGGCGGGTGTCCAGGCCCTCCTCTTCGATACGCTTTTGACCCCCTCCGCGGACGAAGCCGATGCCAACTATGGCCTGCTCGCCCAGTCGATCGAGCTGCCCGACGACCATTCCTGGGTCGCCTTCAATCTCCGGCCCGAAGCGCGCTTCCAGGACGGCACGCCGGTGACCGCGGAGGATGTGGTCTTTACCTTCACCATGCTGACGACCAAGGGCGATCCGCAATACGCCCTCTATTATGGCGATGTCACCAAGGCCGAAGCCGTGGCGCCGTTGAAGGTCAAGTTCACCTTCAAATCCAGCGCCAATCGCGAGCTGCCCGTGATCCTGGGCCAGTTGCCCGTCCTCTCCAAGCATGACTGGGAAGGCAAGACCTTCGATCAGACGACGCTCGTTCCGCCGCTTGGCAGCGGACCCTACAAGGTCGATTCCTTCGAGGCGGGGCGCTACGTCGACCTATAAGCTGGATCCCAACTACTGGGGCGCGAAGCTGCCGGTCAATGTCGGCCTCAACAATTTCGGCGTGCAGCGCTTCGACTACTACAAGGACCAGAACGTCGCGCTGATCGCCTTCCTGGCCGGCGCCTATGACATGACCGTCGAATCCAGCGCCAAGAACTGGGCGACCGCAATATGACGTGCCCGCCGTCAAGGACGGGCGGATCAAGAAGGAAGAGATCCAGTACGAACGGCCCTCGGGCATGCAGTGCTTCGTCTTCAATCTGCGCAAACCCATGTTCCAGGACGTCCGCGTGCGCGAGGCCCTGGGCTATGCGTTCGATTTCGAATGGGCGAACAAGAACCTGTTCTTCGGCCAATATACCCGGACCAAGAGCTATTTCGACAATTCCGAGCTCGCCTCCAAGGGTCTACCGGACGCGGAAGAGCTGAAGATTTTGGAGCCGCTGCGCGGCAAGATTCCCGACGAGGTCTTCACAAAGCCCTTCACCTTGCCCACCACCGATGCCAGCGGCAACAACCGCGCCAATCTGCGCATGGCCTCCGAGCTGCTCGAGCAGGCCGGGTGGACCGTCAAGGACGGCAAGCGGGTCAACAAAACGACGGGGGAGCCCTTCCGCTTCGAGATCCTGCTCGACAATGCGCTGTTCGAGCGGATCGCGCTGCCCTTCATGCAGAATTTGAAGCGCCTGGGGATCGATCCATCGCTACGCACGGTCGACGGCGCCCAATATATCCAGCGCACCCAGACCTTCGATTACGACATGGTCGTCGGCCTCTTCGGCGAGAGCCTGTCGCCGGGCAATGAGCAGCGCTGGTTCTGGGGTTCCGCTGCGGCCGATCAGCCCGGCAGCCCGAACCTCGTCAGGCATCAAGAATCCTGCCATCGACACGCTGATCGAGCAGGTGATCTCCGCGCCCGACCGCGACCAGCTCATCACCCGTGTCCATGCCCTCGACCGGGTGCTGCTCTGGAACTACTACGTCATCCCCCATTTCTACATGGGAGCCGATCGCCTGGCCTATTGGAACATCTTCGGCCGGCCGAAGGTCGTCCCGCGCTATTCCGTCGGCTTCGACACCTGGTGGATCGATCCGAAGAAGGCGAAGGACTTGAACCAGCAGGGCCGGAGCTGATCATCGCCGGCCGGCCCCTCGCGCGCAGTCTCTAGGCCCCATGCTCGCCTATCTCCTCCGCCGCCTGCTGCTCGATCATCCCGACCTTGATCGGGATCATGGCGCTCAATTTCTTCATTATCCAGGTGGCGCCCGGCGGACCCGTAGAGCAGCTCCTGGCGCGGTTGCAGGGGACGGCGCAATCCTCGACGGCGCGCATCACCGGCGGCGGCATCCGAGGCTATGTCCAGCGGCGGCGGCAGCGGTTCGGAGTCGTCCGAGCAGCTATCGCGGCGCACGCGGGCTCGATCCCGCTTTCATCGACCGGATCAAGAAGTACTACGGCTTCGACAAGCCGATGTCGGAGCGCTTCCTGATGATGCTGCGCAACTACGCCACCTTCGATTTCGGCAAGAGCTTCTTCCGCGACACGCCGGTCGTGGGCCTCATCATCGAGAAGATGCCGGTCTCGATCTCCATCGGACTCTGGACGACCCTGATCGTCTATCTCGTGTCGATCCCGCTGGGAATCGCCAAGGCCGTGCGCGACGGTACGCGGTTCGATTCCTGGACCTCGGCCGCCGTCATCACCGGCAGCGCCATTCCCGCATTCCTCTTCGCCATATTGCTGATCGTGCTCTTCGCCGGCGGGCGCTATCTCCATTGGTTTCCGCTGCGCGGCCTCACCTCCGACAATTGGCAGCGATCTCTCCTGGCCGGGACGCATTCTCGACTACTTCTGGCATATGGCCTTGCCGCTGATCGCCATGGTCGTCGGCTCCTTCGCCACCCTCACCATGCTGACCAAGAATTCCTTCCTCGAGCAGATGAGACCAGCAATATGTGATGACGGCCCGTGCCAAGGGCCTGACCGAGCGGCGCGTCCTCTACGGCCATGTCTTCCGCAATGCCATGCTGATCGTCATCGGCGGCTTTCCCGGCGGCCTTCATCGGCGCGCTGTTCGGGGGCTCGCTTCTGATCGAGATCATCTTCTCGCTCGATGGGCTGGGTCTGCTCGGCTATGACGCGCTGATCCAGCGGGACTATCCCGTGCTCTTTGCCGATCTCTACATCTTCGGCCTCATGGGGCTGCTGATGAATCTCGCTGGGCGATTTCACCTATACCCTGGTCGATCCGCGCATCGATTTCGAGAGCCGGTCGACATGACAGCGCTGCCAGACACCCTGCCGGCGCAGCCGCGATTCCTCGGCCGGCGCATCACGCCGCTGACTCAGCGGCGCCTCAGCCTCTTTCGCGCCAATAGGCGCGGCTTCTGGGCGCTATGGATCTTCCTGGCGCTGTTCATCATCAGCCTCTTCGCCGAATTCATCGCCAATGACCGGCCGCTCCTCGTCAACTTCGATGGGCATTTCTATGTGCCGGTGCTGCAACGACTATACGGAGACGACCTTCGGCGGCGATTTCGAGACCTTCGCCGACTACAAGGATCCCTATGTCGCCGGGCTGATCAATGCCAAGGGCTGGATGCTCTGGCCGCTCATCCCTTACAGCTACGATACGGCCGCGCTCGATCTGCCGGGGCCGGCCCCGACGCCGCCCGACAGGAATCATTGGCTCGGCACCGACGATCAGGCTCGCGACGTGCTGGCGCGGGTCATCTACGGCTTTCGCATCTCGATCCTCTTCGGCCTGATGCTCTCGATCCTCTGCACCCCCATCGGCATCTTCGCCGGCGCGCTGCAGGGTTATTTCGGCGGCGCCGTCGATCTCTTCTTCCAGCGCTTTCTCGAGATCTTCGGCTCGATGCCGACGCTTTTCCTGCTGATGATCCTGGCGAGCGCGGTGACGCCCAATTTCTGGTGGCTGCTCGGCATCATGGTCTTCACCACCTGGACCTGGCCCGTGGGGCTGGTGCGGGCCGAATTCCTGCGCGCCCGCAACTTCGAATATGTGCGGGCGGCGCGCGCACTGGGCGTGCGCAACACGACCATCATGCGCCGCCACCTGCTGCCCAATGCCATGGTCTCCACCCTCACCTTCCTGCCCTTCCAGGTGGGGGGATCCATCACCTTGCTGACCTCGCTGGATTTCCTCGGCTTCGGCCTGCCGCCCGGCTCGGCCTCGCTCGGCGATTTGCTGCATCAGGCCGAGACCAATCTCCAGGCGCCCTGGCTCGGCATCACGGGCTTCGTCGTGCTCTCGCCTGCTGCTGATCCTTCTGGTCTTCGTCGGCGAAGGGGTGCGCGACGCCTTCGATCCGCGCAAGAACGTCGCATGAGCGAAACCGGCACGGGGGATGGAGGCGCTCTGCTGGAGGTCCGCGACCTCTCCGTCGTCTTCGGCCACAACCCGAAGCCCGCGGTCGACCATGTGAGCTTCAGCCTCGACAAGGGCGAGACGCTGGCCATCGTCGGCGAAAGCGGCTCGGGCAAGACGGTGACCGCGCTCTCGATCCTCCAGCTCCTGCCCTATCCCCTGGCCCGCCATCCCTCCGGGCAGCATCCGCTTCGCCGGCGAGGAGCTGCTGGGGGCGTCGCGGACGCGGCTGCGCCAGATCCGCGGCAACCGCATCGCCATGGTCTTCCAGGAGCCCATGACCTCGCTCAATCCGCTGCATCGGATCGAGCGCCAGATCGGCGAGACTTTGGCCCTGCACAAGCATATGCCGGAGGCCCAGCGGCGGCGGCGGATCATCGAGCTCTTGCATCTCGTCGGCCTGCCCGAGGCGGAAAAGCGCCTCGCGGCATTTCCCCATGAGCTCTCCGGCGGCCAGCGCCAGCGCGTCATGATCGCCATGGCGCTCGCCAATGAGCCCGACATGCTGATCGCCGATGAGCCGACCACGGCGCTGGACGTCACCATCCAGGCCCAGATCCTGGCCTTGCTCAAGGATCTGCAGTCGCGCCTGGGCATGGCGCTGCTGCTGATCACCCATGACCTGCATATCGTCCGCAAGGTGGCCGACCGGGTCGCGGTGATGACCGAGGGGCATATCGTCGAGCAGGGCAAGGTGGCCGAGATCTTCGATCGGCCGCAGCATGACTATACCCGCCATCTCCTCGCGGCCGAGCCTGGCGGCCGGCCGCTTCCCGCAGCATCCGATGCGCCGGTCCTGGCCGAGGTCGAGGGGCTCAAGGTCTGGTTCCCGATCAAGACCGGCCTGCTGCGCCGCGTGAGCGACCATGTGAAGGCGGTGGACGGCGTCTCCTTCGAGCTGCGCGAGGGCCATACCCTGGGCGTGGTCGGGGAGAGCGGCTCGGGCAAGACGACGCTGGGCCTCGCCTTTCTCCGCCTCGTCGCCAGCGAGGGCGAGATCCGCTTCGCCGGCCAGACCATCGACGGCCTCGGCAGCTGCGGCCCTGCGCCCGCTGCGGCGCCAGATGCAGATCGTCTTCCAGGATCCCTTCGGCTCCCTCAGCCCCCGCATGTCGGTGGAGGACATCGTGAGCGAAGGGCTCGAGGTGCATGGGCTTGGCCGCGATCCCGCCGAGCGCGCCAGGCTGGTGAGCGAGGCGCTGACCGAGGTCGGCCTCGATCCCGCCAGCCGCTTCCGCTATCCCCATGAATTCTCCGGCGGCCAGCGCCAGCGGATCTCCATCGCCCGCGCCTTGATCCTGAAGCCCCGGCTCATCGTCCTGGACGAGCCGACCTCGGCGCTCGATATGTCCGTGCAGGCCCAGATCGTCGATCTGCTGCGCGACCTGCAGCAGCGACACCGCCTCTCCTATATCTTCATCAGCCATGACCTGCGCGTGATCCGCGCTCTGGCCGATGAGGTGCTGGTGATGAGGGATGGCCATGTCGTCGAGCAGGGTCCGGCCGATGCGATCTTCGAGCATCCCGTCGAGCCCTATACCCGCGCGCTTCTGAGCGCCGCCTTCTCGCTCGACGTCGCCGAGCCCGATGTCGTGAGGAGCTGACCCATGGCCCTGCTCTTCTGCAGCAGCTGGAGCGCGCCCGATTCCTGGCGCAGCGCCTTTCGCGCCCTCGATTCGGATCTCGATGTCCGGGTCTGGCCGGAGAGCGGCCCGGTGGAGGAGATCGATTATGTGCTGGCCTGGCATCACGTGCCGGGCTCGCTGCTGGCCTATCCGCGCCTCAAGGCGATCTTCTCTTTGGGCGCCGGCGTCGAGAAGCTGCTGCGCGATCCCGATCTGCCGAAGGGCGTGCCCATCGTGCGCATGGTCGATCCCTCGCTCACCGCCGGGATGACCGAATATGTGCTGCTGAATGTGCTGCGCTATCACCGCCGCATGCCGGAATTCGAGGCGCTGCAGCGACGTGCGCAATGGGCCGAGCTCGAGAACCCGCCGGCCGGCGAGCGGCGCGTGGGCATCCTCGGGCTTGGCGTGCTGGGCAGCGATGCGGCGATCAAGCTCGCGGGCCTGGGCTTCCAGGTCGCGGGCTGGAGCCGCCGGGCGAAGACGATTCCCGGCGTCGAACTCCTTCTCGGGCGATGACGGCCTGGCACCGCTGCTCCGGCGCAGCGATATCGTCGTCTGCCTGCTGCCCCTCACCGCGGCAACCCAGGGAATCCTGAATGCCGGGACCCTGGCCCAGCTGCCGCGCGGGGCCTTCCTCATCAATGCGGCCCGCGGCGGCCATGTGGTGGAGACCGATCTGCTGGCCGCGCTCGATTCAGGTCATATCGCTCATGCGACCTTGGACGTCACGGCCGAGGAGCCGCTGCCGGCCTTCCATCCCTTCTGGCGCCATCCCCGCGTGACGCTCACGCCCCATGTCGCCAGCCTCACCTGGCCGCCCACGGCCGTCGCCCATATCCTGGACAACATCGCCCGCCACGAGGCCGGCGAGGCGATGAGCCCGCTGGTCGATCTGGCGCGGGAGTACTGATATCGTCCCATAAGCCGGCCTTGGCCTGAATTCCCCTCCTGGCTGCTTCTGCAGGAAATTAACAGCGGAGGTGGCTGCATTTTTCAGGGGGAGGCCAAAATCAGCTTATGTATCGCCGGACGCCCGCATCGAGAGAAGAAACTCAGCAAGCATATACGTAAAAGGCGTATATGTCGAGATCTATTTCCGCATACAGCTGAAGGCCGCCGTCTCATAGGGAAAGGCGACCTCGCTCTTTCCCGCAAGCTCGGGCGTGGTCGCGATCACCTTCCGGATTTCCGCGGCGACAGCGTTCTGCTCCGCGGGCGGCAAAGCGGCGATGAAGCTGACCGACAGGATGCGGTCGACGATGACCTGCTCGGCCGGGCCGGTATGGCTGTTGGGGAAATGCCGTTCGCGCAGCGGGCCGAAACCCTCGGCGGGAAAGAGGCGGCGCCAGTCGCCACTGTGATAGCGCGGAACGCCGGCCTCATAAGGCGCCATGATCCGGGTAAGGGCGGCGACCCAGGCCACGCTCTCGTCGCGCACGTTCCAGATGAGGCCGAGAACGCCGCCGGGCTTCAGCACGCGACGGATCTCCGCAAGCGCCGCGGGATTGGCGAACCAGTGGAAGGCCTGGGCGCAGACGATCGCATCGACGGCGCCGTCGGCCAGCGGGATCTGCTCGGCAGTGCCCGCCATCGCCTCGATCCCGGGATTGTGCTGGGTCAATTGCGCGCGCATCGCAGGCACGGGCTCGACGGCGATGACCGCGGCACCCGTGGCGCGGAGATGGGGCAGGAATTTCCCCGTGCCGGCGCCGAGGTCGAGGACGGTCTTGCCCGCGCTCAGAGCGAGGTCGTCGCTCAGCCAATCCTGCACCGCGGCGGGATATTCCGGCCGGCCGCGGATATAGGCCTCGGCCTTGGCGGTATAGCCCTCGGACGCGGCCTGGTGAATCGCCACCATCCCCGCTAGCGCTTCTTGCTCTTGCCCTTGCCGCGCTCGCGTTCCGCGAGATCGGCGATCAGGGCATAGAGGCCGCGGATCGCCACCGCCTCGCCGCCCTCCGGCCGGCCGGGCCGCGCCCGGCTGTTCCAGGCCATGATGTCGAGATGCAGCCAGCGGGTGGCGGGATCGACGAAATCCGCCAGGAACAGAGCGGCGGTGATGGCGCCGGCGAAGGGGCTGTCGCCGGAATTGTTGATGTCGGCGATCCGGCTGTCGATCATGCGCCGGTAGGGCTTGTGCAGCGGCATGCGCCAGAGGGGATCGTCCACCGCCTTGCCGTGGCGGAGCGCGGAGTCCGCCACCGCGTCGTCATTGGCGAAGAGGGCGGGCAGATCGGGGCCCAGCGCCACCCGCGCCGCGCCCGTCAATGTCGCCATGTCGATCATCAGATCCGGCTTCTCGCCATCGGCCTCGGCCAAAGCGTCGCAGAGGATGACGCGGCCCTCCGCATCGGTATTGCCGATCTCGACGCTGAGCCCCTTGCGCGACCGGATGATGTCCAGGGGACGATAGGCATTGCTCGAGACGCTGTTCTCCACGGCCGGGATCATGACCCGCAGGCGCACATCGCAGCCCCGCCGCCATGATCATCTGGGCCAGGCCCAGGACATGGGCGGCCCCGCCCATATCCTTCTTCATGAGCTGCATATTGGCCGCGCCCTTGAGGTCGAGCCCGCCGCTGTCGAAGCAGACTCCCTTGCCGACCAGGGTCACCTTCGGCCCCCGCCGGCCCCAGCGGAAATCGATCAGCCGCGGCGCCCGGCTGCTGGCGCGGCCCACCGCATGGATGCAGGGGTAATTGCGCTTCAGCAGCTCGTCGCCGACGATGACGGAATAGCGGGCCCCGCCGGCCTTGGCCACGGCGCGGGCGGCATCGGCAAGCTCCGCCGGCCCCATATCCTCCGCCGGGGTCGTGATCAGATCGCGCACCAGGAAGACCGCCCTCGCCTCGCGGCGCACCGCCGCCTTGTCGGCGGTCTTGGGCAGCACGAGGCGCGCCGGCTCGCGCTCGGGCTTCTTATAGCGGATGAAGCCATAGCCCCCCAGCGCCCAGCCCAGCCCCGCCGCCGTGGCCGCCGCCGCGGGCATATCCTCGGGCAGGCGATACGTCGCCTCCGGCAGGCCGAGCGGCAGGCCGCCATAGGACCAGATGTCCCGGCCATGGGTAATCGAGGCTTGGGCGCCCTGGGCCTGCACCCCCAGCGCCACCGCGCCGATGCGTCCCTCGGCATCGGGGATCAGGAGATGCTGGCCCGGCTTGGCCAGGAAGCGGTTGGCCGCGATCCAGCTGCGCACGGGGGCCCGCTGGCGGGCGAGCCAGCGCTCCAGCCCGCCCTCGGCAATGGGCTCGATCGGGATCGCATCGCGGCTGGCGCGATCGGTCAGATGCTCGAGCATGGGGGTCTCCTTCCAGGGCTGGGCTGACGCATGGCTGATCCGCAGAATGGCGGGCGGCGCCGGCCTTGCAAAGGGCCAAACTGTGTCCAAGGATGGCGCCCGGAATTGTGCCGGACCAAGCGAGGGGGGACAAATGGCGGATGTATTTCTGCTGATCGGCAATAAGAAATATTCATCCTGGTCGCTGCGACCCTGGCTGGTGCTGAAGCACAGCGGGATCGATTTCGAGGAGCAGCTCGTTCCCCTCGACCGGCCGGACACGACCGAGAAGATCCTCGCCTTCTCGCCCTCGGGCCGGGTGCCCTTCCTGCGCCATGGCAAGATCGAGGTCTGGGAATCCCTGGCCATCTCAGAGTATCTGGCCGAGGCCTTTCCCGCGGCGAAGCTCTGGCCCGAGGACCCTGCCGCGCGCGCCCATGCGCGCGCCGTCAGCAATGAGATGCATGGGGGCTTCGCCGAGCTTCGCTATCATCTGCCCATGGATGTGAGCCGCGACCATCGCGACAAGAATCGCGCCGCCAAGGTGCAGGGCCAGGTGGATCGCATCCAGGCGATCTGGAGCGATTGCCGCAAACGCCATGGCGGCGAGGGGCCGTTCCTGTTCGGGCGGTTCTCCATCGCCGACGGCATGTTCGCGCCGGTCGCCACCCGCTTCCACACCTATGGCGTGACCCTGGCGCCCGAGAACGCCGCCTATGTCGACACCATCATGAAGCTGCCGGCGATGCAGGAATGGGTCGCGGGCGCGAAGCGCGAGCCCTGGGAGATCATCTATCCCGTCTGGAAAGAAGCCTGAAATCGGATCTCGACGGAGCCGGACGCCGAAACATGGAGAAAGACGCATGAGCGCCGCGGTGCAATCGATCTGGTCGCCCACGAAGCTGCCGAAGATCGCCTATGGCAAGGGCAGCTATCTCTACGACACCGACGGCAAGCAATATATCGACGGCTCCGGCGGGCCCGCCGTCTTCTGCCTCGGCCATGGCAATGAAGAGGTCAACCAGGCCATCAAGGCCCAGCTCGACCGCATCGCCCATGGCTATCGCTACACCTTCACCAGCGATCCCCTGGAGCAGCTGACGGAGCAGGTGCGCCGGGCCTGCGGGGCCAGCAGCGGCCTCACCCGGATGATCTTCGTCTCCAGCGGCTCGGAGGCCGTGGAATCCTGCCTCAAGATCGCGCTGCAATATCACAGCGCCCGCGGCGAACAGACCCGCCGGCGCTTCATCGCCCGCCAGCGCAGCTGGCACGGCAATACGCTGGGGGCGCTCGCCGTCTCCGGCTTTCGCGACCGGCGCCTGCCCTTCGAGGGCGCGCTGGTGGAGGCGAGCCTGCTCTCGCCGGTCAACGCCTATCGCCCGCCGGCCGGTGTGAAGCCGGAATGCCTGGCCGAGCATTGCGCCAATGAGCTGGAGCAGGAGATCGCGCGGCTGGGCGCCCATCGCGTCGCGGCCTTCATCTTCGAGCCCGTGGTGGGCGCGGCCGGCGGGGCGGTGCCCGCACCCCCGGGCTATGCCAAGAGAGTGCGCGAGATCTGCGACCGGACCGGCGTGCTGATGATCGCCGATGAGGTGATGTGCGGCTCCGGCCGCTGCGGCACCTGGCGCGCTTTGGAGCATGATGGGGTGGTGCCGGATCTCATGGCCGTCGCCAAGGGGCTGGGGGGCGGCTATCTGCCTTTGGCCGCGGCCATCCTGCAGGAGCGGCTCTGGGAGCCCATGGCCCAGCGCCATGGCGGGCTGCTCACCGGCCATACCTTCTCCGGCCATACCACGGCCTGTGCCGCCGGGGCGGCGGTGCAGACCATCGTCGCCCGCGACCGGCTGCTCGACAAGGTGAGGGAGGACGGGCTCTACCTGACGAGCCTGCTGCGCCAGACCTTGGGCGAGCGGGCCTATATCGGCGATATCCGCGGCCGCGGCTTCTTCATCGGCCTCGAGCTGGTCGCCGATCGCGCGACCAAGGAGCCCTTCGATTCCGGGCTGCAGCTCTTCGCCCGGGTGCGCGACCAGGCCTTCGCCAACGGCCTCATCTGCTATCCCGTCGGCGGCAATGTCGATGGGGTGAAGGGCGATCACATCATCCTCGCCCCGCCCTACAACGCGTCGCGCGCCGAGCTCGAGGAGATCGTCGACAAGCTGGAGAAGAGCCTGACCCAGGTGATCGCCGCTTTGCCGAAGCGCTAGAGGGGCGTCCCAGGAATGGCGTCCTTACTTCCGTCATCCCGGCGGTGGTCCCATGGTGCACCGCTTGCGGCCGGCAAAGCCGCACCCCCTGTTCCGTCATGGTCGGCGAAGGCCGACCATCCACGAGTTTGCCTGCCGAGGGTCGGAAGTTTCGCCACAGTTCTCAAACATCATGCCGTCCCTTCCATTCTCGTCATACTCGCGCGTGTCCTGAGCCTCTACGCCTCTGGGCCACGCCGCTTGGGCAAAATGGGGAAAAGAGGACCCAAGAGCTCGCCTGTAGCTTGCAAACTCGTGGATGGTCGGCCTTCGCCGACCATGACGATTGAGAGAGCGAGGCTTGCGGGGCGCTGCGGGACAAACCCCGGCATGACGAACAGGGACGGACCTCGCGGCGGATTCGGGACGGCGGGGCCGTCATGCCAGCCATGACAACTGCGGTCGTAGCCGCCCGCGTCGTCGAATGACCGGCATCCCGGGCGTGGCTCTCAGCGGCGCCAAGCCGCGGCTCCTGACCATTGCGCTGCTGGTGGTGCTCGGCAGCTGCTGGGGCCTCTATTACCCGATCTTCAAATTCGCGGTGCGCTCGGGCCTGCCCTATAGCGGCATCATGATGGCGATCACCGGCGGCGTCGCCATCATGCTCCTCGCCGTCGCCTTCGCCCGGGGGCGGCCGCCGGTGTTCCGGCGCCACACCGGGCGCTTCTATCTCGTCTGCGCGATGCTGGGCTATCTCGTGCCCTATGCCTTCGCCCTCTTCGCCACCAGCCGCGTCGATGCCGCGGTGCTGACCCTGATCGGCGCCACCTCGCCCATCATCACCCTCTGCCTCGCCGCCCTCACCCGGACCGAGCGCATGACGGGACGCCGGCTGCTCAGCATCGCGCTCGGCGCGGCCTCGGTGGCGATCCTCGTCATCCCCGAGGCGAGCTTCGCCGGCGACACCGTGCTCGTGGGCATGCTGGCCGGGTTCGGCGTGCCCCTCAGCTACAGCAGCTATCATGTCTTCGTATCGCGGCATTGGCCGGTGGGATTCGATTCCTTCCAGGTCGCCTCGGGCGAAGCGGTGCTGGCGCTGCTGATCATGCTGCCGGTGCTGTTCTTCTCCGGCGGGATGTCCGTCTTCACCGGCGGCTGGACCAGCGGCCATTGGGCGATCCTGGCGGCGATCGGATTCACCACCCTCACCTGCTGGCTCTATTTCGAGATCATCCGCCTGGGCGGCCCCGTCTTCGTCTCCCAGGCGAATTTCGTCACCGTCTTCGCCGGCGTGATCTGGGGCATGACGCTGCTGGGCGAGAGGCCGAGCCCGTGGCTCTGGGCCAGCCTGGTGCTGTTGATCGGCTCGCTGGTCGTGCTTGCGGGGAGCCGGCGGAAGACGGAGAAGACCTGACGCCGCAACCCTTATTCGTCATTCCCGCGAAAGCGGGAATCCAGGGCAACTCGTGAGATACCTCGCATGTGGCCCTGGATTCCCGCTTCGCGGGAATGACGGAAGAAAAGAAGCGGGTGTAACGGAGGGGTTAGGCGCGTCCGGCCTAGTCGAAATCCCCGCCCAGGGCCTGGCGCACGGGCTCGGGCATCACGCTCATATGGGCATAGACCGGATGGTCGAAGCCGATGATCACCCGCTCGCCCGGCTGCTTGAAGCGGGCGATCTGGGCTGGCGTGAAGGGGAAATGGATGAACTGCACCGAGGAGGCCTTGCCCTCGGCGGAGGTGCGGTCCTGATCGGCCTCCGGCAGGCCGCGGACCTTCTCGCCGCCGACCTCGATGAAGGCCGTCTGCTCCACGCCCCCGAGGCGGGCGAGGAAAGTGGCCCGGCGCTGGGGATCGTCGATCTCGAACAGCACCGTCGCCACCAGCTCATGCCCGTCGGGCACGAGAGGGTTGTAGGCCGCAAGCTCGCCGGCCAGCTGCTCCGCGCCGCCCTTCTCGATATGCAGCATCTCCTGGATCTGCATGCGCATGGTCTCGAAGCTCTCGAAATGCAGCGTCGCGACCGGGCCCACTTCCATGCGCCGGACGCGCTTCAGCGCCACCACGGCCTGGCGCAGCTCCTTGCGGCGGCCGGCATAGTCGGCAACGGGCAGGATGTCGGAGGGGGCGATCTTGCGGGCCATGCTCAGGCTCCGTAGGCGCGGGCGAAGATTTCGATGGGATGCGGCGCGCTCGGCGGCGGCGATCCGCCCTGCTTCTCGATGCCCTGAAGGATGTGGGCGCCGGCCAGCGGACATTCCGAGGAGACCTGGCGCTTGCCGGAGTCCTTCGCCGTGCGCGCCACGGGCTTGCCGATCTTCAGCGCGATGTCGAAATTCTCCTTGCGCACGCCCCAGGAGCCGCCATGGCCCGAGCAGCGCTCGATCACCGTCAGATCGGCGCCGGGGATGAGGCGCAGCATCTCCGCCGCCTTCTGCCCCATGTTCTGGGCCCGGGCATGGCAGGCGATATGCAGCGCCACACCGCCATCGACGGGCTTCAGCCCGGGTGCGAGGCCCTCGCGCTTGGCGATGTCGACGACATATTCGCTGACGTCGAAGGTCGCCTCGGAGAGCTTTTTGACATTGTCATCGCCGGGCAGGACCAGCGGCCATTCGAACTTCAGCATCAGGGCGCAGGAGGGCACCAGGGCCACGACGTCATAGCCCTTCTCGATCCAGGGCAGCAGGGTCTGGGATACCGAGCGCGCGCTCTCCGCCACCTTGGCGAGATCGCCCTGCTCGAACTGCGGCATGCCGCAGCAGCGGGGGTAGACCACCTCGGTCTCGACGCCGTTCAGCGCCAGCACCGCCCGCGCCGCCATGCCGATGCCGGGATTGTGGTAGTTGACGAAGCAGGTGGCGTAGAGCACCGCCTTGCGCCCGAAGGCCGGCGCTTGGCGATTCACCTCGGGTGGTGCTGCTTTCGTCTGCATGGCAAAGGTCTTGCCGTGGAATTTCGGCAGTGCCGCGTCGCGATGGACGTCGGCGACCTTCTCCATCAGCGGGCGGGTCAGCTTGTTGGAGCGCTCGACGGCCCAATTGGCGATCGGTGCCACGGCGCCGCCGAGCTTGCCGTTGCGGTCGGTCTTCGCCAGCTCGCCCGCCATGCCCTCGGATTTTCCCTGGGCCCGCTCGGCATAGCGGTAGCGCAGCATGAGGTGGGGGAAGTCGAGATTGAACTCATGGGGCGGGACATAGGGGCATTTGGTCATGAAGCAGAGGTCGCAGAGCGTGCAGGCCTCGACGACATCGGCGAAGGCCTCGCTCTTGACGTCCTTCAGCTCCTCGCTCGGCGACTGGTCGATGAGATCGAAGAGGCGGGGAAAGCTGTCGCAGAGATTGAAGCAGCGCCGGCAGCCATGGCAGATATCGAAGACGCGGCGCATCTCTTCATCCAGCTTCACCGGATCGGCGAAGTCGGGATCGTTCCACGCCATGGGATGACGGGTTGGCGCGTCGAGGCTGCCTTCTCTCATCGGGATCGGATCCGTCCTGCGGGCGATCGCGGCCTTCCCCGCCGGCTGCGGCGGGAAAGGCGGCAATCAGTCTCGGCACCACCACCCGATCACGATCGGACGGCAGCGGTCAGGCGCTTAACCGAGGCGCGTCGGCCTAGAGGGTATCGAGGGCCTTCTGGAAGCGGCCGGCGTGGGACTTCTCGGCCTTCGCCAGGGTCTCGAACCAGTCGGCGATCTCCTCGAAGCCTTCCTCGCGGGCGGTCCGCGCCATGCCCGGATACATGTCGGTGTATTCGTGGGTCTCGCCGGCAATGGCCGCCTTCAGATTGGGGGCGGTATTGCCGATGGGCAGGCCGGTGGCGGGATCGCCCACTGCCTCGAGGAACTCGAGATGGCCATGGGCATGGCCGGTCTCGCCTTCCGCCGTCGAACGGAAGACGGCGGCCACGTCGTTGTAGCCCTCCACATCCGCCTTCTGGGCGAAATAGAGATAGCGGCGGTTCGCCTGGCTCTCACCGGCGAAAGCGGCCTTCAGGTTGTTCTCGGTCTTCGAACCTTTCAGCGACGACATCTCAGGGTCTCCCTATCTACCGTTGTCACGACGGAAATTCCGAAAGAAATATCCCCTCCGCCAACGGCCCTGTCAACAATTTAGAATGATTAAAAACTACTTCAGACGGCCCCCGACGCGCAGGATGACGTCGACCCGGCGGAGCGTGGTCCCGGCCGGGGGGGTCGGCAAGCGGGTGACCTCGACCCGGTCGCCCGGGATGTCCATCAGCTTGGCCTCGTCCTCGAAGAAGAAGTGATGATGATCGGAGGTGTTGGTATCGAAATAGCTCCGCCCCGGCTCGACCACGACCTCGCGCAGGAGGCCCAGCTGGGTGAACTGATGCAGGCTGTTGTAGACCGTGGCCAGCGAGACGCGGACCTTCGCGGCCTCGGCCTCTTCATGCAGTTGCTCGGCGGTGACATGGCGGTCGCCCTGCTCGAACAGCAGCTTGGCGAGCGCCAGGCGCTGGCGCGTCGGCCGGAGGCCGATGCGGCGCAGTCGCTCGAGGGCCTGGGCATAGGTGCGTGGCCGAATCGCGGGCTCCATGGTCATCCCTTGCAGATTAAAGCTTCAAATTAACAATTTAGTCGTAAATCTGGAATTTGTCCAGAGTGATGTTCCCCGAGGCTGGAAAAAGCGTTCTAGGTCAGATGCCTGCGGCCGCGAGCCGGCGGCTGCGCCAGCTAAGGAACCGGCAGCCGAACCCCGTCAGCCAGCCATTCAACCGGCCATGCGGTGCGAGCCCTGCCGCCTTCAATGCCATGGCCACGCCGCGCTCCACATGGGTGCGCCGATAAATGGCGAAGGTACGCCGGGCATAGGCCTTGGAGGCGCGGCGGCGGTCATAGGGGATCGCCTCGGATTCATTCGCCGCATGATAGGCATAGGCGAGCTCGTCGTCCTCGCTCTCGCGCACGCGCGAGAGCACCACGGCGACGCGCTTCCAGCGCCCGATCTTCTCCGTCTCCAGATAGCGGCGCAGATGATCGTAGAAGAGCTTGTAGTGACGCAGCTCGTCGGCGGCGATGTTGCGGCAGATCTCCTTCAGCACCGGCTCCGCCGTCGCATCCTTCAAGCGCCGCGTAATAGGAGCTGGTGCCGGTTTCGACGATGCAGCGCGCCACCAGCTCGCCCGAGCGCGAGCCGCGGATCGAGGCCTTGGAATTCGTGGCGATCTTGAAGCCGTCGGTGAAACGCTTGAAGCCGGCGTCGAAATCGAATGTCGGGTCGGCGAGCCTGGCCCAAGCGGCGAGCGCCCGGCCATGCTGCACTTCTTCCTCGGCCCATTGCCGGGCGACGACCTGGAACTCCGGATCGTCGTGGAAGACGCTGCAGAGATAGGTGGCATAGTCGCCGCCGTTATGCTCGACCATGGCGGCGGCCTTGACCACTTTGAGAATATCGGGATCGACCTGGGCGGCATCGAACTGCGCCCAGGGGATATCGTCGAGGGTCCAATGCCTTTTGCGCGCCACGGCTCGCTGCATGGCTTCTGTCCGCCTCATGCGCCTATTGTGGGGTTGCCGGCGGCCGGACGCAAGACCCTGTAAGGGCTTGGCCGGGGGCAGGAATCCGGGCCAGGCTCATGACGGTTCCTGCTTCTGGAGGAGCGGATCGGCATGGCGATGGACGAGCCGCCAATCCCCCTCCTCGCGCCGGAACGCCTGGGTCACCCTGAGCTCGAGGAGCGTTTCCTGGCGCTGCTGAGGGGTGGCGTAGGACCACCGCTCCAGGGTTACCAGGCAGGCAACGTCGCTGCCCACCGTGGCGCTGAGGGTCTCCTGGCTGTAGCTGCCCCCGGCGAAATGCGAGGCCGCCCAGTCGAGCCTGGGTCCGACCTCCTTCCAGCCATGCTCGAAGCCGCCGAAGCCGCCGAGAACCGTCACATCCTCGCCATGGGAAAAGAGGCGCTTGATCCCCGTCGCATCGCCATTGACGAAGTCGCGCTGCGCCGCCGTCAGCCGAGTCATCGCTTCTTCCCAGGAGAGATCTGTCATCCGTGCCTCCGGCCGATCGGGCGAGCGAAAGGATTGCGCGTTGCGGCCGGCCCAGGATCGGGCGCGCCGCAGGGGCAGCCGATGGGCCGCCCTCAGTAGACCGTCGTCTCGACGGCCGTGATCTTGGCCTCGGCGACGGCGATGGCCGCCTCGGCGGCCGCCCGCTCCTGATCGTTCTTGGCGTCGGCCAGGTCCTCGCGCGCGTCCTTCAGATCCGCCTCGACGGCGCCGCGGTCGATCTCGGCGATGGGAAGCGCCTGCTCGGCCAGCACCGTGCAGCGCTCCGCCGTCACCTCGGCAAAGCCGCCGGCGACGAAGATGCGCTCCTCGACCTTGCCGCCCTCGAAGACCGCGATGACGCCGGGCCGGACCTCGGAGATGAGCGGGGCATGGCCGGGCAGGACGCCGAAATCGCCCTCCACCCCCGGCACGACCACCATCTCCACCGGCCGGCTGACGAGCAGCCGCTCCGGCGAGACCAGCTCGAACTGGACCTGGTCGGCCATGCTCAGGCCGCCTGGGCCGCCATCTTGCGGCCCTTCTCGATCGCCTCCTCGATGGTGCCCACCATGTAGAAGGCGGCCTCGGGCATGTCGTCGTAGTCGCCGGCGACGATACCCTTGAAGCCCTTGATGGTGTCCTCGAGCTTGACGAAGACGCCCGGCGTGCCGGTGAAGACCTCGGCCACATGGAAGGGCTGGGAGAAGAAGCGCTGGATCTTGCGGGCGCGGGAGACGGTCAGCTTGTCCTCTTCGCTGAGCTCGTCCATGCCCAGGATGGCGATGATGTCCTGCAGGCTCTTGTAGGTCTGCAGCACCCGCTGCACGTCGCGGGCGACCTTGTACTGGTCCTCGCCGACGACGCGGGGATCGAGGATGCGGCTGGTCGAATCCAGCGGATCCACGGCCGGATAGATGCCGAGCTCGGCGATCTGGCGCGACAGCACAGTGGTGGCGTCGAGATGGGCGAAGGAGGTGGCCGGCGCCGGATCGGTCAGATCGTCGGCAGGCACGTAGATGGCCTGCACCGAGGTGATCGAGCCCTTCTTGGTGGTGGTGATGCGCTCCTGCAGCTGGCCCATGTCGGTGGCCAAGCGTCGGCTGATAGCCCACCGCCGAGGGAATGCGGCCCAGCAGCGCCGAGACCTCGGAGCCCGCCTGGGTGAAACGGAAGATATTGTCGACGAAGAACAGCACGTCCTGGCCTTCCTCGTCGCGGAAATACTCGGCCGCGGTCAGGCCGGTCAGGCCGACGCGGGCACGCGCACCCGGCGGCTCGTTCATCTGGCCATAGACGAGGGCGACCTTGGAGCCCGGGCCGTCGATCTTGATGACGCCCGATTCGATCATCTCGTGATAGAGGTCGTTGCCCTCGCGGGTCCGCTCGCCCACGCCGGCGAAGACCGAGACGCCGCCGTGCGCCTTGGCGATGTTGTTGATCAGCTCCATGATGATGACGGTCTTGCCCACGCCGGCGCCGCCGAAGAGGCCGATCTTGCCGCCTTTGGCATAGGGGGCGAGCAGGTCGACGACCTTGATCCCCGTCACCAGAATCTGCGCTTCCGTCGACTGGTCGATGAATTCCGGCGCCAGGCGATGGATGGGGAAATGCTTCGCGGCATTGACCGGGCCGCGCTCGTCCACCGGCTCGCCGATGACATTGATGATGCGGCCCAGCGTCTCCGGCCCGACGGGCACGGTGATCGGCGCGCCGGTATCGGTCGCCGGCTGGCCGCGGACCAGGCCGTCGGTCGAGTCCATGGCCACGGTGCGCACCGTCTTCTCGCCGAGATGCTGCGCCACCTCGAGCACCAGCCGCTTGCCCTGGTTCTCGGCGTTGAGCGCGTTCAGGATCGCGGGCAGCTCGCCCTCGAACTGCACATCGACCACGGCGCCCAGGACCTGGGTGATCTTGCCGACGGAATTACTGGCCATGACGAACTCCTCTTGGTCTCTCTAGCGCGATATCCGCTGCTGCGAAATCGCCGTCGCTTGGTTGTTGCAATGCTCCGCGTCGCGCGGGCTCTAGACCGCCTCGGCGCCGGAGATGATCTCGATCAGCTCCTTGGTGATATAGGCCTGGCGCGAACGGTTGTAGAAAATGGTGAGCTTGTTGATCATCTCGCCCGCGTTGCGGGTCGCATTGTCCATGGCGGTCATGCGCGCGCCCTCCTCGCTGGCCTTGTTCTCCAGCAGCGCGCGATAGATCTGCACGCCGAGATTGCGCGGCAGCAGGGCCTCCAGGATCTCGGTCTCGTCCGGCTCGTATTCGTAGACGATATCGCCCGCGCCGTCGCCGGCCGGGGCGGCAAAGGGGATCAGCTGCTGCGATGTCACGATCTGCGTCATCGCCGATTTGAACTTGTTGTAGATGATGTGGCAGACGTCGAACTCGCCGGCGGCATATATCGCAGCCAGGCGTTCGCCGATCCCGGCGGCGGCGGCGAAGGTGAGCCGCTTCCCGATATCCTCGATATGGCCCACGATCAGCCCGCCGAGATCGCGGCGCAGCTGCTCGCGCCCTTTGCGCCCGACGCAGAAGATCTTCACTTCCTTGCCCTGCTCGCGCAGCTCCCGGATCTTGCGCCGGGCGGCGCGCACGATGGTGGAGTTGAAGCCGCCGCAGAGGCCGCGGTCGGAGGTCATGACGACGACGAGGTGAACCTGATCGCGGCCGGTGCCCGCGAGCAGCACCGGCGCGCCGTCGCGCCCCGCCATGCTGCCGGCAAGCGAGCCCAGCATGCGCTCCATCCGCTCGGCATAGGGCCGGGCGGCCTCGGCCTGCTCCTGGGCGCGGCGCAGCTTGGCCGCCGCCACCATCTTCATGGCCGAGGTGATCTTCTGCGTCGACTTGACGCTGGCGATCCTGACCTTGAGATCCTTGAGCGAAGGCATGCCGGTCGATCCCTCGAGGCTAGACGAAGCTCTTGAGGAAGGCGTCGAGAATGCCCTGCAGCTTCTTCTCGGTCTCCGGCGAGATCTCGCCCGATGCTGCGGATCGCATCGAGCACATCGGCGTGCCGGCTGCGCACCTCGGCCAGGAGGCTGGTCTCGAAATGGTTGATCTGCTCGACGGTAATGCCGTCGAGATAGCCGCGCACGCCAGAGAAGATCGAGACCACCTGCTCCTCGACGGGCATCGGCTGGTACTGCCCCTGCTTCAGGAGCTCGGTCAGCCGGGCGCCGCGGGCCAGCAGGCGCTGGGTCGAGGCGTCGAGGTCGGAGGCGAACTGGGCGAAAGCGGCCATCTCGCGATACTGGGCGAGCTCGAGCTTGATGCGGCCGGCGACCTGCTTCATCGCCTTGATCTGGGCGGCGGAGCCGACGCGGCTGACCGAGAGGCCGACGTTGATGGCCGGACGGATGCCGCGATAGAACAGCGCCGTCTCCAGGAAGATCTGGCCGTCGGTGATGGAGATCACATTGGTCGGGATATAGGCCGAGACGTCGCCGGCCTGGGTCTCGATCACGGGCAGGGCCGTCAGCGAGCCCGAGCCATGCTCCTTGTTCATCTTGGCCGCGCGCTCGAGCAGGCGGGAGTGCAGATAGAAGACGTCGCCGGGATAGGCCTCGCGTCCCGGCGGGCGGCGCAGCAGCAGCGACATCTGGCGATAGGCGACCGCCTGCTTCGACAGATCGTCATAGATGATCAGCGCATGCATGCCGTTGTCGCGGAAGAACTCGCCCATGGTGCAGCCGGTATAGGGGGCGAGGTATTGCAGCGGTGCCGGCTCCGAGGCGGTGGCGGCGACGACGATGGAATAGTCGAGCGCGCCGTTGTCCTCCAGCGTCTTGACGATCTGGGCGACGGTCGAGCGCTTTTGCCCGATGGCGACATAGACGCAATAGAGCTTCTTCGATTCGTCGCTGCCGGCGTTGACCGCCTTCTGGTTCAGGATGGTGTCGATCGCGACGGCCGTCTTGCCCGTCTGGCGGTCGCCGATGATGAGCTCGCGCTGGCCGCGGCCGACGGGCACCAGGGCGTCGATCGCCTTCAGCCCGGACTGCACCGGCTCATGCACCGAGCGGCGCGGGATGATGCCCGGCGCCTTGACCTCGACGCGCGAGCGCGTCACGTCCTTCAGCGGGCCCTTGCCGTCGATCGGATTGCCGAGGCCGTCGACCACCCGGCCCAGCATGCCGCGGCCGATGGGCACGTCGACGATGGCGCCGGTGCGCTTGACGAGATCGCCTTCCTTGATCGACCGGTCGTCGCCAAAGATGACGACGCCCACATTGTCGGACTCGAGGTTGAGGGCCATGCCGCGAATCCCGCCGGGGAATTCGACCATTTCGCCGGCCTGGACCTTGTCGAGCCCATAGACGCGGGCGACGCCGTCACCCACCGACAGCACCTGGCCGACCTCGGCAACATCGGCCTCGGTGCCGAAGCTGGCGATCTGCTGCTTCAGGATGGCGGAGATTTCTGCGGCGCGGATTTCCATTATCCGACCCCTTTCATAACCAATTGCAAGCGTTGCAGTTTCGATTTCAGCGAGCTGTCGATCATGCGGCTGCCGACCTTGACGACCAGGCCGCCGATGAGGCTCGCGTCGATTTTCAGATCCACCGCGACCTTGCCGCCGACGGCGCGCTTCAGCGCATCGGTGACGGCCGCGGTCTGGGCGTCGCTCAGCGGCACCGCCGAGGTAACGGTCGCCGTCACTTCGCCGCGGCGGCGCGCCAGCTCGCCGAGATAGGCATCGATCATATCGACAAGAGCGAAGAGGCGGCGGTTCTCGGCGACCAGCGCCACGAAGCGGCGGACGAGATCGCTGACCCCGGCCTGCTGCAGCACGGCGGCCACGGCCTTGCCCTGATCGGCGCGGGTGAGCACGGGGCTGCGCACGAGGCGGCGCAGATCAGCGCTCTCCTCGATCATGGCCTTGACGGTCTTCAGATCCGCCGCGACGGAATTGAGCTGCTTGGCCTCGTCGGCCAGTTCGAACAATGCCGCAGCGTAGCGTGCGGCGAGCCCGGCGGTGCCGGAATGCTGGGCTGCCAAATGGAAGACCCCGTATCCATGAAAAGACCCGCGTCACCACGAGCCGGATCCCGAAAAAACCACCCGCGCGACAGGCTTTCTAGGAAGCCCCCGGCCCGAACGGCGAGCGGGTATCTATCATAGACCCCCCCGCGTTGCAACGACCCGAAAATGCTACGAAAAACTGTGGCGCCCAGCCGTTTGCCGCGAGTGCCGAAGAGCCCGCAAATTCACCGTGGAACCCTGGGTCGCGGCCGGCTGCGGCGCAGTGTCGCGCCGAAGGCGCGAGCGCGTCTTATGCTGCCCGCGGATTGACCTCGCGGGCGATCTCCTTGCCTTGCCGTGCCTTGGCCAGGCTCAGATCGTAGGCGGCCTGAAGGTTGACCCAGAGTTCCGCCGTCGTGCCGAAGTAGCGACCCAGGCGGAGCGCCGTATCGGCCGTCACGGCGCGCTCGCCCTTGACGATCGCAAGGATGCGATTTGCCGGCACATGCAGCTCCTCCGCCAGAGCGTTCGCCGAGAGACCGAGAGGCTTCATGAACTCCTCGAGCAGCATCGCACCGGGATGGGTTCGGATTCTGTCCATGGTCACTCTCTGGCAAATTCTCGAGCGGGTGGCGGCTCTCTCTTGCCGACGTCATCCGACCGCGAAAGCGGGGATCCAGGGCAACCCGCGAGGTGCTGAGCATGTGGCCCTGGATTGCCGCTTTCGCGGGAATGACGGCAGAGAAATGGCGTTCGACTGTACGTATAGCGTAATACGCATCGCGTACAAGACGGCCCTGGGAAACCCTCACAAGAAGCTGTAAGGGTCGATATCGATCTGCAGCCGCAGATTGCCCGGCAGCTTGACCTTGGCGAGCCAGGCGCGGATCAGGGGCTGGGGGGCGATGTCGCGGCGGCATTTGAGGAGGAAGCGGCGGCGGTGGCGCCCGCGCAGCAGGGCCAGGGGGGCGGGCGCGGGGCCGAGGACCAGGATGCCCGGGCCCGAAGGCGCCACGCGGGCGAGCTCGCGGGCGATACGGTCGATCCCGTCGGCATCCGGGCTCGAAAGGACGAGGGCCGCGAGGCGGCCGAAGGGCGGCATGCTGGCCGCCCGGCGCTCCGCCATCTCATGGGCGATGAAGCCGTCGCGGTCGTCGGCGACCAGGGCGCGGATCACCGGATTCTCGGGATCGAAGGTCTGCAGCAGCACCTGGCCGGCGCGCTCGGCGCGCCCGGCCCGGCCCGCCACCTGATGCAGGAGCTGGAAGGTCCGCTCCGCTGCGCGCAGATCGCCGCCGTTGAGGCCGAGATCGGCATCGACCACCCCCACCAGGGTCAGCATGGGAAAATGATGACCCTTGGCCACGATCTGGGTGCCGATCAGGAGATCGACCTCGTGGCGCAGGATGCGATCGATGGTCAGCGCCACGGAGCGCGGACCGCCCAGGGTATCGCTGGTCAGAAGCGCGATGCGCGCGGCGGGGAAGAGCGCCGCCGTCTCCTCCGCCAGCCGCTCGACCCCGGGACCGCAGGCGGCGAAACTGCCCGCGGTGCCGCAGGCCGGGCAGGTCTCGGGCAGCCGGGCCTGATAACCGCAATGGTGGCATTGCAGCCGTCCGGCATGGCGATGCTCCACCAGCCAGGCGGTGCAATTGGGGCAGTTCATGCGATGGCCGCAGTGGCGGCAGAGGGTCAGCGGCGCATAGCCCCGGCGATTGAGGAACAGCAGGGCCTGCTCGCCCTGGGCCAGGGTCTCCTCCAAAGCGGATACCAGACCGGGGGAGAGCCAGCGCTGGCGCGCCGGCCGATCGCGCCGGAGATCGACGGCCCTGACCTTGGGGAGCGCCGCCCCGGCATGGCGGTCGGGCAGATGTAGGGCCCGATAGCGCCCGCCGGCGACATTCTTCAGGGTCTCGAGGGAGGGTGTGGCGGAGACCAGCAGCACGGGGATGCGGGCGAGATGGCCCCGAGCACCGCCATGTCGCGGGCCTGATAGGCGACGCCATCCTCCTGCTTATAGGCCTGCTCATGCTCCTCATCGACGATGATGAGGCCGAGATCGGGAAAGGGCAGGAACAGCGCCGAGCGCGCGCCGACGACGACCCGGGCCTCGCCCGTCGCGATCGCCCGCCAGGCGGAGCGCCGCTCGGCGCCGGTGAGATCGGAATGCCATTCGGCCGGCCGGGCGCCGAAGCGCTGCTCGAAGCGCTCGAGCCACTGGCCCGTCAGGGCGATCTCGGGCAGCAGCACCAGCGCCTGATGCCCGGCGCGCAGCGTTGCGGCCACGGCCTCGAAATAGACCTCGGTCTTGCCCGAGCCGGTGACGCCATCCAGCAAGGTGACGCCGCCATCGGCCAGATGGGCGATCAGGCTCTCGGCCGCCGCGCTCTGGGCCGGTGAGAGGGCCGGGCCTTCGTGGGATCCATCGGGCCGGCGAAAGGCGGGAAGCGGCGGCAGGCTGACGGATTCGAGCAGACCCGCCGCCGCCATCGCCTTGACCACGCCGGTTCCCACCCCGGCCTCGCGCGCAAGATCGCTCGTGCTGCGCGCCGGTCCCTGCTGCAATACCGCGCGCACGCGGCGGCGCGCGGGTGTCTCTTTCGTAGCGGCTTGGCCTGGTGCTGGCATCTCGCCCGCCGACTCCGGCGACAGCCGCCAGGCTGCGATCATCCGCGGCGGCTCGAGCGCCGTCGACACGCTCATGGCCATGCGCAGCACCGCGCCCGGCGGCGCCAGGGTATAGGCTGCGACTCGATCGATGAAGCGCCGCGTGATTTCGGGCAGCGGCGGCGCGTCGAGCTTGGCGATGACCGCCTTCAGCTTATCCGCCGCGACCTCGCCGGTGCCGGGCCCCCAGACCACGCCGATGGTCTCGCGCTTGCCCAGGGGCACGACGACGAAATCCCCCGGCGCGACGTCGTCGCCGAGGTAGTCGTAGCTGCCCGAAAGCGGCAGAGGCAACAAGATGGCAAGGGAGTTCTGGCATCGGCTACACTTTAACGCGTCGAGACTGATTCGCCTTGGTGAGCATGAAGTTCTTCGTCGATACCGCCGATATCGCAGAGATTCGCGACCTTGCCGCCACCGGGCTGGTGGACGGCGTGACCACCAACCCGTCGCTGGTGGCCAAGAGCGGGCGCAAGTTCCTCGATGTCGTCAAGGAGATCTGCGATGTGGTTCCGGGTCCCGTCAGCGCCGAGGTTGCGGCCCTCGACCATGCCGGCATGCTGGCCGAAGGGCGCAAGCTCGCCAAGATCGCGCATAACGTCGTCGTCAAGGTGCCGCTGACGCCCGACGGGTTGAAGACCTGCAAGGCGCTGCGCGCCGAAGGAACAAAGGTCAATGTCACGCTCTGCTTCTCGCCGGCCCAGGCCATTCTCGCCGCCAAGGCGGGCGCGAGTTATATCTCGCCCTTCGTCGGCCGGCTCGACGATGTCGGCGTCGACGGCATGGGGCTGATCGGCGACATCGTGCAGATCTACGACTCATATCCCGAATTCGAGACCGAGGTGCTGGTCGCCTCGGTGCGTCATCCCATGCATGTGGTCGCCGCGGGCAAGCTCGGCGCCGATGTCGTCACGCTGCCGCCGCCGGTGCTGCGACAGATGTTCAATCACCCCCTCACCGACAAGGGGCTGGCCGCGTTCCTCGCCGATTGGGCGAAGACCGGCCAGTCAATCGTTTAAAATGGCAATCGTTTAAAATGGCGATCCTCTAGCTTGGCACAGAATCCCGACGACGCGATCGCAGCATCCCCGCGCATCACCGCCGCGCAGGTCGTCGATTATCTGAAGCGCCACCCCAATTTCCTGCAGCATCATCCCGAGCTTCTGGACAGCCAGACGCCCCCGGCGCGCGCCCAGGGCGAAGGCGTGGTCGATCTGCAGCAGTTCATGGTCGACCGGTTGCGCCGCGATCTGACTCGGCTGCGCGGCCTGCAGGACGAGCTGGTCGCCAACAGCCGGGACAATCTCTCCACCCAGGACCGCATCCACAAGGCGATCCTGGCGCTGCTCGATGCCGAAACCTTCGAGCATCTGATCGAGATCGTCACCACCGACCTCGCCGTGCTGCTGAGCGTGGATGTGGCGGCCCTTTGCGTCGAGGCTTCCACCGGCAGCGCGCCGCGCTCGGTCGAGGGGGTGCAGGTGCTGCCCAGCGGCTTCGTCGACGGGCTGCTGGGCGTGGGACATGAGGTGCTGCTGCGCGACGATATCGAGGGCGATGAGACCATCTTCGGCCCCGCCGCCGGGTTGGTGCGCTCCGATGCCCTGATCCGCCTCACGGTCGGGCGCAGCGCGCCGCCCGCCCTGCTGGTCTTCGGCACCCGCCATCCCGGCTATTTCAACGCCGGCCAGGGGACCGAGCTGCTGAGCTTCCTCGCCCGCGTCATCGAGCATTGCCTTCGGCTATGGCTGGGGCTGAAGGCCTGAGACCATCGCCCGCCGCCGGCGATCTCGCCGAGCCGGTGGATGCCTGGCGCAACTGGCTGAAATCCGAACGACGCGCAGCATCCCTCAGCCTCGAGGCCTATGAGCGCGACCTCTTCGCCTTCCTCGCCTTCCTGGCGGAATATCAGGGCGCGCCGCCCTCGCTGCAGAGCCTGAAGGATCTCGGCCGCGGCGATCTGCGCGCCTGGCTGGCCGCACGCGGCGGCCGCGGCCTCAAGGCGACATCGACGGCGCGCGCCCTCAGCGTGATCCGGGGATTCTTCCGCTTCCTCGCGCGCCGCGGCCTGGTGGAGAACGCCGCCGTGCTGGCCCTGCGCAATCCCAAGATTCCGAAATCGGTTCCGCGCGCGCTCAGCGAAGCCGAGGCGATGGACGCCCTCGACAATATCGGCGAGCTGGAGGGCGAGCCCTGGATCGCCAAGCGCGACACGGCGCTTCTGACCCTGCTCTACGGCTGCGGCCTGCGGCTGGGGGAGGCGCTCTCGCTTGACGCGCGCCGATGTGAAGGCGGCGCGGGCGGGCCGCCTCACCGTCACCGGCAAGGGGCGCAAGCAGCGCGTGGTGCCGGTGCTGGCGATCGTGGCGGCCGCCCTCGACGACTATCTCGCCGCCTGCCCCTTCAAGCATGAGCCGCTGTTCCTGGGTGCGCGCGGCGGACCGCTGCATCCGCGCATCGTGCAGGACCGCTTGCAGCGCCTGCGCCTCTTGCTGGGGCTGCCGGTGACGGCCACGCCCCATGCGCTGCGCCACAGCTTCGCCACCCATCTCCTGGCCGGCGGGGGCGATCTGCGCGCGATCCAGGAGCTGCTGGGCCATGCCTCGCTCTCGACCACCCAGCGCTACACCGATGTGGATGCCGCCGGATTGCTGGCCGTCTATGAGAAGGCCCATCCCCGCGCCAAGAGCGCTTAAGAGGCGCGCTCTCTGCCGAGAAGCCAGAGCGCCAGCGGACCGGTCAAGGCGCCGAGCGCGATCACGATGAAGCCGGCGATCCAGGCCCCGGCCGCCGCCTGGCCGCCGGCCTGATCCAGCGCGATGCCGACGAAGAGCGGGCCGATGAAGCCGGCGGCAAATCCCAAGGTGGAATAGACGGCGATGGTCGCCCCTTGCGCCTCCGGCGGCGAGACCGCGATGACGCCCGAGGTCAGAGAGCCCGAATCCGCCGTGCAGGTGACGGCGTAGAACAGGACCAGGGCGACCACGATTCCATAAGGCAGGCCGGGCGAGAAGCCGATGACCGCGCCCAGCACGGCCGAGACGGTCATGATGGCGATCAGCACGCCCCGCCGGCCGAAGCGCACCGAGAGCTCGTTGCCGAGCACGCTCGCGGGCAGGCCGATGACGCTGAAGACGGCGGCGACGGCGGTGGCGCCGTGATCCTCGCCGATCCCCCGGGCCGTGGCCGCGAATCCCAGGAAGGCCACCATCCAGGCGCGCATGGCCGTCAGCTCATAGCCATGGGCGCTATAGGCGAGGATATAGCCGAGCGCCCGGCGGTTGGCGAAGACCGGGCGGAAGTTGAACAGGGGACGGCGCGGCCCCGCCTTCGGGCGATGGCCGGCGACGCAGAACAGCGCGATCGCGAGCGCCACCAGCGGCCCCAGCGCCAGGAGCGCGAAGCCGATGCGCCAGCCGAAGGCTCCCGCGAGCAGGCCGGTGAAGAGGAAGGACAGGCTGACGCCGACGGAATAGCTGGCGGTGTAGAAGGTGACCGCGCGCGACTTCTCGCGGAGTCGTCGCGGTCGGTGAGCACCCGGAGCCCCGGCATGTAAGTGCCGGCAAGCCCGACGCCCGCAAGCCCGCGCCACAGCAGTGCCGACCAGAAACCATCCGCCGCCAAGGCGAAGACGAGATTGGCTGCGACCGCCAGCCCGGCGCCGGCAATGAAGATGAGGCGCGCGTCATGGCGGTCCGTCAGGCTCATCAGGAGGGGCACGGCCGCCATATAGCCGAAGGCGGAGATGCCGGCGATCCAGCCGGCCTCGGTATTGCTGATGCCCCAGACGGCGATGAAGGTCGGCGTCAGCGCGGCGAAGGCGAAATTCGGCAGCAGCGTGCCGACCTCCCCGATCGACATCGCAAACACCAGCGGCCGCCCGCGCAGCGCGATCATGGGACCCGTTTCCGTCATTCCCGCGAAAGCGGGAATCCAGGGCAACCAGCTCGCTTGCGGCCCTGGATTCCCGCTTTCGCGGGAATGACGGAAGAGAGGGATGAGGTCAGCCGCAACCGCGTCGATCAGATATGGATCGCGCGGCCGTCGACGGCGAGCGCGGCTTCCTTGACGGCCTCGTTCAAGGTCGGATGGGCGTGGCAGGTGCGGGCGATGTCTTCCGCCGCGGCGGAGAATTCCATCCCGACCACCAATTCGGCGATCAGATCGCCGGCCTCGGGGCCGACGATATGGGCGCCCAGGATGCGATCGGTCGCCTGGTCGGCGAGGATCTTCACGAAGCCGTCGGTCATCGCCATGGCGCGGGCGCGGCCATTGGCGGTGAAGGGGAATTTGCCGACCTTATAGGCGATATTGGCCGCCTTCAGCTGCTCCTCGGTCTGGCCGACGGAGGCCGCCTCGGGCCAGGTATAGACCACGCCCGGAATGGCGTCGTAGTTCACATGGCCCGCCTGGCCGGCCAGGATCTCCGCCGCCGCGATGCCTTCATCCTCCGCCTTATGGGCCAGCATCGGCCCGGCGATGGCATCGCCGATGGCATGGATGCCCGGGACATTGGTGGCGTAATGCCCGTCGGTCTTGACCCGTCCGCGCTCGTCCAGCGCGACGCCGACGGCCTCCAGCCCCAGCCCTTCGACATAGGGCCGCCGGCCCACGGCCACCAGCACCACATCGGCGGCGAGGGTTTCGCTGGCGCCGCCCTGGGCCGGCTCCAACGGTCAGATCGACGCCGGTCTCGCTCGACACCGCCGCCGTCACCTTGGTCCCGAGCTTGAAGGCGATCCCCTGCTTCTGCAGCAGGCGCTCCATCACCTTCGACACCTCGCCATCCATGCCCGGCAGGATGCGGTCGAGGAATTCGACGACCGTCACCTCGCTGCCGAGGCGCCGCCAGACCGATCCCATCTCGAGGCCGATATAGCCGCCGCCGATGACGACCAGACGCTTCGGCACCTCCGGCAAGGAGAGGCCGCCGGTGGAGGAGACGATGCGCTTCTCGTCGATGGCGATGCCCGGCAGCGGCGTGCTCTCCGAGCCGGTGGCGATCAGGATATGGCGGGTCTTCACCTGCTGCTGGCCGCCGTCGTTCAGCGCGACCTCGACCAGGCCGGGCGCGGCGATGCGCGCCTTGCCCTTGATCCAATCGATCTTGTGCTTCTTGAAGAGGAAGGCGACGCCGGCGGTGTTGGCCGTCGACCACCCGATCCTTCTGCGCCATCATGGCCGGCAGATCGAGCTCGACGCCCGCAACCTTGATGCCGTGGCGGGCAAGGCCGTGGCCGGCCTCATGGAAGCGCTCCGAGGAGAAGAGCAGCGCCTTGGAGGGGATGCAGCCGATATTGAGGCAGGTGCCGCCCAGGGTCTCGCGCTTCTCGACGCAGGCCGTCTTCAGCCCGAGCTGGGCCGCGCGGATCGCCGCGACATAGCCGCCCGGTCCGCTGCCGATCACCACCAGATCATAGCCCTCGGTCTCGCTCATCGCTTCTCTGCCTGTTGTTTCCTGGCCCTTCGGCTGCCGGGCGGCGCCCGGCGCACCAGCACCACCGCCCGCTCGCGCTCGCCGCCATAGCAGGTCATCCGGTCGAAATCGCGGCGCGTCAGGGGGATATCCGTCATGTCGTGGGCGGTCTTGCCCCGGTCAAGCGCCACCCAGGGATCGTTGACATGCACATGCGCCCCCTTGAAACCGGTGACGACGATCCAATGGGGCACGTTGTCGCCATGGATGAGGCGCGTGCTGCAGAGCACGAGCGGCACGGCGCCGTCGGCCGCGGCCGCCTCGAGATCATCCGGCGTCAGCCGGTCGTAATGGATCGGGATGCCCAACCTCTTGGCCTCGGCGAGGTCGCGGGCCTGGACCACGGCCATGACCTCCTGGAGCTCGGCGGAGCGGGTGCGCCGGGCGAGCAGCACGCCGCGGTGGTTGACATGAACTTCCGGGGCGAAGCCGCGGCGGTGAAGGGCCAGGGCCAGGCCCAGGGCGCCGCAGCCGCCATGGGCGCCCTTGGGGCCCATGAAGACCGTCGTCGCCTCGCGCCAGATCTCGATCTCCTCGACCCGGCCCATGCGGCGCCTGCCGTCGAGCGCCGTCATCGCCATCAGGCAGGCGGAGGGGCCGCAGGTGAAATCCGTGGTCTGCCGGTAATGCGGCACCTTCTTGCGGCGCGGCGCGGCAGCTTTCACCTAACGGTCTTTCCGCTCAGGATTGGGCGTCTCAGGCATCGAGCAGGATGCGCTCGGGATCCTCGATGCATTCCTTGAGGCGCACCAGGAAGGTGACGGCCTCGCGCCCATCGATGACGCGGTGGTCGTAGCTCAAGGCCAGATACATCATCGGGCGGATCTCGACCTTGTCGCCGACGGCCACCGGCCGCGGCATGGTCTTGTGCATGCCGAGGATGCCCGACTGGGGCGGGTTCAGGATCGGCGTCGACATCAGCGAGCCATAGACGCCGCCGTTGGAGATGGTGAAGGTGCCGCCGGTCAGCTCCTCGATGGTGAGCTTGCCGTCGCGGGCCCGCTTGCCGAGCTCGGCGATCTTCTTCTCGACCTCGGCGAAGCTCAGGCGATCGGCATCGCGCACCACCGGCACGACCAGGCCCAGCTCGGTGCCCACGGCGACGCCGATGTCGTAGTAGTTCTTGTAGACGATGTCGTCGCCGTCGATCTCGGCATTGACCGCCGGGATCTCCTTGAGGGCGGTGATGGCGGCCTTCACGAAGAAGCTCATGAAGCCGAGCTTCACGCCATGGCGCTTCTCGAAGCTGTCCTTATAGGCGTTGCGCAAGCGCCAGGATGCGGCTCATGTCCACCTCGTTGAAGGTGGTCAGCATGGCGGCGCTGTTCTGCGCCTGCTTCAGCCGCTCGGCGATGCGCTTGCGCAGGCGCGTCATATGCACCCGCTCCTCCCGCTCATGGGGGGCCCGAGGTGCTGCGGGAACGGGGGCGGCCGGCGTCGGCGCTGCCGCGGCCTTGCGCGTCTCGCGCGCGATCTCCGCCAGGGCCGCGGCATCGGCCTTGATCAGACGGCCATCCTTGCCGCTGCCTTGAGCGCCGGTGATGTCGATGCCGGATTCGGCGACGATCTTGCGGACCGAAGGCGCCTGGAGCTCGGGGGCTGCCGGGGCGGCTTGCACGGCCGGTGCGGCTGGCGCCGCGGGCACGGCCGGTGCGGCTGGCGCCGCCGGCGCGGCCGCGGGCGGCGCGGCTGGCAGCCGGGGCTGGCGCGCGGCGCGGCGCCGTGGGCGCGGCGGGCGCTGCGGCAGCAGGCGCCGCCGCGACGCCATCGGCGCCTTCGGCGATCACCCCCAGCACGGCGCCGACCTCGACGGTGGCGCCGGCGGGGGCGCGGATCTCGCCCAGACGCCCGCTGGTGCTGGCATAGACCTCCAAGGTCACCTTGTCCGTCTCGAGCTCGAGCAGCGGCTCGTCGCGCTGGACGGCATCGCCCACCGCCTTGGTCCATTTGGCGACGGTCGCCTCGGTCACGGATTCACCGAGGGCGGGGACGACGATATTGGTTGGCATGGGGCTCTGGGATCCTAGCTTGGGAGGGTGAGCGCCGCGTCGATGAGAGCGGCCTGCTCCTTGACATGGCGGCGCAGCAGCCCGGTGGCGGGTGCGGCGGCGGCCGGGCGGCCGGTATAGGGCAGACGCGGGCTCTTGCCGCCCATGCTCTCCAGCACCGCCTCGATCTCCGGCTGGACGAAGGTCCAGGCACCCATGTTGCGCGGCTCCTCCTGGCACCAGACCACATCGGCCTGCGGGAAGCGGGCGAGGTCGCGGGCCAGCGGCTTCACCGGGAAGGGATAGAGCTGCTCGAGGCGCATCAGATAGACATTGTCGATGCCGCGCTTGGCGCGCTCCTCGAACAGATCGTAATAGACCTTCCCGCTGCACAGCACGACGCGCCGGATCTCGGCATCGGGCTTCAGGGTGCCGGTATCCTTGAGCACGCGATGGAAGGAGGATTGCGGCCCCATGGCCCCCAGCCGCGACACCGCCAGCTTGTGGCGCAGCAGCGACTTCGGCGTCATGACGATCAGGGGCTTGCGGAAATTGCGATGCACCTGGCGGCGCAGCGCATGGAAGTAATTCGCCGGGGTCGTGCAATTGACGACCTGGAGATTGTCCTCGGCGCAGAGCTGGAGATAGCGCTCCAGCCGGGCGGAGGAATGCTCCGGCCCCTGCCCCTCATAGCCATGGGGCAGCAGCATGACGAGGCCCGACATGCGCAGCCACTTCGCCTCGCCGGAGGTGATGAACTGATCGATGATGACCTGGGCGCCATTGGCGAAATCGCCGAACTGGGCCTCCCAGATCACCAGCGCCTTCGGGTCCGCGAGGCTGAATCCATATTCGAAGCCGAGCACGCCGGCCTCCGAGAGCGGGCTGTCGATCATCTCGAGCTCGCGCCTGCCCGGGCCGGATGTTGTTCAGCGGGAGATAGGGGTGCTCGTCCTCCTGGTCGACCAGCACCGCATGGCGCTGGGAGAAGGTGCCGCGCCCGCTGTCCTGGCCCGAGAGCCGGACGCGCACGCCCTCGTCGAGGAGCGAGCCGAAGGCGAGCGCCTCGCCCGTCGCCCAATCGATCCCCTCGCCCGATTCCACCGCCTGGCGGCGGGCCTCGAGCACGCGGACGATCTTGCGGTTGGGGTGGAAGTCCTGGGGCAGCTGGGTGAGGGCGGCGCCGATGCGCTGCAGCGATCTCCAGCGGCACGGTGGTCTCCCCGCGCCGGTCGTCGCCCGAGGCGATGGCAAGCCCCGCCCAGGCGCCTTCCAGCCAATCGGCCTTGTTCGGCTTGTAGCTCGTCGCCGCCTCGAACTCATGCTCCAGCCGGTCATAGAACTGGGCCGCCATCCGGTCGCCCTCGCCGGGGCCGATGGTGCCTTCCTCCGTCAGCCGCTGGGCATAGATGGCGCGGGTCGTCGGATGCTTGGCGATGGTCCGGTACATCAGCGGCTGGGTGAAGGCCGGCTCGTCGCCCTCGTTATGGCCGAAGCGCCGGTAGCAGAACATGTCGATGACCACGTCCTTCTTGAACTGCTGGCGGAACTCCGTGGCGATGCGCGCGACATGCACCACCGCCTCCGGATCGTCGCCGTTGACGTGGAAGATCGGCGCCTGGACGATCTTGGCGACCTCCGAGCAATAGGGGCCGGAGCGCGACTGCACCGGATTGGTGGTGAAGCCGATCTGGTTGTTGATGATGAAATGCATCGTGCCGCCGATGCGATAGCCCTTGAGCTCGGAGAGATCGAGGGTCTCGGCCACCAGCCCCTGGCCGGCGAAGGCGGCATCGCCATGGAGCAGCAAAGCCATGGTCCCGCTGCGCTCGGTATCGTGCTTCTGGTTCTGCTTGGCGCGCACCTTGCCCAGCACCACCGTATTGACCGCCTCGAGATGGGAGGGATTGGCGGTCAGCGACATATGGACGTTGCGGCCGTCGAACTCCCGGTCGGCCGAGGTGCCGAGGTGGTATTTGACGTCGGCCGAGCCCTGGACATCCTCGGGATTGGCGGGATTGCCCTGGAATTCCGAGAAGATGGCGGAGAAGGGCTTGCCGATGAAATTGGCCAGCACGTTCAGGCGGCCGCGATGGGCCATGCCCACCACCACCTCATTGACGCCGAGCTGGCTGCCGCGCTTCAGGATCTGCTCCAGCGCCGGGATCGTGGTCTCGCCGCCGTCCAGCCCGAAGCGCTTGGTGCCGGTATATTTGCGATCGAGGAAGCGCTCGAAGACCTCCGCCGCCGTCAGCCGCTCCAATATCGCGAGCTTCCCCTTGGCGGTGAACTCGGTCTGGTTGCGGATCGATTCGATGCGCTCCTGGATCCAGGCCTTCTGGGCCGGGTCCTGGATATGCATGAACTCGACGCCGATCTTGCCGCAATAGGTGGCGCTGCAGCTGGGCCAGGATCTGGCGGAGCGTCGCGGTCTCGAGGCCCATGACATTGCCGATGAAGATCGGCCGGTCCATATCGGCCTCGGTGAAGCCATAGGTCTTCGGGTCGAGCTCGGCATGGGGCAGGATCGGCTTCAGGCCGAGGGGATCGAGATCGGCCTCCAGATGGCCGCGCACGCGATAGGAGCGGATGAGCTGCAGGGCGCGGATCGAATCCGTGGCCGCGGCGCGCAGCGCCTCGATGCTGTTCGCGCCTGTACCGGCCGCTGCCGGTTCGCTCGCCACTGGGGCTTCCGCCTCCGGCGCGGCGGCGCCATTGGCACCCCTGGCGATCGCGGGCGCCATACTGCCATTGGCCATGATCTCGGGCCGGGGCGGCGCCCAGCTGGCACCCCTGAGATCCGCCAGCGCCCCCGCGCCCTCTTCGCCCAGGGAGGCGAAATAGGCGCGCCAGCCCGGATCCACCGACTGGGGATCCTTGGCGTAGCGGGCGTACAGCTCGACGATGAAGGCCGCGTTCGGCCCGGACAGGAAGGAAGTCTCGCTCTCTTGCTCTCGCATCATTCCGCTCGTTGCCATTGCCGGCCGCGGGGAGCCTTCGGCTCCGGGGCGACGGGCTATCCCTTTAACACCCGCAACATGGTGCTTCCGAGGCTCGCAGGCGAGTCCGCAACCGTGATCCCGGCGCTTTTCATGGCCTCGATCTTGTCCTCCGCACCCCCGCGCCCGCCCGAGATGATCGCGCCCGCATGGCCCATCCGGCGGCCCGGGGGCGCGGTCCGTCCGGCGATGAAGCCGACCGTGGGCTTCTTGCGGCGGGCGGATTTGAGGAGTGCTGCGGCATCCTCCTCGGCATTGCCGCCGATCTCGCCGATCATGATGATGGCCTCGGTCTCCGGATCGTCCAGGAACATCTCCAGGCAATCGACGAAGCTGGTCCCGTTCACGGGGTCGCCGCCGATGCCGATGCAGGTGGATTGTCCGAGTCCGGCGGCGGTGGTCTGGGCCACCGCCTCATAGGTGAGGGTGCCGGAGCGCGAGACGATGCCCACCTTCCCGCGGCTGTGGATATGGCCGGGCATGATGCCGATCTTGCATTCGTCGGGGGTGATGATCCCGGGGCAATTGGGCCCGATCAGCCGGGTGGCGCTGCCCTGGAGGGCGCGCTTGACCCGCACCATGTCGAGCACCGGGATGCCCTCGGTGATGCAGACGACGAGAGCCACCCGGGCATCGATCGCCTCCAGGATGGCGTCGGCGGCGAAGGGCGGCGGCACATAGATGGCGCTCGCCGTCGCCTCGGTCGCCGCCACCGCCTTGTCCACCGTATCGAAGACCGGCAGGCCCAGATGCAGCGTGCCGCCCTTGCCGGGGGTGACGCCGCCCACCATCAAGGTGCCGTAGGCGATGGCCTGTTCGGAGTGGAAGGTGCCCTGGGCACCGGTGAAGCCCTGGCAGATGACCTTGGTGTTGCGGTCGACGAGGACGGCCATCTAGGCGGCTTCCTTCACGGCTTTGACGATCTTCTCGGCGGCGTCGCCCAGATGGTCGGCGGACAGGATCGGCAGGCCGGATTCCCTGAGGATCTTCTTGCCGAGCTCGACATTGGTCCCCTCGAGGCGCACCACCAGGGGCACGCCGAGGCTGATCTCCCGGGCCGCGGCCACCACGCCTTCGGCGATGACGTCGCAGCGCATGATGCCGCCGAAGATATTGACCAGGATGCCTTCGACATTGGGATCGGAGAGGATCAGCTTGAAGGCGGTGGTCACCCGCTCCCGCGTGGCGCCGCCGCCGACGTCGAGGAAATTGGCCGGGGCGCCGCCGTAGAGCTTGATGATGTCCATGGTCGCCATGGCGAGCCCGGCGCCGTTCACCATGCAGCCGATATTGCCGTCGAGCTTGATGTAGTTGAGGCCGTGCTTGGCGGCCTCGAGCTCGGCCGGCTCCTCCTCGGATTCGTCGCGCAGCTCCTCCACCTCCTTGTGGCGGAAGAGGGCGTTGTCGTCGAAGTTCATCTTGGCGTCGAGGGCCATCACCTCGCCCGATTTGGTGACGACCAGAGGATTGATCTCGACGATGGAGGCGTCGAGCTCGACGAAGGCGCGGTACATGGCGGCGATGAACTTCAGCGCGGGCGAGACCTGGTCGCCCTCGAGGCCCAGCCCATAGACGATGCGCCGGGCGTGATAGGGCATCAGCCCGGTGGCCGGATCGATCGTCACCTTGATGATCTTCTCGGGCGTGTCGCGGGCGACGTTCTCGATCTCCATGCCGCCCTCGGTGGAGGCCATGACGACCACCCGGGAGGCGCCGCGATCCACCAGCATGCCGAGATAGAGCTCGCGGTCGATGTCGATGCCGGCCTCGACATAGACCCGGTTGACCTCCTTGCCCTGGGGGCCGGTCTGATGGGTCACCAGCTTTTGGCCGAGCATGCCGGCCGCGGCGGCCTCGGCCTCCGCCGGGCTGCGGGCGAGCTTCACGCCCCCCGCCTTGCCCCGGCCGCCGGCATGGATCTGGGCCTTCACCGCCCAGATCGATCCCCCCAGCGTCTGGGCCGCTTCCCGCGCCTCGGCTGCCGTATAGGCGACGGCACCCCGGGGCACCGCGACACCGAACTTACCCATCAGGCCCTTGGCCTGATACTCGTGAATATTCATCCGCTCTTTTTCATCGATGCCGGCAATGGGCTGAAGGCGCCATGCCGCAGTGCAACAGGGCCGGTAATCTAGCGCCAAACTTTTGCAGGAACAATCGTGCGGGCGGGGCTGGCGGTGAAATTTTCCGGCGGGAGAAGCCCGGCTGGCCCGGCTCTATCCCCTGCTGCGCCTTCAAGCTTCGGGGGGCGGCTCAAGGGAAGCCACCCCCCGAGAGACATAGTATCCGGGGCGGCGCCAGAGGCTCCGCACCCGGATACTTAACGTCAGGCTAAGTCAGCACTACGCCTTCTTGGCCTTCTTTTTCGCCGCCTTCTTCGCCTTCTTCGGCGCGGCTTTCTTGGCGGGCTTCTTTGCCGCCAGCTTGGCGGTCTTACGGGTCGTCTTCTTCATAACTTGTCTCCTCTCTGAATTTTCCTCATCGCATCGATGAGGCCCCGAACGGCCGAGACCGATTTGTCGAACATGGCCTTCTCTGCCGTGTCCAACGCAATCTCGACCACTCTCTCCACGCCTTCGGCACCGATGATCACCGGCACCCCAACGTAGAGCTCTTTGACCCCGTACTGGCCGTCCAACCAGGCGGCGCAGGGCAGCACGCGCTTCTTGTCCTTGAGATAGCTCTCGGCCATCAGGACGGCAGCGGCTGCCGGGGCGTAATATGCGGACCCCGTCTTCAGCAGCGCGATGATCTCTCCGCCGCCGTTACGCGTGCGGTGGATGATCTTGTCGAGCCGCTCTTGCGTGGTCCAACCCATCTTGACCAGATCCGGCAAGGGAATGCCGGCCACGGTCGAATGACGCAGCATGGGGACCATGTCGTCCCCATGTCCGCCGAGCACGAAGGCGGAGATGTCCTCCACCGATACCTTCAGCTCCTCGGCGAGGAAATAACGGAAGCGGGCGCTGTCGAGTACGCCCGCCATGCCGACGACGCGATGGTGGGGAAGCCCGCAGGCTTCGCGCATGACCCAGACCATGGCGTCGAGAGGATTGGTGATGACGATGACGAAGGCGCCGGGGCAATGCTTCTTGATCGCCTCGCCGACGGTCGTGATGACTTTGTAATTGGCGCTGAGCAGATCGTCGCGGCTCATGCCGGCCTTGCGGGGAAATCCTGCGGTGACGATGACGACATCCGCGCCGTTGATGGCGGCGTAGTCGTTCGACCCGACATAGGAGGCATCGAAGCCCTCGATCGGCGCGCTCTCTGCGAGATCCAGCGCCTTGCCTTGCGGAACGCCTTCGACGACATCGAAAAGCACGACATCACCGAGTTCCTTCAGACCGATCAGCAGCGCCAGCGTCCCTCCGATATGGCCGGCACCGACGAGAGCAATCTTCTTTCGAGCCATTCGTCCCTTCCCCAAAGTGTCTCGCCGACACTAGGTATAGTGTTAATACGCTTTTTGTTCCCCAAGAGCAAGTAGCCAGAGACAGGAAATTTCGCGGTTCACCCTCGGTGCTCCTCGGCCAGGTATTCGGCGGACTGCATCTCGATCAGCCGCGAGGCCGCCCGGCGGAAATCGAAAGCGCCATCGCCCCCGGGATAGAGCCGGTCGGGCAGATCATCGGCGGCGATGACGAGATGGCAGCGATGCTCGTAGAGCTCGTCGATCAGCGTGATGAAACGCCGCGCCTCGTTGCGCAGATCGGCCGAGAGCCGCGGCACGCCGTCGAGGATGAGCGTGTGGAAATGCCTGGCAATAGCGAGGAAGTCGGCAGGGCCCAGCGGCGCGCGGCAGAGCTCGTCGAAGCTGGCATAGGCCACGCCCTTGGCCGTCCGCGCGAGCTCGAGGCGCCGGCCCTGGAATGCCAGGACCGTCGGCACCGGCACCGCCGAATCGGTCAGCCGCGCGAAGGCGGCGTCGAGCGCCGCGGTCGCTGGCGCGCCCAGCGGCGAGTGATAGACGTCGAGATCCTGGATGCGCCGGCGCCGGTAATCCTTGCCGCCGTCGAGCTCGAGGATGTCGAGCCGCTCCTTGATCAGGGCGATGAAGGGCAGAAAATTTTCGCGCTGCAGCCCGTCCTTGTAGAGATCGTCGGGCGCGTAGTTCGAGGTGGCGACGACCACGAGTCCGTCCTCGAACAAGGCCTCGAAGAGACGGCCGAGCAGCATGGCATCGGCGATGTCCTCGACCTGGAACTCGTCGAAGCAGAGAAGGCGGACCTCCTCGGCGATGGACCGTGCCAAGGGCGGGATGGGATCGCCGCTCGCCTCGCGGCGCCAGCGATGGAGGGATTGATGGACCTCCAGCATGAAGGCGTTGAAATGCACGCGCCGCTTCTTGGCCACCGGCGCGCCGGCGAAGAACATGTCCATCAGCATGGATTTGCCCGTGCCGACGCTGCCGAAGATGTAGAGCCCCTGCATCGCGGGCTCGCTGCGCCGGGCCAGGCCGAGGCGCTCGCGCCAGCCGCCGCGCCCGCCATTGCCGGGGCGCCCCAGGGCATTGTGCAGCGACTGCAGCTTCTCGGCGGCGAAGAGCTGGGCCGGATCGGGCTCCAGCAGCCCGGCCGCCCGCTTCGCTCGATAGGCGGCCAGCGGCCCGTCCCTCGAGTTCAGAGCCGTCGCGGTCCCGTCCATCAGCGCCCGAGTCTCATCTTCCGCCGGCGGCCCTCAGGATGGCGCCGGTAACATAGGAGGCGGCGTCGGAGAGCAGATAGAGGACGGGATCGGCGATCTCCGCCGCCGCGGCCGACCGTCCGATGGCAATGGTGGCCATCAGCCGCTCGGTGCGGGCGGAGCCGCCGACCGCCTCATGCATGTCGGTCTCCACGAGGCCGGGCTCGACGGCGTTGACCCGGATGCCTTCGCGAGCCACCTCGCGCGCCAGGCCCAGGGTCATGGCATTGAGCGCGGCCTTGGAGGCGGCGTAATGCACGAATTCCCCGGCGCTGCCGATGCTGGCCGCCGCCGAGGACATGTTGACGATGGCCCCGCCGCGGCCTCCATGGCGGGTCGACATGCGCTTCACCGCCTCCCGCGCGCAAAGGAAGGCGCCGAAGGTATTGACCTCGAAGACCCGCCGGAGATCGGCCGCCTCGATCTGGTCGAGGCGTCCGAGCTTGCCGACGATGCCGGCATTGTTGACGAGGCCGTCGATCCGTCCGAAGCGGCGATCGATCTCGCCGAAGGTCGCGAGCACGTCTTCTTCGCGCGCCACATCGCCCTGCAGGGCAAGGGCGCTGCCGCCGGCGCCTTCGATCTCGCGCACCACCGCCTCGGCAGCATCAGCCGCCTTTGCGTAGTTGACGACGACGCGCCAGCCGGCGCGCGCCGCACCCCGCGCGATCGCCGCGCCGATGCCGCGGCTGCCGCCGGTGACGAGAAGAACCTTGTCGCGATTCGAATCCATCGCGCGAACGATTACATCTTCTTCGCCCATCGCGCGAGAGGGTCTTGCGACTCGAGCGAGAGATTGTTGGAGCGAGGAAGCGGCGAGCTGTCGCGATCGTCATTCCGTCATCCGCTACATGGCCGGCGGCTCACCTGCCGTCATGGTCGGCGAAGGCCGACCATCCACGAGTTTGCAGGCACAAGCTGGGCTGCCCGCAAGGACGCGCGTGCTCAGGCAAGCGTGAGGGCAAGCGCGGCGAGGATGGAGAACGGGGCAGAGAAACTCGTGGATGGTCGGCCTTCGCCGACCATGACGACGAGAGAGAGCGCGCGACAGCGCGCGCGCCGCTACCTCACCGCCGCGCGACCATCAGCTTCTTGATCTCGGCGATGGCCTTGGCGGGGTTCAGGCTCTTCGGGCAGGTGCGGGTGCAGTTCATGATGGTATGGCAGCGGTAGAGGCGGAAGGGGTCCTCGAGATTGTCGAGGCGCTCGCCCGTGGATTCGTCGCGGCTGTCGGCGATCCAGCGATAGGCCTGGAGCAGGACCGCCGGGCCCAGATAGCGCTCGCCGCTCCACCAGTAGCTGGGGCAGGCGGTGGTGCAGCAGAAGCAGAGGATGCATTCCCAGAGCCCGTCGAGTTCGGTCCCGCTCCTGGGGCGATTGCGGCCGCTCGCGATCGGGCGGCGGCGTCTCGGTCTTGAGCCAGGGCTCGATCGAGGCGTACTGGGCATAGGCGCGGTTCAGGTCGGGAACGAGGTCCTTCACCACCTCCATATGCGGCAGCGGATAGATGCGCACCTCGCCTTTGACCTCGGAGATGAATTTCGTGCAGGCCAGCGTATTGGTGCCGTCGATGTTCATGGCGCAGGAGCCGCAGACCCCCTCGCGGCAGGAGCGGCGGAAGGTCAGGGTCGAAATCGACCTCGTTCTTGATCTTGATCAGGGCGTCCAGGACCATCGGCCCGCAATCCGCGAGGTCGACCTCATAGCTGTCGAGGCTCGGCGTCTGGCCGTCGTCGGGGTTCCAGCGGTAGATCTTGAAGCCCTTCGGCGTCTTGGCGCCGGGCTTGCCCGGATGGGTCTGGCCCGGACGAATCTTGGAATTGGCCGGAAGGCTGAACTCGCCCATCGCTGGCTTCCTCTAGTAGACCCGCGGCTTGGGCGGGATCGACTGAATGTCGTTGCTGAGCGGCTGGAGATGGACGGGCCGGTAGTCGATGCGCGGCTTGCCGTCCTCGCCCATCCAGGCGATGGAGTGCTTCAGCCAGTCCTTGTCGTCCCGCAGGGCAAAATCCTCGCGCGCATGGGCGCCGCGGCTCTCGGTGCGGTTGGCGGCCGAGACGATGGTGACCATGGCCTGGGCCAGCAGATTGTCGAGCTCGAGGGTCTCCACCAGATCGCTGTTCCAGATCATCGACCGGTCGCTGACCCTGAGATGGGAGCGCTTGGCCCAGGACTTCTTCAGCTTCTCCACGCCTTCGGACAGGGTCTCGCCGGTGCGGAAGACGGCGCAGTCCGACTGCATGATGTGCTGCATCTCCAGGCGCAGATCCGCCGTCGCCACCTCGCCCTTGGCATGGCGCAGCTTGTCGAGGCGGGCGAGCGCGCCCTCGCCGGCATCGGCGGGCAGGGCCGGCTGGCGCTCGCCGGGCGTCACGATCTCGGCCGCCCGATGGGCGGCGGCGCGGCCGAAGACGACGAGATCGAGCAGCGAGTTCGAGCCCAGGCGGTTGGCGCCATGGACGGAGACGCAGGCCGCCTCCCCGATCGCCATCAGCCCCGGCACCACCGAATCGGGATTGCCGTTCTTCAGCGTCACCACCTCGCCGCGATGATTGGTCGGGATGCCGCCCATGTTGTAGTGGCAGGTGGGCAGCACGGGGATCGGCTCCTTGGTGCAGTCGCAGCCGGCGAAGATGCGGGCGGTCTCGGCGATGCCCGGCAGGCGCTCATGGATCAGCTTGGGATCGAGATGCTCGATATGGAGGTCGATATGGTCCTTCAGCGGACCGACGCCGCGGCCCTCGCGGATCTCCAGCGTCATCGCCCGGCTGACCACGTCGCGCGAGGCCAGATCCTTGGCCGAGGGGGCATAGCGCTCCATGAAGCGCTCGCCCTCCGAATTGGTGAGATAGCCGCCCTCGCCGCGCACGCCCTCGGTGATCAGGCAGCCCGCGCCATAGATGCCCGTGGGGTGGAACTGGACGAACTCCATATCCTGCAGCGGCACGCCGGCGCGCAGCGCCATGGCATTGCCGTCGCCGGTGCAGGTATGGGCCGAGGTGCAGGAGAAATAGACCCGGCCGTAGCCGCCGGTGGCGAGCACGGTGAGCGGCGCGCTGAAGCGGTGGATGGAGCCGTCCTCCAGGGACCAGGCCATGACCCCGCGGCAGACTCCCTCCTCGTCCATGATCAGGTCGAGGGCGATGTATTCGACGAAGAACTCGGCCTTATGCTTGAGGGCCTGCTGGTAGAGCGTATGCAGGATGGCATGGCCGGTGCGGTCGGCCGCCGCACAGGTGCGTTGCGCGATGCCCTTGCCGAAATGGGTGGTCATGCCGCCGAAGGGACGCTGGTAGATCTTGCCGGCCTCGGTGCGGCTGAAGGGCACGCCGTAATGCTCGAGCTCGATCACCGCGGGCACCGCCTCGCGGACCATGTATTCGATGGCGTCCTGGTCGCCCAGCCAGTCCGAGCCCTTGACCGTGTCGTACATATGCCAGCGCCAATCGTCCTCGCCCATATTGCCGAGGGAGGCGCTCATGCCGCCTTGGGCGGCCACGGTATGGCTGCGGGTGGGAAAGACCTTGGTGATGCAGGCGGTGCGCAGGCCCTGCTCGGCCATGCCGAAGGTGGCGCGCAGCCCCGCCCCGCCGGCGCCCACGACGATGACGTCGTAGGTATGGTCGGTGATCGGATAGGCCTTGCCGTTGATGGCGGGTTTGCTGTCCTGGGAATTGCCGTTCTGCATATCCTCAACCCGCAAAGGCGATCTTGCTCAGCGCGACGAAGCCGGCCATGAACAGGCCGAGGCAGGCGCCCTTGGCCAGCAGGATCGTCGCCAGCTTCGCGGCCTCGCCTTGGACATAATCCTCGAGCACCACCTGCAGGCCGAGGGCGGCATGCCAGAACATCGCCCCCAGCAGCAGCACCATCAGCCCATAGGTCACAGGCTCATGCAGCCAGGCGATCACGCCCGCATAATCGCTCGCCGAGATGGGCCAGAAGGGAGGCTGCGAACCAGACGACCAGGGGGATCAGCAGCAGCGCCGTCACCCGCTGCACCCACCAATGGGCCACCCCCTCCTTGGCCGAGCCCAGGCCGCGCGCTCGTCCCAGCGCCGTACGATGGTCGGTCATCCCAGATCTCCGGTCATCCCAGGTCTCCCAGGGCGGCGAAGCCCGCGATGAAGGAAATGATGGTCAGCGCCGTAGCCACCGCCACCACCGTCCAGCCGCTGGCATAGACGGTCTTCAGCTCGAAGCCGATCCCGGCGTCCCAGAACAGATGGCGGATGCCGTTGCAGAGGTGGAAGAACAAGGCGAAGGTCCAGCCCAGGAGCAGGAGGCGGCCGAACCAGGAACCGATGAGGCCGGCGGCCGTGGCGAAGGCCCCGGGCCCGCTGGCGGCGGCGACCAGCCAATAGACCAGCAGGATCGTCCCGACCGACAAAGCCACGCCGGTGATGCGGTGGAGGATCGAGAGCACCGAGGTGAGCTGGGGCTTGTAGATCTGGAGATGAGGCGAAAGAGGGCGGTTTGTCATGGCCTTATGCAATTCAACGGCGTCCATCGCTGCACCGCAGCGACCCCCACCCCATGCATGTAGCTTCACGGCATGGTCAAGTCAACTTGGGCGCCGCCCTGTGGGCAATTCCGTGGATAAACGGTCGATGAATTGTGCGCCGATCGGGAATCCATGCACAGGAATCTGCGATTTTGGAGGGGCCGCCCGGTTGTCGTGATGACGGTTTCGGGTCACACTTCTGACAGTACGCGAAAGCGTCGGGCCGCGCCCCGATGCAGCCCTGCCTGGCAGGGAGGGCGTCGGGTGTGGCGAGTCTGCGGACGGTGGCGGCCCTTCCCAGGGCGAGCCGTCCGGCGTCGGTCGCTGGGATGCCGTGCTTCGGCGCGGCGGCTCCGGTGGTCGAGACGGGAGGCCAGGCCGTTCTCACAGGACCTGCCTCCGGCGCGCTTGGGGCCGCTCGGGCGCCGACGCAAGTCGGTCGCGAAGGGCGAAATCCCGTAGGCGCAGGCCACGTCCTCGGACGAGCCTGACGCCGCGGCCGGGGGTCGGTCGAGAAGAGGCAGGTTGCCCGTCGGACGGGGCCCCTTGTCCGAGGGGGCTCGTTGCAGGGCGGTGACGCCGGTCGTGCTGTGAAAGGTCGGCCGGGCGCGTCGTCGGCAGGATCGTCCCGCCGTTTTCTCGTATAGGAGCCTCGCGGCTCCGAAGGCGTCGGGAGCACCCCTCCTCCGGGGCGCGCTTGCGGGCGATGGCGACATCGGACCGCACCCGACGCCTTATTCTTTACCATGGCCGAGTCGCGCTGCTCAACCAGATTTTGCGGAGATTCGTCATATCGCCCCCACATCTAGCGGTCGGTGCGCACTGGGCAGGATCAGCACGGTGTAGTCGAGGTCGAGCAGGATCTCGGGCCCCTCGGCGGGAAAATCGGCGCAGGGCCGGTCCTTGGTGGCGATGGTCCGGAGGCGCAGCGCGCCCACGCCCCGGCGGGGAAGCTCGGCCTTCGCCTTGACCTCGCTCCAGGCATAGACGGTATCCCCGGCAAAGCAGGGATTGACGTGGCGTCCGGCATTGATGCCGGCGATGCGGAAGGCATTGGCCAGGCCGTTGAAGCTGAGGGCGCGGGCCAGGCTGATGACATGGCCGCCATAGACGATGCGCCGGCCGAAGCGCCCGTCCTTCTCCGCATGCTGGTTGAAATGGACCTTGGCGGTGTTCTGATAGAGCCGCGTCGCGGTCATATGGCAGGATTCTTCGATGGTCATGCCGTCGAGATGATCGATCCGCTCGCCGGGCTCGTAGTCCTCCCAGAGATGTTCGCTTCCGCCCAAGGTCCTGTCATAGCCCGCGAGTTCGATCGTCTCGGGCAATAGCGCGGGAAGATCGAGGGCGGCGCTCTCGGCTAAGGGCGGGACGACCGCCGCCGGTGCCGGCGCAGCCTTGTCGCGCTTGCGCACCATGACCCAGCGCACGAAGCTCAGCACCGTATCGCCGCGCTGATTCTAGACCTTCAGTGCGCACATAGACGGTGCCGGTCTCGCGGCTCGAATTCTCCTTGAGCCCGATCACCGTCGAGCGCGCGGTCAGGCTGTCGCCGTCATGCACGGCCGCCCCGAATCTCACCTCGGCATAGCCGAGATTGGCCACGGCGTTCAGCGAGATGTCCGGCACGCTGCGCCCGAAGACGATGTGGAAGACCAGCAGATCGTCCAGCGGCGCGCTGGCATAGCCGATCGAGCGCGCGAAATCGTGGGAACTCTGGACGCGAAGCGGCTGCCGGTCAGCGCGATATAGAGCGCGCGCTCGCCGGGACCGAGGCTGCGCGGCGTCGCATGGGCAATCGTCTCGCCGAGCCGGAAATCCTCGAAGAAACGGCCCGGATTGGTCTTCGATCCCGGACTTGCCGCGTCAGTCACGCCGCGCTTTCGAGAGCGGCGATGGCGGCAGCGAGATCGACCAGGCGCCGGGCGTTCAGCACATGGAGATTCTCGATCAGCTTGCCGTCGACCACGACGATGCCCTTGCCCTCCGCCAGCGCCGCGCCATGGGCGGCGATGATGCGTTCGGCCCAGGCCACGTCCTCGGGCCGCGGCGCGAAGACCCGGTTGGCGATCTCCAGGGTCTTGGGATGGATCAGGGTCTTGCCGTCGAAGCCCATCTCATGGCCCTGGCGGCAGGCGGCTTCGAAGCCCGCCATGTCGTCGAGATCGAGATGCACACCATCGAGGATCGCCAGGCCAAAGGCGCGGGCGGCCAGGATGCAGAGGCCCAGGCTCGTCACCACCGGCAGGCGGTCGCGGGTATGCTGGGCATGCAGGTCGTTGACGAGGTCCGAGGTGCCCATGACGAAGCAGGCGACCCGCGGGCTCGATCCCGCGATGGCCTCGGCATTCAGCACGGCGCGCGGCGTCTCCATCATGCACCAGATGTCGAGATCGTCCGGCGCATCGCTCGCCGCCATCACCGTCTGCGCCTGGCGCACCGATTCCACATTCTCGGTCTTGGGCAGCAGCACCGCATTGGCGCCGGCGGTCGACGGCCGCCACGAGATCGGCATAGCCCCAGGGCGTGTTGAGCCCGTTGACCCGGATCACGATCTCGCGCTGGCCATAGCCGCCCGCCTTGACGGCGTTCACCACCTGGGCGCGCGCATCGCGCTTGGCATCGGGCGCCACCGCATCCTCGAGATCGAAGATCAGGGCATCGGCGGCCAGGGTCTTGGCCTTCTCCATGGCGCGGAGATTGGAGCCGGGAATGTAGAGGACGCTGCGGCGGGGGCGGGCGGAGGGGGACAAGGGTCTGGCTCCATGAACGCGAAACGCGGCGACTATAAAGGAGCGCCTTGCTGTGGCAAAGTCGCCCCCGTCATGGATGTCCTCTCAATTCAGTCCCGCGTCGCCTATGGGCACGTCGGCAATTCCACCGCCATTCCCGTCCTCCAGCGCCTCGGCCATCAGGCCTGGCCGGTGGAGACGACCCTGCTCTCCAACCATCTGGGCTATCCGACCCATACGGGCCGCGTGCTGCCGCCCGAGGAGGTGGCCGAGGTCGTCGAAGGTTTGGCCAAGCTTGGCCTCTTCGCCCGGATCGATGCGCTTCTGAGCGGCTTCCTCGGCCGCTCGGCCGCCGTCGTCGCCGATGCGGCCGGCCAGCTCCGGGCCGCCCGGCCCGAGGCGATCTATTGCCTGGATCCCGTGATGGGCGAGCGCGACGGCGGGCTCTACGTGGCCCCGGCGACGGTCGAGGCCATCACGGCCCAGCTCCTGCCTCTAGCGGATTTCGTCCTGCCCAACGCCTTCGAGCTCGATCTCCTGGCCGGCGGCCGCTCCCGCAGCCTGGCCGATGTCATCGCCGCCGCGGAGGCAGTGTCGCGGCGCGCCCGCCCGGGCGCGGTGGTCATCGCCACCGGTCTCGACCGCGAGGACGGGCCGGGGGACCGGATCGAGGTGCTGGCCACCGGGCGCAATGAGATCTGGCTCGCCAGCGTGCCGCGCCTGAAGCTGCCCCTCCATGGCGCCGGCGATCTCTTCGCCGCCACCTTCCTCGCCCATTATCTGCATCGGCGGGATTTGCCGGCGGCCCTGGGGGCGACGATGGATTCGACCCATGCCGTCTTCCTCGCCTCGGTGGGGCGGGAGGAGATGGCCCTGGTCGCGGCCCTCGATCAGCTCCCCCATCCCCCGAAGATCGCGCAGATCGAGCGGCTCCGCTGATGCGCGCCCACCGATGCGCCTGAGGGGCATCGACCATATCCAGCTCGCCATGCCGGCCGGCGGCGAGGCGCTGGCGCGGGGCTTCTATGGCGAGATCCTGGGTCTGCCGGAAAAGGTAAAGCCGCCGGCGCTGGCCGCCCGCGGCGGCGCCTGGTTCGAGCGCGCCGATCTCAAGATCCATCTCGGCGTGGAAAAGGATTTCCGCCCGGCGCGCAAGGCGCATCCCGCTTTGCTGGTGGAAGACCTGCCGGCACTGGCCAATCGCCTGCGGGCGGCAGGCTGTCCGGTCATCGACGACGAGCCTTTGCCCGGCTACCGCCGCCTCTACACCGAAGACCCCTTCGGCAACCGCATCGAGCTGCTGGAGCCGGAATAGACTGCTTCTTTAGCGCAGAACCGCACCGCCTTTTCCCTCTCCCGCACTTCGAAGCGGGAGAGGGGCCCATCGCGCAGCGATGGGGGGTGAGGGTTTTGCAAGCGTGGTCGCCCGTACAGCCCTCACCCGGCCGCCTCCGCTACGCGGCGGCGGCCACCCTCTCCCGTTTCAAAGCGGGAGAGGGAAGAAACATCGCCACCTCTCGCCGCTCGTTAGATCGCCAGCTCGTGCTTCACCAGATGCTCGGCGATCTGCACGGCATTGAGGGCGGCACCCTTGCGGAGATTGTCGGAGACGATCCACATCGACAGGGTGTTGGGCTGCGTCGGATCCGGCGCGCAGGCGGCTCACGAAGACGGAATCCTCGCCGGCGCATTCCACCTGGGTGACATAGCCCTCGTCCGCGCGATGGTCGATGACGGTGATGCCGGGTGCTCCGCGCAACGCGCCCAGCGCCTCGGTCTCGGTGATGGGATTCTCGAACTCGACATTGACCGCCTCGGCATGGCCGATGAAGACGGGCACGCGCACGCAGGTCGCCGAGACCGCGATATCGGGATCGAGGATCTTGCGCGTCTCCACCTGCATCTTCCACTCCTCCTTGGTCGAGCCGTCGGGCATGAAGACGTCGATATGGGGGATGCAGTTGAAGGCGATCTGCTTGGTGAAGCGCTCGCGGTTGATCGCCGCATTGGTGTAGATGGCGCGGGTCTGGTTGAAGAGCTCGTCCATCGCCTCCTTGCCGGCGCCGGAGACCGATTGATAGGTGGACACGACCACGCGCTTGATCCGCGCCAGATCATGCAGCGGCTTCAGCGCCACCACCATCTGGATGGTCGAGCAATTGGGATTGGCGATGATGTTGCGCTTCTTGTAGCGGGCGATGGCATCGGGATTGACCTCCGGCACGACCAGCGGCACGTCGGGATCCATGCGGAACTGGGAGGTATTGTCGATGACGATGCAGCCGGCCGCCGCGGCCCGGGGCGCATGCACCGCCGAGACCTTGGCCCCCGGCGAGAACAGCGCGATATCGACGCCCCTGAAATCGAAGCTATCGAGATCGCGGACCTTCAGGACATCGTCCTCGCCATAGGAGACCTCCATCCCGGCCGAGCGGGTGGAGGCCACCGCGATCACTTCCTTGATCGGAAACTCGCGCTCCGCCAGGGTCTGCAGCATCTCGCGGCCGACATTGCCCGTCGCACCCACAACCGCCACTCTGTAGCTCATCTCTTCATCTCCTTGTCCGGACGGTGCTTTACGCCCGGATCTGATTGCCGACAACATCTACAAACTAAAAAGGCCGCCCCGGGGGCGGCCTGACGCTTCGAACCTGATGCGCCGATCAGCCGCCGATCTCTGCCTCCGGAGTTTTCGGGGTGGTCGTCCCGGTCGCGGGAGGCTGAGCCGGCGCCGAGGCCGTCACCACCGTCTGATCATTGGAGGCGCTTTGCTCCATCGGGCAGGCGATCGCCGTCCCGGCCAAGGCCAGGGTCGCGATCACGCTGAGGGCAGCAAGGCGTCCAGACACGGCAGGTCTCCTCGAGACGGCAAATATTATACGCGCCCGGCGCCGGCCTGTCGACCGCCTCAGCGCCCCCCGGCGGTGAGTCGAGGCCACGAACTGGCCCAGCCAGATCAGCCCCTGCGGCCAGAGGCCGAGCTTGGCCGCCGATCCCACATGTCCGAGGGGGCCGAGGTTCACGAAGCTCGATTCCCAGCTCTCGGCAAAGAAGCGCGCCCGCTCCAGGGAGACGACATCGTCGTTCTCGCTGGCCAGCACCATGGAGGGAAAGGGGAAGGCCTCGGTCAGCATCGGTCCGAAGCCGTGCGGGGCCCCGTCGGGATCGGTGGAAGGACGGTCGCGGTCGGAGGGCGCCACCAGGAAGGCGCCGGTGACGGCGCCGACCTTCGCCTCCTCCGCCCAGCGCATCACCAGCGAGGTGCCGAGGCTATGGGCGACCAGCAGCACCGGCTTGCGGCAGCGCTGAACGGCCTCGGTGAGGCGCTGCGACCAATCGGCAAAGACGGGGGTCCGCCATTCCGCCTGCTGGACGCGCCGCATGGTGGGAAAGGCCTGCTCCCACTGGGTCTGCCAATGGTCGGGGCCGGCATTGTCCCGGCCGGGCAGGATCAGAATGTCAAAATCCCTGATGTCGCGCATGCTCTCCGCTCACTCGCCCGGCGCCTGCAGCAGGGCCCCCGCCGTGGCGGCCCATTCCTCTTCCAGCGCGTTGGTTGCCACTGGTTTCTTCGCACGGCGATACCAGTAGCCGGCATTGTCGGCATCGCCTTCGCGGCGATGGAGATACGCATGGACCCAGCAGCCCGCGGCATCTTCCTTGGCCTGGGCGCATTCATGGGCCTTGTCCCAATCGCCCTTGGCTTCCCACCACAAGGCCTGCAGCGCCAGGCCGAGGCCTTGGGGCGGCTTGTCACGGGTGAGCGATGTCCGAAACTCCTCGAGCTCCATGACCCCCAACATAATCTGACACCCGCGGCCGGGCCAGCCGCCGCCCAAAAATGCCTGCGCCCTGGCATCCAGCGCCCCCGACGGCTGCCAGCGCCCGGCTGCTAGCGCCCGGCTGTTAACGCCCTTGGCGGTCGAGCTCCGCCAGCAAAGCATCGCCCATGCCGGTGGTGGAGACCTGGGTCGCCCCCGGCGTCATGATATCGGCAGTCCGCTTGCCCGAGGCCAGGATCCGGTCGACCGCGTTCTCCAGCAGCTTCGCCTCCTCCTCCTGATCGAAGGAATAGCGCAGCATCATGGCGAGGCTCAGCACCGTCGCCAAGGGATTGGCGAGATTCTTGCCGGCGATGTCCGGGGCCGAGCCATGGACCGGCTCGTAGAGCGCGCGCCGGCGCCCGGTGGCATCGGGGGCGCCGAGAGAGGCCGACGGCAGCATGCCCAGCGAGCCCGTCAGCATGGCGGCGCAATCGGAGAGCAGATCGCCGAACAGATTGTCGGTGACGATGACATCGAACTGCTTGGGCTGGCGCACCAGCTGCATGGCGCAATTATCGGCGTACATATGGCTGAGGGCGACGTCGGCATATTCGGCATCCCTTAGCTTCTGCACCTCCTCGCGCCAGAGCACGCCGCTCTCCATGACATTGGCCTTCTCCACCGAGCAGACCTTGCGGCCGCGCTTGCGCGCCAGCTCGAATCCGACGCGGGCCACGCGCACGATCTCGGCGGTCGTATAGACCTGGGTATTGACGCCGCGCCGGCTGCCGTCCGGCAGAGTCTCGATTCCCCGGGGCTCGCCGAAATAGACGCCGCCGGTGAGCTCGCGCAGGATCATGATGTCGAGCCCGCGCACCAGCTCCGTCTTCAGGCTCGAAGCCTCGGCCAACGCGTCGAAGACGATCGCGGGACGGAGATTGGCGAAGAGACCCATATCCTTGCGCAGCCGCAGGAGCCCGCGCTCCGGCTTCTTCTCGAAGGGCAGGCTGTCCCATTTCGGCCCGCCGACCGCGCCCAGCAGCACGGCATCGGCCTCCAGCGCCTGGGCCATGGTGGCGTCGGTGAGCGGCGTGCCATGCTTGTCATAGGAGCAGCCCCCGACCAGCCCCTCGCCGACATCGAAGGCGATGGCCCTGTGCTTGGCAACCCAATCCAGGGTGCGGTTCACCTGGCGCATCACATCGGGCCCGATGCCGTCGCCGGGCAGGATCAGGAGCTTCTTATTGGCAGCCATGCGTCACGTCTTTCAATGTTGGCAACAACCCCTTCCGTCATCCCGCGTTCACGGGAATGACGGCGGAGAGGAACAGGATTCAGGAAGGGGTCAGGCCCACATCCAGGGGCGGGCCATGCGGTCGCGGGCCTCGAAGCTGTCGATGGAAGCGGCCTTCTCCAGCGTGAGGCCGATATCGTCGAGGCCGTTCAGCAGGCAATGCTTGCGGAAGGGATCGACCTCGAAGTGGATATGCCCGCCGTCGGGGCCGGTGATCTCCTGCTTCTCGAGATCGATGGTGACGATGGCGTTGGACCCGCGCTGCGCATCCTCCATCAGCTTGTCGACCTCGGACTGGGGCAGCACGATCGGCAGGATGCCGTTCTTGAAACAGTTGTTGTAGAAGATGTCGGCGAAGCTCGTCGCGATGACGCAGCGGATGCCGAAATCGAGCAGCGCCCAGGGCGCATGCTCGCGGCTCGAGCCGCAGCCGAAATTCTCCCCCGCCACCAGGATCTGCGCCTTGCGATAGGCCGGCTGGTTCAGCACGAAATCGGGCTTCTCCTTGCCGTCCATCTCGTAGCGCAGCTCGTCGAACAGGTTCTTGCCGAGACCGGTGCGCTTGATGGTCTTCAGGAACTGCTTGGGGATGATCATATCGGTATCGATATTGATCATCGGCAGGGGGGCCGCGACGCCGCGGAGCGTGGTGAACTTCTGCATGGCGGATATCCTGATGGCTTTAGTCGGGTTTATGTCATACCCCCCGGCCAAGGGACAAGAGCCCAAGGGACAAAAGCTGGATCGGCCTTCCGGCGCCCCGCCGATGGGCGCATAATCCTGCCTCCCCACCAGCAAACCCGCGCAAGGCCCCATGATCCGAACCCTGGTCCGCTACGACATCACCATCTGCGGCATCGATGAGCTGCCGCTGCACCGGGAGGCCGGGGTCAGCGACGTGCTCTCGATCATCGATCCCCTGGAGGTAGACCCCGAGGCCTTCAGCGACTACCAGCCCCATCGCCGCCAGCTCCTGCGCTTCGACGACGTGCTCATCGAGGTGCCCGGCATGGCCGCCCCGCAGGACGAGCATGTCGCGGCGATCCTCGCCTTCGGCGGCGAGCTCGAGAAAAGCGACGTCGCCCATCTCCTGATCCATTGCCATGCCGGCGTCTCGCGCTCGACGGCCGCCGCCGCCATGCTGATGGCGCAGCATAATCCGGGCCGGGAAACCGATGCCTTCCTGGCCCTGCTGGAGATCCGCCATCAAGCCTGGCCGAACACCCGCATGATCGACATCGCCGACCGTCTTCTGGGGCGCCAGGGCGCGCTCCGCGAGGGCCTCGTCGCCTATCGCCGCGCTTTGCTCGCCCGCCGCCCGCATCTGGCCGAAATGGTCACGAATGTCGGCCGCGGCCACGAGCTGCCGTAAGAGTTCCCCTTCTATTCCCTCTCTCTATTCCCCGCCCCCGGAACGGGGAGAGGGTCAGGGTGAGGGGGCGCTGGCTTAAGCGCGTGATGATTGAACGAATGCCCGGTGGAGAGACCCGATAGCCGTGCTTCTCATAGAAGGCGCGGCCCCCGAGGGTGGCGGTGATGCCGATCCGCTCATGGCCTTCGGCGACAATCGCCGCTTCGGCGCGGCCTAGCAGCGCGCCGGCCACGCCGCGTCCCGCCCAATGGGGATGGGTATAGAGCCCAATGATCCGATTGCCGGCAAAGGAGCAGAAGCTCGCAAGCCGGCCGCCGCCTGTCGCCGGCTCGGCCAGCAGGAAGCGCTCGCCGCCCTGGTTCATGGCCCGGACATAGCCGCCCAGGGTCAGGCCGGAGGCCCAGCTTTCGACCTGTGCCCGGCTATAGGCGCGGGGGCCGAGGCCGCGGATCGATTCCTCATGGACGCGCTGGATGAAGGGAGCATCACCGGGCGTCCCCGCCCGGATGATGAGGCCGGGCGGCAGAGACATGATTGCTCGCGCCCTACTTCAGCTCGCGCACATCGGCGAGATGGCCGGCGATCGCCGCCGCCGCCGCCATGCCCGGGCTCATCAGATGGGTGCGCCCGCCGCGGCCCTGGCGGCCCTCGAAATTGCGGTTGGAGGTCGAGGCGCAGCGCTCGCCCGGCTCCAGCTTGTCGGCATTCATGGCCAGGCACATGGAGCAGCCCGGCTCGCGCCATTCGAAGCCCGCCTCGAGGAAGATGCGGTCGAGCCCCTCTTCCTCCGCCTGATGCTTCACCAGGCCGGAGCCGGGGACGACCATGGCCTGCACGCTGCCGGCGACCTTGCGGCCCTTGGCCACGGCCGCGGCGGCGCGCAGATCCTCGATCCGCCCATTGGTGCAGGAGCCGATGAAGACCCGGTCGATCGCCACCTGCTTCAGCGGCGTGCCGGGGGTCAGGCCCATATAGGCCAGCGCCCGCTCCATCGACTGGCGCTTGGCCTCCTCCGGTATATCAGCCGGGTTCGGCACCTTGCCGTCGATGGGCAGCACGTCCTGCGGGCTGGTGCCCCAGGTGACCTGCGGGATGATGGTGCTGGCGTCGAGGACGACTTCCTTGTCGTAGACCGCGCCCGGATCGGAGGGCAGCGTCCGCCAATAGGCGACGGCCTGCTCGAAGGCGCCGGCCTTGGGCGCCATGGGGCGGCCCTTGAGATAGGCGAAGGTCGTCTCGTCCGGGGCGATCAGCCCGCCGCGGGCGCCGCCCTCGATGGTCATGTTGCAGACCGTCATGCGCCCTTCCATGGAAAGGTCGCGGATCGCCTTCCCCGCATATTCGATGACATGGCCGGTGCCGCCGGCGGTGCCGATCTTGGCGATGATGGCGAGGATCAGATCCTTGGCCGTCACGCCGAAGGGCAGATCGCCCTCGACCGTGATCCGCATGTTCTTGGCCGGCTGCTGGATCAGGGTCTGGGTCGCCAGCACATGCTCGACCTCGGAGGTGCCGATGCCGAAGGCCAGCGCCCCGAAGGCGCCATGGGTCGCGGTATGGCTGTCGCCGCAGACGATGACCATGCCGGGCTGGGTCATGCCCTGCTCCGGCCCGATGATATGGACGATGCCCTGGCGGATATCGTCCATGGAGAAATAGGGCACGCCGAAATCGGCGCAGTTCTTCTCCAGCGTCTCCACCTGGATCCGGGATTCCGGCTCCTGGATGCCGGCGGCTGCGGTCGGTGGTGGGCACGTTGTGATCGGCCACGGCGAGGGTCGCCTGGGGCCGATGGACCTTGCGCCCGGCCAGACGCAGGCCTTCGAAGGCCTGCGGGCTGGTCACTTCATGGACCAGATGGCGGTCGACATAGAGCAGGCAGATGCCGTCTTCCTGGCGATGGGCCAGGTGGCTTTCCCAGATCTTGTCGAAGAGCGTGCGCGGCCGGCCAGCAGCCATCGCGGCTAGTCCTTGTCGGCGGCTGCCGTCTCGGCTTCGCCACCGCCGACAAGACCCACCTTCTCCGCGATGCGGGCGGCCTTGCCGCGCCGTCCGCGCAGATAATAGAGCTTCGCCCGGCGCACATCGCCGCGGCGCACCACATCGATCGAGGCGATGCGGGGGCTGTGGAGCGGGAACACGCGCTCCACCCCTTCGCCGTAGGAGATCTTGCGCACGGTGAAGCTCGAGTTCACGCCCGCATTCTTGCGGGCGATGCACACGCCTTCAAAGGCCTGGACGCGCTCGCGCGTGCCCTCGATCACCTTGACGTTCACGCGCAGCGTATCGCCGGGCGCGAATTCGGGTGTCTTGGCACTGAGCTTGGCGATCTGCTCCTGGTCGAGCGTGTCGATGATCGTCGTCATGATTCGCTTCCTTCTTCGATCCTGTTGCCGGCGGCGACGTAGCGCTGCCAGAGGTCCGGCCTGCGCGTCCTCGTCACCGCCTCGGACTGGCGCTGGCGCCAGACCTTGACCTTCTCGTGATGGCCGGAGATGAGAACCTCCGGCACCTTGCGGCCCTGCCATTCGGCCGGCCGCGTGTAATGGGGATATTCCAGCAATCCCCGTTCAAAACTCTCGTCCTCCAAGCCTTCCTCGGCGCCGACGACGCCGGGCAGGAGACGCACCACCGCGTCGATCAGCGCGATCGCCGCCGGCTCGCCCCCGGAGAGCACGATATCGCCGAGGCTGACTTCCTCGACGCCATGGAGCTCCACGACCCGCTCGTCGACGCCTTCGAAACGGCCGCAGAGCAGGGTCAGCGAGCGCCGAGCGGCATAGCCGCGCACCATCGCCTGGTCCAGCCTGCGGCCGCGCGGGGTCAGGAACACCACCGGTTCCGGCCCCCGATGCGCCGCGCGGATGGCCCGATCGACGACCTCCGGCTTCATCACCATGCCGGGGCCGCCGCCAAAGGGGGCGTCGTCCACGGAGCGGTGTTTATCGCTTGCGAAACCGCGAATGTCCACTGTTTCCAAGCCCCAGATTCCCGATTCCAGCGCCTTGCCGGCCAGGGAATGGCCCAGCGGACCGGGGAACATCTCAGGAAAGATGCTGAGCACGGTGACGCGCCAAAGGGGCACTTCGAACCCGGGGGCCGCGACCTTGCTCACGCCTGCTCCTTCTCCGCCGCTGCTTCCGCCGCCTCGGCCGCCCGGTCTGCCGGACCATCCTCCAGCAGCCCCAGCGGCGGATCGACCACGATCCGGCCGGCCGCCAGATCCACCACCGGCACGACCCGGTCGGTGAAGGGCAGGCTGACCGAGCCCTTTCCCGGCCTGTCGATGGTCAGCAGATCCCCGGCGCCGAAATTCTCCACCGCCCGCACCACCCCGAAGGCCGTCCCGTCGGTCAGCACGACCGAGAGGCCGACCAGATCGGCGTGGTAGTACTCGCCCTCGGCCGCCGGCGGCAAAGCCTCGCGCGGCAGATAGAGCTCGATGCCCCGGAGCTTCTCCGCCGCGGTCCGGTCCGCAACCCCTGCGATCCGGGCGACCACGCCGCCCTTGACCAGGTTCTGCACCGTGACCTCGAAGCGCCGCTGGCCCGTGGCATCCAGCAGCGGGCCGTAGCGCCCGATGGCCCCGGGCTCGCCGGTGAAGCTCTGGAGCTTCACCAGGCCCTTCAGCCCATGCGCCGCAGCGATCCGGCCCATGAGGATGAGCCGCGCCATCGCCGAGCCTCCGGCTTACTCGGCGGGCGTCTCGGCGGCCGCGGCCTCCGCAGCGGCATTTGCCTTGGCCCGCTCCTGCGCCTTGGCCTTGGGCAGATGCTGCTTGGACTGGTCGCGGCGCTTCGGTGCCTCGGCCAAGCCGAGCTTCGCCAGAAACAGCGTCACGCGGTCCGTCGGCTGGGCACCCTTGCTCAGCCAATATTGGATGCGCTCGACATCGAGCTTCATCCGCTCCGTGCTGTCATGGGGCAGCATGGGGTCGTAGATCCCCACCTTCTCGATGAAGCGGCCGTCGCGCGGCATGCGCGATTCGGCGATGACGACGCGGTAATAGGGGCGCTTCTTGGTCCCGCTGCGGGACAGGCGAATCTTCAACGACATGGAGGTAGTTTCCTTCTGGGTTGTGCTTATTCGGGTTTGTGGCAGACGGCCTCGATCGCATGACCCTCGGGGTCATAGACGAAGGCGCCGTAGTAGTCGGGATGATAGTCGGGGCGGAGGCCAGGCTTGCCGTTGTCCTTGCCGCCGGCCTTGATCGCGGCCCTGTAGAAGGCGTCCACCGCCTTGCGGTTCGGGGCCTGGAAGGCGACATGGCTGCCGGCGCAGGCCTTGGGCTTGCGCCGCTTGGCCAGCGGCAGCCCGATCCAGAATTTGGGCTCGCCCGCCACGGCGCCATAGCCGAAGCCATATCCTGGGACCGGCCAGACCATCTTGTAGCCGAGCGGCTTCAGGGCCGCGTCGTAGAAGCGGCGGGCGCGGGTCAGATTGCTGATGCCGAGCGAGATATGGTCGAGCATGTCGCGTTCCCCTATCGGCGCAGCAGGGCGCCGATGCCATGACGCATCAGCCCCTTCTGTCCCAGCTTGCCCATCTGCTTCACCATGCGGGCCATTTCCATATGCTGCTTCAGCAGGCGGTTGATTTCCTGCACGCTGGCGCCCGAGCCGCCGGCGATGCGCTGCTTGCGCGAGGCCTTGATGAGCTCCGGCCGGCGGCGCTCCTGGCGCGTCATGGAGGAGATGATCGCCTGCTGGCGGCGCAGCATCTTCTCGTCGATCTTGGCGTTGTCGAGCTGCTTCTGGATCTTGCCCACGCCCGGCAGCATGCCAAGCACCCCGCCCAGCCCGCCCATCTTCTGCAGCTGGCGGAGCTGATCGGCGAAATCGTCGAGGTCGAACTGGCCCTTCTGGAGCTTGGCGGCCATCTTCTCGGCCTGCTCGCGCTCCACCGTCTCGGCGGCGCGCTCCACCAGGCCGACGATGTCGCCCATGCCCAGGATGCGGCCGGCGATACGGTCGGGATGGAAATCCTCCAGCGCATCCAGCTTCTCGCCGGCGCCGATGAGCTTGATGGGGCAGCCGGTGATGGCACGCATGGAAAGCGCGGCACCGCCGCGCGCATCGCCATCCACCCGGGTCAGCACCACGCCGGTCAGCTGCATCCGGTCGCGGAACTGGGTCGCGACATTGACCGCGTCCTGGCCGGTCATGGCATCGACCACCAGCAGGGTCTCGGTGGGCGAAGCGGCCTGGTGCACGGCCGCCGCCTCGGCCATCAGCTCCTCATCCACATGCAGGCGGCCGGCGGTATCGAGGATGACCACGTCATGGCCTTCGAGACGGCCGGTCTGGAGCGCGCGCCTGGCGATGGCGACCGGCGGCTCGCCCGGGATGACGGGCAGGGTCGCCACTTCCGCCTGGCGGCCGAGCACGGCGAGCTGCTCCTGGGCGGCGGGCCGGCGGGTATCGAGGGAGGCCATCAGCACGCGCTTGCGCTCGCGGGTCTTGAGGCGAAGCGCGATCTTGGCCGTGGTGGTCGTCTTGCCCGAGCCCTGGAGGCCCACCATCATCACGACGACGGGCGCCGGAGCGTTGAGATCGATGCCGACGCTGGCCCCGCCCAGGGCCTCGACCAGCGCGTCATGGACGATCTTCACCACCATCTGGCCGGGGGTGATGCTCTTCAGCACGCTCTCGCCGATGGCCTTCTCGCGCACGGAGGCCAGGAAATCGCGCACCACCGGCAAGGCGACATCGGCCTCGAGCAACGCCACGCGAACCTCGCGCAGCGCCGCATCGACATCGGCCTCGGTCAGCGCGCCGCGCCGCGTCAGCCGCCCGAAGACATCGCCCAACCGTTCCGTCAGCTTCTCGAACATCGCCAACCCATTGCAGCCAATAGCCAAAACGCGAAAGCGCCCGTGCGCGAGACTCGCGGACGGGCGGGGCCCCTCGGGACCAAACGCCTTGCCAAAGCTGAGGCGGGCGGAACTTAGTCGCGGGGCGGGGCGGAGTCAACCACAGGGAGCCATCCACGGCCCTCCCGCGGACCCCGGAATTGAACCGGCTCCCCACCAACTTCCGTCATGGCGGGGCTGTCACACGGCTGTCCCGTTCAGGTCAGCAAGCCTCGCTCTCTCACCCGTCATGTGTGGATGGCCCCCGGCAAGCAAGGGTTTTTTGCGTTCTGGAAACGACGGTCACTTGCGGTCATGTGTCCGGCCTTTGATCGCGGCCGAGGCCGCTGGCCCTGATGGGTTCCGTGGATCGAGGCCTGATCATGGTCGCGGGGTCTCGAAGCCCCAATGACGGTAGCAGGTATAGTTCGATCCGTCGGTTGACCGACGATGCCATCACGCGTTTCACCCTCGCAAGCTTCCGCCCTGTCGAGGTTGGCCGTCAGGCCGCCGCCGGCTGGGTGTGGAAGTCCTCCTGGCGCATCATGATCGCCCAGCCGATGCGCGCTAGCTTGTTGGCCACGGCCACGGCCGCGAGCTTGCGCGGCTTACTGGCGAGCAGCTTGGCGATCCAGGGATCCTGGCGGCCCCGCTTGGAGCCGAGGACCGACATGGCTCCATTCACCAGCAGGCGGCGCAGATAGCCATTGCCACGCTTGCTGATCGGGCCGAGCTTCACCTTGCCACCGGTCCCCTCCTGCCGGGGCACCAGGCCGAGCGAGGCGGAAAAGTCCCGCCCGCTGCGGAAGGTTGTCGGGTCGGTCACGACAGCGGCAACGGCACTGGCCAGGATCGGTCCATAGCCGGGAATGGTGATCAGGTGGCGGTAGGTTGTGTTGCTGCGACCCCAGGCGACGATCTGCCGGTCGATGGCCTCGATCCGCCGCTCCAGGGCGCGCAAGACTTCCGTCATTCCCAACAGCGCACTGCGCAACGGCTCCACCAGGCCGGCCGCCGCGGGATCGGCCAGGATCGCCAGCAGCTCGCCCACATGCTGCGGGCCAGTGGCGACCACAAAGCCAAACTCTGCCATCAAGCCCCGAAGGTGGTTGATCAGCATGGTTCGCTGCTTCAGCAGCAGAGCTCGTACCTTGTGCACCCCGCCGATCGCCTGCTGGGCCTCCGTCTTGATCGCCACAAAGCGCATACCCGGCCGGCTCACCGCCTCGCAGATCGCCGCCGCATCCGCCGCATCGTTCTTGTTCCGACGGACATAGGCCTTCGCATACGCCGGCGGGATCAGGCGCACCTCATGACCTAACTTCCTCAGCTCGCGCGCCCAGTAATGCGATGTTGCACAGGCCTCCAGCCCGATCAGGCAGGGCGCCAGCTTGGCAAACCACGCCAGCACCTGCGAGCGCCGCAATGACCGCCGCACCTTCACAACCCCAGCCGCATCAACGCCATGCACCTGGAACACCTTCTTCGCAATATCCAGCCCGACAATGCTAATCTGGTTCATGGATGGCTCCCGTTGGTTGGTTGTCGCAACCCAACTTTGGCACACTGATGCCGTGAGGGGGCCATCCACCCCATCATGGTCGGCGAAGGCCGACCATCCACGAGTTTGCCTGCCCCAGACTATGTACTTCCGGCCCTCTAATCGGACTCGCGAGGTCAGCGTTCCTCGTATCCGTGATTTAACGGTGGGCCACAAGACCATAGAAAATGCGGCGAAACGTCGGACCCGGGGCGTGCAAACTAGTGGATGGTCGGCCTTCGCCGACCATGACGGCATAGAGAGCGAGGTTTCTCGGCCTCAACCGGACAAGCATACCCCCGTCGCGGGTTGCATTCGCATCTCGCCTAGTTAGGCTGGCCCCTTGACCGGCAACAGCCCCATCATCGTCAGCGGCGCCGACAGCGGCTATTTCGAGCTGCTCGCCGGGGCCGTGCGCTCGATCCGGGACAAGCCGGAAGGCGCGGGCATGGCACTCGGCGTGCTGGATGTCGGGCTGGAGGCAGAGCAGCGCCGTTGGCTGGAAGGCCGGGGCTGCGTCGTCGTGGCGCCCGGCTGGGATCTGGATTTTCCGGACCGTGACCAGACGCCGCAATATCGCCAGGCGCAATATGGCCGCCCGTTCCTACCGAAGCATTTTCCCGGCCATGATCTCTATATGTGGCTCGACGCCGATGCCTGGGTTCAGGACTGGGCGGCCGTCGAGCTCTTCTTCCGCGCGGCCGAAACGGGCAGCCTCGCCATCGTGCCGGAGCTCGACCGCGCCTATCGCAATTTCTTCCATGCCTGGGAGGAATTCCACGGCGTCATCTCCGCGGGCTATGCCGCCGCCTTCGACGCGGCCACGGCCGAGCGGCTGGTGCGCCATCCTTTGCTCAACAACGGCGCCTTCGCGCTACGGGCCGACGCTCCGCATTGGCAGGCCTGGGCCGACACCCTCGGCACCGCCTTGCAGCGGAGCCGCAACGAGCTGATCGACATGACCACCCTCAATCATGTGGTCTATGTCCAGGGACTGCCGGCGCATTTCCTGCCCGCCTGGTGCAATTGGATCTGCCACCACGCCCCGCCGCGGCGCGATCCGGCGAGCGGCGCCTTGACCGAGCCCTATCTGCCCTATCAGCGGCTCGGCATCGTGCATCTCACGCTATGGATGAAGGACCGCCGCGATCTCGCCTATGGCGGCGGAACGCTTTCCGGCGAGGCGCCGATCATCGCCCGATAGAGCAGGCGCCGATGGCGTTCGCCGTCGAAGACCGTGGCCGAATGCAGCGCCTGGGAACGGCGTAAAAATATCATGGGGAGGGCGGCTCGTCCGCTCTCGTGACGAGAGACGGACGAGACCGCCAACCCTGCTCCTTGCTCAGGCCGGCGCCATGGCCCGCGTCAGGCCGTAGGACTCCAACAGCCGAAGGCTGAGCCGCGTCACCTGCGGCGGCGCCTCGCAGCGCGCGGCCACATCCTTTGCATAGGCCTTGAAGCTCGGAAGGTCCGTGAGGGCGTCGGAATCATCCGCCGCAGTATTGACGAAGAGATGGACGTACTCCAACCCGTCTTTGAAGAGTGCATAGGCCAGATGATCGGGTGAAGCGGCCCGAAGCTCGGCGAAGACCGCCCGGGCCAGGGTCTCGTTCTCCGCGGCGCGGTCCGGCTTGGCCGTATAGCGTACGAGTGTCACTCTCTGCATGGTCTTGATCCTTTCATCGGGGCGCGCGGGACGCGCGCTCCTGAGATCAAAGACGCCGCGACGGGTTGAAAGGATTCCGGGTGTAAAAAATTCCGCAGGGACGAATCCTTTGCCCGGCCTCGAGCGTCTTAGAGACGGGCCCTCGCCTTTCGGCGGCGGCGAAGCGGAAGGGAAATGGCATGGCGGACGGAAGTTCGGAGATGGCGACCCTGGACCGGCTGATGACGGCGCTGCGTCCGCGGCTGCACCGCTATTGCGCGCGCATGGTGGGCTCGGCGATCGACGGCGAGGACGTGGTCCAGGAGGCGCTGGCCAAGGCGGCGGAGGCCTTCCCGTCGGCCGGCCCGATTGCGCAGCCGGAGAGCTGGCTGTTCCGGATCGCCCATAATGCCGCCCTCGACGCCCTGCGCCACCGCAAGCGCCAGGCGGCGGTCCGATCCGAGATGGACTTGACCGGCCTGGCGGACCCGCTTGCCGCGGCCGATGCGCGGGTGGCCGCGACCGCGAGCCTCGCCGCTTTGCTGCGCCTGCCCCCCGCCCAGCGCTCGAGCGTGGTGCTGATGGATGTGCTGGGCCATTCCCTGGCCGAAACGGCCGAGATCATCGGCGTCAGCCTGCCGGCGGTGAAGGCCGCCCTGCACCGGGCCCGCACGCGATTGCGGGCGCTCGCCGACACCCCCGAAGCCCCGGCGCCGATGCTGGCGCCGGCGGAGCGGGACCGGCTGCGGGCCTATGCGGACCGCTTCAACGCCCGCGACTTCGACGCCCTGCGCGACCTCCTGGCCGAGGATGTGCGCCTCGATCTGCCGAACCAGATCCGCCTGGCCGGCCGCAAGGAGGTGTCGGTCTATTTCACCCGCTATGCCGCGGTTTCCGACTGCTGGCTCTCGCCCGGGCTGGCGGAGGGCCATCCGGCGTTGCTGGTCCGCGATCCGGGCGACGCGACGGGTGCGATCAGCTATGTGGTGCTGCTCGATTGGGCCGAGGGAAAGATCGCCGCGATCCGCGATTTCCGGCACGCGCGCTATGTCACGGAATGCCTGGCTATCTCGCCTCTCTAGGTGACAATCGATCTTGTTCCTGATATGTTCTCTTTCCAAGACATGGAGGGAAACATGATGAAGCTCTATTGGGCGCCGCAGTCGCGGGCCTTCCGGGCGCTATGGATGATGGAGGAGGCCGGCTGCGACTATGAGCGGGTGCTGATCGACATCCGCAAGGGGGCGCAAGCGACCCCGGCGTTCCGGGCCGTGAACCCGATGATGAAAGTGCCGGCCCTCTCCGACGGCGCCGCCATGGTCGCGGAATCCGCCGCCATCTGCGCCTATGTCGCGGAGCGGGTCCCCGAAGCCAAGCTGGCCCCGCCCCTGGGCGATCCCGCGCGCGGACGCTATCTGCATTGGCTCTTCTTCGCCGGCGGCTGCATCGAGCCGGCCTATACCCAGAAATTCACCAAGCTCGAGCTGGCCAGCATGTCTGCCGGCTGGGGCAGCTTCGACCGGGTCATGGATGTCCTGGCGGAGGCCCTGGGCCAGCGCCCCTGGATCCTGGGCGAGCGCTTCTCCGCCGCCGATGTGATGCTGGGCGCCGATCTGAACTATGGCGTCAATATCTTCAAGATCGTCGAGCCGCGGCCCGAGTTCTCGGCCTATATCGCCCGCTGCACCGCGCGTCCCGCCTTCCAGCGGGCGAGCGAGATCGACAAGGCTGGAGTCTAAGACGGGGGCGGGGGGCAGAGAAATCATGGCCCCCTGCTCGTCACGGCGAAGGCGGACGATGATCCACGAGTCCGTCAAAAAGATTCGAAGTGCGCGCCGACCTCCTCTGCTGCCTCGTTGGGCACAGGCCCGCCGACGATCGCTGGGAACGCCGTGCTATCGCCATCGATGACCTCGCCGTTCTCTGCTTTCGGGCCCTCGAGCGTCACTCGGCTTTTGAGGGGGTTCTGGTCATCCCATTTGCCATTGACGCTCCGGCTCCAGTCGACATGGGCCAGGATGTGAAACGCGGCCTTCGTGTGCGGATCGATCCGACTGTCTCGAACAGCCAGATAGGTCGTGAGCTGGGCGTCGAAGTGAAATTCGCCGATATGCGTCTTGCCTGGGTTTTTCGGGTTTTCCCACTTGATACCGCGATTAAGCCTGTCGCTGCGGCTCACGCTGCGCACGTCGCCATCCGCCTCAAAGGGCGGGCGGAAGTCTGGTTCGTTGGGCGAAGCCCAGATGTCTTTTCCTTGTAGCGCATCTCTTATCGGCGTTTTCACCTTGACCTCATATTGCGCATCGGGAGCGGTTGCCTCGCCCCACAGAGCGTCGAACCGCCACCGCGTCAAGGCCTGCAGGAAACCTGCCTCGTAGTCCCCGAATGAATCGCCCTTGGCACCATGGGCGGTCACATCGGCGCTCCAGGTGAATGCATCGCCCATCTCGCCGGGACAGACGATGAGCCGATCCGGGGATTCACAAGCCTCTGGGGGAGTCTTCGAGAGATGATGATTGCCATGCGTGAAACTGACCGCGCGCTGAACCCGCCGGGCTCTGTCGCCGGAGGACAGCGGCGGCGCGGGCAGACCGGCCAGCATCGCCGCGGCGAACCGATCCGCTTCCTGCTCCAGACGATCCGCGGGAGGTCCGACGTCGACATCCCCGCTCGGGGCGATGATCGCGCGGTCCTGCTGGAGCGTGTGCGCCGCTTCATGCGCCAGCAGGCGAAAACCCGCCGCATGCCACGGGGCATACTGTCCTGACCCGAATGTATGGTCCGGCCGTGCGTCGCAAGAGGTTTTCGTCGAGTTGGCGATGAGCGGTCTTGCATCAATGTATCCGGCCTCTGGTTGGAGCTCGTTGGGCTCCGGGCCATCATGGAAATCAGCGCGCCTGCGATCTCATTAGCGGATAGGCCTCAGCGGGCCATTCGGGTCACCAGTGTTCGCAAGCGCCGGGAAGACCGATCCTCCATCTCTTCTCATCCTCTCGCAGACCTCGGCGGGTAATCCGGTTACGTCAGCGTGGGCTCCGTCTTGCGCTGAACGATCAAGCAGGCAGGGTGGCCGCCGCAGCAACCTTGCCCGCCTCGAAGTTACGGCCATGGGCGAGAACGCTCCATGCGATGCGTGCCAGCTTGTTGGCAAGCGCGATCGCCAGTACATTGCGGTGCAGCCGCCTCCTGGCCGCCTCGATCCAGGGTTTGAGCCCGTAGCGCTCCCAGTTCTTCGACCTGACCAGCACGACCCAGGCGGCCTGAACGAAGAGCACGCGCAGGTAGCGATTGCCGCGCTTCGATATCTTGCCAAGGACCGTGCGGTCTCCCGTCGAGAACTGTTTGGGGACAAGACCCAGCCAGGCGGCGAAGTCGCGGCCCTTGGTGAACGTATCCCCGGCGCCGATCGCCGCCACCATCGCGCTGGAGATGATCGGCCCGATCCCCGGCACGCTCATCAGCCGCTCGCAACCGGCATCCTGGCGCGCAAGGGCAGCGATCTCGCCCGACAGACCTTCGATCCGCTCATCCAGCCGACGCCAGTCGCCGGCCAGATCCTCGATGAGGTGAACCATGCGCTCGGACAGCACCTCGCAACCTGTCGCGAGAATGCCTGGCAACCCGGCACGCAAGAAGTGCCGCCCTTGCCGCACCGCGACCCCACGCTCCAAGAGGAAGGCGCGGATCTGATTGATAACACCGGTACGCTGGCTGACCAGACGCTCCCGCACCCGGTGCAGCGCCTGCAGGTCCAATTGATCGGCGGTCTTCGTGGCCACGAACCTCATCGTCGGGCGCTGCACCGCCTCGGCAATCGCCTCCGCGTCGCGGAAGTCGTTCTTCTGCCCCTTCGAGTAGGCGCGGACGTACTTCGCCGGCATCAGCCGGGCATCGTGGCCAAGCAATCTGAGCCGGCGGCTGAGATGATGGGCTCCGACACAGGCCTCCATACCGATCAGGCAGGCTGGCATGTTGGCGAGCCGTGTCTCCACCTGGCCACGCGACCACTTCTGCCGCAGCGCGATGGCGCCACGCCCATCGAGGCCGACGACGTGAAACGAGTTCTTGCCGATATCGATACCGATCACGGCGATCACACTGTTATGCGTCTCAGACATGGCGTGCTCCTTTCGCTTGGTGCCTCCTGCCAGCCTACTGCTGGCAGTGGGCAGGAGCACGGCCGGACCATCCCATTAGTAGACATGGCGCCCGAGGGTGAAGGCGCGCGCACCGAGAAGCTCGGCCGCATGCTGGGCAGCGGGATCGTCATGCACGGCCAGATGCGCAAAGGAGTGGCCGCTGGTCACCTCGAGGCGCTCGCGCACCGATTCCGGAAGCGCACCGCGAGTTTGGCTTTGGGCAATGGCCCGCACGGCCTCGCCGTCGATCTTCGCCTGTGGCGTATTCAGCCCTTCACGCCGGTCCGGTAATCCTTGAGCGGGGTGGATCGCCAGGCGGGCGAAAGAGAAGCCGGACGGCCCCTGCAACCGCGCGACGGCCCCCGAGCTTTGCCCGGGCCGTGTCGTCGTGGTTCCCCTGTCCGCACGCACCGAGACTTGCCCGGCACGCGGCGGTACGCCGGCGCGAGCGCGGGGCAGGCTCATCCCAGGACCTCTGGGACATGACCCGCCGACGCCGGGCGCGGCCGCACCCTTGATCTGCGACGCCCGCTGGCTGGTCATTTCAATTCCTCCGCACGGGTAAGGTGATGAGGAGCTGGCGGGAAAAGCGTGAGCTCGGCGCGTTCTGATTCCGTTAAACCTCAACAACCCCGGGGATTTGCCATTCTTTTGACCCAAGTTCGCTCATCGGCAAGGAGCGGCCGTTCAAGCACGCCCGCCGCTTGAGCGAGCGCATCGGGGGGACTGCGTGAGGCGTGCCTCTTGCTATGTCAGGCAGACCGCCTCGACATTGTTGCCGTCGGGATCGATAAGGAAGGCCGCGTAGTAGCTGGGACTGTAGTCCGCGCGGAGCCCCGGCCGGCCATTATCGCGGCCGCCGGCCTTCAGCCCCTGCTTGTGGAAACGGTCGACGGCGGTGCGATCGGCCGCGCGGAAGGCCACATGCACGCCCGGCCCCGTCGCGCCTTTGACCGCATAGAGCCATAGCGCCGGTGCGTCCTTGGCCCCGAGGCCCGCACCCGATTCGTCCTGGGAGGCGAGCACATGACCGAGCGCGCCGAGTGCTTCCTTGTAGAAGCGCACGCTCTTCTCGACGTCCTTCACCTTCAATCCGATATGGTCGTACATGATGTCCTCCGTTGATGGAGGATCATCCTAGGGAGAGGGCCGCGAGCCGATCTTGGAAAATCTTGCGGTCGCCTCGCGCCGCGCGACGGAAGCCACGAGGAGAGACTCCGGCGGCGCGATGGAAGCTGCGCACGAAATTGGAGAGATCGGCGAAGCCCACGTCATAGGCGATATCGGTGACCGGGCGCTGATCCTCGGCCAACAGACGGGCGGCCCGGCGCAGCCGCGAGCGGATGAGATATTGATGTGGCGTCACGCCCAAAACCTTGGCGAAGAGCCGCAGGAAATGAAACGGGCTGAGCCCGACCTCCGCCGCCGCGGCCTCGAGGCCGATGGGATCCTGGGCATGGGCATCGATCCAGAGCGCGGCCGCCACCGCGCGGCGGCGATCCGCAGCTCCCGCCGCCGGCGCCCGTTGCTTGCGTCCGGAAACGACCTCGACGAAACGCGCCGCCAGCAGCAGCCCCAGCTCCTCGAGACCGATATCGCTGCGGCCCTCGGCCGCGGCCTCGGCGAGCTCGCCCAGCACCATGAGCTCCGCCATCGGTGCCACCGGGCCGATGCGCCAGAGCGCGGCCTCCCCGCCGATCGCTTCGACCCAATCGGGCGCGAAGTGAAAGGAGAGGCACTCGTCGCCATGGACATGGTCATGGGTGCAGAGATATTCGTCGCCGCGATGGCCGACCAGGAGCGAGCCGGCGACCAGCTCGAAGGACCGGCCGCGGCTGCGGTAGCCGAAGCTCCCTTTTCTCACATAGGAGAGGGAGAAGCTCTCATGCAGCTCTTCGTAAGGCGCGTCGCCCGGCGCGGCCGCGCAGCGAAAGTCGAAGACCGTGAGCGACTCATGCCGCAGGAGTGTCGTGACCGGCATCGGCAAAAACTCTCCGCATTTCTATCCGCGAGGGGGCTGATTGTGAGGCGATGCGCGGGGCGCAGGCAAGCCCTGCTCCACCTCGCGGCTGACCGGATGCGAGAGCGGCACTTTGCTCTTCGACGCCGGCGTGAGCAGCTCAGGCCATGGGACCACGTCCGCGATTTCGCGGCGGTGCGATGGGATTTGGCTGCGATCCACCTGGGAGCGACGGACCAGGTTCGCTTGCCGCCTCTTGCAGCCGCTTGTTCAAGATCTCGCCGCCAACCCGTTCGAGGGCCCGCAAGCCGTCGATGAGCAGTTGATAGCCCCGCTGCGCCTCTTGCCGCAAGGGCCCGTTGAACGGACCGATGGGAACGACGCCGTTGGGCCCCAGCCCCCACATTGGACCATCGGCGCGACTGCCGATGAGGGTGTTGACCAACCCGCCATCGACCATGAACGACGGCTCGGCCGCTTTGACCGTTACCTTGACGGAAACCGACGCGATGCCATTGGCGATGACGACCAGCTCGAGTGATCCCAGCGCGACGCTATTGGGCACGAGGAAGCTCGTGCTCTCGACGGTCTTGCCGGTCGCCACCCCCATGCTGCTGTGGTTGGCGGTCGGACAATACCAGACATGGTTGCTGACTGGATCGTGCAGCCGGACCAGCGGATAGTTGGTGGCGCCGGAAGGGGACTTCCCGTGGCAAAGCGCCTGCGACAGGCCATTGATCTGCTGGCCGCGTAGCGGATAGATCGACCCTGCCTTGATGGTCGAAGGGTGGAGCGTGATCGTCGGCCGCCAACCGTCGAACGGCGTGCCGTCGGGCGTGTAGATCCGCGCCGCATTCTGTTGGGCCAAGCTACTGTCCAGCACCAGGACCTGTCCGTTCGGCAGCAACACCATCCGAATGGCATAGGGCGGCGCGGAGTCCTGGGGATTGGTGAAGGGATTCGCCACCTCGTCCAGTTCCGGGAATTCGGTCTGCATGTTGTATTCGTAGAAATGACTGGGACCGCCGCCGTGCGTGCCGCCATATGCCGACGGACCGGCGGCGAAAAAGACCTTTCCATTGGGCAGCAAGCAGGTGGGGGCGCTCCACGCCGGCATCAGCTCGCCCAATGTGTCCTTCGGCAGATCCGGTCCGGCTGCCCAGGACCCGGGATCGGTGGGGTTGTTTGCGGGAGTGTAGAGCGCTGTGTGCCCGATCGATCCGATGGCGAAGACGCGCCCGTCTGTGAGGGCGATGGCGCTGCCGGGTTCGCCATAAGCGGCGGCGCCGGTCAGCGCCACCGGTGGCGTGGCGCCCTTGGCCCAGGAATCCTTGGCGGCGACGTAGCTTTCGATGGCAGAGACGGGGAATTGCGCCTCGACGGTGAACACGCTGCCGCTGGCGAGCAAGGTCCAGGTCTCCTCGCTGCTCGTCTCGACCTTGGTTTGACCGCCGGCGCCGCTCCACTGATCCAGGATCGGATCATAAAGCGCGCATTGCGTGGTTTCGCTGCCGCCCACCAGCACCCTGCCGTCGGCGAGCACGCAGCACATCGGCGTGGTGCCAAACAACTGCTTCGGCGCGCTGACCATGGCCCAGAGATCGCTCTGGGGATCGTAGATCTCTGCGCTATCGAGGGCGAACGCCTTCCCGTTTTTCGTCCAGTAGCCGCCACCGAGGAAAAGCCTGCCGTCGGCCAGCATCGCGGCGCAGTAGTAGATGCGCAGATGGTGCATCTGGCCGGCCGGATGCCAGGAACTGGAGGCATATGCTCCCACAGCATTCGGCCAGAGCCGCCACCAGCGGCGTGTCTGCCACTCATGACAGAACACGCTGCCGTCGGTGAGCAGAAATGCTGGACCCGGCCAGAATGCCGGCTGATGCTGCAAAGATTGCCATGTGCCGGGCATCGAGCGCCTCCCCCGCGCTGCGGCGCGAACGGTGTAGCGTCCCTGAATATTCAACTGGCAGTCTGATAGCCGGTACGGCTATTGGCAAGGTGCGACAGGCGGCGATTCCGCCAGAGGCAGCGCGACCTCCTCGTCTACATTGGTGCGTCTTGGAATATGCGCTGCCCTCGCCCGAGCGGTGGTCGCTTCGGGCCGCCCCGCACCAGTCCCCCGTGGCTGAGCTGATGTATCTGCGCAAAGGGGCAAACGTCACGAGGCAACTCGTGCCGCTCGACCATGAAGGAGAGGGAGCGTGGCGCCGCCCCATTGTGAGGCGATGCGCAGGGCGCAGGCAAGCCCTGCTCCACCCGCGGCTGACCGCGGCGCGCCGGCCGGCTAAGCTAAGGCCATTATCGGCGCCATCGGCCGGATCTCAACAGCAGCAAGGAGCGATGATATGGCGAAGAGCGAGACAAAGCCTGCAGCCCTCGTCGTCGGCGTTGGCCCCGGCCTGGGAGCGGCCCTGGTTCGGCGCTTCGCCCGGGAAGGAATGGGGGTGGCCATCGCCGCGCGGCGCGTCGACAAGCTGAAGGATCTGGCCGCGGAGACGGGCGGGCGCGCCTATGCCTGCGATGCCACCAGCGAGATCTCCGTCGACGATCTCTTCACGGCGGTCGAGCGCGATCTCGGGCTCCCGCGCCTCGTGGTCTTCAACGCCGGCGCCTTCGTCCGCAAGCCGGTGGTGGAGCTCAGCCCCGCCGAGATCGAATCCGCCTGGCGCGCCTGCTGCCTCGGCGGCTTCCTGGTGGGCCGCGCCGCCGCGCGCGCCATGCTGCCCGGCGGGCCGGGCACGATCCTCCTCACCGGCGCCACTGCGGCGCTGCGCGGCAGCGCCAATTTCGCCGCCTTCGCCATCGGCAAGTTCGGCCTCCGGGCGCTCGCCCAGAGCATGGCCCGCGAGCTGGGGCCGCAAGGCATTCATGTGGGCCATGTCATCATCGACGGTGGCATCGGCAAAAATGCTGAGGAAAGCCAGCTCGCGCCTGATGCCATTGCGGAGAGCTACTGGCATCTCCACAGCCAGCCCAAGAGCGCCTGGACCCTGGAGCTCGACCTCCGGCCCTGGGGGGAGAAGTTCTGAGGCTTGGTACGAGATTTAACGTGGCGCCACCGAGGTCGCGGAGAAGAGCTCCGACGTCGTCGAATAGCGCGATCCCTCTCCTCCGTCATCCCGGCGAAAGCCGGGATCCAGGGTCACGGGCGAGGTTCGAACATGTGGCCCTGGATTCCCGCTTTCGCGGGAATGACGATATGGAAGAGTTGGGACAATCCGATCGAAAGCCACTCTGATATTTTGCTGCCTGGTCTCCGCCGCCGCCGTGATGAAATCCTTGGGATGCAGCCACCTTGCAAGGCTGCCCCGACTCAGTCCGCGGCTTCCACCTTCAGCACCGTGCCCTCGATGCCGACGACCTTGACCTGCCGGCCCGCGGGCAGTTCCGGTCCCGCGGCGCGCCAGACGCTGTCGTCGACCTTGATGCTGCCGCGGCCGTTGACGATGGGCGTCTCCAAGGTGAAGCGGCGGCCGAGATAACGCTCGGCGCGGCGGTTCAGCGCCGGGTCTTCGCTCTGTCGCGCCGGGCGATGCAGGAATCTGCGGCCGACGAAGACCGCGACTGCCGCCAGCACGGCGAAGATGAGCACCTCGAGCTCCCAGCCCATGCCGGGGATGATCAAGGCGACGACGCCCACGATCAGCGCCGCCGCGCCGAACCAGATGAAGAACATGCCGGGCGCGAGCGCCTCCACCGCGGCGAGCAGCGCCCCCAGGATCCACCAATGCCAGAACTGCAAGGAGTCGAGGAAGCTGGTCATGGCTCTAGCTCTGCTTGTCCCAGGGGCCCGTCCGCGGCGCCCCCGGCGTTGTACCGCCGCCCTGGGGCCCGAAGGCCTGCTTGGCGAGCTCGGCCACGCCGCCGATGGCGCCGATCACGCCGGCGGCCTCCAGCGGCATCATGATCAGCTTCTGATTGGGGGCCGAGGCGATCTTCTGCAAGGCATCGACATAGCGCTGGGCGACGAAATAGTTGAGGGCCTGGACATTGCCCTTGGAGATCGCCTCCGACACCACGGCCGTCGCCTTGGCCTCGGCCTCGGCCGAGCGCTCGCGCGCCTCGGCATTGCGGAAGGCGGCCTCGCGCTGGCCCTCGGCCTGCAGGATCGCGGCCTGCTTCTCGCCCTCGGCCCGAAGGATTGCCGCCTGGCGCATGCCCTCGGCCTCCAGGATGGCGGCGCGCTTGTCGCGCTCGGCCTTCATCTGGCGGCCCATGGATTCGATCAGATCCTTGGGCGGGGCGATATCCTTGATCTCGATGCGCGTCACCTTGATGCCCCAGGGCGAGGTGGCGTCGTCGACGACCTTCAGCAGCTGGTGATTGATCTTGTCGCGCTGGGAGAGCAGCTCGTCGAGGTCCATGGAGCCCATGACCGTGCGCACATTGGTCATGGTCAGATTGCCGATGGCGTTGTTCAGATTCGGTGATCTCATAGGCGGCCTTGGCCGCGTCGAGCACCTGGTAGAAGACCACGCCGTCGACGGTGACCTGGGCGTTGTCCTTGGTGATGACCTCCTGCTGCGGCACTTCGAGCACCTGCTCCATCATGTTGAGCTTGGCGCCGATGCGGTCGATGAAGGGCACGATGAGATTGAGGCCGGGCCGCATGGTGTGGGTGTAGCGCCCGAAACGCTCGACGGTATATTCCATGCCTTGCGCCACGGAGCGCACGCTCATGGCGATCGCCAATATGGCGACGACCACAACTGCGATGGCGAAAATTCCGGCTCCGTCCATGATGTCCCCCCGATGGAGCCTGGATTTTCCGGGCCCCGCTATGCCTGCCTTCGAGCTGGTCAGCCCCTCTTATATGGTCACGCTTCGCAGTTTTTCACTCCCCGCCGCGTTTTACTCGCCGGAAGCTTTGGCGACGGCATGCGGCAGGACGGGGGTCAGTTCCACCTTGTCCTCCCCCAGCTCGACGGCGCGGATCCGCTCCCCATGGCGAACGATGCCTTCGGTCGAGATGCGGATCTTCTCGACATCGCCGCGTGCCTGCTCGAAATGGGTCCCCAGCTTGCCGACCCGCTCGTTCAGCCGCACGACATCCTCCAGCATGCGGTCGACCTCGATCTTGATCTGGCCCGCCTCCTTGCGCATCTCGACATCGCGCAGCACGGCGCGCACCGTGTTGAGCAGCGCCATCATGGTCGTCGGCGAGACGATCCAGACCCGGGCGCGGTAACTCTCCTCCACCACATTGGGAAAATTGGCATAGAGCTCGGCATAGACGGCCTCGCTGGGCAGGAACAGCAGCGCCGATTCCGCCGTCTCCCCCGCGACGATGTATTTCTCGCGGATATCCTTCACATGCTTGCGCAGCGCCTGGTCGAAGGCGCGCCCCGCGACGATGCGCTCGGTCTCGTTGGCGGCGGATCGGAGCGCCCGATAGCTCTCCAGGGGAAATTTGGCATCGATGGCGATCGGCCCCGGGGGATGGGGCAGCTTCAGCAGGCAGTCGGCCTTGCCATTGCCGACCTTGGCCTGGAACTCATAGCTCTCGGGCGCCAGCAGGTCGCGCACGAGATCGTTCAGCTGGACCTCGCCGAAGGCCCCGCGCGCCTGCTTGTTGGAGAGGATGTTCTGGAGGCCCACCACCTGGCCCGAGAGCTCCATGATATTGGCCTGGGCCCGGTCGATGACAGCCAGGCGCGCGGCGAGCTGGGTCAGCGACTGGCCGGCCTTCTCCGAGGATTCCTGCAGCTTGTCGCCGACCCGCTTGTTGAGGTCGCTGAGCCGGTCCTCCACCGTCTTGGCCAGATTGCGCTCCTGGGATTGGAGCCTCGCGTCGAGGGCGGCCTGCTGGGCGGCATGGCTCTGGGCCAGCTGGTCCAGGCGCCCGGCGATCTGGGCCAGCGCCGCCGCCTCCCCGCCCCGGCGCCGGAACAGCAACAGGATCACCAGGGCGGCGGCGACCACCCCCAGAAGCAGGGCAAGCAACAGTGGAATCGAGTCCATTGGGGGCATCCTATTGACGGCGCCGAATCCAAGCCATAGGTAATCCCCAAATGGCCAAGCTCGACATCATCATCGCGCCCGATCCGCGCCTGAAGCTCAAATGCAAGCCCGTCGCCAAGGTCGACGCCAAGGTCGCGCGGCTCATGGACGACATGCTGGAGACCATGTATGCCGCCCCGGGAATCGGGCTCGCCGCCCCCCAGGTCGGCGTGACCCAGCGCATCATCGTGCTCGATGTGGCGCGGGAAGACGAGAAGCCGGCCCCCCTCAAGATGGCCAATCCGGAGCTGGTCTGGGTCTCGGACGAGGATGTCACCTATAACGAGGGCTGCCTCTCTTTGCCCGAGCATTACGCCGATGTCGCCCGGCCCAGGGCGATCCGGGTGCGCTATCTCGACCATCAGAACGAGATCCGCGAGCTGAAGGCGGAGGGGCTGCTGGCCACCTGCATCCAGCATGAGATGGATCACCTCGACGGCGTGCTCTTCGTCGACCACATCACCGCGCTGAAGCGCAACATCATCCTGCGCAAGCTCCTCAAGGCCAAGAAGACCGGCGCGCTGGCGGTCGGCTAGGGGCCCATGCCCCCCCTGCGACTCGCCTTCATGGGCACGCCGGATTTCGCCGCGGCGAGCCTGGCCGCGCTGATCGCCGCCGGCCATGACATCGCCGCGGTCTATAGCCAGCCGCCCCGCCCCGCCGGCCGGGGCCAGCAGCCGCGTCCCTCCCCGGTGCAGCGCCTGGCGGAATCCCATGGTCTGCCGGTCCTGACCCCGACCAGCCTGAAGACCGCCGAGACCCAGCAGGAATTTTCCGCCCTTGGCCTGGATGCCGCCGTGGTCGTCGCCTATGGCCTGCTGCTGCCCCGCGCGATCCTGGAGAGCCCGCGGCTGGGCTGCCTCAATGTCCATGCCTCGCTGCTGCCGCGCTGGCGCGGTGCGGCCCCCATCCAGCGCGCCATCCTCGCCGGCGACCGGGAGAGCGGCATCACCATCATGCAGATGGACCAGGGGCTGGATACCGGCCCGATCCTGCTGCGCCGGGCCATCGAGATCGGCCCAAAGGAGACCGGCGCCGGCCTGCACGACCGCCTGGCGTCCCTCGGGGCCGAACTGATCGTCGAGGCGCTGGAAGGTCTGGCGGCCGGCCGCCTCCAGCCGGCCCCGCAGCCCGCCGAGGGCGCCAGCTATGCCGCCAAGCTCACCCGGGAGGAGGAGCGGCTGGATTGGCGGGAGCCCGCCGTGCAGCTCGACCGCCGGGTCCGCGCCCTGGCGCCCCGGCCCGGCGCCTGGTGCGAGATCGCCGGCGAACGGGTGAAGGTTCTCGAGGCCGAGGTGGTCGAGGGCCATGGCGCTCCCGGCCATCTGATCGACGAGCGGCTGACCGTTGCCTGCGGCGCGGGGGCGCTGCGCCTGCTGAAGCTCCAGCGCGCCGGCAAGGCGGCCCTGCCCGCCCCGGATTTCCAGCGCGGCTTCCCCCTGACGCCCGGCATGGTGCTGGCATGACCCGCTTCCGCCTTTTGATTGAGTATGACGGCGCGCCCCTTCGTCGGCTGGCAGCGCCAGGACAATATGCTCTCGGTGCAGCAGGCCCTCGAAGATGCGGTCTTCGCCTTCTGCGGCGAGCGGCCGGCGAGCGTCGCGGCGGGCCGCACCGATGCCGGTGTCCATGCCCTGGGACAGGTCGTCCATCTCGACATCGCCAAGGATTGCGCCCCCGAGACGCTGCGCGATGCGGTCAATTTCTATCTGAAGCCCCAGCCCATCGCCGTGCTGGCGGCGGAGATCGCGAGCCCCGATTTCCACGCCCGCTTCCAAGCCACCGGCCGGCGATATCTCTATCGCATCGTCAACCGCCGGCCCCCGCTGGTGCTGGAGCGCGGCCGGGCCTGGTGGGTGTCGCGCGCCCTCGACGCCGCGGCGATGCAGGACGCCGCCCAGCTTCTGGTGGGGCACCATGATTTCACCAGCTTCCGCTCCTCCATCTGCCAGGCGGCCTCGCCGCTGAAGACCCTGGACCGGCTCGAGGTCGAGCGCGAGGGCGAGGAGATCCGAATCCATGCCGCCTCGCGCTCCTTCCTGCATCACCAGGTGCGCAACATGGTGGGATCGCTGAAGCTTGTGGGCGAGGGACGCTGGCGCGCCGCCGATATCGCCGCCGCCTTGGCGGCCAAGGATCGCCGCGCCGCCGGGCCGACGGCACCGCCCGAGGGTCTGTATCTGGTCGACGTCCGCTACTAGCCCCCGATGCTTCCCTGGCCCCAATGCTCACCTGGGACGTGCTAGGGTGCGGCATGACCGATCTCTTTCCCGGCTTCGACAGCCAGCGCCTTCCCATCGACGATTTCGAGATCCATTTCCGCAGCGCCGGCAAGGGTCCGCCGCTTCTGCTGCTTCATGGCTATCCGGAAACCCATGTCTGCTGGCATCGCGTGGCGCCGCGGCTGGCGGAATCCTTCTCCCTCGTCCTGCCCGATCTGCCGGGCTATGGCAACAGCAGCTTCCTCGAGCCGGATGAGGCGAATCGGCGCTATTCCAAGCGAAACATGGCGGCGGTGATGGCGGGGTTGATGCAGGCGCTGGGCCATGAGCGCTTCGCCCTGGTCGGCCATGACCGGGGCGCGCGGGTCGCCTATCGCCTGGCGCTGGATCGGCCGCATCTGGTCGAGCGCTTGGCGCTTCTCGACATCACCCCGACCATCGAGGAATGGGAAAGCTTCGACAAGAAGGAGGCGCTTGCCACCTTCCATTGGCCCTTCCTGGCCCAGCCCGGCGGACTGCCGGAGCGGCTGATCCTGGCGGAGTCGGATCTGTTCCTGCGCTATCTCATGCACCGCTGGGCCGGCGATCCGACCCGCATCGATTCCGACGCTCTGGCCGAATATCTCCGCTGCTTCCGTCTCGACAGCGTGATCCGGGCGAGCTGCGCCGATTATCGCGCCGGCGCCACCACCGATTCGGAGGACGATGCCGCCGACCGCGCCGCGGGAAAGCGCATCGCCTGTCCGCTGCTGCTGCTCTGGGGAGCGGGGCGCGGCGATCTGCTCCCGGTCTGGCGCCGCTGGGCCGACGACGTCAGGGGCGAAGCGATCAACTCCGGCCATTTCCTGCAGGAGGAAGCGCCGGAGGAGGTGCTCGCCCGGCTGCTGCCTTTTCTGCAGGCGGGCTGACGGTCAGGAGGCGTAAGCCTCCATGGTCGCGAGCTGATTGGCCAGATTGCTGATCACAAAATCGATCACGACGAATCCAACCGCCCCCAGCCCCGAGAGCCTGAGGGCTGTGCGGGTGATGAACCACTCATAGACAAGGCAGACGAGCTCCACCCCCAGCACCAGGATGAGGTTGAGGTCGAAGGACAGGATGCCGGTGCTCGCGATGACATGCGCCGGCATCAAGATGCCGAGCTGGAGCAGCTGGCTCCAGTTGAGGGCCACGATGAAGCCGATATAGTCCTGCTGCCGGTCGAGGTAGCGGGTCAGGTAGAAGGCCGCCAGCGGATAGGCGACCCAGGCGATGACATAGCCGATGGTCTCGGCAATCACGACCCGGGTCCAGCCGCCCCCGATATGCATCTGGGCGAGATTGACCCCTAGAATGATGATCCACAGCGGCGCCCCCAGCAGGGCAACCTGGAAGGAGCGCCAGAAGCCCGCGATGCTGCGGTCGAAGTAGCGCATCCCGTCGGGATCGAAATGCGCGAGGCGCCAGGCGCCGTAGAGCGCCGGGCCGATCTCCGCCAGGCTCAGCATGATGTCCGGCTCAGCACGCGGCGAAGAAGCCGTCGAGGACGCGCTCGTAGATCGCCGCCAGCCGCTCGATATCGGCCAGCGCCACCTCCTCATCCACCTTATGCATGCTCCGGCCGACCATGCCGAACTCGGCGACGGGGCAATGATCCTTGATGAAGCGGGCATCCGACGTGCCGCCGGTGGTGGAGAGCTCGGGCCGCCGGCCGACCGCCTGCTCGATGGCGCGGGAGAGGATCTCGCTGAGCGCGCCCGGCGGGGTCAGGAAGGATTCGCCGCTGACATGCAGCTTCAGCTCATAGCGCCCGCCGACCCCGGCGAAGCGCTCGTTCAGCCAGCGGGTGAGGCTGGCGCTGCTATGGGCGTCGTTGAAGCGGATGTTGAAGATGGCGCGTGCCGCGGCCGGAATCACATTGGTCGCGGGATTGCCGACATCGACGCTGGTCACCTGCAGGGTCGAGGGCTGGAAATGGGCCGTGCCGCCGTCGAGCGGCTCGCGGGTGATGGCATCCAGCATGCCGATCAGGCGATGGATGGGATTGTCGGCGAGATCGGGATAGGCGCTATGGCCCTGCACGCCATGGACCGTGAGCCAGCCGCTCATGCTGCCGCGACGGCCGATCTTGACCATATCGCCCAGGGCATGGGGATTGGTCGGCTCCCCCACCAGGCAGGCATCGAGGCGCTCGCCCTGCTGCTTCAGCCAGCCGAGCATGGGCTTGGTGCCGTTGACCGAAGGGCCTTCCTCGTCGCCGGTGATCAGCAGCGCGATGCGGCCGGGAAAGCCCGCGCCACGCCGGGCGAGAAAGCGCTCGGCCGCGGCGACGAAGCAGGCGATGGCCGCCTTCATATCGGCCGCCCCCCGGCCGAAGAGCTTGCCGTCGCGGATCTCGGCAGCGAAGGGATCGCTGCTCCAGCCCGCGGCATCGCCCACGGGCACGACATCGCTATGGCCGGCGAAGGCGAAGGCGGGGCCGGCGCCCTCGCCCCAACGGGCGTAGAGATTGTCCACCGCAACGGTATCCGCTGCCTGGAAGGGCAGGCGCCAGCAACGAAAGCCGATACCCTCCAGGGTCTTCTGCAGCAGATCGAGCGCGCCCGCCTCCGCCGGCGTCACGCTGGGACAGCGGATGAGGGCGCGCGTCAGCTCGATAGGATCGATGGGATTGGTGGGCTCGATGGGCGCCAAGCTCAGTCCCGCAGCAGCTCGTTGATCGAGGTCTTGGCCCGCGTCTTCTCGTCGACGCGCTTGACGATCACGGCGCAGTAGAGACCGGGGCCGGGCTCGCCGCTGGGCAGGGGCTTGCCCGGGAGCGTGCCGGGGACCACCACCGAGAAGGCGGGGACGCGGCCGTAATGCACCGTCCCCGTCGCCCGGTCGATGATCTTGGTCGAGGCGCTGATATAGACGCCCATGGACAGCACGCTGCCCCGCTCCACGACGACGCCCTCCACCACCTCGGAGCGGGCGCCGATGAAGCAATCGTCCTCGATGATCACCGGCCCGGCCTGGATCGGCTCGAGCACGCCGCCGATGCCGACGCCGCCCGACAAATGGACGTTCTTGCCGATCTGGGCGCAGGAGCCGACGGTGACCCAGGTATCCACCATGGTGCCGCTGTCGACCCGGGCGCCGACATTGACGAAGCTCGGCATCACCACCACGCCCGGCGCGATATAGGCCGAGCGGCGCACGACCGCGCCCGGCACGACGCGGAATCCCGCCTCGCGGAAGCGGTTGGCGCCCCAGCCCTCGAACTTCAGCGGGACCTTGTCATAGGCCTGGGTGCCGACATCCATGGGCACCGAATCATGCAGGCGGAAGGAGAGCAGCACCGCCTTCTTCAGCCATTGCCGCGTGACCCAGGCGCCGTTCTCGGGCTCGGCGACCCGGAACTTGCCGGCATCGAGTCCCGCCAGCGCCGCCTCGACCGCGTCGCGGACTTCCCCCTGGGTCGCGGAATTGACCGTCTCGCGCTTTTCCCAGGCGGCGTCGATCGTCTCCGCGAGCTTGCTGTTGTCCATAGTGTCGTCCCCCTGGCTAACGGTCGCTTCGCCCAGGGCTTTGCACCGGCGGCGCATGCTCGCTGAGCCAGCCGACGAGATCGTCGGTCACATGATGGATATGATCGCCGGCATCTTCGGTCATGGCCCACTCCTCGCCGGTCAGCACCAGCACCGTGGTCATGCCGAGGGCGGCGGCCGGCCGCAGATTGCGCGGCAGGTCCTCGATCATGGCGGCCCGGGTAGGATCGATCCCGTGGCGGGCGATCAGGCTGTGATAGGTCGCGGGATCGGGCTTCGGTTGAAAATCGGCGGCGACGATATCGAAGATGCCCTCGAAATGATGGGCGACGCCGAGCCGCGCCATCACCCGATCGGCATGGGCGACCGAGCCGTTGGTGAAGATGAACTTGCGCCCCGGCAGGGCGGCCAGCGCCGCCTCGAGGGCCGGGCTGGGCGGCACAGGGGTGACGTCGATCTCATGCACGAAATGGAGGAAGGCATGAGGGTCGACCTTGTGATGGGTCATCAGCCCGCGGAGGCTCGTGCCATGCTCGCGGAAATAGCGCTTCTGCAGGTCGCGCGCCGCCACCTGCTCCAGCCCCAGAAGCTGTTCGATGAAGAGCCCGATGCGGCGATCGACCTGCGAGAAGAGATTGCAGCGCGCGGGGTAAAGCGTGTTGTCGAGATCGAACACCCAGTCGGTGACATGATCGACGGAGCGGATCAGGGCCGGGTGATTCAGCGGGCGGTTCATGGACGAATGACGCTCCTGCCGGACGAACGCCGCCCTAATCGCGCCGGACCAGCGTGCCGACGCCATGCGCGGTGAAGATCTCGAGCAGCAGGACGTGGGGCACGCGCCCATCGAGAATCACGGCCGCCTCCACCCCGCCCTTCAACGCGTCCAGGCAGGTCTGCAGCTTCGGGATCATGCCGCCGCTGATGGTCCCATCCTTCATCAGGCGGGCAACCTGGCTGACGGTGAGGTCGGTCAGCAGATTGCCGTCCTTGTCGAGCACGCCGGGCACGTCGGTCAGCATCAGCAGGCGCGTCGCCTCGACCGCGCCGGCGACCGCGCCCGCCGCGGTATCGGCATTGACGTTGTAGGTCTCTCCGCCGCGGCCATAGCCGATCGGCGCGATCACCGGAATGAATCCGGCCTGGGCCAGGCGGCGCAGCACATCGGCATCCACGCCCACCGGCTCGCCGACGAAGCCCAGATCGATGGTCTGGCCGTTCTTGGTCATCTGCACGCGGCTCGCCAGCATCAGCCCGGCATCCTTGCCGCTGAGGCCCAGCGCGCTGCCGCCGGCCTGGTTGATGGCCGAGACGATCTGCTTGTTGGTCTTGCCCGCCAGCACCATCTCGACCACCTCGACGGTGGCCGCATCGGTGACGCGCAGCCCGTCGACGAAGCTGCTCTTGATCTGCAGGCGGTCCAGCATCTCGGCGATCTGCGGCCCGCCGCCATGGACGACGATGGGATTGATGCCGACCTGCTTGATCAGGACGATGTCGCGGGCGAAGACCCGGGCGATCTCGTCATCGATCATGGCATGGCCGCCATATTTGATGACGAAGGTCTTGCCGGCATAGCGCTGCATATAGGGCAGCGCCTCTTCCAGCGTGCGCGCCGTGCGCAGCCAGTGCTTGGTTTCGGAGAAATCGCGGACCTGACTCATGGGCGCGCACTCTATCTGAAAGGGGTGGGGGTTGAAAGCGCGGGTGGGGCGAACTCCGCCACCGCTGCCAGGGATGCGCGCAGCTCCGCCATGCCCTCGCCCTTATGGGCTGACGTGGCGATGATCTCCGGATGAGCGGCGGGATGGCGGGCGAGCTCGGCGGTGATCGCGCGCTTCAGCGAGGCGAGCCCGCCTTCCGTCACCTTGTCGGCCTTGGTCAGCACGATCTGGTAGGAGAGGGCGGCCCGGTCGAGCTCGGTCATGGTCGCCCGATCGGACTCCTTCAGCCCGTGACGGCCGTCGACCAGCAGGCAGAGCCGGCGCAGGCTCGTCCGGCCCTTGAGATAGAGGGTGATGAGACGCGTCCAGGCGCCGGACTGCTCGCGGCCCACGGCCGCGAAGCCATAACCCGGCAGATCCACCAGCATCAGCCGGCCGCCGAGATCGAAGAAATTGATCTGCTGCGTGCGCCCCGGCGTGTGGGAGACGCGGGCCAGCGTGTTGTGGCCGGTGAGCGCGTTGATCAGGCTCGACTTGCCGACATTGGAGCGCCCGGCGAAGGCGACCTCCGGCAGGCTCGGCGGCGGCAAAGCCTCGATCGTGGTCGTCCCGGCGATGAAGCGGCATTCTCGGGCGAAGAGGAGCCGGCCGGCCTCGAGCTCGGCCCGCCGACGCTCTGCCTCCTGGCGCTCGTCCTCGGAAGGATCCTCGCTCAGGCTGGCTTCTTCTTGGCCATCTGCCACATGAGGTACCGTTGCTGCGTGATCGACAGCAGGTTGTTCCAGGCCCAGTAGATCACCAGCCCCGCAGGGAAATGCGCCAAGGTGAAGGTGAAGACGATGGGCAGGAGCATGAAGATCTTCGCCTGCACCGGATCGGGCGGTGCCGGGTTCAGCTTCTGCTGCAGGAACATGGTGACGCCCATCAGGATCGGCCACACGCCGAGGCTGAGGGTGGCGACGAAGGGCAGCCCGACCGGAACGGCCCAGGGGGCGAGGCCGAAGATGTTCATCCAGGAGGTGGGATCCGGCGCGGAGAGATCCTTGATCCAGCCGAAGAAGGGCGCGTGGCGCATCTCGATGGTGACGAAGAGTGTCTTGTAGAGGCAGAAGAAGACGGGGATCTGCACCACCACCGGCAGGCAGCCCGCGGCGGGATTCACCTTCTCCCGCTTGTAGAGCTCCATCATCTCCTGATTGAGCTTCGCCTTGTCGTCCTTGTTGCGCTCGCGCAGCTGGGCCATCAGCGGCGTCAGGTTCTTCATCTTGTTCATCGCCCGGAAGGATTTATTGGCGAGCGGGAACAGGAGGAGACGCACGAGGATGGTCAGCATCAGGATGGCGACGCCGAAATTGCCGACCAGCTTGTAGATGAAATCGAGGACGAAGAAGAGCGGCTCGGTCAGGAACCAGAACCAGCCGAAATCCACCGCGCGCTCGAACAGCGGAATGCCGAGCCTGTCGCGATAGTCGTTGAGCAGACGGACGACCTTGGCCCCGGCGAAGACATGCATCGTGCTGCTGACGGTGGTGCCCGGCGCCAGGACCGTGGCGCTGGCATCGTGAAAATCGGTCTGATAGAGGTCCGTCTGATCGACCTTCTGATGGGCGAAGCGCGCCTTCACCGAGTCCGCCTGGGTGGGCACCAGCGCCGTCAGCCAGTATTTGTCGGTGAACCCCAGCCAGCCGCCGGTGCTGTCGAAGCTCTCCTCGCCGCTCTTGGCGATGCCAGAGTACTTCGTCTCCTGGAGATGGCCGCCGAGGGCACCGATCAGCCCTTCATGCAGGATGTAGTAGCCGGCGGTCACCGGCGTGCCGAAGCGCAGGATACGGGCATAAGGATAGAGCTTGGCTTCAGTGGCGCCGCCGTTCTTCACCGAATCGGTAACGGTGAACATGTAGTTCTGGTCGACCTCGAACTTGCGCGCGAAGGTCAGACCCTGGCCATTGTCCCAGGTAAGCGTGACGGGATGCTCGGGCGTAAGCGTCGTGCCGTCGGAGGTCCAGCGCGTATTGACGTCCGGGAGCTTGAGGGTGCTCCCGCTGTCGGCCAACCAGCCGAAATCGGCGTAATAGGCGTCCTTGGCGCCGGGCGGATTGAGCAGGACCACCAGCGGGCTGTCCTTCTGCACGGTCTCGCGATATTTCGCCAAGGTCAGATCGTCGAGCCGCCCGCCGGTGAGCGCGATGGAGCCCAGCAGGCTGTCGGAGCGGATCTCCACCCGCGCGCTCTCGGCCAAGGCCTCGGGCCGCGGCTTGAAGGTGGCGGCGGCCGGAGCGGCCGGCACGGCCGCGGTGCCGGGCGAGGTCGTGTTGCCCGTGGTTGTCGTCGCGGTCGTGCTCGTGGTCACCACCGGATGGGGCGGCGGGAACAGCCGCGTGATCAGGAATTGCGAGCCGAAGAGGACGACCAGGGAGAGCCCGATCGCCAATATGAGGTTCTTCTGCTCCATCATGCTCGTCTGTCCTATCGAATCCCGGGTCGCGCCAAAGGCGAACTGGATATTGCGTCGGTGCCGGTCTGCGCCAAGGGCGCGCCGGATTTGGCGGCCGCGCCTTGCCGGCGGCACGGGGTCATAGCCATGGCCGCCCCAGGGGTGGCAGCGGCCGAGGCGGTGAACCGCCAGTTGCACGCCGCGCAGCGGACCATGGGTCAGGATCGCCTCGGCGGCATATTCCGAGCAGCTCGGCGCGAAGCGGCAGGCCCGCGGCAGCAGCGGCGACAAGGTCCACTGGTAGAGGCGGATGGGCAGCACGGCCGCCCGGCGGAGCCAGATCACGGCTTCGGTCATGCCCGGTAGGCGCCGAGACGCCTCAGCCCTTCCTCCAGATCGCCGACCAGCGCCTGATACTGGCGGGTCAGCGTGCCGGCCCGCGCGATCACCACATAGTCATGGCCGGCCTGCGCATGCGACGGCAGCACCTCGGCCGAGGCGGCACGCAGCCGCCGGCGGGCGCGATTGCGCGCCACCGCATTGCCGACCTTGCGGCTGGCGGTGAAGCCGACGCGCCAAATGGGTTCGGCGGGCGAACACGCAGGACCAGCCGCCGCCTGAAGAATCAGGCCCGGCGCCACATATTTGCGGCGCGCGGCGGCAACCCTTAGAAATTCGGCCCGTCGGGTAAGGCGCGGAAGTGGCGCCATCGGGGGCGCCATCAGGCTAGGCGCTGAGGCGCTTGCGACCCTTGGCCCGGCGGTTGGCCACGACCTTGCGGCCGCCGACGGTGGCCATGCGGGACCGGAAACCGTGGCGGCGCTTGCGGACCAGCACACTGGGTTGATACGTGCGCTTCACGTTGAAACTCCGTTGCGAAAGACGGCTTGAGCGGAAATGCGTCGGCTGTATAAGGGCTTAACCCGGCAGAGTCAACGCTTCCCCGGGCCCGATGGGGCTTCAGGGCCGCGGCCGATCGCCTCCGTCACCCCAAGGAGGTGGCGCCTCTGCGAAGCCGATGTTAAATCAACGACATGGCGCAAGGCACCCCCGCCGGCCCCGGCCGGCGCAGCTTGCGGCGGTGGCTGCCGCTGCTGCTGATCATCCTCCTGGTCGCCCTGTTCTTCCTCTTCGGGCTCCAGCGCTACGTCTCGCTGGCGAGCCTGCGCGCCAATCACGAATGGCTCGCCCAAACGGTAGCGGCGCATCTGGCCCTTGCCCTGCTCGCCTTCGTCTTGATCTATGTCGTGGTGGTGGCCCTCTCGCTCCCGGGGGCCACCGTGCTCACTTTGGCCGGCGGCTGGATGTTCGGGCAATGGCTGGGAACGGGGGCCACGGTCGTGGCGGCAACCGGCGGGGCCACGCTCCTCTTCCTCGCCGCCCGCACCGCCTTCGGCGACAGCCTGCGCCGGCGCGCGGGACCCTGGTTGCGGCGGCTGCAGGAGGGATTTCAGGCCGATGCCTTCAACTATCTGCTGTTCCTGCGCCTGGTGCCGCTGTTCCCCTTCTTCGTCGTCAATCTGGTCCCGGCCGTGATCGGCGTGCCCCTCCGGACCTTCGTGCTGGCGACCGTGATCGGCATCATTCCCGCCACCTTCGTCTTCGCCACCTTCGGCGCGGGGCTGGGCAATCTGCTGGCGGGCAATGGCGAGATCACGCTGGGCCATGTGCTGAGCCCGCTCATCCTGACGGCGCTTGGCGGGCTCGCCCTCCTCGCCTTGCTGCCCGTCCTGCATCGCCATTCGGCGCCGGCAAAAGCCCAAGGCGGGGCAAACCGCCGGGGGATCCAAATGAGCCCGCTCCTGACCCCCGACATCTGCGTCATCGGCGCCGGCACCGCCGGGCTGGTGACGGCGGCAGGCGCCAGCCAGCTCGGCGCGGCCACGGTGCTGATCGAGGCCGAGCGGATGGGCGGGGATTGCCTCAATACGGGCTGCGTGCCCTCCAAGGCCCTGCTCGCCGCCGCCCATGCCGCCACGGCTTACCGCCGGGCGGCCGCCTTTGGCCTCACCCAGCCCCCGCCGGTGGTCGATTTCGCCAAGGTCCAGGCCCATGTCCAGGGCGTGATCGAGGCCATCGCCCCCAATGATTCCGAAGAACGCTTCGCCGGGCTGGGCGTGCAGGTGATCCGGGCCCGCGCCCGCTTCACCGGGCCGCGGGAGGTGACGGCCGGAGATCTGCGCATCCGGGCCCGGCGCTTCGTCCTTGCGACGGGGTCGAGCCCGGCCCTTCCGGCGCTGCCCGGACTTGCGGGCGTGCCCTATCTCACCAACGAGAACGTCTTCGCTCTCGACCGCCTCCCCGATCATCTCCTGGTCATGGGCGGGGGGCCGATCGGCTGTGAGCTGGCCCAGGCCTTTCGCCGCCTGGGGGCGAAAGTGACCATGGTCGAGATGGCAAGGCTGCTGCCCAAGGACGATCCCGAGCTGGTCGCCGTGCTGCGCCGCGCCTTGATCGACGACGGCATTGCTCTGCATGAGGGCTGCAAGGTGACAGGCGTCGAACTCTCGGCCGCCGGCATCTCTCTCCTGATCGAAAGCGAAGGCGGGCCCCGCCGGCTGGAAGGTTCGCATCTTCTGCTCTGCGCCGGGCGGAAGCCCCGGGTCGCCGATCTCGGCCTCGAGGCGGCGGGCATCGCCTTCTCGGCCAAGGGCGTGCAGGTCGACGCCCGCCTCCGGACCACGAACCGGCGGGTCTATGCCATCGGCGATGTCCTCGGCGGCCCGCAATTCACCCACCTCGCCGCCTATCATGCCGGGATCGTCATCCGCAACGCGCTCTTCCGTTTGCCCGCCAAGGCCGATATCTCGGCCCTGCCTTGGGTCACCTATACCGACCCCGAGCTCGCCCATGTCGGCCTCAGCGAGGCGGCGGCCCGGGCGCAGGGGCCGATCCGCCTGCTGCGCTGGCCGCTGGCGGAGAACGACCGGGCCCAGGCCGAGCATCTGGAGCATGGCTCGATCAAGATCGTGACCACGCCGAGCGGGCGCATCCTGGGCGCCGATATCGTGGCGCCGGGCGCCGGGGAGATGATCCATTTCTGGACCCTCGCGGTGAAGCAGCGCCTGAAGATCGGCGCCGTCGCCGGCATGATCGCGCCCTACCCCACCCTCAGCGAGATCGGCAAGCGCGCCGCCGGCAATTTCTTCCTGCCCAAGCTGTTCAGCGACCGCAGCCGCCGCCTCGTGCGGCTGCTGGCGCGGCTGGGCTGAGGCGGGGTCCGCGATGACGGCCAATGGCCATCGCCTTCAACTCCCGCCGCTGGGCAAGAGCCTCTCGGCGCGGGTCCTGCTGCTGACCATCGCCTTCGTCATGCTGGGCGAGGTTCTGATCTATGCGCCCTCGGCCGGACGCTTCCGCCTCGAATATCTGAGAGACCGGCTGGCGACCGCCCATGTCGCCATCCTGGCCCTGCTCGCCACGCCCAATTACATGGTCGGCGATTCCCTGCAGGCCGAGCTGATGCAGCATGCCGGGGCCTATGTGGTGGCGCTGAAGCGGCCGGACGGGGTGAAGCTGATGATGCGGGCCAAGGCCGGCGTGCCCCAGGTCGATGCCACCTACGATCTCGGCCATGGGCATTTCTTCGGCCTGATCGGCGATGCCTTCGAGACTCTCTGGCAGGGCGACAATCGCGTCATCCGGGTGATCGGCGCCTCGCCCAAGGATCCCAAGGCGGTGGTCGAGGTGGTGATCGACGAGGCGCCGATGCGCGCCGCCCTCATCGATTATTCCGAGCGCGTCCTGGCCCTTTCCATCGTCATCTCCCTGATCACCGCCGCCCTCGTCTATTTCAGCCTGCAATGGCTGATGATCCGGCCCATGCGGCGCTTGACCCAGGCGATGGTCGCCTTCCGCGACGATCCGGAGGATCTCTCGGCCACCATCCAGCCCAGCCGGCGCAGCGACGAGATCGGCGTCGCCGAGCGAGAACTGGTCGAGATGCAGGCGGGCTTGCGCGCCGCACTCCGGCAGAAGACCCGGCTCGCCGCCCTGGGGGGCGCGGTCAGCAAGATCAATCACGATCTGCGCAACATCCTCTCGACGGCGGCCCTGGTCTCCGACCGGCTGACCGCGAGCGGCGATCCCGAGGTGCGGCGCAACGCCAAGGCCCTGCTGTCCGCCATCGACCGGGCCGTCGAGCTCTGCAGCACCACCCTCAACTTCACCCGCGACGGGCCGCTGGCGCTGCATCTGACGCGCTACCCCTTGGCCGAGCTGGTGGACGAGGTCGCCCTCACCTTGCCCGAGTCCGGCGAAGGCCCCCCGCCCCTCTGCAACGAGGTCCCGCCGGAGCTGGAGATCGAAGCCGACCGGGGTCAGCTCTTCCGGATCATCGCCAATCTGGTCCAGAACGCAGCCCAGGCAGGTGCCACCCGCATCGCGGTCCAGGCCAGCTGGGGGGAGGTGGGCAAAGGCGATGGGACCCGGGAAGATCGCCTGATCCTGGAGGTGATCGACAACGGGCCGGGGCTGCCGCCCCGGGCGCGGGAGAAGCTGTTCCAGCCCTTCGCCGGCTCGGCCCGGCCGGGGGGAACCGGGCTCGGCCTCGCCATCGCCCGGGAGCTGGTCCGGGCCCATGGCGGGGAGATCCGGCTGCTGCGGAGCACCGGCGATGGCACGCTCTTCGTCATCGAGCTGCCCCAGCGCCACGGCCGGAGCGGACCCCATCGCGCCCCTGTTGCACAAAGTCGAGCGGCGTCCTAGTTTCGCCCCGCTGAGCGATTGCCGCAGGAAGGAAGCGACGAGCCATGAACCAGACACAGCCCGCCCACAATCAGACCTCGGATCATTCTTCCGACCTGCCCGACGGCTACATCTATGCGGGCGCCGTCGGCGTCATGGGCCTGGTCGCCCTGTTCCTTGCCGCCCGCGCCGGCCATGGCATGGCCTATAGCGCGGGGCTCGCCTTCTTCGCCTTCGCCGTGCTGTTCATCTTCCTGATGATCAAGCGCGCCTATGACAAGAAAGAAGGCCTGCGCAGCGGCGGCCTGCCGCTCTTCGTGCGCGTGGGCATCTCGGTCGTCTTCGGCTATTTCCTCTACGGCATCGTCGCCGACCAAGCTCCCGAGCAGGCGACCCTGGTCGGCGTAATCTCCGCCGTCGTCGTTTTCGCCTTGCTGGCGATCATCGACCGGATCGCGATCCGGGCGGAGTAGCACTAAGTAGATTCACCACAAGAGACACAGAGGCACAGAGCAAGCGAGCCGAGGCGCTCGATTCTGCTGAGCCTCGCCTCGAATTATTGGCCGCTTCGCGGCCTCATCTTTCTTCTCTGTGACTCAGTGCCTCTGTGGTTCAAGCTTTCCCTGGGTGAGGCTGAGCCGACCCCGCGTGGGCTCAATCCAGCTGCAGCAGCAGCGATTTCAGATAGGCGCTTTCCGGCAAGGCGGGGTGGATGGGGTGGTCGGCGGCCGCACCGGCGGCACGCAGGATGCGTCCCTCGCGGCTGGCATCGACCAGACCTCGGGCGACCTGGCGCTCAAACTCGTCGACCGGCATGTTGTGCGAGCAGGAGGCGATGAAGAGGAATCCCTCCGGCTCGACCAGGGACGCGGCGAGGCGCGCCAGCTTGCGATAGGCCCGGGCGCCCTGCTTCAGCTCTTTCTTGGATTTGACGAAGGCCGGCGGGTCGGCCATCACCATCCCGAAGCGCGTTCCCGTCCCGCCCAGCCGCTCCAACTCTTCGAAGGCTTCGGCCCGGCGGAAATGGCAGCGGGCCGCAAGCCCGTTCAAGGCGGCGGATTTTTCCGCCAGGGCCAGCGCCGGTTCCGACCGGTCGATGCAGGTAACTTCGCGAGCCCCCGCTTTGGCCGCGGCCAGAGCGAAACCGCCGGCATAGCTGTAGACATCGAGGACCGAGAGGCCCGCGGCCAGCCGCGCCGCGGCGGCGCGGTTGTCGCGCTGATCGAAGAACCAGCCGGTCTTCTGCCCGCTTTGCGGATCGGCAAGGAAGCGAAGCCCGTTCTCCTCCAGCTCGAGGGCGCCATCGAGACTGCCTTTGGCGAATGTCACATAGGAGGGCAGCCCCTCGGCCGCCCGCGCGGGGGAATCACAGCGCAGCAGCACCGCCTCGGGTGCCAGCACGCGGTCGAGGGCGTCCAGCAGCTCCGGTAGCAGCAGCTCCATGCCGGCGGAGTTCACCTGAACCACCAGCAGCCCGCCGAAGCGGTCGATCACCGTGCCGGGAAAGCCGTCGGCCTCGGCATGGACCAAGCGATAGAAGGGACGGTCATAGAGGCGGTCGCGCAAGTTGGTAGCGCTCAGCAGACGGTCGGCGAGGAAACGAGCATCGATGGCGGCATCGAGCCGGTGTGTCAGCACCCGGCAGGCGATCAGCGTATGCGGGTTGAAGAAGGCCAGCGCCACGGCCTCGCCATTGGCGCGGAGCAGGCGCACGACGCTGCCCGGCGGCAGGGCCTTGGTGCCCGCATCCATGACGATCTCATTGGAATAGATCCAGGGATGCCCGAAGAGGAGGCGGCGGTGGGCCTCCGGCCGAAGGGTGATGCTGCGCATGGGCGCTCTCTATCGGCCGGGGCCGGGCAGAGCAAGGTTAATCAGCTAAAGCCGCTTGGAGATCGGCTGGATGAACTGGGGCTCGATGTCCCAGGGGAAGAGGATCCAGGTATCCTGGCTGACCTCGGTGATGAAGGTATCCACCAGGGGCCGGCCGGCGGGCTTGGCATAGACGGTGGCGAAATGGGCCTCGGGCAGGAGGCGTCTCACCTCCTGGGCGGTGCGGCCGGTATCCACGAGATCGTCGATGATGAGCCAATCCTTGCCGCTGTCGGCCGCGGCCGCGCTTTTCAGGATGGTGAGGGCGCTCTGGCGGAATTCGTCATAGCTGGTGATGCAAAGGGTATCGATGATGCGGATGTCGAGCTCGCGGGCGACGACGGCGGCCGGCACCAGCCCGCCGCGGGTTACCGCCACGATGCCCTTGAAGGGCCCCGCCTCCACCAGCCGCCAGGCCAGCGCCTTGGCATTGCGGTGAAGCTCCTCCCAGGTCACGGGAAAATTCTTCTGCGGCACGCTGCTCATGCTGTCATCCCCCTAGAGCCGAGCTTGGCTCGGCTGAAGCGGCGGTTGTAGCGCGCGCGGGCGGCGGGAACAACGATGGACGCGCCAGCCGCCTATCGCGCCAGCCCCAGCGCCAGGCTAGTGATCTGCCCCGTGGGCGAACGCAGCTCGTTGAAGATCGTGAAGTGGTCGGCGCCGGCGAGCGGCAGCAGCGCCCCTGGCTGATGCGCCGCGGCGCGCCGCGCGTTCAGATCGCGGCTGTCGGCGACCAGCGGCGGCAGCTCCGCCGTGCCATAGGCGAGGACCAGGGGCTTCGCCACGACCGGCAGGCGCAGCGGCGACAGGGTCGCGATCTCCTCATCCGTCAGCTTCAGTTTCTCGTTGAGATAGGTGTCGCGGATCGGCCCCAGCTCATAGACGCCGGAAAGGGCGACACCCGCCTTCACCGCGGGATGGCCGAGCCCCATGGCCGTGAGATGTCCGCCGGCGGACCAGCCGGAGAGGATGATCGGTCCGGCGATGCCATGCGCCTTGCCGTTCGCGGCGAGCCAGTCGAGGGATGCCGTGATCTCCGCCACGATCTGCGTCAGCGTCGCCTCGGGGGCCAAAGTGTAGCCGGGCAGCGCGATGGACCAGCCGTGGCTCGCCAGCCCCTCGCCCACCGCGGCAAAATCCTCGCGCCGGTTCATCTGCCAATAGCCGCCATGGATGAAGACCAGGCAGGGCGCTGCCGCATCGGTTCCGGGATAAAGGTCCCATTTGTTGCGTTCGCCCGGGCCATAGGCCAGATCCAGATGCCCGGGATGGGCAGCGCGGAAGGCCTGGGAGGCCTGGATGCGCGCGGCGTTCAAGGTGGCGCTCTCGGCCACGGCCTTGCCGTTGTTGTAGGACGCGTCGCGCGCGGCCCGGCTCATCGTTCCCCAGTTCACGCGGGCGTCCTCCGGCTGCAGAAGTGACGGCGCCGAGGAAGCCCGGCGCCGAGGATGGTGAATTTATACCCCTTGATCGGGGGCCTTGGCGATGGAGCAGCCGTTGATGCGCCAGCTCCCGTCAGGCTGGCGTTGCATCTCGTAATCCGCCAGCACGGCGATGCCATCCGGGCCGACCATATAGACCCGCTGGACCAGCCGTCCCTCGATCATGGCCAGCTCGCGAAACTCGACGCCGCTGGCGCGATAGACCGGCTGATAGGCGCTGCGCACCATGCGCATGAAGGTGTCGGGATCGTGGAACAGGGCCTGGATGGTCGGCGAAGCGTCCGAGAAGGCGGCCGTCTGGTCGTCCTTCAGGAAGGCCCCGAGCTGATGGGAAATCACCGACCGGATCGCGGCGGTATCGCCGGCGCCGAGGGCGGGATCTTCCGCCCGGGCCGCTCCAGGTAGGGCCGTGAGAAACAGGAATGCCAGGACGAACGCGAACCGCCGAGCGGCAAATAGTCCAGCCATGGGATGCCTCCTCAAAAGGAAACAAGTCCTCAAGCAAGGATGGCACCGCGTCCGGGCTGGGGCTAGTCCCGGGCCGAAAAAATTCCGGCGCCGCAGAATGCGACGCCGGAATTCGACGAAGGGTTGGGGGTTGCTAGCGGATGTAGAGTTGGACTTCGATCACCTGGGCGGTGGGGCTGGTGGCCGCCGACATGCTGATCCGGTCGGCGGTGAGTCCCATGCTCAGGAGGGAACGCATCACCTGATCGGCATCACGCTGGGCGATATTGCTGTTGAGGGCGATCTGGGCGCTGCCGCCGCTCTGCGGCGCCACGGCGACCAGGTCGAAGGCGGCATTGGGCCGGCGCGCGAGCGCCTGGCTCACCGCCTGATAAAGCGCCTGCTGATAATCCGGATTGGCCGTGTCGAAGCGGATCACCACCAGCGGCCGTCCCGACGCGATGCCGGCGCCCGGCGCCATGGCGGGGGCGGGCGGCGGCGCGTAGACGCGGCTCGACAGGCTGGAACCCAGCGCCTCGCCATTGTTCACCGCCACGGCCAGCGTGTTCATGTAGTTGCGCTGCTCCGACAGATAGAAGGTCTCGCGGTTGATATCCTGGGTCAGCTCGCTGAGCAGGCGGTCGATGAGGATCGTCGTCTTGTTGACCTCATCCTCCAACAACTGCAGCGCGGAATGATCCTCATCCACCGCGCCCGAAAGCTGGAAGGTCGAGCGTGTCGATTGCAGCAGGAAGTTGGACAGTGAGGCGCTGGAGGCGACGTCGACAGAGAGCTTGTTCATCGCCGTCAGCGTCGCATCGCCCTTCGAGAGCGCCGCCTGGGCGTCGTTCCATTGCTTCACCAGATTGGGATTGCCCGGCGTCGTGCCGACGTCGAGCCTGGCGTTGATGGCGGAGACGGTCTGGTTATAGGTCTGGACGTTGTTGGCGGAATCGGCGCGCAGATTCTGCAGCGTGGCGTTCTGGGCCGTGATCGAGGCCTGCAGCTTGACCAGATTGTTGCGGATGATCTGGATCGCATCGCCGACCTGCGTGCCCGACGGGGTGATCGGGGCGGGCGGCTCGGGGGTGAAGTTGGTGGTGCCGAGCTTCGGACCCGAGCCGTAAGTCGTGCCGGCGCTGCTACCGCTGAGGGAGGGGAGCAGAGCTTGATCCGCGAAATCGCAACCGCCAAGAAGAAGCGCCGTGCCCAATAGGACGGCCGTGAAGCGGTTATTAATCATCTATGTGCTCGGGCCCCGGTTGCGACTGCGCAGAATGCCGTGGCCATTCGCCTACGACGAACCTGCCACGGCTCTTGTATTCCCCTGCTATCCCACGGAAAATCTTATCTGGCGCAGCGGGGCGCCTCAAGCGCCTTTTCCGCGCGGTACTGCGGCAAGCCGGCCAGTGTGGCTTTCATGAGCCTCACCGGGCGAGACGAGGCAAGGTGCGCTGCTTGCCTTTTGGCGGGGCTTTCGTTAGCTTCCGGCCTCCTTCGGGCGCCCGTAGCTCAACTGGATAGAGCATCTGACTACGGATCAGAAGGTTTGGGGTTCGAATCCCTACGGGCGCGCCAATCTTTTCAATGACTTAGAGGAACTCGGCAAAAAAAGAAACGCGGCGTGTCCGCGTTGTGTCCGAGCCAGCAATGCCGACCAATATCCAGCGAGAGATGATGCTGGGAATGGAATGCGCGCCATGAGCGGATATGATTTGTTGCTCGGTAAGCGAGAGGTCGAAACCGCGATCGCAGAGACCTTCGAGGCCGAGTTCGCTGCGGTAACTGGGCGGTCGGTTCAGATCCTCTCGTATGGCGAATCGCCCGATTGTGTGGCGATGATTGATGAGATCGAGACAGGCCTTGAGTTCACAGCTGTCCATACTGGCGACGCAGAGGACGCTATCGCAGAGCTCGAGAGACTCGCAAGCAAGAAGCACGCGAGTTACGCGCCGCGGGGAATCTTCTGCTGGGTCATCTCGAGTGGCCCGCGAGGGACATTGAGGGGCCAGGGCTGTTTGACATCCACCGCGAGATCGCCCATCTGGCCGACCCGGCCATATTTGGCTTCGGGTTTTCAGAGATATGGCTGATGGACGAGGGCCCCAAATACACCTCTCGAAGGGATCCTCGATGTCCCGCTGATTTCTTCTGCTTCTCGCCGGAAGAGCAATTTGGATTTTGGGAGCACGAACGTAAGCGTCGCCCCTATTGGAGCCTGATTACCGGCGGATAGGCGCTGCGAGGTCCCTCTACCGCCCGATAGCGAAGGGCTGCACATTCCGCGAGCCGCATTTTGAGCACCGCCACCGCCTCCACAGATCGGAAACAAGCGTCCACGGCTTGTGGCGTTCGATAAGCTCCTCAATCGGCCAGGCATACCTATGTCCGCAGCCCTCACAGCAGACGCCTATGGTCGCGATCTTGCGATGATCCTGGAGTGAAGCTAGCGACACCTCCCGGGCCTCGCGGGACTTCTCAGACATGGCGCGATGTAGCAAGCCTGAGGGTCTTGCGCTCTCCCGTGCCGGCGACGGGCTTGAGGAGCTGGGAGCGGCCTAGAAGCCCCGCTACTTCTCCGGCGCCTTCAGCCGGCGCAAAACCCGAACGTGCATTTCCGCCAGGCTGATTTCCCGCTTCAGCAGGGCGCGCGACTTCTTCGGCAGGTTTTGCCCCGTGCTTCGCCAGCACACGCTTCAGCACCGCCAGGCATGGTTGTGACCCCTGAGGCGTAGACTCGGGGAAGCAGTCCATGGGTATCCTCCCGCTCAAAAATTTCGCGCGCTGGCGCGTCCGAGGCAAGCCGGCGGTCGGAGGCTATCGCCACCGCCGTCAAGGCAGCCTTCCGAGGGCGCTCAGGGACTCATCGGAGGTACCCAGGAATTGCAACTCGACGCGGGGTGCTATGGAATGCCGCGCGGTTTGTTCGGGAGCATCGGTTTGATGACGCCCCATTCGCAGTCGCTGAGTTCATAGCGCATGATTCGATGCTCCACTTTCGGAGCTTGAATTATCCTCAGGACCAGGAGGTCAATGGCCAAACAGCATGTCCGCTGTTGGAGGGTGAGCGGACCTATGGCAGACATCGCGAAGTCGACGCGACTGACCCCAAGCGGACCTCGCGGCGCCTGCTTTGTCAATTGTGCGTTGCGAACCCATTCTGGCATGGCATTGTGGACGCAGGCTGACTGGAACATGGTTTCCAATGTCCGACGACGGATTTGATCGCGATGCTTGGCTAGCGCGAATCGGCCATCACGGCCCGCATATTCCAACGTTTGAAACGCTCCAGGCGCTGATCTCTGCGCACTCGAGGGCGATCTCATATGAGAGCATCGATGTGCTTCTGGGCCCGCCGCCAACATTGGATTTGGCGACGCTTCAGAGAAAAATGATTGCTGGGGGGCGCGGCGGGTACTGCTTCGAGCAAAATATGCTGTTTCGAGGTGGCCTTAGATCCCTTGGGTACGAGGTGACGAGTTTCCAGGCTCGAGTTGTCCGCGGGTTGGAGATCGATGCCCCGCGTCCAATGCTGCACATGGTGCTTCGCGTCGAGCTTCCCGAGGGTCCGTTTCTTGCCGACGTGGGCTTTGGCAACCTAGCACCGACGGGAGCGCTGAAGTTGTTAACTCACGTCGAGCAGGACACACCTCACGAGGTTATGCGCTTCATTGCGATGGGTGAGGAGTTGACGCTGCAGTCCAAGTTGGGAGACAGATGGGAGCATATCTATCGCGTCGTTCCGCTCCCGCGTTTCGATGCCGAATACGAGATTTGCAATTGGTTCACCAGCACTCATCCGCAGAGCCCCTATCTCAACAACTTGATTGCAGCGCGGCCGGGCCCCAACAAGACCAGACTTACGCTATTCAACGCTCGGTTCAACGTGCGGCACGCTTCGGGGGAGGTGGAGCGCCGGTTACTTCAGGACGAGGCGGACTATCGCCGCATACTTAGGGAAGTGTTCGGGATCACGCTATCCGACGCGGACCTGAAGGCAGCTTTGGCGCATGTTGAGCGGAGAGGAACACGCGGACCGCCGCATCCCTTCTTCGCCTAACGTCGTTCGAATTGGGCTTCAAGTGCGAATCTGGTACATCTGAGAAGAGCCAGGTCGGCCGGCATGGGTCCGGTTCCGGGTTCTTAACGGACGTATGTTTATCGGCTGACCACGTCGCACTTTGGACCCAAAGCGGGCCTAGGGCGTTCGGTTTCGGGATCTGTCGGAAACCAGCAACCATGCGGCCTTGCCTGGCACAGGGTTGTGGAACGGACTCTCGCTCAGCTTGGCAAACAGCGGCGACGGGAGCAAGGCTCTCAGCATACGCTGAGCCGCAATGATGATCTGCTGTACTATGACGGTGTTTCTTCGGCGTTGGGGTCCTGACTTCCATTCATTCCCTGAGGCGCGAGATGATGTTCTCCATAGCCTCGATCGCGCTCGCTCTGTCCAACTTTTGCAAGTCGAGGAGGACTTCAGCCCGTCTTGCTCTTCACGGATCACCTTGCCCTGCCCGACCATGTCGTCGATCCGCTCGACGACTTTGTAATTTCGCACCGGCTTGGAGAACCCCTTCGCCAGCATCGGGCCTGCTCTTCGGCCAGGACGATGTCTTTGACGAGCGAATAGGTTTCATGGCTGACGAGAATGCCGCCCAGCTCGGCATGAGATTATCGGCCTAACATAAGCGTCCGGCTTGCGGATTCCCTTTGGCAAAAGCGCATGCGAGTTTGGTGCATGCGCACAGGAATATCCTTCATTGCGCGAATTGCGCGGACAGCTCATCAGACGGTCGCTATTAGGACTTGACACTGGCGGCTTTCACGAGTCGCGCTGCGCCTTTACTCTCGCTCACCACGAAGCGCACGAACTCGGGCTGCGTCATGCTCATTGGCTCGCCCCCGTGTTTAGCGATCCATTCGCGCAGATCCTGCCCAGCGAGCACGCGCCCGATGTCATTCGCAAGCTTGTCAACCACGCCAGTCGGAGTGCCAGCGGGCACCCATATCCCATACCAGATCGGGAAGTCGAATCTGGCGACGCTCGCCTCTGCGATTGTCGGTACCTCTGGGAGCAAGGTTGAGCGCCGCGCAGTACTCACGCCCAGCGCAACGAGTGTGCCGTCGCGAATGTGGGGAAGGGCAAGAGAGATTGGCATCAAACAGTAAGTGAAACGCGTCGCTATCGCGTTGGCGATCGTATCGGCGTTCGAATCGTTCGGCGAGGGAGGCACATGCAGCGCCTTGATTCCCGCCGCTTGATTGAGTTTCTCGACTCCAACATGTGTGCCGGTGCCTATGCCGGTGGATCCAAACTTGAACCCACCTGGCTTCACCTTCGCCGCCGCAATGAGCCCGCCGACGGTGGTGACACCAGTCGCCTTGCCTGTGACGAGCACGTAGCCTTGCCTCGTGAGCGGAATGATCGGAATGAAGTCCTTCAACGGGTCATACGGGAGGTCCTTCAAGAGCGCTGCACTGTATGCCTGAGCGTTGGTGTTTATCAGCAGCGTGTAGCCGTCGGCTTGTGACTTCGCGACCTGTGCAGGGCCCGCAGTGGCTCCCGCACCTGGAATGTTCTCCACTGTCACCGATTGGCCCCACAGCTCAGAAAGCTTCGGGGCTAGGGCACGGGCCAACAGATCGGGCCCGCCGCCCGGCCCGAACGGCTCAATTATGCGCACCGGCTTGACCGGATAATCCCGTGCGGACGCGGCCAGATTTGTTGCGCTTCTCATCGTGTCCTCATGTGCCCCGACACACTCAACGAGAAGGGCAACAACACCGCAATTGATCGAAGCGTCAGACGCATAAAATCTCTCTCGCGTCACTTAAAGGCCACCTAACAGGTATCAGCCTAACATAGCCTAACATAACAGTCCGGCTTGGGAGTCCGCTGTTGGCACTTCTCGTCGTTTCGCCGCACTGCACCAAATCGGCAGCAATTGAGGGGTAAGCGGACCAGTCGCTGACATCGCGGAATTGACGAAACTGACCCACAGCAGACAGCGACACATCAGGTGGATTCACACGGAGCAGCATCTGCGATAGACTGATTGCAAGCGATCGGGCGTTTCACATGAAGGGCCCACTGCAGATAAAGGTGCTCGGCGAATTGGTGGTCCTGCGGGATGGCCAGGAAATCGCCTTGCCACCGTCAAAGAAGACGCGCGCTCTGCTCGCCTACCTGGCGGTGGTAAACCGGCGTCAGCGGCGCGAACATCTATGCCAAATGTTCTGGGACGCGCCGGACGATCCAAGAGCTTCCTTGAGATGGAGTCTCACGAAGCTAAGGCAGTCTATCCACGAAGACGGTGATGAGGCCTGCTTCAGGACCGACCGAAGCAGCGTGTTTCTCGACACCGATAAGCTTGATGTCGATGTGCTGCACATCGCACACATTACAGCGAAAGACGTGCGTTCTCTCGGCATCTCAGACCTCGAAACGCTGGCCGCGGGGTTCCGAGGGCGGTTCCTCGAAGGTCTCGAACTGCCTCGTTGCCCCGTGTTCGAGGCTTGGCGCACTTTTCAAGCTGACGCATTGGATCGCACCAGATCGCTGATCCTGCAGACGCTCATAGAGCGGCTACGCAGCGATCCTGAACGGGCCCTTCCGTATGCCCAAGCCCTGCAGTCAATGGACCCGACCGATGAGCGGGTGTCATTGGAGATAAAATCGCTCGCCACTTCGATTCGACAGAAGGCAACGCGACTGAGATCGGCGAGCGAGGAGTTGGGGCGACATGACGGTGGCCTTCACGATGCCAGCGTCGAGCGTGCCCCAGAAATTCATTATTGCAGGAGTCCAGACGGCGTCCAAATTGCCTACGCGGTCTCAGGCGCAGGCCCCCCGATCCTTCGCGCGGCGCATTGGATGTCACATCTGCAATACGAATGGGAAAGCCCAGTATGGCGACACTGGATCGATTCGCTTTCGACAGAGAACACGCTGATCCGATACGACGAGCGCGGCAACGGCCTCTCCGATTGGAATGCCAGCGATCTATCCTTTGCCGCCATGGTTTCCGATCTGGAGAGCGTTGCCGACGCAAGCGGTCTGAATGACTTCTCGCTGCTCGGTGTCTCGCAAAGCTGTGCTGTAGCAGTCGCCTACGTCGTGCGGCACCCCGAGCGAGTACCTCGCCTGGTCCTCTATGGCGGATATGCAAAGGGTTGGCGAAAACGCGGCGACCGCCACGAAATTGATACCCATGAAGCCATGACCATGCTGATCCGCGAGGGATGGGGCAGGGATAATCCCGCGTTTCGGCAGTTGTTCACCGAAACGTTCATCCCGGGCGCAAGCCGCGAGCAAATGGCTTGGTTTAATGACCTTCAGAAGGAGACCGCCTCACCAATCAATGCAAGTCGACTTCACTATGCATTTGGAGACATGGACGTTTCGGCAATCTTGGGAGAGGTGAGCGTTCCAACTTTGGTTCTGCACGCCAGGAATGATGCAGCAGTCCCGTTCGAGGAAGGCAAGGCTCTAGCGGCTGGCATACCCGGGGCGCGCTTCGTGGACCTTAACAGCGCAAATCATATTCTCCTTAGCGACGAACCGGCCTTCGCCGATTTCCTGCGAGAGGTTAGATCCTTCATTTCCTTGGCCGGTCCCAAGTGACTGATCGGCTTGGCTGCGTGCTCGCCGGGCGGTGTTGTTAGGGCTCCCCAGCAGCAAGAATTCCAACGTTTAAACCGCTCTTTTCAACGCCCGTACCAACACTTCCTCCAACCCAGGCCGGCGATAATTGGAACTGGGAACGGCGAATGGAGGAGCGAGATGAAGGTTCATTCGGTGATCGGTGGAGGTGGCGTGAAGCTGCATGTGCGCGAATGGGGCAAAGCCGATGCTCCAGCTATCCTCTTCATCCATGGGTGGTCGCAGAATCATCTTTGCTGGCGCAAGCAGTACGAGAGCCAGCTTGCGGGCGCGTTCCGCCTCGTCGCCTTCGATCTTCGCGGCCACGGCATGTCGGAGGCGCCAGAGGCGCAGGAACATTATACGGAACCTCAACTATGGGCGGACGATATTGCCGCGGTCGTCGGTCAGCTCAGCCTGGAACATCCCGTTCTCGTTGGGTGGTCATATGCGGGCTTCGTCATCTGTGACTATGTTCGCGCATACGGCCAGGATGCCATCGCGGGGATTAACTTCGTGAGTGCGGCTGTAACGCTCGATAGAGCCGCGTTCGGCGTTCTCATCGGACCCGGCCTCCTCGATCATGTGCCGGGAGCGACCGCCGACGATTTTCCCTCCAATATCCAGGCAATTCGCGCATTCGTGCACGGCTGCACCGCCCGACCGCTGCCGCGCGACGAGTACGAGATCGCCGTGTGCTGGAACATCGTGGTGCCACCGAAGGTACGAGCTGCTCTTGTCACGCGCGTAATCGACTCCGATGACGTTTTGCGCACACTGGAGGGACCCGTTCTTATGACTCACGGTCGGAGCGACACGGTGATCCTCCCGGCAATGGGTGATCAGATCCTTAAAACATGTCGGACGAGTACCGCGTCTTGGTACCCCGAGACGGGGCACGCACCCTTCCTTGAGGACCCATCTCGGTTCAACCGCGAACTCGCCGACTTCGTGCGCAAAGCGACGGCATCATAGTAGAAGACGGAGGGCCCGCGGAACGAAGGCTGATATTCAGCCGAAACTAGACGGCCATGTCTGCTGTTGGCACGTTTCGGAACTGGCGCCGTGTCTGCATTGGGTCCGCTAAGCATAACAAGGCCGACATTGACGGACCAGCGCTCGCCGACCTCATGAACAAGCGAGCTTGAAGGTCAGCTACCAGCAATCGGCCGAGGCCATCTCACCCGCCCCGACCCACCTGATCTCCTTCGTCATCGTCCCCACCACAGCCCGTTGGGGCGCCGCGCGAACCATCTGGCAGAAGTCAGCCCGGCAGGCACTGACCGGCCGAATGCATTCAGCCTCGGTCAGATAGCGTTCGATTTCTCTTCGCGGCAGTGGGGCTGTTGGAGCCCCGCCCCGCAGCGGTCGGTCTAGCGGGCAGCGTTCGCCTTCTGAACCGCTTGACTGGCGACATCCAATAGGCCGTCTCGCAGACTTCCAGCCTGGAATGTGTTGGCCACGAGCGACAGCTCCGAGGCGATGTCCCAGACCCACGGGGGCGGTCCCGGCCACGGCCACGGCCACTTGCGCGGCGGGGTTCCACACCAGTCATCGAGAACGGACTCAATGGCGGCAGCGGCGCTCTTGGCCATTTCCTCCCCTTGTTTACCCTTCATTCTCGCGGCGAGATCCTTCACCTGGACCGCGTGGACAAGCTGGCCGACGGCGATCCGCCAAGGTTCGGGCTGGGGGCCGGCGACGCGCCACGGTTCGGGCGTCGGTTCGGACCGAGCCACGAGCGGTCCCAGCGGGCCCACAGGTTCCTCCCAGCCATGCGCGTAGAGCCATCGGAGCACAGGATTGTTGAGGTAAGCAGCTGGCGTGTTGAACATTGGACACTCCGCAGTGTGGAAAAAGCCGTTTCTCAATTGCAGGACTACCCATACGCGCCAATCAGACTGCGTTGCCCGAATTGCTAATTGGTTAATTTTCCACCGTTGGTTGAAGTTGGGGCCTCTAATTTCGGATTGATTTAAATCCAAACGACCGCCGGGGCCCAACCGGTCGCGTGGAGCGCGTCAGGGCTTGCTGTGACCACCCTTGGGTGGTCGCATGATGGCTATCACGCGGCGCTCGGTGTCGATCCCCTTCCCAGGGTGGGGGTCTTCACGTTTCCGCCTACGCGGCTTCTGGCTCCCTCACGCCCTCCGTCTCGCTCGGGAGACCTCGTGGGAACTCGCCTCACGCCCCTGGAGGCTAGCGTGCCGCTCGTCCAAAGGATGTAGCGGGAGTTGTCGAGACATTGCGATGCCGTAGCAGCCGCCGGACCTCGGGCCGCGAGAGGCCGGCAAATGACGGCAGCGGTGCCGACCGAATGCCTGAGACCATGGAGGGTCAGATCGGCAGCCCAGCGGCATCCCGAATCCTGTTCCAGTCCCGGTTCACGCTCGTCTTCTCGCCCCGGTAGTCGAAGACCAGATCGTGCGGCAGGGCGCCCTCATAGCGGCTGGCGGCGAGGGCCTCGGCGGCGCGCCAGGGTAGGCCCATCATCTCGATCTTCGGTCCCTTCTTCGCCAGCTTGGCTCCATTGGTGCCGCGCAGCGTCACCCGGCGGGCTTCGAGATCGACATCTCCCCAGCGCATAGTCTGAAGCTCACCGCGCCGGACACCGGTCATTACCGTCGGCGCACCCGCCGGCAGCTGTCGGGCGCGCTGCCGCGCAAGCCCGGCAGCAATTGAACCTCCGACGAAGCCGACATTAGGCGCTGAATCCGGGTGTGTGAGGAGGGAGCCTCGGAGGCGATCGGCTAACTTCGCTTTTCGGTCCAGATCGGCAACGCCCAGTCGGACGGATGGCAATGCAGCCTATGCGCGAGGGACCGGTTGCAGTGGAGCCCGAGAGTCCGGTTCTGATGCTGTGGACGGCTCCTCCACCGGCACGTAAGTGCCACGAAGGTCGTCGCCGATGGGGTGCCCCGGAGTTGAGAGCATGTCTCCTATTGGCACTTAGCGTCGTTTCGCTGCGATGCGGAATTTGGTCCGCTTTCGGCGTCACAGCGGACAGGGCTGGACTTGCCGCTGGGTCGCCACTGTAGCGAATGACCCGAATGTATGGTCCGGCCGTGCGTCGCAAGAGGTTTTCGTCGAGTTGGCGGTGAGCGGTCTTGCATCAATGTATCCGGCCTCTGGTTGGAGCTCGTTGGGCTCCGGGCCATCATGGAAATCAGCGCGCCTGCGATCTCATTAGCGGACAGGCCTCAGCGGGCCATTTGGGTCACCAGTGTTCGCAAGCGCCGGGAAGACCGATCCTCCATCTCTTCTCATCCTCTCGCAGACCTCGGCGGGTAATCCGGTTACGTCAGCGTGAGCTCCGTCTTGTGCTGAACGATCAAGCAGGCAGGGTGGCCGCCGCAGCAACCTTGCCCGCCTCGAAGTTGCGGCCATGGGCGAGAACGCTCCATGCGATGCGCGCCAGCTTGTTGGCAAGCGCGATCGCCAGTACATTGCGGTGCAGCCGCCTCTTGGCCGCCTCGATCCAGGGTTTGAGCCCGTAGCGCTCCCAGTTCTTCGACCTGACCAGCACGACCCAGGCGGCCTGAACGAAGAGCACGCGCAGGTAGCGATTGCCGCGCTTCGATATCTTGCCAAGGACCGTGCGGTCTCCCGTCGAGAACTGTTTGGGGACAAGACCCAGCCAGGCGGCGAAGTCGCGGCCCTTGGTGAACGTATCCCCGGCGCCGATCGCCGCCACCATCGCGCTGGAGATGATCGGCCCGATCCCCGGCACGCTCATCAGCCGCTCGCAACCGGCATCCTGGCGCGCAAGGGCAGCCGATCTCGCCCGACAGACCTTCGATCCGCTCATCCAGCCGACGCCAGTCGCCGGCCAGATCCTCGATGAGGTGAACCATGCGCTCGGACAGCACCTCGCAACCCGTCGCGAGAATGCCTGGCAACCCGGCACGCAAGAAGTGCCGCCCTTGCCGCACCGCGACCCCACGCTCCAAGAGGAAGGCGCGGATCTGATTGATGACACCGGTACGCTGGCTGACCAGACGCCCCCGCACCCGGTGCAGCGCCTGCAGGTCCAATTGATCGGCGGTCTTCGTGGCCACGAACCTCATCGTCGGGCGCTGCACCGCCTCGGCAATCGCCTCCGCGTCGCGGAAGTCGTTCTTCTGCCCCTTCGAGTAGGCGCGGACGTACTTCGCCGGCATCAGCCGGGCATCGTGGCCAAGCAAGCTGAGCCGGCGGCTGAGATGATGGGCTCCGACACAGGCCTCCATACCGATCAGGCAGGCTGGCATGTTGGCGAGCCGTGTCTCCACCTGGCCACGCGACCACTTCTGCCGCAGCGCGATGGCGCCACGCCCATCGAGGCCGATGACGTGGAACGAATTCTTGCCGATATCGATACCGATCACGGCGATCATACTGTTATGCGACTCAGACATGGCGTGCTCCTTTCGCTTGGTGCCTCTTGCCAGCCTAGTGCTGGCAGTGGGCAGGAGCACGGTCGGACCATCCCATTAGCGGTCCTCAAGCTGATGGCGGAATTCGGGTGGCGGCGCGCCTCATGGAGGAAGATGGCCTCGTCATAGTGCGCAGAAAGGACCTGGGCGACGTCTGATTCCGTTCTGGGCGGTCGTGCGAATCTCGCCTCAGCGAGCCTGACGTTCGAACTCCATCGGGAAAGCGTTGGCACCAGACGTCTGTGATACGGCTTCTGTGCCTCGTATAGTCGGCCCAATTGGCTGTGCGCTCAAGATCGCCCGGGTGCGCGGTGGCCCAGAGCTACGCCGTCGTGGCACTGGAACTGCCGCAAGTGCGGCAGGATTTGACGCCCCGGATGGGCTTAATGAACCGAGCTTGGCCTGATCTTCAATGAGCTCAAGAGCTACCGCCTCCTGAACTAGCTCGAATGCCCATCGCGTGAGTTTCCGTTTAAGCTCAGGATCGTCAATTCCAGCCGCACTCCCGAGGAATCCGGACGCCATTCCCCGTAGCCTGAGAGCGGTTTGCCGCTGGATTTCTTGCTGATCGGACATTGGCTGCATCTCCTTCCTGGTGATGCGCACGCCGAACGTTTCTTTGATCGTATCTTAGGTACCAAAGGTTACGAACACATTGCCAGATCGGCGGTCTCCCAAGCTGCGAGGGCCTCTCCTGGCTGGTAGGTGAGGGCTGCCCGAACCTCCAGGGCGTGCGCGAGGGGCTTGTTGGAACCATCGCCCGAACTTGATCCCCGATCTCGAGATCTAGCGCGCCACCAAGCTGCTCATCGACCAGCACGGACAGGACGCGCCAAGCCGCGCGGCCGAGCGGGCCGATGAGCTGCTCGAATCAGGCGATATCGATGGCGCGGGGATCTGGCGGGCGATTATGGGGGCGATTGAGGAGCTTCAGCGCGACCGAGGGCCTGAGGACAGCGTGAACTGAGTGACCGCACGCCAACGTGACTTGGGGAATCTGCTGGATGGGCCGCGAGGGCTGAGTTTCGGAGATGCAGCCTGCTGCGTAGGCAAGTCTGCTAAGACCTTTCTAGGTGGGGGCGCCAGAAATTGGGTAGCTGTCGAGATCCTCAAGATCAACGATAACCTTGCCGCAACTGTCAAACTGATGCGCCCGGTATTTGTGTTCCGCGATCTTTTGAATCAGCTTTTGATGCTGCTGAAAGGTGCTCATCATCGCGTTCGGCCCTTGCAAGGCGAGGTGTGCCAGCGCCGCCAGGGCTGCCAACGAGATGCCGCATTCAACGGACACCGTTCCTTCGGCTGCGAAGAACCACAGCAGACCCTGTTCAGGATCATAGACGATGTGCTCGGGTTGGAATTGGAGATCCAAAGCCCGACTCCCTTGGGCAATAGCTTGCTGTTACCTCTGATATCACGAGACCCTTAGGATTCCCCAATGAATCCAGAGGGATACGCCCAAAGTGGACGCGTATATCTTTTGACGCTACCGAGTGGATCGCAATGAAGGATTGAGCCGCCCCCAGATTTCCCAACGAACGATCTCAAGATCTGGTGTATTCAAGCAACATCGGTGTTCAATTGTCACACGAGCCGCAATTTGACCCTGCGCCTAGTGCCCAAAAGCTCCTAATCTCCCTCCCGAACGAGCGGCCGAAAATCAGGCTCATCGGAGACAAAATCTGGGGGGTTAAGCCGATGCTAGGATTAACCAATCTAGCCCTACTTGCTTATGTGCTAGTTATTGTCGGCATGGTAGTAGGCAAGTTAGTTCCCGGCTTGATACCCGGATTGTGACATAAAAGTCGCAAACGCGACGCCCTCCACACCTCGGAGGGGCCAATCCATGCCCCAAAAGGGCCGCCCAACGTCCACAGCAGCCTGTACGTCCGCACGCTCGTGGACCAGCGTCGCACTTCGTGGGGGTGAGCCGATTGCCCCTCAGCTGGGTCAGGGGATGGCCGCTCTGGCGCATTTGAGACGAACCAACTCTGCCGGCATGGGTCCGGTTTTGATGCTGTGGACGGCTCCTCCACCTCCTCCACCGGCACGTAAGTGCCACGGAAGTGGTCGCCGATGGGGTGACCACGATTCGGAGGAGGGCAGCATGCAAAGTGTCACGACGATCGGTCTCGACATCGCTAAGTCGGTTTTTCAGGTCCACGGCATCGACGCGATAGGCAAGGTCGTCATCCGCCGCCAGCTGAAGCGACGTTACGTCCTGGCATTCTTCGAGAAGCTGGCGCCATGCCTCGTCGGCATTGAGGCCTGTGCATCGTCGCATTATTGGTCACGCGCGCTCAAGGCGCCCGGGCACACGGTACGTCTGATGCCGCCGGCCTATGTTAAGCAACTTTGCAGCCCGCTCCAGCGCGTTGGGCGTGCTTGGCGGCGGGCTCGGCGGGCGCCGGAAGGGTAGCGCTTGATTGGCGCGCGAAAGCTGGACAAATGCAGGCTCTATTGGCTTCGGATGTCACCTCCGACAATCAAAACACCACATCCACCAAAAGCGCTAAGACAGTTCCCGCAAACAACGGAAGTGCGCGCTATATTTGCACCCCCAGTGGCTTTGGTCAGGCCTCAGTCTGTGTACTCCGCAACTGACTATTTTCGATCACATATGCCAACCTGTGAATCGTCGATGCGCGCTATGAATTCGGGCCGAGTTTCGCCTCTATCGTCCGCAGCTTTGCCTCGATAAGATCTCCTCTTTTCAATTTCTCGCTCTCATCATCGGGTTTGCCTGGATCTGACTTGAAGACATACCAGGAACCCGAGGGCACTTTCTTCTGGTACCAGACATTTCCATCTCTGCGATGGTCGAAGCAGGTGATATTCGCTTTAGCGGCGTTCATCGTTCGCCACCTCGCATCGATACAGAGCTGGCCTTTGTCGTCCACCCACCATAGACCGCCCGCATAGGTCGTCTTCTCGCCGGTCCCCGACCATGCGGTAAAATGCCCGCTTTCCGCGAAGTATCCTGCTCCGTCCTGCCAGACCCAGGTCTTGTCCATATAGAACGCGCGTACGTCGGCCGCGCTCGCTACCTTAGCCGGGTCGGAAGAAGCTATGTCCCCCGCCCCCGAGTCAAAATCTCCACTTCGACAACTCGCAAGACAAAATGCGAGCAATACCGCGGCCAGCCGTACTTTATACTTTATCATGATCGCATTAGCTCCTCTGATCGCATCAGCCATGTGTCAGATGGAATCGCTCTAGAAGACCGGCTGGACATCTTCTTGGTGAACGTTCGAAAGTGCACCAAAAGGCGCTGTTCTGCGGCCTATTCCGCGCCAGCCGGCTCGCCGGAGTCACGAATATGACGGCATTTGGCATCCCGGCTAAGCGACGCGCCAGTCCGGCAAGCCGAAATTCCCCGGCCAAGGATAACTCTCCTTGTCGTCGAAATACACGACGGCCGTCAGCAGCGGGAATCCGGCATTCGGCTTCGTGACCGCCTTAGCCCAACTGGCAACGTAGCCGTCGGTGCCGTCATAGCCCAACTCAGCCACTACGACAGGCTTTCCGAAGGCGGCCACCAGTTCGTAGCCTGGCTTCAAAACCTCGCCAAAGGTACGGTCGCGCCCGAAATTGCCGTTGTCGTATTTTTGGAAACCAAACACAGAAAGACCTATTGCGTCCGTGTAATCGTCACCGGGATAGTATTCGGCAAGGTTGCTGTTGCCCTTCGGGGACCACATGAATTTTGCTTGCATAGCAATGGGGTGGGTCAGATCGTGAAATCTTCGGTAGGCTGCGACGTAATCTTCCGGTTTCCACCCACTCCAGGAGAAACGGCCGCTCGTATCCTCCATTTCTTGTCCCCACCTGATCGTCACGGGGCTCTTCAGCTCACTAATGACCTTCGCGATGGACTTGATGGTTTCGTCATAAGCGCCACCGAGCACTCTGTCCTTCAACTGATCGGGCGTTAGGCGCGAGTCTTCCGACCACGACCATGGTTCGATCGTGATCAGCAATGACCTGCCGTGTTCGAGCGCATACAAATCGGCAGTATAGAGAGCCGACAGCTCGACATCTTGCCAGGGCATGAACACATGTTCGATCTTAACGCCTGAATAATTCTTGAAGTCGCCGTGCGGGTCGTACGCACCTAAGGGGATTCCGGGATGGTTTATTTGAGGATACTTCGCTGGATAAGCTCCCACCGCCGCCGAGTTATCCGCGAGCAGTTCGCCTGCGCCCCATCCAAACTTGCCCAGGGCGGTAAGCGCGACCGGCGCTGCCGCGGCTGCCAGGAGGCCAGCCAGCATTCTCCTCCGCTTCATGAACTTACTCTCCATATTCCAAGTTTCTGTTACAGATACTTCTACGTCTCAAGCGAAGACTCTGCCGCCAGAGTTCCCTTACCAGATTAGAACAATACATCAAAATCACTTCAATTACTTCTGCACTAAGGTTGTCTCGTATACTCCAATATTACTATACCGTCTTTGTCACAGCGGCCGGCGCTCTTCCCAGGGAAGCTCCATTTTTATTCATAAACTCGATCTGCGCCCAGAGCGTGCTCATGCCACCTTAGCCAAGCGATCAACGAAAGCTTCGTGCTTGAGGCTCATCCTGTACTCGTGCCACTTTCGCCCAACCACTTTAGCCGCCACTTGACCACGCGCACGCCCGTGCCCCCCTGTCCCGCACCAGCGACCTTATATTCCGCCTGTGTCAGCGAAAGCGGGCCGTTGCCCCAGGCCATCGCCTCGAGACCATACGGACCGCGGATTGCGGCGCCGGCGCTAACCGGAAGAAGCAATAGGAGGGCCAGGAGCGCGTGAGCGAAAGCAGGCGTCGAACGCCACCTAACGGTGATCCCGTTCTCGGAAATGTGTTTTAAGACAATGACCAAGAGCAAAGTGGCGTAGAGACCGGCATTGAAGATGGCGAAGATATAGAACCCATTTGCAGTGCCGACATGGCCAAGTAGCAGCACTGCCGAGGCCGAGATTCCTGACAAGAGCGCGTAGGGCATGAGAACCCTGACGGGCAGTGGCCCGGCCGAATCGGTACCCTTTGGTGTCACGCGAAATTCGACCGAGGAACCAGCGATCCAGTCGCGGAGGGCGGTTATTGTTCCCGCGAATACCCAGGGCCATCGGGCATAGCAAAACAGCATCTTTTCCCAACTCAGGATCTTCCCATTCACAGGACGGTAGGATCCGCCGGAACGCCAGCGGTAACCCATGAAGATAAGAACCAGAGAGATCGGCACGAAATGCATGAAAAACTGGGAATAGGTTACATTTGCGAAGTTGACCCCAGACACTAGCGCGACAATCGGCAGAATATAGATAAGCGCCATGAACATCGAAAATAGCGGGTACCATAGCTGACAAAATAGGAATTGCGCTTTTAGTCTAGTCGAAAGCGAAGGAAGATAGCGAGGCGTATACTGGAGCAAAACTGTGACGAGACTCCTCGACCACTGAAATTCCTGGGTCACCATGTCAGCAAAGGTCTGCGGACCATCGCCGTGAGCGATGGCATCGATGGCGTGGACGCCGCGCCAGCCCGCCGCATTCATCATGAGAGTGGTGGAATGGTCTTCGGCCAACTCGGGGCCAAGTCCTCCGATATCTTTTAGAGCTGCCGTCCGGACTGCGTAGTGAGACCCAATGCAGAGAGGCGCCCAGCCACCGTTGTACCCGGCCTGAAGGGAGCCATGCATACTGGCCTCGGCGTGGAGCCGACCTCGAGCAGACCAACTTTCGGAAGCATTCTTGTCGCAAATGCTCGGGGCTGACACGTACCCCACATCAACGTCGGAAAACGGACGTAACATTTCTCGCAGGTAGGACGGATCCGGGACATGGTCAGCGTCGAGTTGGCAAACAAAGTCGTATTGCTCATAGCCATAGTGATCATAGAAGAATGCGAGATTTCCTTCCTTGCAGCGTATGCGTCGTGGCCAGGTGTCGCGATGATAGTCGCTCCGGCCCCGGCGCGTGGATATCTTGATGCTTCGCGCTGCGCACCACTCTGTAGTTTCCGGTGACGGATCTTCATCCGCCAGCCAGGTGTCGTGAGGATAGTCTTGCTCCAGCATCGCCTGGAGTGTCTTCGCGACGACACTGAATGGTTCAGACGGTGCCTTGGTTACCACCATCGCCACCCTGCTTGCCGACGGCAGCTGCAATACACCAGTCGGTTTCTTGGCGCCGGAGAACATCACTAGAAAATACAGCGGTTCGAAGGTCACCCAGACCAGAACCGCGGTCACCAGAGCAAAGTATCCAATCCCGATGACATGCGTTGGATGTAGCCACCAGCTCCAAAAATAGATGATTGCCGCTAACCATGCAGCGCATCCGACCATAAATTCTAATTTCTGCGTGCCCTTGAGTAGCGGGGTGAGGCCCTGCTCCCGGGTCGGAATATTCTGATGGGCGTATCGTGCCGCATGTCCCGCTCGAGCGGCGCGACCGGGCTGCTCCGCGTGGTTGCCGAGTTCCGAGGATTTATCAGTCATGGCTGTATGGCAAGGCCGAACGAGGGCGCGGCTGTCCGAATTATGGTGTCGATGTCTGACAGTTGATCCTGAAGCCAAGCCGTTGGGTCGCGAGGCTTAAAATGGCAAAATGTCTGGGGGGATCGCCGGGTCTCTTCGGTGCAACGACAACCGGTACGGAACGACCCGTAGTGCGAGTTATGGCATCTAATACTTCACGGATCGACGTACCCGTGCCGGAGCCCAGATTAACAGCAATACTGTCATTCTCTTTTGCCAGATACTCGACTGCTTGCACGTGAGCACGAGCCAAGTCTGTCACATGGATATAGTCTCTCACGCATGTTCCGTCGGCCGTTTCGTGATCGTCTCCATAGAGGGATAGGTGCTTCAATTTCCCGCTGAGAGCCATAAGCGCACAAGGAATGATGTGCGTCTCCGGCTCGTGCTTTTCTCCTAGATCTCCGTCCGGATC